>NZ_JBSXOA010000012.1:0-1476115 GCF_056857935.1 Gracilimonas sp. B-17
GGGTCCATATACTGATTTTATTGAAGGTGACTCTAGCGCAGGGGTCCCACCCGTTCCCATCCCGAACACGGCCGTTAAGCCCTGCAGCGCCGATGGTACTGCCACAAGCGGTAGAGTAGGTCGTCGCCTTCTTCCTTTTTAAAAGCCTCTTTATTTTATATGAAGAGGCTTTTTTATTTTTATACCACTCGATGTTTTACTTTTTGTTATGTTCACAACAAACAAGTTCATCATATAAGCTTATCTAAATCTCTTGGTAAAGCATCTTTTTTGTTTAACTATAGCATATTTGACTTCAATAGGTCTGATATATGCTCAAAATTCCGATGATTGGAGTCTTTATTCATCCTTCTCATCTATAAATTCCCTGTTACCCACTGAGGATGGATTTATAGCATCAACCGGTGGCGGAATTATCCAATCCAATGAAAGTCAGGTAAATACATTAAATATCACGGATGGATTGTATGGCAATGATGTTATTTCCGTTTATTATGATAATGAAAGAGCTCTGACTTTTTTAGGCTATTCAGATGGTACCATTGATGTCATAAATGATCAACGGGATACAATCAAAAGACTTGATGATATAAGACGAGTTGAACGATTTGAGTCCAAAGAAATCAATGCCTTCAGGGTCTTGGATAATAGTTTATTTGTAGCTACCGGTTTTGGTATCGTACAATATGACCTTGGCAGTTATTTAGTGAAGAATAGCTATTTCAGGTTTGGCAATTTTGATCCCGGTATTAGTGTTACAGATCTCATCGTAACACAAGATTCATTATATATTTCAACAACTCAAGGAGTTGCGATTGCAGCCTTAAATAATGAATTGAGTAACTATAGTGTGTGGAAAACTTATAACGTAAATAATGGCCTCATTTCTACCATTATTGACAAGATCTTTACATTTACTGATTCAACTTATGTATTGAATGGTCAGGAAATTAGTGTGTTACGAAATGGAAATTGGTCAGAAACGTTTACTGAAATTAGCGAACCAATCACTGATATAAGTACTTCATTTAACCGGGATTACTTAGCCATTCTAACAGATGATAATGTCTATGTATATGGCCAGGATTTTCTATCTGATATTATTAATGTAAGTGATATAGAAGGAAAGAACTTAGTTGGCATTTCTAAAGAAAAACTTACGATAGGTACAGGGTATACTGGAGTTTATTTAATAGACCGGGTAAATAATGAACGAAACAAGATTCTTCCGCAGGGACCTCAGTTTAATTATTTAAACAAATTATTAATAGATAATGGTGTGTTGGTTGGTACCTCAAGTAACGAATTTCCAGGTTCTGATCCTTTAAATCCATTTCGGGGTTATTCAATATATGATGGTAATAATTGGGATAACTATAACAGGTTATACAGTCAAGAATTAGCTTTTGTTGAAACAGTTTACTCAGTAAGCCAGACAACTAACTCATATTATTTGGGAAGTTGGGGGGATGGTGTTATCAAACATGCAAAATCAGATAATAGTATTGAAGTTTATAATTCTGCAAATTCAAGTTTATCGGGTATATTTTCCGATAATAGTTTTGTAGTTATATCAGGTCTAAGCAAAGATAGCGAGGATAATTTATGGGCAGTTAGTTATCTATCTGAATATCCTCTTAATTTGCTGAAAGATGGTAGCAATGAGTGGGAAAATTTCAAAAATGTGACGGGTACGGATAATTATTATGACTTATATATTGATTCAAATGATCAAAAATGGATCTCGTTGATCACAAATACGAATTCAGGACTGGGTTTGCTGGTTATTGATACAAACTCACCTGAAACTGAAAATGATGATGAATACATAAAACTAACAGAAAATCCTGACAGAGGAAATTTACCTCATCCAAAAGTCAATGCAATAATTGAAGACAGGAACGGTGAAATTTGGATCGGAACAGACAGAGGTCTGGCTCGATTTATTTTTCCGGAGTTTATTATCAGTGGATCCGCTAATGAAAGGCAAGCTCAGTGGTTGATCAATGAGGATACGACAGCTGCGTCAAGATTCCTTTTAAGAGATCTGAATGTTTCCTCCTTAGCAGTAAACCCTGCAAACCAAAAATGGGTAGGGAGTCAGGGTCAAGGAGTATGGCTGTTAAATAATGAAGGTAGTCGAATTCTAAAAAGATTTACAGCTGAAAATAGTAATTTGATCTCTAATAACATTAACGATATAAAAGTTAACGAAATTAACGGAGAGGTTTTCATATCAACGGATGTTGGCTTAGTGAGTTACCAAGATGTATCGAAAGTAGCAGAAAATAAAATGAACACACTTAAAGTTTTTCCAAATCCTTTCCGTTATAAAGATCATGACCAAATTCTAATTGAAGGGCTGACAGAGGAAACAAATGTCAAGATCTTAGGCATAGACGGGTTTGTAGTGAATACGCTGGAAACCAGGGGTGGAACGGTGAGTTGGAACGGACGTGATTTTAATGGAAAGAAATTAGGTACCGGGGTGTACTATGTAATTGCAAATTCAGCAGGTGGTGGCGAAAAAGGAATCGGAAAAGTCGTAATTGTGAATTGATGCCAGAAAAGACGCACCCTGATATTTCAATCATCATTGTAAATTATAAGGTGAAAGAATATGTAAAAGGGCTTCTGAAATCGATCGAAAAGGCAAAACATAGTTTCGATCTTGAAATATTTGTGATCGATAACGATTCAGGGGATGGTTCGAATAACTATCTAAGGAAGTATTTTCCAAATGTTAAGTATATAGATAATGAGACAAATATTGGATTTGGCAGAGCAAATAATCAGGCCATCAGGGAAGCAAGTGGAAAGTATACTTTCATAATTAACCCTGACACTGTGATCAGTGAAGACTTGTTTTCCACACTAACAGATCACTTAGAAAATAATCCAAAGTGTGGTGCTGCAGGAGCTAAAATTCTAAATCCTGATGGTTCATACGCACCTGAATCAAAACGGTCTGTACCAACGATCTGGTCATCATTTTGTAAGATGTTCTCTCTGCATGAATTCTTTCCTGACAAAAAGTTTTTCAATCAATATTATTTGAACTGGTTAGATGATGATGAAATTAATAGAGTTCCTGTTTTATCAGGTTCCTGTATGTTCTGGAGAACGGATCTGCTAAAGGAGTTGGGCGGGTTTGATGAACGTTTCTTTATGTACGGTGAAGATATAGACCTTTGTTATAGGGTTCAGAATACAGATTTTTATATCGATTATGTTCCTGAAACAAGCATTATTCATTATAAGGGGGAAAGCACCAAAAAAGGTGACCTGCGTTATAACTGGATATTCAATAAGGCTCTATATCAGTTTTATGATAAGCATTACAGTACCAAATACAGTTTGTTTTTTAAAGGGTTCATATATCTTGCGATCTGGGTTAAGACTATTTCTTCAGAATTATCGGGGGTTTTTAAGAGCGAAAAAAATTCAACTAATCCCCCCTAATACTTTAGATCTTACGCTCCAATTCTTCCACCATTCCGGGATACCAATCACCAAATGTATCGTCCGTTATTCGTTGTCTTACCTTTTCCATAAGCCATAAATAAAAGGTTAGGTTATGAATGGATGCGAGTACAAGTCCAAAGATTTCGTTGTTTCGAATCAGATGATGGATATATGCCATGGTATATTTACTACAGAGATCTGAAGGAAATTCAGGATCCAGAAATTCATGATGATCCTTCCATTGCGCATTCCTTATGTTAACTCTTCCGTGTCGGGTAAAAATTGTGCCATTTCTGGCATTTCTTGTTGGCATTACGCAGTCAAACATATCTACACCACGGGCTACACCTTCCAGTAAGTTAGCAGGAGTTCCAACTCCCATTAGGTATCTGGCTTTATCCTGGGGCAGGTAATCGGTATTCAGGTCAGTAAATTCATACATAAGGTCGATAGGTTCACCGACACTTAAACCCCCAATGGCAATGCCTTCGAAATCCTGATCTACCATAAATTTTGAAGATTCGATCCTCAGGTCTTTATAGGTCCCACCCTGTACAATGCCAAATTGAGCTTGCTTATGACCATACAACGGTTCTGTTTCTAGAAATGCTTTCCGACCTCTTTTTGCCCATCTATGAGTAAGTTCCATGGAATTTTTTGCATAATCATATGAGCTTGGATACGGTGGGCATTCATCCAGTAACATCATTATGTCGGAACCAAGTATACGCTGAATATCTACGACGTTTTCGGGAGTAAATGAATGGGAGGAGCCATCGATGTGACTTTGAAAATGAGCTCCTTCTTCATCCAGATCCCGAATATCAGATAAGGAAAAGATCTGATAGCCACCGGAATCTGTTAAGATAGGTTTATCCCATTTCATGAATTTATGTAGGCCGCCGGCTTTTTTAATAATTTCACAACCGGGGCGTAAATAAAGGTGGTATGTATTTCCAAGTATGATCTGAGCTTTCACTTCATCAATCAAAGTTTGTTGGGAAACACCTTTTACTGTGCCAAGTGTACCCACAGGCATAAATATGGGGGTTTCTATAATGCCATGATCTGTTTTAAGTTCACCTAATCGTGCTTTTGTGGTAGTTGTCGTTTTCTTGAGTGTATACAAACTAATGCGAATTGAGTTTAATGAAGTTATGCAGCCTATTTAAAATTCCGTATTTTGATTTTTTTAAATCCTGAGGCTAAAGAAATTGATGCTAAAGTTAAGAAGATATCGGGAAGTTATTTTTACAGGTTTACTCGATTTTATGGTCGTTTCGGCAGGATGGTTAATTTATCATTCCTACACAGAAGTTATTTGGGAGTACAGGCTTTTCAATATTGAACCGGAAATTTTATCTAACGGGCTAGTATATAGTGTCTTTTGGATTGCCTTATTTGTGGTTACCGGTGTTTATAAAAAACTATACTTGGTCTCAAGGCTCGATGAGTTTTTGCGAATAGCTAAAGCCAGTTTCATTGGGGTCTTGATCCTTTTCTTTGTTTCAGGTAATGATCAGCAAAACACCTGGGAAGTACAGAGACAGGCAGTCTTTTTATATGGTTTTACGGTTTTTGTTCTAATGGCTTCCAACCGGTTTATTATTAGAAGTGTTCAAAAATATTTTGCTCAACGGGGTAAAGGTCTGCACCGAGCCATAATTGTTGGAGCCGGAAGGTCGGCAAAAATTGCTTACGAAGATCTAAACAGAAATAAAATCTTAGGAATGGAAGTTTTGGGTTTTGTGAGTATCAACGGGTACGATCCGGATCCGTCATTGGGTATTGCAAAGAATAAAATTCTTGGAAGTATTGATGAGATCGAGCAGATCATAAATGACTGGCAGGTACAGGATGTTATGGTTGCCCTGGATCCCGAACATAGGGAGAAACTTGTAAATATTATTGCAAAAACTGATTCGCCTGAAATATCACTTAAGCTCTTACCCGATTTCCATCAGATTGTAAGTGGTTTGAGTAAGACAAATCAGATCTTTGGTATGCCACTGATCGAAGTTTCTCCTGAACCTATGCAACTTTGGGAACAAATTACAAAAAGGCTTATAGACATCGTGATTTCGATCACTGTTTTGACTTTGACATTGCCTGTATTATTGGTCATTGCAATATTTATTCGGTTTACATCGGATGGCCCGGTAATCTATAAACAGATCAGAGTTGGCAGGAATGAAAAGCCGTTTACCATGTATAAATTCAGGACCATGCAAAATGATGCTGAAATTAACTCAGGGCCGCAGTGGGCCTCTAAGAATGATCCGCGTGTAACACCAATTGGCAGATGGTTGAGAAAACTCCGAATTGATGAAATACCGCAATTAGTTAATGTTTTGAAAGGAGATATGAGCCTGGTAGGGCCAAGACCCGAAAGGCCTCACTTTGTGGAGAAATTTTCTGCTGATGTTCCCTTATATTCACGCCGTCATCGAGTTCGACCCGGTATCACTGGTTGGGCTCAGGTAAAATGGAAATATGATGCAAGTATGGAAGATGTTCGCGAAAAAACAAAATATGACCTTTTTTACATTGAAAATGCATCCTTGAATATGGATGCAAAGATCTTGATCAATACAGTAATGACAGTTATTAAAGGTAGGGGGCAGTAAGTAATGCAAAACGATTCACTGATCATTATCCCTACCTATAATGAATCCCATAATATTGAACGGTTGATCGATCGATTGATGGAATTGGAAACAAAGGTTGATATTCTCGTCATTGATGATGGGTCACCGGATGGAACCGCAGACCATGTTCGTAAGGCAATAACAAAGTATCCTGATAGAGTGCAATTGATCGAGAGGGAAGGAAAACTGGGTTTGGGAACCGCTTATGTGCGAGGATTCAAGTATGCAATCAAAGAAGGATACACGTATATCTGTGAGATGGATGCTGATTTTTCGCATGATCCTGATGACGTAGATAAGCTCATATCTGAGGTGCGAACAGGAAATGCAGATGTGGCAGTAGGATCAAGATATGCGAATGGTATAAGTATCATTAATTGGCCACTCAGCAGGTTGATACTTTCATATGGAGCGAATATTTATGCACGGACCATAACCGGGCTTCCTATCTTTGATACAACGGCCGGATTTAAGTGTATACACCGGAAAGTTCTGGAAGAAATATCCATCGATCGTATAAAATCAAATGGATATGCATTTCAGATAGAACTCCATTTCAGAGCCTGGAAAGCCGGTTTTAAATTGAAAGAGGTTTCGATCGTATTCAGAGAGCGCGAGGAAGGAGTTTCAAAAATGTCAAAAGCTATCGTCAGAGAAGCTATATGGAGAGTTTGGTCCTTGAAATTCCGTAGTATTTTCGGAACACTTTGATCAATTCTGAATTCTCACCTCTATAGAAGATTGCGTATATTAACAGAGATTAAACCTAAAAAGCAGTTATGCAATATTTAGATTTTGAACAACCCATTGCTGAACTTGAAAACAAAATTGAGGAGTTGAAAAAGCTCTCAAATGTGAGTGATGGTGTACTTGATAAAGAAATTGAAAGTCTCAATAAGAGGGTTGATAAACTTCGATCGTCCATCTTTGAGAACCTTACACGATGGCAGCGTGTACAACTTGCACGTCACCCTGACCGCCCATATACATTGGATTATATAGACAAGATAACTGAGAATTTTGTCGAAATACATGGTGATCGATATCATGCGGATGATAAGGCAATAGTTGGAGGATTTGCTACAATAGATGGCCAGTCTGTTATGATCCTGGGGCACCAAAAAGGACGGGATACCCAACAACGTCAGTACCGAAGATTCGGAATGGCAAATCCTGAAGGATATCGCAAAGCATATCGATTGATGCAGCTTGCTGAAAAATTTGATATCCCTATCATAACGTTACTAGACACTCCGGGAGCATATCCGGGATTGGAAGCTGAGGAAAGGGGGCAAGCTGAAGCAATTGCAAAGAACCTGAAGATGATGGCAATGCTAAAAGTGCCTTTCATTACTGTCGTAATTGGTGAGGGTGCCAGTGGTGGTGCTATTGGAATTGGAATGGGCAATGAAGTTTATATGATGGAGAATACCTGGTATTCTGTTATTTCCCCTGAATCTTGTTCTTCCATACTTTGGAAAACATGGGACTATAAGGAGCAAGCTGCTGCAGTACTCAAGTTAACAGCTCCTGACCTGAAAGAACTCAAGGTCATCGATGGGGTCATTCCTGAACCACTTGGCGGGGCTCACCGAGATCATGAAACTGCTGCTGAGGAAGTTAAGAAACAGATCTTAAAGAGTCTCAAACATTTGAAAAAGCTGAAGCCGGAAAAACTCATCGAACAGCGTATTGAGAAATATGCAAGTATGGGTGAGTGGAAAACGGTTAAGTGATCGCGTGAAGTACCCGGATAAACGCCCGTTGATCGAATATTCACATGAGCTTAGAAGCCGTTATGGTGAAACCGATCGTATGGGTTATGTATACTATGGCAGGTATTTGGAGTATTTCGAAGTTGCCCGTACTGAAATGATCCGCTCCTATGGGTTATCGTATCGGGAAATGGAAGAATCGGGGGTAATGCTACCCGTTATTCACTCTGAGATAGAGTATAAGATCCCGGTTCTTTACGATGAAAAAATGCAGATCAAAGTCATGGTGTTTGATGTGCCGGCAGTACGCCTTCAAACATTTTATGAGGTAACAACACCAGGATCGGATGATATCCATGTTTTCGGGGAAGTATCCCTTTGCTTTATGGATGCACAGACCCGACGCCCATGCAGAGCACCTGAGTCTTTCGTTAATAGTATTATCACACCATAATTGTAAGTGATTTTGAATGATGTACTGCCCCATAACAGAACTCTTTATTTAGCTATAGCAGGAGCATCAGTATCGTTGTTTGTATTAGCTTTGGGGCCGGGTCTTTATAGTAGTTCAAATGCACAAGTTTTCAGTTGGCAGTATGAAGGTTTTGATCTTCTATGTCATCAAATCACGGATCGTTCTTTTCATTTGTCAGGCATTCCAATGGCAGTTTGCAGTCGCTGTATTGGTATTTATGGGGCATTTGTGGTGGGGTGGCTGGCTTTGCCAGTTCTGTCAAAATTGAAAATTTCCCATAGAAGTAAAATTGGGTGGTTAATTGGACTGATTATTTTAAATTTAGCCGATGTCTTCGGTAACTTTTTTGATATTTGGTCGAATACATTGATAATCAGGTTGGTTCTAGGAATTATGCTTGGATTATCAGTTGTATTTTTATTTAACAATGAATTTTTCTCATTAAAAAATCACATAGATCATGGAAAATGAACAGGTAGTGCCCACATATTGGAACTCGGTATTAATTGGTGCCCTAGCAGTGGCTTTGATAACTGGAGGACTTGGAATTCTGTTGATGTATTACGTTGCCGGTGCAGAACCTTCAATGACAGTAATGGTTATCTCAGGATTAACCCTGCCACTAACATGTCTATTTGGTTTGGTGGGTGGAATAATATCAACAAGACATTATGCAAAAACCTATGATATAACCTTCACAATTGGGCAGGGTGCATTGATCGGATTACTTACCGGTGCAATTGCTGCAATATTTGCAACAGTGATAAGTCAGCTCTGGATGATGATCGATCCCGCATTGATGGAGAATTTTTATGATAATATGATTTACTCAATGGAACAGATCGGTATGCCACAGGCGCAACTGAATGAAACCATTGATAATATGCAACAAACCAGAGAGCAACAGCAATCATTTGGTGGAATCGCCTTAGGCTTGTTGATTAATGCTGTGGTACTTGGAATAGTTAACGCAATCACTGGAATGATCGGGGCAAAAATATTTGCCTCTGAGGAATAAAAAAAATTGATGGAACAAATCGTTAGTTCGAACACTGATTCTCAGAAACCTTCAACATATCAAGAAAATAATATACCATGGGTGGAGCGTAATGGATTTGCTCATTGGGCCGTTGCTTTTGGATGGGTTCTCATAGCCCTGATCGCTTTTAATGTTGTAGGAGCGGTTGTTGGTGTAGTTGGTATATTACTTACATCCGATAACCTGGATCCTGAGGCTATGATGCAGGATCTATCATCGAACTTTGATATTCTATTTTTAGCCAACTCTTCCGGTCAGATCCTGATCATGGCGCTGGCTACAATATTACTGGTTAGATTACATGCAGTAAAAGGAGAGCGAAAGGAATTTCTGAGACTTAAATTGTCATCAAACGTATGGCATGTCACTATTGTGGGAGCGGTATTATTTATTGTAGCACAACCTACCATTCTATTCCTGGGATGGTTGAATTCGTTTATACCTGTTCCGGATGTAATGGCAGAAATGCAGGAAACCATGGCAGAAATGATCACCACCTTTCTGAAATCAGATAATGCACTTTTGCTGGGGGTTTTACATATAGGTATTGTTCCAGCAATTTGTGAGGAGATCATGTACCGAGGTTATGTACAGCGTGCATTGGAAAAAAGCTGGGGAATAATGGCAGCAATTCTGATATCAGGTGCTTTATTTGGAGCTTATCACTTACAGATCTCTAACTTTATTCCACTCGCAACATTGGGTGTCTTTTTAGCCTACCTGACCTATATTTCTGACAGTTTGGTCCCTGCGATGGTAGCCCACTTTGTAAACAACGGGGGGCAAGTGATAGCAAGTAGTTTCTATCCTGAAATGCTGGACCAGCAGATCTCACCTGAAATGGATATCCCGATTCTATTGGTTATACTTAGTGTGGTAGGTACAACATCTTTATTGTATTACTTATATCAGATAAAATTTAAAGGAACTCAATAATGGGCTTTTTTTCCGAATCACCAAAGCCGAATGATATAGATAACTGGGTGTGTGTTATGGAAGCAAGCACTGACCTGGAAGTTGAAATGGCAAAAAACTATCTCTCAAACCTGAAGATCCCATCCAATATATTGTCAAAAAGAGATTCGGCTTATAGTCTGACAGTAGGTGAGATGGCTATGGTGTATTTATATGTTCCGGTGGAGTATAAAGAAAAAGCCATGAATGCTTTGAATGAGCTCGAAGAGGAGAATCCAGATTTCAATCTTGAAAATGACTCAGAGGAATAAGGTTTGAGTGAACTCACTAAGCGAATATTGTTTGCAGTTCCGGCTGCCATCTTATTCATATACCTTACCTGGATAGGAGGTTGGTACTTTAAAACCTTCATTATTTTGATCGGTTATTTTATTCAACAGGAAGTCATGCGACTGATGGATGGAGCGGGTCTTCCAACCGATCAATATTTCCCTTACACGATCGGCCTTTGGGTGATGTTATATCCGGTTTTGCCATATGTTTTTGAATTAGGATTGGGCATCTTTTTGATTTTTATAGCGGTTCAGACATTTAGAGATAGTGAAGATAGTATCAGTCAGTTAAGTACTTCGTTTTTTGCAGGATTATATGCTCCCATAGGGATGTTAAGTTTGATGCTTATACGTGATACAGGAACTAATGAGACCGGTTTTGTACTTACGATCGCCACCATGTTAATGATATGGGGTGGAGATGTGTTCGCGTATTTTGGAGGTAAGAATTTTGGGAAAAATAAATTAGCTCCGGCAATTAGTCCCAATAAGACCTGGGAAGGTTTCTTTTCCGGATATTTGGGATGCTTTTTGGGTTTATTGATCGCATTGAAAGCCATACCGGTCGAAACCACACTTACCCTTACTTTGGCACTTCCATTAGTGCTGTTGGTTGGTACATTCGGGCCTTTTGGAGATCTAATTGAAAGTAAGATCAAAAGAAAAGCCGGAGTAAAGGATTCTTCTAATCTTCTGCCGGGGCATGGTGGTTTCTTTGATCGTTTTGATGCCGTTATTCTTTCTGCTCCTGCTGTTTATATTTATATAAAGCTCATTCAGGATTTTGATTATGTCTCATTTTGATATTTCGTGGCAGGTAATACCCCTTAAACTGAGAGAGGTATTTACCATTGCACGAGGTTCAAAATCAGAAGTTCGTAACGTATTTCTTAAGATCAAAAAGGATGGCATAACGGGTTTTGGTGAGGCAGGCCCCAACACCCGTTACGAAGAAACATCCGAAAAAGTAGTTGAGTTTTTTAGCTCCCTACCTCAAGATTTCTTTGATGCATTGACTGATATTTCTGATATCCCAAAAAAGCTGGAAGAGTTAAACTTACCTCCTGTATATTCAGCATATGCGGCTGTCGAAATGGCGTGGGTTGATTGGTGGGCAAAATCCAAGTGTCAGCCATTATGGAAGTTATGGGGGTATGATTCTCCCATAGGACCCGTGACCTCTTATACCATCGGTATTGATACTCTCGATAGGATGCAGCAAAAAGTGAAAGCGGCAGACCAGTATCCAGTATATAAAGTTAAATTAGGTACTGATAAAGATCGTGAAATTATTCAGGCGATCCGTGAGGTAACAGATAAACCCCTTCGCGTGGATGCAAATGAAGGCTGGATGTCATTGGATCAGGCTAAACGTGAAATTCAGTTTCTTGAATCCCAAAATGTGGAACTGATCGAGCAGCCTATGCCTGCTTCAGAGTTTGAGCTGATGAGAGAGTTAAATCAATGGTCGCCATTGCCACTAGCTGCCGATGAAAGTTTTACAGGTACTGAAAGCCTGGAAGAGATCGCAAATGCTTTTGATATTATAAATATCAAACTGATGAAGATCGGAAGTTTGTATAAGGTAAGGCAGACCATAAGGCATGCAAAAAAGTTAGGATTAGATATCATGATCGGATGCATGATAGAAAGTTCGCTTGCCAATGCTGCCGGAGCATTGTTGAGCCTTGAAGCTAAATATGCAGACCTGGATGGTCATTTACTGATATCAAATGATATTTGTGAAGGATTGGCAATTGATAAATATGCAAGGACCATCTTATCTGATAAACCCGGATTTGGAGTAGATTGTGAATGCTAAGGGGTAGAGAATTGGTTATAGAAATACTCAAACAGATAATTAATACGTAATGAATATACTTATCACCGGTGGTACTGGATTTATTGGCGATGAATTAAGAACTATGCTTCTTAAGGAAGGGCATAACCTTGTTATTGTGACCAGAAGTCCCAAGAAATACGAAGATGAAAATGCACAAAACCAGCGATTCATTTCATGGGAAGAGGATCTTGTGTCAGAAATGGAAGAGATGGATGCAGTGATCAACCTCGCTGGGGAAAGTATATTTGGTCAGCGCTGGACGGATGAAGTTAAAAAGCGGATCATGGATAGTCGGGTAAAAACAACTGAACGATTAGTTGATGCCATGGAAAAAGCACAGAATAGACCTGAATTGCTTGTTTCTGCCTCAGCTTCCGGATATTATGGAAACAGAGGGAATGATATTTTAACGGAAGATGAATCGGCTTCCGATGACTTTTTGGCTCAGGTATGTGTTGAATGGGAAAAAGCTTCACATAAAGCTGAAGATTTTGGGGTGAGAGTGGTGAATCCCCGAATTGGAATTGTACTGGAAAAAGGAGGTGGGGCCCTTGAGAAAATGGTTCCGGCATTTCAGTTCTTTGTGGGAGGTCCCATAGGTGATGGAGAGCAGTACATGAGTTGGGTTCACCGCACGGACCTCTGTAATGCCATCATATTTCCTCTTAAAAATGCAGAGTTAAATGGGGCTTACAATGTTGGCGCTCCCAACCCGGTTACTATGAATGAATTTTCTGAGATATTAGGAGAGGTTATGAGAAGGCCTTCTTTATTTAGGGTACCAAAATTTGCCTTGGATATAATTTTGGGAGAAGCGGCTAAACCTGTAACGGACAGTATCAGAATGCAACCCAAAAAATTACAGGTCAATGGTTTCGAATTTAGATTTGAAGAACTCGAAGAAGCTTTGGCTGATATCCTGTAACCGGTGAATTAATGTGCCTGTCCAAAATCTCAGAAATACAATGAATTTATTCTTGTGATTCCTGTTTATTGATGGTCCAACAGCGTAACCCTTCCCTTGTTTGTGCAATAAGCTCTTTGAGTCCATCTCCGTTAATATCCGTGATCAAAACGTGTTTCATTCCGGAGGTCGGAAGATTAAAAAGTCGATTATCGGTCAGAATTTCCCAGGCAAATAATCTGCCAAATTCAGCCAATGCCAATACCTCTCTATTCAAGTCAGCATTGATATCAGTAATAATGGGAGAGAATGTTGATGATGCTGGTTGTCCAAGACTTTTTGTGTATCTGAGTTTACCCGCTTCGTTATACAAGAAAATAGATCCACTGGTACTTTGGGTAATTATCAGATCTTCATTGAAAAACCCGGTTGAGTCTTTCAGCAGTACATTTGGTTGTACTTTCAGAGATGAAATTTCATTATTGGATACATAAAGTGAACGAACACCCACAGAATCTTCTGATATAACAGTGGCTATTGAATCTGCAAAAACGGGATCAGTTCCGATCGAGTAAATATAACCATCGGAAGCTCCTGCCAATATTTGATCTTTATAGTGCAGGGGTGAGCCTGTAAATGGTGCATTAATAAACTGTGGATATCCAGGACGGGTATTGCCACTTCGTAACCAACTATGCAGTGTGTTCTCAGAAAAGGCCCATAACGACCATGTGTCGTTAACCAAACTAAATGCAGGTCTGGTATTGACCACGGTATTTGTGTTTTGAGGCCAACCTCTGACATTGTCACCTCTACCATCAAGTACATGAACTTTGCGGTCTTGTGTAGCCACTACGATCTCAGGTACTCCGTTTCTGAGAATATCCTGCACCAGGATCGGGGCTGATATCTGTTCTCCCATTTCAATTGGGAAACGAGGCAAGAGGTCTCCGTTTTCGTTCCAGGCAAAGATCTTGGTCTCGGCCGCCTGTAAAACGATCTGTTGGTTATTGCCATACCAATCGTATAGTACGGGGCTGTCAACAGGCTCCAATCCTCCCGTTGAAGTTTCCATAGCTATGGTCCCATCCATAGCCAGGGCCACCACGCGACCGTTCTGGGTGGATATGACGATCTCATTTGCCGAACTTCCCACGAGATCACCCAAAACCGGGGTTCCGCTAAGGTCATAATTTGAAAGAGGAACAACCCATAATTCTTCGTAAGGAACACTGGCACCTTCCTTGGAAAAGGTATTTACCTTGATGTCAACGGTATTAGTGCTCGCTGTGAAAGTAATGGATGTGAGGTCAAAACGACTAAGTATACCGCCGGCTGTGGTTTCAGCTTTCAGATAGGGCGTAATAAATTTCAGAAATTCGTTGGAATCGGTCCAAACAAAACCACTGACGGCTTCCGGTAGGCTTTCTCTAAATGAGGAATAGGTGTCTTCATAATAAATAACGCGACGCCGGATACGGTCAGAGTTTACACTTTCAGCTAGTCCCTTTCTTTTAGCGATCACAACAACATCGTTGGAAAATGCCAGATAAAAATCGCGAAGGTTGCTAAGTTCTGAACCGATCAATTCACCCAATACCCTACTGCTGATCTGATAGGTATTATCCTGGCGCTCAATAAAGCCTTCACTATTTAGTTCGAACATTTCCTGACGGAAATCACTCAAATCACTGACTTTTCTCATAAAAAGGAATTCCCCTTCTTCCAAAAGACCGGATTCCGGAAATGATTCAAAAGCGAATTCTGGCGACAAGGTATTGGCGATATCCTGATAACGTTCTATGTCATTCAGCAACAAGGAGTCGAGGGAGGTCATGAAAGAGTCTTCAGGTTCTGCCGGTACCGTGGTAACAGGAAGGCGCATGATCGCAAAACTGGCCACGTTACTTGCAATGTGCCTGTCGAGTGTAATAGGTTTGTTCTCAAATGAAAAGGCATCAACTAAAATAGAGCGATTATCCTGCAGTGGAATAGTGCCGGTTAATTCTACATTGGCAGTTGTGTCATCAATAAACTGGGTGTTGATGATAGCCGGAGAGGTTCCGGTGAATGAATTCATAAGGCCTGGACGACTGCTTACCTGAGCATATTGTTCTATCCATTTATCAAGTTTGGGCGTATTTAATACCAATGAGTTCTTAGGGGGCTCACTTTCCAGTTCTATTGATGGTGTTTTACCAACATAACTGCGTATGGCGTTTTCGACCAACAGGCTTGATTTTGAAAGAATAAGATGATCCCGAACCTGTGCTGCATATAATTCATCCCGGTTGTAGAACAGGCGATGAATGACCATTTCACTGAAATTGTAATTATTTTGAGTGAATGGCTGATAAAAATTTGAAGCCCAATCCGCAATGTTCTGATCACTGAAATCAATGATGTAAAGCAATTCAGATTCTGTTGAGGTCACCGGATTCAGGACCAATGCTTTTATCTTTAACTGTGTATTAAGGTTCTCGCCAAGTCCTGCAACTTGTTGAATTCCTGAAGGCGTCATATCATCCAGATATGACGCATATTCTTTGGCAATAATATCCTGTACATTTACATTCTCATCCGGCACAACCACAAAGGTGGAATTCTCGGGTATCAGTTTATACCAATCATTATTTGGTATGGCAGAACAGGCGGAAACAAAACTTAAAATGAAAAAAGTAATTAAGATGTTTATAAAGCGTTGCATCAATAAGAAATAATAAGCTGTTTTGGATATTATGTAATCGCTAATTGCAGTAAGCATAAAAAGTTCCTGTCAGAAAAATAAAGGTAACATTTTTTGAGCGCTAAATGAGTTTTCTAAATCCATTTTTTTTATTGGCGTTAATAGCCGTGGGGCTACCTCTGGTTATTCACCTTCTGAATTTAAGAAAGCCACAGAAAGTATCATTTTCTGCGCTTTCTTTCTTCCGTGAGTTAAAGAACACTACGATCAAAAAGATCCGTATCAAACGCTATCTGTTATTATTTTTGAGATTACTAGCAATAGCTTGTTTTGCCTTCGTGTTGGCTCGTCCGTTTCTTCCTCCCGGATATACTTCGGGAAGTGCTGTTCAAACCCCTGCTCTTAACGGTATTCTGATCGATAATAGTATCAGTATGTCCAGAATCGGAAAGCAGGGGCCGCTTTTTGAATATGCAAAGGAGATAGTTGGTTCCATTCAAAGATCAGCACGGGAAAAAGATCGTTTTATAGTGCAGTTTACAAATGGTGGTGAGACAGCCGGTAATATTCTCAGCAGTACAAATGTGGATCGGTTACTTACGGACCGTAAGATTTCTGAGTCCGGTAATTTTATTCAGTCTCGCCTCCGGATGCTTATTGAAGCACTTGAGAATGCTCCATATCAAAATAAAAATCTGTTCTTGATCACAGATAACCAACGATCACAAATTGAGCCTTTGCAAGAACTTGAATTGAAGGACGTGACCGTAACAGTGATCGATGTTGGGGATGTCGAGGTTCAAAATACCTATGTTAATAAGGTTTACAGTTCCACAAGTATGATGGGAGCCGGAATTCCTTTCAATATTGAGGTTGAACTGGCAAATGAAGGGCAAGTTAGTGCCATCAATCAGTTTGTTTCGATGGAATTTGAAGGGGAAAATGTTGGTCAGTTTTCAGTTTCACTCGAACCGGGTGAAAGTAAGATCTATACATTTGAAGTGACTCCTTCTAAAACAGGATCAACGAACGGAAGGATTTTTGTTGAAGGAGATGAATTTCAGGCTGACAATAACTATTACTTTACCCTGCAGGTACCTGAACAAAGAAATGTGTTGTTGATTCGAAATTCAGATCTCAGAAATAACCAGATATCATATACCACAACAATGCTGCAGGCAGCTGGTGAGAATGATGCTCAACTCAGTTTTAAAAAAATTGAGCCGGATCTATTTGAGAAAGAAGATCTTTCAAATTATGATGCGCTGATACTGGATGGTCTGAATAATATACCGGAATATAGTTTTGAACTGATGGAAAGTTTCGTTCAAAATGGAGGTGGGCTTATTTTCTTCCCCTCTGAAAATGGGAGTATGGTAAACTATAACTCATTTTTGGAGGTATTTAATGCCGGCCGGTTTACCGGTGTAATTGGGGATTATGCATCCTTCCGATCAGTTGGAGAAGCGAATGAACTTCTTCAGGAACATCCGGTGTTTGAGTCATTATTTGAAGAGGATGAAAGCGAAGAGTTAAGGATCAATAATCCCTCAATCTTCTATTATTTCAAATTCTCCGGCTCAGATACGGGCGTTCATTTTGACATCTTTGCTTTAAACAATGGTGACCCGCTAATACATGAGAAACGCTTCGGTGAAGGAGCCGTAATAATCGCATCCATCGGGAATGACCCAGGTTGGTCGAATTTCCCTGTTCAGCCCGTTTATGCTCCATTTTACTATAGGTTGCTACTGTATGCTGCATCTTCTGAACAGGGCGGGTTTGCGGAACATACACTTGGTCAACCGTTCAGCTGGGTTGGAAATATAAATGCTGATGAAGCCGTTGTTGAAACAGGTTCGGATCAGATCAGGCCTTCTGTAGATATAGTTTCATCGGGGGTCAGGTTGCGGTACCCTGCAGAGGAATGGGTTCCGGGATGGATCCAAATTAATGACGGATCAAATGAGATCTCCATTTCAGTGAACTCGGATAGGTCAGAAAGTATTTTTAACATCTTTGATGAGAATGACCTGGAAAATCTGACCGAGGGAGCCGACATTCTTTGGGTTGAGGCCGGTGATGTGGAAGAGAATGAGCTTCAGGAACGGATCACCTCAACCGGGTTTGGCCGGGAGATCTGGAGCTGGTTCATGATCGCAGGTTTATTTTTGTTAGTCATGGAATCTGTTGTTTCAAGATGGTATAAAGCTGAATCATTATCTTAAAAAAGATGGAATTTGAAGAAGTACTGAACATATTTTTCAGAGGAGTGATCCTGTTCTTTACAGTAGCTTCGACCTTAATGGCGGGCTATTCACTTCAGAATAAATTCAGATTGAGAAAAGTACGTCTGAGCTGGAGATCCGGGAAATTGAATGGATATCCACTTTTTGCGACGGTATTTCTAGTTCTTATTCTGTCATTGGTGTCAATAATATTGGTAAATGGTTATTCAACGAGGTATGGCATCCTATTTGCATATATATGGATCGGATGTATGTGGTTCATATCAAGCTATTTGGCTTCGAAGTATTACATAACAGACTATGGTATTGTTAAAAACATAAATGATCCTTCTCAAACCATACCCTGGTTCCAGATACTGGACTATGTGGAACTTGATGGAAAGAAAGGGGTGGAATATTTGTTCAGTTATTCAGAAATGAATAAAAGTTTAAGTGAAGGTTATCAGCAACTAAAGCTGTTTGTGCCTTACAAAGAGCACGAAGCAGTCAAAAAAATTGTATCTTTAAAGTTGGAAAATAAGATAGAAGGATATTCCATTCCGGATATTGACCTCAAGAGAATTCAGGAAGATTAATTAGGTATCACATTTGTTAGACGACGTAAAAAATTCAGACATAGAACGAGAACGAGTTGCACTAGTAGGCCTTTATGGGCCGGAGACCACCAGGTTTCAGGCTGAGGAATATTTAGATGAGCTTGAGCTACTCGCTGATACGGCAGGTGGCATTACTATAGAAAAGATCCTGCAAAACAAGACTCATCCGGATCCGTCTACATATATTGGTAAAGGGAAGCTAACAGAGCTAAAGCGGATCATGGGTGAAAAGAATATTGATACCGTCATCTTTGATGATGACCTGTCACCCACCCAGCTTAGAAACATTGAACATGGAACAGATTCCAAGGTTTTAGATAGAAGTTCATTGATTCTGGATATCTTTGCATCCAGAGCAAAGACAGCTGCCGCCAAGACACAGGTAGAGCTGGCTCAGTTGCAGTATTTACTACCCCGACTAACAAGATACTGGACTCACTTATCTCGACAAAAAGGGGGGATCGGAACCAAGGGGCCGGGTGAAACCCAGATCGAAACCGATAGACGCCTTATTGGTCGACGTATATCTGTGCTCAAGGACAAATTGGATAAATTGAGTAAACAACGTACCACACAGCGGAAAGGCCGGGAAGGTATGAACAGAATATCACTTGTGGGATATACCAATGCCGGTAAATCGACATTGATGAATGCACTCACTGAGACCGGTGTATTTGCTGAAGACCGTTTATTCGCTACCTTGGATTCAACGGTAAGGCGTCACGAACTTGAAAACCATTCTGTGTTGTTATCCGATACCGTCGGGTTCATTCGAAAATTGCCACATAATCTGGTAGAAAGTTTTAAATCCACACTTGATGAAGTTCGTGAAGCTGACATTTTGCTACATGTCGTAGATGCATCCTCTAAAATGGCAGAAGAATACATTGAGGTGGTTGAGGAAACATTGGAGGAAATTGAAGCTACAAACAAGCGAACCATTCTGGTATTTAACAAAGTTGATAAAATGGATGCGCAACAGGTAGCAGATATGAAGCAGAGATATCCTAATGCAATATTCGTATCAGCGGAACAGAGAATTGGACTGAAGGAGTTGGAAAGAAGCATTGAAGATATGATAGAACTTGAGTATGACAGACATACACTTCAGATTCCGGTTTCAAAATACAAGGCAGTTGCTTTTATTCATGAGAACGCGACTGTTGAGGATGAGTCATACGATGGGACAGATGTAGAAATGACATTCAGCATGTCTGAAAAAGATTTTAAGCAATTATCACATTTGTTGGATACTATTGGGACTAATGGCGAAGTTGTATAAAAATGCTAGTTAAAGAGATCTTAAATACTGACATATCCCCACTGAAGCTCACGGATACCGTGGCAACAGCTCTTTTGAAGATCGATCTGTTGCACACGAACAAGTTCTGTGTAGTTGATGAAGAAGGAAAAGTGGTTGGTATGGCCTCACTTGAAAAATTAATTGAGGTTGTAGATGAGAAATCTCCTCTCAAAGATGTGGAATTGGACGAGCCTTTAACAGTTCCAAAAGATCAGCATTTATTTGAAGCATCAAGGGTCATGCTGGCGAAAGAGTTATTTTTGATTCCCGTTGTGGATAAGGAAATGTACTTTCAGGGCATGATCAAGAAAAGGGATCTGCTAACAGCTCTTGGAGATGCTTTTAATCTATCCAGTTTCGGATCTGTTATTGCTGTTGAAATGGAACAGGCTGATTTTACATTGGCTGATCTCGTCAGGATCATTGAGATGGAAGGAGCTAAGATCCTGGGTGTTGCGGTTCAGCAACCCAGAGCTGAAAACCCATCCTACAGAGTCTCGTTTAAATTGAATTTAGAGGATTCCTCTGCTATAAGCTCCAGTTTACGTCGTTTTGGCTATACTATAATATCCGAAGCTAATAGTGAGGCACTTGAAAATAATCTTTCTGACCGGGCGGATGAACTTATTCGCTATCTTGACATATAAGAAGTAACCATTAACCCAACTTAGTTAAACGAGTTTCATGCTCTCCGTTCCAAAAAGCAGTTCCCTAATATCATTATGTATTTTATTAATGACGTCCGGTTTAAACGCCCAGGATATTCAAAGTCCTTCAACCGATTTGTATCAGGAAGGGGTTGACCTGTATGAAAAAGGTTTTTTTGAAGAAGCTACTTCAATACTCGAACAGTTCAGTCGGAATTACCCCGGGCACGAATTGTCAATATCTGCTGATTATTTTCTAACAAGAGCTAAAACGGGAACCGACTCTTCAAACATTGAAACCTATTACAAGGAATTTGTGATAGAGCATACCGGACACGAATTGTCTGAAAGATTATTGAGAGACCTTGGCCATCGCTTTGTCAAAAACGGGGAATATGAGACAGCTATAAGCTACTATCAGAATGCTGTGGATTCCTGGATGGGGGATAAGGACGGGGCTGAAACCATGTATTGGATAGCAGAAGCAGCCGCTGAAAATGGGGATTATGAGGACTCCAGGGGATATTTTATGGAGCTTGCAGAAAACTACCCAAGATCTGAGTGGGCACCCAAAGCATTATATGCTCGCGGGAGATTATTTCTAAGTCAGGAACAGTACACGGCAGCCTCTGAGGCGTTTGAAGTTCTAAAGGAACGATATCCCAACAGTGAGATCACCAGGCGGGTAGGTACTGCTTTGGGAGAATCTTATTATCAACAGGGAAGATACGAGGATGCGATCGAGGCTTTACAATCTGCTTTGCCATACCTGGAGGATGAATCTTTAAGAAAAGCTGTTTTTCTGATCGGAGAAAGTCAGAATTACCTGGGAATGTATGATGAAGCCTCAAAGACATATCTCAGATATATAAACCTCACCAAAGGAACTCCTGAAGAACGAATTGCTCATTACGGTTTAGGATGGGTGTATCATAAACAGGAAATCTATCATTGGGCGGCTGAGTCTTTTGGACGTGCTTCAATTGGTGAGGATGAATTAGCCAGAAAGGCTCAATACTATAAGGCGGTCAATGAAAAGCTGGGTGGTCAATATGGGAAGTCGATCAATTCCTTCAGGGATTTTGGTGATCGGTTCAAAACCGGACTTTGGGTTGAACGGGCGTATTATGAATGGTCGATCTCTGCTTTTGAAGCTTCTCGCTATGGAGAGTCCATAGAGGTATTACTGGAATTGGTGAGAAGTGATGTGGAACTTGAAGATCCGGGTAAGATCTATACAATGCTGGGGCAAGCATTTTTTGCGAATGCTGAATACACCAGGGCTATTCAAGCTTTTGAGGAAGCAGAAAATGTTGCAAATATTGATCCGGCATTAAAGCGGCAGGCAACATTTCAAAAAGCATGGATCTTATACAGAAACCAGGCTTACGAACAGGCACAACCTCTGTTTGAAATGGTTTATACAGGTTCGCCGAATTCGGAAACCGGTCGGGAAGCTTTATTCTGGAGTGCAGATAGTTACTATAAAATGAATCAGTTTAATAATGCGGCTCAACGCTTCAGGATCTACACTCAAAATTATTCGGATTCCGATATGATGGGAGCGGCTTTATATTCTTTGGGATGGAGTCACTTTCAGATGGGACAATATGAGCAGGCGGTTCAACCCCTGAGAGATTTTCTTGAAAATTATGAAGCTCCTGAAACGGCTTTATTCCCCTACGATACGGATGTTCAGTTAAGAATTGGTGATGCTTACTATGCACTGGGGCGGTACCGTGATGCCATTGAAAGTTATAATCGGGCTATTGGTGCTGAACCGGGTGGTGATTATGCGATGTTTCAGGTTGCCAACAGCTATTATCGTGCAGGAAGAACTTTTGAAGCAGTGTCAAACTTCAGAAAAACATTGCGCATTTATCCTTTTAGCAGGCTGCGTGAACAGGCTCAGTATAACATCGCCTATATCTATTTAAACACGAATAATTATTCTCAGGCAATTGAAGAATTTCAGACCGTGATCAACAAGTACCCCGGAACGGAATGGGCAGCACGATCACAATATAACATTGGCGATGCTTATTACAATGCGGGTGAGTATGAACAGGCGATCGCTGCCTATCAGAAAGTATTGGATGATTATCCCAGAAGTAACTATATCATTGAAGCGATCGATGGTATTCAGTTTGCCCAATTATCGGCCGGAAGAACAGACAGCAGTTCTGCCATTCTTGAAGATTTCCTGAGTGATAATCCTGCAAGCCAAACGGCAGATCAACTTCGCTATCGACAGGCATTGAATGTCTTTCAGCGTGGGGATTATGAAAATGCTATCGGTGAATTCCGTCAATATTTAAGAGTGACCAACTCTGAAGATCTTATGCCCGAAGCCTATTCTAATCTGGCTGAATCCTACCGGCAAACTGCCCAGATAGATCAGGCCATAGAGACGTATCGAACCATAGTGAATGAATTTCCGGACGATGAAATGGCTTCGTCAGCACTTACCTCACTGGGCACGTTGAATTATGAAAAAGGAGCTTATGCTGAGTCGCATGCAAACTATGCAGAATTATTTGAGAGTTCTCCACGGTTCAGACAGGAAGCTTTGGTTGGTATGGGTAGGGCAAGTCTGGCCCGTGATCAGGTTGCCAAGGCCAAGGAAGAATTTGAATCGGCATTGGAAATAAATCCAAACAGCGAATCGGCTAAAGTCGGGTTAGGTAAAGTGGCTATTCAGCAAAGTTATTTCGAAACAGCAACATCTTATCTTGAACCCATAGCTGAGCAAAGTACGACTGAAGTGGGAGCCGAAGCACAATTTTACTTAGGTGAGATCTTGCAGAAACAGGAACAATATAATGCAGCTATTGAAGAGTACGGGAAAGTAAAAGTACTTTTTGAAGCTTTTGACACCTGGGTATCCCGTTCCATGTACAACAGTGCTGAGTGTCATCTTAGAATGGGTAACAGAGGAGAGGCCATGACCATCCTTAATTCCCTTATTGATACCTATCCCGGAACTGAAGCTGAACAAAGAGCACGGGCATTACTAGATCAAGCTGACCTATGATCAAAACTGTTAGCGGTGTCGGTTCATTAAAAGGAACTCTGCAACTTCCTCCCGATAAGTCAATTTCTCAAAGAGCAGCTATCTTTTCATTGCTCTATGATGGCAAATCAAGGATCAGAAATTTTTCTCAAGCCGAGGATCCGCAAAGCACCCTTCGTTGCGTACAGCAGTTGGGTGCCATTGTAAAAGAGGATTCGGGAGACCTCATCATCGAGGGAAAAGGGAGGAATGGCCTTTTGGAGCCAAAACAGGATCTGGATTGTGGGAATTCAGGTACGGCAATGCGGTTACTTTCAGGGGTTTTGGTAGGAGCAGGAGTCTCTGCCAAATTAATTGGAGATTCTTCATTATGTGGCAGAACCATGACACGTATTATTGAGCCGCTTGAAGATATGGGGGCACATATCCTGGCCCGTAACTCGGCTTATGCACCACTGTTCATCAATAGGGTTGAACCGTTGAGGCCGATAGATTTTGAACTGCCGGTTCCAAGTGCCCAGCTCAAATCCTGTATCTTACTGGCTGGGTTGTTTGGAGAGAAAGTAACCCGGGTAATTGAAACACTGCCAAGTCGCGACCACACAGAGCGGCTCCTGAATCTGGATCAACAGCGAGAAAATGGAAAAAAGATCATTTCTGCCAGTCTTGCTGATGAGGTTCCGGAACAAAGTTATACTGTTCCCGGAGACTTTTCCGCGGCTGCATTTTGGCTGGTGGCCGGTGCCATTCAAAACGATGCTGAGATCAAGATTCAAAATGTCGGATTGAATCCTACACGAAATGCCCTACTTGATATTTTGGGCGATATGGGAGCTGACCTTATCATTGAGAATGAACACATGGAAGGGGCTGAACCGGTGGGTGATGTAATTGTAAAAGGTTCTGATCTTAAAGCCATTCAGATAGCCCCTGAGATCATCCCTAACTGTATTGATGAATTACCTATCCTCTCGGTTGCGATGTTATGTGCTGAGGGGACTTCTGTGATAACCGGTGCGGGAGAACTCCGACACAAAGAAACCGATCGCATCATGGCCATGTCCAAAATGCTGAATGCCGTGGGTGCCAATTTTGAAGAGCAAGAAGACGGGCTCATCATTCATGGTGATCCTGAATTCACTTTTCAATCTGCTAAATTCGAATCCTTCCACGATCACCGCATAGCCATGGCTGCTGCGGTTTTATCCCTGAAAGGTACGGGTGAAAGCAAGATCAATGACGCAGAATGTGCCGCAGTTTCCTATCCTACCTTTTGGGAAGATCTTAAGAAAGTGAGAATATGATAAAGTGACGAGTAATTATGTGAATTGAGTGTAATTTTAAGTCTCTTCATTTACTAATCGCTATTTCATCCATTACTTCTGACAATACGTCGGTCATTACGTCAGTTTTGATACGCCCTTCTAAAGTTGGCATTGGTATTGCTTATCTACTAGTGAATTTGAATAAACCATTACGCACATGGGAGATTTTACAGAATTTGGTATCGAAATTGAGCGGCACTTGTCCAAGCTGGGGAAGGACATTCAGCAGTTTGTGGAGAAAGTGGTGCCACTGGCCAATGATGAAAAAGATTTTGCTCCCGATTGCGATATCCTGGAAAGTGAGGACGAGTATAAGATCATGCTGGATCTGCCGGGGCTATCAAAAAAAGAAATAGGGATCTCTCTGAAGAACAATGTGCTGACGGTTAAAGGTGAACGTGAGATCACAGCCGGAGACGGTGAAGAATTTAAAAGACAGGAACGACGACGCGGTGCATTTGCCCGTGCGTTTGCCGTTCCACAGAATGTGAATGCGGCAGAAGTTTCTGCCAGTTTCAGAAATGGTGTATTGACGATCGCCATGCCCAAATCGGAGGCGTTGAAGGACTCACAGTCCATTCCGGTAAAATAACATATTGACTAATGATATTCGCTACGACGCAGAGCGATCGTAGCGAGGATGGTGTAATAAAATAATAATTAAGACTCGTGCCTGACGCTCTGCGTCGGCACGGAAAGAAAAGACAAGAATATTTATAACAGCAAAAAGTAAAACAGAACAGACCAATGGGAAAAATCATAGGAATTGACTTAGGAACAACCAACTCATGCGTGGCCGTAATGGAAGGCGGTGAGCCGGTGGTTATTCAGAACAGTGAGGGTGGAAGAACGACTCCTTCTGTTGTAGCATTCTCCAAAGATGGAGAAAGACTGGTAGGTGCTCCAGCAAAACGACAGGCGATCACCAACCCGGATAAGACGGTAGCCTCCGTGAAGCGATTCATGGGACGCATGTTCAATGAGGTTAAAGATGAGACCAAGCAGGTTTCGTATAAAGTAGTGAAAGGCGATGACGGTACTGCTCGTGTTGAGATCGAAGACCGAAAATATGCGCCTCAGGAAATTTCAGCAATGGTGCTACAGAAGATGAAGCAAACAGCTGAAGAATATTTAGGCGAGAAAGTAACGGAAGCTGTTATTACGGTTCCTGCTTACTTTAATGATGCCCAGCGTAAAGCTACTCAGGAAGCCGGTAAAATTGCCGGACTGGAAGTGAAGCGTATCATCAATGAGCCAACCGCTGCCTCATTGGCTTACGGATTGGACAAAAAAGATGATGACCAGACCATTGCAGTATATGACCTCGGTGGCGGTACATTTGACGTTTCTATCCTGGAGCTTGGTGATGGTGTATTTGAAGTGAAGTCAACCCATGGTGATACTCACCTTGGTGGTGACGACTTTGACCAGCGCATCATTGATTTCCTTGCAGATGAATTTAAGAAGGATGAAGGTATTGACCTTCGTAAGGATCCAATGGCTATGCAGCGACTGAAAGATGCTGCTGAAAAAGCCAAGATCGAGCTTTCAAGCTCACAGAAAACCAACATCAACCTGCCATTTGTAACGGCTACCGATTCAGGGCCAAAACACCTGAACATTGACTTGAGCCGTGCCAAATTTGAGCAATTGGTTGATGATCTGGTAAAACGATCTATCGATCCTTGCAAGAAAGCTCTTGATGATGCCGGATTGAGTAAATCTGACATTGATCAGGTAATCCTTGTAGGTGGATCAACCCGAATTCCAAAAATTCAGGAAGAAGTAAAAGCTTTCTTTGGCAAAGACCCAAGCAAAGGAGTGAATCCTGATGAGGTAGTTGCTGTAGGAGCGGCTATTCAAGGTGGAGTGATGTCTGGAGATGTTGAAGATGTTGTTCTTCTGGACGTGACCCCGCTTACTCTTGGTATTGAGACTATGGGTGGCGTTATGACTCCATTGATCGAGTCAAACAGCACGATCCCAACCAGCAAGTCACAGGTATTTTCTACCGCAGCTGATAATCAGTCAAGCGTAGAGATCCATGTATTGCAGGGTGAGCGTGCCAAAGCCCAGGATAACAGAACGCTTGGACGTTTCCACCTGGATGGGATTCCTCCGGCTCCACGCGGTGTGCCTCAGATCGAAGTCACATTCGATATTGATGCAAACGGTGTGTTGAACATTACCGCGAAAGACAAAGGAACCGGAAAAGAGCAAAGTATTCGTATCGAATCTTCTTCAGGACTTTCCGAAGAGGAGATCGAAAAAATGAAGAAAGCTGCCGAAGAGCATGCAGAAGAAGACAAGCAGATCAAAGAGCGTGTTGAGAAATTAAATCAGGCAGACAGTCTGGTTTTCTCAACCAAGAAGCAACTTGACGAATACGGTGATAAGATCTCTGATGACAACAAGAAAGCTATTGAAGAGGCCGTCGAAAACCTCGAAAAAGCTCATAAAGAAGAAAACATGGACGAGATCGATGCAGCTATTGAAGCTGTAAATAAAGCTTGGTCCGGTGCTTCTGAAGAGATCTATAAAGCTACTCAGGAAGAAGCTGCTACCGGCGGAGCTGCAGGTGCTGAAGGTGCCGGCGCTCAGGGGCAACCCACTTCCGATGATGCAGAAGGCGGTGATGATGCCGTTGATGCCGACTATGAAGTAGTTGATGACGAAGACGACAAGAAGTAAGCTGAGTTTTCTCACTTACTCTCGATAAATTTGAAATCCCGTTCCGGCTATCCGGGGCGGGATTTTTTTGTTTTAGGCTAATGTGATTTAAGGAATAGAACACGGATAACTCAGATGATGCGGATAATCACGGAAAGGAAAGAAATAATTGCAAACCTGCGAAAATCCGCTCGATCCGTGTCATCCGTGTTCCATTTCACATGTCATTCAAACCCAATATTCGTATCTTTAAAGTATGAACATTTTAGCTATTGAATCATCTTGTGACGACACATCTGCGGCAATTTTAACTGATCAGGGTATCCAATCCAATATCATTGCCTCACAGTCTATACATCTTCAGTTTGGTGGTGTAGTACCGGAATTAGCTTCTCGGGCTCATCAAAAGACCATTACACAAACTGTACAACAGGCATTGCAGGAAGGTGATACATCCATTGACGAGATCGAAGTTGTTGCCGTAACCCAGGGACCGGGCTTGCTCGGGTCACTGTTGGTGGGAATTTGTTTTGCCAAGGGACTGGCACTTTCGAGAAATATTCCCCTGATCGGTGTGAATCATATGGATGCACATATTTATGCGAATTTTATAGATCATCAGCCGGAGTTTCCGCTGATCGCCCTCACTGTATCCGGGGGGCACACGCAATTAGTTCATGTAAGATCTCCATTTGATCATGAGATCATCGGTGAAACCCGGGACGATGCTGCAGGGGAGGCTTTTGATAAGATCGGTAAGTTGTTGGGCCTTCCCTATCCTGCCGGACCTCATATGGATAAGTTAGCCAGGAAAGGAGATCCGAAATTCCATAAATTTCCGCAAGCGTTACTCCATGAAGGACTTGATTTCAGTTTTTCAGGATTAAAAACCAGTGTGCTGTATTATTTAAAGGATAAGGAAGAAGGCTGGATCAAAGATCATCTAAATGATATTTGTGCCAGTGTTTCTTTTGCTATTGCGGAAGTTTTGGTGAAAAAACTGAAAAGAGCGATCGAGCTAACCGGGGTAGAAACTGTGTTGCTTGCAGGGGGGGTTTCAGCGAATTCCATGCTTCGGGAAAAATCCCAAAATATGGCAAATGACATAGGTATACAGTTATATTCACCAAAAATCAGCTATTGCACTGATAATGCTGCCATGATCGCAATAACCGGAAAAATGAAGGCTGATTTAGGCCAATTTGATGATATTGATCTGGTACCTTTTTCTTCACTTTCGTGAATTAAAGATTCAAAATGAAAAATTTAAAATTGGCGGATCTCTGAGACCATTTGTAATCTTTAATTTTGAATTCGCTGCGAAGCAGCTACCGCCAGCTGGTCTGCGCGTTCGTTCAATTCGATACCCGAGTGTCCTTTGACCTTTATCCAAACAACTTCATGCGGTTGCATGGCTTTAAGCATTTCCTGCCATAGCTCTTTATTTTCAACCGGTTTCTTATTGGACTTTCTCCAGCCTCGTTTCTGCCAGTTTTTGATCCAGCCCTGTTCAAAGGCATTGATGATCAAAGCACTATCGCTATGGATCTTGACAAGGCAGGGTTTCTTGAGTGCCTTAAGCGCTTCGATCACAGCCTGCATTTCCATTCGGTTATTAGTGGTTTGGGGGTGTCCACCTGAAAGTTCTTTCTGTGTTCCATTCCACCTGAGAATGGCTCCCCATCCACCGGGGCCCGGGTTGCCACTGCATGCGCCATCTGTATAAACTATTACTTCAGGTATATTAGACATATTGAGATGTTATCTGACTTAAATTCTGTTTCATTTCTTTGGCTGCATTTGCAACGTGCTCAGGCCAATTACTTTCATCCTTTCCGGCATAGATGATGCCACGGCTGGAGTTAATGAGCGGTATTCCATCGTGGTCTTTAAGTGTATGGGCCAGTTCAGTTATTGAACCTCCCTGAGCTCCAACTCCTGGAATCAATAATGCCCCCTGCTGGTGGTAACGTATCACAGATTCTGCTTCACTTGCCTGTGTAGCTCCAATGACCATGCCAAGATGAGAACCGGAAAAATCGGACCTTTTATTCAATTCATCGGCTATATACTGACTCATCATATCAAATCCTGAAAATGGTTTTTTAAAAAAATCATCTGCTCCGGGATTGGAAGTCAGTGTCAATACATAAATACCTCTTTGATCATCTTTTGAAAAAGCATTTAGTGTTTCAAAGCCCATGAGTGGATTCAATGTGATGGCATCCACTTCAAAAGCGTCCCAGAATGCAATTTTGTAATGTTCAGCTGTGGAGCTGATATCACCGCGTTTGGCATCGGCTATGATGATCTTGTCATCCGGAATATGGGAAATGACCTCTTTAAAAACCGAAAGTCCGCTGGAACCTAAAGCCTCAAAAAAACCAAGGTTTGGTTTGAAGGCTGCACAATATTCTGATGTATAATCAATGACGAGTTTACAGAAGTAGGCTACCTGCTCTTCAGGGGTATCAAATTGTTCCTTTACAGGCTTAGGGAGTAGGTTCAAATTAGGATCTAAACCCACACAGAGAGTCGAACCTGTTTTTGATATAGATTTCTGAAGTTTTTTTATAAATGTCATAGATGAGAATTTTTGAGGAAGATAACATTTCTGAAAGCCAATGGAAGGCTTCAATTTGTGGTTAATTGTGGCATTCTTACTTGTTTATAATTGTAAAAGCATTGGGTGGATGGTTCAATTTTTTTAGCTTGTCCTGATTCCCATTACTAACCACGAATAATGCCTTATGAAATTGTTTGATACCATCTCTTTTGTCACCAAGCTAATATTTATCAGTCTATTTGTTGTGTTCACAACTGGTCCTGTTTTTGCACAGAATGATGATTCAGGTGCTGATACTACAGAAACAGAAAAATTAAATGAACTTCCCCTGGAGCCCGGTCGTGAGTTTTCCTTTGATCTGACCGAAGGTTCGTGGATCTCATTGGATGTAAGTCCCGATGGCGAAACTATTGTTTTTGATTTTTTGGGGGATCTTTACACGCTTCCCATATCAGGAGGGGACGCAATTCAGATAACAAAAGGAATGCAGTTTGATAGTCAGCCTCGCTACAGTCCTGATGGCAGCAAGATCGCTTTTATATCTGATGCTTCAGGTGGAGAAGGAGTTTGGATCTACGATGTTGAAACTGAGGAAAGTGAGCAACTAACTAAAGGCAAAGATAATGAGTATCAATCACCGGAATGGACTCCTGATGGTAAGTATGTAATAGCCTCCAAAGATGATCCAGGCAACCATAAGATATGGTTATATCACGTAGAAGGAGGGTCCGGAACACCATTGGTGGATGACCCCGGTAATCTTCGAATGACCGAAGGAGCTTTTGGGGCAGATGATCGTTATGTATGGTTTTCAAGACGTTCTGGAACGTGGAATTACAATGCTTCTCTTCCTCAGTATCAAATTGCTACCTATGACAGAGAAACAGGAGAAATTACAACTCAGAGTAATCGATACGGCTCTTCATTTCGGCCCACACTCTCAAACGATGGGAAATGGTTGGTATATGGAACCCGCCATGATGAACATACCGGACTGGTAAAACGTGAACTTGCTACCGGTGATGAAAGCTGGCTGGCCTATCCTGTTCAGCATGACGATCAGGAATCAAGAGCCTCAAGAGATGTATTGCCCGGAATGTCATTCACTCCCGATAATAAGCATGTTGTAACCTCCTATGGTGGCAAGATCTGGAAACTTCCAATTAATGGAGGCGATGCCGTAGAGATCCCATTCAGAGTAAAAGGGTCCATAGAACTTGGTCCTGAGTTGGATTTTGACTATCCGATCGAGGATACCCCTCAGTTTGAGGTCACTCAGATAAGAGATGCAGTTCCTTCACCTGATGGTAATAAAATTGCATTTACGGCCTTGAACGAGATCTATACCATGGAATTACCGGATGGTGAACCACGTAAACTGGTTGATCTGGATGAAACACAAGCTCAGCCGGTTTGGTCGCCCGATGGTGAATGGATCGCTTTTGTTACCTGGACACCGGAAACAGGAAAACTCTATAAAGTGCGTCCTAATGGCAGAAGTCTTCAGCAATTAAATGAAGAAGAAGGCGTATTTCAGGAGCCGGTCTGGAATAATGCCGGAGACCGAATCGTGGTGATCAAAGGTCAACCACAGGATTTTCGGAATGCAACACAAAGGTCGGCTTTTCAGGGAACAAGTGATCTTGTCTGGATCGATGCGGATGGCAGTGAGAATAATTTTATAGCCTACACCAACGGCCGGTCTAATCCTCATTTTGTAAAAGGATCTGACCGGATCTATCTGTCAAGCTGGGGTGGATTGACGTCCATCAGATGGGATGGAACAGATGAGAAAGAACATCTGGAAGTGAGCCGAAGCGGTGGTGGAAATGCATCCTGGATACGAATGGCCCCTGAGGGAGATAAGGCACTGGCACAGATCGGAACAGATCTTTTTGTAGTGACTGTTCCACAGGTGGGGGGCGAGGCGCCTAACATCAGTGTAGGAGGATCTTCAAGTGCATTCCCAAGCAATAAATTAACGGATATTGGCGGACAATTTCCTGCTTGGGCCTGGGACGCAGCTAAGATCCACTGGTCGATCGGTAATGCTCATGTGATCTATGATCTTGAAGCAGAAGAAGTTTATAATGACAGCCTGAAAGCGGCCAAAGAACTTGAAAAGAAAAACGAAGATACGGATCCGGATTCCAAAGATGAGGGAATTGAAGAGGACGATCAGAATAATGACGATGAAGAATCCAAAGATGAAGGATATAAACCTTTGGAACTCCGTATAAGTGTAATGGCTGACCGTGATATACCAAAAGGTGTTCTGGTACTCCGTGGTGCAAGGGTCATAACTATGAATGGAGATGAGATCGTAGAAAATGCTGATCTGGTGGTCAAGGATAACCGTATTGTTGGTCTAGGGGAAAAAGGCGAGGTTGAAATTCCATCCGGGGCTGAGGTGAAGGATGTGTCCGGTAAAACGATCATTCCCGGATTTGTAGATACTCATGCTCACTTCCGTCACCCTGTAAATTTACACAGAGGTGAATTCTGGAGTTATTTGACAAATTTAGCTTATGGGGTAATAACCACACGAGACCCCCAAACGGCAACGACAGATGTATTGACTTATCAGGACCTGGTTCATGCCGGGAAATTAATGGGACCCAGAGTGTATTCAACGGGACCCGGAGTGTTTAGCAGTGAGAATATTAAAGACCTGGATCATGCTCGTGAGGTAATGAAGCGTTACAGTGATTATTACGATACGAAAACCATAAAGATGTACGGAGCCGGTAACCGTGAGCAGCGTCAGTGGATCATTCAGGCTTCAAAAGAAGAAGAATTAATGCCTACTACTGAAGGTTCTCTGGATTTTAAGGAAAACCTGACGCAGGTGATCGATGGTTATCCGGGCCATGAGCACTCATTCCCCGTTTTCCCATTGTATAAAGATGTGATAGACTTAGTGGCATTTTCAAGAACAGTATATACGCCAACCCTTTTGGTTGCCTATGGAGGTCCATGGGCTGAAAATTACTACTATGCCACAGAGCGCCCTCATGATGAATCTAAGCTTCAGCGGTTCATGCCTCATCATAACCTTGATGACAGAACCCGACGCCGTAATGCAGGATGGTTTATGGAAGAAGAGCATGTATTCGAAGAACTGGCCATATTTGTGAATGACCTGGTTGAAGCCGGAGGAAGGGCCGGAGTTGGCAGCCACGGTCAGTTACAGGGATTGGGTTATCACTGGGAACTTTGGGCGATGCAGGCCGGCGGAATCTCAGAACATGATATCCTAAAAGTGGCGACCATCCACGGAGCAGAAGCCATTGGACTTGATACTGATCTGGGCACCATCGAAGAAGGAAAATTGGCTGATCTGTTGATCCTCAACAGTGACCCATTGGAAAACATCCGCAATTCGAAAGATATTGAGTTTATTCTTAAGAACGGATATATGTATGAGGCTGAGACGCTTAATGAGGTGTTTCCCCGCCAAAGAGAATTACCAACGTTCTGGTGGCAGAATACAGAGCCTATGGGAGTTCCCGGAGTAGAAAAGTAGTGTTAAGGTGCGATGGTGTTACAGTGTTAACGTGTTACTGTTTGATTTCTCGGTAACACGTTAACACCTAAACACTGTAACACTGTAACACTGTAACACTATAACACAGACTCAGGGTGGACTTCCTCAAAACCATGAGGAGGACGGTTCAGTGTCCAGGTTTCGAAATAGAAATGGCGTTCGGTATTAAATTTTTTGCCATTGATGCTGAAAAACCGGAAATGGTCGGGAACCAGTTTTTGAAGTGGGTAGAACAGGTCACGATACACATTCTTTCTTGAGAACATCTGAAGGTCAAAACCATCTTTGGCCTGTACTTTATATATAATGATATGTCCGGCGTCCACAGCTTTTTTTAGTGGATCTTTTCGGTAACCACTCTCATCATTCACTTTGATCTCAAGGTCTGCTATATCGATATTATTGAGGTCTTTATCTTTACTAAGGATAATAGTTTCACCTGTGTTCAAAGATCCTATGGCTTCATTTAAAGTGGAAAAACAAGCTTCCCTGGTTATTAAATTGAAGCCCTGAAAAGCCGTTTCGATAGCATCGATCAACTTTTCATAGGAGGAAAGAACATTCAACCCAAAACGTTCGTTTTGCAGGTCAGTGCCCGAAAAATAAAACCGTGAGTAAGTAGGGTCCGGTTTCATGAAATCCTGTAGCGATGATTCCATTTGTTTGGGATTATCGGGAGAAACCGGCGAACTCAGATCTTCAAGTCGCTGATCATGATGGAAGATTAGCTTGAATATATCAGTGGTCATAAAATAAGTTGTTAAAAACTCTTTTCAATTCTATTGAATAACGTATCAGCAAAGTTTTCATGCTCCGGTTTCATGAAAACACTTCTTAGGATGACAACCTCTTCAGAGTCAACCTCGTATTCGGGATGGTGCTTTACGAATGTCTTTACCGGAATTTTATACAGGGAAAGGTAAAATGAACGGTCCTTCATGCCTTTTTCAAAGATCTTTTTTGAAAGTGATGAGATCCCTGAAGTAGAATTACAGGTTTTAGGAAAATACCCCAGTATATCGAGTTCCGGTTTTTTATATGGTTTTAGTTTAGAGCTGGATCTTGTTGAATCATACATTTTTAATGCAGCTAATCTGCACTTGGAAAGAATGGGGCCAAATCCTTCCTTCTCTTTTAATGGAAATAATTGCAGGGTAGTCCAAAAAGCGACGGCAGCTGCTCCGGCGCGGGAGCACTCAAGGCTGATCTCACCCAAGTGGAGGTCGTCTGAAGTAAAGTAGGTATAAGGGGAATCATGTTTATAATAGGTGCCGACACCGGGATCCTTGAATAAAACACAACCACATCCGTAAGGCTGAAGCCCATGCTTGTGGGGGTCAACTACAATGCTGTCTGCTTCTTGCATCAGCTGCCATGACATGCTATTGATCAGTTCAGAATCTTTTAATGTCCTGAAAAAACCACCATAGGCTGCATCCACATGAATTCTGATACCATGTTCCCTGGCCCATGGAAGTACCTGATCCAATGGCTCCACATCACCTAAACCCGTTGTACCCAGGGTAACTACAATGGTTCCTATATCCTTTGGATCTACAGCTTTCAGGTTAAAAGAACCATCATCTAAAATTGGGATCTTTATATTCCCAACCCCGAGAACGGAACACATCCGTTCGTGAGTATAGTGGGCTTGATCAGAAAAAGCGATCTTTTTCTCAGGGTGAGACTCGCGCGCTATCCAAAGAGCCTCGAGGTTCGCTATAGTTCCACTGGCAGTCAGGTGTCCTAGAAAGATATCTCCATACCCAAAAAAACGAGCTAATTCTGACACTGCTTCTTTTTCCATCTCAGATGAGGGCGGGCCACCGTCAAGGGCATGGTTATTGGGATTAATGGACATAGCCATGGCGTATGCTGCCCATGCCAATGGGTGGGGAGGTTTAAGCATCTGTCCAGCATAGGATGGATGTTCAAATGGAAAATTACATTCTAATCGTTCGGCCAAACGATTGAAAACCTCACCTGTTTTTTCTTCCGAAACTCTCAGTGAGCTATCCTGTTCCCAATCACCAAATGAATCGACCCATTTATGAAGTTGTTGCAGGCCTTTTTGAAGTGTTTTTTCGGACAGCGAATCCATTAGTATAGGTTGACAGAGATTCCTGCAGACAAAACCTGTTTCATCTGAATTTCACTTGAAAAGTCATTATCGTATCTTAATTCAAACTGAAAAGACGCGCTTATTATACTGTTGATCTTACCAACCAATTCATTGCCCCAGATAACATCTGTTTCATCGACAGGGATCAAAAAGTTAGTGAATGTCTCTAAACCACTGGTATATAAAATATTCTCAAAAACTTCTTTTTCATAAAAGATGCCAGCTGTCAAACCGCCTTCACCACGTATATTCTTATCCTGGCTTACACCATATAAGGATTTAAGGCTATCCTTAGTAACAATGGTTTGTTTTAAACCCAAACCAGCTTCAAAAGTGAAGGCGTTTTCAGGTTTGTAGGCAATACCAATTCCCTGTGTGAGATAGGCTGGGGCTAAAAAGTTAGAAATGATTTCATCGGGTACGCCAACTTCTGTGCTATATTCGAATCCTCTGTCGAACTGAGTTCTAAAGTTAATGTTGCCGTAACCTGACCAATGACTGTTTTCCGCAAATTTATAATTGAAGCGGTTTCTGAGTTCAATAAGGTCATCCGTTTTTCGAACGCCCTCGTCCTTAACTTTAGATTGACCGTATTTCAGATTCGTACGAAAGCCATAACTGAATAAGTCTTTTCTATATAAAAGAGTAAAAACAGATGAGGCTGTCCCGCTTAGTGTGCTAACACCACCTTGTGACCAATTGTTATAGGCAGCTTGAGATCCATTCAGGTTTGCCACCCATGTTTGGGTCCAACCTACAAGCGTATCAGGTACTGAGATATTCTGCGCCTTAGCAGTAGTATTTAATACTAAGAATAATAAAAGTGGGATAATGCATTTGGTAATTTTTTTCATGATTTGTAGGAGTTAGTTTTTGAAAAGAACAGCTTCTTTTAGTTTAGAGTCTTTAAGCATGACTTCAATATGTTCGCCTTGTTTGGTTGGTACCGTCATTCCGGTCAATTCTGCAGATAAAGGATATTTTCTGTGACCACGATCAATTAAAACGGCGATACTTATAGACTTGGGGTCATAAATTGAAGCTACAGCAGATAAAGCCTCAAACATGGTTTTTCCCGAAAATATCACATCATCTACCAGGATCACCTGCTTATCATTGCAATCCGGCAAAGAAGAACCCGGGTTATTATCTGCAATATTATAGTTGTTAACTTTCACATCCTCACCAATGATCTCTGAGATATCTGCTGCGATCTCATTAGCTGTTGCCAGCCCCCGTTCATTCAAACCAATGATCACTAATTTTTCATTAATGGAAGATTTTTCCAGAATTTGAATTGCCAAACGTTTTAGCGTTCGTTCAATTCTTGCCCGATCCATCAAGGTATATTGCTTGCTCATAATCTGTTTTTAAATTTGAACTAAGGTAATGTTTTCTACACTTAGTGTTAAAATCATTACCAAAAAATTGGCGAAAAATTATTACCTTAACAGTGTTAATCGCAACCTAATTGAGGGAGAGATATGAAAAGAGGAATTGGAACATTATTGGTTGGAGCCACCGCTTTTGCAGGCGGTATACTGGCCGGATTGATATTATCACCAAAAAGCGGCCGTGAAAATATGAAATGGGTGAAAGATCAGGGTGAAGAAACCAAGCAATGGCTTGAAACCACCGGTCGTAAACTCAGGGAAGATGGTGAAAAAAGGATCGACCGTTTTTCAGAAGGGATAAAAAAATCCATGAAAGATTCCCTGCCAGATCTATACGAAGCAACAGAGGATCTTGACTTTACAGAAGATGAGGAGATAGAAGAGATCACCAAGAATGGGTGATAGGGGGTTCCAATATTCTGAAGCTTTTCTTCAGTGGATTTGGCAAAACGGGCTCTTTGATCACAACGGGTTACAAACCGAGTGCGGGCACCCGATTCAAATCATGGAATTGGGTGAACTCAATAATACGGATGGCCCTGATTTTAAGTCATCCCGGGTGGCAATAGGTGAAATGATCTGGCATGGAAATGTTGAGTTGCACCTAAAGAGTAGAGATTGGTATACACATGGCCATCATCAGGATGAAAACTACAACACGGTTATTTTACATGTTGTAGTTAAGGGAGAAGTTGATCAGGTAATCACCCAAAACGGCAGTAAGCCTTTTACACTAAATTTAGCTCCATACCTTTCAAAGAACTTAAAGGTCTTTTTGAAAAGTTTCGAAAATGAAGAGGGTTTGCCATGTTCAGGCAATCTGAATTTTATATCAGAGAAAGTCTTTTACAAGCAAATTGAAAAGGCCCATTCAGAATACCTGGAAAAGAAAACAGATGATTTCCTTTCATTCTATGATCCGGAAGTCTTGCCTTCTGAAGCCTGGAAAAAGGCCTTGATCCTTTCTCTTTGGGATGGTTTGGGAATTACCCACAACCGGAAGGCAATGAGGCTTACAGGAGAAAGACTGCTTAACAATTGGGATGGCATCAGTGCCAGTGAAGGAGTGATGCTGGCTTTAAAATTTGCCGGGATTTCTGGAAATTCTGATATCACCTGGAACCTGAAAGCGGTCAGGCCAGAGAATCACCCTAAAAAAAGAATTAAGGAAGCCGTTCATTTAACTTTCGGAATTCTGAACACTCCGTTTGATAAGTTTCTCAAAAAAGATAGCATTGGTCTTTGGAAACCGTTGTGTGAATACACTGAGGTTAAAAGGTCATCCAGATTTAAAATATTATTTGGTACAGTATTTCTTCCTGCGCTCTACACAGTGGGCATGTTATTCTCTCATGAGGAACTGAAAGAACAGGTTCGCACAACATGGAGTGATCTGCAATCACCAATTCCCCGATCGTTACTAAAAAAATTCAAAGCCCTCCACCTTGATAAGAATGATTATCGCAGTAAATTAGGTTCTATCCATCAATTGAAATCATATTGCAAGCCAAGGAAGTGTTCAGAATGTTTTGTTTTAAAAAATGCGATTCAGTCTTGATTGCTTTTAAAGTGATTTCTATCTTTGGAGTCTGTCAATGACATGAAATGCCCGGTCGTCTAATGGCAGGACAGCTGGTTTTGGTCCAGTCAGTGGGGGTTCGAATCCTCCCCGGGCAACAACATTTATGAAAGGATGACTGTAAAGCCATCCTTTTTGTTTATTGATCAATAAATGGAAGATCAGATCTTCCTAAATAACCTGAACTGAAAGCCTGCATAGTGGACACTCCTCTGGCGATATTTTCCGGCACAAGTAACCCGGCTTTAGCGAGAGCAATTGCTGAAGAGTATGGAACATCATTAGGTGATGTCACCATTAAGAAATTTTCTGACGGGGAGCAATATGTTAAGTATGAGCAGAGTATCAGGGGGGAAGATATTTTTGTAATACAGTCTACCCCGCCTCCCGGAGATAATATCATAGAGTTACTGTTGCTGCTAGATGCTGCAAAGCGTGCCTCTGTGAAACGGGTAACAGCTGTGATCCCTTATTTCGGATATGCCCGGCAAGATCGTAAAGATCAGCCCAGGGTTTCGATTGGTTCGAAGCTGATGGCAAACTTGCTGGTACAGGCCGGAGCAGACCGAATACTGACGATGGATCTGCATGCGGCTCAGATACAAGGATTTTTTGATATACCGCTGGATCATTTATATGCCAGCAGGGCTTTTATTGATCACTTTACCTCAAATCCGATAAATAACCTGGTGGTTGTTGCACCGGATGTTGGCAGTCTTAAAATGGCAAGGGCTTATTCCAAGAAACTGGATGCAACCCTGGCATTTATTGATAAAAGGCGACCAAAGGCCAATGAATCGGAGATCATGAATTTGATCGGTGAGGTAAAAGGAAAGAATGTGTTAATAGTCGATGATCTGATCGACACTGCCGGAACACTTACAAATGCTGCAGCAGCTCTTAAGGAAAGAGGAGCTCTGAGTATTAAAGCTATTTGTACACATCCGATCTTATCGGGGCCGGCATTTCAGCGAATTGAAGATTCGCCAATTGATGAGTTGTTAGTAACTGATACCGTTCAGCTTCGTCAGCCTTCAGATAAAATAAAAGTGCTGAGTGTTGCGAACATTTTTGCTGAGGCTATACAACGTATTCACACTAACGATACTATCAGTGCACTGTTTGATAATTAATGATTAAGGTAAACGCATTATGGCATACCCAGAATTAGTAAAACTTGAAGGAACAATCAGAGAGACCAGTAAGCAAGCCAATAAAGCGCTTCGCGAAGAACTTCGTGTTCCTGCTGTACTCTATGGACCAGACGTTGAAGAGAATATTCATTTTTCAGTAGATGAATTGGAACTGGAAAAAATTCTCAGAAAACCACAGACCAAACTTCAAGAACTCACCGTAAATGGTAAAACGTTTAAAACTCTACTGAAGAGAACAGAGTTTGACCCTGTAACAGACCGCGTTGTTCATGCAGATTTCTATGTGCTTTCTGACAAGCATAAGGTAACACTACGCGTCCCGATCAAGATAACCGGTAACGCCAAAGGTGTTGTTGAGAATGGTGGTCGTGTGTTCAAACCAATGAACTTTGTGAGAATACGAGTACTGCCAGAAGCAATTCCTGCAGAATTTGAATTGGATATCACACCGCTTCAGATCGGTCAGTCACTTCATATTTCAGATCTGGATCTTGAAGGTATCATCCCATTGGATGACATGAGTCGTACGATTGTGACCATTCGTCCTCCAAAAGGAGCCGATTTCCTCGAGAACCTTGTATCCGGAGTTACGGATGAAGCGGCTGAGGAAGAAGTAGCCGAAGGTGAAGCTGTAGCTGAAGGCGAAGAAGTTGCTGAAGGTGAAGCCGTTGAAGGCGAAGAAGGTGATGAAGAAGAATCTACTGAGGAATAAATCCTAAGTTAGTCACTAACATAAACGTGTTCCGAAACCATGTCCATTATTGTAGGATTAGGAAATGTTGGACAAGAATATGATGGAACACGCCACAATATAGGTTTTGAAGTTGTTGATGCAATTGCTGAGACACTTTCTATTACATTTGGCCCGGGTGACGGGCCTTTTGTGGTTGCAGAGGGCAGGCACAGAGGCAGAAATGTCATACTGATCAAGCCAACCACTTATATGAACAGAAGTGGTTTGGCTGTCAGGAAGGCCCTTTCAGTATATAAGACTGACATGGACCATTGCCTGATCGTTTATGATGATCTAAATCTTGATGTAGGGGATGTCAGACTGAGATCCACGGGCAGTGCCGGTGGTCATAATGGAATACAAAACATCATTGATCTGCTGGGTAGCCGAGATTTCCCCCGCTTACGTTTTGGAATCGGAAATGATTTTCCAAGAGGTAAACAAGTAGATTTTGTATTATCACCATTTAAAAAAACGGATCAGAAGTATTTAGAAGAAGGCTTGCAAAAAGCCCATGATGCCTCACTTTATTTTGTGCGTGAAGGCATTCAGAAAACAATGAATCAATTTAATTAACCATAGGTCTCTTAACCGACTTATTGAACTTAAACTACGTAACGGGAAACAATGGATAACATAATCTATTTTATACCGGTGGCCGGAGTGATCGCACTTCTGTACACCATCTTTAAAACATCCTGGGTATCAAAACAGGAAATCGGAACAGAACGCATGGAACGTATCAGCAAGAGTATTGCCAGCGGTGCTATGGCATTCCTGAAAGCTGAATACCGGGTACTTTCAGTATTTGTGCTGGTGGTAGCTGTGATACTTGCTTTCAGTGCTGATCCCACAACATCCAGCTGGATGGTTGCCATTTCTTTTGTTGTTGGTGCCATTTGTTCAGGGCTTGCCGGTTTTATCGGGATGAAAGTTGCCACTAAAGCAAATGTTAGAACTACACACGCAGCACGAACAAGCCTTGGTAAAGGCCTGGAAGTTGCGTTTGCCGGTGGATCCGTAATGGGTCTTGGCGTAGTTGGGCTGGGTGTACTTGGACTGAGTTTATTGTTCATCATATTTGGTATGCACTTTGGCCTTGAAGGTGCCGGTGCCGTTAACAAAGTATTGGCTGTTGTAACCGGATTTTCATTTGGAGCTTCCTCAATAGCGCTTTTTGCACGTGTGGGCGGTGGTATTTATACCAAAGCCGCTGACGTGGGTGCTGACCTTGTAGGTAAAGTTGAAGCCGGTATTCCTGAAGATCACCCATTAAATCCTGCTACTATTGCAGATAATGTTGGTGATAACGTTGGTGATGTAGCCGGTATGGGTGCTGACCTTTTTGAATCTTATGTAGGTTCTATTATTGGTACTATGGTTTTGGGTGCAGCATTTATTGCTGGTGCTACCGTTGACGGAGCAGTATGGTCGGATGCATTTAATGGACTTTCTGCCGTGATGCTTCCGCTTGTTCTTGCCGGAGTTGGAATCTTGACTTCTATTCTAGGTACATTCTTTGTACGTGTTAAAGAAGGTGGTGACCCTCAAAAAGCACTGAACCTTGGTGAATTTTTATCAGCCGCCGTTATGTTGGTAGCTTCATTCTTTATTATCACCTGGATGCTTCCTGAAACATGGACCTTTAATGGTGAAACTTATAGCAGTATGGGAGTCTTTTGGGCTACTATCTTTGGGTTGGCTGCCGGACTTGGTATTGGATTGATAACTGAGCACTATACCGGAACCGGAACCAAACCGGTGTGGTCAATTGTAAAGCAATCTGTAACCGGATCTGCTACTAACATCATTGCCGGTCTAGGAGTAGGCATGATCTCAACAGCCATTCCGATCATTATAATTGCTATAGCTATTATTGGTGCATATGAATTTGCCGGACTTTATGGAATTGCTATTGCCGCTGTGGGAATGCTTTCTAACACCGGAATTCAACTAGCTGTTGATGCATACGGCCCTATATCAGATAATGCCGGTGGAATTGCCGAGATGGCTGAACTTCCCGGTGAAGTACGTGAGCGTACAGATAAGCTTGATGCTGTGGGTAACACAACCGCTGCTATCGGTAAAGGTTTTGCGATCGGGTCTGCAGCATTGACTGCACTTGCATTGTTCGCAGCTTTCATTACCGCTTTTGAGGCTGTAAACCCGGGAGTAGAAGTACTGATAAGTGTAACTAATCCTTCTGTAATGGCCTCTCTGTTTGTGGGAGCTATGTTGCCTTTCCTTTTCTCTGCTTTATCAATGAATGCAGTAGGTCGTGCGGCAATGAGTATGATCGAGGAAGTTCGCCGTCAGTTCCGTGATATTCCTGAATTGACCAAAGCGCTTGCTGCCATGAACAGAAATGAAGGCAAGAAATTAGCTGATTGGTCTGAAGAGGACCGCAATACCTTTGAAGCTGCCGACGGTAAAGCTGAATATGAGAAATGCGTAGAGATCTCAACACAAGCTTCTATTCGTGAGATGGTAGTTCCCGGACTTTTAGCCGTAATTGTTCCCGTTCTTTTCGGCTTTGTTCCAGGATTTATTAGCGACAGTCCAACGCTTGGAGCTGAAATGCTGGGGGGACTTCTTGCAGGTGTTACGTCTGCAGGTGTTCTTATGGCTCTGTTCCAGTCTAATGCCGGTGGTGCTTGGGATAACGCCAAGAAGATGATCGAGGAAGGCGTGACCATCGACGGTGTTGAGTATGGCAAAGGGTCTGAACCGCATAAAGCAGGTGTTGTTGGTGATACTGTTGGGGATCCTTTTAAGGATACCTCAGGTCCTTCACTGAACATCCTATTGAAGCTTATGTCTGTAGTAGCTCTTGTAATTGCTACCATGATCTAAAGCTTATCAGCTAAAAAATTGAAAGCCCCACACATTGTATTATATGTGTGGGGCTTTTTTATTATAACGACTATATGGTTCCCGGAATCTCTATCTCTGATCCATAACCAATACCGTTCTGAATCGTGCTTCATTCTTGATCATTCTGTCATAGGCTTCTGCGGCTTTCTCAAGTGGATAGGTCTCGATCATGGGAGTTGAATCTGAGAGGGCACTGAAATTAAGTGTGTCTTCAGAGTCCATGGCTGTTCCACTGGCATGTCCTGTCAGTGTTTTCTTTCCGCTGATGAGCTGCATAGTACCGATCTCAACCGGTTGTATATCGGCGCCTACAGCAACAACGCTTCCATTAGGTCCTAAGCCATCAAATATTTCAGAAACGGCTTTACTGCTGGGAGCTGTTGCTAAGATCACTTTGGCTCCTCCCATTTTCTGCAATTCTTCTACCACGTTATCATCAGAAGCGGATAAGAAAAGGTCGGCCCCTAATTCTTTTGCCAGCTTCTCTTTATTTTTTGTTCCAGAGATAGCTACCGTTTTGAACCCCATTTTCTTGGCATATTGTATGCCCAGGTGGCCAAGTCCTCCTATGCCCTGAATAGCGACAACATCACCTGCCTTGGCTTCGGTGTTGCGAAGAGCATTAAATACGGTTACACCGGCACAAAGAAGAGGAGCAGCATCAGCTGACTTCAATTCTTCAGGTACAAGGGCGAGTGCTTCTTTTGGAGCTGCCATGTATTCCTGATACCCTCCATCAAAAGAGATACCTGTGATCTCGGCATTTTGACAATTTATGAAATCACCCCTTCTGCATGGCTCACATTCAAAGCAGTGCCCTCCATGCCAGCCAACCCCGACTCTTTGTCCTTTTGTCCATGAGGTGACATTCTTTCCGGCTTTTTCAATAGTTCCGACAACCTCATGTCCCGGAACTCTTGGGTACTCAATACCCGGAAACATTCCTTCTTTTACAAATTGATCACTGTGACACACGCCACAGGCTTCAACTTTGATCAATACCTGATCATCATTGATGGATGGGATATCTCGTTCCACAACCTCAAAGTTTCCACCTTTTTCAGATACTTGTACTGCTTTCATATGTAATTGACTTAGTTTGGATTCAATTACACAACAGGAAAGCAGAAAGTATTCGTTTCAGGGTTTGCGAGCAATGGTGAGTTAGAAAAAACGGTTAAACATCAAAGTCTATACCCTGCGCCAGTGGTAGGGAATCACCCCAGTTCATGGTGTTGGTTTGTCGGCGCATATAAGCTTTCCAGGCATCAGAACCGGATTCACGACCGCCACCTGTTTCTTTCTCACCGCCAAAAGCACCACCTATTTCAGCACCACTGGTACCAATATTGATATTCGCGATACCACAATCGGAACCTCGTGCACTTAGGAATGTTTCAGCCTCACGCATATTCAGGGTAAACATGGCTGAACTCAGGCCTTGTTTAACGCCATTATGCATGGCTATGGCTTCATCCATGTTCTTGTACTTCATCAGATAGAGAATTGGAGCAAAGGTTTCTTCCTGAACGATCTCATAGTGGTTTTTAACCTCAGCCAGTGCCGGGCGCACATAATGTCCATCTTCTTCCAGAACTTCACCACCATAGATCACTTTACCACCTTCTTTCTCAATTTCCTTAAGGGCATTTTGCATGTTATTAATAGCATCCTGATCGATCATTGGTCCCACCAAAGTGGTTTCCTCGAGAGGATCACCGATCGTGATGTTGTCATAAATATTCATCAAGCGCTCTTTAACCTGATCATATACTGATTCATGGATGATCAGGCGACGAGTGGAAGTACAACGTTGACCGCATGTTCCCACGGCTCCGAACACGGTTGCACGGATCGCCATTTCAATATCTGCATTTTCAGAGATGATGATGGCGTTGTTTCCACCGAGTTCAAGGATCGTTTTACCTAATCGGGATGCTACCGTTTTACCCACTTCTTTACCCATTCGGATAGAACCGGTAGCTGATATAAGAGGAACTCTGGTATCTTCTGTCATCCATTCACCCACTTGACGGTCGCCGGTTACCAGATTGAAGATTCCTTCCGGAAGGTCATTTTCTTTCAATACTTTAGCGACGATCTTTTGAACCGCTACACCACAAAGAGGGGTTTTTTCTGATCCTTTCCATATCATCACATTTCCGCAAACCGCTGCGATCATGGCATTCCAGCTCCAGACAGCAACCGGAAAATTAAAGGCTGAAATAATGCCCACAATACCCAAAGGATGCCATTGTTCATACATTCTGTGTTGAGGACGCTCACTGTGCATGGTCTTACCATAAAGCATGCGTGATTGTCCTACAGCAAAATCACATATGTCGATCATTTCCTGAACTTCACCCAAACCTTCCTGATAGATCTTACCCATCTCGTAGGTAACTAATTTACCAAGTGGTTCCTTGTACTCACGTAACTTTTGTCCGATCTGCCGCACGATCTCTCCGCGCTGTGGGGCAGGCATATTACTCCAAATCTGGAAAGCCTTTTGAGCTTCTTCAACAACATGGTTGTACTGCTCTCTTGAAGTAACCCCGACAGTAGCGATCTTATCCCCATTGGTAGGGGTAAAGCTGCTGATGGTTTCCTTGCTTTCTATATGTTTTCGTCCGGTACTTGTGCCCGGATTAATGCCTTCAATGCCAAGTGTTTTCAGAAACTCCATAGTGGTAAATTTTTAGCTGAATTTTTTAATAAGATAGGGAAGTATGGAGACAGAAAACAGAAGTCAGAAATCAGTTTAAAGACTGTATTCTGAATTCTGAGTTCTGTATTCTTGGATTATGAGAAAAGCATCGAATAATGAGATCAAATTATTAAGGAAGCTGAACCGTAAAAAGTACCGTGAAAAGGAAAAGCGGTTTATTGTGGAAGGAGAACGCGCCGTTGAGCAGGTAATTGAGCACGGCCTGATTGAGACGGAGACGGTTTTTGTAGGGGAAAGATTCAAGGTTCAAGAGGTAAGGTTCAAGGGCCTGGAAGTCTGTATTTTAGAAGATGAAGTTTTTGCTGAAGTGGCGGATACGGAGAATCCGCAGGGGATATTGGCAGTTTGTAAGATGCCTGAAGAAATTCAGCCTGAAAAATTAGCGGGAGAAACCGGCATAATTGTAGCGACGGATGCCATACAAGATCCCGGAAATATGGGGACTATTCTAAGAACCGCAGCCTGGTTTGGGGCAAAGGCTTTGGTAGCCGGAAAAGGCAGCGTGGATGTCTATCATCCCAAGGTAGTGAGAAGTACGGCGGGGGCTACGGGAAGTATCCCCGTTTTAACGGGTGATCTTGAAGATATTTTTAATGAACTTGAAAACTCAGGTTGGCAAGTGATGTTATTGGATGGGGGAGACTTGGCTGAGCCTTTAAGATCTATTCAACCTGCAGATAAAACAATATTGGTTGTGGGCAATGAAGGGAATGGCATTAACAAAAATTTGTTGAATTCAGGAAGAAAAAAAGTAAAGATCGAATCCGCCCCCGGACAGGACAAAGTAGAAAGCCTTAATGCTGCTGTAGCGGTAAGCATCTCGTTATTTCAGTTATCAGTAAACAGTGATCAGTAAACAGTGTGTTTTTTAATTTGATTGTTGAATCCAGTTCGGCCAGCTTTTGCTAACTGCTAACTGCTAACTGCTAACTGCTAACTGCTAACTGCTAACTGCTAACTGCTAACTGCTAACTGCTAACTGCTAACTGCTAACTGCTAACGATAATAATTCTCTGTTAAATCGGGTTTGGTCGTTGCAAATGATTCAGTCATTAGCTTTATTTCAACAGCCACTCATTATTCATCTACATACAATGGCTGATACATTCCTTCTTACAACTAAACACTCCCCTCTATGTCAAAGAAGAAAGAGAAGAAGATCTTCGTCCTCGATACCTCTGTACTGCTTTATGATTATGAAGCCGTACGAAACTTTGAAAAGAACGATGTAGCCATTCCCATCACTGTTCTGGAAGAGTTGGATACCTTTAAGAAGGGTAATAATGTGATCAATTTACATGCAAGGGAATTTATTCGCTACCTGGATGGGATATCCGATACCAACATGCTCCAAAATTGGATCCCACTGAACGGTAGGTCTCATGGTAAGCTGCGGGTGATCACCAATCAGCAGAGTTCACTGGATGCAACGAAGGTGTACGGTTCCGATAAAAATGATCACCGCATCATCAATGCTGCTTTGCATCTTAAGGAAGAAAATCCTGACCAACGTGTCATCCTTGTTTCAAAAGATATTAACCTAAGGCTTAAGGCCCGGGCCCTTAACCTGGAAGCGGAAGATTATGAGACTATTCGTATCAAGGATATTGAACACCTTTACAGGGGGAAGACTGAAATTGAAGTCGAAAACCCTGCTACCATTGCAAAGTTCTATGAAGAAGGTGAGATAGATCCGAAGGATCTGGGTCAGAAAGACCCTTCCTGTAACCATTACTACATCATGAAAGCGCACGGAGCCTCAGCTCTGGGCTGGTACAATCCGGGATCCAAAAAGATAGAAGTAGTTGATAAAGTTCAGGCGTATGGTATTCACCCAAAGAATGCCGAACAGACCTTTGCGCTCCATGCTCTACAGAACAAGAAAGTACTGTGTACCACGGTAACGGGCGCAGCAGGTACCGGAAAGACCTTACTGGCACTGGCGGCTGCGTTGGAGCAGCGAAGTGATTTTAAGCAAGTATATATGGCCCGGCCGATCGTGCCGCTCAGTAATAAAGACCTGGGTTACCTGCCCGGTGATGCCAATCAGAAGATCGACCCTTACATGCAGCCACTTTGGGATAATCTCAGCTTCATCAAGAATCAGTACAAAGAAAGCAGTAAGCAATTCAAGAAAATTGATGAAATGCTGCAAACTGACAAGCTAAGAATAGTCCCCTTGGCTTATATTCGTGGACGAAGTTTATCCAATGTGATCTTCATCATTGATGAGGCTCAGAATTTGACTCCCCACGAGGTCAAAACTATCATCACGCGCGCGGGGCAGAACACCAAGATCATCTTTACTGGAGATATTTTTCAGATCGATACACCATACCTTGATGCTCAAAGTAATGGGTTAAGCTATCTGGTGGATAGAATGCATGATCACGACCTCTATGCACACATAAATCTGGAGAAAGGTGAAAGATCGGACCTCGCCAATTTAGCTTCGAAACTTTTATAGGGTAATAGGTGCAATCATTAAGGTTCAAGGAACAAGTAGAGTCTTATTCCTTGTGCCTAAGATCAATGTTCTTTGGAGGGGCTTAGGAAGTCAACCTGAAATCTGAAGTGGTCTGTTTCCAGAGCCATGATATCATAGAGGTCCTGAATAACCCGAAATACGACTTTAGGCGCTCCAATGATGGTGGTGGACAGATAACCAACTTCAATATCAACATCGTATTGGGCGAGGTGCTCCAGCAAGTCTTGTACTTTTTCGATCGGGTCTTCTTCAGATAAAGGGATGTAAGTTAGCTGGGCAATTGTTCTCATAGGAAAAATAGGGTGATTTTGGTGCTTGTTTTCGTTGCAAAGATAAGACAGAAGACGTAAAGAGGCTAAAAAAACCTTTATTGCTTGATGAATGCTTATTTGACATATTTGCTAAAGTTTAAAACTTAATCACAGGAAATTTATGAAAGGACTATTTAAGGAATTTAAGGAGTTTGTGTCTCGCGGTAACGTGATTGAATTAGCCGTTGGTTTGATCATGGCTACCTACTTTGGGGCTATTACGAAATCATTTGTGAATGATATCATCATGCCACCGATCGGATATATGATAGCCGGGGTCGACTTTGCCGAGCTCAAATGGCAGATAGCTGAGAAAGTTTTGCAGGATGGAACCATGGAAGCAATTACGATAAATTATGGGGCTTTTATCAACACGATCATCACCTTTATTATAGTTTCTGCGGCTATCTTTTTTGTTGTGAAGAGCTATAATAGGTTCATGAAAAAAGAAGAAGCAAAACCTGAACCGGCTCCTGCGAAACCTTCAAAGGAAGAAGAATTGCTGACCGAGATCAGAGACCTTTTGAAAAAGTCTTAGTAGCAATCAAAAATCATAATCTGTATATCATAAACAGAAAACCCACCAATGAGTAAGAAAAAACCGTTCACCCCGTTTGTATCTGCTGATGATGACCTCCCACAAATTACCGTAAAAGCTGTGATCCTCGGATTTTTGCTTTCCGCTATTCTTGCCGGAGCCAATGCCTATTTGGGTTTAAAGGTTGGGATGACGGTTTCCGCATCCATACCTGCTGCGGTGATCTCCATGGCGGTCTTAAGGTTGTTCAAGGAATCCAACATCCTGGAAAATAATATCGTGCAAACAGCAGCCTCTGCCGGAGAATCACTGGCTGCGGGTGTGATCTTTACACTTCCGGCCCTGATATTGCTTAAGTATTGGCTCGATTTTCCATTTATGGAAACAGCAGCAATTGCCATGTTTGGTGGAATTCTGGGAGTATTATTCACAATTCCTCTGAGGCGTGCCCTGATCATAGAAAGTGAGCTGCAGTTTCCGGAAGGAGTTGCGACCGGTGAGGTGCTGAAAGCAGGCACCGAGGGAGGAAAGGGGATAAGAACAATTATTCAGGCAGGGATTGCTGCAGCATTATTTAAACTGAGTCAGACCGGCTTGAAGATATTTGCAGGCTCGGTCGGCGGTTCGGTTAAGGCCGGTAAGTCAATTTTCGGCATTGGGGCTGATCTTTCGGTTGCCCTGTTGGCGGTTGGGTATATTGTCGGACTTAATATCGCGGTGTTGATATTTGCGGGTGGGTTGATATCCTGGCTGTTCGGTATTCCGATCTATATGGCTGTAACAAGTCCGGATGAGATAGCGGCTATTGTAGGAGCTGCAGAAGGATATGATGCCGCACTTGCGATCTGGAGCCAAAAGATACGATACATGGGTGTTGGAGCAATGGTGGTTGGGGGCGTTTGGGCACTTATATCTTTAGCTAAACCACTAGTGGATGGAATCAGATCATCCATGGCTGCTGTAAAAAAACTCAAAGCGGGTGATGGTAGCAGTGTGCCTAGAACTGAACAGGATACACCGATCAATATTGTGATCTGGGGCGTAATTGGTTTGGCGATACCGATCTTTATCGTGTTCATGTATGTGATCGATATCGAGCACTTGTCGGTGAGCTCGGGAGCATACTGGACAGCAATTACATTTGGTGTGGTATTTTCTTTGTTTGCCGGATTTCTCTTTTCATCTGTGGCAGGTTATATGGCCGGTTTGGTTGGCTCATCCAATAATCCCATTTCAGGGGTGACCATTGCAACGGTTCTCGCTACTTCATTATGTTTACTCGCTATTTTAGGCGGTGAGGTAGATTTTGCTGCTGATCTTGAAAAAGCCAAAAGTGCGGCTGCCGCTGCTATCATAGTGGGAGCAATGATAGCCTGTGCGGCAGCTCTTGCCGGTGATAATTTACAGGATCTCAAAGCCGGACAGATCGTAGGAGCAACTCCCTATAAACAACAGATCATGCAGATTGTGGGTGTTGTGGCGGCCGCGATTGTGATCGCGCCAATTTTAAGCCTTCTGTTCAATGCCTATGGTTTGGGGGGTGTTTTCCCAAGAGAGGGAATGAATCCTCAGGAAATGCTGACGGCCCCACAGGCTACACTGATGCAGGCAGTGGCAGAAGGAGTTTTCGCCCGAAATCTGGAGTGGCCTATGATCATAATAGGAGGTATGATCGCTGTGGCTATCATAATTTTGGATCAGGTTCTCAAAAGTAAAGGTTCTGAGTTCAGAACGCCTGTTTTGGCTGTGGCAGTTGGAATTTATTTACCGGTTGAGCTCTCAGTACCGATCTTTATAGGCGGTATGATTGCATGGAGTGCGGCTAAAGTGGTTATGAAGCGGGCGAGAGCTGAAGGCGAGGATATTGTGGAAGCAGAAAATCAGGCTGAACGAAAAGGACTGTTATTTTCATCGGGTTTGATAACAGGGGAAGCCTTGATCGGAATTATACTGGCTATTCCATTTGCCTTCTTTGAGAGTACGGATGCCCTGCGAATTATGCCCGAAGGAATGGAATGGCTGACAAGCTTATTGGGTATTGGTGCTGCGATCTTCTTTATGATCTGGCTCTATAAGGTAGCGATCAGAAAAGGTGACTAGGGCTCATTACCTAATTAGCGACATTTCGAGATAAAGATGATATATGGTAGGTTCAGTGTTTATTTAATGGCGGATACCTGAAATTCTACTGTCTGTTAGGAATTGAAAGATCAAATGATGACCACAATTAGGTTTCCGTCATCACGTAAATGACTGGAGACTTCCATTTTTATCCTCTTGACTTATTTCTTATCTCGACCTGTTTTTATTTATCAAGGCTGACTACTTCTACATTAGTTGTCAACTCTTTACCCAAAAATCGTTCAGCAAGTTCGTGAAAACGCTGTGGCCGGTCGCTTACGAAACACTGGAAGTTTCCACCTTCAGTGTTAAGAAGGTCCATTTCATTTAGCTTTTGTCTGGCTGATGCCGCAATGGATTCAGCTGAATCAATGATCTTGATCTTTTTGTTTTTCAGCACACGGGGAATGGTTTCCTTGAATAACGGATAGTGTGTGCAGCCAAGTATCAGGGTTTGTATACCTGAATCATCAAAATGATCTAGATAGTGGTGTAAGGTTTGGATAGCTACATCATTATCTATCCATCCTTCTTCGGCCAGTGGCACTAATAATGGGCAAGCTTGCTGATCCACTTTTATGGTAGTGTCAAAAGCATGAATGGATTCCACATAGGCTCTGGAATTAACGGTTCCAAGAGTACCGATCACTCCAATATTTTTATGATCCGGCATCCTGACGGCTGTTCTTGTACCTGCAGTGATCACATCCAATACCGGAACATCTCCAGCTGCCTGAATGATCTCTTCCTTTGCAGAGGCTGAAACTGTATTACATGCGATCAGGATCATTTTCACCCCTTTATTAAGTAAAAACTTAGTGATCTCTAAGGCATAAGCGCGAACAGTCTCCTCAGACTTAATACCATATGGAACACGAGCCGTATCCCCAAAATAGATGATATCTTCATGAGGTAATGCGTCGATAACGGCTTTAGCCACGGTAAGTCCTCCGATACCGGAGTCAAAAATGCCAATAGGAGCTTTCTTTAAATCTTGCAAAGTTTGAAATATCTGGAATTAATTATTGATGGAAGGTATTCATTTCTTAAATCTTAATTCAAGCATTTGTACTTTGTTCCTATGGACAAAATAATTACGCTTTTAATTTTCTTAATCTTTTTTCCAATTTTATTATTTGGTCAGGCTGATCCGGATACACTAAAGGGTGACCTTGGTGATATCGTCGTTGTTGGTTTTGAGGGAAACCGAAGTATTATGGAAACACCGGGAGCCATTTCAAATATCAGAGCTGCTCGCATATCTGGTTTTGATGAGAGTTCTATTGTGTATGGCTTAAATACCGTGCCGGGCGTCAGGATCGAGCAGCGGGCACCGGGTAGTTATCGTGTTGCTATCAGGGGAAGCTCACTTCGAGCTCCATTTGGTGTGCGGAACGTCAAGATCTATTGGAATGACATACCCTTTACTGAACCTTCAGGAAGCACCCCGCTTAATTTGTTGGATGTGATCAACATGCAGGATGCAGAGGTTATAAGAGGACCGGCAGGGAGTATCTATGGTGCCGGAAATGGCGGCGCCATATTATTTAACAGCAGACAAAGCAGCAGGAATGAGGTGGGTGTTGCGGCTATGATGGGATCATATGGTATGAATCGATATACAGCGTTTGCTGAGCAACAAACTGACAGATCTAACTTCAGGTTTAATTATTCGAATCAAAGTTCGGATGGTTACAGGGAACAATCCTTTTTGGAAAGACAGACCGCAGAGCTTTCCTCCCGTTTTCAACTGAATGATAAACAGATCATCAAAACCAGCTTCCTGTATTCTGATCTGTATTATGGGATACCGGGAGGTTTGACACTGCAACAATATCAACAGGACCCAAGCCAGGCCAGGCCTGGAAACCCATTTGTACTGGGAAGTGTTGAGGCTAATGCAAGTATCGACCAACAAGCTTTTCTGGCCGGGATCAGCCATGATGTGGAGGTCAATGAAAATTTATCAAATCTGACCACCCTTTACGGCACATTCAGTGCCTTTGAAAACCCATTCAATCTCGATTATAAAAAAGACAGTCGTAAATCAGGGGGAGGCCGGTCCCGTTTCTACCTGGATACGGAGATCGGAGATGTGCGAACCAGATTTACTTTTGGAGGGGAATTTCAGGCTGCAAATTATGCGGCTCGGAATTACGAAAATTCGGGTGGAACCACCGGTGCCTTGAATTTTGATGATGAGATCAAAATTCAGTCGTCCTTGCTGTTTTTGAATACGGAATTGGATCTGCCTGCTGGTTTTTATTTAACAGCAGGTTTGAGTTACAACAGGCTTAACTATAATCTGAATCGCTTGGTGACTAATCTGCAAGATGATGAACCCGGGGTGGCTGAAAAATCATTTGATCCTGAAGTGATCCCAAGAATTGGTTTGGTAAGGAAGTTCTCTCCGGCACTGTCTCTTCATGGTAGTATCAGTTATGGATTTTCTCCACCCACGATCGAAGAGTTCAGAACCAATGAAGGCAGTATAGCCTTGAACCTTGAGGCAGAACAGGGAACCAATTATGAAATGGGTTTAAGAGGTACATTAGCTAAGCTCCGTTTTAGTTATGATATAACAGGCTTTATATTTAAACTGAGTGAAACGATCGTTCAGCAACCCTCTGACAGGAACTCAACTGTGGTATTTGAAAATACCGGAGCGACCGATCAGTATGGAATAGAAGTAGCCACCGGCTGGCAGATCGTCCAAAATAACGGGCTATTTTTTGAAGGTTTGGCCTGGGATCTGTCATACAGTTATCATGATTTTAGCTTTGTGGACTACCAAAAGGAGGGGGAAGATTACTCGGGCAACGACCTGACCGGTGTTGCACCTCACAACCTGAATTCTAATTGGAAACTGAATACCTCTATCGGTTTTTATATGAATTTGAACTATAATTTTACTGATGAAATACCACTAAATGATGCCAATACGGTTTATTCAGAAGCGTATCACCTGCTGCAAAGTAAATTGGGTTACAGGATAGATCTTCTTGATAACCTGATCCTTGACGTCTTTTTTGGGGTAGATAACCTGTTGGATGAGAAGTACAGTCTTGGGAATGACCTGAATGCCTTTGGTGACCGGTTCTATCAACCGGCCGCACCAAGGAACTGGTTTGGCGGCCTGAAAGTGAATATGGAATTATAGACCGATCCTGTCAGAGACGAGGGTTGACTACGTTATTATAGATCGAACCAAATGAGATTGACAGCCCAAACCGTATCTCGTATGAGTATGAGGTAAACCGCTGACGAAGATTTAGCAGTTGTTCCGCATCAGTGATGTTCCCAGCCGGAACAGACAATTGGTTATGGATCCAGGCATATTCTCCGGATAAATAAATGGACAAACCTCTGTAGATTCTAAAATTAAGCTGAGTTTCTGTCACTAATCGATTTTTACTGAAGTCGCTTAAATAAGCTGAAGCATTCACTTCCGTTTCAAATTCTCCCCAGGGTTGTGTAAATCTGATATTGGTCCTGAATTGGTTTTCTAACAGAGACTCAGATAACTTTCCATAAATGGTTTGTTCATTGTAATCATTATACCCTCCGGTAAATCTATAGAGAAAGGTAATTTCACGCTCGTTGAACTCTTCGTAGGGAAAAACACTGTATTCCAAAGCCAGACTACCATCGACGGACAAGGCCAGATTATTTCGTGTTGACGAACGTACATTTGACGAGGCCCCAATGGACCAATGATCCGATAAACTTTTAACAACCAAAAGATCTGCTCCCCGGCTTTTGGTGATGAACGAACGAGTGGTATCATCATCCTCAAATTTCCGGCGTTCATAATACTGTTCGATTTCAAATTCCAGCTTCCATTCGGGAGTAATGCGCTCAGCGTTTGCATCTCCCCTAAGAGAGAATTCGTTTTCAGATTCTTCTCCCTCAAGATCTACATCCGTATTCAACTCGAAAACCCAATAATTCCAGTTATCTATCGGCTGGGTTTCTTCCTCAATTTCCTGAGTGATATAGTTAATGGTCAGGTTTTCCGAAACAGGCAGCTCAGAAAGGTAAACAAAGAGTCCTTTTTTGATCTGGTCATTTAGCTTAAGCCTCGTCTCATCATCCGTATTGGACTCAGCAGAAAAAAAGGACAAATTTCTACTCATTTCAGTGTATTTGCCATTTCCTATGAACTGCAGCGTAAATTCCTGTCCACCGCTTCCTGTTTGTTGGGTGGTTATTAACAGATGGATGTCAGCATCATCTTTATTTCTGACATAATTGATAAAGGGGATCTTCTCCCTGATATAAGATTCATCACAACGCCAGGTACGGCAATCTAAAAAAACATCTATTGTGTGTGGCAGAGGTTCCGGGTTGTCCTGCGCTGTTGCTGAGGTCGTGGGTAGGAACACAGCAACTAAAAAGATTAAAAGGGATACTTTTCCAAGAAGATCATAGCAGTTAAAAAAGCGAAAACATAATGTATTTTGTGTGTTTATTGTAAGTATCTGCATTATGGAGATGTCCCTGAGAACCAATGTGAATTACACTTGATGGGTAAAGTATGAATTCGATGTTTAATTCCATTAAAAACCATGTAAAATCAGGTTTATAGGGTATTTGGTGCTTGCCGGATAAATTAAACAACTATCGGTCAGTTAAATCTTCTTGCAAGGACCACGGTTTCCTTGAAGGTTCTTTTAGACCCTTTGGTACTATTGAAAGCCTCGAATAATACAATATAGATCCCAACCCTGTTCTTCTTTTGATCATCGGTAAGTCCATCCCAAATGAGTGATCCTTCATAACCCGCGGGCATTCCGTTTGCCAGATATCGGACCAGTCTTCCATAGCGGTCAAAGATCCGTATACGAAGCAGATAATCTGATTCATCAAGTTTATAGTTGATAAATAGATTGTCCTCGAATCCATCATCATCAGGTGAGAAAGGATTTGGTGAAAATGATAGCCCAGAATTAACAGGATCGCTTTCAGATAACTGGAATATTGAATTCTCTTCTGCGGGTGTTCCTCCATTTACCCTGGTGCTTGAACTCCAATTTGTATGATCGTTGCCGGGATTATTTGGATTGATCCGTTCAAGTGCTATCCCATCTGTGTCATAAAGGTTGGGATTATGCCAGCTTTCATCATAGAATACGGAATCAATCACGTTACCCGTACTGTCAGCCAGAAAAATTGCATCATTAGCTGATGCCAGGCTTAAGCCGGACCGGTCTACTCTGATCTTGAATGATTCTGAAGGCTCTGATAACTCAAAATATTTAGCAAGTCGGCTTTCCCTAAAGTTATCAGCCTCATCTTCTGCATAGATCAGAACATACCCTTTAGAAGGGATCCATTTGTATTGCGTGTTTACAGGATATATTAGTCGGGTACGGTTTGATTCATCAGGAGCATCGATTCCTTAATTAAATTTTATGGTATTGGTTTTGGGCTTTTAATATTATAAAACAGATTTAGCTTTTAGCTTTTATCAAACTTATATACTCTCTAACTGATAGTTTTCTTGCACTTGAATTTGCTCTTATATAATAATGACCCTCATTGTCAGTCCCATCCTTAAGGAATATTTCAGAATTAGATTTAGAAATATCAATTTTAAAAACTGTTTTATCTTCAATATCTACGAAATCGACTTTAAGAGATCCATGAATTTCATTCCCAATATAACTCTCTAAATAATTATCAAACTTATTTTTGTATTCATCTTTTTTATCATCTTTTTTGAGAGACTTAAAATCATTATTTAAACCAATAATATTTTTATTGTCATCTACGCCTATCAGTATTGTACCACCATCAGTATTTGCAAATGCGGCAATATTTTTCATGGTTGACAAAACAATATCAGATTGATTGTTTGGATTTTTAATTTGGTTGAGTTGGTTTTGTAACCCTTTCTTTTCTTTAGGTTTATCTGATTTTTTTAGTTTGTTTTCTAGTAATTCTATACGTTTTTTATCTTTTTCATCTAGAACATGAGTATACAGAGAGGACTTGAATTCAATATTTTTGCCTTCTCCTTCGTCAATTAAATCTACTGTTTCTTGAACGATGGGATCAACTACTGCTTTATCTACTACTTCTTCATCATCTATACTTCGTAATTCTACTACACCTGATATGAGGTATTTTAGAATATTCTTTTTGTAAAGTCTATTTACCGAATCATCAGGTGCTACACCTATTAAGTGATTATAGGATAAAAGTAATTTAGCAAGAGTTCTATTTACTTTGTTTAATCTATTTGAATAAATATGCTCAAAAAGTTGTTGAGTTGAATCTCTATCATCATTCGAATAATGTGTCAGTAAATTTAGAGTTGTTAGTACTTTATTTATTTCTGGAAACCTTTCTAGGGTCATTTCTTCAGATTCAATTTTTGCTATAGCTTCTTTTAATCCTTCTTTATCTAGATCATTGCCATCTGAATCTTTCAGTTCTTTAATTGCTTCGAAGTAAAAGATGTAAATTGAATTTAGATAACTAACACTTGAATTTTCTAAAGTGAACAAGAATCGAGATAGCTTCAAGAGCATTATTTTTAGCTCTAACTTTTTTTCGTAAGAAGCTAAGTCGTTTAATAAATAAGCTGTTTTAAAGCTATTGAATGATAAATTTACAGATGAATTTAATTCTACACGATCTAATGATCTATCTCTGTTGTCCATTTTAAATAAGTCATAGAACTCTTCAGAATTAGGTTCTAGTACTACTTCACTTAGAGATATTTTTTTCTGATTTATGTCATATCTATATACTTCTACAAAAATATCATCACCAATATCATGTGTTGATAAACTATATTCATATGGTACTAAACCTGTAACTCTAGGTGCTAAGTCAACGAATAAGCCATGTTCATTTATTTCAACAATCCTACCTTTATACTTTTTTGAGGCTATGATATTTTCATTATGATATTCCCATGGGTCTTCGATTAAATCTAAACGACTTAAATAAATTTTTCCCTTATCTATTTTATCAATAGTGGTCTTGATTAGCGTATTTTCCTTAAAATTCTCATAGTTTTTTTCTCTTTTATATGAAATATTTTGGTTGATTATTAGGCCATCTTTTAAGCCTAAATCGATAAAAATACCTATGTCAGGGTTTACATTTTTAATTGTACCTATGACTACCTTGCCAGTTGATATATTACTGCTCAATTGATTTTGAAATTCTGTGAATTTTTCCTTCAAAGATGGATCTGAAAAAATATTCCAAATTTCATTTTCATCCTCTGGTATTTTTTCAGATATGCCTTTATGATTAGTTGCAATAGCAAGATTCAAATCATCAAAAATGATTAATGGAATTAGGTCATGTTTCATTGACATATCTTCTTCAAAAATAAATGAACCATTAAAAACCCTTGGCACTATAAATGTATAGTAATCCCTTTTGTAAACAATGAATTGATTGAAGATCCCATGAATCTTGCAATTAGAAATAGCTTCCCGTTTTTCAGGCTTATTAATGGTCTTTCTAAATTTGTCTTTGAATAGTGAAATGAATTGATTTGAAAAATAATCTAGGTTTCTCTTAGAGTCTCTTAGACTTGGTGTTTCAAAAATATGTTCTCGCCTTTGATACATAAATGAAGCAAGAATTTTTAAATACTTGCTTTCGGTTGAATCTTCTTGTACAAGTGCTAAACCTCGAAGAAAATCACCGAGTGCATCAAAATAAGTTTCTTCACTACTAGTCTTATAACTTAGAATCCAGTAAACACCCAATAGTCTTACATTACTTAAATTATCTGAGTTATTAATTTCACTGTAACTTCTATTGGATAAATCTTTATTAAAAAGAGCTTTCTTTGCATCTTTTAGCCTGTTAAATAGGGAAGAGTAAATAGTAGATACATGCTTATTCTCTAATGATTTATGTTCGGAAAGTTTTTCAATAGCTTGAAAAATAAAATTGTTAGGTAATGTTTTACTTGAGGTCAATGAAAAGAGTAATTTCAACTCTATTGCATATTCAAAGTCTAAAACAAAATCTTTATTATTAATAATGTATGATGCTCTGTGAGCAGCTTTATTCGTAAGTATATTTATGATTACTTTTTTTCTTGTCTCTTGTTCAAGTAAGACAGACTTTGCAACAATGACGTTCTTTTCTCGATTCTCTTGATTAAACGTTTTTAAAAAGTTCGAATTTATGATCCATTTTTCTAATCTGATTATTTTTTCAATTAATTCTAAAGCTTTATTTAGATTACCTGAATTAAGAAGTTGATCAGTTATCTCGTTAAGACATTTTTCAAAGGAAAAAACCCAAATATTCTCTCTGTTCTTATAGTCTTTGACAAGCTTTTGTTTTTTTTCAGAGTTAGAATATTCATCAATTAAATTGAAGATACTTTCTTGGTCGCCGTCATCAAATATGTCTTTGTAAGTAACAAACCCATCATTTGTCTGTTTAACAATTGGCCATCCAGTTTCGCTTACTCCTAAAAATGTACATTTAATTAAATCACCGCTTTTTAGGGTGTCAATTTGTTTAAAGTGTCCCCTAACTATATAGTTATTACCATCAATTCCTTTTGTATTTATGGCAATTCTTTCATTGCCTTCATCAATATCTATTACTTCAAATGGATACTCGACGCCCTTATTAAAAAATGGATGACTGTCATCATTCCAATACTGATGAAGATGTAATGAAGTTGCCTCAATAGATGATATTATGGCCTCTATACGTTTTGGATAGGCAGGCTTTTTTTTGTTATTTATCTGCCAGTCATGAGCTAAAACAGTCTGCTTTTTACCAAAGTAATCTAAAGTATTTAGGATTATTTTTTCTTTATCACCTATTAATTTTATTTGGTAACCTGTTACTTCAAATTCAAATACCTCATTAAGTTCATAATATTCGCTGTAGGCAGGAGATAAATCCAAAAAGTAACTCTCTTTATTATGATTATTTCTTTTTCTCTCAATAATAAATGGTATGCTAGTTCCCTTTTTTAATATTGTTGGATAATAATGTTTGTGTGAATTTTCATCTTCTATAATTGAATAATTTTCATTTTTATGAACCTCAATAACTAGCCCCCGAAGCTTGGTTCCTTTTTTATATTCCATTATTAAGACGCTGATTTTTTAATTTAGAAATTCAAGGAAGAATAGTTTTAATATTGTAAGTTATCAAATACTAAAAGTTTAATTTAATATGATTGTTATACATATTAGCAAAGCGATCATATGCAATCTTGACCATAACATTTTGTACCCGAAATTTTTAAATAAACGATGTCAGGGCCTCGTTTTCAGCCCTATTTTATCAATTGACTGTAAATATCCCCCGGAACAATATTCAGGCGTTTATTCACCTTGTCTGCTGTAAGTTCCTTTAGTTTTTGAATCCCAAGTAATGTATTTATCTCATTCTGCTGTGCAAATGCAAAAGATATGATCTTTTCAAGGTAACTGAGGTAGAATGTTTTAAAGGTGATCTTACCCTCAGGTTTTAGGTCCGGTTCAATCGGATTAAGGCCCAGTTTATCAAATAACAACTGCAGGTTTTTCTTTTGTCCGGGCAGGGACTCAGGATCGGTAAATTCACATGAAAAGATGGTCCCGACATGATCAATAATGGCTTGTTTATGATCAGGAGATACTAATATGGATTTAGAATTCAGCAAAGCTTCAAGTATCACAACTTCTGCATATTTGATGACCAGCTCCATATGCAGGTCCTTGTTCCCATATTCAAAAGCTGCATGATAGGTTTCATCCACTATTTTTAAAACCTCTTCAGGTGGCTGTGAATCAGATCTTGGACGCCAGCCCCGGATCGTTACATCGATCAATTCCTTTATCTTTCGGATGCTGCCGGCACAGGCAAACTCTTTATCGCGGGGAGATATCAACACATGGTGTTTGTCTGCATATTCATAGAGGAAATCTGTATCAGCCGGTGTTGTGTCATCAAAAATATCTTCCCCTTTCTCTATCATTTTTCGACCCACCATAAAAACACCCGCCACTAATTTGGTCTGGGAAGTCAATTCAATGGGTACGTGGCCATTTTCAATATCATAATGCTGACTGCGTATCAGGTAAGCTGTGGTAGCTACCAGTAATTTAGAGAACACGAACAGGTCAACCGTTGTTAGTTTATCGTAATCGATATTGAATTCAAGTTTATAGTAATTCCTGAATCTGTCGATCAAACACATGACTTCCGGCCAAATTTTCATCATATCCTGAAGGGCAGTCATGTTGTATTGTTTACCGTCTCGCGAGTCCCCAAATTTACAGATATGATATTCAGTAGGTATGGGTTCACAATAAAAAGAAGGGGAAGCATTATCTTCACCCAAATAACGACCGTCACTTCCCTTCACAGTAGAGGTGCCTCTCCATGCTCCATACATGAATTCCATGTCATTTCGTAAGAAGGGAGGTGGAACTATCTTAGAGCCAATTTTTACAACGGCACCCGAAAGTAAAGGATTTGATGAAGCCTTTGTTAATACGTTGACTATGCTGTTTTTTAATGTATCCAATACACCCAAAAGTTTTTTCTAATCTATAAAAACGAGACGAGCTTTTCTCTATAGAATTAAAAAATATAATAGGGCAAAAGACTTTCAACCTTTTACCCCTGGAAGGACATTGAGGATACTCTAAAATCCTCGTGTAATGATTAGTTACCTCTCTTATCTAACCCGTAGAGTTAGAGCGATGAAATAGGAAGTCCTTACAAATTTTTTGTACTTTTTTCTGATCAAGATTATTTGACCTAAATGAATAAAAATCAGGTGACAATATGAGGGCACTTCCCTTCACCATCGAAAATCTTAACGGTGGATTTATGAAATTGGAAGGAATTCTGAGAGTGAATGAAGATCACTTGATGTTTGAATTTCAAAAAAAGGATGCAGTACTCGAGGCTTACCAGTCGGAGTTGAAAACGGTAGAGATACCCCTGGCGGAGCTCGAGATGCTGGAATTTAAGAAGGGGTGGTTCAGTGCAAAACTGATTCTTCATGGCAAATCGGCCTCCAGCTTTAGGGATCTTCCCGGAAAGGATCTTATCGAAAGAGTGTTGAAAGTTAAAAGAAAGCATAGGGATGTAGCTGCCAGTATATCATCTAACCTAAATCTGAAATTATCAGAAAAGAAGCTTCAGGAACTGGATGGTGAGCAATGAGCATTCCCTATAGATATTCAATGTATGAATCTGATGACCTGAATATGAAGGTCAAGGAAGTGAAAGGGATCATCAGTTATTCTTCCGATGAGTTATTATTCGAGTATAAGGTTTATGATGCCATGGGCAATGGGATCAGCAACTTGTCTAAGTTTGCTATCCATATTGATAACATCAAAAAAGTGGAGTACAAAAAGGGGTTTCTTTTTAATGGTGGAAAATTAATTGTCGAAGCTGATAAATGGGCTTTTTTGGAACCGCTGCCCGGAAGTGAGCAGGGGCGGATCAAGCTGAAGATCAAGAGAAGGGATAAAAGTGAGGCTATACGTATGTCGACCAAGCTGAATCTGTACATGTCTCAGAAACGATTGGATGATATGGATGGGGAATAAAAATGTTTATCGATAATGTAGTGACGCTAGATCTTGCGTCACTACATTAAGGGAATTAATTATTCTATTTCAGGAATCCTTTTTTCACTAATAATTCTGCATTCAAGATCGCCCCGCCGGCCGCGCCTCGAATGGTATTATGTGCCATGGCCACAAAACTGACATCGAATACTTCGGCCTTTCTGAGGCGCCCTAAATGCAACTGCATTCCGTTTTCAGCATCGGCGTGTAAGCGTGGCTGTGGATATTTTTCTTCCTCATGCAACTTGTATAGCTCTTTTGGAGAGAAGGGCAGGTCAAGATCAGCGATCGGATTTCTCCAGCTTGTGTACGCTGCTTTCAGCTCTTCAAAGTTTGAAGGAGGGTTTTCCAACTTCACGGTTGCTGAGATCATATGGCCGTTGATAGTTGGCACCCTTGTTGCCGTAGCCTGAACCGGGAAATGTGGTTTTGCTAAGGTAGAGCCTTCCAGGGTACTTAGAAGTTTTCGGGTTTCAGGGCCAACTTTAGGCTCTTCTCCTGAAATAAAGGGAATAACATTACCTAAGATGTCAAGGCTGGCGACCCCGGGATAACCCGCTCCGGAAATGGCCTGCATGGTGGTGAGTATAAGCGCTTCGATCCCAAAGGCATCATACAAGGGTTTAAGTGAAATGGCGAGGGGGACAGCCACACAGTTTGGGTTTGTCACGATCCATCCATTTCCATTTTTGGTGAAAGTCTGCTTTTTGATGAGTTCAGTATGATCCGGATTGATCTCAGGAATAAGCAGCGGAACCGTAGGATCCTGCCGGTAATTTTTAGCATTGGAAATGACCGGAATTCCGGAAGAGGCAAACGCTTTCTCAATTTCTCCGGCAACAGATGAATCCAATCCCGAAAAGACAAAATCCACATGACTGAATTCAGAAGGCTCACAATTCTTTACCGTCATCCCTTTGATGTGTTCTGGTAATTCAACGTCTTCGATCCAGTTGGCTGCATCTTTATACTTCTTACCGGCTGAGCGTTCGGAAGCCCCAAGAGCTTCAATTATAAACCATGGATGTCCCTGAAGTAAACGAATAAATTTCTGTCCTACAGCACCGGTGGCACCTAAAATTCCAACTTTCATGATGAATGAGTGGTCTAATATTTGTCAAAATTTTGTGAGCACTGAAAATAACCATTTAATACGCTTAATGTGAGAATTTTAGGTGAAGAATATTCACTTTTTTTAATGAGTGGGATAGACACTCTTTTGAGCAGCACTTAATTGTTCTGCCACGAACACTCTAAAACACTAAATGGAGGAGGTTGGAAGGATAGTCAGTAAGGGCGTATCGCATACACTCGGGTTTATATCCGGCAATCGTTTGATTCAAGTCATATTTGTTTTCATTATCTCAATATTTCCTAACACACCGTAGGGGCAATTCATGAATTGCCCCTACGGTGTGAAATTTCTCCTCATTCACAAACTCCCGGTTGGGAATGCTTGCCAGGACCTCCGGTTCGAATCATTTAATTTAACTTGGTTGCCCGTATCGGGAACCCTTCTTTTTTTCTCCCCTAAACTTAGGGGAGAAGACTCTTTGGTTAGTTTATCATGTGATCAAGGTTACTTACCCAAATCAGGCTTCCATCCAATAGTTTAGTACTCTATCTTTGTCCCATGAAATTTATCTACGACAAGCTTGAAGCCCGGAATCCCCAAATTTATGCCTGGCTGGTGCTGGGACTCCTTTTTCTGATCTACATCTCCAGTTTCGTAGACCGGCAGATCGTGGCCGTGCTGGGGACTGCCATTCGGGATGACCTCGGTTTCACTAATACACAGATCGGTGTACTCTACGGTCCTGCTTTCTCCTTGATCTATGCTATATGCGGCATTTTTATGGGGTGGTTTGCAGATCAGTTTTCCCGAAAACGGATCATTCTCATTGGATTGGTGATCTGGAGCCTGATGACCGTTGCCAGTGGCTTTGCCAGTTCATTCGTGTTTCTTATAACAGCAAGGTTTTTCGTTGGGGTAAGCCAGTCGGCACTAAGTCCCGCCGTTTATTCATTGCTCGCTGATTATTTTCCTCCCGAAAAAAGAGCCCGTGTATTCTCTGTATACGCCTCCGGGATCTTTGTTGGGGTAGGGCTTTCATTTTTGATCGGCGGCTCGGTAGCTGAAGCCTACGATTGGCGGGAAGCTATGAAGATCGTGGGCTGGCCCGGACTGGTGATCGCCACCATTGGATTTTTGTTGATCCGTGAACCGGGCAGGTCCTCTAAAACCAGTGATCGTTCGGCATCAGATTTCTTTGAAGTTTTGAGATACATCCTCAAGAAGAGAAGTGTGCGTTATTATCTTGCCGGATTTTCACTGCTTTCCCTTAGTGGTTATACCATTTTGGCTTTTGTTGGAACCGTTTTGAACGACACCTTTCAGGCACCATCCATGATCTCCCAATATGGGTGGTTCATGTTTTTGGCAGGCGTTGGGGTGAATATTTCAGGCTGGCTGGCTGATAAGCTGGCGGTCAGATACGGCCCTGAAAAGCGATTTGTGATGGGCATTGTAGCTGCCCTGGGCGGACTTCCATTCTATTATTTTGGGTTGATGGCCGAATCGGTGATGATGGCTTTTATACTGATCGGGATCGGAAATGTGATCGCCTCATCCTATAACGGTGTGGCTGCGGCCCTCATACAGTATTTTGTAAGATCGGATATGCGGGGCATGGCCGGCGCGGTGTACTTATTCGTGATCAGCATTGTGGGGTTTGGGATCGGACCGCCCGTAACCGGTTGGCTGATCGATCATGTTTTTACGGATCTGTACGGCCCATCGAAAGCATTGCTCCTTGTATTTACGATATGTGGAGTCTTGGCTACAGTCTGCTTTTTGAAGGCGATGCAGCATTATCACGAAGATGCCGTAGATTAGCTTCATCTACTTTTGGCTTGACCCAAAAGTAGCAAAAGGTCAAGGCGGGCGAAAAAAGAGTTAAAGCTGACTGCATTTCGCTAAAAGAAATCAATGCTCCTTCACCGGGCTTGCACTCAAGTTAAGTCCCGTGCGGTATGATTTCTTTCTTAACGCTACATTCCGGCATCTTTTTAAGGCTCTTTTTTCTAAGGCCAAGTGTAGGTATTATAAAGATTCATATACAAATAACCAGATTAACTTTTGCTACCGTAAGGGCGAATCGCATTCGCCCTTTTAGGGACATTATCTCATTTCCAACAGGGATGTAAGGAACAAGGGTTAACTTTCTTTTGATCCCCAGGAACTGATTAATACTGCCCACCCATAAGCTACTAATTACATAGCATTTGTAGTATCAATGAGATACATTAGGCCTGTCAGGGTATTCAGTTTCATCCAAAATCATTTAAACATGTTCATTCAAAACAAGCAAAGACATTCTCTGTTAGTGATCATTTTTTCATTTGTTGTTATTACTGCATGCAGCTCGGAAAAGCAACAAAAAGAAGTATTGGATTATGACACTATCCCCATGATAGAATTGGTAAAAGAGTTTAGTATTACAGAATCGGAGGATTACATTCCTGCTTGGGTAACAAGGATGTTTCTTACGGAGAATGGAGATATCCTGGTATCCGAGCGCATGGAAAAATCGATCCATCAATTCGATAGCTTGGGGAACTATGTAGCACAGGTAGCGAGGGAGGGAAGAGGACCCGGAGAATTGACCCAGAATGCTAACGCGCATTTTAATGGCAAGCTATTGGTAATGAGTAACAACAATGGCATGTTGACGGAATATCACCCTAATGATGAAGGTATCTACGAATATTATACAGATCATACGTTTCGGCTTCCCGGGGTATTACGTGGTATTCACTCCACTGATGATTTCAGTGCTTTTTACGTAAGTGTAGATTCGGTTCGAATACCTTTTGGTACAGTTCCACCTGAATTTACTACCGATTTTATACACCTTGTCCGGGTTGAAGGAGATAGCCTAAGAGTCGAAGAGAAAGTTTTATCTATAGAAACTCACTCTTCTTATGTTCAAATTTCAGACGACGGAAATACGATGAATTATAGTTCTTTGCCCTATCGTTACTCAGAATATATGATCCCTCTTCCCGGTAAACGAATCATGGTTCAAAGACCTTCAAGCTCATCTATCGAAATTTATGATGAAAATTTTGATTTAGAGCACCAACTAAATTTGAACGTGAAAGACCGATTAGTCACAGATGCTGATATGGAATATTATTTTCCTGAAATCAGTAGCACAGAACGAAGAGATCGCCGGGAACTGATAAGGGATGTAAAACCACCTTTTACCCGGGTTTTATTAGATGATAACAATAGGTTTTGGCTGCAAATTGATGAAACTGAAGTTGGGATAGAATATGTGGTGTTGAATTATGAAGGAGATCCGCTTGGCCGTGTAATGCTGCCCTCCGAAAGTCAACTTCATGCTGTCCGGAATAATAAATTATATCTGGTAGATCGTGATCCTGAGACCAGGATCGATGTATATAGTGTAGAGCTTTAGATCTTACACTCGTCCCCAACCCGGAGGGAGTATGTACTACCGTAAGGGCGAATCGCATTCGCCCTGGTAGGTACATGAAAATATGAAGCAAAAGGCAGTAGGGCCTAATTCAACTCTTGATTCTATTCGCCCGAAACATGCCATCAGCTGCCTGAAGGATCTTCATACGAAGTTGTTTGTTGTAATTGGGACGTTCAGCTAAGAACGTACGCACGGTTTCCACTGCTGAATCTGAAGAATAGTTGCCAAGTGTCACATCCAGCCAGCGCTTTGGGAAAAAGATATCGCCGGTGACCTGAATTTCCTGAAGCAATTCCAGGCTAGGCAAGATGTACTTCTCAGAATCCTCAACCCGCAGTGGGTGGTGCAGGTAGCCTAAAGCACCAAGCACCCAGGATTCGACCTGTCGGTTTTCTTCATCCTTTAGAGACTCAAAGAATTCATCCCGAACTGTTTGATCATTAGATAGTGCAGGGCGCATGAATTCAAACCGGCGCTTGCGGTCCTCATTTTCGATCTGTTCTGACTGAACGGATACGATCTCCGATGCCTGATCAGGAAGTTTTAGGGCTAAATTACCGGCTATCGATATAAAGTCAGACTCTGATAGGTTTAGCCCATCTATTTCAAGATCACCACTCCAGATATCATAGACCTTTTGGATCTCGCTTGCTGACATGGCAATATCCCTGAAAGCATTGAAGAAGAGTTTCTTTTTGGAGCTTTCTGACTGTTCGATCATTTGCTCCCAAATAATACTTTCAGTTTCAGTTGTGAGATCGTTTCTTTGCTCTTCTGTTAAAAATCTCCAGTAGATGGTTTCGATATAACCCAGGATCTGATCTTGAAGAAGTTGGTTTTCCTCAACCTGAATGAGGTTTAATAGTTTGTAGTATAGACCGATCGGTTCTACATCATTTTGCTCCAGCATATTCTCATACAGATTGATGAGATGGGATCCTTTGCGGACATTGCGCATGTTTTCCCAATATTGAAGGGTTTCAAGGTCCGCAGGAAATAAACCGTAAGCACGTCCATTGGCATTAAAGACCTTGGTTTCAGCCTGTAGTTCATTCAATGTGGCAAAGGTGGTCGGTTCATCACTTAGAATATCAAAAAACTTGAACGAACTGTCTCTTGGACTAACGGTCCAGATACCCACCTGTTGAGGCCAAATTCTTTCTAAACCTTCAGGGTCAGTCTGAACCAGAATATCATAACGCAGAGGCTCACGACCGGGTAATTCATCTTCTTTGAATTCCACAGAAAAATGAGGCCTGCCTGGCGTACTAACCCAAACTTCACTCCATGCAATCAGGTCCTGTTCCGTCTTTTGATCCAGAATATTGATGAGGTCAGGCCAGGTGGCATTATCAAAAGAATAGGTGCTGAGATATTCACGCATACCTTCTCTGAAAAGATCCTCACCGACCAAAAGCTCAAGCTGTCGCATCATAATGGGAGCTTTGTTGTAGATGATGGCTCCGTACATTTGTCCTGCTTCATTCAGGTTATCAAGGTTCTGGCGTATAGGGTTCGCACCTTCGGTTCGGTCAACTGAGTATGCACTAGGGTGATGGCGAAGGAGGAAATTCAGGTCATGATCGATCTCAGGGAATCCTGGATTGACGATCTTTGCGGCCATGAAATTTGCGAAAACCTCTTTAGTCCACACGTCATTGAACCATTCCATAGTGACGAGGTCCCCAAACCACATGTGGGCCGTTTCGTGTGCGATCAGGCTGGCTCGACTCAGTAGCCTGGAATCTGATGGGTCTTCATCCAAAAACAATGATGAGGCACGGTATTGAATAGCCCCTACATGTTCCATTCCGCCATATTGGAAAGAGGGAATGAGGGCAAAATCAAACTTCTGAAAGGGATATTTAATTCCGGTATAATCTTCCAGCCAATCAAGAGAGGCTTTGTGAAGGCGGAAGATGTCATCCAGGTTTCTCTCCACTTTTTCCTGATCCGACTCCCTGTGAAGCATCGTCATTTCAACACCGTCCACCGAGCGGGTGACTTTCTCGAAGTCACCGGCAACAAAAGAAAACAGGTAAGAACTGATCAGCTCAGTAGGTGCAAAATTCAGTGTTCTTGAAGAATCTGACGCGTGCTCATAATTGATCGGTGCATTGGAAATAGCTTCCCAACTTTTTGGGATCTCAAGGGTGAGGTCATAAACGGCTTTCAGGTCGGGTTGATCAAAAAGAGGGAAAGCCGTGCGGGCGCGGTCGGGAACAAACAGGGTGTACAAATAATCCGGATTACGGTTCAATGAAGACTCACCTGCGATGAAATCAATATCAACCACATTGGTTCCCGAAACCAGGGATTCGGAAGGCAGGATGATATGTTCATACTCGTATGAGATCTCCGTTTGCTCACCATTAACGGAAAGTGATTTTAGGTGATCTTTAGATCCACGAAAATCGAGCTGAATATCATGTCCTTTCTCTTTCAGGTTAAATGAGATCGATGCCTGAGCCTGAATGGCATCAGTTTGTTCAGCCGGAATATTGAAATAAAGTTCATAGGTTACATCTGAGATATTGGCTTTACGAAACTGAGCCAGTTCAAGGGAAACACCGGGTTCAATTCCGGGAGAATTTGAACATCCCTGTAAAAATAAGATCAAAGTGAGGGCAAGTATAGAATTGTATATAAATGAGTTGTTCATAGACCTGATTTTTGTTTTTTGACCGCATGCAAAACTACCAACATTAAAGGAGATTTCAAGCGTTAAAATTGTTAATAATCGTGAGAGAAAAGAGGTGTAGAAATAATCTGATAGGATCCTAAGGTGGTATTTTTGTCATGCTTTAAGTGAAGCCGTTGTGCTCGTTGTAAAACTCCGGCTTCCGGTGCCTTGGAAGGACTAATTTCTCGTGTTTAACTTCTTTGTTCATTTTGGCTTGACCCAAAACGAACCAAAAGGTCAAGGCTAAGAAAAAAGAGCTAAATCTGTCGTCATTCCGCTAAAAGAAATCAATGCTCCTTCAATGGGCTTGCATGAAAGCCAACTTCCATGCGCCCCGAATTCTCGGGGTTTCTTAACGCTCCATTCCGTCATCTTCTTAACGCTCTTTTTTCTAAGGCCGTTTTTGTGCGAATTGATCGGTCCGGTTATTCGTGGAATGTGAAATAAGGTGTAATTGTGTCTTAAATACCTTATTGTTAATATTAATTTTAAAGATATAAATGGGGTAATTACATGACTTTTAAACTAATCAATGTGTCAACATTCATTCTGATGATCTTGCTGTTTAGTGCTTGCAAGAATGAGGCTGATCTGGATACCAAATCTCATGTATCAGCAGATAGCTTACAGATAGAGGACCTAAGTGTTGTTATTTCCTCTGATTCAGAAATGCTGGGAGAGCCCAGGGAAATCGTGAATATGGATGAGGATCACTTTGCAGTGTATGATCACGCCTACAAAAAGATCATGGTCTTTGATAAAACCGGTGAGAAAAAATATGAGTTTGGTAATACAGGAGAGGGACCGGGAGAGTGGGATCCAATGGGCGGAGCAAGAGACCTGAGTTATCATAATGGGACATTCTTTTCAAATAATGGCAGTCGGTATTTATTTGACTTGTACAACAAAGATGGGAGTCATATAAAGTCAATATCCTATGAACCGTACTTGGATTATGCTCATAAATTATTAATAGACAAAAATAGGTTGCTTACAACAACTAATGGCGGTGAGAACTCTTTGGCAGTTGTATTAGATCTGGAAAATGAGTTAGCTGTAATAGATAGTCTAGGTGAACCTGCGGCAGGATTCAGACAGCGACCAAATTTTGAGGAACAAAGAACAACTTATGCCAATGGCGAACTTCCTGAAGGGGCTCTGAATGAAGCTCTTGTTACAAAAATTGATAATGACCATATAATATTTATGAATACACTGGGAGAGATGCGCAGGTATTCTCAGGATGGTGAAATATTATTTGAAGTGGAATTACCGAGTGACGTTAAAGAAACCATATTCAATTATATAGTTGATGTAAATAAAAATGAGTCACCACCACATAGTGTCAGACCATTGGAATATGCAAAAGACATTCAGTATAAAAATGGTTTGATCTATCTTTTCATGCCTATTAAACATCCTGACAGGGAGGGCCTAGAAGCAAGATTTCTCATTTATAATAAGAACGGTTCATTGATATCCCATTATGTATTTAAACCTGATGAGAAAGAAACAATTTTATATGATTTTTCGGTAGATGAGGAAAATGTTGTCTATTTCGTTGATGTCATGAATGCAAGAGTCCTGAGTTTTGACCCTGAGATCGAAACATAAACAGGATCAAAAAAAAAGCAGCCTGATCGATCAGACTGCTTTTTTAAAGTGAGATTCTCGATATGAAATAAATCTGTCAGAGTCAGATCAAATCTGATCTGAATTTTGATCAGGCAGATGCCTTTACGTCAAATTTCTCTTCGATCAATTTGATGAACTGAGCTTTTGGAAGAGCACCGGCGGCCATTTGTGGCTGTCCGTCAACCGGAATAAATAAAATGGATGGAATACTTCGGATCCCGAAGACGGCAGCCAATTCCTGTTCAGCTTCTGTATCAATTTTATAGATATCCACTAAACCTTCGAATTCTTCAGATAACTCTTCAATGATGGGGGCTACCATCTTACACGGCCCACACCAATCGGCATAAAAATCAATGATCGCGGGCTTATCCCCTTTATAGTTCCATTCCTGATTATTTTCGTAATCAAATATCTTTTTCAGGAAACTCTCTTTTGTTAAATGTTCGGCAGACATGTTTTTTCTCTTTTGTTAATGTATGGCAGCTGACTATTTATTCAGTCAAGCTGGTACAATTTGTTGTATTAATTTATAGTAAGGTACGAATATTGATCGAGAATTAGGGAAAGTGGGCAATAGATACTGATTATAAATGGCATAGTTTAGAAAGCGGCCCTCCATTAGGTTCTGAGCCAAAAAGCAAACCGTAGGGGCAATTCATGAATTGCCCCTACGGTTTGCTCTATTAGGAATGTGAAAATCAGGAAGCAATAAAAAAGGCAGCCTGAAGATCAGGCTACCTTTTGAAAGGTCACTTATTAAAATATTAAGTGTTACTTCAGATCGAAACGATCCAGGTTCATCACCTTGGTCCATGCATTCACGAAGTCGCTAAGGAATTTCTCCTCACCGTCTACAGCTCCGTACACTTCTGCAAGGGCACGCAGCTCTGAATTAGAACCACAGATCAAGTCAACACGAGATCCGCTCCACTTTATGTCACCGGTCTTTCGATCACTTCCCGCAAATACATTTTGATCTTTTGTAGTTGCCTGCCAGGTCGTATTCAGATCCAGCAGATTCTTGAAATAATCGTTGGTGAGCGTTCCGGGCTTGTCAGTAAATACGCCTTTTTTGGAACCGTCATAATTGGTATCCAGTACGCGCATTCCTCCAAGCAGAACCGTCATTTCAGGGGGAGTCAGCGTCATAAGCTGAGCCTTATCCACCAGCATCTCCTCCTGAGAGGTGTGATGCTTAGGATTGTAGTAATTTCTGAAACCATCTGCCGGTGGTTCTAACCAGGCAAATGACTCAACGTCTGTTTGCTCTTGTGTGGCATCGGTTCTTCCCGGAGTAAATGGTACTTCTACATCATGTCCGGCATCTTTAGCCGCTTTTTCAATGGCTGCAACTCCTCCCAGTACGATCAGGTCGGCGATGGATACTTTCTTATCACCTGACTGAGCGTCGTTAAATTCAGACTGAATGCCTTCAAGCGCTTCAATAACTTTGGATAACTGCTTTGGATTGTTCACTTCCCAATCCTTTTGAGGAGCTAAACGAACACGGGCACCATTGGCACCGCCACGCTTATCAGAACCACGGTAGGTGGAAGCAGAAGCCCATGCAGTTGATACAAGTTCAGAGACTGTGAGTCCCGAACCCAGGATCTTACCTTTGAGGTCTTCAACATCGTTGTTATCGATCAACTCATGATCTACATCAGGGATCGGGTCCTGCCATAATAATTCTTCTTCAGGCACTTCCGGACCAAGAAGCAACGATTTAGGTCCCATATCACGGTGAGTCAGCTTGTACCATGCGCGGGCAAAAGCATCTGCAAATTCATCAGGATTCTCCAGAAAGCGTCGTGAGATCTTTTCATAAGCCGGATCTTCTCTCAGTGATAGGTCAGTTGTGAGCATGAACGGGGCATGCTTTTTCTCAGGATCATGAGCATCCGGAACGGTTCCTTCACCCGCACCATCCTTAGGTCTCCATTGCCAGGCGCCTGCAGGACTTTTGTGCACTTCCCACTCAAAATTAAATAAATTCTCGAGGTAGAGCATTGACCATTCAGTTGGCTTTTGTGTCCATGTTCCTTCCAGTCCACTGGTAATGGTATCGGCCCCTTTTCCGGTTCCGTAGGTATTCTTCCAGCCCATTCCCATTTGTTCAATTGGAGATGCTTCCGGTTCAGCCTCAAGATGTGATTCAGGTGCGGCACCGTGAACTTTACCAAAGGTATGTCCACCTGCGATAAGAGCAACCGTTTCCTCATCATTCATTGCCATACGTGCAAAGGTCTGTCGAATGTATTGAGCTGCTTTTTTAGGATCCGGTTCACCATTTGGTCCCTCAGGGTTTACATAAATAAGCCCCATGTGGTCGGCACCAAGTGGTTCTTCAAGATTTCCTTCATTGTCATGGCGCTGATCGGCAAGCCATTCACCTTCAGAACCCCAATAAATGTCTTCTTCAGGTTCCCAGACGTCTTTACGTCCACCACCAAATCCAAAGGTCTCAAAGCCCATGGATTCAAGTGCAACGTTTCCGGCCAGGATCATCAGGTCGGCCCATGAGATCTTTTTACCATACTTCTGCTTTATGGGCCAAAGCAGTAAACGGGCTTTGTCAAGATTTACATTATCAGGCCAGCTATTCAGAGGGGCAAACCGTTGATTTCCTGTGGCTCCACCACCTCGGCCGTCAACTACCCGGTATGTTCCCGCACTGTGCCAGGCCATTCGGATCATAAGTGGGCCATAGTGGCCAAAGTCGGCCGGCCACCAATCCTGCGAATCGGTCATCAATTCTTCCAGATCCTTCTTGACGGCATCCAGATCCAGTTTTTTAAATTCTTCAGCATAGTTAAAGTCATCACCCATAGGGTCAGACTTGTCTGAATGCTGTCTTAAAATGTTCAGGTTCAATTTGTTTGGCCACCATTCACGGATCTTTGCACCATCATTTGCAGAGTGCTCCAGAGATCCATTATGAAACGGACAGCCACTTTCTTGATTCACTTTATATGTCGAAGCTTTGTTTTCAGAACTTCCTTTGTTATCAGCCATAGTTTCTCCTTTAATTTCTTTCTTTAATAGGTTAGAAAGAAAGCGATTCCAAGGTCCTGAACCAAATCAATAAACGTTTAAAGCGTGATAGGTTTTCTTTATGAAGGAATTGTGAAGGCGTCCTGAAACGATTCACTTTGTGTTAATAAGCTCGACATCGAAGATCAGGTTGGCATTTGGTGGGATGCTTTCACCTGAACCGCGAGATCCATATGCGTAAACCGATGGAATATAAAGGGTGATAGAGCCACCGGATTTCAGGATGGGGATACCGATCTGCCAGCCATAGATCAGATTTCTAAGTGGGAAGGTGACGGGATTTTGGGATTGATCAAATACCGTACCGTCGTTCATAAGTTGACCCTGATAATTAACCGTAACCTGACCGCATAGATCGGGGAAATTCCCGGATCCCTGTTCATTGATTACATACCTAAGACCGGATGAATGTATCTGTACGTTTTCGATATTGTTTTCGGAGATATAGGTATCGATGGCGGCAATGTCTTCTTCAAGCTGAGCGGAATCTACCCCTGCCAGGTTCAATTCGTAGTTACACTCGTCTGTGTTGCTGAAACAACCGCTTGAAAAGACAATGATAGTAAGAAATAGTGCCGCCAGTACTGCTTTGAAATAAAGACGCATTTTATGCTAATAAGAAATGTAGATGATCTGTTTTTTTAAGACATCAAAGATACTACAGAACACTATACATTTGCACACTTATTTACACATCATTCAGGGCTTCGTTGAGAGCTTGTAAGCTCTTCTTGGCGTCTCCGAAAAACATCTGATTTTTTTCATCATAGAATAACGGATTGTCTATACCTGCATAACCGGGGCTAAGACTTCGTTTGAATACCACGGTACGCTTTGCCTCATCCACATTGAGAATTGGCATGCCGTAGATCGGGCTACCGGGTTCTGTCTTGGCAACCGGATTCACCACATCGTTGGCTCCAATGATCAGGACCACATCCGTTGTCTTGAATTCAGGGTTGATCTGATCCATGTCAAGTAATTGGTCGTAGGGTACATCCGCCTCAGCAAGTAATACATTCATATGTCCGGGCATACGTCCTGCTACAGGATGGATGCCGTATTTGACCTGAACGCCTCGCTCTTCAAGCTTCATGGCCACTTCCTTGAGTACGTGTTGTGCCTGAGCAACGGCAAGGCCATAACCGGGAGCGATCACCACTTTAGAAGCATAAGCAACCTGAATGGCGAGATCTTCAGCCGAAGTTTCACGAACTGTTTTATCTCCATCTTCACCGCCTCCTGATCCGCCGGAATCTCCGCCAAAGGCACCAAAGATCACATTGGCCAGCGAGCGGTTCATTGCTTTACACATAATTTGTGTAAGAATGAGTCCGGCGGCCCCTACAAGTGCACCGGCAATGATCAATAGGTTATTGCCGATCACAAAACCGGCCATCGAAGCAGCAAGTCCCGAGTAAGAGTTGAGTAGTGAAATGACTACCGGCATATCAGCTCCGCCAATTGGGATAACCGAAGTGATACCGATCAACAGAGATAACCCCAGGATGACCCAAAAAATAGTTTGGTTGGTTGGGTCGAAGGTGAAAAAGCCGATCAGAACCAATACGGCGATCATAGAACCGATGTTGATAATATTCAATCCCGGGAAGGTGATGGCATTTCCGGAAATAAAACCCTTGAGTTTACCGAAGGCAATGAAACTACCGGTAAAGGTAAGTGAACCAATGAAGATACCTAACCCGGTGGTTACCAGACTATCAGGTGTCATTGTGGTCGGGTCGACCAATCGGGAAAATTCACCCCAGGCAACGAGTGCAGAGGCACCGCCGCCAAATCCATTGAATACGGCAACCAGTTCCGGCATGGCGGTCATAGCCACTTTTTTGGCCAGTACGGCACCGATCAAACCACCTATCAGAATACCGGCTATGATCCATTCGAACGAGATGATCTGTTGGTCAAAGAGTGTGACCACAATACCAATAAACATCCCGAGGGCAGCTAACTGATTTCCTTTTCTAGCTGTTGCAGGTGAATTCAATAATTTCAGGCCACGAATAAAGAAAAAGGTCGCGATCAGGTAAATGATCTGAATGGTGTCAGGTAAATAGGGTAGGAACGCCTCGGGTATAAACTGACTCATTTCTCATCTCCTTTTTTCTTGAACATTTCCAGCATGCGGTCGGTAACCATAAAACCACCAACCACGTTAATGGTGGCAAATATGATGGCTACAAATCCAATGATCTGACTGATCTGGGAATCAATTCCCGAATGGCCGGCAACGATCAGTGCCCCAACAATGGTGATACCCGATATGGCATTGGCACCACTCATGAGTGGTGTATGTAAGGTCGGCGGGACTTTTGAAATCAGCTCAAAGCCAATAAAACAGGCCAGAACAAAGATAAATAAGGAGAATATTAAGGCAGACATGGTGGTTGAATATTGAATATTGAACAAGGAACATTGAATTCAGAAGTACTCAATAAAAGTTGTTCAATAGTTCGGTTATATGATTCAATTCAAATTTTTTAATAACAAACACTTCGATTTTCATTATTGAATACCTACCTGCCGGCAAGGCAGGTTCAAGATTCGTTACTCTTTAAGCATTGGGCTGATGATCTCGCCCTGGTGTGTGATGGTGGTTTTTAGTAATATTTCGTCTTCAAAGTTAAAATTCGGTTTGCCGTCTTCGATAAGCAGATCCAAAAGGGCATACATATTTTTGGAATAGAGCTTACTTGCGTGTAATGACAACTGACTTGGGAGATTGTTTGGTCCAACTATATTGACCCCATACTTCTCGATGGTCTTGCCATGCTCTGTTAATTCACAATTACCACCGTTTTCTGATGCAATGTCAACGATCACAGAACCGGGCATCATGTCTTTCACCATGGACTCGGTGATCAAAACAGGCGCCGGCCTGCCTGGTATGAGTGCTGTAGTTACAATGATGTCAGATTTTTTGGCATGCTCATGTATGACCTGCCGTTGCAGATCTTGTTTGGATTCATCCAACTCTTTAGCATAACCGCCTTCAGTTTGAGTTTCTTCATCACCAAGCTGCACTTCCACGAATTTAGCTCCCAGGCTTTCAACTTGTTCTTTTACTTCAGGACGGATATCGAATGCTTCAACAACTGAACCGAGTCTTTTTAAGGTGGCTATGGCCTGAAGTCCGGCTACCCCGGCGCCAAGCACCAAAGATTTTGCAGGAGGGATGGTGCCTGCTGCTGTCATCATCATCGGCAGGTATTTATCCAGTTCATTGGCAGCAATAAGCGCGGCTTTATATCCGGCGATAGAGCTCATGGAGGAGAGGGCATCCATATTCTGGGCACGTGATATTCGCGGAACGGCATCCATGCCCAACGCTGAAATACCTAATTCTTTTAGCAGTTCGACCAATTCAGGGTGTTGAAGTGCCCAAAGAAAACAGACCAATACCGCATCTTTCTTTAATTTCTTTAGTTCCTCATCAGAGGGGGTTTGTATAGTAAGCAGTATATCTGAATCTGATAGGATCTTGTTTCGCCCCTCAGCTATGACAGCCCCGATTTCTTTGTATTGTTGATCCGGGAAGTTAGAAGCAACGCCTGCATTCGATTCAACCCAAACTTCCAATCCCTTTTTGATAAGCTGTTCAGAAACTTCAGGGGTCAAAGCAACCCTGCGCTCGAAGTCTGCTGTTTCTTTTAAAACACCTACGATCACTGTATTTCCTCCTATTTACTTAACAGCAGTTAACTTAGTGAAATGAATCTAAATCGCAAACATATTTGAGACTGCATTTTTCGGGATTTTGTGGGTTGAAAAATACACGCCCCTCCCAGCAAGAAACAGGCAAGCTGTTCTTGCTGTCCCTCCCGGAGGGACACAGGGTTGGCCTGATTTAATTGTATACACGTACTCAAATACTTGAAAGGAACAAGATTCTATCTCTCTTTGGAGAGAGACGGATTTAGCTTTGCTATAATCCAGAGAGAGGAGCGGTTTTTATGAGTTCAATTGTTCTTAGAAAAATGAAGAATCAATGAACTCGAAATAAGCAAAGTCTATGATTCAGATAGGATAATTTGAGAGGCTATTTTGCTTATTAAACCTTATAATTAAAGCTGAATCAATAAAGGAAATTATTATGGAAGATATTGCAGGTAAAACATTCAAAGTAGTAATTGTTGGTAGCGGACCAGCCGGATTGACGGCAGCCCTTTATGCGGCAAGAGCTGATCTGAGTCCAATTGTATTTGAAGGTCCTGAACCGGGTGGTCAGCTAATGACAACCACTGATGTAGAAAATTTTCCGGGATACCCTGAAGGGGTGATGGGACCGCAAATGATGCAGGATATGAGAGAACAAGCTACTCGTTTTGGTGCGGATTGCCGTTACGGAATGGTGACGAACATCGATTTCAGCCAAAAACCCTATATCCTCACCATAGATGATAATGTGGAGATCTTTGCTCATGCTGTGATCGCTTCGACCGGAGCATCGGCGAAATGGCTGCATTTGCCAAGCGAGCAAAAACTTCGGGGTAAAGGTGTTTCTGCTTGTGCAACCTGCGATGGCGCATTCTTCCGAGATCAGCATGTTCTTGTGATCGGTGGTGGTGATACCGCCATGGAAGAAGCCACGTTCCTGACCAAATTTGCCAGCAAGGTTACTGTAGTACACCGCCGTGATGAATTACGTGCCTCCAAAGCCATGCAGCAGCGCGCCTTCAATAATGACAAAATTGAATTTATGTGGGACAGTGAGCTGGTTGAAGTCCTGGGTGACAATGTTGTGGAAGGGGCCAAAGTCAAAAACCGAAATACAGATGAGGTTACCACATTGGATGATGTAACCGGTGTATTTGTAGCTATCGGCCACAAACCAAATACCGATCTCTTCAAAGGGGTGGTTGAGATGGATGATGTGGGATACATTCAAACCAAAGGACAGTCCACCGAAACCGATCAGCCGGGATTGTTTGCCTGCGGTGATGCCATGGATGCTGTATACCGACAGGCTGTGACGGCAGCGGGAACCGGTTGCAAGGCCGCTCTGGACGCTGAGCGCTACCTCGGAGAGCTGGAAAGCAGAGAAGCTATCGCCGAGTCCCATTGGAAATAAGTTATTTGAAGATTGAGAGATTAAGTATTGGTTTACTTAATCTCTCAATAACTTAATTTCCAAACTACTTTTCTTTTTTCCCTACTGTTTTTTCGTCTTTCTCTTCTTCTTTTGTATCAGTCTTTGTTTTGGAGTTTGACTTTTCCTTCGTTTCAGTCTCTGAGCTTTCCTCATCTTCATCCTGAATGTCAATAAACTCAGCATCCACAGAATATTCGTCTTCGTCGGTCACTTCCCGCTCCACGATGATCTGATAATCGTTGATGAACATGGCAAACATACCGATCGCTGATATAACCGGAGCCATAGCTGCTGCCAGGGTAACACCGCCCACTCCCATTGTCAGGTTGGTCTGGAACTTGATCTCCCCTTCCTTGTTCTTGATGATAAGCTTTCGGGCACTTCCTTCCTTGATCATTTTTCTGATCTGACTGATCACTTCATTAACACCGCCCTGTATCTCCTGATAGATCGTTTTTGCCTTCGTTTTAGCTTCTTCTTTTTTCATGATATGTATGATTTATGAAAATTTTTTGTAAGGATTTGCTTTCCCACAGCTCTAACTACGTAAAGAGAATAAAAAAGATTCAGGTACAAAACATGTTATCAAGAGTTTATTGTGCATCTACTGTCGGGGTAGATGCAAAGATCATTGACGTAGAAACTCATCACACAAACGGTATGATCGCCTTCTTTCTGGTTGGGCTTCCTGACCGGGCGGTCAAGGAATCGCGCGACCGTGTTGAGGCTGCTATACGAAACACAGGATCCTACTATCCTTTGGGGCGGATCACGGTGAATCTAGCCCCGGCCGATCTTCCAAAGGAAGGTAACGGATTCGATCTGCCGATCGCTGTAGGAATTCTAAATATGTCAGGGCAGCTGCATACCAATAAATTGGATGATACGGTTATGCTGGGTGAGCTGGCACTTGATGGGAAGATCCGTCCGGTGAAGGGTGTATTGCCGGTTGCTGTTGAAGCCGCAAAAAAAGGGTTCAAATATTTGGTAGTGCCAAAAGAAAATGGGGGAGAAGCTGCAGTGGTTGAGGGGATCGAGGTGTTTCCGTTTGAACATTTAAATCAGGTAAAGGACTGGCTTGAAAACAGGGGGAGTATGGACCCGCTCAGAAGTAATGTTCAGGAGTATTTTCATCAGAACGGAAAACATAATCCGCTCGATTTCAGTGATGCACGTGGACAGGAAAATGTAAAACGGGCATTGGAGATCGCTGCGGCAGGCTCACATAATGTGGTAACGTTAAAGCGATAATTAAACCCGGATTTGTATTATATAATAACTAAGATTAATTAATGGAGAAAAAATGACTACAAAGAAATGCTATTCGTACTTAAGATTCTCGAATCCTAAACAGAAAGAAGGTGATTCTGCACGAAGACAAATTGAAGCAGCTGAACAGTATGCTAAAAAAAATAACTTGGAATTAGATACTTCACTTGACATGAAAGATGAGGGTTTGTCTGGTTATACAGGTAAACACATTAAAGAAGGAAACCTTGGTAAATTCTTAATACTTGTTGAAGCAGGAAAAATACCTTCAGGGTCTCGTTTGATAGTTGAAAGCATTGATAGGTTAGGAAGGCAAGAACCTTTAACTGCAACCGATGTAATCAAGTTGATACTAAGAGCTGGTATTATGTTAGTGGTACTGGATTGGTACCGTGTCCGTGAATTTACAGATGAGAGTATACAAAATAATCCAGGTGAGTATAGCGGACTCGTTGCAGAGATTGAACGAGCCTATTTTGAAAGTAAAAAGAAATCAGAACGTCTTTCTGAAGCTTGGAAAGAAAAGCGAATGAAAGCAAAAAACGGAGAGAAGAAACTAACTGGAATGTGTCCTTTATGGTTGGAATTATCAAAGGATAAAACGAGGTTCATCAAAAAATCAGAGGTAATAGAATCAGTTATTCAGATATTCAAACTAAAAGCCGACGGATACGGAAATAATAGGATTCAAAGGACCTTAAATAACGATCCTAATTTTTGGCAACCACCAAAATCCAATCGCAACAAAACAGGTGGATGGCCTGAGTCCACTATTCAACGAATAGTTCATGACCGCAGAGTTTTAGGAGAGTACCAACCGTGTACTAAAGTAGATGGTAAGCGTGAACCTGTAGGAGAACCTATCAAGGATTATTATCCAACAGTAGTTGACGAAGAACTGTTTTATGCTGTTCAACGGAGAATGAAACGTTGGAGGGAAAAACATGGTCATCATGGAGGAAGGGCAGACAAGGCTCATAATCTTTTCACAGGAATTGCTAAATGTGGAAAATGTGGCAGTCCATTACATCATATTCGCAAGGGGAAAAAGTCTAAGAAAGGCGGATATCTTTATTGCGCTTTATCCCGAGAACCAAGTAGAGCAAAAAAAGGAGAAAAGTGTGATGCCCGACCAATTCATTACACTCATTTTATGGAAACCTTTTTTAATAAAACCTTTGAGCTGAAAGCCTCTGATATTCTACCGTCTCCTGACAAGCATATTGAACAGGTGGAACAACTTACTCAGACCATTGATGCCAACGGGGAACGAATTGATGAGTTGGCACGAAAGGAAGATAACCTGCTGGACAGTATAGCCGATGAAGATTCCTCAGTGATTCGTCAAAAACTAAAACTACGATTGGAGAAAATAGGTAATGAACGAAAAGAGCTTGCCCAGTTGAACGAAAAGTTAACTAGAAACCGTATTGACCTTGAAAGACAAGCAAAGGCAATTCAGGGAAATTTAAATACGCTTTCCGAAGTACAAAAATTGGAATCTTCTGCTAAGTCTGAAAAAGAAGCGCAAGAAATCAGGTTAAAGATTCGAGCAACCATAAGAAAATTGGTTGATGAGATTCAGGTTTTCTCATCCTCTAAAACTACAGGTAAGTACGATATGGTAATTGTTACTTTTAATGGCAGTCAACCGTTTGCACGGTTACTGAAGTTTGATGGTAACGGATGTACACAACTAACAAGGATGAACGCTCCGAGGAAGTCAGCTTAAATAGATACCCCATAATTATAAAGCCCAGTCTGTTTTTTACGGATTGGGCTTTTTCATTTCGTCCGTATCATTGGAAGCTTTTTATTATTAAAGAACCACTTTTCAGCTAACTCAAACGCTCCTTGAATGGTCCTATTCTTATCTATGACCTTGATATGTTTGTGAATGTCTGGTGTATCTAACTGCGGGTACTGGCCAGATAAATCCTTCCTAAGTTCTTCCCCATCTTTGAAGACTGTTTTCTCAGAATTAAATGAGCAATTTTCTAAACGGGCGATTTTATATTCAATTTTTATCTTACCAGCTTTTTTTGTCTCGTAGGGCTCGGAATAAACTACATAAACATTTCCATCTGCTCTACCATAGTACCGTACAGGTTGGTTAGTTGGGAGGTTAGTTTTTTCAGCTTCATAGAGCTTGACTGGTTGTTGCTTCATGTTTAACAGGCTGTGGTTTGTAATTGCTGCAACCTAATCAACCCCAACTACATAGTAAAGGGGTACTTAATAATCGCGCATCCTGCTCCGGCGATTATCCTGTTTTTGTTCCATCCAGTTTGTAAGTGGAAGGTAAACTTTCCACCAAAGGGCGAGTATCAAAATACCACCGTATAGAATGCCAAAGGCAGTAAATACTATGTTGGTGATTAATTCATTCATTGGCTTTGTTTAGTAAGAGCAGTTTTAGAGCAATTCTTTACAAAAATGAACCCTCAGACATCAAATATTTTATCTATCTCAGTTTGTATTTGTGATGCTTTTATCGGAATACTTTGTACAATTTGATCTCTTCTTTCCTTTACGAGGTTCCCACCATGACCAACTAAGGCATCAAAGGCATCGTCTTCAAAACTTTTTAAAAGTTTACTTAGATCTTTATAGTGAATCCATCTTTTGCTAATACCTATTACCTCAACAAGGTCCTCGATATATGTTTCTGGAACATCCTCTTTGTCAATATGTTTTGGTATTACGAAGGCTGCTTTACTTACATTTTCACTTAATTCAAATAATTTTTCTGAATATCTATCCCATTTAAGTTTCTTTATCTCGAGCTTAATCATGTAGTCTATTTGGTATTTAGCAACTAAAAATGAAGTTAGTGCTGTTATACCACTACCAATAAGCAGACTCAATAAATCAATATTCATTTATTTCTCTTTATCAATTGCACAACCACCTACTGAAACTACAATACTAGAAGTCAGATACATTTTTCTGTTCGTTTATCTTATCTTCTAAAGCTCCTAATTCTACTGATTTGTATTGAAGATTATGCTCAATTTCAAAATTATTACCCGATAGTATATGCATTATTTCAGTGTCTTCAGTTTCCCAATCAGTTTGTAACCCATAGTGTCCCATACTGATTGCGAATCCGTAATTACTGGGGTCATCTCTGTATAAATCATTAGACCATATCTTATCTTCAGAGTCCGGTTGACCATATTTTTGTTCTAGAATTTCATTGATATCATAGTAATCATCCATATAGTTATTGTCATTAGAATGTGATTCGCGAAAGATATAATTGATTCGTATCAACTGGTCATCACCAAAAACGTATCCAATTACCGCATCTTTAGAACCTACAGTTGTTGATGTAAGCAAAATGTATTTCCTTCCATTTTCTTGTTCTTGGACAATTTCTTCAGTAATAGTTTTTTTTACTGTTTCGACGTCATCACCCCATGTCGTGTTTCTTACTTGACCATATACAGATGAAGAAATTAGAAGTACTCCGATTAATATTGTTACTCTGTATTTCATATCCCGTTGTATTTATTATTCGTTTACTGAAAACAAATACTTTCAACCAAATAATGCAAAAAATCAGTTTACTTTATTTTAGTGTGAAGTTCAGATTGGCTGACAATGATTATTAACGTATTTCAAAAGTAAAGTCAGGTAAAAAAATTAAGAGTGATGAAGGATGTTATTAATATTTGCTTTAACTGAGCACCAAAACTATTATATAGGCGATAATAAAGGGGAACTTAAATTAAGAAATTATGGAAAAGCATTTAAAAGAAAGAAATGATTTAATTAACAAATTCTTCATATACAAAGAGAAAGACTACTCAAGAAAGGGACTTTCATTTGAATTAGTCAATATTGATAAAAAGTTAAAAGAAATTGCCGAAATAATATCGATGCTAGTTGATTATGTGCCTGAAGAACAAATTGGGAGGCACCTGTTCGATTCAAAACTTAGGGAAGCAATAAATGAATATATCAGTGTTTGTAATTCAATATTAGATTTTGATCCTGAAAATAATTCTGCAAGTCACTTAATTAATAAGATAAGAGGCAATGCAAATAAACTTTTTAATGATTTCTTTAGCGCAGAAAATGGGAGATTCTCGAATTTTCCTCCAATGGCGTATGCATATTCAGCGTATAATTCCATTGATAGTGAAATATTTCAAAAAACAGATGAAATTAAAATCCAACATAAAAGGGCAAAAAAGTTAGTTGAAAATATTGAAGATTTAACCAGCGAAAAATTTGCACATAACTACTCTCAAATTTTCCACAAAGAAGCTAAAAAACACTCCAATCCCTGTAGGGATTTACGAGAATGGGGTAGTTCAGAGTGGTTTTTAATTCTGAGTGGGTTGGCTCTTTTGGTAATTGCATTACTAATATTTCGACAAGATTTAATAATACCTACAGGGAAGGAATTAGAAACGATATTGGATAACATAAAAGATTTAGGAATTTCCGAAATAACATACACTCAATTACTACTACCATATTACATTGGAAAAATTTTAGTAATTACGCTCTTATTGTTCATTCTGAAATTTTCTGTAAAACAATTTAATATTCACAGAAATATATATTCACAAAATGTGCAGAGAGCAAACTCCCTAGATTCATTTCAGTTCTTTTATGATCAATTGGGTGAGCAAGACAACAACTCAAAACAGCAGTATTTGCTTGAGGTAGCAAAATCTGTATTTGCTGTTAAGGATGCCGGGTACATTAAGAGTGAAGGTGAAATTAAGTCATTAGTTGAAAATATTAAATTAGGTGGCTCTTGATTAGTTCGATTAAAAAGCACTGGATAACCATAACCATCGTTATGGTAATTTTAATAGTTGGCATACCATACTTAATAAGTTTCAAAGATACAGTTTGGACAAGCAATATAAGTTTGTGGGGAAGTTTTGGAGATTATATTGGAGGTACTCTTGGTGTATCACTAGCCCTTTTGTCTGTGGTATTAATTTACATGACCTATAAAGATCAAAAAGAACATATAAATAAGATTGAAAAATCACTTCAAGATCAGGCTAACAGATCAGAGTTTGTAAGTCTAAATTATTCCCTTTTCAGCTTATTAGAGAGAAAAGATAAACTCCTTGAAAAAGTTAAGTATGTAAGATTGAAAAATCGTCATGGTTACAATAAACCATATAACGGTGATGTTTTATATAACGGCGATAATGCTTTAAATGAAATGATCCAAGAATTAAGACGTGAAATCATCAAACTTGGTGAGGAACCTAAATTAGAAGAGATTATCGAATGTAGACTTGACACGATTGAGTTTAGTATGGGGTATCTAATACCATTTGTCAACTGTATCTATAACTGTATTGACATTATTGACACATCAGGTCTAAACAAAATGCAAAAAAAGCATTTCTACAAGATTATTAAAAACACACTCACCTTAAATGAAACTTTGGCTTGTTTGTTAATATTAAATTCATCAGACGATAATTCAGATTATAATCCCCCAAAAAAACCAGAAATTTATGACATTATGGTGGAGAATAATTTCTTGAACAACATTGATAGTAAAGCAAGATCTACTCTATTCATTGAATGGGAAGAAGAACCAGAGGAGAATTAACCCCTCTGGCTTATGGATTATAGTAGGTAAAGAACCAATGTAATAAGAGAAATGATGTTTAGATCACAATGAAATAAAACACCTCTTTCTTTACTTTTCAGCTCTGAACTATTATGTTGAATTAACGATAAGTAAAACTTCATTGACCTTTTATTTATTCGTTATCGAAGAAGCCTGGCTCTGATCAGCCGGGCTTTTTCTATTTCTGTTCACCACAGATTAAGAGTTAGCCTGCCGAAAAAAAAGTAACATTCGGGCCAGTTTTCCACATTATAGGGTACTTATCCACATCAATATTTTGTTGTTATTAAATGGTTTACATATAAGCCTAATAAATACCTTGTTCTATATTTATGAATTGGACTGAAAAAGTTGTTCTTAAATTTATCTGCTAATTCATGATATGAACGGTATTTAGGTGCTCACCTCTCTATACCTAATTTAGTAATCCTGACTTTTGATGAAAATCCTTGTTTCTCACGTCTGCTGGCAGGTTGGAAAAATATCACTTTACATAATGTTAGTTATCACGCCTTTTCAGGGGAATGACATTCAGGGGATAAAATAGAGTAATCTCACGGTTTTTTAACGGACGATAAGGTGTAAGGCAGGGTAAGGTATAGGCAATGGGGATAGCGTTAGTCTATAAACCGTGTACTAATGAATATGGGTAGTTGATGGGGAATGTACTACCGTTTCGCTATACACCTTACAAGCCGAGGTCGCGTTTATGCTTCTTTTGGCGTTCTTTCTCTATCCATTCGGGCTCATCCAGTGATATGTCATCTAAGTCGTCAAATTCTAAATCAAAGTCATCATCTGTGCCGGTGGTTGCAGGTGTCTTTTGATTATCTTTGTCTTGGGAAGGGCGGGTGCGTGGGGATTCGGGATCTCTATCAACCTCCTGATAACTGGTACCAGCCTTAACCGTGTTCATGGAATCTACTATATACCGACTTGAAGGTGACAGGTGGTAGTCGGGGTCAGCGGAAACAATCTTACCTTGTAACTGGATGAAGGTTTTTAGTTCGGCAGTCGTCAATACCTCTAAACCTCTTTGTACATATTCTTCTGCTACATCTTCTTTTTCTTCTCTATTCTGTCTACGGTACTCCTCTAACTTAACCGCAATCTTGGATAACAATTCATAGGTACCACGTGCTTCTTTGATGGCATCAAGTGCTAACCTGTTATGACCGTTTTCTTCGGCAGTATCAAGAATGTCTTTGGTACGGTCTAACAAGTCTTTTATTCCGTCAAGAATATTCTCAGCGTGATTGGCTTTTTTGTTCTCAACTGCCTGTACCAGTTTCTCTGGGAGGTGGTTTTCCGCATGGTACCTAACAGACTGGAAATGAATGTCATACTTCCTACCTATAGCCGCATGGGCGACACCTTGGACTATATCGTTTTCAATGTCTTTCGTGTTCGCATGGGAACAAACTCGGCATACTTGTGGCATCTGGTACCTCCTTGTTATGGGTTAAATTTACGCTAAACTTTTAATTCTAAACTTTTGCTAAACTTTTTGTTTTCATTGGGTAGTGTAACCTATTGTTATTCGTTTGGATAGATACCTGTTTTAATGCTAAACTTTTTCTTAAGAAGATGTTTAGTTTAGCCCCTATATATATAGGGCTAAACATTAAACTTTTGATAATTACTGTTTCTTTACTAATCATCTTCCTCCATCTGTTTCATAAAATCAAATCCTTCCATAGTCGGGTTACCACCTTCCATCAGTCCTTCTTCCTCTGCCTCACTTTTAATCTGTGATATACGACTTGGACTAAGTCCATATCTACTGGCAATATCTTTTTGTTTATCTCCTCGGATAATATCTGAGATAATTCTATTTACCTGTTCGGAACGGTCTTCCATCTGTCCACCTGTTACCTCCCATTCGGTGTCTCCATCAGTTTCCCAAAATCGCAGGTAGAATGGCTCAAATGCTCCCTCTGGATACCTTGCATAATCTGGGCAAACTTTAAACCATGCCTGACCTCCGTTCTTTGTTTTCTTATCTGCGTGGTCTTTCAGGTGTATTGCATAACTGGCACGGGTTATCTTTGCATGTGTACCCATTGCCCCACGGCTGGCATCTTTCCCAGTATGATCAAGTAACAGACATGCAACTCCTGCATCTTCAAGGTCTTGAAGCAGTGGATTTATCTTATTGCTCCATTCACTTTCCCTGTTGCTATCCTCTAGGTCAAATAATGTCTGCACATTATCCAGTACCACCAGTTTAACATCAGGGTTCTTTTTTAGATGCTGTATAACTGCTTGCTGATTTGATCGGGTACTAAGTGAAAAAGGTTGGTTGGTTTGGGCTTGCTGTTCGCCTCTGTCAATGATGCGGGGTTTGTACTGCTTAATGTAATCTCCCATCCACCTAAACCCTGCAAACCTGTCCATGATACCCTGCGCCATTTCCCCTGCCACATACAGAGTTTTTGCAGGACGCTTGACTTGCCATACCATATTATCATCTGCCCTTATTTCGCACACTGGCTCCTTATACTTTTCGCATGACAGTAAGTACGATATCAGGACAGCAAACATCGTCTTTCCTACTCCCTTGTCCGCATACACCAAAGAATATTCACCTTCCCGTAGCCACGGGCTCATTATCATCTTTGGGCGTTCTAGGTTAGCATAATCATCAATATCTCGTACAATTAAGTTTTGTCTACCACTCAATGAAGTGGGCGGGTTTTTCGCTAAGAATTCCGCCTGTTCAATATCACCAATGTTAATTGCCTCCCTGATACGCTCGGAATGATGCTGAAGTCTGCGTTCCTCAAAATATTGTCCAGCCTGTTGAATAAGAAACTTGGTATCAATGCTTCCTTTTTCTGCCTCCTCGGAGAGTTCAGGCAACAGGTCTTCTTCCAATTCCTCAGCTTCTTCTTTTGTGAGCTTACCGTTCTTGAGCCAATCAAAATAAAGTCCTTCCATTTCCATTTTCGGTGCCTTCCCGAATTCATCATAATATTGAAGAACCAGTTTAACGATCTTTCGTGCTGTGACAGATTGAATCCAATCATATCTAATGTTTTTATCTACCCACCCAATTACTTCATCATTGACAATTATTCCGGTGAGTAATTTTCGTTCAAGGAAAGCATCCTGTCGGGGAAGTTCCCGATCACCTTTATCATAGAGCTTTATATCGTGCGGAGTTTTTACCGCTTTAAGAGTCGTCCGTTTCATTATTTCGTCCGTTTTGTTCGTCCGTGATAAAATTAAAGCAAGGGGCATCGCTGACGGACGAGACAGCGCAAAAGGGAAATCCTTCGCCCCTTGCTGATTTACTATTATAGAGCTGTGCAATTAAATTCTACTTTCTTTGTATATCTACCATTTAAATTCACTGTCTTACAGTTTTCTAAGACACGTTCAACCACTGCTTAGTGTCTTAGTATACCTTTATTATTGGGGCAGTCTTATCAGTTAAAAAAGTACCGAGCGACAGAAGGAGCAAAACCAAAAGTCGCTCGGTTTCATCGGGAGGACGCAAGCATCCTTTCGGGCGATGAATTTAATGCACCCGACACCTTTCAAAATGTCGGGGCTTGAAGTTTAATACACCAAACCTGAACTGGGCACTACACCAACTCAATTTCGTTGATTTGTTTTGCCTCAGGTGGCCAGTCTGGGAAATCTTTTTCTGTTATTTTTGCCAGCTTTTCTTTTTTAAACTGACGGAATGGTTTTGATTTTGTCGGAGGCGTTAATCCTTTCCGCATTGCTTCTGCTCGTTCCTGCTCAAATAGGTTATTTCGTTCATCAAGTAAAAGAGCATCAGTCAAGCCGTGTTCTTCCTTCCAGTCTTTTGCCATTTTTTGATACCAGTATAACGGCATCCCGTGGTATGGAGAATGGGGCTCGTCAATGTATGGGCGGTCATTTGAATAACTAATTCGCTGACCATCAATTGAGTTGTCTTTCATATTCTCAAGCGGTCCGTGTGGGAGAATATTGGCTACCCGTTCCGCTACCTTTTTTGCCTTTGCTTCGGCTTGCTGTTTTTTAATATGAAGTACTTCTTTTAGTCGGGCATCAAGTAAGGCTTCTTTTTTCAAGCGAAGTTCCTGAAATGGCTGAGGCCAATCGGTCGGTTTATTGAGACACTTACCAGTTCGTAACTGTTCTTTCGCCCAATTCTCAAACCGCTCATGAACGTCTTTCAATTCGGCTTTCGCTTTTAATACCAGTGAAGGTTTCCAGTCTTCATCTCCGAGTTTATAAAAGTGATCTCGTGAGGCATCACCTTGTAAGATGTACAATGCAGTCTCTGGATTTTCCCAGTGGCTATTTCCAATATGTCGTGCACTGGGATTGAGAATAGGACTGTTTTTGATTGCCTGATTATAGGCGTGGTCGTAGATGGGGTATTCCCCCTTTGGATATCTTCGATCCCCTTTCTTGTGCTTCACCTTTTTCTTTGTCTTAGTACGTTGCATATCATTCCTCCAGTTCTACGCCAAGAGGTAAAAGCATATCACTATCATCATTTATCTGTTTAGGTTTTTGCTTTTTCAGAAGATTGTTTTGCCGTTCAAATGGGGTTTCAATTCTTCCATTCTCCTGTAAAGTGAATCCCATAGGAAGTAACATTTCTTCTCTTGTTGAGGTGGATTGCTGGGACAGGTTGTTTATTTGGAAGCGGGTCATTCCTACTTCCTTAGGATTGGTGGAGTTGATGATAACTCCGTGTTCGTCGTAATGTCTGCTCGTTTGATTTGTTGGTTTCATCTTAAACCTATTTTGTTATGAGTTTGCCGTTATTACGAATAATTGCCTCGGTCTTTGTGCCCTGCCAATCAATAGGTGTTCCAAGAGCAATCTCAATACGTTTTCTTGTAATTTTTTGAGGGGAAGTTTTACCAGTTTCTAAATGACTGATAGTAGTCTGTGTTACATCGCAGACTTCTGATAACATTTTTTGTGTCCAACCAGCTTTGATGCGTGCTATAAGCAGTGTTTTGGGGTGTTCCATAATTGCTTATTTAATTATTGGTGTGTGTCTTTTGTGAAATTTAATAAGCAATGTACTGGGACTTAAAAAAGCAGATAAAAGAGTTGTAGTAATCAATATAATGTTGTGATGGTGGGACCTCCCGGCTCAGGAAAAACGATGATGGCTCGGCGCATCCCAACTATTTTACCGCCACTTACATTGGATGAAGCCCTTGAAACAACTAAGATCCATTCCGTTTCAGGTATACTGGAATCCGGAAAGGCACTGATCACTGACCGGCAGTTTCGATCGCCACACCACACGGTGTCAGATGTGGCTTTGGTCGGGGGAGGCAGCATCCCGATGCCGGGTGAGATCTCAATGGCCCACAACGGTGTGTTGTTTCTGGATGAACTGCCTGAGTTCAAACGAAGTGCCCTGGAAGTGATGCGGCAGCCGCTGGAAGATGGCTTTGTCTCTATTTCGAGGGCACGGATGAGCGTGACCTACCCAAGTCGGGTTATGCTGGTAGCTTCCATGAACCCATCTCCTTCAGGTGATTGGTATGACCCCAATGATATGGGTGGCACCACCTCTCAACAAATGCAGCGGTATCTGAGTAAGATAAGTGGTCCGCTGCTGGATCGGATCGACCTGCATATTGAAGTTCACAAAGTGAGTTATGAGGAGTTGTCAGGTAAAGCCAAAGGTGAATCTTCCGGTGATATCAGGGAGCGGGTGATAAAGGCCCGGGATATTCAGTCAAAGCGCTTTATGGGGGTGAAAGGTGTTTACAGTAATGCCCAGATGAGCACGCGTATGGTTCGTAAAATGTGCAAACTGGATGATGCCGGTTCACAGATCCTCAAAAAAGCCATCACCACGCTCGGTCTATCCGCTCGTGCCTATGATCGCATACTCAAAGTGTCAAGAACCATTGCAGACCTGGATCACTCTGAAAACATTAAATCCAATCATGTAGCCGAAGCCATACAGTATCGCAGCCTGGACCGCGAAGGCTGGCTGGGGTGAGGAAAAATGAATATCGAATATCGAACAAGGAATAATGAATTATGAAGGAGAATCATGAAAGAAAGGAAGTTTGATCTGGAAGAAAGACTGATAGAGTTTGCATTGTTGATCCTGGAGATAGTTGAAAAGCTGCCAAATACTTATGGTGGTAATTATTTTGGGAACCAGTTAGTGAGAAGTGGAACCTCACCGGCCTTTCACTATTCAGAAGCTCAAGGTGCTGAATCTCGAAGAGATTTCGTTCATAAATTAAAAGTTGCTTTAAAAGAGCTCAGGGAGACATCAACAAACATGAAAATAATAAAGTTGAAACCACTTTTAGAGTATGAAAGGTTAGACGATGCAATTATAGAATGCAACGAGCTTATATCGATATTTGTAAAGAGTATACAAACTACAAAACGTAATATGAGGACTAACTAAGATTTCGACATTCGATATTCCTTGTTCGATATTCGATATTCAAATAGCTTGTTGATTCAGGGTGGAAAATTGGATAAGCTTTCGTTTCATATAATAATCCCAAAATAGATTCGGCGTTTTGTCCACCTTTGTTGATGTCGCTCTTCCAGCGGCTGTTCGCAGGCAGTTTACATATCATGTTCCCAATGATCTAGAACCCAAAGTTCAGGAAGGTCAGCGTGTGTGGATCCCTTTTCGGAATTATTATGCGATCGGGGTAATAGTACGGGTACACGAAAAAGTCCCATCTTTTAAGACCAAACCCGTTCGAAAGATCCTGGATGAAGATCCACTGCTTTCAAATGAGTTATTAGAATTGACCGGATGGATCTCAAAATTTTACTATGCCAGCTGGGGTGAAACCATTCAGGCTGCTCTTCCGGCAGGACTCAACTTTGTGTCGAGAAAATACCTGAATGTGTCAGACAAGAAGGATCGAGAAAACCTGACAGAAGAAGAGCGGGAGATCATAACTGAACTCAGTAATAATAAGACAACCCTGGATGAAGCTAAAAAGCGCTGGAAGGGAACGGGATTGAATAAGGTGTTCAATAAATTGCTAAAAGGTAAAAAAATTGAGATCTGGGAAGAGCCGGACCTGAAAGTAACGGTTACCACGGAAAGGGAATGGGTTTGGGCGGAAGAAAGATCATTAAAGAATGCCAGGGATTTTTTGGAAAGTGAAGAAGTAAATGAAACCCTGAAGTGGACCAAAGCGCTTTCTGAGATCTCATCATTGATCCCTGTTCGTCAGTCTGATCTGTCGGATGTTCCCCTGTTCAATTCATATAGCATGAGAAAATTGCAGGATGAGGGATGGATCACTTTCCGGGAAGTGGATAAAAGATCCGATATCCAAGATCTTGACTTTGATCCCGGATCTATCAAAACGTTGAATGAAGATCAACAGCTGGCCTTTAAGAAAATTGGTGAGTCTATACAGAAGAGTGAATTTGCCAATTATCTTTTGTTTGGTATAACCGGGAGTGGGAAGACGGAGGTATATATTCATGCCCTGAAACAGGTGATCGAGGCCGGAAAAGGGGGCATCGTGCTGGTTCCTGAGATCGCGTTAACGCCACAGACCGTATCCAGGTTTTATAGAATATTTGGAGATGAGATCGCATTACTTCACAGCCGAATGTCGGCTGCAGAGCGGCTGCAGGCCTGGAAGGATCTAAACTCAGGCAAGAAAAAGATCGCGATCGGCCCCCGTTCCGCTGTTTTTGCCCCGGTACAGGATCTGGGTATAATTATTCTGGATGAAGAACATGACAGCTCATACAAGCAAATGGATCCGGCGCCCAGGTACCATGCCAGGGAAACCGCCATTGTTCGGGCACAGAAGAATGATGCCGTGGTGATCATGGGCTCGGCTACACCCAGCATGCAGGCACTGAATATGGCTGCTAAAGGCAAATGTGTGATGCTGGAATTAAAGAACCGGCATGCCGATGCCGTATTGCCTGAGGTTGAGATCGTTGACCTGAAGCAGTATAAAGGCAAAGCCATGAAAGGGGAGTTCTCAGCTTCACTTTTCATTGCAATGGAGGAGGCTTTGAAACAAAAGGAGCAGATCATTCTGCTTTATAATCGGCGTGGATATGCCAGTTATCTTCAATGTGAGGATTGTGGGCACATTCCCGAAAGCCCTGAGAGCTCGGTCAGCCTGACCTTTCACAAGCGAAAAAATCTGCTTATGGATCACTATACCGGCTATGCGAGACGGAAGGATACACAATGCGAAAGCTGCGGTTCGTCAAAGCTTAAAGTTCAGGGATCGGGAACACAAAATGTAGAGGAGCAGCTTGAAACCTTGTTTCCTGAAGCCAATATCATTCGCTTTGATCGGGATTCTACATCCAGAAAAGGGGCTCATGAACGCATTCTTAAAGAATTTGGGGATGGAAAAGCAGATATTCTGATCGGGACTCAATTAGTAGCAAAGGGACTTGATTTTCCGAATGTGACGGTGGTTGGAGTTGTAAATGCAGACACAGAGCTTGCATTTCCCTCATTTCAGGCAACCGAACGGATGTACCAGCTTTTGAGTCAGGTGTCAGGCCGGTCAGGTCGGGGAGACAAACCGGGTACAGTATACTTACAAACCCGGCAACCTGATAATCCTGCTCTGATCTATGCCAAAAAACATGACCATCGGGGGTTTGCGCGACAGGAGATGGAATTCAGAAAGCCTCTATACTATCCTCCATATTCCAGACTGATCAAATTTGAGCTAAAATCTGCCAATGAACAAAAAGTAAATATGGCAGCACATACACTTAAAAGGGCTGCCGAACAAGTGGTGCCAGATTTACCGGTATTGGGACCTTCACCCGCAGCTATTCCATGGCTTAACCGAAAATACGTTTGGGAGGTTACATTGAAGATTGATATTGAAAAAGGTGGGACCTATATCGAAATGCTACTGGATAAGGTATTAGATATATATGAAAGGGCTTCAAAGGGAAAATGGTCATCAGTCAGGGTAAATGTGAATGTAGATGCGATCCAATAAATTGCAGAACTGAGAATCTATGAATATGTTAGAGTCGCGGTTTTAATACAGCCGCTAAAAAATTTGCAAATACCCCGGCAAAGTTGGTATTTAAGGGGTAGTTCTACACCACTCAAATTTATCAGGATATGGGAGAAGAGCGCGTAAAGCTTGCAGATAGTAACGAACAGGTCCAAACCTTTATGAAGCATGTGCTTCGGGATCTGCGTGCACTGCAGAAAATGCTTGATGAAGACTGGTTCGAGACTGATACCCTTAGGATCGGAGCAGAACAGGAGTTATGCATGGTTGATCCGCACGGAAAAGTTTTTCCCAGATCACTGGACGTTTTGGATGCATTGGGAGAGGGTAATTACACCACAGAATTTGCCCTGTTCAATTTGGAGATCAATATGGATCCCCTGGAGTTTAGTGGTGATTGTTTATCCCAAATGGAAAACAATCTGCACAAAGAGGTTGAACATGTTCGAGAAACGGTTCGGGGTTTGGGGGGAGATATTTTACTGACTGGGATCCTGCCAACAATTCGAAAAATGGATGTGGATATTGAAAACCTGACACCCCTGCAGCGCTATGAAGCCCTTTGTGAGGCTATTAATAAATTAAGAGGTAAGGAATTTGAACTTCGTATTCAGGGAATGGACGAACTCCTGATGAAATTTGATTCTCCGTTACTTGAGGCGTGTAATACCGGTTTTCAGGTACATTTGCAGGTAAAGCCCTCAGAGTTTGTGAATCGGTACAATATCGCACAGGCAGTTACGGCTCCGGTTCTAGCAGCAGCAGTCAATTCCCCGATCTTGTTCGGGAAACGACTATGGGCAGAAACAAGGGTAGCTTTATTTCATCAGTCTATTGATACAAGACAAGTTGGGGAGCATCTAAGGGATTCAAGTCCCAGGGTAACCTTTGGAAATCAGTGGCTTGAAAACAGTATTCTTGATATCTATAAAGAAGATATTTCGCGATATAGGGTAATGCTGAGTGCTCAGGTTGAAGAAGAGGTAGAGAAGCTGATGGAAGAGGGGAAGGTTCCTCAGTTGATGGCTCTCAACGTTCATAATTCGTCAGTGTATAGATGGAACCGTCCCTGTTATGGGGTTGGAAACGGAAAACCTCATCTTCGGATCGAAAACAGAGTATTGCCTTCAGGCCCGACCGTAGTAGATGAGGTTGCAAATGCGGCATTCTGGCTAGGACTTCTGAACGGTTTTGAAGATGAGTATCCTGATATCACTCAGGAAATGGATTTTGATAATGCCCGTATGAACTTCTTTGCTGCATCTAAAATGGGCCTGGATACCAAATTCATTTGGACAAAAGACCGCAAGATAACTGCCGTTGATCTGATCAAAGAGGAATTGTTACCCATTGCACGAAATGGCCTTGAAAAAGCCAATATCGAAACCTCTGATATTGACACCTATCTTAGTATTATCGAAGACCGGGCTGATGCAGCTCAAACCGGATCATATTGGATGGTGAAATCGTACGGAAATTTGATAAAGGAGGGGAATAAGGAGCAGGCCCTGTCTGCCATTACAAACGCTATGATCAAGAATCAAAATAAAGGAGAACCGGTTCACAAGTGGGGGCTTGCCCGCGTTGAAGATCTGGAACACTGGAAACCCTCTAAATTGATGGTCGAGGAATTCATGACCACCGATCTTTTTACCGTTCGGAAGGATGACATTCTTGAGTTTGTGGCGAATTTGTTGGATTGGCGCAAGATCCGTTACTTGCCTGTTGAGGACGATCAGAAACACTTGATCGGATTGATCACCATGCGTCAGTTACTCCGGGTTTATTCAAAAACTGAGGAAAAAACGAATGATACCGGTGCGAAAACAGTGTCGGATGTGATGATACAGAACCCGATCACCATTCATCCGGAAGCTTCAATCATGGAAGCAATGGCCATTATGAAAGATCAGCAGATAGGGTGCCTTCCGGTTGTTAAGAATAGCAGATTGGTCGGGATCATTACAGAGGGAAATTTTATGAATATTACGATCCGGTTATTGAAAACTTTGGAAAATAAAAAAGATTAAACGCATTGCAGGAAGAGAATACTTTAGTAAAGAATGAAGATGAAGCATTTGATATGGAACAAGTTGACCGGATCATATGGAGCCACACAAAAGATTCCGGTCCGGTTGTTGTAATTTTTTCAGGTATTCACGGTAATGAACTGGCCGGTTTGCATGCCTCAAGGCGATTAGCAGAGACACTTTCAAAAGACACAGGTCGGTTAAAGGGGTCAGTGTATATGGTGAGTGGGAATCTGAAAGCCATAAGGCAAGGTGTAAGATATTTAGATCGAGACCTGAACAGGATCTGGGGAGATTTTTCAAAAGAAGATCGTTCAACTGATTTAGCACAAAGTTCAGAATGGAAAGAAGCCAATGAATTGGTTGGTGTGTTGGATGAGATCGCAAATGAGCACGAATATGTAACAAAGGATCTTTCCTTTATAGATCTCCACACTACTTCTGCAAAAAGCTGCGCTTTTATCCTATTCAATGATACATTGCAAAACAGGGACAGAGCAGCAGATTTTCCGGTGCCACAGATATTGGGAATTGAAGAGACCATACATGGCACCCTGATGAGTTATATCAATGACCTCGGGTTCCCTGCAATTGGTTTTGAGGCGGGAAAGCATGAGGATGAGAGGTCTATTGACCGTACTGAAGCCTTTTTGTGGCTGTATTTGCATCATGCAGGCATTCTGCCCCTTAAAGCAAGAGATTTACACCATCATGAAAGTGTGATCAATGGTGAAAATGATCTTGGAGATGAATATTACGAGATCACCTATCATCATTATGTTGAGGACGCCGCCAAGTTTAAGATGAAGGATGGATACTATAATTTTGATACGGTGAGAAAGGGAGATCTATTGGCGTTTTATGATGATGAGCCGGTATATGCACCAAAAAATGGGCTGATATTTATGCCTCTGTATCAGGCAAAGGGAAGCGATGGCTTCTTTATACTCAAAGGCCGGTCTGCTTTCTGGCTCAAATTGTCGGCGGCCGTTAGAGATTCTTTTATCAATAACTATCTTCACTTGCTTCCCGGGGTTGCTAAAATGGAGGCACAGCAGTTTGCATATCGGGTCAACCTTAGAGTTGCCAGATTATTTGTTAAGGAACTGTTTCACCTGATGGGATATCGGGTTATCAAACAAGACACTAAAACTCTCATCTGCTATAAACGATGATCAGGAATTCTATCTGCAGCTCAGCCTGATTAAAATCTAAAATATTTTTGTCGGGTGGCTTACACTTTGTGTATGTTTATAGACTGATTTTAGTGATAAAACCTTATAACAATTTTTGATACTTCATAATGAAGAATGACTATGAATTTATTGATGGAACCCGGTTATCATCCGTCATTGAGGCATTGATATTTGCCAGCGATGAACCCATTTCCGGGTCCAAGATCCGTGAGATCATTGTTGAGAATGAAGAACAGATCGAGATCACCGAAGAAACCGTTTCTGATTTTGTAGATAAGTTGAACGAACGATATGATGAAAATGGTCTGAGTTTTAGAATTCAACTTATTGGTGGTGGATATACCTTTGTTACCGAACCAAAGTATCACTACTGGCTCAGTATCTTTCAACATGAGAATGCCTACCGTAAATTATCGCAATCAGCGATAGAATCTCTTGCTATAGTGGCGTACCGTCAACCTATCACCAAACCTGAGGTGGACCAGATCAGGGGCGTTGATTCCGGTTACATTCTGAGGCAGCTTATGGAAAAAGCCCTGATCGAGGTATCCGGAAGGGCAGACAGTCCGGGTAAACCTCTGCTTTATCGAACTACCAAGCACTTTCTGAGACATTTTGGGATCAACTCGGTGGATGAACTGCCAAAACCACGGGAGATCGACGAGATACTGAGGGATGATGACATGGCCGAACACCGTCAGCTCCTGATGGAAAGGCAGCTTATGATCGATGAAATGGATGAGGAAGACTCAGATCCATTGGAAGATATTGTTGAAGAAATGATCGAGGAGAAACAAGAAGAGGATGTTTCGGTTCAACAAGAAGGAAATAATGATGAGGCGGGTGAAGCCGAAGAACAAGAAAATGAAGAAGAAGTTAATAAGAATAAAGACAGTGAAGCCAACGAGGAAGAATGAGTAAAGGCGGTAAGAAAAAATACAGGAACAAAGCAGATAACAAGAAAGCACAAACGGTTGATCAGAATTATTCACAGGATGAAAAGATCCGTCTGAATAAATTCATTGCCCACGCCGGTTTTTGTTCAAGACGAGAAGCGGATGAGTACATTTCAGCCGGTAAGGTAATGATCAATGGTCAGGTAACCACGGAACTTGGTACAAAAGTGCGCCGAAAGGACTCCGTGGTGGTCGACGGACAGAATTTAAGCCTGGAACCTTTTGTGTACCTTTTGTTGCATAAATCGAAGGATGTGATCACTACCACGGATGACGAAAAAGACCGGACCACCGTGATGGATCAGATAGAGGATGCCACAGGCTATCGTGTGTATCCGGTTGGCAGGTTGGATAGAAATACAACAGGATTACTTATCCTGACCAATGACGGAGATCTGGCTCACCGGTTGATGCACCCTAGTTACAGCGTACGCAAGACTTATCAGATCACTACCGACAAACCATTAACAGAGGCTCAACTTGAAGCCTATCTGAATGGGGTTGAATTAGAGGATGGAGTAGCCAAAGGTTACAACATCACTCAATTCATGGACGACCCAAATACTTTCGAAATGTCTGTTTTTGAGGGGAGGAATCGTTTGATACGAAGAATGGTAGAGTTCCACGGAACCGTTGTTACAAAGCTGAAACGGATAGAATATGCCGGTCTGACCCTTAAAGATGTGCCAATGGGGCGATGGAGGTTTTTACGACAAAATGAAATTAATAACCTCAGAAAATTGGTTAAACTGGACACTCTCGACTTTAATAGGAATAAATAAATTCAATATTTATGGAAGTTAGCAGTATTTCGATCTCATCCGGTCAGGTTCCTTCAACAGAGGGTTTACCCATCAGATATGACCTCTATTCACCGATCTCAAGAAACGGATTAAGCTTTCCTGTCATCATTTTTTTACATGGCTTTAAGGGGTTCAAAGACTGGGGGCCCTTTCCCGATGTATGTGAAGAACTGGCCCGTGCCGGTTTTGGTGTAGTGGCCATGAATTTTTCCCTGAATGGGATCGGTGACAATAAAATGGAGTTTACTGAGATGGAACTCTTTGAAAGAGAAACTTTCTCTCAGGATCTAGATGATATAGGATCAGTGATCGAAGCGCTACAAAAGGGAGAAATTTCAGACAATCACTCCAATTTGAATACTGACACGATCGGTTTGCTTGGGCATTCTCGGGGTGGGCACACAGCTATTGCTGCTGCCGTAGAATATGATCCCATTCAATGTTTGGTTACATGGTCGGCACCGTCCGATTACCGTGAGCGATGGACAGATCAGATGAAAAAAGACTGGGAAGATCAGGGGTATACTGAGATCGAAAACAGCCGAACCGGGCAAAAAATGAAGGTTGGTAAGGTCGTATATGACGATTCTGTTAATAATGCCGAACGGGTTATTGCAATGGAGCGTGTAAAAGAGCTCCGGATCCCGACTCTATTTATTCATGGACGTGATGATGAATCGGTTCCTTATACTGAATCAGAACAATTGCATATTGCATGTGAGGCCAGGGATAAGGAATTGAGGTTGGTTTCCAATGGCACTCATACTTATGGTGCTTCACATCCTTTTGAGGGTGATGATTTCCCCAAGCCTTTTGCTGAAGTGCTGGAATGGACGGAGGGATGGTTCGTGGAATATTTGAAATAACGGTTTATTCAATATCATTTTTTGAAAAGGCTGATCATTCGATCGGCCTTTTATGTTTGTAAAATACTCTTAAAGAAGCGCTTACACTCATTTGCCTTTGTTTTTGAGTTTCATTTAGTAAAAAATTAGAGTATTGTAGAGGGTACTTAGATTAACCCAAACAAATCAATAGTTATGATGAAAAAGCTACTACAACTTAGCAGTTGCTTTATGCTACTGCTATTTGTTTCAGTTGGAACGCTACAGGCACAAACAGTATCCGGTGTTGTAGTTTCTGCTGAAGACAATGAACCGTTACCAAGTATTACCGTTTTGGTAAAAGGGACCAATAAAGGTACCGCCACAAACTTAGACGGTGAATACGAACTGGAATTGACAAGCGACGAATTTGAAAACGGTACACTTGTATTTTCAGGTGTGGGTTTTGTCCGACAGGAAGTCGCTGTAAATGGTCGCCGAACCATCGATATAGAACTTGCAACAGATACTCAGCTTTTGGATGAAGTAGTTGTTGTTGGTTTTGGGTCCATTGTTCGGGAAGATATGACCGGTAACATTGCCAGCGTTGACAGTGAAGAACTCGCTGCTGTTCCTGTTAACAGTTTTGAATCTGCACTTCAGGGAAAGACCTCAGGTGTATTTATTCAAAAGAGTAATGGTAAACTGGGACAAGGGATCAACATCCGTGTTCGTGGTACCTCATCTATATCTGCAAGCAGTCAGCCACTTTATGTGATCGATGGTATACCTGTGATCTCTGAAAGTCAATCTCAAACAGCTGACACAAATCCTCTTGCTGACCTTAACATTGATGATATTGAATCTGTTGATATCCTTAAGGATGCTTCAGCAGCGGCTATTTATGGTTCACGTGGAGCCAATGGTGTGATACTTATCACAACTAAATCTGGTCAGGCCGGTGATACCAGAATAAACGTCTCTTACGAAAGAGGCTATAGTACAGAAACCAACAGGAAAGAATTTCTGAATTCTGATCAGTATATAGAATTATTTACTGAAGCAGCTGAGCGTTCACCATTTGGAGACCTTTCAGGTGCTTACCTCGAAAACAACTGGTTCGATTACTTCGCTCAGGGCACAGACTGGGAAAATCGTCAGATCGATACAAATTGGCAGGACGAAGCATTTCAGGATGCCAGCAATACTGAGCTTAACCTTTCAGTAAGTGGTGGTACTGAAAAGACCCGTTTTTATGTATCCGGTGGGTTTAGTGACCAAATCGGTATCATTCGAGGGAATGAATTCAACCGTATGAATGCGAGATTGAATCTTGATCATACTGCTTCTGACAAGTTTGAAGTAGGAATGAACCTGGGTATTTCCAGAACTGAAAATATCCGTGTATCAAATGATAATGCCTTCTCAACTCCTTTACAGGCAATTGCACAACCTCCATTATCTCCTGTATATACCCCACAGTTCGAAAGTGGAAATTTGGTTGGTTTTAGTGATGTGCCAAATGAGAATACCTTGTATTACAATTTCCTGAGACATGTTCAGGGTGTTGATAACAATCAAACGGTATTCAGAAACATTGGTAATCTGTATGCCAATTATGAGATAGCAAGTAATCTGGAGTTCAGAAGTGAGGCCGGACTGGATCTTCTCTTTCAGAATGAAGATTATTTTGCAGACAGTAATACCAACGTAGGTGAGAATACTAGCGGTTATGGTGATTCACGCTGGGTGAACCTGGTTAATTATACTTTGAATAATTACCTCACCTGGAATCAGCAGTTTAACGACAATCACCAGTTGACCACGGTAGCCGGTGTGACTTTTGAAAGCTCAGATCGGTATCAAACTTTTGTTTCAGGTACAAACTTTCCAACGGATAGTTTTAGAAAGTTAGCCAGTGCTGCTGAAATTACAGGTGGAAATACCACTGAAACAGTATATAAGTACCTATCTTATTTTGCTCGTGCGAATTATAAATTCAGTGATAGATACCTTTTATCAGGTAGTGCACGTATAGATGGATCATCCCGATTCGGTGAGAATTCACGATATGGTTTCTTCCCTGCTGTTTCGGCCGGTTGGATCATGTCTGAAGAAGATTTCCTCAGCGATGTTGAAGCACTTAGCTTCCTGAAACTAAGAGGTAGTTATGGTCTTACAGGTAACTCTAACGTGGGTAACTTCCCATCGCGTGGACTTTATGGCGGAACAGGATATGCCGGCAGTTCCGGACTTGTGCCATCACAAACTCCTAACCCGGACCTGAAGTGGGAACGTACTGCACAGTATAACATTGGTCTTGATTTTGCCCTTTTCAATGACAGAATCGGTGGTGAGATCGATTATTATGTCAAGAAAACAGATGACCTATTGCTGAATGTGAACGTGCCAGCAACTACCGGTTATACCTCTCAGCTGAGAAATGTCGGTGAGCTTGAAAACAAAGGGTTTGAGTTTGTGCTTAACACCCAAAACACGGTAGGTGTCTTCAGGTGGAGTTCCAGCTTTAACATTGCTTTCAATGAAAACGAGGTAACCAATCTCGGTGGACAGGTAATTGAGGGCGGATTCCTGAACCGTGCTATTGAGGGTGAAGCGATAGCTGTTATGTTCGGAAAAGAATATGCCGGCGTTGATCCAGATAACGGAGATGCACTTTATTATTTGCATAGTGAAGACGGCAAGGATTACAGTGCAGGTACCACAAACGATTACTCAGCAGCAAATGATGTCGTGATCGGTAATCCAAATCCTGATTTTGTAGGTGGATTTACAAACAACTTCAACTACAGAAATTTTGATCTGGGTGTGTTACTGCAGTTCGTTTATGGAAATGACATCTATAACGGAGGTGGACGTTATCAGTCAGCCAATGGTGATTTCTTTGATAATCAAACTATAGACCAACTTAACCGCTGGCAAAACCCAGGGGATATCACAGATGTGCCCGAAGCCCGATTATTTGGATCTAACGGTAGTAACCCTTCTTCCAGGTATATATCAGATGGTTCCTATTTAAGACTTAAATCTGTGACGTTGGGATATACTCTGCCTCAAGATCTGCTATCCAGACTTCAGTTAAGAGATGTTCGCATTTACATGACGGGATTGAACCTTCTAACCTTTACCGATTATGAAGGCTGGGATCCTGAGGTTAATACTGACCTTTATGATCTGTCTAATAACCTTAACATTGGTAATGACTTCTATTCTGCACCGCAGGCCAGAACCATTTCCTTTGGTATAAATATTGGATTTTAAAACAGGTTAATACAGACAATTTTTTTAAAAAAACTTTATAAGATTATGAAAAAACTAAAACTAATTGCAGGAACACTTTTTTTAAGTGCCTTTCTGTTTACAGCGTGTGACGGGTTGCTGGATACGACTCCAAGGCAGTCCATTGATGCTAATGAAGCACTTACAAACGCAGAAAATGTGAAATCTGTGTTGATCGGTGCTTATGACGCAATTGGAGGCGGTGACCTGTACGGTGGCTGGGCCCTAATGATGCCGGACTTTCTGGCAGCCGATGATGAGTTCGATTTTTCAGGTACCTTTTTTGGTCCCAGACAGATAAGACTCAAAGAGCAGCAATATGATAACGCCAATGCTACAGGAACCTGGATCGATGCCTATGATGCCATTAATATTGCAAACAGTGCATTGGATGGTCTGGACCTTCTTGAGGGTTCGGAAAGGGATCGTGTAGAAGGTGAAGCTAAATTCATACGAGGGATGATCTATTTTGATCTGGTTCGTTTGTACGCCGACCCCTATGTATCAGGTGCTACTAACAGTCAGGCCGGAGTACCCTTGGTATTAACCCCAACCACTTCAATTGACGAGTCGAGTAATGTTGCCCGTGCTTCAGTCGAAGAGGTGTATACCCAGGTGTTAAATGACCTCAATGATGCCAAGAGCCTGTTACCGGATGTGAATCCAATTCGTTCGTATTATGCGAACTCCATGGTGGCAAGTGCCGTACTTTCCCGTGTGTACCTTCAAATGGAAGATTACGACAATGCCAGAATTGAAGCCGATCGGGTGATCTCATCAGGTAACTATTCACTGACAGATACCTATGCAGATGCATTTAACAATGTTGAGAATTCCACTGAGGATATCTTCTCAATGCAGGTAAGTGCACAAGACGGTTCCAATAGTTTGTTCACATTCTACAGTGCTGATAGTCGTGGAGATGTTGACGTTAATCAGGCTCACGTGGATGAGTATGAAGCCGGTGATGATAGATTAAATCTTTTCTATAATGATCCCAGCGATGGAGTCTTGCGTTCAGGTAAGTGGAATAATGGAGTCGATGGAAATGTTCAGCAGATCAGATTGGCAGAAATGTACCTGACTCGTGCTGAGGCTAATTTCCGTGAGGGAGTCCCTTATGTTGGTGCAGATCCGATCGATGATCTAAATGAGGTGAGAGACCGCGTCAATTTGCCTACTTACACCTTACCAACAGAATTTGATCTGAATGATATTCTGTTGGAACGTAAGTTAGAACTAATGTTTGAAGGTCAATTACTTCATGATATCAAACGGACACAAGGTACCGTTGGTACAAGAAGTTATGATGATCCTAAGTTAGTGCTTCCGATACCACGTCGTGAGATCGACTCTAACCCAAATCTATGTCAGAATGCAAGTTATACAGGTCCTACCTGCTAATTTGTTAGCATAGAAACTAAATTTGAAAAGCACCGGTTAGCCGGTGCTTTTTTTATGTCTTTAAATAAATTCAGATCTATGAAGTATATCTATCTACCGGTAATTTTATTTGCGATTATAATATCAGGTTGTGAAACGAGTCAACCAAACCCAGAAAAAGGAGCTTTGATGATCATAGGTGGAGGGAGCCGCCCGGATGTGATCATTGAGCGAATTTTGGATGAATCAGACCTGAGTGATCCTGAAGCTTTTGGTCTTGTATTGACCATGTCAGGTTTTGACCCGGATACATCAGGCTATTATGGTGAAAAACCCTTCAGGGATAATGGATTCGAAAGCATGTATTCTATTGATCTTGGAAGAAAAGATAGTGTGACTGCCGGGGCCCTTGACTCTGTTCGAAACGCCTCTTTCATGTACATTACCGGAGGGGTTCAAAGTAGGTTCATGGAACAGATCCAGAACTACCCTGAGATCGGAGAAGCTATATTTGCAGCGTATGAAAATGGGGCGGTCATTTCCGGTTCAAGTGCCGGAGCAGCCATTATGAGTCGTGTCATGATCACCGGAGATCAGGCTAAACACCCTGAATACACGTCAACCTTCTACCATCTTGAAAAGGATAATTTGGTCACTAATGATGGCCTGGGGCTTGTAAAAAATATCATTGTGGATCAGCACTTTGTGAAACGAGCCCGTAATAATCGCCTGATCACGGCCGTGATGGAGTATCCAGACCATAAGGGAGTGGGAATTGATGAATCAACTGCTATATTAGTAAGAGGAAATATCGCTGAAGTTGTGGGTTTGTCCCAGGTTCTGGTTTACAGAAATACCGGGGAGGTATCAGTAAATGAAACCGGACTACTAAAAGGTGAAGGTTTGCTACTCGATATTTATACTCAGGGTGATACTTTTACTATCTATTAAGTAAATATCAGTAAAGTCTTAAAGTTCAATGAAACTTTTTACAAGGTAATTTCGATTAAGGACTTGATTTGATGTTCAACTAACCACACCTTCATACAATAATTAACCATTAAGAACTAACCTAAGATTTATGAACTATAGAAGAATAAACGGTACAATGCTTACTGTTCTATTTCTAAGTCTTACTTTCGTATTTGCGGGATGTAAGACGGCAGAGAATGCAGCACAAGCAAATAAACCGTCCAGCACTAACGGTGCCCGGGGTGGCGCTGGCGGTGACGACGAAATGAAGAAATTCAGTGATGTTATTACTGATGAAGCTGAAACTGACGAAGGGCTGTTCAATGTCCATAAAGTTGGTGAAAAGTATTATTATGAAATTCCTGATGAGCATTTAGAAAAAGAGATGCTTCTTGTAACCCGTGTGGCTAAAACAGCTGACAATATTGGTTACGGAGGGGAAAAGCTGAATACCCAGGTGGTGCGTTGGCAAAAGAAAGATGACAAGATCTTGCTTCGACATGTCTCGTACGAAAATGTCGCATCTGAAGAAGAGCCTATCTTTGAAGCTGTAAAAAATTCAAACTTCGAGCCGATCATTTCTTCTTTTGATATTGAAGCTCTGAATGAAGATTCAACCGGTTCTGTGGTTGAAATTACAAGTTTATTTACCTCTGATATTCCTTCTTTAGGCCTGCAAAGCAGTCGTAGAAGAGCTTATCAGGTTCGGCGATTGGATGGCAGCAGAACATTTATTGAGCATATCAACAGTTATCCGGAGAATGTTGAGGCGCGAAACGTACTCACCTATGATGCGGGAGAACCCCCATCAAATTCCTCGACCGGTACCATTTCCATGGAAGTAAATCACAGTATGATCTTACTACCGGCCGAGCAAATGAGACCACGAAGTTATGACCAGAGAGTTGGTTTTTTCAGTGTCCAGAAAACGCAGTATACGGATGATGCTCAAAAAGCAAAGGCTATCCGACACATAACAAGATGGAAGCTGGTCCCTAAAGATAAAGAGGCCTATACCGCATGGTTGAATGGTGAAAGTGATGAATTGGTGGAACCGGAAAATCCGATCATCTATTATGTTGATCCAGCTACTCCTGAAAAATGGAGAAAATACCTGTTACAGGGTGTAGATGACTGGCAGGTTGCTTTTGAAGCCGCTGGTTTCAAAAATGCGATAATGGGTAAATTACCTCCAACACCGGAAGAAGATCCTGAATTCAGTCCGGAAGATGTACGTTATTCTGTGATCCGTTATTTCGCATCACCTGTTCAGAATGCTTACGGACCTCACGTTCATGATCCAAGAAGCGGACAAATTCTGGAAAGTGATATTGGATGGTATCATAACGTAATGAACCTGCTTAGAAATTGGTTCTTCATTCAGACTGCTGCCGCAAATCCTGATGCACGTGGTGTTGAATTTGATGATGAGATCATGGGAGAACTGATCCGATTTGTGTCTGCTCATGAGGTAGGTCATACACTTGGCTTCCCACATAACTGGGGTTCAAGTTACGCTTACACTGTAGATCAACTCAGAGATCCTGAATTTACATCAAATAACGGAACGGCTCCATCCATCATGGATTACGCTCGTTTCAACTACGTAGCGCAGCCCGGAGATGGAGTGACAAACTTCTACCCTGCGGTAGGTCCTTATGATAAATGGAATGCTAAATGGGGTTATACCTGGTTCCCGGAAGACTGGAGTGATGAAAGAATTGAGGAAACCCTCAATGAATGGGTGGTTGAAAGAGCTGATGATCCGATTTACTTCTATGGTGCTCAAACCGGTGCCAAGATCGATCCTAGATCACAAAACGAAGATCTGACCAATAATGCAATGGAAGCCGGCGAACTCGGTCTCGCCAACCTTCAGGTTATCACCGATAATCTTATTGATTGGACAGAGCGTGAAGGTGAGAATTACGAGGAGCTTGAAGAGTTATACATGAATATCATAGGTCAGTGGAACCGTTACATGGGTCATGTACTGAGCAATGTAGGTGGTATCTATGAGAACCATAAAACCTATGAACAGGAAGGTGTTGTATACGAAGCGGTACCAGAAGCCACACAGCGGGAAGCTATGGCATTTTTGCAGCAGCATGCATTCAGCTCGCCAACATGGGCTTTCAACAAAGAGATCCTTGATCGTGTGAATCAGGCTACCGCCATCGAGAGCTTCAGAGGAGCTCAAGCGGGAGTTCTTAGTAATCTGGTAAATGGCAGACGTATCGCAAGACTCATTGAGTTCGAAAGACGTTCTGACGAGGATACTTACACCGCATACGAAATGATGGATGATGTTCGCAATGGCATCTTCAGCGAAGTGCGTGCAGGTGAAAACATAGACGTACATCGTCGTGCACTTCAGCGTGCTTATGTGGAAGAAATGGAAGATCTGATGACAGAAGAACTGCAGGGCGGCTGGTGGGCCGGTAACTCAGTCAACGTCAGCCAGTCTGATATCCGAGCAAATGTCAGAAATCAGCTAAATATTCTAAATAGAGATATCAATAATGCTATAAGAGCCGGAGGATTAGATCGTCCGACTCGTACACATCTTGAGGATGTACAAGCACGAATCCAGGATATTCTGGATGGTGATAACTAGGAATTCCTTCTAGTTAATTGATTCTACTTAAGCCTCTCACATTTATATATGTGAGAGGCTTTTTTATTAATTAGATAGGACAAATATTTTAACAACCTCCAAATTGTTTTAAGTGTCTGAGTTGTTTATAGTTCGCTCATAAAACCGAAACCAAATAATCGTTATGAAGAATCGAATCGTTAATATTCTCTCTGTTATCGGAATGTTGTTTTTATTGGTATTCCCGGTACAAACATTGTTGGCTCAGGATCTGAATATGGATCTCCTAAAGGGTATTGAGCCAAGAAATGTCGGGCCTGCAGGTATGAGTGGCCGGATCACGGCCATTGATGTGGTACAATCAGATAATAATATTATCTATGTGGGAGCGGCCTCGGGCGGTGTCTGGAAATCCGAAAATGCCGGGGTTACCTGGGAACCGATCTTTGAAGATCAAGGTCCTATGGCTATTGGCGCCCTGGATATCTACCAGAAAAACCCAAGCATCATTTGGATGGGAACCGGAGAAGGAAATCCAAGAAACAGCCAAAGCAGTGGTGCAGGTATTTATAGAAGTATTGATGCCGGTAAATCCTGGGAATTTATAGGACTTGAAGAGACCAGAAATATTCACAGAGTACTTATTCACCCGGAGGATCCTAACACGGTGTATGTGGGAGCTCAGGGTTCTGCCTGGGGTGACAGTGAGGATCGTGGGGTTTATAAAACAACGGATGGTGGAAAGACCTGGGAGAAGATCCTTTACGTGAATGATCGCACGGGTGTTGGTGAGATGGTAATGGATCCTGATAATCCAAACAAGTTATTGGTGAATATGTGGGAATTTCGCCGTTGGCCCTGGTTCTTTAAATCCGGAGGAGAAGGATCAGGTTTATACATGACCGTAAATGGCGGAGAGAACTGGAAGGAACTTGGCCCGGAAGATGGCTTGCCGGAAGGAGAATTAGGTCGTATGGGACTGGCATTTGCACCGAGTGATACAGATATGGTATATGCCCTCATTGAGTCTAAGGAGAACGCCATTTACAGAAGTGAGGACGGTGGGTATACCTGGAACCTAAGGGAAAAAGTTAAGAATGACGGTGAGATCGGAAACCGTCCATTCTACTATGCTGAGATCTATGTAGATCCACAAAATGAAAACCGAATTTATAGTTTATACAGTTACCTGTCTATCAGTGAGGATGGAGGGAGATCATTTGAAAGCATGTATCCATACTACAACTGGGTGCATCCCGATCACCATGCCTTCTGGATCAATCCTGAAAATCCCAAACATATGATCGATGGGAATGATGGTGGATTGAATATAACCTACGATCGCGGCGAAACCTGGCGATTTGTTGATAACATTCCAGTTGGGCAATTCTATCATGTAAATGTAGATATGGATTATCCCTACAATATTTACGGTGGAATGCAGGATAACGGTACATGGCAGGGGCCGGCTTATGTATGGAGATCCGGAGATATTCGAAACTCTTATTGGGAAGAACTCTTTTTTGGGGATGGATTTGATGTAGCGATCGATCGAAGTTCCGGTCGTTATGTATATGCGATGTCGCAGCAGGGAAATGTAGGTCGCGTAGATACCGAGACAGGGAGTAGTCGGTTTGTTAAACCACATCATCCGGAAGGAGAAGAGCTTCGCTTTAATTGGAACTCAGCCATAAACATAGATTTTTTTGATGAAAAGACGATCTACTTTGGAAGTCAGTATGTACACAGAAGTAAAGACCGTGGAGAAACCTGGGAAATTATATCTCCGGATCTTACGACCAATGATACTACCAAGCAAAATCAACATCTAAGTGGTGGATTAACGCTAGATGCTACCGGGGCTGAAAACTACACAACTATAACAGTCATTGAGCCAAGTCCACTTGAGAACGAGGTTATCTGGGTGGGAACTGATGATGGCAATATTCAGATCACAAGGGATGATGGACAAAGCTGGGTAAATTTAAGAGGAAACCTTAAAGGTGTACCCGAAGGTAGCTGGGTGTCTCAGATCAAAGCATCTGATCATAATGAAGGTGAAGCATTTGTTGTGATCAACGATTATCGAAGAGATAACTGGACTCCCTATCTGATGCATACCACGAACTATGGCAGAAACTGGAGAAATATTGCAAGTGAGGATCAGGTAGATGGTTATGCGTTGTCTTTTGTTCAGGATCCCTTGGAGCCAAACCTGATGTTCCTGGGTACTGAATTTGGGTTATACGTTTCGGTAAATGGAGCTGAAAATTGGACCAGATGGGGGAATAATTACCCTACCGTTTCCACCTATGATATGATCATTCACCCAAGAGAACACGATCTGGTGATAGGGACCTTTGGCCGGTCGTTCTGGGTGTTCGATGATATTCGCCCACTGAGGGAATTAGCAGCAAATGGAACAGACGAACTCGAAAAACCGATCAAAGCCTTTTCATCTCCTGATGCCTACCTTGCAGAATGGAGACAGGCACGTGGTGTTCGATTTGCAGCAGATGCTATGTTTGCCGGAGATAACCGGCCATCTGGAGCTCTTTTGAGTTATTCCGTAAATAAAGATGTAATAGAATCGGGATCAGATGAAGAAGAATTGAAAGTAAAGATCGAGATCTATGATGCTTCAGGCAATAAGATCAGAACACTGGAAAGAACGCCGGAGCACAATGGTCTTAATCGTACAACCTGGGGATTGGATCATTCCGGAGTTGAGCGGCCGAGCAAAACACTGCGTAAAACGGATGGCAATGAACCCGGAGGTCGTGACGTACTGCCCGGTACATATAAAGTAAAATTTACAGCTGGTGATTATTCTGATTCAACCACGGTTACGGTAAATACAGATCCGCGTTTAGATATGCCCGTCTCAGCTTTAAGAAGAACGGCTGAATTTGAAAAACAAGTGGCATCACTGACTGCATATCTCGCTGAGGCGGTACAAAAAATCGCTGAGGCCAATGAGATCGTAAAAGTAAATAAAGACCTTGCTGCTGCTGATGAACGTTCTGAAGATGAGCTGGAGAGCTTTAAAGAGGCTCAGGACAAAATTCAGAAAAAAATTGATGGTTTATTTGAAATGGTATTTGGGGAAGAATCCGATAAGCAAGGCATCGTCCGGAACCCTGATCCAACCGTTCTGACACATCTATACGCAATAAATCGTTATCTGGGAAGTGATTATGATGGACCTGGCGCCAGAGAGCGAAATCTGCTTCAGCAGGCAGAAGAAGCCGTAAATGAAGCTGTTTCCGCAATCAATGATTTTGTAACCCAGGACTGGCCTGATTATCAGAGAGCCGTTGAAAATTCGGAACTCAGCCCGTTCAGGAAGATCGAACCTGTTACAAAAGACTAACTAAATTCGCAGGTAAAATAACTTGCAGCCTGTATTTCGATCCCGAAATACAGGTTGTTTTGTTTATATATGATTATAAATTTAGGGTATCACATTAAGTAACCATACCTATGGAAGGATTGATCGAATTTTTTGAAAACGTACCCACTACCTTCAGAGCCGGAATTCTTGTTGGAGGAATTTTCCTGTTTTGGGTCATAGAGGGAGTATTCCCCTTATTTGAGTTTGGATATAAAAAAGTCAGGCATGCAGCCCTTAATTTGATCCTCAATGCATTTTTTGTAGTCATTGGGTTAGGATTTGCCGGCATGTTGGTGTGGTCTTCTGAATATGTAACTGCAAACGAGTTCGGGGTTTTGCAATGGATAGAAATGCCGGTCTGGGCGCAAGCCGTGGTTGGAGTGATGCTCCTTGATTTCTTTGGGGCATATCTGATACACTGGATCGAGCACAAAGTAAGATTTATGTGGAAGTTTCATTTGGTTCATCACAGTGATACGACCGTAGATGTTACCACCGGGTTGCGACATCATCCGGGTGAGGCAGTTTTTAGAATGGTATTTACAATAATTGGTGTGATAATGGTCGGTGCACCGATCTGGATCATATTCCTGTATCAGAGCATTTCTGCATTATTCGCACATCTCACGCATGCAAACATCAATATGCCTAAAAAGATCGACCGGGTCATTGCATGGGTGTTCATAACACCGCTGATGCATAAGGTTCATCATCATTACACTCAGCCGTTAACCGATACCAATTATGGCAATATCTTTGCGATCTGGGACAGAATGTTCGGTACATTTGCTGAAGTGAACGACATCAGGGAGCTGAAGTATGGGATCGATACTCATATGGATCCAAAAGAAAATGAGGATCTAGGCAATCTTTTGAAGATACCGTTTCAGGCTTACCGGCCACCAACGGGGGCAAAATTCGGAGAAGACTCAAAAATTGAGATCAAAAAAAGAAACTAATCTAACAGACCGCTTCAGTTAGATCCATTCTTCTTACCGGGAAAAATAAAACTGATCGATATTGCAACGATCACCACAACAAAGGTACCTACCGGGTTTAACCACAGAAACTCAATAGCTTTATTGTAACCTTCAGGCATTAAGCTCCAGGGAAGAATGAAGGCATACTCACCGGCTGCGGCATTGTAGAACAGGCGATCGAAAAGGAACACCGAAAACATGCCTGAGATCAAGCCTATCAAAGCGCCTGTGCCGGTCGCTCTTTTGACCCAAAGCAAGAGAATGAAAACGCCTAATATGGATCCGTAAAAGTAGCTGCCGATCTGATTGACCAATTCAATGATAGAGCGTGTTTCTCCCATCAGTAGGGCAGATACTGTAGCAAGTGCTCCCCAAAAGAACGTGACTCCACGGGATGACTTCACATAATGGGCTTCCGTATGCAGGTCTCCCTTTAATCGCTGATACCAATCTACAATGGAAACAGTGGTCAAAGCATTGAGCTCACTGTCTATGGAACTTAGGGCAGCTGCAAAAATACCGGCCACAATAAGTCCGACAATACCAATAGGTACAAAATTGAGTATGAAGTAAGGGAATATGTAATTGGTGTCGTTCACATCAGCCTGACGGATCTCTGCCTGCAGAGCAAGTTCTGCATTTCTGGCATCATTTAATTTGGCATCGTTCTCTACAAAAAGTTGCTTAGTGCTTTCACTTCGATCTTGAACGGCGTCAAATGCGGCCTCTTTTCTTGCAAGGTGAGCGACTTGATAATCCTTGAGTATCTTTTGTTCTGCCAGTTGTTGCTGTTCAGTTTGGGCAACAGGTTCAGTGCTTCTGAATGATGCGGGAGCTGAGTTAAAGATGAAGAATACATAGAGCATCACACCCAACAAAAGAATAAAAAATTGCATGGGAACCTTGGCATAGGCTGTAAGCAACAGTGACTTTCGGGCATTTTTAACCGAGTCGGTGGTGAGGTAGCGCTGAACCTGTGTCTGATCGGTTCCAAAATAGGAGGCCATCAGGAAGAAAGCAGCGATCACACCACTCCAGATATTATACTTTTCAGTGAGGTCAAAATTGAGGTCCAGAGCAGTCAGTTTATCGAGAGAACCGGCGAGGTACAAAGCTCCGTCAAAACCAACTTCCTCTGGCAAGTGATGCCAGATCAGGCCAAAGCAAAAGATCAATCCAAACATCATGACTATCATTTGTTTGACATCGGTATTGATCACTCCGGCGATACCGCCAACAGTTGTATATAAGGTCGCAATGATACCGATGATCAGAATAGTGATATTCAGTGGGAGTCCTAGCAAGAGTGATAAGACGTATGAGGGTGCAGCTATCACAACTCCTAAAGCCAAACCCCGGGATATCAAAAATAAACCGGATGTAGTAAGCCGGGTTTTCAATCCAAAACGTTCTTCCAGAACTTCATATGCTGTAAAATTCTGCATCTTGCTGAAGAATGGAACCAGGAACATACAAATGAAGATCATGGCAAAAGGAATTGCCAGATAGGTTTGTACAAACCTCATGTCTTCAACATAGGCAATACCGGTAGTTCCGATGAACGTAATAGCTGAGGCTTGTGTGGCCATGACAGACAGTCCGGCTGCCCACCAGGGCATGGATCTATTTGCAAGCAAATACCCCTCGATTGTAGAGGCATCTTTACCGCGTCGGGTTCCATCCCATATGGTATAACCCAGAAAGGCAATAAGTACTAACCAATCGATCCAGCTCATTTATGGTAAATTGAAAGTTGAGGTGAACCAAAAGAAAAGGAGTATGTATGTAATACCCAGTATGGCTACAACGGTATAATCCGTTCGCCATTCGGTATAAAAATTTTGGTCAGTATTTTTTTCTTCCATGCCAGATAATACTTATTGTGATCTTTTATTGAAAGTATTCGCTAATATTAACCTAAAAAAAAGACGAACGTCACAATGATGAAACATAAAGGAAAGTTCCTTGGCTTGATCGCCGGACTTGCTGCTTTTTTATTAACATTGTGGTTACCTACACCAGAGGGTCTGAGTGAAGCAGCATGGAAAACAGCTGCCATAACATTGCTGATGGGTTTTTGGTGGATAACCGAAGCCATACCAATATCCGCTACGGCACTGATCCCGATCGCTTTGTTTCCCATTCTTGATATAGTCTCAATTTCTGAAGCTACTACGCCTTACGCAAATCCACTTATATTTTTATTTATGGGTGGGTTTATTATTGCACTGGCCATGGAGCGATGGAATTTACACAACCGGATCGCACTTTCAATAATTAGTGTGGTTGGTATGAAACCCACTTCCATCATCATAGGTTTTATAATTGCCTCTGCGTTTCTGAGCCTTTGGGTGAGTAACACCGCTACCGCTATTATGATGCTCCCCATAGCTCTTTCTATACTGAATCTAAATGCCGGTGAAGGGAATGAAGACCCGACTAACTTTGAGATCGTTCTATTGCTGTGCATTGCCTATGCATGTAATATTGGAGGAATCGGAACCTTGATCGGAACTCCGCCAAATGCATTACTTGCCGGTTTTATGCTTGAGAACTATGGGTATGAGATCAGTTTTTTCAAATGGATGCAGATCGGATTACCGGTAGTATTGGTCAGTTTGCCACTCATGTACCTGGTTCTGACGAAATTAGTTTATCCGATCAATATAGATGTACTGCCGGGCGGGGCCGAACTGATAGCTGAGAAGATCAAGAGACTTGGCGGGATCTCAGAACAAGAAAAAAAAGTGGCCATTATATTTTCCTTAACGGCTTTATTATGGATGTTTCGTCCCTTGGTAAGTGAATTTATTCCGGGTTTGTCAGATGCCGGTATTGCTATAGGGGCTTCTGTGCTGTTATTTATATTTCCTGCTGGTGGGGATGAAAAACGGGGGTTGTTGGTTTGGGAGGATACCAAAAAGTTACCTTGGGGAGTACTGATACTATTTGGAGGAGGGTTGAGTATGGCATCAGCCATCAATGAAACGGGTTTGGCTACATGGATAGGTACCGGCATTGGGAGTTTCAGTACCTGGCCTGTTTGGGTGATCGTGATATTGGTTGTTACCCTAATTGTTTTTCTAACTGAAATGACAAGCAATACTGCATCCACCGCTGCTTTTTTGCCTATTCTTGCATCTGTTGCAATCGGGTTGGGAGAGAACCCACTTTTACTTGCCATACCAACGGCCATAGGTGCAAGCTGTGCATTTATGCTCCCGGTAGCTACCCCACCAAATGCTATTGTTTACGGAAGTAATAAGATAACGATTCCTCAAATGTCCAAAGCCGGACTTTGGTTGAATTTTTTACTTATAGGTCTGATCTCAATTGCAGCCCTCACGATCATAAGCTGGATCTTTGGCATCGAGATAGGGGTGTTACCTGACTGGGCAGGCTAAGGCTTATGAATTAAAGGGAGTCAATGATCCGAAAGCTTTCTTTACCGTAATAAAAAAGAAGATCGAGGATGCTGAGTCCTGCAATAAAATCATCATCACCTTGACTGTAAACCGGGTGCTTTTGAAGTGCCTGAACCTGATGGTCACTTAACCATTGATAATTTTTTGCATCATATTCCTGATAAAGTAAATCTACTTTTAAGTTGCTTGATAACACATCAGGATTGGGGTCAAATTCGGGAGTTTGGCTTGCTAAATGGTAATTAACATCAAATTCCATATATGTTTTAAGCCGGTCAAAAAACCAGGTGTTTAGGTTGATCAGCTTCTCAAATTCATGAAAATTCCGTATATCAGCTTCAAGTTCTTCCGCAAAAAAATCGAACCAGGTAGCATTGGAGTAGTTATGCAAAAGGGCATTCCAGAATGGCTCGATCCATTCTTCGGTGTGATCGATTCGCACCTCGCCGATAGCATTTTTTTTATCTTCGGTTCTGATGGGTATGTTGATCCACTGCAGTCCGTGTTCCCCCTTGATCGCTGCCCGGTGAGTCCGGCCTTTTCTTGACCACCTTTCGAGGTCGTTCCATATCACCTGATCCGCTTTAAGCATGGAGGCCAGATCATAGAGGTTTGGGGCAAATTGTGGTTGGATGAGCGCCAGCTTCAATGGCTTAAATTTAGCGGTTAAAATTTCTTATCTTTATAGGCTGAAAATAGAAGAATTCAACTAAACAAAATAACACATGTCAGTTCGCGTACGATTTGCGCCTTCACCTACCGGATTTCTACACATTGGCGGCCTCCGGACCGCACTTTATAACTACCTGTTTGCCCGTCATAATGATGGTACCTTTGTTCTCCGAATTGAGGATACCGATCAGTCCCGATATGTTGAGGGAGCTGAACAGGATATCATCGATTCCCTGGAATGGGCAGGAATGGAAATTGATGAAGGGCCCGGGAAAGGCGGTGAGCACGGACCATACCGACAAAGTGAGCGCAAGGATATTTATCACAAATACGCAGAACAATTGATAGAACAGGGTCAGGCATATTATGCATTTGACACCGTAGAAGAAATTGATGAGATGCGTGAACGACTGAAGGCGTCAGGGAACCCATCCCCGAAATATGATGCCATCACGCGTCAGTCCATGAAAAACAGCTTGACATTACCTCAGGATGAGGTTGAAAAGAGACTGGAAAATGGAGATGAGTATGTGGTTCGGTTGAAAGTGCCCCGCAAGGAGACGATCCGTTTTGAGGATGAGATCCGAGGGCATGTTTCCTTTGACACTGAAGGACTTGATGATCAGGTACTTCTCAAGTCAGACGGTATGCCAACCTATCACCTTGCAAATGTGGTAGACGACCATACCATGGAGATCACACACGTGATACGGGGTGAAGAGTGGTTGAGTAGTACCCCTAAGCACATTCTCTTGTATGATGCTTTCGGTTGGGAAGCACCTAAGATGGCGCACCTGCCACTGATCATGAGCCCAAGTGGCGGTAAGCTTTCTAAGCGTAAAGCTGAGAGTGAAGGCATTCCTGTCAATACCAAAGATTATATCTCCGGTAATTATGAACCGGATGCCCTGGTTAATTTTTTGGCCTATCTTGGATGGAGTCCGGGCGATGATTCTGAGATCCACACCATGGAAGAATTGTGTGATCTGTTCACACTGGATCGGGTATCGAAGGGAGGAGCTGTATTTAACTTCAAAAAGCTGATGTGGTACAATGAGAATTATATCCGTGAGCATTCTGTAGAAGAACTCAAACCACGGGTCGAAGCTCTGTTTCTTGGAAAAGGTTTTGACATCCCAAGCGATGAGTTTCTGAATACTGTGATCGAGTTATTACACGAGCGTGTATCAAAAGTGGATGAATTTGTAAGTATGGGATCCTTCTTCTTTGAAGCTCCTGAAGCCTACGATGAAAATGCACTGAAAAAGTGGAAAGATGATAGTCCGCAACTGGTACTTGCTTACAAAGCGAAGATCGAGCAACTATCGGATGATGAGTTTGAGGCGGTTACTTTAAAGGAGAAGCTTAAAGAAACCATTGAAGAGCACGATGTTGGTTTTGGAAAGTTGATGATGCCTTTGCGTATTGCTGTTTCCGGTCAGGGTTTCGGACCGGATCTGTTTCCGGCTCTAGAACTGATCGGCAAGGAAGAAGTGCTTGACAGGATAGATACAGCCCTTGAGCGTCTGTAATACGATAACTTGAGAACAAAATATAATTAAAAAGGCGAGCCGTATGGCTCGCCTTTTTTATATCATAAATATTCGAATGATGATGAAGAATCAGGGATTGTCAAAGTCATCTTCGGTAGATTCTTTTCCTTTAGCTTCAGCAAGAGTACGGATCTTGATTCCTGCATAAGCATAAAAGATCGTCATAAATGGACTGATCAGGTTAAAGAAGGCAAAGGGGAAATAAGCAAAGGTGGATACACCCAATACATTAGCGTGATATGCCCCACAAGTGTTCCATGGAACCAGCACTGATGTTACCGTACCTGAATCCTCCAGGGTACGACTCAGGTTTTCAGGAGCAAGTCCCTTTTCTTTATAGGTATCAGTGTACATTCGTCCCGGTACTACAATGGCCAGATACTGGTCAGAGGCCGTGACGTTAAAGAACACACAGGTTCCAACAGTTGAAGTTATCAATGAACCGGTTGAGTTAACCATAGATATCACGGCTTCAGCAATGCGTTTCAGCATCCCACTTGCCTCCATTACTCCACCAAAGATCATGGCGGATATGATCAGCCAAACGGTTCCAAGCATCCCATACATTCCACTTGAACTTAGCAGATCATCTACGATGGCATTACCAGTCACAATACTGATGTCACCGTAAAGAGCCATCATGACTCCGACATAACTTGATTCCCAGGAATGCTGTTCATAACCTGATACGGTATGTACTACATCAGGTTGAAAAATAAGGGCGAATAATCCGCCTAATAGTGCACCTGAAAGAATTGAAGGAATGGCAGGAATTTTTTTGATGATCAAAACAACAACGATGATGGGTACGATAAATAACCATCCATTAATATTGAATGCTCCATCGATGGCCATTAATATCTTGTCGGTATCCATGACCTGAGCATCTCCTCCATACATGAAACCAAGGATCAGGAAAAGGACCAGCGAAATTGAAATAGATGGCACGGTGGTATACGCCATATAGCGAATGTGAGTAAACAGATCAGTACCAACCATGGCAGGGGCTAAGTTTGTGGTGTCAGACAATGGCGACATCTTATCTCCAAAATATGACCCGGAAACAATGGCTCCGGCTACCATTCCGGGATTAAGACCTAGAGCAGTTCCAATACCTACTAATGCAATACCAACAGTAGCAGCGGTTGTCCAGGATGAACCGGTTGCAACAGCTACGATCGCACATACCACACAGGCAGCGAATAAGAAGATAGTAGGATTAAGGATCATAAGTCCATAGTAGATCATGGCCGGTACAATACCACTCAGTAGCCAGGTTCCAGCCAGAGAGCCTATCAGCAGCAGTATAATTATAGATGACATGGCGGAACTGATGCTTTTTACAATACCCGATCGAATTTCCCGCCAGTTAAAGCCTAACCGGAATGCGACTAAACTTGCAACAGCCGCTGAAAGCATTAAAATGATCTGGTTGGAACCATCCAGCGAGGCATCCCCAAAAATGCGCACGTTTATAAAAAGTGCTATGATCAGGAAAATGATAGGAACAAAAGCCTGAAATAGAGTAGGTTTAGAATATTTGTAGGTCATTTAGTTTGATTTGATCGAGTTAACAACATGAAAATTCAGCTGATGTTAGCAGGTCGCCTATTTAATGAATTATTCAGTAAAAGTTAAGCGGAGGCTAAAATTTTTACGAACCTGTCAAAATGAAAAGTGATTTTCAGAATCAATTTCAGTACTTCCGGGCTTAAATGTGTGCTCTGTAAAATCAACATTCCCGTTTTTATCAATAAGAAGAACCGTTGAGCACCGGGTTCCGTAATTTTCAGTTTTGATGAATATGGGGGAGATCGCCTTTTCAAGGTCTCTGGGAATTCCGGTCACAGGCAGGTTCTCATCTTCCGCTTTTGATCGATCCATCAGAAGTTCAAATAGCTCAACTTTATTTATTTCCTCTGAGCTTATCAGGTCTTCCATTTTTTTGTTGGCAGTATTTAGTTTTGGCCAGGAAGTATCAAGTAAAGCATTGCTGATTCCATGCACACCGGGTTCTATGGCAGTCATCCGCTTACTTTGATTTGAGAAATGGTAGAAATGGCCACTGTCCCAAAGCAACAGGTTGAAGCCATTATAATCCTGAGCACTGGAAGAGAGATGTTGCAAATATTCAATTGCTGAGTTGTCAGAAGTCAAATAGTTGATCACTAATTCTCCGCGTGAAGGAGGATCTTCTTTTACGATCGTGGGATCCCTGTAGTTAGTCAAGGCTCCCCATCTGCCATCTTTATGAATTCCAAGCCATGTGCCTCCGGCTTCCAGGTCTTTTCCGGCCAATATATCAGGATGACCTTCATCCGTCCAGAACTGAGCAGGTCGGGCTGGCCGGCCATAGAATTCATCTCTGTTGCCTGCCAGAATGAGCTCATATTTTGGATGCTTTTTGTAGGCAAATGTGATCAGGCACATATATTAGTGAGATTATCTTTCGTAATTTTAGATGAATCTAAGGATATTCTGTAACCTATTTTAATTTTTTCGTAGAGTAGTATATGCAAAAGGGCAAAAAAGACTTTAGGGACTTGTTGATAGTGATCATCGGTATCGCCGGTATGATCTGTTATTTCTACACCATTTCGGGAGTTCACCCCTTTAGAATAACGGAAATGGATCTTTCAAAAGCGGAGATACTATCCAAAGCTGATTCGGTTTTGCAAAGCTGGCAGTATCAGACTCAGTCATTTTATCCCGTTGCCACCTTTCAGTCAGAAGCCGGTTTTCTGGATTCCCTTCAAAAAAAGATCGGTAAAAAGGAACTTGATGAATACTTGCAGAATTCCAACACCATTCAGGACTTGCCGTTTTTTAGCTGGAGGATCAATGAAGTTTACAGTGAAGAGGTGGAAAATGAGGTTACACTTGACCTCAGTATTGATACCAAAGGCAATGTAACGGCTTTTTCAGCCAATCAATATCTGATCATCGAACAGCGGCCATTCAACAGGGTAGCTATACAGCACATCTATGAGAATGAAATAGATAACTATTCCCGCATACTGGAAGATTCGCTCATCACTGGGTTGCTAAATGTACAGCACTTAAATGGAATGTCTCAAAATGGATCGCGTTATCGGGTATTGCCGGAAGAACTTAGGATATTCAGTGACAGTCCCGAATCTGAATTGTATACAGAAAAATTGATCTGGAGACATGCCGATTTCTACTTATCACAGACTATATGGAGTAATTTTGAACTATCACGTGATTCCGTACGATTTGTTGATGAAGCAAATATCAGGTATGCACAAGCCTTTTTGAGTTTAACAGATCCTGTAACTGAAACATCAGCCTCATTGACAATGAAGTTATTGCCGGCAGGATCCTTAATGAGTCTGAACTATAGCCTGTCGCCGAAATTGAAACCTGCAAATGAAGAACTTTCGGACATCCTGGAATCCATGGCATTGTTTGTGATCCTGGTTTTTGTGATCTGGTTATTCTTCATCTTTTATATGCGGATTAAAGCTCGTGCCGTTGATACCCGCCCGGCTATGATAGTAGCAGTGCTTGCCGGTTTTGCAGTTCCGGGTTTCTGGATCCTTCAGTTTTTTAATTCCTTTGACTTTCTATGGCAGGTCATAGATGTAAGTCAAGTTCTTAATGGAATGCTTTTTGTCGGGGTGATGGGGGCCATCAGTGCGGTTGCATTCTTTGTCTTAACAGCGGTTAGTGATTCGATCACCAGACAATATTGGCCTGAGAAATTAAAAAGCTGGGACCTTATAAGAAGCGGTCTGTTCGTAAATAAACCGGTTGGGTGGGCCATAGTGAATGCGATCGGTATTGGTGGTTTACTTGCAGGTATTACCGGTTTATTCCTCAATCAGATACCATCTGCCTATGTTTCAGCGGGAGCAGGACTACTATCTGATCAATTTATTCTTCCCTCAGTAGCTAACCTGCTCGTTACTGTGATCACTGTACTCCTGGTTATCGTTTCGATCTACCTGATCATAGGAAATCAGATCAGAAGCCTGATCAATAAAGATTACGCCATACTTATTCTTAGTGCAGCCTTATTTGGCCTGGTGGATGTCCTGCCTTTCAATATTGAGCCGGACATCCTGAACCGTGGGATGAGAAGTGCAGTCGGTTTACTCTTAGGGTATTTTTATCTGCGTTATGATTTTCTGACTGTAGTGCTGGGTTTCTTTGTATACCTGAATTTTCTTTCCACAGCTAAAGGTTGGGTTATAAGTGATTCTCCAGACGCAAACACTTTTTATCTGTTTCTACTGGTACTTGCGTTTGCTGCAATAATGGGGATCTATTTTGTTGCAAAAGGAAGCGAAAGAAAAGAGTTGCCTGAATATGTACCCACTTATATAGAAGATCAGGCAAAGGAGCAAAGGGTAAAGCAAGAGCTTTCGATAGCCCGTGCCGTACAGCATACTTTTTTACCTTCTAAAATTCAGAGCATGCCCGGAATTGATATGGCAGGAATATGTATTCCGGCACAGGAAACCGGTGGGGACTATTATGACATGATCTCGCTGGGAGAACAAAGGGTTGCTATTGCCATAGGAGATGTAAGTGGTAAAGGGATCCGGGCTGCATTCTATATGACCTTCACTAAAGGGGTTCTACACAGTTTAAGCGCTTTGATCCTTTCTCCGGTTGAGTTATTGAACCAGCTAAATAGGCTATTCAACGAAAATGCCACCCGGGGTACTTTCATTTCTATGATCTACGGAATATTTGAGGCAAAAAAACGAACCTTTACCTTTGCCCGTGCAGGTCATAATCCTATGCTGTTGGTTAAAAATAATGGTTCTGCTGAATGGATAAAGCCCAGAGGATTGGGAATTGGAGTAGCAAAAGGAGATAATTTTATTGAATGTACTGAGGAGGCTGAATTAAAACTCAAAGAAGGGGATGTATTAATTCTTTATACTGATGGTATCACTGAAATGCTTGATGCCGGAGGGCGTTTTTACGGTGAAGACCGCCTCAGGGAACTGGTCAGGAATATTCGGAAGGGATCGTCAGAAGAGATCATGAAACGAATAGTCAGCGATGTAAATGAGTTCAAGGGATTGGCAAAACAACACGATGACATGACCCTCGTTATCATAAAAGCTGATGCATCCGCTAATCAATAGGTGATTTTTCCGTATCATTGGAAATTAAATCATCCAGATCAATTTTCAACAATTATTTAAACCTATGGGACTAAGTCAGTCTGTAGAGGATTACCTCAAAGCAGTTTACATATTACAGACAGAAGGAGACACTGCAACCACCACAAATATTGCTAACGCTCTTGATGTATCTTCGGCCTCGGTAACTAATATGTTGAAGAAGCTGGCTAAGATGAATTTGCTTGAATATCAGTCCTATAAGGGGGCTACATTGACAGAGTCCGGCAAAAAGATCGCGTTGGAGGTTGTCAGACATCATCGGCTTTTGGAGCTTTATTTACGGGATGTGATGGGGTATTCCTGGGATGAGGTGCATGATGAAGCAGAAAACCTGGAGCATCATATCTCAGAGCAATTTGAAGACCGTATTGCGGAACTCTTGAATCACCCTACTCACGACCCTCATGGGGATCCTATTCCAACCAAGGAGGGTGTAGTTCCTGATATGGCCAGACTTTCCATCACTAAAGCTGAGGAAAATACCAGCTACGTTGTAGGAAGGGTAAAAGACCAGGATCCTGAAAAGCTAAGATATCTGGAGAAAATTGGGATAATACCCGGGGTAAAAGTTGAGATCCTGGAAAAAGCACCATTCAATGGGCCTGTAAAGATAAGACTCGAAGGCGAAAATGAGCAGGTCGTTGGTCATTCAGTAGCCAGTGACGTATATCTGCTGGATGTCAGTTGAACTATTGTTCAGTCTAGGTAAGGCCTGACATCAATGCCGTTTTTCAGCATCTCATCTTTGAGATCTTTGATCTCCACTTCCTTGAAATGAAAGATACTTGCTGCCAGAACAGCATCAGCGTTTGCCTGCAGAACAGCATCTATACAATGCTGAATATTTCCGGCGCCACCGCTGGCTATAACAGGTATACGAACAATCTCATTAACTTTCTTCAATAGCTCAATGTCAAAGCCGGCTTTGGTCCCGTCTCTATCCATGCTGGTGAGTAAGATCTCACCGGCACCACGTTGTTCAACTTCCTGCATCCATTCTATGGCATCCAGACCGGTATCTTCAGTCCCACCTTTGATAAATACATTCCAGCTGTTACCGGTTTTTTTGGCATCAACGGCAGCTACTACAGCCTGAGCGCCAAAATTTCTTGAGGCTTCATTGATGAGATCAGGATTCTTAACGATACTGCTGTTCAGTGAAACTTTATCGGCTCCTGATTTCAGAAGTTCTTCAATCTCTTCGATCGTTTTAATGCCTCCGCCAACTGTAAATGGGATGTTGATCTCTGCTGCGATCTTCCTGACAAGTTCTTTGAGGGTTTTACGTTTTTCCAAAGTGGCAGTGATATCCAGAAAGACCAGTTCATCTGCACCTTCCTCACTATATCGCTTGGCGAGCTCAACGGGATCACCTGCATCACGCAGACCTTCAAAATTCACACCTTTTACTGTTCGCCCATTTTTGATATCCAGGCAGGGAATAATTCTTCTTGTAAGCATAGACTTCTTGATATTCTAAATAACCGCACAACATTAACTGAGTTTGTGCAGGATATTTACGAGGTATAATATAGAAAATTATCCCCTGCACTTTTTATTGAATCATGTAATTAAATTGATAAATAATTGAACGTAGCCTCAGGTATCAAAGGTTTATTTACTAAAAAGTAAAATAATGAAGTATAAAAGACTCCAGATAACGAAAGACCCAAAAATACTCGTTGATAAAATCATGGATTCAGAGGATTCATGGCTGATAATCCCGCCTTACTACAGAGATAAAAATCCGGAGATCGGGAAATATGAAGGTGAGGGTAAATTCGTAGGTTTATTTTCCAGTGGAACTACGGGAACGCCTAAATGCATATGGAATGCCTTCGATAACCTGATCAATAATGCATTAAACACTCGATCAGCATTTGAGATCGAACCAAGGCATAGATTGCTGATCCTCGCTTCACCGTGGCATGTGGCCGGACTTAGCTGGGCATTGATGGCTGAACATTATGATAATGAGTATCAATTTATAGCAACCCAAAAAGGGGATGAAAAGAAATGGTATGAGGCTATTCAGCAATTCAAACCCGATGTTCTGTTAACCGTGCCGGCTGTTTTGAATGGCTTATTGGATTTCAAATGGAATGTGCCCAAGATAGTTTTTGGAGGAACACCTTTAAAACCTATGGAACTGGTAGCTATTTCAGAAAGATGTGTGGATCTATTTCAGGGATATGGCCAAACAGAAGCAGGGGGATTGATCACAGTCTATAAATACAAAAACCTGCCGGATGTGATCAATGATGAGCATCGCTGTTGCGGGCGACCGATCAAGGGAGTAGATCTGAGATGTAACGGAACAATAAACAAACCCGAACCGATCTTAGTCCGGTCAAAAACAGCATACACAGACGATTTCTATGAGACCGGTGACCTGGGCTATAAAGATGAGGAAGGGAATCTATATATTCATAGCCGGACCAACAGACCAGTCAAAAGTAAATGATCATTTATTGAAATTAGCCATCTCTTCAAGTGAAATCCTGCCTTCGTAATAAGCCTTTCCAACGACAACGGCCTGAATATTGGCATCATTGAGTTTATTGAGATCATCTAATGAAGAAACACCTCCCGAAGCGATCAATCTAATGTCTGGGAAACTATGGTTAAGATCCTGATATAGATCAAAATTAGGTCCGGTAAGTGTGCCGTCTTTTGAAATATCGGTACAAAGAACTTCCTGAAGGCCATTGTCTATCATGCGGCTTAAAAAAGATTCCACGGATTCCTCAGCAGTTTCAAGCCAGCCGGAGTAAGCAATTTTACCATCTTTCAGGTCCATTCCAAGGATCATATTTTCAGAATATTTATCCAGGGACTTCAGCCAGTCTTTTTCATTTTTGATCGCCATTGAGCTGCAGATCACTTTTGAAAGCCCGGCGTCTAAAAGCATTTCCACATCTTCAAAACTACGGATCCCTCCACCGGTCTGTACTGAAATTCCAAGTTCTGAAATGATCTCTTTTATATATGGAAGGTTTACAAATTTTCCTTCTTTTGCACCATTCAAGTCGACTACATGAATATGGTCAAAACCGGCTTCTTTAAATTTAGTAGCCTGATTTAACGGGGATTTATCGTAAACAGTGACTTCTTCGTAAGAACCTTTGTGGAGGCGAACAGCCTGACCATTCAATAGGTCGATTGCAGGGATGGTTTGCATAATATTGTTTTTTTGATTCGCCCTAAAGTTATGGGTATGTATTTAGAGTTACCCAAAAAACATTGGATAATTGGGTCGGTATAGTGACCCTGATAAAATAACACCGGTTCAATTGTCTTTCTATTTTTGATTCCAGTGTATGGCCATAACCGGTTTAAGCGTCTTGTGATATCTAATTCAGGCGTACAACCAAACCTGGTTCAAGCGTCCCGCTTGGACCAGTGGGTAACTAATCAATCACACCAAATTAACCTCGCACAAGCCTGATGCTTGCGTTAGTGGATGTTTTTAGTTTGGGTTATTCAAAGAAGCAAGATTATTGTAAGTAAGTAATTTTTAAAAGCCCACTTCCACCTGAGTAATCTAAAGCACTACTGTAAAGCCAACTCTGAGGAGTTTTAGTTAGCCCTGCTTTAACAGGGTTGAAATGAATGTAATCTAACTTTTGCCTGGCAACTTTACGTGAAAATAATTCCTTCGGTTGATTGTGTTGCTGCCAAAGTTGCCAGTCCTTATTGTTACTGTTATTGGTTCCTGCCTGAATCATTTGCTGATATATGGATGAGATTTCAGGATCATAGAGTTTAGTAGACATTTCTCTTCTAATCTGACGAGATGTATAACTTTTAAAATCCCTCAGGATATTAGAAAGTGGTTCTTTTTGAGATCCCATTATCATATGAAGATGATTCGGCATGAAGCACCAACCATAGATCAGCAATCCTTTACGGTCTTGGCAATATTGTAAACTGCTCAAAAGTATATTTGTATGGCTGGATTGATTAAATATTTTCAGCCACTTAATTACAGTGCACGTAACAAAATATGGCTGATGGGGATTAAGTATCTTGTATTTTCTACTCATGGTACCTTTTTACATGTAAGAGCATGTTTAGCAATAATCCTTACAAAATTTATTAAACGCAGGATTATTGAATAGGAGGCGGGTTTGAGGAGAAAAAACGTTTCTATTTACAAAACCATTTAAATTGAGATTTCTACACGTTTATAGAGTCACGATGACTAGTGAAATCTCTTTGCGTCTACTTCTAAAGTTATCGTCACTACCTGGTTCTTACCACCTGGTTCAAGCGTCCCGCTTGGACCAGTGGGTAACTAATCAATTACCCTAAATTAACCTCGCACAAGCGGGACGCTTGCGCTAGAGGATTTTGGGTGGCGTGCCACAAACAGTGTTTTAAATCAAGTAATGGAAACATATTAGATTCACTTCATAGTCATTAAGAAAGGAACAATTCGTGGATCGCAGATGTTTGGTCGGAGCAACAAATAAAATAACATCTGGATGAAAACCGAATCACATATATCCCTGACCAAAGTAAATAAGAGTTATCAAGAGGGAGAAAAAGAACGTTTAGTTCTCAATGAGCTTGAATTGACCGTAAATGAAGGCCAAATGCTCGTTCTTTTGGGAAGGTCGGGTTCAGGAAAAAGCACCATGCTCAATCTGATAAGTGGCATTGACCGGCCGGATTCCGGGCAGATCAGTATAGGTGGAACGGATCTTGCCCAATTGAATGAAAAAGAACGTACTCTGTTCAGACGGAAGAATATTGGATTCGTTTTTCAATCATTTAACCTGATCTCTACACTTACCGCAGAGGAAAACGTTTTACTGCCTCTGAAATTAAAAGGTATAGAAGATGAAAGTCGGTTAGAGAAAGCAGGAAATTTTTTGAAAGCTGTGGGGTTGGGAGACAGGGGTAACAGTTATCCTGACCGATTGTCCGGAGGAGAACAGCAAAGGGTGGCAATTGCCAGGGCACTGGCCCATGAGCCGATGCTTATACTGGCCGATGAGCCAACGGGGAACCTGGATTATGAGACAGGGAAGAAGATCCTGGATATATTGAATAAACTTGTTAGAGATAATGGTAGAACGATCATTCTTGCCACCCACGATCGTGACATTTGTTCCATTGCCGATCGGGTGGTTGAACTGCAGGGTGGCAAGCTACATGATGTAACCGAATTTGAAGGTGCCTGATGAGTTTTAAAAACAAGGATCTGCTCTGGCTTTCCAGTTTTCGTTTTTTATTACAACATCCCTGGCATTTTGGTTTATCAATACTCGGTGTTGCGTTGGGAGTAGCAGTGGTAGTATCTATTGATCTTTCCAACAGCAGTGCAGAAAAAGCCTTTGAACTTTCAACAGAAGCCGTAACCGGGAAGGCAACTCATCAGATAAGAGGGGCTGCCGAAGATCTTGATGAATCCGTGTATCGTTCCATCAGGATCGATGTAAAGGTCAGACAGTCGTCACCTGTAGTGGAAGGATATGCCAGTGTTGATGGCTTGAACCGAACAATGCAGGTACTTGGGGTCGACCCAATAGCAGAAGCCCCGTTCAGGGATTTTGCCAGCCAGCAGGCCGGAATTGACCTGTCAGCATTTATAAGCGGTAAAAATACAGGGCTTATATCAGAAGCCACTGCCAATGAAATTGGGGTCCAGGCGGGGGATACATTGGTCGTTAGGGTAGGGGGAAATCCTTTTCAATTGGAGCTAATTGGCTTGATAGAAGTTGAAAACGATAGAAGCAGACAGGCATTGGAAAGTTTACTGTTGGTCGATATCAACACGGCTCAAAGGTTCTTTGGTATGGATGGAAAACTATCCAGGATCGATCTGATCCTGAATGAGGAAGGACAGGAAAGTCTAAAACAAAGAATAGAAACAGTGTTACCGGAAGGAGCTTCGATCATCAGGTCCGATTCCCGAACTGAGACAGTAGCACAAATGACTCGCGCCTTTGAGTTCAACCTGCAGGCACTCAGTATGCTGGCCTTGCTTGTTGGTATGTTTTTGATATACAATACCATGACCTTCTCAGTGGTTCAACGCAGACCACTTATCGGCAGAATGAGAGCTTTGGGTGTTTCAAAGAATGAAATACTATTTACGATACTTAAAGAAGCCTTATTCATAGGTGTTTTGGGAACAGTACTTGGAATTATTGCCGGGATCTTTCTTGCTCAGATATTGGTCCAGTTGGTGACCCAATCCATAAACGATCTGTATTATGTACTCTCGGTTCAGCAATTGTCTATAGGTCTGTTCTCAATATTAAAGGGCTTGGGGCTTGGACTAGGAGCCACCATGATAGCAGCCTACTGGCCGGCAAGAGAGGCTGCTAATGCAGAGGTCACAACTGTATTGAAGCGATCATCGAATGAATCTAAGATCTTGAACAGGATCAAACCGCTGGCTGGTATTGGGTTACTGGTCGGTGTTGCAGGAGTGCTGATGCTGTTCATACCACAAGGTGGTATTGCAGCCGGATACTCCTCTTTGTTGTTTATGATCGTCGGATTTTCACTCATGGTGCCGGGATTGATAGTTGGTATGGCAAAGCTATTTCGCCCACTATTCGGGGCAGTTAACGGTATGATAGGTAAAATGGCAGTCAGGGGAGTTGTAACAGAACTTAGCAGAACCTCGGTGGCAATTGCCGCATTGGTGGTAGCAGTTGCAGCGACCGTTGGAGTTGGGGTAATGGTGGATAGCTTCAGAACCACAGTCGTCTCCTGGCTGGAATCTCAGCTTCAGGCAGATGTTTATATTCAGCCGCCAAGTTCAGTGGCCAGAACCGCTGATTCAGAACTAGAACCTGAACTAATTGAAGTATTAAAAGCAACAGAAGGTGTTGAACGGGCAGGATCTGTAAGAAGTGTAGATGTCAGAACCAACTTTGGAACTGATAATTTGGTTGCTATCGATCACGGAGAGGCAGCTAAAGAAGCCTATCAGCTTAAATCTGGGGAGGACAATTTCTGGCAACGCTATGATTCAGAAGATCTGATCATGGTCTCTGAGGTATATGCGTATCGAAAAGGTGTAGGCTTGAACGATACACTGGTGATCAATACAGATTCAGGAGATGTGCCCTTCATCATAAAAGCCATAAACTTTGATTATGCGTCAGATATAGGTACGATCACAATGAACCGGAATATTTATGATCAATATTTCAATGATGACGCTATCTCAGGGTTGGCTCTTTATGCTAAGAGTGGTGTCGATGTTGATGAACTCGTAACAAAACTCAGAGAGCGAACAGATGGAATGCAGGATGTATTTATCAGATCGAATCGCGGACTGAGGGAGGCATCGATCGAAATATTTGACCGAACGTTTACAGTTACTGTCGTATTAAGATTGCTTGCAATAATCGTTGCATTTATGGGAGTACTCAGCGCATTGATGGCACTGCAGCTGGAAAGGTCAAGGGAACTGGCTGTGCTAAGGGCTAATGGTATGACCCCGGGACAGCTATGGAATTATGTGATCAGTCAAACCGGAGTCATGGGGATCATGGCCGGTATACTTTCTGTACCACTGGGCATTCTGATGGCTTATATCCTGGTTTATGTGATCAATTTGAGGTCCTTTGGCTGGACACTTCAGTTTATGATTTCTCCGGAAGTGCTACTGCAGGCTGTCGGACTCGCATTTATAGCTGCCCTGCTTGCGGGAATTTATCCATCCAGGAAAATGGCAGAAGCAAATCCGGCTGATGCACTCAGAAATGAATAAGGCATTTTAAACCAGTATGATATTATGAATAAAGTAATTTGGAGTTTAGTAGTGGCCCTCCTTATAACCCTGATCGGTTATGGGATCTGGAATGTCCAACAGGATGACAAAGAGATCCGAGCTTCCGTTTCTGTTGCTGAAGCTATGGGCGGAGGAAGCAGTGAAGGATATCTGAGAGCTACCGGTCCAAGAGAATTTATATTTCCTCAGGATCACGGTCCGCATCCGGGCTTCAGAACCGAATGGTGGTACTACACCGGAAATGTATTCACAGAAGAGGGCAGGCAGTTCGGATATCAATTTACCATATTCAGAAGCCAGATGACCCCACCCGATCCAAATGAGATAGATATGGCTTATAACGAGGATTGGAATACCAACCAGTTGTATCTCGGTCATTTTGCTATTGCAGATGTAGAGAATGAAGATCATGTTTTTGAGGAAAGGTATAGTCGTGGAGCAGCAGGATTGGCGGGTTCGCAGGCAGATCCACACAGGATCTGGCTAGAAGACTGGGAGATAAGCAGAATAGACACATATGCCGAGGACGATAGGAATTTTCCGGTTAACATCAGTGCGGAAATGGAAGATGGTTCATCATTGGATCTTAAAATTACCCCGGCGAAACCGTTGGTTCTACAAGGCGAAGATGGCTATGATCCAAAGGGACCTGAGGACGGAAATGCTTCCTATTATCTGGCCTTTACAAGAATGGATACGGAGGGCGTAATTACCAAGGATGGACAAAAATATAATGTTGAAGGGTACAGCTGGATGGACCATGAATGGAGTACTTCAGCCCTGGGAGAAGAGCAGGAAGGGTGGGACTGGTTCTCTATACAGTTATCCAATAATTATGAGATCATGTATTATCAGTTGAGGAACTCTGATGGGTCGGTAAGTCAGTTTACCAATGGTTCCATCATAGATCCTGATGGTAACAAAACTAATTTTAAACCGGGGGATGTTACCCTTGAAGTACTTGATACCTGGAAAAGCCCCCATAGTAATGCTGAGTACCCTTCACAATGGTCCCTGACCATTCCGGGTAATGGCATTGAACTGCAGTTATCAACAGTTTTTTCAGATCAGGAAATGGATGTTTCTGTGAGATATTATGAGGGAGTATTGAAAATAGATGGGATAATGAATGGAGAGGTGATCACCGGTAACGGTTTTATAGAAATGACCGGATATGGTGAAAATGAAGGTGAACAGGTCAGGTAAGACTCATTTGTCAGTATTGGAAAATGTTTTGGTTTGAAATACCATATTAAATTTTTGGAATTACATTGTATAGGTGGTCTAAAAAGGAGAACTTCAAACCCGCTAAAAAAAACTAAACGGTAAAATGGCTGATATAAAAACCATCACAGAGAAAGACTTTGAATTTTTAATTGAGCTGGAAGAACTCATCTATGATCGAAAAAAGGAAATGCCTGATGGCTCCTATACGACGTCCATGTTCAAAAAAGGTATTGACAAGATCGCTCAAAAAGTAGGAGAAGAAGCGGTTGAAACGGTGATCGCATCTAAGAATTCGAAAGACAAAGAGACCATAAATGAATCAGCTGACCTGATCTTTCACCTGATGCTGCTGTTGGCTGAAAAGGAAATACCACTGCATAAAGTCATAAAAAAGCTTCGAAAACGCCACTCTAAAGGGACTCATAAGCATATAGGTGAATAAATAGTGAACAGGCCTTGTGTTAAATTGGTTTAGAGGTTAAACAACATATAACTCATTTGAGAGTTCATAAATAACCATTAACCATATTTTAACAGCTCCTGCCTTCTTTGTATCTTTATGGTTTAAAGTGAGACGCACCCTTATCCTATTCAATTCATGAATAACATTCGAAATTTTTGCATCATTGCCCATATCGATCATGGGAAATCAACTCTGGCAGACCGTCTTCTGCAGAAAACCGGCGCTATAAGCGAACGGGATATGAAAGAGCAAATGCTGGACGATATGGACCTGGAGCGTGAGCGTGGTATTACTATCAAGAGTCATGCGATCCGTATGGATTATAAACGTCCAAATGGTGAAAAATATATTTTCAACCTGATAGATACACCGGGCCATGTTGATTTCGCCTATGAGGTTTCCCGCGCATTGAAAGCCTGTGAAGGAGCTATTTTGGTGGTTGATGCTGCTCAGGGAATTGAAGCGCAGACTATTTCAAACCTGTATCAGGCAATCGAACAAAATTTAGAGATCATTCCGGTTCTTAATAAGATCGATCTGCCGGGAGCTGACCCTGAGGGTATTGGTCAACAGATCGTAGACCTGATTGGGTGTGAATACGAAGACATTCTACATGTTTCCGGGAAAACCGGTGAGGGAGTGGATGAACTTCTTGAAGAGATCGTGGATAAAGTTCCAGGTCCTAAGAGGGAAGAGGATAAACCTTTGAGGGCACTTATCTTTGATTCAATATTTAACACTTATCGTGGATCTATCGCTTATGTAAGGGTTATGGAGGGAGTACTTAGAAAGGGGGACCTCTTTAAGTTCATGTCGAACCATCAAGAATATAATGCTGAAGAGATAGGGTATCTGAAAATGAAGCAAGAGCCTACCAAGGAGCTTCATGCCGGAGAGGTAGGGTATGTGATCGGAAGTGTGAAATCATTGCAGGATGTCCGTGTGGGTGATACCATCACGAAAGTAAATAATCCGGCCACTGAACCAATCCCTGGATATCAGGAAGCAAAGCCAATGGTTTTCAGTGGAATTTTTCCAACCAATGCAGATGACTTTGAGGATCTTCGGGCGGCTCTTGAAAAATTACAGCTGAATGATGCATCACTGACCTACGAACCGGAGACCTCAAAAGCTCTTGGTTTCGGATTCAGGGCAGGTTTTTTGGGCCTATTACACATGGAGATCGTTCAGGAACGACTGGATAGAGAGTTCGATATTGACATCATAACTACCGTACCGAACGTTCAGTACGAAGTGGAGCTGGTGGAAGGAGATCGTATACAGGTGGATAACCCGAGCCAGATGCCGGCCGTAGGTGATATTGAAGATATTTATGAGCCATACATCAAGGCAAGCATTATTACCCCGGCTGATTATATTGGTCCTGTAATGAAATTATGCCAGGATCGGCGGGGTATTTACGTGAATCAGTTATTCATGCAAAATAATCGCGTTGAAATTACGTATGAATTACCAATGGCAGAGGTCGTATTTGATTTCTACGATCGTCTCAAATCCGGAACCAGAGGTTATGCCTCACTGGATTACGAATTTATTGAATACCGAAAAGGTGATCTGGTCCGTTTAGATATCCTGTTGAACGGGGATCAAGTGGATGCCCTTTCGAGTATAACGCACAGAGACAAGGCTTACCACCTTGGGCGTAAAGTTTGTGCAAAATTAAAGGAACTTATTCCTCAGCAACAGTTTGAAGTAGCTGTACAGGCGGCGATCGGAAACAGGATCATTGCACGAGATACTGTCCGGGCAATGCGTAAAGACGTGACCGCTAAATGTTATGGCGGTGATATTTCTCGAAAAAGAAAACTTTTAGAGAAACAAAAGGCCGGTAAAAAACGAATGAAGCAAGTAGGAACTGTGGAAATTCCACAGGAAGCCTTTCTTGCTGTTCTATCTATGGACGAAGACGACAGGTAAAAACTATGCAGAACTTAATGAAACGCGTATTATTCTTTTTCATCATGATGGTCATGATCTCAACTGCTGCCCAGGCACAGTTTGAAGAACCGGTCATCAAGAAGGTAAGCAATGAAGATCGGGCTAAATTTCAGCAACAATTTTCAGACATCAAGTGGACAGGACAGGGATTTAACTTCAATGAACTGGACAGAATGCCTGCAATTGAGATCCGTGCAGTACTTCAAAGTGCTTACGGAGACCCAACCCAAACTGTAGAAGACATCATCGAAAAAGATGGCTACCTGAGGGATGGCAAATCCATTCAATTCGAATATTGGTTCATCATTGATGGATACATCCCCATGATGGTGCTGGACCTTGAAGGCCCCTTTGACAATGGTTTGGTTTATGTTGGAGCGAGCCGTTATGTAGATCTTATGCCACAGGTCAAGCGGACCCTTACAAAAGAACTCAGGGATGCATCTCCCAAAGAATATGTTGACTATTTTTATTCACCGGAAAGAAGCCAATGGTATAAGGTGTCGTATTTGGCAGGTGAATACAAGAAGGAAGAGATCAAGAAACCTTCACACATTAATACAAAATAAAGCAGAATTTGAAAGACGATAAGACTCCTGATAATCAGGATAGCAGCTCATACTGGCAAAAAAAGAAGGCTAAGGTAGAAGAAGAGAATAAGAAGGCGAAATCCTGGCTCAGGGAATGGCTGGATGCGATCCTTTTCGCATTTATTGCTGCAGCAATTCTTAGGGCATTTGTGTTTGGTTCATACAAGATACCTACTCCCTCTATGGAAAATACCCTGATGACCGGCGACTTGCTCATCGTATCAAATATCACTTACGGCCCCAGGACTCCAATGGCCTTGTGTATTCCTTTTATTCAGGGAGCTTGTGTTCCCGGTGTAAAACTTCCGTGGACTCGTTTGCCAGGTTTGAGAGATGTTGAGCGCAATGATATCTTTGTTTTTAATGTGCCCTGGGAAGTTAAACCGGTATCGCAAAAAACAAATTATATCAAGCGGGCCGTTGCAATACCCGGAGATACGATATCTATCAAAGACAAAGTATTATATATAAACGGGGAGCGTGAAAAAGATCATGAGGGAGTACAGAAACACTATGTACTCAGAATGGATGATCGTATTCGCCTGAGCAGTGCTAAAATGGAATCCGTTGGTGGAGAATTGATCGGCTACGACAACAATAACACTTATATAGTGAACATGACCGATCAGGTAGCCGAGCAGGTCAGTGGCTGGGCCGAGGTAGATACCATGTACCTGAATATCACGCCCGAAAATTCAGTTGACAGAAATTATACACAAAGTCAGGGAGAATTCTCCAAAGCTTTTAATAATCCTGATCAAATGAGCGAGATCGTAGTTCCATTTGAGGGACAAGAGATCCAGTTGAATGATCAGAACTGGTTTATTTACAAGGATATCATTGAGCGTTACGAACGAAATGACCTGAGAAGAGAGGGCGATACGATCATCATAAACGGAGAAGAAACGAACACCTATACCATTAAGCAGAATTACTACTTTGGGATGGGAGATAACCGGGATAACAGCATGGATTCTAGATTCTGGGGATTTGTCCCTGAAGATCACCTGATCGGAAAGGCGACCATTGTGTGGTTTTCCATCAGAAATTGGGTTCCCCAATTTGACCGGATATTTACAATGATTGACTAAGAAGGGACTTGGGTACAGGATTCAGTGTCGAGAACTGAATCCTGTATCCTGAGTACTTTTCACTTTCTTTTTTAAGCCTTAGCCATAGTTTTACCTTTTGGAGCCCCTTCCCGGATGGCCAACTGACCACACCCGGCATCTATATCATCCCCGCGACTTCGCCGAACGGTAGCCCTTACATCATTTTTGATGAGTTCCCGCATAAAATTATCGAGGCGTTCTTCACGAGCTCTTTTAAGCTCCACACCGGCAACGTTATTATACATGATGATGTTGACCTTGCTCGGCACCCATTTAACGATCCTGGCCAGATCCCGTGCATCCTGAGGACTATCATTGAAATCATCGAATAGCAGGTATTCGTAAGTGATAGGCTTTTCAGTCGCCCTGTGGTAGTATTTTACCGACTCTTCAAGACTTTCCAGATTCATGGAACTGTTGATAGGCATGATCTCGTCACGCTTAGCATCAGTAGCTGCATGAAGGGATATGGCGAGATTAAATTCTTCCTGATCATCTGCCAGTTTTTTGATCTGTTTGGTAAGACCCACTGTTGACACCGTAATTCGTTTAGGTGAAAGTTCAATACTCAATGGGTCAGAAATGATATGGGCTGAATTGACAATGGCCTTGTAATTATGGAGAGGTTCACCCATTCCCATGTAAACGATATTGGTGATCTTTTTACCATATTTTTCTTCGGCCAGATCATTTATATACTGAACCTGGTCCACGATCTCACCGTGCGTGAGGTTACGGAACAGTCCCATTTTTCCGGTGGCGCAAAAGGCACATCCAAAAACACATCCTACCTGAGAGGAAACACAAACGGTCAATCTTCGTGCGGCGCCATCCGCAAAGAAATCGGGAATGAGAACGGCTTCCACTTTATAGTCTTTTCCTTCATCCGTCAGTTGAAACAGAAACTTTATGGTGCCGTCCTGAGATTCCTGCTGTTGTACCGGTTTGATACGGTTGATCGTGGCGATCTCACGCAGTCTTTCTCTTAGATCCTTGGAAAGATTGGTCATATCCTCAAAATCAGAGACACCTTTTTGGTATAACCATTGGAAGATCTGATCTGAGCGAAAGCTCTGTAAGCCAAGCTCTGAACAAAAGTGATTCAGTTCGTCTTTGGTAAGGGCTTTAAGGTCGGTTTTTTGGGTCGTGTCAGTAATTGTCATAGACTCCAAAGATACGGATAAATCCCTCGAACTTCGAACTGATCAGCTAGAAAGCAAAGGGGTAGAAAATATAAGATCAGTCCCGGTTTTTACGTCTGTTTCGTTCATTTTCTTGCTGCCCGTGACGTTGCATGAATTCTTTGAAGCGTTCAGCCTGTTCATCATTAAGGATCTCCCGGATGTCCTGCATGTGCACATACAGAGACTCTTCGATCTCTGCATAGCCTCGTGTAAGCGATTTAACCAGGGAATCTCGCATTTCAGGGTCATGTTTTTCGTTCATAAGAACGTAATTTAAGTAGGAACGGCGGGTATTATCCAGGTCTCTTTTTATAGACCGGATCTCCCCAAAATGTTCGCGTCTTAGCGCATCCATCTTTTCAGACTGTTCTTCGGTCAGCCCTAACTCATTCTTTATGAAATGCTGCGAACTATTTCTGTCTCGGTCATTTTCACGATTCTTATGCCAATCACGGCCATCATTTTGATCCATCCAAACAGAGACTAAAATGATGGCATTCAGTACCACCATGATCACCAGTCCGGATAATGCCCATGTATATTTTTTCGATAATTCCATGTTATTCTTGCTCAAGGGTTTCGTAATACTCAATGTCCAGCACCTGGTAACTGGCAGTAAATTCCTCTGCCCAGTTTTCGGTAGGTGTGGCTGGCTCAGCAGTATCATTGGCCGGTTGAAATTGAATGAGTGAGATCAGGTTCAGTGATACCATGATCAGTACTGCTGCAACTGCCACTTTAAAGCCAAATTCGGTTTTATCGGAAAGTTGGTAATTATTCTCATTCCTACGGTCAAATTTTGCGGTAAGTCGGCTATAGAAGAACGCATCGGTCTTTGCCGGTTCAATGTTATCCAGCGACCTCAAGGTTTTATCCACTTCCTCATGTATGTTCATTTTCTTTTTCATGATCAATCTATTTCATTTTGATGATAGTAGGAATGAAGTTGTTTCTTCAGGTTTTCCTTGGCCCTATGGATCAAGGATTCAACGGCAGGGAGACTGATCTTCATAACATCAGCTACTTCCTGATAACTCAGTCCCTCAACCTTTTGAAGAGTGAAGGCTACTTTTTGTTTTTCAGTCAACTTATCAATTTCCGCAAACAGGACCCTGGCCCGTTCTTTATTTTCAAGTTCAACCCCGGGGTGCATGGATTCTGTTTCATCCACATTTTCATCCGGCTCGTTGAACATGGCATTCAATGCCTTAAAAAATCCCGATCGTTTTTTTCGTTTTCGGTACCGTATCAACTCCAGTGATTTAGTGACAGCTATTCGATAGATCCAGGTGGAAAGTGAGGAGTCTTCCCGGAAATCACTTATTGAATCAAAGACTTCAATAAAAACTTCTTGTGAAATATCTTCTGCATCGTGAGGGTTTCGTAAAAATCCCATACACGTATTATATACACGATCTTTATGATCATTTACCAATGTCCGAAAAGCTGATTCACTTCCCTGACTGAGTTGTTCTATAAGAGCCGATTCTTCGATTCTTTCGGTGGCTTTATAAGTTGTTTGAATTTTTATCAGTGGCATTATAAGAACCGAAAAGTATTAAAGAAATGCAGGGTATTAAAACCCTGCATTTCAGGAAAACTGTTAGAATGATCGTCCTCTTCTGTTATTTTTATTCATTCGCTGACCTTGTTGTTTAGGACCGCGCATTTGCTGCATGGTATCAAACTTTATGCGTTGTTCCTCAGTCAGTATTTCACGGATCTGCTGCTGATGCCCTGTTCTCATAGCCATCATCGCTGTTCTCAATTCACCTATTTCTTCAATTAGTGCATTCACTGCAGCCTCATCATAATCGGCAGAGGTTCTTAATGTACGCAATTGGGCATTTTTTTCCTGAATGTTATTTCTGAGAGGTATCATTCCTTTTTGCCCATTCAGGTGAATTTCTTCGACCTTGACTCTTTGTTCATCAGTCAGGTTCAGCTGGGTCATCATTCGTTGTTGATTTTGACCTTGTCTGTCAGCGCGATTCATCATTTGTCCCTGACAATCCCCTTTAGCCTGATCTTGCATTCTTCTGTTTTGCTGTTGGGCTGAGACGTCAATAGTCAGGCCGATCAATAAAGCTGATAAAACGGAAAATTTAATAATGTTTTTCATGGTGCTCTCCGCAACTAATTATTTGTTCGTTTAATTAGATGCCGGTTGTGCAATAAACCTTCGGGAAAAATGATCAGCAATCCTGAAGCGGATGATCACCCTTTAATTCTTTTCTCAGTGAGGGCCATTTTGGATAGAACCGGGTCATATAAGCATAAAACCGATCGTTGTGTAATCTTTCCAGAAGGTGTACCATTTCGTGGACCACTACATATTCCAAAAATTCAGGGCGTTTCTTAGCCAGTTCAAGATTCAACCAAATGCGTTGATCCCGAATATTACAAGTTCCCCAACGTGTTTTCATGCGCTTAACCCCAAATTCGTTCACCTTAACCCCCATCACAGGTTCCCATTTTGCGATCAGTTTTGGGATCATTTCTTTCATTTTAACACGGAGCCATTCGTTGAAAACCTGTTCTCTCTTGGATTGCTCAGTACCTGGCCTGATTTGAAGCATCAGTTTCCGTTCCTCTTTCAGGTATATTTTTGGGGCCTCTTCTTTGAATATGAGTTGCAGGGAGTGGGCCTTACCCCAAATATGAACGGTTTCACCGGTTTCAAAATTTGGTCTGGTTATGCTTCGTTGATCAGGAACCCGGTTCAGGTGTTTTCTGATCCATGAAATCCGACTTACGATAAATTTATGAACAGCAGATTCAGGGGCCCTTTTAGGAACCGATACCTTTACTTCCTTTTTAGAAGGATAAACCCTGAGATTCAAGTTCTTCACATTCTTACGGTGAACTTGTATCTCTAAACCGGAGATGGTAATCGTAGATCGGCTGTAGGTTTTATATCGAGGCATGAGCCAAGGTAGCCACTTTAATTCTGTCTATCAAAATCTTGGATTAACCACATTATTATAGATAGACCCAAAGTTGAATTCAAACCCAATAGAACCTCCATAGTTATAGGAGGTAGCCTGTTGTTTAAGGTTCAATAATCGTTCTTCCTCAGTCAATTCACCGGCAGCCAGGCTAATCTGATCATTTATAAGAGAGTATCGGCCTGAAAAGAATACTGATAATCCCTTAACAATTCGCATATTTACCCTGAATCCCATATTCAAACGATTTTTGCTCAGGTCGTGCATATAGGCACCGGCATCAGCCCAGCCATAAACGCCACCCCAGGGTTGGGTGAAGTCGGCCCGAAAGGTCAATTCATTTCTCCAGAGGAATTCTTTATCTACGTTCAGAATGGTTGTTTCTGTGTAGTTATAATGGGAACCAAGTATTCCATATCTCAGAGTGATCTCCCGTTGATTGAATTCTCTGTAAGGGAACAGGCTGTACTCGATAGATGGAGTGGCTCCTATACTTAGATCAATATTGTTTTGAGTGGAGGATCTGACGCGGGTATATCCGCCAACGGTCCAGTGATCTCCAAGACTCTTTGCGATCAATCCTGTGAAATTTTGATTTTCTGTAATAAAGATATCGGTGGTTGTAGTGCCATCCTCTTCTTCATTCTTGAAGGTACGGCGGTCATAATTCTGCCGATATGAAAAATCGATCTTCCAGTCGTTTGTGATACGCCGAGCATCGAAATTACCTCCCAACCAAAAGTTACCTCTTGATTGTTCCCCGCTGAAACGGGTACTAAGCCCCACCTCAAAGGTCCAGCTATTCCAGGGGTCATTGATCTCAAGTTCCTCATCTTCTTCAGAGATGGTTCCGGTAAAATCCACCTTCAGGTCAGAAAATACAGCCCTATCCCTGAGAAAGTGGATCAGACCTAGCTCAACATGATCTACCAGTCGGTTCCTCATCATATCATTTGTGTCAGATTGCGGGCTTATGAATACGATGGTATGATCCTCATCCGGAGAATGACCGGGGGCCATAAAATCGAGTGTGTGTTCCCAACCACCGCTGCCTGTCTGCTGTAGGGTTACCAGTAGGTGAACCTCAGCTACTTCCTGATCCCTCACAAAATTTACATAATTGATCTCAGACCTTATGAAACTACTGCTGCAGCCCCTACAATCAAGATAGACATTGATGGTCTGCCTGGATCTTTGGTTATTTTCTTGAGCTAAAGCTAAAGAAGGAATCAAGAATAGAAATAGAAAAAACAGCTGCCGAAGTAGTTTATATTTATTAGTCAATGATCTGTAGATGGAGAGTTTTAATATTTCTGCAAATATAAAAAAGGTGGCTATTAAGCTTTGCAAAAAAAGCTAAAATCAGGGCTCTATTTTTTCAGAAAGTTGAATGCATGATCGTTGTGGTCTTAACGTGTTGTTTCCCCAAATATTTTTTTCGTAAAAAAATCAAACCAATGCCTTGTTGACGTAAGAGTTCCTTTACTGCCCCAATAAAACCTGGAATGCACTCATCGCAAGTACGGCTATTGTGACCCAAAGCCCAACTTTTTTGGCCTCACATTTCTCAAGTGCTTCAGGGATCAGATCAGCAAAGACCATCCAGATCATGGCACCGGCAGCGAGTCCAAGTCCAAATGGCAGGTATTGTCTGAAAATTTCAACGAAAAGGAAGGCAGGTATAGCCATCAATGGTTGTGGTAAACTGGAAAAAATACTCCACCAAACAGCTTTAAGGGGGGATGTGCCCTTTGGAACCATTACCAGGCTGATCGCAAGACCTTCCGGAATATTGTGAATGGCAATAGCAATGGCTATAAAGATCCCAAACTCCATAGTGCTGGCAAACGAAACACCCACACTAATTCCCTCAGCAAATGAATGAACCGTCATGATCCCAAGAAACATAAGCATTCGCTTGCGTTTTCCGCCAATCAGATCTTCGACATCAACTTCACCGCGGTTTTCCATCCATTTGTGAGCAACCACCACAAGAATGACGCCGGCTGCCATACCACCAATGGTCATCCACTCACTGACCTTGTAACCTTCCATGATCAGGCTGAAACTTGCTGCAAGCATCAGCCCGGAAGCGGCAGCGTTTGACTTACCTAAAAGGGATGGAGAAATATCCTTAATGAAAAAGAAGGGGACAGCTCCGAGACCGGTTGTTATTGCTGTTAGAAGCGCATATAAAAAAACCTGTATAATAGGAGTAGTTAATAAGTCCGGGAACATGTAGATAAGTGTTTTTCAAGTGCGCCACGATGATAAAAATTATGATATTTATACACTAACTAAATAGTGTACACCACCTGACTTAGTATTTACAATAAAGGAATAGGTTTTTCGAGGCATGCAGGGAATATTTATGAATTCTTTAGTAATCTAAGGCCATTCAAAACCACTAAGAGAGTACTTCCCTCATGACCAATTACGCCAAGTGTAATGGGTAAATCGAACAGAAAAACGGAGCTTACCAGCATGGCAATAACTGCTAAACTGAAAACAATGTTTTGCCACACGACTGTTTTCGAACGCCTTGCTAAACGAATCATATATGGGAGTTTGGTAAGGTCATCTGACATCAGGACGACATCGGCTGTTTCTAAAGCAACATCGGTACCGGCCGCGCCCATAGCTATCCCCAAATGACTGGCAGCAAGTGCAGGTGCATCATTGACCCCATCGCCGACCATGGCAACCACTTTTTCTTGAGTTAACTTTTGGATGAGTTCCACCTTTTGGTCTGGTAGCAGCCCGGCATAAAATTTCGAGATATTTAGCTGCTCAGCTACGTTTTGTGCTACATTCTGTGAGTCTCCGGTAAGTATGGTGATATCATCAATACCCATTTCAGCAAGCTGAACTAAGGTAGAATAAGCCTGTTCTCTGATTTCATCTGCCAAAGCAATGGCACCGACCATTACACCATCCGTTGCTACATAGATCACTGTTTTCCCCTGGTCTCTTAAAGTTTCGACACGGCTCTGAAAGTCTTTCGGAAGATCAGGTAAAGTGTCTTCAAATAAATATCGATTTCCTAGCTTTAATAAAGTGCCATTTACTCTAGCTGAAATACCCTTACCTATGATCGCTTGCACACCTTCTGCTCTGGTCAGGCTAATCTCCCTGTTCTTTGCTTCATTGACAATAGCTTCAGCAAGGTGATGTTCAGAATGCTCTTCAGCTGATGCTGCAAGTCTAAGTAATTCATTTTCAGTTCCTGAAATAGGAATGATGTCGGTTACTGCCGGTTTGCCTTTTGTCAGAGTCCCTGTTTTATCAAAGGCAATAGCCTGAATTTTAGCGGCTTGTTCCAGGTATGCTCCCCCCTTGAATAGTATACCTGAACGTGCTGCATTTGCAATGGCAGATAGAATACTTGCCGGAGTAGAAATGATCAGTGCACAAGGTGAGGCAACCACCAGAATGGTCATGGCTCGATAAAAAACGGGATCAAAAGGTTGATCAAACACGTAATGGGGAATGATGATCAATGCAATGGTAAAGAGTATGACACTGATGGCATAATTTGATTCAAACTGGTCAAGAAATCTTTGTGTCTCTGCTTTCTTATTTTGAGCTTGCTCTACCATTTTAATGATCTTGGCCAAGGTGGTATCTCCAGCAAGCCGGGTCACCTGTATTTCAAGAATACCGTTTTCATTGAATGTAGCTGCAAACACCTCAGACCCTTCTTCTTTAAATACGGGGGCACTTTCACCGGTAATTGCAGATTGGTCAACAGTCCCTTTTCCTGATCTAATAGTGCCATCGATAGGAATTCGTTCGCCGGGTTTTACTACAATGATGTCGCCGATCTTTAGGTCTTCGACCAGTACTTTTTGTTCGGTGCCATCTGCACTTCTGACCAATGCTTCTGATGGCCGTAACTTCATTAGGGCCCGGATAGCGTTACGGCTTCGTCCCAGTGCAAAATGCTGTAAGGTATTACTGAGTGAGAACAGAAAGAGAAGCATGGCACCTTCCAGCCAATAATCGATAATAGCTGCACCGATAGCAGCCAATACCATCAGTACATCCACATTGAACTTACCTTTCATCAAAAACTGGATACTTTCAATCAGCCCAAAGTAACCGCCTGACAGGTATGCAGCTATATAAAAATAGCGAGCTGTATCAGCAGAAAACAGACCAAATAAGGATCCAAAAAAACCTATACCAAGTGTGAGGGTACAGATCAGGGTGAGGAATACCTCAGCCCGGTGTTCTCCTGACATTCCCTTGATATTATTAAGTATCGATCGATAAGTCATGCAGAGGAATAAAAGTTTTGAAAAATATATGAGCTCTTAACTTGATCACCTAACATTATTGTTAATTTAGAAGGGAATTAAATAAGAGCTTAAGTTATTTATTCTATTATTTGAGGGTGATAATAGAACTAAGTCAGTAAATGGTAATTAATGGTAAGTTTTGTGATCATCAAAGCATCCTTAAACTGCTATAAAACACCTGTTGAGATACTTGTTTTGAGTGGGATTCTTAATTGTCTTAAGTGAAAAGAAGATCTGTCGATAAGGAGTTTAAATGATCAAGGTAGATTCATAGCATGTTCACATAGATGTTATATTTACTTACGCATTTTTAGTTAAACATTAATTTTAAATAGTATATAAAAGTCATAGTAATGAAGATCATCAGATACGGATTTTTGGGTTTTATGCTGGTAATAACCGGTTTAATATCCACAGAAGTAACAGCTCAAAGCAATTCAGATAATACAGATCGTATTGAAGAGCTTAGAGATAAGCTAAAAGGAGAGACATTTAACCTGAGTACCATGATCCTAGTGCAGGGAGATTTTGCCTTTGATAAGGATGCTGCTGCGGGAACCAGAGGTTTCAATGTGCCACAGGCCCGTTTCAAATTAAATGGTAAACTGGACGGCGGGTTCAGCTATAAACTTTATGTTGACGTGGCTGACCAATTTACTCTTTTGGATGCAGAAATTGGGTACATGTTGAATGAGGATCATCAGGTAATAATAGGTGCTCAGAAACCCGGTTTTAGTAAGGAGTTTTTGACAGGACCTCAAAACATAGATTTCTACAGAAGAACATTTGCTGTAGTTGCACTGACGCAGGAACGGGATTTTGGTATTCGTTTTACAGGAGACCTGAGTGAAAATGTAAATTACAGTTTGGGAATGTTCAATGGAAATGGGCTGGCCAGAAACAATGATAACAATTTTTATTACGTAGGCCGTCTGGGATATATAACAGAGCTTGATGAAAATGGTGTTTTAGATGGTGGCCTGAATTTCTCATATGGCGAGTTGAGCAACAGTTCGATCGCAGGTGGAGTCTTACCTAATATTGATGGAGACCGGGTCACTTATGGTGCAGACCTTAGGTATGAGAGTGAAAGCCTGATATTGGCAACGGAAGTGTTAGGGGCAGACCTCGAATACACCGGGTTCCCTGAATCTGATAATGTTTTTGGGTTCCATCTAACCGGAGGTTACAAGATCGACCACAATTCCACCGTTTTAGCAAGGTATGAAACCCTCCAATCTGACCTGTTGGGAGCCGGGATCGATCAGGATCGTATTCTTATTGGTTATACCGGTGATCCAACCGCACAAACCCGATACAGAATTAACTACCTGCTGCCTGTCAATGATGGAGCCGAATTTAAGGATCATGGTATCGTTATGACGATGAGCTTAGATTTCTAAGATCAGATACCTCTACATATCATTTAAAATAAAAAGCCTCTTGATCCAAGAGGCTTTTTTAATGAAGATAGAATAGTGAAAATTAGTTTTCAGGCTGAGCCGGCTGTTTTTTCCAGTCCACAACTTTGATAAGTATATATATACCTATCAGGATCAGAGGGATACTTAGTAATTGCCCCATATTAAATGCCCAGTCTGCAGCAAAATTAGCTTGCGGGATCTTAGTGTATTCCAGGAAAAACCTGCCTGAGAATAGCAATATCAGGAATGTTCCGAATAATGAACCTTCAGGGGGTGCATTTTTATATTTTTTATAGATCCACCAAAGCACGGCAAAAACAGCAAGGCAAAGAACGGCTTCATACAGCATGGTTGGGTGGCGGGGTACCATTCCCAGAGGTCCCGGAAGGTTTGTAAAGATGACCCCCCAGGGCAGATCGGTCTCATGTCCGTATATCTCAGAATTGAAGAAGTTTCCGGTTCTGATGAAGGCACCGCCAATAGCTGTTGGAATAACAACCCGGTCGGCCAGCCACCAAAAGCTCATTTTCGGTGTTTTTTTGGCCAGATAATACATGGCTAAAACAATACCAATGGCTGCGCCATGGCTGGCCAGCCCGCCATTCCATACGGCAAGAACCTGATCCAGATTGCGGAGGTAATAAGATGGGTCATAAAAGATCACGTGGCCCAGGCGGGCACCTATCACAGTTCCCACAAGGATCCATGTGAGAATACTTTCCATCTCTTCAACTTTGCGTCCGGCATCTTTCCACAACCTTACGCCAAACATATATCCGGAAACGAAGGCACCGGCAAATAACAGACCATACCAGCGCGGAGCAATTGGCCCTAATGAAAAGATCTCGGGGTCAATTCCCCATGTTAGATTATCTATCAGTGCAAGTATCATAGGATATTTTGAATGGAAATTTATGACCTGAAAATAAGAAGCTGCGTATCATAAAAAAATTCATTTCAAAGATAGTCTAATTTGTTAAACTGTTAATCTCCGAAGCTTTCAGCTTCAGGAGTTTAGTAACAGAAGGCTCCGCCTTCACTCAGGACTAGTAGCTTACCTTGGATTACTTACAACACCTGCGACGATTAATTACAGGTATGTGGAGGTACAGCCTCCGGTTGCTTGTGCTTTGAAGCAGGATGCTTCAAAGATCCAATCAATATTGGTTTTGTTTGGGATTAAGGTTGATACAGGTAAAAAGATCCTTGACAGGAATATGTAAAATTCTAAATTAAAACCATGGGAGGGTACAAAATATATAATCAGCATCAAGCTCATTTCATTACTTATTCGGTTGTTGATTGGATCGATGTATTTGTAAGGCCAATCTATAAAGAAGTGGTGATAGACAGCTTAAGGTATTGTCAGAAGAATAAGGGGCTTAAAATCCATGGATGGTGCTTAATGACCAATCACATTCATTTAATAATTAGTGCTGAAGAAGGGGCAAGTTTATCGGGAATTCTAAGGGATATGAAACGACATACAGCAAAAACCATACTGGATGACTTACATAACAACAGGAAAGAAAGCAGAAGGAAATGGATGCTTTGGATGTTCAGGAATGCCGGTAAGTACAACAGGAACAATGAAAACTTTCAGTTCTGGCAGCATAATAATCACCCAATGGAAGTCAGAACTAAAAAGTTCTTTACCCAAAAAATGAACTACATCCACTTTAACCCGGTCAAAGAAGGATTATGTTATCGACCGCAGGATTATCCATACAGCAGTGCAAGGTGGTATATTGATAAGAAAGGCCTTATAGAAATTGATGAGCTATTGATTTAGAATCTCAATCCCTTCACACTCTCTTCACTGCAATCTCCCACAATCTCCGAAGCTTTCAGCTTCAGGAGTAAAGTACCGGAAGGCTTCGCCTTCCATTGGGGGCAACCGAGTGAGCATTAGAATGATATACTGAACTATTTTACTTCCTGCAAGTGGAGGCACAGCCTCCGGTTGCTTGTACTTTGAAGCAGGATGCTTCAAAGATGTTGTTAAGAAGAGAGTAAATGGAGTTAATAAAAAAGGGTGTTTTACCGAAAATTTAGCAGATTTTCGTCCCTCATTTATTTGTTCAAATGCCTATACTTGCCATACAGGTCAACAGTGAATTAACAGGTGTATTTTGCAACAAGATCGAAGATTTGTAAGACCAAGAAAACAGTTGGTTGAGCATTTAAAGAAAAAAGGGATCAAGGATCCCCGGGTATTGGCTGCTATTGGCAAAATACCGCGACATAAGCTTATTGATACAGCTCTCTATCCAAAAGCCTACTACGATACGGCATTACCGATAGGGATGGGGCAAACTATCTCTCAGCCCTTTACAGTAGCCGCTCAAACTGAATTATTGGCCATTGAGCCGGGAGACAAGGTCCTGGAGATCGGAACCGGATCGGGATATCAGTGTATGGTTCTTTGTGAAATGGGGGCTGATGTTTACAGCGTGGAAAGACATAAGGAATTATATCATCGGGCAAAGGAGTCACTTAAGGAATTTGGTTATAATGCCATGCTAAAAGTTGGAGACGGAACCCTTGGTTGGTCAACCTATGCGCCTTATGATGGTATTGTGGTTACAGCCGGCGCCCCTGTAGTACCGGACGACCTGGTTCAGCAACTTAATATCGGAGGACGGCTGGTGATTCCGGTTGGAGATGATGAAAAACAAATGATGCTTCGCATTACCCGGGTGGGGGAAAATGAATTTGAACGGGAAGAACTGGCCGATTTCAAGTTTGTACCGCTGATCGGTGAAAAAGGGTGGGGAGAATAAGCTTGTCTGATCAAAAAATTGACCGCCCCAAAGACTCAACAACTTTTAAAGAAGCACCCTATTTAGCCTTGAAAGGTTTTTTAATGGGATCTGCCGACATCGTTCCGGGGGTAAGCGGCGGAACCATGGCGTTGATCGTTGGCATTTATGAGCGTTTGCTCAATGCCATAAAAAGTGTGAACGGCAGATTCATCAAACTCTTCTTTACCTTTAAATGGAAGAAAGCTTTCAGTGAGATCCATTTATTGTTTCTGGTATTTTTATTTGCAGGGATCTTTGCCGCCCTTGGCTTTTTTACCAAAGTAGTGCCGCTGCAGGTGTATATGTTTACGCATCCTGAGATCGTGTTTGGGCTCTTCTTTGGCCTGATCCTGGGATCCATTTACATACTTATTAAAGCTCTTGAACGATTTACCAAAGCAGAAATTCTAGCACTGATCGCCGGGGTTCTGTTTGGAATCTGGATCGTATCACTGGTCCCTGCCGACACCCCTGAACACCCGGCTTTTGTATTTTTGAGTGGGGCTATAGCTATCTGTGCCATGATATTGCCTGGGATCTCCGGTTCTTATCTCTTATTGATCATGCGGAAATATGATTATCTGCTGTCACAGATCGGAATGCTGGGTGGTGTAGAAACTGTGGATGGCCTGATCGGCCTGCTTCCTTTTATACTCGGAGCTGTAGTAGGATTGGCCCTCTTCTCCCGTTTCCTTTCCTGGTTGCTTTCAAAATATCATCCCCAGACAATAGCGGTACTGATCGGATTTTTGATCGGTTCACTTTATGTGATATGGCCCTATCAACACAGGGAGTACGTGCAAAAAGTGAGTGTGTCTGATGTGGTGTATATGGATGATCCCATGGTTCAGGAGCTGAAGAATGATCCCCCAAACGTAAATCTGCCTGAATATAAAAGACTGGGGGAGGTCAAAAATGAGGAATCTACCTTTGATGAAATGAAGCAGGTTGAGATCGAAACGGTCAAAAACAAAATGATCAGATCTGAACCCTATATACCGGGTTGGATCGGTTCAAAAGAAAACGATCACCCGAATACCTGGGGAGGAGTGATAGGGATATTGGTCGGAATACTGATGGTTGGCGGACTGGAGCGGCTCAGAGATAAATAAACAAAAAACCAGGGTTGTAACATTGTATTGCTCTGATTTATTTTATAATTAGAATGTAGAAATCAATAATGGAGTCATAATGAATATTAAGCGAGTTTTAATACCTACCGACCTTTCAGAAAAATCGAACGCTGCCCTGGCATCAGCTGATCTGTTTATAGATTCCTTTGATTGTGAGGTTGACCTGATGCATGTGATTCCAATGTCAAAGTACCTGGGAGACAGTTTTGACAAGATCGGTGTGCCATTGAACATGAATAAGGATGTATACCCAAAACTGATCGAAAATCAGCGTAAGGAATTAAGTGCCTTTGCTAACAAGCACATCAAGAAAAAGGAGAACCGCGGTGAGTATATTGTCACAATAGACCGAAAGCCATCCGATTCCATTCTGAATCAAATTGAAAAAGGGAACTATGATCTCGTGATCATGAGCGCACGGGGCTCTCACTTTGCTGACTTTTTCCATGGGAGTGCCACTGACAAGGTCATAAGGCGATCAAAAACTCCTGTGTTGACCATGTCTGAGACCATGTTTTTTGATAAGATCAATAACATTGTAGTTCCCTGCGATTTCTCAGAACATTCGTTAGCAGCCATACCGCTTGCTTTTGACATGGCCCGAAAATTTGGCGCCAAGATCGAGCTACTGAATGTCATTGAAATGTATAGTCATGATATTCACGGAATTGAACCTACAACATTCGGTATTGATGAGAAGGCCGTTTATGCAGGTATAAAAAGCAGGCTCAGATCCTATTTCGAGGATATTGAAGATCATAACTTCAGTGTACTCGATGGGGATGAACTATATAAAGATACTCTTGTGTTGGTTGAAAACGGTAAGGAATCTTCTGTAGCGATGGATACTGTGGTACTGAAATCCATTGCCGCACATCATGAGATCGTGGATTACTCCAATGAAAATGCAGACCTTGTTATCATGAGTACCCACGGTCGTTCCGGATTGTCCCGTATGTTATTGGGATCCACGACTGAACAGGTCATACAGCACCTCAATAAGCCGCAGATCACCATCAAGCCGGACCTTAAAAAGTAAAGGGTACTTCTTCACTGAACCTTCACAGATTTTTGTTATGCTTTTATAACACATAATCAACATGGAGGTTGCTATGAAAGCTCGACATATTTTAGTACCAACTGATTTTTCCGAAGCTTCACTTGAAGCGATCAAGATGGCTGCTAAGTTTGTGGAGTGGTATGGCAGCACGATCGATCTGATCCACGTAATACCGCTTATCAGCTATTATGATGAAAGCATGCAGCACCTGGGAGTTCCTTTTGATATGGAAAAGGATATTTATCCCAAAGTGATGAAACAAACCAGTGAACAACTGCATGATCTCGCGGAGGAATACATCCCCAAAGAACATCGTGGACAGTTGATCAACCTGGTAGGCCGTAAGCCGGCACAGGTGATAGCTGAACAAGGCAACAAGAGTCAGTATGACCTCATTATAATGGCTAATACGGGGGGACATAAGACCGATGACGTCAGGAGTGGTTTGACCGAAAAAGTGATCCGTTATGCTGAGAAGCCGGTATTAAGTATTGATAAAGCATTTGATAAAAAATCGATCCATGAGATACTGGTGCCTGTTGATGGTTCTGATGAATCTGCGAAACCGCTGGTCGAGGCTTACGAACTGGCGAAGACATTTGGTGCAAAGATCGTATTGATGCACATCATTGAGCCATATACTTTGGGTATGGAGGTTATGCCAATGACCATTGAGGACGACAAGGCAGTGTATGAAACTCTGATCGAAAACATCAGTTACTACCTGAATGAACATCCTGACCTGAATCTAAGTATTAAAAGAAACGATGTAGATTTTGAGGACTATCTGGTTAAAGGGGATGAAGCCACAAAAGATGGTATCAAAGTGGTAAGCATCGTTAAGAAAGGGTTTTCAGCCCATTCTGAGATCACCGATTATGCTAATGAAGAATCCGATCTTGTGGTAATGAGCACTCATGGCCGAACCGGAATTGCTCGTGTACTGTTAGGTTCAACAACGGCTATAGTGGCTCAACATCTTGAAAAACCATTAATGACCTTAAGACCCGGTTAGCCTCCGGTTGATATAGAAGTAGAGGCCTGTGCATGGTAACATGCATGGGCTTTTTTTTGGCTCTTGATCACAGATCATTAGAATATTCTGTATGAATTTTTGGCGGGATTGTCATATGCTCCACTGAAGATAATGCCAGGTTAGCAAAGGGTATGAACAGGCCATATTTTTCAAAAGTAAAAATATGGTTTAAAGGGCATTGAAAATCAGCATTTAGGTTCGGTTTATGAAGGAGTTAACGACAGAAATTGTAATTCATGCAGATGTCAGTATTGTATGGAACACACTTATTAATTTAGATCAATATTCAGAATGGAATCCATTTATCACTCAGGCTTCCGGAAAGATAAAGGAAGGGGAACAGCTTAATATTCAGATCTCATTACCGGGCGATGAGCAATTCGAATTTGATCCAAAGGTCATCGAAGTAGATTATTTGCATAAGATCAGCTGGAGTGGGCGATTATGGGTGCCCGGACTTTTTAATGGCGAGCATATTTTTGAAATACATGTAAGGGGGAAGGAAACCTGTGTTTTCCGTCAAAGAGAGATATTCAGAGGTCTTTTGGTGCCATTTATCTGGAACCGTATTGGTTCTCCAGCCAGAGAAGGTTTCAATCAAATGAATCAGAAACTGAAAAAAAGAGCTGAAGCGATCGCCATTAAAACGAGAGCAGAAAGTGTAACCCGGTTTTACAATAACGGTGTATCCAGGGTCTCCTGAACAGATAAATTGCAGGACCGGATGAACTTTTTAAATGAATTCGAGTCAGCTCTGGAGTAGTTTGGAAAAGAATTAAACTTCGATTTATTAAAAATTAATGAGGGTCCTATGATTCTTTGGAATCTCAAATAAAACTCACCTTAGGTAAATTTATTCTTTATAGGAACATTATGGGCTTGAAGTTCTACTAATAAAATGAACTAACCATAATTTAACCCAGAGAATATGCTGAAGACAACATTTGGACTAATGTTCGTGGCTACTTTGCTGTTTACAGGATGTAGCAACTCAAACGAACAGCCTCAAACTGAAACAAACGAAGAGATACAGATAGTTACGGAATCGGATTCATTGACCAATGACCTTTCCTCAGCAAGTGATTCTGTTGAGCAAAAGGTGAATGATCTGGAATCCACACTGAATAATCTGAATAACTAACACTTTATAAAACACTTCAATTATGAAACGTTTAGCAAAGATGAGCACTTTGGTTACGGCACTTATTTTTTTAGTAAGCAGCTCCGTATCAGCTCAGAGCAGCAACAATGGAAATAAGGACAAAAAGAATAATAAAGAGAAGGTAGAACAAAAGGCTGATCGCCCCACCGACAGTCTTAATACCGGTAATGGTAAAATGCCCCAGGTTTCTGATAGCGCAAAGAAAGGAAAGGGCAAGGAAGGACAACAACCTGATAGTCTCAAAGATAAAAGAGGAAAACCGGATGGAGTAGGCCAGGGTAATGCCTTCGGAAAGAATAAAGGGGAGTTATCAGGACGTGAGTTCGGTCAGGCAAGAGCCGAAGCGGCCCGAAAACTTGATCTTGAAGTAGAACGGTTAGATCAGAGTCTGCAAAATGCCGAAGAATTATCTAAGCGAGCTAAAACAGATATAGAACTAGCTGAAGAAAGATTAGATGAAGATGGGCTCAGTGAAGAAGAAAAACAGACAAAGCAAGAACAGATCGAAAAAGCTAAGCAGCAATTATCTGAATTGGAACAAATGATCCAAAATCAGAAAGAAAAGATCAGCAATGCTCGTCAAAAGCTTGAAGAACTGAAAAATGGAATACCTTCTGTTGCAAATGATAGTACAGTTGTAGAAAATTCAGAAACAGAAGAAGAACGCGAAGAATGAAATATAAATACGGGTAATAAAAAAGGCCTGCATCTTACCGATGCAGGCCTTTTTAGTTTGAAATGTAAAGCTTAGTTCTGAGTTTCCGGCAGGGTAATGGTTCCAATATCATTGGTTTGACCAATAGTTACTTCCACTCCGGAAGTGTCTGAAGATTGATACATGTCATTGGTTGGATCAACAGAGATAGTGTAAGATCCTTCTTCAAGACCGATCAACTTAAAGGTACCATCAGTGGTATCTGCTTTGGTTGATGAAAGTGTATCTGAGTCTGCAATAGCGTAAATAAATGGTTCTGCGTCTACAGGCTCAACAGTCCCACCAATATTTCCGGTTATCGCCTCATTTGTAGCACTAATGACCGGCTTTAGAAGATACTCAACTCCGGATTGTCCTGTTCCTCGTTCAACAACGGATCGTGCAGCATCAAAATCGAGCAATAAGGTATACGTGATATCCGGTTGAATTTCGGCATTCACGTTTAATTTAATACCTGTTTGCTCACCGCTTGGCACAAACATATCATGTTCGGTACCATCAATAACCACACTATGTCCGGTACTGCTTAAAACGAGGCGGATCTGTTCATAGGTTCCTGCTTCCAGCTCTTCTGTTCCAAGAACTTCCATGGCTCCGTTAGTAAGCTCCAAAAGGTCATAGGATTGCTGTGGGCTGCTGATCTCGATCCAGCCTTCGTCAGTAACTCCATTGTTGACTTCAACTCTCTCGATGAAAACATTGACCTCTTCGTAATTAGCGGGAGCGTCATGAAGGGCAACCTCAAGTGTTCCCGTGCCAAGGTCCGTCACAGAGTTATTGTCACAGCCTACAAAGAATAATGTGAAACTTGTAATTAATGTAAATGACAGTGTTAATAGTTTATTCTTAAACATAATATTTGATTGATTATTCATTAATTTCATTTTCTTAAACATATGTTAGTATTCAATGTTCCATATAATTTAATTTCTAATTTTATAAGGAATTCAGGTGATCGATCGTCATACTTTATTAGTACTACACATGAAAAGGCACTTACCCCTAAAAGTCTTATATAATTAATTAAAGCCGGTTTTTCTTTTGTGTAAATCCATCCCGAATGTTCTAACACAATCATGTGATACCAGTTAGGTGAGAAGAGTCTTTAATTGAACCTGACTTTACACTAAAGAGGAATACATATGTATCAGGAAATTCGAAAGATATTGGCAATAGGTTTGGTTTTTGTGCTTGCTATTACCTTATCAGGGTGCGGGCAGGGCATGCTGCTTATTCAGGGAGAATATGGAAGTGTTGAAGTGCATAAAACGAAGGAGAGGTCACAAAGGGTGCGGAGTGAATCCTTTAAAAAAATACCACCCGGACATATGCCGCCTCCCGGATCATGCAGAATTTGGTTACCCAATACCCCACCGGGGAAACAACCGCCCCCCGGAAATTGTTATGAACTCTCCAGAATAGTTCCGCCCGGTGCATGGTTAATTGAAGGTTAAAGACTAATTTCCAAAAAAGATTAAAAAAATCTGTAAGGAATTGATCTGAGATTACTCTAACATAGCGTTGATCTCTCCCGGAAGTATTGATCTCCAAAAAAGAACATAGAGAGGATGAAGGTTAACAAGCACAATTTAGTTTCAGCTACCCCAAATAACTGTGCAAGTGTATGTCCTCTTTATGATTCTTTTTTTAAACAATTTGCCCCGATTGGGTTATTTATATACCTACTATATTAATTTTAGAAGATACTAATGGGGAGGAGTCAATCTAAAAACCTGACTTTCCAATACTTCAGAGACCTTTTTTATAAAATATGATCTGCCTGCCTTTCTGTAAATCCGATCATTAGAATATTTTGTAGGTAATTGATCTGGGTTCACTCTAACATAGTTCTGTGATCATTTGTAGTAGGTGATCAGATAAAAAGAACATAGAGGGGATAATGCTTAACACATTATTAATCCTGCTAATGAGGTAGGTAGCAGATATGTGTATCCTCTTTATGATTCTTTTTTATTTATATCCTGCCAAATAACCTCATTATAACATTTCCAAATAACAAAGAAATTTGGTTCATTGGTACTGAATCGTGAACGAATTTAGTACTGATATGAAAAAGGTTATTTGGGTTATAGGTTTAATTCTGCTTATTCCTGCTGTGGTTTTTTCTCAGAATACATTAGAAAAGATAGAACCCACTTTTGAGCAGGTACTCTCATTAAAAGGACCGGGTGCGGTTCAGATCTCACCGGATGGGAAACATGTACTCTACTCAGTCTCTTCAACGGAATGGTCAGAGAACCGATATGACTCAGAACTGTGGTTATCAAAAAATGGAGGCAAACCTTTTCCCTTGACTCATAACAGCAACGGTTCAAGCGGGAGTGGGACGTGGTCGGATGACGGTAAATGGATCCTGTTTACCCGTAATGTGGATGGAGACAATACCTTGTTTGTGATCTCACCGGATGGAGGAGAAGCCTTCCCATTATCCTATATTGATAAAAGTGTTCAAAGATTTGATCTTTCGCCTGATGGCAAGACCCTGGCATTTCTGTCACAGCAAGAAAAACCGGAAGACCGGAAGACCATGGAAGAACGCTTTGGGGAGTTTGCCGAGGATGAGACGGGTTACTTGCTCAACCGACTATATACGGTGGATTTCGATCCTGATTTTGGCAAAGATCACCAACAGCCCTGCCGGCAGGATACCACCTATACCATGTGCCCGGAAGCCCCAAAAGTCGTGGAACACCTGGAAGACGCTGAATTCACCATAACCGATATTTCATGGTCGCCGGCAGGAGACAAGATCGCGATCGATCATCAACCGGATCCAATTATCACCAGTTTTTTGGAAGCCGATATTGCTCTGTATGATCCTGATTCCAAGGAATTAGAAAGCGTCATTACGAATGCTTCTTTGGATGGATTTGACCTGTGGTCACCGGAAGGCAGCAAATTTATCTACACCAGTAATGTGGATAATGATAGCAGTAATTTCTATACCAACAGCAGATATTTTATACATGACCTGGCAAGCGGCGAATCCCGCGAAGTGGCTCAAGACTTTGATGAGAACCTGAGCATTTCTGCCTGGGTCGATGAGGGTATTTATGCAACTGCATGGCAAAAAACGAAGAAACCTGTCTACCATCTTGATCCACAAAATGGGAGGGTGCAGAAGTTAACCGACTCAAAGAGATTGGTATATGATCTTTCATTATCCAAAGATGGAACAAAATATGCTATAAGTGCCCGTGATGGGGATGAAGTGAACGAGGTTTACTTATCTGATATGAATGGAACACGCAGTGTGAAGCTGACTAATTTCAATGATCAGATCTCTGAATGGAAAACTACGGTGAGTGAAGTCATAAGCTGGACCAGCCGGGATGGAGCTGAGATCGAAGGGATATTGCATAAGCCCCAGGATTACGATCCCAATAGAAAATACCCGTTATTGGTGGCAATACACGGAGGTCCGACCGGGATTTCTCTGCCGTCCCCGGTTCCTGCCTACGTATATCCTATTGTACAATGGGTGAACAAAGGAGCGTTGGTGCTGCAACCGAATTACAGGGGATCAGCCGGATATGGAGAAGACTTTCGTTCACTCAATGTTAAAAACCTTGGTGTAGGGGACGCCTGGGATGTGCTTTCCGGGGTAGATCACCTGATTGAGCAAGAGGTTGTGGATTCCACTAAATTGGGATCCATGGGTTGGAGTCAGGGAGGCTATATATCTGCATTTCTGACCACCTGGTCGAATCGCTTTCAAGCCGTAAGTGTGGGAGCCGGGATCTCCAACTGGATGACCTACTACGTAAACACAGACATTCATCCGTTTACCCGTCAGTACCTGAAATCCACTCCATGGGAGGATCAGGAGATCTACGAGCGGACCTCACCTATGACCTACATCAATAACGCCACCACGCCAACCCTGATACAACACGGTGAGTTTGATCAGCGGGTTCCTACTCCTAATGCCTATGAACTCTATCAGGGTCTGCAGGATGTGGGAGTTGATTCAAAACTGATCATTTACAAGGGATTCGGTCACGGTATCACCAAACCCAAAGAAAGGCTGGCCGCCACCTGGCACAACTGGATGTGGTTCAATAAATACATCTGGGGTGAAGAGGTGGAGATGCCGTTGGACTGATGTTGCAGAACCGTATTATTGAGTCAAATGTATATTTATAGTAATAGTAACTCGTATTGATTTTAGATACGGATATAACTATATATCTAAAGCTATTCTAAGATATAAGAGGGGTAAAAAGGTACAACAATGTACACATCTGTTGTGAAGAGAGTACATCTATCAAATAAATAAAAGGAGAAAATTATGGGTAAAAAGATTCTGGCACTTGTTATAACTGTGTTCATACTTATTATGTCAGTAAGTGCTGTCAATGCACAGACCTATAACAGGAACGGTACCGTTACATACGATACAGGGTTTTATCTGAGATTTATTCCATGTGTTGGAGAGAATGGGGAAGGCGAGTATGTATATGCTGCAAATGCTACATTTAGGATGATCCAACAGGAAATGTCAACAGTCGGTGGAATGGGTCGGGGGTCATACATTGTCAAACCGGTAGGGGATTGGGATCTGATCGGTCAGTCAACCGGGCTGGAGTACAAGATCATAGGAATGCGACATTCTTCAGGAATGATAAATGATAAAGGATTGAATAAAAGTTTTTCATTTACAAGTACCTACAGAGTATTTTCTCCCGGAACAGGGCTTCGATATGACGCCAAAATAATTACAAGAATAATGGAAACGCCTTCAGGTAATTTTCAAGCTGAAGTATATCACAGTGATGTGACTTGTGGGAGTAATGATGGGTTAACATTTTGATCACCAAGGTTTGTGTGATCTTGATCTATAGCTAATGGTCAGCCCCGACAGGTACCACACAAAGTAAGGGATCCCGTTCTTTACAGAGTTCAACCAGTAATGAATATCGGTTCAAGTGTACGGCTTTGTTGAATTCATTCAGTTCTTTGACCATGCCCAGCAGCTGTAATGAAAGTTCAAAGCGGCCCAGCCAACGAAGGAGGTCTGCCTTATCCATGGCTTTTTGAGGATCACCTTCGTAAAGCCAGTTTGCAGCATTGTTACAATTTTCGATCATTTCAGGCACCCTGGGAACTTCGATTGTTTTGGATGGCCACTCTTCAGGTGGTATACAATAGATGCCATGATCTGATCTTTTTTCATTCTTCCGTTTGAGTTTATTCCGGAAACGATCGTTATACCGGCGCCAGGAGAGCATCCGGATATAGGTCTCCAGGTCAGGATCCCTTTCAGTTCGGTATTTCCACTGTTCGATGCCATCAAGGTATTGTCGCCACCCCGGCTCCTGCATGGGGTAGACTTTTTCCCAATGATCAGGGGGAATTTGATAGGGGTTCAGCTCTTCAATGATCTTCATTTTAGAAACCCTCTGAAAAGTATGGCAGTTGGGACAGTACCAGAAGGGAAGGTCATACTTTCGGGGCATCATAGGACTATCGATACGCCCATCGGTCCATTCCACTGACCCAAAGCTGTTTCCTGAAGAAAGTGTTTGGCGTATGACATGTTTATCACAACTCCGGCATTTAAGTAAGAATTGGCTTCCCTGTTGCATATCATAATCTATGAGAAATGCATTAAGATTGCTATAAGCACAGGAGGAAGTAGATCATAACGAGGATTCAAATTCTTCTAACTGTAATACTATCGAATCAATGGTTCCCTACGATCGGCTTCGATTTCTAAGTTACCCGGTAATGTATTCTCTAAGTCAGTTAGATCTATAAATAATGCTTACAAACGGGTTATACCGCAGTCTCATGAAGGTATAAATTACCTGTGAACAATAAGCTAAAAACGCCATAATAATGGATTAATGCTGGGGCTTTATATATAAGCTCATACACCTTTATATAATGACTTTCATCATGAGAATATTACTGCTTCTGATCATTCTAAGTCCGGTATTACTGGCAACCACCTGTGATGATACTTGCAAAACCGTTGAAGAGAGGTAATTCTTCAAAAGTTATTACAAAATGACAACTGGCAATTATCTTAAAATTTTATCCATCATGTGATTCGCTTGTTAGTATCTATTTTGATTTTGCCAAAACAACCTTGATTTACTTAGTGAAGGTATTAACTTATTTGAGCAATTTAGAAGCATTAACTTGCAATATAAAATTGATGTTATACGACCATCTTATGGGAATAACCACTCGAATATTAGGTCAATTATCACTACCTGTATTAATAAGTGGATCCTTTAGAACTTCCGTTGCTAGTTGAGAACACATGGTAGCGTTACACGGTAATACTTTATGTGCAATTTCGAAAGGTAGTTTAAGTAACTCAAAATAAATCATCTATAATATGCGTGTTGCTGCGATATATGACATACATGGGAACCTTCCGGCTTTAGAGGCTGTACTCGATGAAATCAAAATAGCTAATGTTGATTGCATCGTTGTTGGCGGTGATGTGGTTGCTGGTCCTATGCCCACAGAGACTTTATCTTTATTAATGGAAGTTAGTCTTCCTACACATTTTATTCATGGAAACTCAGAATCTGAACTTTTAAGACACTTAGCTGGTAAAAAACCACGAGGGCTTTCAGAGCGTGCAGATGAAGGGACCTTTTGGGTCTCAAAACAACTGAGTGATGACCATAAGCATTTTATATCGCAATGGAGTGCAACCTATGAACTAACGTTAGATGGGTATGGTAAAATTCTTTTTTGTCATGCTACACCTCACAGTGATATTAAGGTTTTTACTAAACTAACTCCTGACCGGAAATTAGTGGATCTCTTTGAGGGGCAAAACGCATCATTGGTTGTTTGTGGTCATACTCATATGCAATTTGAACGAAATATCAGAGGCCTTCGGGTAGTCAATGCCGGGAGTGTTGGAATGCCGTTTGGTCATACTGGGGCTGATTGGCTTCTAATAGATACTGATATTGAATTCAAACATACAGACTACGACATTTCTAAAGCTGCTGATAAGCTAAGACAATCTGACTATCCATTTGTAGAAGATTTTATAACAAACAATATATTTCACCCTCCATCCGAAGCAAAGGCACTCGAAATTCTCACTCAGTTGGAGTTAAAAACAGCTTCTAAATAAGTTTGTAGCTATATAAACATTACTTTAAATAGGGCTACTTTACAGTGTAGCTCTCAAAGCTTTAATAATTCCACAGACTAACCTGCACAATAGAGTTATAGTGCAATTACAACCTTGTCCAAAATCTTCCTATCACTTGGGTTCAGTAGATAATATTTAAACTTCTCCTTCATTCGACCATCTACTTGTATAATCTATACTTGTATCAGATCCGTAACTTTTCATACTTGGATTCCGTAGTTCAGTTAAAATGTAAATTGTAAGTAAAATCATAGATTTATGATGAAACTATTTTGGGCGGTAACACTCATTTTATTGAAGGCTAATTCATTAGTAGCTCAGACTAATAACACAAGCAAAATCCAAAAAGCACATCCCCAATGTACCTCACAATTTGAAAACAAATTAATTAACATCTACACAGAAAGAGCATTATTTGGCGATTTTATTTTTGCTGTAGTTGATGAAAATGGATTGGTTTATTCATTTGCTTTCAATAGAGAGATTTTAAAGGAAAATAAATCGTCTCTAAATAAAAATTCGCCCATTTATATTGCATCAAGTACAAAGTCATTCACTGGTACATTGCTCAAAATATTAGAACAGAAAAAGGTGCTCAACTTGAACAAATCCCTTCATGATTACCTTCCTCACCTAAATTACAGTGACAGTATAGATACACAAAAAATAACAATTGAAAACCTATTAAATCATACTCATGGCACATTTAGCACAAGTATGACATGGAAAACAGCCTTTCTGGGATATAGTGGTAAAAATGAAGAATTAATTAATGATTTAAACTCTGACTTCCTTTTTGATCCATCAGGTAAATTTCGATATTCAAATGTTGGGCCAATCATTGCCGGTATGGTTGTGGAAAACGTTACTGGAAGATCATGGAAAGATGAAATGAAGGACTATATTTTCACACCATTAAAAATGGAAAACACAAGTGCATATGTTAGCGATTATGAGTTAAAAGATATTCGCCCTTCATTTACTATTTCAAAAGACAAAGGAATCATTGAAAAGGGATTTTATAAAGAGGACGTCACGATGCACGCGTCAGGAGGGATAATTTCAACAGTCAATGATCTTTCAAAATGGTTAAGTGCAAATATTAGAGAAGACAGTATTTTGCTAAATAAAAAATATTGGTCAGAACTTCATTCTTCGACTACACCGCAAGACAAAGAATATTTTACTTATCATCGCACTGGCTACAGTTTAGGATGGGACATTGCTGAATATCAAAATGATAAGATTTTGACACGTTTCGGAGGTTTAGCAGGAATAAGTTTTCATATTTCATTTATGCCAGAGAAAAAAATTGGTGTTATTTCTTTCTCGAATGATAGCAGAGCTTATTTATTACCTCATTTAATGGCAAATTATGCGTACAACTTAATAAACGGATTACCTGCAGACAGTATCTTCAAGATTGAAAATTCAAAGTTTAACGATAGTTTTGAGCGTGAGAATGAAATCTCATACCCTAATGATTCAGATATTCTAACCGTAAGTAAAGACAACGATAAGATATTAGGTATATATCAAAATGGGGAAAATTGGCCGACCATTTACATTGACAAAAAAGAAAATTACTACATTTTTAATTGGGGCGTATTAAATGGCAAAATCTACGAAAAAGAAGGAAAGGGCTATTCCAGTAATTTGGGAGTTCTAACAAGAGATTTTGAAATAAAAAATGACTCTCTTTTGACAGGTTCGTTGATTTACAAAAAAGCGAAGGAATAAAAACTACACACAACATCGCGCATAAGCTATGGCTTGCGACTTACTAACTAACCTAGTTAATGCTGGGAAGAAGAACTTTTCTATAGTTCGGTCATTAGTTTCCAAAACCATAACAGGCACACATTAGGTTATAGCCGGAATCTGTTAAAATGTATTCTGCTTCAACTGAATTCTATAATAACAGTGTTTCTGTTTGGGCGATTCTCACTTGGTCTGTCCGTTTTGTTTACCCCTTTTTTATTCAGCCACTCTGCGGCTATAACCGTGCCTGAAGACCGATCTTGCAATATTTGGTTTATTTTACTCATTGATGGTAAAGTAATACTTTACTTAATTGCTGCAAATTAAGCCATCGTTAATTAATAAACTGAAAAGTTAGTTTACTAAATGATTCCAGTTTGTGTGACTACTTTAAAATTGCAAACGCACACAATGGAAGTATAAACCTACCCAATTTTGCACCAACAAAACCCTCCAATTTTAATCAGAAAAATTTGTTATTTCGGGGTGACAGATTCTGTCAGGGGTAAATGTTATGTTGCTTGTCCATAAGATTAAGGTGAGAGGTTACCATGAGTGCTATAATATATTTGATCGGAAGTACAGTGATGTTTTTTGCAGGGTTTTTTATCGGTTTTCAAAAAGGGGACGAAAACGGCCGTTCAAGTGGCTTTGATGTGGGAGTTAAAGCAACCCTAACCGAAATAGATCGCTATATGAAAGGGGGGCTGAGATCACCGCTTGATTGGGAAACAGCTCAGCAATTAATGAAAGAAAAGATGAGTAAGAATTAAGTTACAATTATCTATGAAAAAAGAGCCCGAAACCATTATAAAAAATACCTGCCGAACCCTAATGAGCCGGGGTATGAAGGGGTGTTATATTTACTGTACTGATAAGGAAACTGAAGAATATTTCCAGAGTATGGCTTGATCAAAGTGAAAGAAATTTCAAATGCCTTCTACACAAACCTGCGCCCGATGCCCATTTTGGTGGACCAGCACCCCCAGTATTTCGTAGTGTAAGACCTTCACCCGCATCTGCCCAATATAGGCCTGGTAGCCATGGCGGTAGGCGGCGTAGACTGCGTCTTCGTAATCATTGATCTCTAACTTAATATGTTGTCCGGGGTCGGGTTCAATGTAAGACTCTTCCATTTTTCTTAGAGTATAAGATGGAAGGGTGACAGGGTGCGTCATGATTTACGATAATAAAAAAGCCGCTTAAAGTGAATTTAAGCGGCTTGATATTATATAAGTGGGCCCGGAGGGACTTGAACCCCCGACCAATCGATTATGAGTCGACTGCTCTAACCAACTGAGCTACGGGCCCTTGTATGTTTAAAGCCAATGTCATTTTACTGATGACGCCAATTTTGGCTTTTTGTACCCAAGGTTGTACCCCAGATAACTTGCCAAAAACGATTGTACCTCTTGTTAAAAATAGGTTATCGGTTTATGTGTTCTTGTTAAAGACACCGGCTATCCTTTTCAGGTCGCTTACAAACTGTAAGCGCGCCAAAGATAAATATCTTAAAACTCAGAGTCGAATGTTTATGAGCCAAATTTTCAAATAAAACCAGATCTTTTGGTTCTAAGAAATGGCTTCCAAATTTTGCTTTTAAGGCTCTTGGTTAAATCTGTTGGAGTAAACCTATCCTACAATCTAAAGTGCAGCTAAACGAACGCAGATGAATAGTCCTAATTATTTCAAGGAAACAGTAACTATATACCACCTAATCCAGGGCGACTATTGATTAAAAAATGACCTCATATAGCAAAAGCCGGAAAAAGTGTATTTGTTATGTTTCAATGTTTCAAATACATAAAAAGTAACTCTACGTATACATATTCCCTGTTTTTCTTGAAACATTTTATGAAACATTCATGAAACAGGATGAAACATTGATACTTTTTGGTGAAACAGAAATGTTTCATTCTTGTTTCAAGGATAATGATCTATAAGTAATTGTTATTTAATGGCTAATCATTTTTAAAGAATCTACTATGAAACATGCATGTTTCAGGAAATGTTTCATAAAAATCGAGCTTTAAATATGAATAAAGATCGATTTTAGACTTTTGAAACATTTTTAAAGAAAAAGTTAAAGAAATCTGATTTTTTAAAAACTCTCAAAAACATTATCAACTTTATCACAAATTCAAAAAAGAACTGGAGGTGTATTTAAAAGTTCGTGGAATGAGACACCAAGCTGTAACTAATTTGGATTGAGAAAGGGTTTCATACGGCTGAAGCAAGCTATATGGCAGGACATTCAAGTCAGAAAGTGACTGAAAAATACAACCATTTGACTGTGAATAGACTTAAGGATAAAATGAAAGCTCTCTACTGGTTTATAAATTTATATGAGATGAAGTAGTCATGATGAAATCTGACAGTCTAGTTAGATTTCATCATGACTACTTCACATCAGAATATTCGAAATTTGTCTAATTATAGATTTTGTTTATCGAATTATGTTCCATCTTTCATGGATAAAATTAATTATATATACTTGAAGTGTGAAAATTACTCAAACATATCGCTTTATTGCATCGGTGCTCAGTCTGAGTATCCTGATTGGGGTTTCGGTTCCAACCGGACTTCATGCTATGTCAAATGAACTATGTGAAGAGTTGCAGGAAATGGGAATCCATATGCAGGCTCAAAGTGAACATGCTGAAGATTGCCCAATGACTGTTGAGTTTGCCGAAGTACCGGAACACCAACATCATACTGAAACCAACGAAGATCAAGATCAAGATCTTGGTATTGTTTGTGCCTGCTCTGTTGAGGAATTATCAGTTAAGACCGAAGCTCCTTTATTTCAAAAAGTGAAAGTCAAGGTTCTGGCTGTAGTCCAGATAATTGCGGAAGATCACACGAACCAATCTGAATCCGACTATCACGCTATTCAAACTTCGGATTCCTATTCACCACCTCCCATCTTTTTAGCCAACGAGTCCTTTCTGATTTAGGGACCGGTATATCATTTCTCCACTAAAGTCATTCCTGTAACGTCAGGAACCTTGATTCTTGTACTATCTATTGTAAAAAAAAGGCTTCAAGGTCTCAGATATCTATCGAGAGATGACCGCTTTTTTAATTGTACCGATTCATAAATAATAAACTCATGCTAAATAAAACCATCCGGTTTTTCCTGGAAAATAAGCTTGTTGCTGTACTATTCTTGCTAGTCTTAGTAGGCTGGGGGCTTGCAGTAGCTCCCTTTAATTGGAATCTTGACTTTCTTCCTCGGGATCGTGTTCCTGTGGATGCTATTCCCAACCTTGGGGAGAACCAACAGATCGTTTACACTGACTGGGAAGGACAATCACCTCAAGATATAGAAGACCAGGTTACCTATCCTTTGACCACTCAGTTACTGACTGTGCCTGGTATCAAAACCGTTCGAAGTAATTCCATGACAGGTCTTTCCATCATTTACATCATTTTCGAAGAAGACGTGGATTACTATTGGAGCCGCTCTCGCATCCTTGAAAAACTAAACTCGCTTCCTGCCGGCACTATCCCTCAAACTGCAAAGCCCGCCCTTGGTCCTGATGCTACCGGACTAGGACAGATATTTTGGTACACGCTGGAAGGCAGGGATCAAAGTGGAGAGCCAGCAGGTGGGTGGGACCCCCAGGAGTTACGGTCTATACAAGACTTTTATGTGAAATACGGACTATCAGGAGCTCAAGGTGTGGCAGAAGTCGCCTCCATTGGAGGGTACGTAAAAGAGTACCAGATCGACATCGACCCAAACAAACTAAAAACGTATGGGGTTACTCTGCCTGAAGTGATTGATGCGGTTCGGAAAACCAATGCCGAGACCGGTGCCCGAACTATTGAGATGAATAACGTGGAATATCTGGTTCGGGGAATTGGATATATAGAGAATCTGGAAGATTTGGAATCGGCAGTGGTTAAAGTAGTGGATAATACGCCCATTCGAATTCAGGACGTTGCCTTCGTAAGTATGGGGCCGGCTCCACGAAGAGGTGTACTGGATAAGGCTGGAGCAGAAGCCGTTGGTGGAGTAGTCGTAGCCCGGCAAGGTGCCAATCCCCAGCAGGTAATTGATAATATAAAAGCACAGATCAAAGAGATTTCTGCCGGTCTGCCTGTAAAAACCCTTGAAGACGGAACCGAATCTCAAGTCACCATTGTACCATTTTATGATCGCTCAACGCTGATCTCTGAAACCTTGGGGACGCTAGAAGAAGCCCTCACGCTTCAAATACTGATTACCATTATCGTGATCGTTATAATGGTACTGAATCTGCGAACTTCGGTGTTAATTTCTGCAATGCTCCCCATCGCTGTACTCATGACCTTCATTGCCATGAAGTATTTTGGTGTGGATGCTAACATTGTGGCCCTTTCCGGAATCGCTATTGCCATTGGTACCATTGTGGATATGGGAGTCATCCTTTCTGAGAATATGCTCCGGCATTTGGAAGAAATGGAGGGAGATGAATCACTTCTGGAAGTTATATACAATGCTACTGTTGAAGTAGCCGGGGCTGTATTGACGGCCATAACCACCACCATTGTGAGTTTTCTCCCGGTCTTTACGATGATCGCTGCCGAAGGCAAACTATTCAAACCATTGGCTTACACTAAAACCTTCGCGCTGATTGCTTCCATTATCATTACAATCACACTGATCCCACCCTTTGCCCATTGGTTCTTTGGGTTAAAGATCAACAATCGGAAATTGAAACTGAGCTGGAACGGTTTACTGGTGATCGGAGGATTCATTGCCATGTTGACTGTTTCAGGTTGGGGTGGTCTGTTGATCATGGGCTTCGGACTAATCAATGGCGTGGGATTCTTTTTAGGCGAAGAATATCACAAACGAATTCCAATTCTCAACAACGTACTTTCTGTAGTGGTAGTAACCTGGCTACTGACAGAATACTGGCTTCCTTTTGGGCCATCGGTCTCTTTTGCAGGTAATTTGTTTTTTATCGTTTTAGTGATCGCCCTTATTCTTGCCACCTTCTGGCTCATCATCAAATATTATCAACCCATTATTAGTTGGTGTCTGGATCATAAAAAGATTTTTCTAACCCTTCCATCCTTTTTCGTGATTTTTGGGGTGGTAATTTGGCTGGGCTTTGCAACTACCTTTGGATTTGTAGCCAAAAGCTTTAATACGGTCGGGGTTGATATAAGCGAAACATCCGTTTGGACTTCAGCGTCCGAAGCTTTTCCAGGACTGGGTGAAGAATTTATGCCCGCCCTGGATGAAGGAGCTTTCCTTTTAATGCCTACTACGATGCCTCACGCCGGTGTAGAAGAGGCAGAAGACGTGATGCGTAAAATAGACCTGTCTGTTAACTCCATACCGGAAGTTGAAATGGTTGTTGGAAAAATGGGCCGGGCTGAATCAGCTTTGGACCCGGCACCTATCTCCATGTTCGAAAATGTGATTCAATATAAATCGGAATACAAAACGGATGAAAATGGCCGACGGATGCGATTCGAGGTCAATGATTCAGGGGAGTTTGTAAGAGATGAAGATGGAGAACTGATTCCGGATGAAAACGGTGAGTATTTTCGCCAGTGGCGCGATCATATTCACTCCCCGGATGATATCTGGGATGAAATTGTAGCCGCCGCACGGATTCCCGGAACTACCTCGGCACCAAAACTTCAACCCATTGAAACACGATTGGTGATGCTGCAATCTGGCATGAGAGCCCCTATGGGTGTCAAAGTAAAGGGAAGTGATCTTCAAGAAATCGAAAATTTTGGTTTACAATTAGAAGATGTCCTGAAGAATGCTGAAGGCGTAAAAGCTTCATCGGTATTTGCGGAACGTATTGTTGGTAAACCCTATTTGGAAGTTCATTGGAACCGGGAACAGTTAGCCCGCTACGGGTTATCCGTTCAAGACGTGCAGCAATTTATGTCGATGGGTGTGGGTGGGATGGCAGTCTCAACCTCCGTTGAAGGGCGCGAGCGATACCCTATTCGTGTTCGTTTTGCCCGCGAGTTAAGAGATAACCCTGAGGCTTTAAATGAACTTTTGGTTCCCACCAAGACGGGTGTTCAAGTACCTCTTTCACAACTGGCTGAGATCAAATACCGCCAAGGACCACAAGCTATCAAAAGCGAAGATACGTTCCTGGTGGGTTATGTAATCTTCGATAAGTTAGATGGCTTTGCTGAAATTGAAGTGGTAGAAAATGCCAGACGTGCTATTGAAGAGAGTGTGAACTCCGGTAACATAGCGGTTCCCGCAGGTATCAATTTTGAATTCGCGGGCAACTATGAGAATCAGGTACGAGCTGAGAAACGGCTAAGCATTATTTTGCCTATTGCGCTGGTCATTATCTTCCTGATCATGTATTTCCAATTTCGGTCTGTGGCTACTACATCCATGATCTTCAGTAGCATTTTTGTGGCCTGGGCGGGGGGATTTCTACTTGTTTGGCTCTACGGTCAGGGATGGTTTCTGAATTTTGATCTATTTGGTCAAAATCTTCGGGATCTGTTTCAAATGGGAACCGTAAACTTAAGTGTGGCTGTGTGGGTGGGTTTCATCGCCTTATTTGGAATAGCGGCTGACGGAGGTGTAGTAATGGCAACCTATCTCGACCAATTGTTTGATCGCAAGAAGCCGAAGACATCGGCTGAATTACGAGAAGTGGTGATAGAGGCAAGTACACGCAGAATTCGTCCGACACTCATGACGACAGCTACCACCATCCTTGCTTTGTTACCCGTCCTAACATCCACTGGCAGAGGCTCGGATATTATGGTGCCTATGGCAATCCCGAGTGTAGGTGGCATGTTCCTGCAAATCATCACATTACTGGTTATACCGGTCCTTTATTACATGTGGAAAGAATTTAAAATGAAAAAAGAATTGTCATGAAAGAAGAAAATCGATTAAGGAACATTGAATATCCAATATTGAGCAGGATGGAAAGAAAGTCTTCAGCACTCTTTGCGAAACATCTGCACGCTCTGCTATTAATTGTATTACTTGGCATAATTGCACTGCCTTTTACCGTGCAAGCTCAAACTATTGCCGAATACCAACAACAAGCAGCTAAGAATAATCCCGAGTTGAAGGCTGAATATCAGCACTATCTATCAGCTCTTGAAGAAAGTCCTATTGTTGGTACTTTGCCCGATCCGGAAGTTGCTTTTGCCTATTTCATCAGTCCGATTGAAACCAGATTGGGACCACAACAAGCAAGGATTTCACTAACCCAAATGTTTCCCTGGTTTGGGAGCCTCTCAGATAAACGATCAATATCGGAATCGCAGGCTAAAGCACAATACGAAGTGTTTCAGGAGACCCGAAATCGACTGTTTTATCAAACCGAGAAAGCACTTATTGAACTTTATGAGTTGGACCAAAGCTTGGAGATTGCCAACGAAAACCTCGACATCCTAAACTCATTAGTGGAGATAAGTTTGAGCCGATATGAAACAGATCAGGCTTCGCAGGTGGATGTGTTACGGGCTCAAATCGAGCAAGAAGACCTGAAGACGCAAATTGCTTTGCTTGAAGACAATCGGAACGTGTTAATTCAAAAAGTGAATGAGCTTTTGAATGCTGAGCAAGAACGGGTGATCACCTTGCCGGATACGTTAATGCCTGAAATGAGTATAGAAAGCGAGCCGGAACTACTGAATAAATTGGTTCAACAAAACCCGGCATTAAATCGCCTTAGATACCAGAAGGACTCCGCCCATGAAATGAAAACGCTGGCAGCAAAAGACGGAAAGCCATCCTTTGGCGTAGGTCTGGATTATATCTTCACCGGAGAACGCTCAGATGTACCAACGCTAGCTGATAATGGTAAAGATGCCATCATGGCCAGAGCCAGTTTCAAAATTCCCCTGTTCCGAAATAAATACAATGCCAAGGTTCAACAAGCAGAGCTGAATATTCAATCAGTACAGTCGCAAATAACAGACAAAGAAAACAAGCTGGAAACAGATTTATCCTCTTCATTGAGGGACTATTATGATTCGCGGCGGCGGTTTGACTTGTATGACCAGAAGCAGATTCAACGGGTTAATCAGGCACTGAGCATTATGACACAGAACTATTCAACCGACAGTTCCAATTTTGAAGAAATTCTACGGATGCAGCGCAAGCTTTTGGGTTATCAACTCAACCGTATTCAGGCTTTGGTGGATATGCAGGTTTCATCGGCTTACATCGATTACCTGACGGGCAAACACAACATTAATCTACAATAAATAGACGTGTGATTTGAGCCATGAATAGTGAGAAAAACTAATCACTACTCTAATTTCACAACTCAATACTTACAACTATGAAAACAAAAAACATACTTATTTACTCTGGACTTATACTGGGTGGACTCTTACTCGGCTACCTCTTTTTCGGAGGGACTTCGGAACCACAAACACTTGAAGAGCATATATCAGAAACCCACACTGATGAGGAAGGCAATGTGGTTTATACGTGCAGTATGCACCCTCAGATAAGAGAAAGCGAGCCAGGAAATTGTCCAATTTGTGGCATGGAGTTAATTCCGGCCAATGATCTTGATGACAATGACTCAGAATCGCTCAACCCGAATGCTGTTACATTCTCGAAAGCCGCACTTGCGCTTGCTGAGGTTGAAACCACTCCGGTTAGAAAAGGAGTCCCAGTGGTTGAAACCCGGTTACCTGGCAAAGTGGCTGTAAATCAGAACTTGGTATCGAATGTGACGGCTCACTTCCCCGGTCGTGTTCGGGAGTTATATGTAGATTATACCGGTGATTACGTTCGTAAAGGGCAAAAACTGGTTTCTATTTATTCTTCGGAGTTAATTACGGCACAGAGTGAACTTTTGGAAACAGCCCGATTCAAAGAACAAAACCCTCGATTATATGAGTCTGCCCGGCGAAAGCTATTGCTTTGGGAATTTCCGGAAGAGACCATAAACCAGATTGAACAATCAGGAGAAGTGATGGAAGAGTTAGATTTTTTCTCACCAGTATCTGGCTATGTATCAGAGATCAATATCTCTCGGGAAGACCATATTCAGGAAGGTTCAATGCTATACCGGATCGCGAAGCTTTCTGAGGTATGGATTGAATTTGAGGCGTATGAATCGTCAGTCAATAATTTAAAAATCGGAGATAAAATTGATTTTACGGTGAGCTCCATTCCTGGGTATACCTATACCGGGGAAGTCAGCTTTATCCAGCCTTTTTTAAATGATAAATCTCGAACAGTAGAAATACGTATTACTGTGGATAATCCGAGAAATGAGATGAAACCCGGCATGTTTGCTGAAGGAGTTATTTCTTCTCAATCAGACCAAGAACAGCAACTTCTTGTCCCCCGAAGTGCCGTGCTATGGACCGGAGAAAGGTCCATTGTGTTTGTGGATGTTTCCACAGCTGAAACTCCTGCTTTTGAAGCAAGGGAAGTTGTATTAGGCAAAAGGGCTGGTAACGAATATGTAATTGAATCTGGACTGGAAGTTGGTGAGCGTGTGGTATCAAACGGCACATTTAAAGTGGACGCAGCCGCACAGCTTAGCGATAAACTCAGTATGATGAATAGAGAACCGGGCTCAGGAGCAAATCGTGGGGCACACGATCACGGTGCTATGGACATGAATAACGGTGATATGAATGAATCCACTATGGATACAACTGAAGATCATTCAAATCATGAAATGGTTAAAAGCCTTGAGGTAGTAGTACCCCAGTACTTGAAACTTCGGGAGGCACTGTCCAAAGATGATTTTGAAACGGCTAAAGAACATGTCCGAGTGTTCTCAACGGATACATTCAGTGATATTGAAGAGCTCAGAGCCGAGTTCAAATCCATTTCAGAAACGCTTATTTCACGAATTGAAGAAGAAGGATATGAAGGAGCACTGTTCAAGCAATATTGCCCTATGTACGGCGGAGGAAGTACCTGGATAAGTGACAAAGAAGATATTGAAAACCCCTTTTATGGATCTCAAATGCACAACTGCGGAGAAACAGTTGAGCAGATGAATTAATGTATAAATCAAAAACAGAGGTATCATGAAATTAGTAAAAGCATACATACGCCCCATGCTACTTGAAGAAGTGTATAAAGCGCTACGTTCTGAAGGCCATTGTTGCATAACGGTTTTCAGAGGAGAAGGAGCAGGTCAATATACCGATCCTGACTATGCCCATGGCTCTTTGCAATTCCCGGCGATGCACTCCAAAGTTGTGAAAATAGAAATAGCAGCGGTAGACGAAGATGTCAATTCTATTATTGAAATCATTCAACAAACTGCTTCAACAGGTTCGCGCGGAGATGGAATTATATTTGTCATGCCTATTGAGAATATGATTAGAATCAGGGATGGTGAGGAAGGACCTAAAGTAATAGAATAATAGGCTTACACTAAATAAACGGTAAGTATTAATCATCATTGTATAAGCTAACCCCTTAGATAAATGATATTTTAAGTAAAGCAAACATTAACAAAACCATAAGATTATGAGAAAGATAAAATCAATCGCTCTGTTACTGGCAATAAGTTTAGGTCTAACCGTAACCGCTGTGGCCCAGCAACAAAATATGGAGCAGAAAAAGCAGCAAATGATGACCATGATGCAGGACTCATCTATGCAATCCGTGATGATGGATCACATGATGAATAATCCTGAAATGCGAGCCAAGATGATGCAGAGAATGATGAAATCACAAAAGATGGATCATTCCAAAATGATGGAAAACATGAACTCCATGATGAACAATCCTGAAATGAAAGAACGCATGGAAAAGCATATGGAAATGATGCAATCTATGATGGATGGAGATATGGATCACGCTAGAATGATGAATATGATGGATAACTCATCCATGATGAATATGCATATGATGTGTATGCAAATGATGCAGGGAGGCATGATGGATTCGGGAATGAAAATGAAATCAGATTCTACCGATAATAAAGGTATGAACCATCATTAGTAAAATTAAATGGGGATGCACTTCAAAGTCATCCCCGAATTCTAAAACTTTAAATGATAGCACTATGCATGATTTTCAATTTTTTGGAGGTGGCTGGATGATGTTCTTCTGGTGGTTTTTACTCATTGCTTTGGTCATTGTTTTACTAAGGCCGTTATTCAAAACAAATCAACAAGAATCTGAAAGCGAAACGCCCCTTGAGATCCTTAAGCGAAGATATGCAAATGGGGAAATTGATCAAGAAGAATTCGAGAAGAGGAAAAAGGATCTGATGTGATCAAGTATTCAATAATACAATCATTATAGTTTCAAATTTATGAAAAGAAAACAATTTTTACACAGAGTAGGTCTTGGAACGGGTGCATTAGCCCTATCACCTTGGTTAACATCCTGCCTAACTTTTTCTGACGATGAGTTGCAGGGTTCTTTTAGAAACAGATTGCCTTTTCCGGGTCAAATAACCGATCCTTCGTTTAATTTATCTGCCTCTTCTGCAGAAATAGAGATACCAGAATCGTTAAGTCTGGCTGCTTTTCAATTTAATAACTCAGTTCCCGGTCCAACAATTCGCCATGTAAAGGGGCAGGAACTTAACATCCAGTTTACTAATAATATAGGTCAGGAAAGCATTATTCACTGGCATGGACTCATTGTTCCCCCCGAAATGGATGGACATCCCAAAGATGCAATATCAGGAGGAGCCTATGATTATGAATTCAGCCTGAATCAAAGAGCCGGCACCTATTGGTATCACCCTCATCCTCACAGAATAACTGGAGAACAGGTTTATCGCGGGTTAGCAGGTTTTTTTATTATTGAAGATGACGAAGAAAAAGCACTCAACTTACCGAGTGGTAACTACGAGATACCGCTCGTTATTCAGGATCGGAGAGTAAGTGACTCTGGGCAGATTATTTATAACCCGTCTATGCCCGAACGGATGATGACTGGGTTTTTGGGAGATACGATCTTAGTTAACGGAGCGCCATCTCCTTACCATGAAGTTGAGCCTGGTGTGTATCGCTTGAGAGTATTAAATGGCTCAAATGCCCGGATTTATAATGTAGCGTTTCAAGATGATCTTTCCTTTATGGTCATTGGCACCGATGGAGGCCTTCTACCGGAAGCTATTGAGACCAATGAATTATTAATGGCCCCAGGGGAAAGAGCAGACATACTGGTAGACTTCTCTGGATTGAAGAAAAATAGTATTCACCTTATCAGTAAACCATTTGATGTGCCTTCCGGCGGCGGTATGATGGGAATGCAAAACATGATGGGGAGCTCCGGCCCCGAACAAGGCACTGGTTTTGATCTTATGGAATTCAGGATTGATGGAGAATCTAAGCAAGAATCAGTGGACCTTCCCGGTCAGCTGTCTGAATCGACCTTTCCTGAAGCTTCATCTGCTGATCGTACCCGCCCCATTCGGTTGGACATGCAAATGATGAACGGCCATACCATTAATGGGCGTCAGTTTGAGATGGAGCGAGTCGATGAACGTGTAGAGCAAGGAAGTACTGAAATTTGGGAGTTTATCAATAACTCAAACGTACCTCACCCCATGCACGTGCATGCCGTTCAGTTTAAAGTTCTTGATAGAAGTGGAAACAGAGGATTAACGCCTACCGAAACAGGTTGGAAGGACACGGTACTTGTCATGCCCGGCGAGACTGTTAGGGTCATCATGAGTTTCAATGCGCCAAAAGGCCTGTACGTTTTTCACTGCCATAACCTGGAGCACGAAGACAACGGCATGATGGCTAACCTGGAGATTATATAACCTTTTGGACACAACAATTAATTTCTGAACTCAATTATTTAAAACTTTGGATAACTAATTATGGAATCTTTACTAACTCCTGAATGGGCTCCCAACATTCACCCACTGATCGTTCATTTTCCTATTGCGCTATTAGTGACGGCTGCATTGGCTAATTTTGTATCTCTTTTTTTTCAAGAAAAATGGTGGGATGAAACAAAGAGTACTATCCTTTATGTAGCAGGAGCACTTTTCGCCGGTGTCACCTATTACAGTGGCACCATTGCTGCAGATACGGTTTTTCTACCGGCTGAAGCACAATCGGTACTAAGTGAGCATTCTGACTGGGCGGAGTATCTTCTATGGTTCTTTGTAATATATGCTCTATTGAGAATCGCCTTTCATTGGTTTGATCTTTTTGAAAAGAAAGCCTTTAGAATCATTGCATTCATTACAGTACTTCCGGGATTATTTATGGTTTTTGAAACCGCGGAGTATGGCGGTAAAATGGTATATGGATATGGAGCCGGAACCGGTCAACTATTACAACAAGAAGAACCAGCTACATCTGAAGGCACCGACAGTACTGCAACGGTTCCATCCTCTTTTATCACTAAAGAAAATGGAGACTGGACCTGGGAGATCAACTCAAATTCAGTAAGTGACCTAATCACTAACTTTCACTGGGTGAACGGTTCTTTACAGGCATTAAAGCCAACTATCACTTCAAGTGGTAATCCGTTATTACAGCTTCAAGCTTCCGGGCAAGCGAATCTATTTGTTACCCATCAATCATACCAAAACATACAAGTTGATTACTACCTCAATCTGGATGATTTAGATGGAGAAATAGAACTCATTCATCACCTGCAGGATGCCGATAACTATGATTTTGTTTCACTGAATTCGGATGGGATTATTCGTCAAGGCAGAATCCAGAACGGGGAAACAACCATTTTCGAAGAAGGCACCTATGAAACCGAGGGTCTGTTATTTCTACGTGTAGTGGCAGATGAAACGCACTTTCGCGGATATATTAACAGAGAGATGAAAGTGCACGGCCACGGAGATGCTCCGAAAAGCGGAAGCGCAGGGCTAAAATTACAAGGCCAGGGATCAGTACTCGTATCTAAAATTGAAATGACGCAACTCTAAAAAACTATACCTATGAAACCATTTATAAAAATATTCGCACTTCTTGTGTTTTTATCAGGAACCGTGATGGCTCAAACAAACCAAAAAGAAACCAAGGTTTTAGAAGCACTTGACAACTTTAAAACCGCCATTGTTGACAACGATTCTGATGCCGCATCAAATGTAATGGCTGATGATGTCTTGATACTGGAAGGCAGCGGAATGGAAACGAAGAAAGAATATCTTTCCCATCACTTTCACTCTGATGGTAAATTTTTGAGTGCCATGGATCGTGAGATACTAACTCAAAAAATCAGCATTGAAGGAAATACAGCATGGGTCAGCACGGTTAGTTCCATGAAAGGAACGTATTCCGAAAGAGAAATAGACCTGACCTCTCTCGAACTTGCTGTATTAAAAAAAGAGGGTTCGGATTGGAAAATTACCGCTATTCACTGGTCATCCCGATAAGCAACAAACGATTTAACTAAACAGAGCAGAATATGAACCACGAACATCACAATCACGAAGACCATAACCACGATAAGGAACACAATCAGGATCACGGTGACCATGAAGGTCATTCTCATCACGAGCATCACAAAATGATGGTTCAGGACTTTAAATTTCGATTTTGGTGGGTGCTTGCACTCACGATTCCGATCATGGCCCTATCACCTATGATCCAGGATTTTCTGGGTGTGGACTGGCGATTCACCGGTGACAGCTGGATTTTAGCTGCGTTATCAACCGTCGTTTACTTCTTTGGCGGATGGCCATTTCTCACCGGTCTGATTGATGAGCTCAAGAAAAAGCAGCCGGGGATGATGACGCTCATCGGCCTTGCTATTTCTATCGCCTATCTCTATAGCACGGCTGTTGTCTTTGGCTTTGAAGGCGACCTGCTCTACTGGGAGCTTTCAACCCTGGTCGGAATCATGCTGCTGGGGCATTGGATAGAAATGCGTTCTGTGATGAGCGCCTCGTCAGCTTTGGAAGAGTTAGCTGCTTTGATACCGGGTGAAGCCCATCGTGTACATGAGGATGGATCAACGGAAGACATCCCTGTGGAAGAATTACAACAGGGTGACAAAGTCCTCATCAAGCCGGGAGAAAAAATTCCGGCAGATGGAATTGTGGTTAAAGGTGAGTCCAGTGTGAATGAAGCCATGCTTACCGGAGAATCCAAGCCGGTTAGTAAACAAAAAGATGATGAGGTAATTGGCGGTTCTGTAAATGAAAAAGGTTCTCTTACTATACAAATTTCTAAAACCGGGGATGATTCATTTTTATCTCAGGTTATTAGCCTGGTAAGAGAAGCACAGGAAAGTAAGTCTCGTACACAGGATTTAGCCAATCGGGCTGCTTTTTGGCTGACCATTGTTGCCATTACAGCCGGCCTGATAACCTTTGGAGCCTGGATCTTTTTTACTGGACAAAGCTTTGACTTTGCGATGAACCGAACCGTAGCGGTCATGGTGATTACCTGTCCACACGCGTTAGGTCTGGCCATTCCATTGGTGGTTTCCCGCTCAACCAGTATTGCTGCGACCAATGGATTTCTTATACGCAATCGGTCTGCTTTTGAGCAGGCAAGAAACTTGGATTCCATTATCTTCGATAAAACCGGTACGCTAACCGAAGGAACCTTTACGGTAACCAATATTCTGAATTTTGGGGATGATCACTCCGATGAAGAGATACTTAAATATGCAGCTTCGCTGGAGAAAAACTCTGAACATCCACTTGCAAAAGGAATCCTCGAAAAAGCCGGCGAAACCTGGGAGCCGGATGAGTTTAATTCCATTACCGGAAAGGGAATTGAAGGCAAGGTAAATGGAAAGTCGGTGAAAGTAGTAAGCCCCGGATATATTCGGGACCAGGAAATGGAATACCCAACAGCTGAAGTTGAAAAGGTATCATCCCAGGGAAAAACGGTGGTTTTTGTGATCATCGAAGATCAATTGACCGGAGCGATTGCTTTGGGGGATCAAATCCGAGAGTCGTCTAAGAATGCGATTGATGCGCTGCACAAAATGGGGATTGAGTGCATCATGCTGACGGGCGACAATCAACAAACGGCCGATTACGTGGCCGGGGAATTAGGCATTGATCAGGTGTTTGCTGAAGTGCTACCGGATGAAAAAGCCGATAAGGTGAAGGAGGTTCAGGGCCAAGGAAAACTTGTGGCCATGACTGGAGACGGCGTCAACGATGCGCCCGCACTTGCACAGGCTGATGTAGGCATTGCTATCGGGGCCGGTTCTGATGTAGCAGTTGAAACCGGTGATATCGTACTGGTAAAAGATAACCCTGAAGATGTCACTGCTCTCATCAAACTTTCCAAATCTACTTATCGCAAAATGGTTCAAAACCTGTGGTGGGCTTCCGGATATAATATCGGAGCCATTCCCCTTGCCGCAGGTGTCCTGTTTGCCTGGGGCATTATATTAAGTCCTGCAGTGGGAGCCATTCTGATGTCGCTAAGTACCGTCATTGTAGCTATCAATGCACGGTTATTGAAGCTCGAAAATTGAAGGATATAAAATGGAAACTAAGTTTTTCAAAAGATGGGTTCAAAACTGCGAATCTAACTTTAATATTTTCAGATCACTGAATAGTACATAAAACCAATAGAATAGAGGAGATACTATGGGAAAACTAAACATCAAGAAATTAGGAATAGCGGTTGGCGCAACAGGCGTGATTCTTTATCTGGGCTGTGCCTTGTTGATGATCGTGCTTGGCCAGCAAGGAACTATTTCCTTTTTTAACGCCCTCTTACACGGTTTTGATACGTCATCAATCATTCGAATGGATATTCCTTTGTGGGAATCACTACTTGGAATTATTCTGACCTTTATTATAGGCTGGATAACAGGGGCAATAGTCGCTGCCACGTATAATTATAGTCTTAACGATTCTGATAATTGAACGTGATTAGTGAGCCTACCAAAAAAGTTATTTTTTGGGCTTTTATCCTTAATACTATTTGGGAATTTGTTCAATGTGGCTTTCTATATGGCATGTGGGACTGGCCTTTTCTCAAGGCTACAGTTTGGATGTGGGGAGCTGTTTTAGGGGATATCATCATTGTATTAGGGCTATGGAGAGCCACCTCAATGCTGACTTCGTCCGTGCATCTGGAACCTCGTCTTGGTCGCAAAGGATATATTGTGCTTTTCGGCTTAAGCTTTGCAGCAAGTATTTTTCTTGAATGGGTTGCTATTTTTCTTAGCCTTTGGGAATATACATCTGCGATGCCAGAGCTAACTATTTTTTCTTATGAGGTTGGCTTATCGCCGATTGTTCAAATTACTGTTCTTCCCGCTCTGAGCATTTACCTTGCTTCAAAGCGAACTAAAATTTCACGTGTATAAAACATAAACAAGCTTCTAAAACTTATGGGCAATAACTACCTAAGGTTCAGTTTTTAAGTTTAACTGCAAAATTTGATATCTTTAAAACATAATTATGTAAGATGTTTTGTAGCTGATAGTCTATTATTAGTATTCACAAAATTTTAGCTTTGCTTAAAAAAATCCACAAAACAAAGATTTATAAAATCTCAGCACGACTTCTGCTGATCATATTTGCTATGCACGTGTTAAGTGTGCACAGTCTGGCAGAGTCATTGGTGTATTGTTTTGAAGATAATGGCGATGTAAATGTTGAATCAAAGGCAGAGCTTGGAATTTTCTTTAATAGTGAAGCCGAAGTCCACGAAAATGATGGTCATAATCACGAACAGGAAACGGTTTTTCACCAAGATAATGACCACCATCGGGATGTTCCTATTTCTTTACTCTGTGCCAAGGAAGACAAGCTAAATCGCTTTGACCAGCAAAAAACAGTCGCTGATCTTAAACGAGCTGTTTTTCAAAAAAGCGAAATCACTCCTGTCTCCCGTTCGGTTCAACAAACCATTTTCTTACCGCCGGTTATAGAAAATTCTATCACCACCAATCTACAGACCGTAGTACTTCTGAATTAGGCCATACAGCCCCTCCTATACCTAATTCACATTGAGAATGCCCTTCATATTCACAGGATCATAGTATCCAGTGCGCATTTCTCATAAATCTACAACAGCTAAAAAGCTGAATACTACATGTCAAAATATATCAAAACGATGCTGCTCATCGGCACGCTCGTGCTTGCTGCCGGTTGCGCCAGCGAACGAACGGTACTTCAAGCACCATCTGAAAGCACGCTTATAGAACATGAATCCGAGGACTATTCTTCTCAGATTCTAAACAGAAATTTAAACTCTTCGGCCAATTCGATTGCCATTGGCGACACGCTGAGCTATCGAACGGCACTGGCTAAAACGCTCCTCGAAAACCCCGGTCTGCAAAGTTATGCCTGGCAAGTTCGGGTTAAGGAAGCCGAGCGCATTCAAGCTGCTTTGTTGCCCAATCCGGAACTGGAAGCCGAAATGGAAAACTTTGGAGGAACCGGTCCTTTTGAAGGCTATGATTCCAGGGAAACCACGATAAGGCTCAGCCAAAAAGTTCTCTTAGGGGCTGATCGGATGAAACGGAAACGACTGGCCGGTTTAACCACTGAGCTCGCCGGGTGGGATTACGAAACCCAGCGTTTAAATACGCTCACCGGACTCACACAAGCTTATACGTCCGCTTTGGAAGCCCAACTGCAATGGGAGCAACAGAAAGAGTTATTAGATGTTGCCCGACAATTTTATGAAAGCGTGTCGGCGCAAGTCGAAGCCGGGAAAGTTTCAAAACTGGAGCAGACCAAAGCACAGGTAGAACTCTCTCGTGCACGCATAGATCTGGAAAACAGGCGCAATGCGATGCAATCCGCTTTTACCACACTGGCCTCATTTTGGGGAAGTGATCAGGTTTCGTTTATGGCACTGTCAGGCGAATTAGAGATGCCGGATTCTATTCCAGACTACCAATACGTGGCCGAATTTATAGAGCGGAACCCGGATGTAGCTCGCTGGACTACCGAGATTCAGCAACGGGAAGCTTCCCTTTCGTATGAGCGATCCAAAGCCATTCCTGATATAAAAATCAGCGGCGGGTATCGCTGGATGGAAGATCTTGGAGCCGAAGCTGCTTTAGTAGGTGTCTCCATACCTCTTCCATTTTTTGACCGGAACCAGGGGAATGTAAAGGCAGCTCGCTATGAGCTCAACCGTGCGGAAACGGTGCGGGAGTCTGCCAGGATTGAGGTGCAAAAAGCCCTTCAAAATAGCTATAACAAGTTACAAGCTGCTTTATATGAGGCCGAACAACTTCAAGCTGAAGTCTTGCCCGGAGCCCAAACGGCTTATAAAGCTGCCCAAGCCGGCTACCGGCAGGGCAAGTTTGATTTTCTGGAAGTACTGGATGCCCAGCGAACTTTATTTACCAGCCGGACCCGCTACGTACAAGCGCTGGCTGAACTGAACCGTGCCATCGCACAAGTTGAGCGACTAATCGGCACGCCTTTGAATGAAATTTCTACCAACTAATTATTTGAACCCCATGAAACAGAGACTAAAAACAATGAAGATCATTAACGTATTACTTCCGGTGTGGATGTTGCTTTTGAGTGGAGTCGTTATAAGCGGCTGTAGTTCTCAAAATGAATCCACTCCTCAAACAGAAAACCATGCCACTGCTGATGAACACGGTAGTGAAGAAACACAACATACAGAGGAAGAAGGTGAACATTCGGAGGAAGAGAGTGAAGGACCCGGTGAAGTTCACCTTTCTGAAGAGCAAATGGCTTCCCTCAATATAAATGTAGATACCCTGAAAGCCGGAAGTGCAAGCTCCGTAATTCAACGGCCTGCCAGTGTGATGTACGATATGGATCGCATTGCAAAAGTGGGTCCGCGTATTGAGGCCAAAGTGGTTAAAGTGCTTAAAGATTTGGGGGATTACGTGGAAGAAGGCGAGCCCATTGCACAAATGAGCAGCGTTGGACTTGGCAAGATCAAAGCCAATTACATTCGTCTCAGAGCGGCCATGAAGAAGGAGGAAGCCCACTTTAAGCGTGAGCAAAATTTGTATGAACAGGATATCTCCAGTCAGGCTGAGCTGTTGCAGGCCGAATTGGAATATGAACAAGCGAAAGCAGAGCTTGATGCCGCCTCTGAAGCGTTGCGTTTATACGGATTATCCCATAATGATATCCAAAATATTAAGGCCGGAAGTGAGATTCCGCTTTCTTATTTCTACCTGAGCAGTCCCTTGAGTGGTACCATTCAGGAGCGAGACCTTTCTCCCGGACAGACTATAAGCCCCAGTGAAACGCCGGTTCATGTAGCCGACTTGTCTAAGGTTTGGGTGATGATAGACGGATATGAGCAAGATATTCGCTATCTGGAAACCGGACAGGGTGTTGAGCTTTCCATACGAAGCACTCCTGGAACCACCTTTGAGGGAACGACCGACTGGATCTCGTACGAGCTGGAAAAAGAAACCCGAACCATGCCCGTACGTGCGCTTTTTGATAATCCTGAGGGACAGCTCCGTGCCGGTATGTTTGGTACCGCTCGCATCTACACCAATTCAAAGGAAACCGCTGCGCTCATTCCGGTGGGTGCTGTTCAGCAAATCGAAGGCACCGACCGTGTTTTTGTGCCTGGTGAAGAGCCCGGAAGTTTTCGTCCGGTAGCCGTAACCCTTGGAAATGAACGAGATGGTTTCGTGGAAGTGCTTTCCGGTTTAACACCTGGACAAGCAGCCGTAGTTTCCGGGGCTTTTGACCTGAAATCAGCTCTTACCGCCGCAACCCGGAGTGCAGATCATGGCCACTAATGCAGATCGGATCAACAAAATTATCACCCTGAATATTTGACTTATGCTTGAACAAATAATTGATAAAGTATTAAAGAACCGGCTAACCATCTTTATTTTGGTAGCCGCGGTAGCGCTCTATGGCTACTTTTCATTTCGGGATGTACCCATAGATTCCTTTCCCGACGTATCACCCACACTCGTGCAGGTGTTTACTTCCAGTCCGGGCCTTTCTCCGGTAGATGTGGAAACCCAGATCAGTTATCCCATTGAGATCTCCATGTATGGTTTACCGAAGCTGGACCGGGTGCAAAGCACCTCCATTTTCGGGCTTTCCAGAGTGAATATTTACTTTGAGGAAGGAACCGATATTTACTTTGCCCGGCGACTAGTCAACGAACGACTGTCGCAGGCCAAAAACGAGATACCGGACGGACTTGGTGAACCCCAACTTGGCCCTATCACCACCGGCCTTGGAACGGTGTTGATGTATGAGGTCAAGAATAAAGAAGGCTACGATCACTCCCTCATGGACATTCGAACTGCTCAGGACTGGATCGTAAAACCGCAGCTGCGAACAGTACCCGGCGTAACCGGCGTACTGTCGATTGGCGGTGATGTTCGTCAATTCCAGGTCAAAGCTGATATGAACGCGCTGGTTTCCCGCGGTCTTACCCTTGAAGATCTCGAAGGCGCACTCAATAAAAATAATCGTACAGTTGGAGCCTCTTTTCTGGAACGCGGAGGAGAAGAATACCTGGTGCGCGGTTATGGCTGGATTCAACCCGATTCTGCCGGGATCAACGACATCAGGAATGTGATTGTATCTAACGAAAACGGCACTCCGGTGTATGTGAAAGATGTAGCTGAAGTGGCATTTGGCTCGGAAATCAAGCGGGGAACACTGGTTGCCAACGGGGAAGAATCGGTGGGCGGTTTTGTGTTGAAACTCATCGGAACCAACACACAGGACTTGCTGGCCGAAATGGATAATAAAGTGGATGCCATTAATAGCGCCCTCCCCGAAGGGATGATCATGGAAACCTTTTATTCTCAAGGTGAACTCGTAGAAAAAGCCGTGGGTACAGTTACCAATGCCCTCTACATCGGAGCCATTCTGGTGCTCATCGTGCTGTACTTTTTTATGGGAGATATCCGATCCACGTTGATCATTATTTCCACGGTTCCCATCGCCTTTTTGATTGCTTTCATAGGGATGAAATGGCTGGGTATATCGGCCAACCTAATGAGTCTTGGTGGACTGGCAATAAGCATCGGGATGATTGGTGACAGCGCCACGGTAATTGTGGAAAACACGTACAGGCTGCTTGAGGAGCGAAAAGAAGGAAATGTGTCCCTAACACGGATTGTGAGTGAAGCCGCGCGTGAAGTCATTCGACCGGTCTTTTTCGCTACCAGCATTATCATCATTGTATTTCTGCCACTCTTCTCGCTTGAAGGTGTGGAAGGAAAGATGTTCAAACCGCTGGCTTATACCATTACCTTTGCGCTGTTCGGAGCCATCTTTTTAGCGCTGACGTACATTCCTATTATCTCCAGCTTCATCCTTCCCGAAAAAGGCATGGACAAGGAACCCTGGTTGGTACGTACGCTCAAAAAATGGAGTGAACCGTTGATCGAGAAGACCTCCAAATATCCTAAAATGGTATTTGGTGCCGCTCTTGTTCTCTTTGCCGGAAGCATGGCCATCTTTCCGTTTTTAGGAACCGAGTTTCAGCCCACTTTACGAGAAGGTACCTACGCCGTTCGTTCGGTATTACCACCGGGGGCCAATCTTCCAACCACTACCGAATACTCCAAGCGGCTTCAGGAATCGATGCTAACCTTTCCTGAAGTAGAGAGTGTGTATTCGCGTGTTGGTCGCGCCGAAGTGGGTGGAGATCCTGAGCCGGTGAACGTGGTCTTCAACGTGGTGAATTTGAAACCGTTGGACGCATGGGAATGGGGACGTGATTACGAAGAACTTCAGACCGCGATGGCAGAAAAACTATCCAAGGATCTACCCGGCGTTTCTTCCAATTTCTCCCAACCTATTCAGCTTCGTACTGATGAGCTGCTAAGCGGCGTTCGGGCCCAAGTGGTTGTGAGTTTATATGGCGATGACCTGGATGTGCTGGCTGAAAAAGCCGGTGAAATCCAGGCCATTGCTGAAGGTGTGGAAGGAGCTGTAGATGTCCGCGCCCAGCAACAAGGCGGCAAGCCGCAAATCCTGGTTCGTCCGGATCGTGAGCAGTTGGCCCGGCTGGGAATTAGCATGGATGACTTCCTTAACACCGTAGAAACCGGGATCGGTGGTTCGGTAGCCGGGCAAGTGTTCGAAGGCATCCGCCGCTTCGATATCTTCGTTCGCCTCCAGGAATCTCAGCGAGCTCACATTGATCAGGTTCGTGATCTGCCTATCCGCACAGCTAAAGGAGCATTGGTTCCGCTGTCACAAATAGCCGATGTGGAAGTCTTTACCGGACCAAAGCAGATCTCCCGAAATAAAGCCAGTCGCCGAACCTATGTGCAGCTTAACGTGCGAGGACGAGACATGGGAAGCGTAGTCAGTGAAATTCAGCAAAAGGTGGCTGAGCAGGTCGAACTACCGGCAGGATATTTCACCGAATACGGCGGACAGTTTGAAAATCAACAGCGGGCGATGGCGCGGTTGTATGTAGTGGTTCCCATTACGCTGGGACTCATTTTTTTCATGCTGTTTTCCACCTTCAGTAGCTGGAAATACGCTGTGCTCATCTTCCTGAATATACCCTTTGCCACTATCGGTGGTATTGTAGCGCTTTGGGTGTCCGGTCTCTACTTGTCCGTGCCGGCAGCCGTGGGTTTTATCGCCATCTTTGGTATCGCGGTACTCAATGGCGTGGTGCTGGTTTCCTACATCAACCAACTTCGGGAGGAAGGACTTGAAACCCACAAGGCAGTTGTTAAAGCCGCCTTGTTACGGCTACGCCCTGTACTCATGACGGCCTTAACCACCGGTCTCGGACTGATTCCGTTGCTACTGGCAAACGATATCGGCTCGAATGTGCAACGTCCTCTGGCAGCCGTGGTAGTTGGTGGTCTGGTAACATCGACTCTGCTTACACTGGTGGTATTACCCACTATCTACAAGTGGTTCGCTGAACCAGTAGAACACGTTGAACTGTAATTATAAATAGATACAAACCTTCAAGGTATTTGAAACCTTGGAGGTTTCATTAAAACCAACTTACTATGAAAGAGATTAAAGCATTTATTCGTACCAACATGATTGATTACGTTATTGATGGACTTGAAGCCTTAACTGAACCACCAGGTGTTACCTTGTCGGATGTACGGGGTTGGGGGCACGTTAAAGCCGAAGATAAAGCACGGCTCACCAACCGCATAAAACTGGAAACCGTTGTTCCCGATGAACGGGTTGCTGAAATTATTGATACGATCATCCAAAAAGGAAAAACGGGCAATTCGGGTGATGGCAAAATCTTTATATCCGAAGTAGATAAAGCTATAAGAATTCGAACTGGGGAAATCGACGATGAAGTGATTCGATAGGCTAAAATTACATCACTTTATACCCCGAGATTGCTGCCATTTGACCGTGGCAGTAGTCTTTAAACGATGAATAGCAAGTTTTAGAATGCACCGTTACAGCTATTTATGAATTGTATTGGGATGATCCCCAATTCAGTTCTTTTTTTAACTTAAACTTAATAACTATGGAAAAACTAACACTTGATATACCTGTAATACTACCTGACATCCCTGATCATAAGGATAAATGTGTAAGTCGGCTTATTGGAACTCTTGAAGGACGGGATGGAGTGGATCGGGTACATATTAAAACAGATGAAAGTAAAGAACCAAAACTCTGTATTCACTTTGATCCCGAAACGATATCACTTAAAAAAATAAAAACCCTTGCTCAACAGACCGGTGCGAAACTTCATGATATATTTGGGCACATGTTAGTGAAAGTGAACGGTATTCGTCATTCCAGACACGCCCGATCAATTACTCGGCAACTCAGAGATGTGGATGGAGTTGTAGATGCTTACGCGAGCGCCACAGGCTGGATCAGGCTGGAATATAAAAAGGGTGATATTAGCAGGGAGAAGCTTACGAAAATAATTAGAGAGACTGGGTTAGATATTGAGAAGTTTTCCGAAGAACTTCAGGACGTAAAAGAAAATAATGAGGAGACAAATGGTAAAGAGAAAAAACCGGAGACAGATCATGAGCACTCACATAAAGAAGAAGATTCGCACGACCACGATCACGGTGGCATCTTTGGCGAAAAAACCGAGCTGATCTTCTCGCTGATATGCGGTAGCTTGCTCGGCATAGGATTCGGCCTCTCCTATGTGAGCACGTTGCCCGGCTGGGTCTCGCTTGCACTATATGTGAGCTCCTACTTCTTTGGTGGATTCTACCTGGTGCAGGAAGCTTACACCGAAGTAAAAGCCGGAAATTTCGAGATTGATTTCCTGATGCTGGTTGCCGCGATTGGAGCTGCAATCCTTGGGGAGTGGGCTGAGGGGGCGCTTCTGCTTTTCTTGTTCAGCCTTGGACATTCCCTGGAACACTATGCTATGGGTCGGGCACGAGATGCCATCAAAGGGCTTTCTGACCTTGCGCCAAAAACCGCTCTGCGAAAAAAAGATGGAACCACCGAAGAGGTATCTGTTGAGGAGTTGCAGGTTGGAGATGTTATTGTGATCAAACCGAACAGTAAAATTTCCGCCGACGGGGTAGTTATCAATGGCGAGAGCAGCGTCAACCAGGCACCCATCACCGGCGAAAGCGTGCCCGTAGACAAGATGGAATATGACGATCCTGAATCCATCGATGAAGATGCAGATTCTATTGACGATAAGCACCGCGTGTTTGCCGGCACCATCAATGGAAATGGAAGTCTGGAGGTAAAGGTGACAAAACTTTCCAAAGATTCCACACTTTCTCGCCTGATCAAGCTGGTTAACGAAGCCGAAGCTCAGAAGTCGCCGACCCAACAGTTCACCGACAAATTTGAAAAATATTTTGTACCGTCCGTGTTAGTATTAGTGGTGATATTGAATTTTGCTTTTCTGGTTATAGATGAATCTTTTTCAGCAAGTTTTTATCGGGCCATGGCGGTTCTTGTGGCAGCAAGTCCCTGTGCACTGGCTATTTCTACGCCCAGCGCAGTGCTTAGCGGTGTAGGACGAGCCGCAAGAGGTGGAGTTCTGATAAAAGGCGGTCGCCCCCTTGAAAACCTTGGAATATTAAAGGCGTTAGCTTTTGATAAAACCGGAACCCTCACAGAAGGCGAGCCCAGACTTACTGATGTGATCACCTTTGGTGATACGGAGGAAAACGAGTTGTTAAAAGTAGCTGTAGCAGTAGAAAGTTTAAGTGATCACCCCCTCGCTGATGCCGTGGTGCGTGATGGAAAAGAGAAGTTAGGGGAAACTGATTTTCCCGAAGCCGAAGATCTTGAATCCATTACAGGGCGGGGAGTAAAAGCAACGATTAAAGATATAACAGTGTATATCGGGAATGCGGAGCTATTTGAAGAGGCCGATGGCATTAAACTCTCTGAAGACCTTAAACGAAGTGTAGAAGAATTGGAAGGAGAAGGGAAAACGACTATGATTGTTCGTCATGGTGATCGATATCTTGGTATGCTTGGGCTGATGGATACCCCACGAGAGGATGCCAAGGAGGTTATTCAAAAACTGCGGGACATGGGCTTGACACACCTGATCATGCTTACGGGCGACAATCAGCGGGTGGCCGATGCTGTTGCTAAAGAGATCGGTATCGACGACCCAAAAGGTAATTTACTGCCTGAAGACAAGGTGGAAGCTGTCAAAAAGCTTCGTGAAGAGGAAGGCGACGTAGCGATGGTAGGCGATGGCGTCAACGATGCTCCGGCCATGGCCAACAGCACAGTGGGCATTGCTATGGGAGCAGCCGGATCAGATGTGGCCCTTGAAACAGCCGATGTAGCTTTAATGGCCGACAAGATTTCCGTTCTTCCGTTTGCTATCGGACTGAGCCGCAAAACCAAATCGATCATCAAGCAGAACCTGTGGATCAGCCTGGGTATGGTGGCTCTGCTTGTGCCAGCTACGATTTTTGGCCTGAGCATGGGTTGGGCAGTCATCGGCCACGAAGGGTCAACAGTAGTTGTGGTATTTAATGCGTTGAGGTTGTTAGCTTACAAATCCTAACCTATTCAAAGATAAATTAGCTCGGCCAATATGTTGCACACTATAACTAAAGCAGTAAGCTTTTTCCTGATACTATTTATTGCAGCAACTTCTTCTGTAGACGCCGGGCAACCTAAACTTTCGCCGGAAGCTCAGGTCAGTCTCCTTACGACTTCTTCCGGTGCTGAATTGTACACTTTGTTTGGCCATACTGCCTTGCGCATTTACGACCCGGAAGCAGGTGTAGATCGCGCATATAATTATGGTACTTTTGATTTCAACGCTCCAGGGTTTTATTGGAAATTTGCCCTCGGCGATCTGCGATATTTTCTTTCGGTGAACAAGTTTGAGAATGCAAAAAAAGCATATTTGAATGACGGCCGCATTATTACTGAACAGCGATTAAATCTAACAGAGAATCAAACCAAACGCTTGTATGATTTTTTGGAGAATAACGCCCGGCCCGAAAATCGATATTATTCCTATGAGTTCTTCTATGATAACTGTACCACCCGGATCTATGAGGCTGTCAAGGCAGTAGCTGGGGATTCAATCCATTTTCAAGAGCCGCAAAATTCGGCAAAGAATAGTTTTCGGCAGTTTATTAATCCCTACGTGAAATCCGTTTCCTGGGTAAAATTTGGGATTAACTTGCTGTTGGGTACTCCCGCCGACCGCAACCCACCCGAGTCGGAAACGCTGTTCTTACCCGACCTGTTAAAAGAGGGATTTTCACACGCTCGGATACAGCAAGCTGATACAAGTCTTGCCTTGGTTTCAGAGCAGAGATTTTATGCTCCTCAGAAACGGTCTGTCATTAGTCCTGCGAGAGTAAGCCCCACTTTAAGCTTTTGGTTTTTGCTGATTACAAGCCTGCTTGCCGGGTTTTTCTATAGAACTAATCACACATTCTGGTTTTGGTTCGACCGTCTGTTATTCGGGATAATTGGGTTGATTGGAGTGTTGATCATTTTTTTGTGGTTTTTTTCTTCGTATCCCTCAACCAAATGGAATTGGAATATAGTGTGGTCTGCCCCGGCTTTGTCGGCCTTTATATTTTCTTTTATGGGCAGAAAACGACTTTCAGAAAATTATAAAGTGTTTTTGGTACTATATGCAGCTATTCTTCTGCTCTTTCTCCTAAGCTGGTCATTTATTCCTCAACAGATCCCCTCTGCAATTTTGCCTCTTCTTTTTTTGTTGGGATTTCGGAGTATTAAAAAGCAATCCGAATCAGTAAATCAGGAAATGGTCAATGTGTTATAGCTTGCCAATCTTTCACTTATTTAGAATTTTGGAAACGAAAGATAACTGCCCCGAACCCATATATTTATGTCAAAATTACCAAATATGAGTTTCAAAGATTTTAGTGGTAGTTTATCATAGAATTGATATGATTTATACCGGCGATTCGCCCTTTGTATAAATATTACTTGTACACATTAATCAACGAATATTATTTCAATAAAGATGACTATTCATGAAAAAAGATTGCAGAGCAGAGATATACAACCGACCGCTATGCGCATGCGGATTCTTCTTTTCATGGCTGAAACTAAGTCGGTAATAAGCCTATCAGATCTTGAAGAAAAGTTTACCCATGCAGATCGGACAACGCTTTATCGTACCTTAAAAACATTCTTAGAACATGGTTTGGTGCATCAAATAAACGATGCAAGTGGGATAACTAAATATGCCCTTTGTTCTGAAAACTGTACCTGTTCGTACCCGGATGATGTGCACGTTCATTTTTATTGTTTCTCCTGTGAACAAACATTTTGTTTTCCACATCTTGGCATTCCTAACTACGATCTGCCCGAAAATTTTACTCCATCCAACGGCAATTTTGTGATAACCGGGAGTTGTCCTTCCTGTTCTTCCTGATCTTTGCAATTGAGTTGCATTACAAATAATCCTTATCATCAGCATTCTACTTAATCACAATATTTCCCCTTAAAGAATTGTATTTTTTCAGAGCATACTTACGTAATCTGAATGTTGCGACAATCGCATCTTTTCTTTTTTCATGGGCAGGGTTTTTCTTTTTTCTACCCTTAAGTGTTTCTGTATTAGCAAGTACTCATGATGTTTCCTCTACCTACAACTTAGATAAAGGCTGTTTTGAAATTGTATTACAACATTCAGAAGAGACTAATTCTGAGTACAAAACAGTTGAAAAAAAGCACCATCAATTTCAAAATCAGTGCTGCTATGATGATGCACTGTTAAGAAATGAGTGCCCGGACTGTAAGTTTATGTTTCCAATCATTCCTTATTTGTTTGGGAACTATGGTGACCCTGTTGTTCAAATTACGTTACCTGTATATCTAAAAGACAATTTATCCCCTCCAATAACTCTTAAGGTTATTAAAGTCACGCAACTTCTGATTTAATACCTGCCTTTCTCTATTTAGCAGAAACAAATTCTGCCCCATCCATTTTTTTCAACGAGCTGTTTAACCTCTGGTCATTCTGTGGTTTCAGCCAAAGTATTTGAAAAAGATCGGCATCAAAGACTAATCTATATTCACACAGCTGTCAACATGATCAACAAAATTATTGCCTTTTCGATTAAGAACAAGTTTATCATCGGCTTGTTTATCCTGTCTCTAATAGGAGTAGGATTATATTCTATGATGACCATTAATCTAGGTTCGGTTCCTGATATTACAAATAATCAGGTACAGGTGATTACGGTATCGGAAAATCTATCTACCGAAGACATTGAACAATTTGTAACGTATCCCGTGGAGCTTGCCATGGGTAACCTGCCAGGAGTAACTGAAATCCGTTCGGTATCCCGATTCGGGTTATCCGTGGTTACCATCGTTTTCGAAGATGATATGGGTACCTATTTACCCCGGCAACTGGTACAGGAAAAACTCAGTGAACTGGGCGAAACGATCCCCGAGAATTTTGGAAGTCCATCCATGGGTCCCATTTCAAGTGGATTAGGCCAAATTTACGAGTACTCCATTCAGGTGGACCCTGCATATGAAGATGAATATACGCCTGATGAATTGCGCACAATACAAGATTGGATTATTAAGCGCCAAATGGTGCTCCTGGAGGGGGTTATAGAGGTCAACTCCTTCGGTGGAGGCATCAAACAATATGAAGTAGCCATAAGTCCTGATAAACTAAATGCAATGGGAGTTAGTATTTCAGAAGTATATGAGGCAATGTCCAGGAATAATGTAAATACCGGCGGGGCCTATATCGAGAAAAACAAGATGGCTAATTTTATTCGTGGCGAAGGATTGATACGCAGCCTTGAAGATATAGAAAACATTGTAGTCAAGAACGAAAACGGACTACCCATCCTAATCAGAGATGTAGCAGAAGAGGTTACCTTTGGAACTCAAATTCGTTATGGAGCTTTTACTCAGGATGGTGAGGAAGCAGTAGGTGGCATTATTATGATGCTGAAAGGCTCAAACCCGAATGCAACCATTCAAAACGTTCAGGATAGAATTGCTGAAATTCAAAAGTCACTGCCTGAAGGTTTAAAGATTGAGCCTTTCCTTGATCGAAGTGCTCTTATTGAACGAACCACCAGTACAGTTACCACAAACCTGGTGGAAGGTGCATTGATTGTAGTTTTCGTTTTGGTAATACTCTTAGGAAGTTTACGCGGAGGGTTAATAACCGCCTCACTTATTCCGCTTTCCCTTCTTTTTGCTTTTATAATGATGAAGGCCACCGGGGTGTGGGCCAATCTAATGAGCCTTGGAGCCATCGACTTCGGTATTATTGTTGATGGAGCCGTAATTATAGTGGAAGGCACGGTTCATGAAATTGAAAAAAGGGTGAAATCCGGAAAACGTGCTTTTAGTAAAACACAGATGAATGAAATTGCCTACAAGGCAAGCAGCACCATGATGAATGCTGCCTTCTTTGGACAGTTGATCATCCTTATTGTATTTGCCCCTATCCTGTTTCTGGAAGGAGTAGAAGGTAAGATGTTCCGTCCTATGGCATTCACCTTTGGGTTTGCTGTATTAGGTGCTATTATTTTATGTCTTACCTATGTACCAATGGTCTCGGCACTGTTTATGAAACCCTCACAAAATAGAAAGGGATGGTTTGCCCGGTTCGAGCGAGGCCTCGATCGGATCAGCAACAAACTTATATCCTTTATTCAGAAGGGCTACGATCCGGTTATCCAATGGTCGTTAAAGCGAAAACCTGTTGTGATTGTAGCTGCCATACTGCTTTTTGGCGGTGCGATGTTCACCTTTTCGAGAATGGGAGGTGAATTTATTCCACAACTGGATGAGGGAGATATTGCCATGCAAGCCCTATTCCGTCCGGGCAGTGGATTATCAGAGGCGATCGATCAATCCAAGAAAATTGAGACGACACTGCTGGAAGAATTTCCAGAGATAGAAACAGTAACAGCTCGAATTGGGGTAGCTGATATTCCCACTGATCCTATGCCCATGGACATTGCCGACATGTACATCATTCTGGACAAGAATAAAGAAAACTGGATCTCTGCCGAATCTAAAGAGGAGCTGATAGAAAAAATAAAGAGTAAACTCGATCAGACCATGATAGGTGTGAATTTCGTTTTTACCCAGCCGGTAGAGCTTAGGTTTAACGAACTTTTGGAAGGTGTACGAGAAGATATCGCCGTAAAGCTATACGGAGACGACATAGATGTATTGGCGGAGAAAGTTCAGGAAATGGCTCAAATTATTCAAACTATTCCAGGGGTGGGTGATGTGAGTCCCGAACGTACGGCTGGACTACCTCAAATGACCGTTAGGTATGACCGGCAAAAAGTGGCTCAATATGGACTGGATATCACGAAGCTCAATCAATACGTAAGTTCAGCTTTTGCCGGAGGTGTTGCTGGAGTTGTATTCGAAGGCGAAAGACGATTTGATCTTGTGATCCGCTTTGATGAAGCTCATCGTACTGGCATTGAGGATATTCGCAATCTGTATGTAGATCTGGAAAACGGTGCACAGGTGCCGGTTAAAGAAGTGGCGGATATCAGTTATCAGCCGGGGCCTATGCAGATCTCGCGAGATAACACCTTTCGCAGGAGCTATGTTGGTGTGAATACACGCGGGCGGGATGTGGAATCGGTGGTTTTGGATATTCAAGAAAAACTGGAGGCCGAATTGAATCTGCCGCCGGGTTATTACATTACTTATGGGGGTGAATTTGAGAATCTGCAACGGGCCAAGAACCGATTGGCTATTGTAGTGCCTATAGCCCTGTTTCTTATCTTTGTGCTACTGTACTTCGCACTAAAATCGTTCTCACAGTCGGTAATGATCTATCTGGCTATTCCCCTGGCTTCTATTGGAGGTGTCTTCTTCCTGGCTTTACGTGGAATGGACTTCAGTATTTCTGCCGGAGTTGGTTTCATTGTATTGTTCGGAGTGGCTGTGCTAAACGGCCTTGTGCTCGTCAGCCGGTTTAATTCATTAAAAATCGAAGGTGTTATGGATTTACAAGAACGAATTTTGACAGGTACCAAAGAGCGACTTCGCCCCATTTTATTGACCGCTACGGCGGCTATTATGGGTTTTCTTCCGATGGCGTTTTCAACAACAGCCGGTGCTGAAGTACAGCGGCCGCTGGCCACTGTTGTAATCGGCGGGTTGATTAGCGCCACGCTGCTTACGTTGGTCGTGCTGCCCATCCTTTATGCGTACATAGAAAAGCGTAAAATGAGAAAACACAAGCCGGGTAGTACTTCTATGGCCTCCGTTGTGTTGCTGATTATTGGTGGAAGCCTGCTGCTTTCTCCCGATTCTGTACAGGCTCAGGAACAGGTGCTGAATGATACCCTCCCGCAAATTGCGCTGGATCAGGCCGTTCAAAAAGCGATAGCAAATTATCCTTCTCTTGAGGCAGCCAGGCTTGGAATTGACAACAGGAAGGCTCTTCAAAAAACAGCCTGGGACTTTGGCGATACGAACCTCTTTACCGGAGGTGAAGAGTTCGGCAACGGTTCGGACGGTGTTACTACAAAATTTGGCATTCAGCAGCAGTTTGATCTGTTCGGTGTTTTACCAAGGCTAAATCATCGGAATGAACAAACAGAACTTGCCAGGCTGAACTATGAATTGTCTGAGTTAGAGCTCAGGCTCCGGGTAAAGCAGGACTGGTCAACGGTTTTCATCGCTAAACAACAATATGAGATCTATAATCGCCTGAACCAGCAATTCAGGGATATTGCTAGGGCTGCGGAAATAAAATTTGAAACGGAGGAAATTTCCCGGCTGGGATATCTTAATATCATGAATCAGGCCAACCAAATTACCATACAAACAGAACAAGCCTTCCGCGATTATGGGGCTGCTGTTCGAGCTTTTAACAAATGGTTTGAGGGGGACTCGTTATACACGGTTCAAAGTGTTTCAGCCGAACAGCTTGTTCAACCTTTACAGGTAGATTCTACATTCGACCATCCGCTGATTGCTTTATATCAACAAAAAATTGACGTGGCGGAAGCATCGATTAAAGAACAAAGAAGTCAGTTTTTACCAAGTTTTCAAGCCAGTTATGGCTGGCAGGAAATAGCTGGGCAAGGTGGCTTTAATTCCTATGAGATCGGGATCAGACTTCCGGTATTCTTCTGGTCTAAGGCCGGGAAAACTCAATCCGCCCGGATTGAACGAAATATTGCCCGTCAAAACCTAGACCAGGCTCAGAGAGAATTCAACAGTACCTATAACAGTATCCGGGAAAATTATCAGAAATGGTTGCGCTCGTGGGAATATTATCGACAGGAAGCACTCCCTCTTGCCAAAGAACAACAGCAAGGTGCCATCACCTCTTATGAAGAAGGAGCCATAGACTATGTGGCTTTCTTTCAAAGCATCAGAGATGCCATTCGCATTGAAATCGACTCATGGAATGCATTTGGCAATTATCTGAATAGCCATTTCCAATTAGAATACTACCTCAACAAAACTCAATAACAGATTTTAAATCAACAAAAAAATGAATAAATCTAATTTATATATAATTTTATTGGCTGTCCTTGCATCTGTTTTTACAGCCTGCGGCGAGATCAATAGCGATGAAAAAGAACAAGAAGCAACAGAACTTGCCGGTGTGGCTGAGGCAGAAGAAAACATGGTTCATCTGTCGGAACTGAAGTTCAACAGCCTTGGAATGAAACTGGATACTTTGTCCCTGCGCTTTCTCTCAGAGAGCGTAGAAGCAAATGGTCAGCTGGAAGTTCCCCCGCAGCATGAGGCAAGCGTAACTGCGGTTTTGGGAGGTAATATTGGTTCCATAGAAGTTATTGAGGGAGATCAGGTGTCAAAAAATCAGACTATTGCCTTCCTTTCCCATCCTAATTTAACCAAAGTCCAAACTGAATACGTACGGTTGTATCAGCGCATGTTGTATTTAGATCATGAATTTAAGCGACAAGCAAGGTTATATGATGAAAAGGTAGGCTCCGGCCAAACTTACCAACAAACTAAAGCCGAATACGAATCAGTTAAGGCGGAGGTCAAAGGTTATGAGGCTCAGCTGAATCAGCTTAACCTGGACGTTGAACAAATACAAGACGGCGATATTTATTCGTCGGTGCCGGTAGTAAGCCCTATTGATGGGTACATCGAAAAGGTTCAGATTCAAATCGGTCAGTACGTTGATCCCCAAACAATCATGTTTGAAATTGTGGATAACGAACATGTTCATGCCGATTTGATGGTCTTTGAAAAAGATGTGCACAAAGTTAAAAGGGGCCAATCCATCTCTTTTACTGTACAGTCAGTACCGGATCAAATACTTACAGCTACCATTTACTCTGTAGGCAAACAATTCGAACAAAATCCTAGGGCAGTGCATGTGCACGGCGAAATTGATCAGAAAGAAAACTTCCTGATTCCCGGGATGTATATCAACGGCACGATTCACACTTCAGAGACTAAAGCCTTTGCTTTGCCTGAGAATGCCATTGTTGAGGACGAGGGTAAAACCTACCTATTCACCGCAGAACAACAAGAGGAAAACGGAAATACCGAATGGTCTTTCACTCCGGTAGAAATTATGACCGGCATTGAGGAAGATGGTTGGGTTGAAGTGAAGTTGTTAGAACCATTGCCGGATGGAGCACGAGTAGCTTGGAACAATGCCTATTACCTGATCTCTGAAATGAAGAAAAGCCAGACTTCCGACGATGATTAACAAAAACTTTCCGGCAAAGCCATATTCATGTTTTTATGGCTTTGCCGGGGTTAATGCATAACACATAATATTATGAAAGAAATAAAAGCCTTTATAAAACCAAACAGAGTAGAAAATGTAGTTGCAGCACTCCAAGAAGCAGGACATGAAAGTGTTACGCTTTCCAAAGGAGAAGGTACCGGAGCATACAAACAGAAAGATGCGTCCCCATCGCTGGATTTTCACTTTACGGACAGTCCAGTCGTAAAATTAGAGCTGGTATGTCAATGCAAAGAATCCGATAACGTTGTTCAACTTATCTGCGCCAATGCCAAAACACCGGAACGCGGTGACGGCATCATTTACGTTACAGATATTCAAAAAGCGTTTAGGATTAAAACCTGTGAGCCTTTTGAGGGGTAAGGAACAGGTGATTCTTTGTCACAGTTAAGTTGAAGATGAAAATAATCCCATATATTCAACCATGAAAAAATCCACATTTAATATTCCACAAATGGACTGCTCAGCCGAAGAGCAAATGATTCGAATGAGGTTGGAAGAGTTTGAAGATATTAAATCTCTAAACTTTGATATCCCGAATCGTACATTAGAAGTGTATCACGAAAATAGGCTTAATGAGATTGAGAAAGCCCTTGACTCCCTGAGTTTGGGTTCTAAATTGAATTCAACAAAAGAGGCTCAAATGTCGCCTTTCGCTTCTGATGAGCAGCAACAAAAGAACATTCTATGGTGGGTTTTAGGGATCAACTTTCTCTTCTTTATCATTGAAATGACAGCCGGATGGATTATCAATTCTATGGGGCTGATTGCAGACTCACTAGATATGCTGGCAGATTCATCCGTATATGCGCTCAGCCTTTTTGCTGTTGGAGCAGCGGTAGCAAGAAAAAAGAAAGTAGCAAAAATTAGCGGCTATCTTCAGATGGGTCTGGCATCACTGGGATTTCTTGAAGTACTGCGGAGGTTTCTTGGAGTGGGTGAAATGCCCGACTTTCATTGGATGATCATTATTGCTTCAACGGCTCTTGTTGCAAATGTTTTTACCTTATGGCTTATCAATAAAGCGAAAAGCAAAGAAGCACACATGCAGGCAAGCACAATTTTTACCTCCAATGATATTATTGTAAATGGTGGTGTAATTTTGGCCGGAATTCTTGTTTATGTATTGAATAGCAGATGGCCGGATCTGCTCATCGGAGCTATTGTGTTTAGTTTTGTCATGAGAGGAGCAGTAAGAATTTTGAAACTCTCGAAATAAAAGATTATGAGACTAAATTAACGACAAAAGACGATGAAAAACCATCTTTTATCTTTTCGATCAATTTCGGCGTTCTCACGACAGGACTTCTGGAAATGAGCGGAGTATATTAGTATGAATTCGATTAACAGATATCAGTCACTTATTATAGCGCTGGCAGTCATTGCAGGTTTGCTGGCTGGGCAGGTGGAAACAGTGGCATCGGTTGCCGGATATGTGATCGTCCCTTTTTTAATGCTCATGCTATTTGGGCTATTTCTTAACATCCCGATCAACGATCTGCTGAAGAGCTTTTCCAATTTAAAATTCTTTTCAGCAAACCTGGCCATCAATTTTCTCTGGACACCCTTTTTTGCCTGGGTACTGGGCTACCTGTTTCTTCAGGATCACCTAAGCCTTTGGATAGGTTTTGTCATGTTGATGATAACCCCCCTGTACGGATTGGTACCTGATTTTTACCGGTATTGCAAAAGGAAATACGACGCTTAGTGCCTCTGTGCTTCCTCTGAACCTGATTTTACAGGTGATTTTATTACCCGTGTTTTTACTACTCTTTTTTGGTGCATCCGGTTCGGTGAACCCGGCATTTCTGTTTGAAAGTATCGGCCTTGTGTTGATCGTACCCTTTGTTGCAGCGCAAGTCACAAAATATCTGCTCCACAGGTTCAAGCAATCCGTATTTCTTGAAACCAAGCTGCTGCCTTTTTTTTAGCTATCTCAGGTACTATTTCTTGGGTTAGCGATCATGGCTATGTTTGCATCTCAGGGTGATTACCTTCTTCAAAACATCAAAACTGTTCTTATTCTGCTGATCCCCCTAATGATATTTTTCGCCATAAATTTCCTGGTGAGTCGCTTTACAAGTTATCTGCTCCATTTTGATTATGAAGATTCGGTCAGCTTAAACCTTACCACACTTGCAAGAAATTCACCCATTGCATTGGCGATAGCTCTTACAGCTTTTCCCGACAGTCCCCTGGTAGCACTGGCTTTAATCGTTGGGCCTTTGATAGAATTACCGGTGCTGGCTTTGATATCTCAATTATTACTGAAAATCAGAGATAGCAGAGTTTCGGAAATCACAAAATCATGAAAAATTCTTATTGACAAAAAATAAACCCCAACCAACATGTCACACGATCATTCACACGAACACGAGCATGGAAACATCAAACTCGCCTTTTTTCTCAATTTTGGATTCACCATTCTTGAATTTTTTGGAGGTATGTATGTAAACAGTGTGGCCATTATCTCCGATGCCCTGCACGATTTGGGAGATAGTCTATCCTTAGGACTCTCCTGGTTTTTGGATCATAAATCTAAAGAAGGAGCAAATTCATCCTTCACCTTTGGTTATACCCGGTTCTCGCTGCTTGGTGCTTTGATTAACAGCTTGGTACTGATCGCTGGATCTGTCTTTGTGATCAATGAAGCGGTTGCCAGAATTTTATCGCCGGAACATACCGATGCTCAGGGAATGCTTCTTTTTGCCATCGTGGGGGTGGCAGTGAATGGGTACGCTGCATGGAAGGTGAGTCATGGCAAAACCCTTAATGAACGAGTTATTTCCTGGCACCTGTTGGAAGATGTATTGGGTTGGGCCGCCGTTCTTGTAGTGTCTATTGTATTACTTTTCAAAGACATTCATTATTTAGATCCTGCACTGTCTCTCTTTATTACTGCCTATGTACTTTGGAATGTGGTAAAACGATTGAAGGAAACCCTACACATTTTCTTACAGGGAACTCCGGATGATATAAGCATTGATGAACTGCGAGAAAAATTCCTCGAGCAAGATATAGTGGCCGATACCAATCACCTGCACTTATGGTCGCTGGATGGAGAAAAGCATGTGTTTACTGCTCACCTCATTCTTAAAAATGTAGAAAGCTATTCAGACATTCTGGAAGCCAAAAAGAAAATTCGTGATATTCTTAAACCTTACAACTTCAGCCACAGCACGATTGAAGTGGAGCTGGATGAGGGAACTTCATCTTTGATTGAGTGAAACGGTTATTGATACTCTTTTAAACCGCACAGCAGCTCAATTTCTTCACGTCTTTGTCGAAAGTGAGAGCCGCAAGTTTAATTCCTTCAGAAAGGGTCAGATAGGGATGAAATTCTGACTTGAGCGACTGAATGGTTACCCCATGCCTCATAGCCAGAGCCAGTTCCATCAATAGTTCCGAGCCCTCCGGTGCCAAAATGCGAGCTCCAATCAAGTGGTCATTATCTTTGTTTCGGATTAACTTGATAAAACCACGTGTATCTCTCGCAGCAATGGATCGGGGTACATTATCCAGCGTAAGTTTAGTTGCTTGATAGTTAAGTCCCGCTTCTTCCGCTTGCTGTTCGTCCATACCCACTCCGGCCACCTGTGGATCAGTGAAAATAACCCATGGTAAGACTGAAAAATCGGCTTTTCCATGACTATCTCTCATCGCATTTTCAGCAGCGATTTTTCCTTCATAAGCAGCCGTATATACAAACTGCCGTTCGCCAAGTACATCGCCGGCGGCAAAGATGTTGGATGTATTGGTTCGCATGGTTTCATCCACTGGAATATAGCCGCGACCTTCGGTGTCAATCCCTGCGGATTCAAGATTCAGGTTCCCTGTATTTCCCTGCCTGCCGGTAGCGACCAATATCTGATCAGCTTCAAGTTTTTTTTCCTCTCCATTTACCGTAAAACGGATGCTTCTATTTTTATCTGTTTTCGTTACTTCCAGAATGTCTGTATTCGTCAAAATGGTTAATCCTTCCTCTTCCAAATATCCCGTTAAGGCTGTTGCAAGCTCTTTGGGTTGATCACTTAATACATGTTCTGATCGCTGTAATACAGTCACCTTGCTTCCAAGCCGACTAAAGAGTTGAGCATTTTCAAGAGCAATATATCCGCCGCCAAGTATGACGAGCTCTTCCGGAAGTTCCTCAAGTTCATAGGCCGACTCATTGGTCAGATATCCCGCTCCTTTCAGTCCTGGTATTTCAGGAATAAACGGGGAAGCTCCTGTGGCAATCAAAATGTTTTCGGCGGTATAGGTTGAATTATTTACCTGAACCTGATTTGTTTGAATTAACTTTCCGTACCCCTCAATAAGGGTGATGCTTGGATCATCCTTTATCACATTCACATATTTTTCCTGGCGAAGATCACGAACCATCTCCCGTTTTTGCTCAATCACTTTTTTGAAATCACTAATGGTTGCCGTGGTTTCAATCCCTTCAAATCTCGGATGGGAAGCATTGTGAAAGGCTTCTGCTGTTCGGATCAGTGTTTTGGAAGGCACGCACCCCACATTTACACAGGTTCCACCGGTTGGCAGACCTTTATTGATAATCAGTGCGGTTCCTCCCAATTCACTGGTTCGGATAGCCGCAGCAAAAGCAGCCGAACCGCCCCCGATAATAATCAACGAGTAACGGTGTTCACCAGACTGCTCTTTTCCGGTTTCGCCAACTACCTGATACTTACCCGTCTCATTTACGGCTTCAATCACTGAAGCTTTATCAAGGGTGGATTCATCAAATGATACCGTAGCCGTTCCGTTGGGGTAGCTTACATCCGCCTTCTGTATTCCGTTTAGTTTGGATAGATTATTTTCAATAGACACGGCGCAATGATCACACGTCATGCCCGCTATGTCCAGTTCCAGTTCTTTCATCCTATTATTCGTTTTCTTGCTCTTGTTGAAGGTTGGCTGTAAATCCGGTCTTATTGATCGCATCCTGAAGTTCTTTTTCCGTGAGCTTCGTTTTCAAATACGAAATAGTAGCCGTTCCGCTGTCGTAGGATACCTCGGACTCAACAATTCCATCCAGTTTACCCAACTCATTTTTTACACTGGCTTCACACCCAGCGCAGGTCATGCCCTCCACATTAAAGGTTACATGTTCTACATCTGCCTCGGAAACATATTGTACTTGAGTGGGTTGAGCGTCAGAGAAAAACCAATGAGAGTAGTTTGGAAAAGCCAACAAAAGTGCCGCCACTACGGTTACGATGCCAAGAAACGATTTAGACTGGGTGAAACGGGCTTCTTCAGGATCACATTCACAGTCGATCTCTTTTGAGGGCTTCAGTTTTTGGTACCATGCAAACCCAAGTAAAAGAACAGTCAACCCAATTAAATAAGGTCGAAATGGGTCCATGAATGAAAACGTAGAGGCGATACCACTTGTGCCTGCCAGAATAGCCAGCACCGGAGTGATGCAGCAAAGGGAGGCGATAAATGCAACTCCGAGTCCCGCACCCAGCCATTTGGTATCAGAATTATTTTTCTGTTGCTTGTTCATGCGGCTAATACCTCCATAATGGTATTGTTTTCAATTTGGTTGAAAAGTGGTTTCAAAAGATCGTCATAAGGTTTTTGCAGGGAATAGAAAATGAGCTTTCCCTCTCTTCTTGAATCTAAAAGTCCGGCGTCTTTCAATTTTCGCAGGTGTTGTGATACCGCCGGTACGGTCATATCTAAAATATCGCTCAAATCGCACGGGCATAAATCTTTCTCCGTGCTCAACAAGAACAGGATTTTCAGGCGTACATCATTTCCGGCCAGTTTCAATATGTCGGATAGTTTTAAGATGGATGATTCTACCGCATGGATAGAATCAATGCAGCGGTTGATCTGGTTCAGATCGGCTACATCTCGAATACAGGATTGTTTGCTCATAGGAATTATTATTTAAGTGATTGCTTAAATATATAGTCAATGAAACGTTTAAGCAAATGATTAAATGAGGAAGTAAGTTAGGTACATACCCGTGTCTAAGGGCGGTTACTTATAAAAAAATTCGGAATTATTGAGTGAGATTATAGTATCCAAAGGCGTGATCATATATTGAATAAAGGAAACGTTGTTTATAGCCATCATTGGCAGGAAGAAATTACATTGTCTTTGAGCACTGATTTTGTTAGCCTAAGCGCCAACCAAATTGTTTATCTATGACCATTCAGGAATACGTTGATCAGTTAAATCTAAGATATAAATCAGGCATTTCGAGGGAACACAGTTATCGGGGCGATTTGCAAACGTTGCTTGGGGAGCTGTTGCCGGATCTGCTTATAACCAATGAACCCTCACGAACAGATGTTGGAGCCCCCGACTATATCCTTACTAAAGGCAAAATTCCCGTTGGATACATTGAAGCCAAAGATATAGGCGATCCGGATCTTGAGGGTATGAAGAGGAATAAGGAGCAGTTTGAACGCTACAAAACCGGTCTTCCTAATCTGATCTTTACTGATTATCTCAATTTCCGTGTATATCGGGATGGAGAATTCCTGACATCCGTTGCTATTGCTGAAATCAAAGACGGTAGCATCGTTGGGTTGACTGAGAACTACAACGAGTTTGAAAACATCATCAAAGATTTTGGGACACATGTGGGGCAAACCATCCGCAGTGCCAATAAGCTGTCGAAGATGATGGCCGGTAAAGCCCGAATCCTCGCTGATGTTATTGAAAAAGCCCTGAATGCCGATGAACAAAAGCAGAAAAACAAAGTAAACGAGACGGCTAATAATACCCTGCGGGAACAACTTGCTGCATTTCAGAATGTGCTAATTCATGATATCAGCGCTAAGGAATTTGCAGATATCTATGCACAGACCATTGCTTACGGTATGTTTGCTGCTCGATTACACGATTCGACTTTAGATACCTTTGATCGACATGAGGCTGCTGCGCTTATTCCGAAAACCAATCCCTTTCTTCGTAAGCTTTTCCAATACATTGCTGGCTATGATCTGGATGATCGTATTGTATGGGTGGTAGATGGGTTAGCTGATATTTTCAGAGCTACTGATGTAGATGGTCTTCTCAAAAACTTTGGCAAGGCTACACAACAGCAAGACCCCATTATTCATTTTTATGAAACTTTCCTGGCTGAATATGATCCCAAGCTTCGAAAAAGCCGTGGAGTCTGGTACACACCGGAGCCGGTGGTAAACTTTATTGTCCGAGCGGTAGATGATATACTAAAAGACGAATTTGGCCTCAGAGACGGCTTGGCTGACACTTCCAAAACAAAAGTGAAGATAAAAGTGCCCACCCACGACAAACGTCACAAGGGTGGCATGGTGGAGGAGGAACGAGAAGTACATAAAGTACAGATTTTAGACCCGGCTGCTGGGACTGGAACATTCCTTGCTGAAGTGGTAAAGCAAATACATTCCAAGTTTGAAGGACAGCAAGGCATCTGGACTACCTACGTGGAAGAGCATCTTATTCCTCGCCTGAATGGATTTGAGATCTTAATGGCTAGTTATGCAATGGCACACCTAAAATTGGATTTACTGCTTCGAGAAACGGGTGTTGAGCCAAGTGGAAGTGAACGTTTCCGGGTTTATCTCACCAATTCTTTGGAAGAACACCATCCAGACACAGGAACCTTATTTGCCGGCTGGCTAAGTGAAGAAGCAAATGAAGCCAATCATATTAAGCGTGATACTCCAGTGATGGTAGTTTTGGGGAATCCGCCGTATTCGGTTAGTAGTACAAATAAAGGAAAGTGGATTGAGAAATTAATGAAGGATTATAAGCGCAACCTTAATGAAATAAATATTCAACCACTTTCAGATGACTATCTAAAATTTATAAGATTTGGACAGCATCTCATTGACAAGAATGGTGAAGGACTACTTGCTTACATATCAAACAATAGTTTTCTGGATGGACTGATACACAGAGAAATGAGGTCTACTTTAACGGACTCATTTGATAAGATTTACATTATTGATTTGCATGGGAATTCAAATCGCAAAGAAAAAGCTCCAGATGGAAGTAAAGACGTAAACGTTTTTGATATTCAGCAAGGCGTTTCAATAAACATTTTTATAAAAACTGGTGCTAAATTTAATGGGTCGATTAAACATTTAGATTTGTATGGGGACAGAAATAGAAAGTATGATTTATTAAGTAATACTCATCTAAAAGATATTGATTGGAATGAAATTGAGGTAAGAAGCCCTGAGAATTTTTTTATTCCAAGAGATTACAATTTACAAGAAGAATTCCACAAGGGATTTTCAATTGAATCATTATTCGTAAATAACTCAACTGGTATTACAACAGAGCGAGATGAAGTCTGCATACAGTTTTCAGATAATGAGATTAAAGAAGTAGTAAATGCATTAAAAAACCTTGACGAAGAATCTTTCAGAAATGAATACACTCCAAAAAAAGATGGAAGAGATTGGAAGGTCTCTTTTGCCAAAGATGACGTTCTTGAGAACAAAGGAGAATTTAAAGGACTACAATATCGCCCATTTGATTTTCGAAAAACCTATTACACAGGTAATAGCAAAGGCTTTATGGCATACCCGAGACATGAAACCAGTTCAAACATTATTAAAGAGAATGTAGCTTTAATATCGTCTCGTCAAACTAAAGAAGATTTTGGAATTCTTGTCACAAATAAATTGATAACACATAAGGTTTTAACTGCTTATGACAGAAGCTATTTATTTTCGTTGTATTCTTATCCTGATAACTCCACCCAACAAACCCTCGATGGTAAACCGGAACGCACGCCCAATTTAGACAAGAAGATCGTTCAGGAAATTTCGGAAAAGCTTGGACTGAATTTCACTCCGGAAAAAGAAGAAACCGAAGGCAGCATTGCTCCAATAGACCTGCTCGATTACATTTATGCGGTATTGTACTCTCCAAGCTACCGGGAGAAGTACAAAGAGTTTCTCAAGATCGACTTTCCAAGAGTACCTTACCCTGAAGATCCCGAGCTTTTCTGTCAACTCGTAGAACTTGGTGGAGAGCTGCGCCAAATTCACTTATTGGAGCATCCAGTTGTAGAAGAATTTATAACCACCTATCCCATTGCAGGAAGCAATGAAATATCCAACCGCCTTACAAAAACCGATCCCGGTTTTATACCGGAAGACGATGATGAAACCACCGGCAAAGTGTGGATCAACGAAGAGCAGTACTTTGGTAACGTGCCTACAAAAGCCTGGGAGTTCTACATTGGCGGCTACCAACCTGCTGAAAAGTGGCTCAAAGACCGTCGGGACCGTAAATTATCTATTGATGAAATTCGTCATTATCAAAAAATCATCGTCGCCCTTATGGAGACAGATAGGTTGATGCAGGAGATTGATGAAGTGTTGGAAGTTTAAAAGCTTTCCTGGAATTCTGCGGAGTTATATGAGTAAACTGGAATAAAACAGCATTTAATGCAGCTCGGTATTTAAAAAAAGACTCCCCAAAGGCGAAAATAGCTCAATTTTTTTAAACGAATCTCAAAAAGGCTCAATTAAACAGTAATTTATAAGTTTCAAATCACGAATTATTTCTAATATCCCTCACATCTTTCAAAGAAATTGACAGTAAGTATTAGTTAACGAAAGTTATTAGCCTAAATGTGGCCTAATTCAAGTGATTTGTTATAAGGAATCATTCAATAATGACTAGATACCGAAACCCGAATGTCTATTTCTTTCAAATAAATAAAGAAAAACCTATGCTAAGCTGCTAAACACTGCTAAGTTTTTTAAAAGATGGTCCGGTTTATATAAAAGAAGGGATATTGGTTTTAGCAAAGATTTAAAGAAAATGCTAAGAACTGCTAAAGTGTGCTAGAGATTTTAGCAGCTTTTAGCACCTGTTAGCAGACCTTAGCAGTTAGTTATTTGTAAATAAACGATGATTTAATGGGTGTTTTGATAGATTTTGGGTCAATCTTAGCAGTTTAGCAGAAAAAGCCCTGGATTTGTTTAAACTTTTTTGAATACTGACTATCCGAATCAATTTTTTCTAAAAACACTGGGGTTAACAGCTGATTATCTACTGTTTATTTCCATAAAAAGTAGGTAATCATAGCTATGAGTTAAGCAGAATAACTCGTTTCACTGAAGAAATAGTTGACTGTATCAATCTGAGTCGCTGGCTTCTTTTGCTCTTCCTTAGCTTCTTCAGCTTTTCGCTTTTCTATCTTATCCATTTTTCTTTTGAGGTTCTTTACCGAAAGGTGCGTGTACTTCTCGGTAACCTGCTGGCTGGAATGTCCGGCCATTAAGGAAGCCTCTGCAGTATGAAAACCATCCTCAATCCAGGTAGTGATGGCCTGATGTCTCATTCCGTGAAGGGTTCTGGTTGTAGGTACTCCGGCTAACTTCGCATAGCGCTTGAATTCGTAATACACCCGATCACCACGTACAGCTTTGCCTTTGGTTGGTCCTCCCTGATAGATAAATATGAAATCATCATTTTTTACAGAACCCCGAATTTTTAAATAATCTTCCAAATACCCACGAAGTTCTTTGCAAATTGGAATAAATCGCTCTTTTCTTCCTTTTGTCGGGCCCAGATAGATAAAGGTGAGTTCATCATCTACATATTCAAGATTTTGCCCTTTTAGTCCCGAGTATTGTAATTCAGGTGTATGACCAACTTCATGTTTACGCAATCCGGCATAGTAATAAAGAGCCAGAATAGGCTTAAACCAGTGCTGAACTTTTCTGGGGTCAAATTCCGGAAGTTTCTTTTTTCGCTCTAGTTCTTTGTCAAATTTTTCAAAAACCGACATGAGTTCTTCTTCAGAAATCATTTTTGGTCGAATACTGGATCGGACTTTGGGTAATTCTTCCCTTATCTGATCGATCAGATCTTTAGTCACAATCTTCCGTTTTTTTAAATAATACCACCAGGTTTTTAGATGTTTGAAATAAAATCCCATAGTGGCTGTTTTAATCTCTTTTCTGAGAATGACCCTTTCAAAATGCTTGAGGTGTATCCTGCGTGGATCAATTTTTTCAAGATCATTTAATTCCACAAAATATTCTAAAACTCTTTTATATGCAGCAATAGTCGCAGGTGATAAATGTTTCTTGGATTCATAAAACATATCTATCGCCTCACGAACCGTTCGGCAGTTGTAGGGATTCTCTACTTCCTTTAAAGCTGCAATTGGGTCAAAGCTGGGATGGAAAGGATCAATTTTGCCGAGACTCTCCAGGCGCTCCAGCTTAGAGATCATCTTGAGTGCTACATCCTTATGCCGGGTTTTAAGCGATTTAGTAATGGTTTGAGAAACGCCTTTTACGGAACTATGATATCGGACATAGTAATAGCGGTTTCGTTTCTTGAGATATGCCATGATAAGTCTCCAAAAATGTACCCCAAAACGAACCAAAATTGTGGGAATGGAAGGGAATAAAAGTGTTCCTTTTCGTTCCTTTTTGTTCGCTTACTAACTGTAAGAAAAGGGGCTTTTTTTTAACTTAAGAGGCACATTTTGGCGTTTTCAGTACTTTAAAAACACACAAGATAAGCTTCGTACTTTCCGCCTTATGAGTCGACTGCTCTAACCAACTGAGCTACGGGCCCTGATCTTTGTATCTCACACTAGTGAGGCGCCAAAGATAAAAATCTTATCCTTCAGATTCGAATATTATTAATCCAAAAGTTTAAGAACGTATTAAATTTTCCATTTGTTTACCTTGAGTGAAAGAAAAACTCAATCTTAAATCACGTCAAGACAATGGAATACAGATTTTTAGGACGATCCGGACTTAAAGTTTCAGCACTCTCTTTTGGGTCATGGGTCACCTTCGGAGAGCAGGTGGATACCGACCTGGCTTATAACCAGATGAAAACGGCGTACGATGCCGGGGTAAACTTTTTTGATAACGCCGAGGCCTATGAAGCCGGTAAGTCAGAAACGATCATGGGAGAGGTGATCCAAAAGGCCGGATGGAAACGATCGGACCTGGTTCTTTCAACCAAGATCTTCTGGGGCGGAGAAGGCCCGAATGATCGGGGACTTTCATTCAAGCACATCAAAGAGGGTACCGAAGCGGCTCTGCAAAGAATGCAAACCGATTATGTGGACCTGATCTTTTGCCACCGTCCGGATATCCATACCCCGATCGAGGAAACGGTGTGGGCCATGAATCAGGTGATCAATGAAGGGAAGGCTCTGTATTGGGGAACCAGTGAGTGGAGTGCTGATCAGATCCGTAAGGCCTATGATTTTGCCAAAGAAAACCATCTGCGACCGCCGCTGATGGAGCAGCCGGAGTACAATATGTTCCGCAGGGACAAGGTAGAAAAAGAATTCAGCGCCCTGTATGAAGATATTGGATTGGGTACGACGATCTGGAGTCCCCTGGCCAGTGGATTGCTCACCGGAAAGTACAATGATGGTATTCCTGAAGGATCCCGACTGGATCTGGAAAAATACAGCTGGTTGCGCAAGCAATTGCTTGAGACCGAAGAAGGAAAAGAGAAATTACGCAAGGTTGAGAAGCTGGCTAAAGTTTCTGATGACCTTGGGGTTCCCATGCCACAGCTCGCTCTGATCTGGTGCCTGAAGAATCCGAATGTAAGCACGGTGATCACCGGAGCTTCCAATGTGAAGCAGGTAGAGCAGAACATGAAGGCCATGGACCTGGTCGATAAGGTAGATGATGCGGCCATGGAAAGGATCGAAGAGATCCTGGATAACAAACCCGGTTCAGAAATGGACTGGCGGAGAGCTTAAGGTTTCATGACTGTACATAATGGGATCCTGCGCGAATGCTTTGAGCTTGCCGGGCAGGCAAAGAGGCGTGGTGATGGTCCGTTCGGCTCTGTCATTTTAGATGGAGAGGGTAAGACCATTGCCCGGGCCGGAAACACCACAGGTTCTGATGGCACGGTGGTTCACCATGCCGAGATCAATGCCATTAAACAGGCAGAGGTCGTTCGGGGTAAGGGAAGTCTTTCCGGGTGTGTCTTATACACCAGTGCGGAGCCGTGCCCGATGTGTGCGGCCGCCATTGCCTGGTCAGGCATTGATACCGTGATCTTCAGCGTTTCCATTGAAGCCCTGACGGAAGCGGGAATGGATCAGATCGATCTGAAATGCTCTGAGGTGTTTGATAAAACGGGCAGGGAGATCGCCTTGCATGGCCCTGTGATGGAAAAGGAAGGATTGCGCGTGTTTTCTTGATCTGCATGGTGCAGATAACTTCTATATTAAAAGTCATTCAGAGCGGAGCGATGAACCTTGCCATTACTTGCTAAATGTCTTTTCTATATCTGTACTACAATTTATTTACATATTGTTTTTTCAAAATCACATACAGATATATCAATATGTAAGGTTCATTCCTTCTCTTCGTTTAATGCCTTAAACCTTCTTTACTTTTGGCTTGACCCAAAAGTAACAAAAGGTCAAGGCGGGCGAAAAAAGAGCTAAAGCTGACTTCATTCCGCTAAAAGAAATCAATGCTCCTTTGCCGGGCTTGCCTTCAATCTAAGTACCTTGCTGTATGATTTCTTTCTTCACGCTTCACTCCGTCACCTTCTTAACGCTCTTTTTTCTAAGGCCGGGTATAGTAATGAACTGGTTCTAAAGTAATCCAAAGTCTTATCAGTCATTCAGAGCGGAGCGAAGGATCTTGCCTATTTAAGGAATGGTGTATGCATTGACAAAGATCGTGGCTACTATTTACATATTAGGAAATGCATAATGAGGGATCATTATAAGCAAGGTTCTTCTCCGCCAGCCGGCGGATCTGAAAGACGAAACTGAAGTAGGGTGTGGAATCCTTTGACATAAAAAAAGCCGTAATGAAGATCATTACGGCTTTTCTAATTCAGCTATGTTTAAGTGATCAATTGATCAATCTAAAGCTTTCATGTTAGCGACATGCTGCTTGAACTTGTTATACAGGTCGGTGTCGGTTCTTCCGTCCGGGTAGCAGATGTTTCCGCCAAACTCCCAGCACTTGGTGCCGTCGGCAACAAGCTGCCATAACAGGTTACCGTCAAGAGCGATAGTTTCTGCATGCTCATAGAAGGCATTGTACATCTGGTCAACGCGTTCGTCGCCCCAGCCCGGATAACCATATTCACCGATGATGAATGGCTTACCTACATTTTCAGCGATCTTCTGGTGATCATTCAACCAGGCTCGTTGTCCGGTGAGGAATGATTCATCTATAGTAGAGCCGAATCCATATTCAGTTGGATACCAGTGAGCATTACCGAAGTCGATCTCAGGGATCTGGGTATTCATGATGTAGCTGGTTCCCTCATTTGCTCTCAGCGTGTAGGTATTGCTGTAGTCTTCTGAAGTATATTCGGAAGGTGTACCATCATCAAAGCCTTCTTCACCGGTTGATATCAGGTGATTTGGGTCAATGGATTTGATGTACTGGGCAATATCCTGATACCAGTCGCGAAGGATGGCAGGATCCTGGCCTCTGTTACGGCCTTCGTTGATGATCTGCCATGCCATGATAGCCGGCTCATTCTTATACGCCACACCGGTTACGGTATTCACACGGTTTAGCAGCATATTGATATAATCCTTGTACCATTTCTGAGTTTGCTCGTTGTTCATGAAAAACTCCATGTTGGTAGATGGATCAGAAGCACCGGCCCAGGTATTGTACTGGCAGATCCCGCCGAGTTCATCCCAGAAGTTCACAAATGGCATGATGAAGCGAACACCATGCTCCTTACCTTTGGCGATCACACGATCGAGGTCCTGAAGGGCTTCTTCGCTATACACGCCGGGAGAGGTCTGAATAACGTTTTCGCTGGCATCGTTTTGACTGTATCCACAATCATACCCGTCGTAAAAGGCCCACATACGAACCACATTCACGCCGGTATTTTGAAATAGATCCATGGCTCGGTCAACCACGCCAGAGTTGATCTTCTCATAGTTTGGAAGATAATAGGCGTTGGTTCCTGCATAACGGAATGGCTGGCCGTCGAGGACGAAATTACCATTCTCAACCTGAACAAAGTCAGTATTATTTACAGGGGGTTCCACAGTCTCAGTCTTAGTATTGAAGCTGAAGGTTGAAGAACTGGCTGAGGTTCCTGCCGAAGAAAGGGCAGTAACTTGCCAGAAATATTCTGTGTTGTAATTCAATCCTGAGGCATCATAGCTTTGGTTCTGAACCGTTGTGTTGATGGCAGGATCTGAAAGATCGGATTGCGTTGAGACCACAAGGGTATACTCTGCAATATCACCACTGCCGGTCCATTCAAATAATGGGTTTATAGAAATGCCTGTTGCGGCATCGGCCGGTGAATTCAGTACAACTGAGATCTCTTCCTGTGGTGTGCCTTCCTCAAGGGTAAAGGTACGGGCTTCTGAGGCACCACCGGTTCCGCTATTTAAAACGGGAATAACTCTCCATCCATAAGCATTGCCGGTTGGCAGTTCTTTAATATTAATGGATGAGGCAGAAACCAGGGAGTCAACTACAAGATCACTGAAACTGGTGTCATCAGAGACCTGAAAATTATAGGTATCTGTTTCTTGCAGATCTTCCCAACTAAAATCGATGTCTGGTTCCTCAAAAACAGCTCCATCTTCAGGAGAGAGGAGGCTGGTAGTTACTACTGATGTTTCAGAATCACCTGTAGTGAAAGACCAGGTCTCTGACCATTCAGAATTTGGACCTCGGTCAACCGGATAAACTCTCCAGAAATATTGTTCATTCGGTGAGAGTTCCGGGGTCATAACGGATGTGCCTTCAACAGTACTGTCGAGGACAACAGATGAGAAGTCAGTGTTGGTGGCTAATTCAATTAAGTATTCTTTAGCACCTTTGATCTTTTTCCACTTGAGTTCGAGTTCTAAAGATTGCTCACTTGCATTATTAAGGGGTGTCATTAATTCAACGACAGCGGGTTCTTCATCAGGAGCTTCAGAATTTACGTTATCACACTGGGTAAATGTGAACATGAGAAGCATGCCAATAAAGATATATTGGATATATTTTATCATATCGGGGTAATTAGGATGATAGTTGTTTTTTTTAGAAGTCGGCCTGCTTGACTAAAATTAGATCAGGCGACATTTTAGAGTGATCATTGTTATAGGATGATCTGTTTGTTTACAATCAAGACGGATCAGCGTCTTTGTTCTGATTGTTGGCTAACAGGTTTTGTTATTACTTAATAGAGTAGGAGATAGGGTAATTTGTTTCGTTAAAAATATTAAAGCGTGAAAAGCGATGGTTTGCTGTATTCATATTAATAGGAAAATCAGCCATTTATCGGACGCTTTTAAAAACATTAGAATTTTTACAGAAATGAGAAAGGCAGAATCGGCTTTTAAAACTATTCAAGCCATGATGCGGAGAAGTTTTATAAGGATCAAACAGTTAAGGATAAACCGTATTTAAAGTAAAAAATGCACGCAGTTCTCCGCTCAGGCACAAAAGTGAAGCATGTGTGAGTATAGCGAACCCAAAAGCGCTTAGTTCTGAGCTTTACAATATCGCTATGAAAGTGGAGAAAAGCCCCTGACGGAGGCTGATGAAGTAATAAGGTCTGTCCTTAGAAAGGGAGGTCGTCGTCCAGGTCCTGATTGCCATCCAGTGTCAATCCCGGTGCGCTTGGAGGAGGATCTGCAATTTCACCGCCACCGGCGCCTTGTTCGATCTTCCAGGCTTTAACATCGGTATACCAATTCCCTTTATATTCTCGGCTTTGTATATCGATAAAAGCGGTGATCTCATCACCCTCATTGACTTTATTCTGATCGATATTGTCGCCCCATTGTGTGATGCAAACCTGCTTAGGGTATTTTCCCTTCGTTTCAAGGATGAAATCACGTTTTCGCCACGGACCGTTTTTTCCCTGACCTGATTGTTGTTCTAATATTTTGGTGACTTTTCCTGAGAGCTGAAGATCCATTGAACTTGATTGGTAATAAATTTTTTCGAGTCTTAAATATAGGCAACATAGCATTGAACTTCGAGCGAACTTACCACCGTATTAATTTTACTTGGAGGTTAAAGGAAGTAAATCCGGGGGTGCTTATCCGGTCAATAAAGATTTGAGATCACTTTTGAATCACAAAAATTGTATTTTTGGATATTCATAAATGTGAATTCAAAAACAGGCTCTAAGCAGTCGTAAGCGCAGATATTTTCCGAATATGAAGAGTTTCTTCACATAATCTTCACATTCGGGGAATACTTTCCTGACTCATGTGCCGGAAAATTTTTAAGAAGTAATTTATGAGGTTTAGTGCAATAGGAATTTCTCACTGGAAAAGTGAGGTCTCTATTCGTGAATTATTTTATTTGGACAATCACCGAAGGGAACTCCTTGACTTTCATACCAAGGATATACCCGGTGGTATCTTCATGCTGGACACCTGTAACCGCACTGAACTCTATGCTTTTTGTGATCCTGAAGTACTGATCTCAGCACTTTGCAAATCAACGAATACCGACCGTGAATTTTTTGAGAAGCATGGGTATATCCATGTTCAGGATGCAGCCTACGATCATCTGTATGAAGTAGGAACGGGACTTGATTCACAGGTTCTTGGGGATGTGCAGATCATTCAGCAGGTGAAGCAGGCGTACAAAAAAGCCAAGAAAAAAGGACTTTCCGGAGAATTTCATCAATTGATACAATCGGTTTTCCGAGCACACAAACGGAGCCGTACTGAAACCGACTTTGGAAGAGGTACGGCCTCCGTTGGCTTCGCGGCCACTCAGCTTGCTTTGGATCATTTCAAAGATCTGAGTCAGATCCGCATCCTGCTTATCGGGGCCGGCAAAATGGGCAAGGTTTCAGCGAAGAATCTTATCTCAAACGGAGCTGAACACATTTCAGTAGTGAACCGAACCATCGACCGTGCCAAGCAGCTGGCTTCATCATTCGATATCAAAGCCCATGCCTTTTCTGATCTCGAAGAAGAGATCTCCAAAGCAGATCTGGTGATCACTGCAACGGGGGCTAAGAATCCCATTCTGCACCCTGAACATTTTGAAGGCATCGGCCACCCCCAGCTGGTGTTGGATCTGAGTGTTCCCCGAAACGTGGATCCGAAGGTCAATGAACTTGAAAATGTGACCCTGATCGATATGGATTCCATTCATGATGCCAATCAGAAGGCTATCGAAAAACGCGAGAAAGCTATTCCGGAGATACGTCAGATCATTGATGAGGAGAAAGGCGATTTCATGACCAGGGTAAAACGCTCACGGTACCTGCTTCCCCGCATCAAAGAGATCGAACACAGGTTAAGCGATATCACTGACTCAGAACTTGACCGCGTGAAGCATAAGATGGATGAGGACTCATATTCCCAGATGGAAGAAGTGACCCGGCGCATCAAGAAAAAGATCATGGCTATACACATCGACCGAATTGATAAGGAATTCGAGAAGGTGCGGGATGAAGCTTAAGATAGGTACCCGAAAAAGTACACTCGCCCTCTGGCAGGCAAAAAAGGTTTCTGAAGAACTTAAGGCTTTGAACTTCGATTCTGAACTGGTGGAAATTGAATCGTTCGGAGATAAGGTTCAGGATATTCCCCTGAATAAACTGGGCGACAAAGGGGTTTTCACTAAAGCTCTTGATGAAGCATTGCTTAAAGGAGAAATTGATGTAGCGGTTCACTCTCTTAAGGATGTTCCAACTATCCTGCCTGAAGGATTGTCACTGGTTGCCGTCCTGGAAAGAGGTAACCCCATGGATGTGCTGGTACGGCCGGTTCAACCCGAAGAAAATGCAGGTAAACAGAGAATACTGGCAACAGGTAGCATCCGGCGAAAAGCGTTCTGGTTGAACCGATTTCCGGAGGACAGGGTGACCGGTTTGAGAGGCAATGTACCCACCCGGTTAAAGAAAGTGGATTCCAATAACTGGTACGGGGCTGTTTTTGCAGCTGCAGGCCTGGAAAGGATCGGATTGGGTGATCGGATCACAGACGTGCTCGATTGGATGATCCCGGCACCCTCACAAGGTATTGTGGGTATTGTATGTAAGGAGGGCAGTGAGACTGAATCGATTCTCAAAATGATCGATCATGAGGAAAGTCATCTATGCGGGGCTATAGAACGGGCTTTTTTAAGAGAACTTGAAGCCGGTTGTTCGAGCCCTGTTGGAGCCCATGCAAGAGTTGAAGACGGTATTATTTCGTTCAGCGGAGCCGTATTGTCATTGGATGGTAGTGAAAGACTGGATATCGAAAGGACGGTCTCTGCTGAGAAAGCTGAAGCAAAACTTGGAAAAGATTGGGCGAAGATCCTTAAAAAGGAAGGTGCAGAGAGACTATTAGAGCAGCCGGGTAAATAATGAGTAAAAAACCGCGTATACTGTTTACTACTCAGCTTTCAGAAGAAAAAAGAACCCTGCTGGAAGATGGTCGGCTGCTTATTGAAAGCGAGCCGTTCATTACGTTTGAGTACCTGATGCCTTCACTTTGGATGGATAAAGTGCCTGAAAATACTGATGCATGGATATTCACGAGTAAGAAAGCCGTAAAGGCTGTTTCGCCGAAGATCGATGAACTGAATAAGCCGGATCATATTTTTGCTGTGGGTTCAAAAACAGCAGAAAAGCTCGAAGAACTGGGTTTGAAGGTAACTTATCCGGAAGATTTTAATGCTTTTGCCCTGGCACGCATGATGCAGGATCTGGACCTCAAAAATGTGGTTCATTTCTGTGGAAATCTGAAAGCCGCTGATCTTGGTAAGTTATTGGGCGATCAGATCGAATTAACATCCGTGGAAGTTTATCATACTATCCTGACACATCATAAAATGAGTGATCTGGAGGATTTTGACGCAGTCGTTTTTATGAGCCCAAGTGCGGTTGAATCCTTTAGTGAACAAAACTCGGTGTCTGACGATCAAAAGGTATTTTGTATTGGCCCCACTACAGAGGAGGCGGTCAAAGATGTTGGGATCCTGGAAAGCATCATCCCCGAGTATTCGACCGTTGAATCGCTGATGGAATCTATTTCCCAATTCTACAACCTTCGCAGGGGTAATTCATGAATTACCCCTGCGAAGGTTGAGGTAAATACCCCTTACTACAAATTTTTTAATTAATATTGATCAATGTCATTTCCTGAATTAAAAAACAGATTACTACTCGATACACTGGAAGGTAAGGATACTGAACGCCCGCCCGTATGGATGATGCGTCAGGCCGGACGTTATCTCCCTGAATACATGGAGATCAAAAAGAAATACAGTTTTTTTGAGAGGGTAAAGACCCCGGAACTGGCCAGTGAGATCACCATTCAGCCTATTGATATCGTTGGAACCGATGCAGCCATTTTATTTTCTGATATCCTGGTTCTGATCGAATGTTTGGACGTGGAAGTTCAGCTCAAACCGGGATTTGGCCCATATTTACCGGATCCTATCCGAACGGTTGAACAAGTTGAAAACCTGAATATCATTCCTGCTGAGGAGCAACTCAGTTATGTGTATGATGCATTGTCACTTACACGTCATGAACTGGATGGGCGAGTGCCTCTGATCGGTTTTGCGGGTGCTCCCTGGACCCTATTTTGTTACCTGGTTGAAGGTCGGGGATCAAAGACATTTTCAACAGCGAAAGCTTTTTTATTCTCTCAGCCTGAGGCCGCTCATAAATTGCTGGAGGTGATGACCGACCAAACCATACAATATCTGCATCATCAGGTAAAAGCCGGAGCACAGGTTCTGCAGGTATTTGAATCCTGGGCAGCAGCGCTTGGTCCTGATGATTTTAAGAAATTTGCATTACCTCACCTTCAGCGTATTGCAAATGAGGATTATGGTGTGCCTTTGATCATGTTCTGTAAGGATGCTGAATGGAGCTATCCACTGTTTGCACACACCAATGTTACAGGCTTCGGTATTGGCTGGGGATGTACTCCGGAACATGCCCGTCAGTTTGCCGGCGATAAAGTGGTACAGGGGAATTTCGATCCTTCCAAGCTTTTGATGAGTCCTGAGAATATTGAATCGGAAGCGACTGAGATGTTAAAGCGGTTTGGCAAAGGAAATTACATTGCCAATTTAGGGCATGGTATCTTACCGGATGTTCCTGTTCAGAATGCAAAAAGGTTCGTGGATACCGTAAAGAATTTTAGATATTGAAACCATTTGGACCGGGAGGTCCGGTTAGGCGTTCCCAACCGGGTGGTTGGGAACGAGCATGAAGCGTGAGTGCTATTGTAGGGGCGAATCGAATTCGGCCGGTTGGACCATAATTCATTCACCGTAGGGGCAATTCATGAATTGCCCCTACGGTGAATAATAAATTTGATATGACAAATAGAAATCTCAGATCCATAAAACCACAATTCACACAATTTGTCTCTGATGTGCAGCAACACATCTGTGATGAACTGGAAGCTGTTGAGGGTACACAAACATTCCTGATCGAGGATTGGGAACGGGAAGGATTTGGAGGAGGCAGTACCCGCATCATAGCAGATGGTGAGGTGATCGAAAAGGGCGGGGTGAATGTCTCTACGGTTGGTGGCCCGCTGCCGGAATCCATGAGAGAGAAATTCGATGTGCCGGAATCCGAATTCTTTGCTACGGGAGTATCCCTGGTCATCCATCCCCGAAATCCTTTTGTGCCCACAGTTCATGCCAATTATAGATATTTTGAGCTTTACGACAAAGATTCCGGAGAATTACGCGATCAGTGGTTTGGCGGCGGGGCTGATATGACGCCCTACTATTTGTATCCGGAGGATGCCAAACATTTTCATCTGGTACACAAACAGGTTTGCGATAGGTTTGACCCGGATTATTACCCGACCTTCAAAGCGGAATGCGATGCCTATTTCTTTAACCATCACCGCGATGAAGCACGTGGGATCGGTGGATTATTCTTTGACTATCAACGGCCAAATGAAGACCGGTGTGCCGGGGATCTGTTTGCGTTCGCAAAGGCCTGTGGGTTTGCATTTACTGATGCCTATATTCCCATTCTTAAGAACCGAAAGGATATTGATTTCGGAGAGTCACACCGAAAGTGGCAGGAGATCCGCCGAGGACGTTACGTTGAATTTAATTTGATACATGACCGCGGTACATTGTTCGGATTGAAGACCAAAGGTCGAATCGAATCGATCCTGATGAGTCTGCCCCCACAAGTGCGATGGGTGTATGATCATCATCCTGAAGAAGGCAGCCCCGAGGCGGAATTGGTAGAACACCTGAAACCGATAGATTGGATCAATTATTAAATAAGTGAAAGGGGAAAAGTGAAAAGGCAAAAATTCATTTAGTACTTTTCACTTTTGCCTTTTCACTTTTCACAAACATGAAACTATGAAATACCCTACAACCCGTTTACGTCGAAATCGCCAGACTTCAGCAATACGTGAGATGGTACAGGAGAACCGATTGCATCCATCTGATTTCATTGCCCCGATATTTATTATGGAGGGTAAGGACCAAAAGGAAGAGATCCCGAGTATGCCGGGCTATTTCAGGTATTCTCTGGATATGCTGGGCGAGGAGCTGGAAGAACTGATCCAGGTTGGGATTCGATCGGTCTTATTGTTCGTAAAGGTGCCGGAATCCAAAAAGGATAATCAAGGTTCAGAAGCGATCAACGATAAAGGATTGATGCAGGAATCGGTTCGGTTCATAAAGGAAAATTACCTGGATCTGTATGTGATGACGGATGTGGCGATGGACCCGTATTCATCTTATGGACATGATGGAATCGTTGAAGACGGTGAGATCGTAAATGATCCATCGGTGGACGTGCTGGCAGAAATGGCTGTGAGTCATGCCAAAGCCGGAGCTGATATGGTGGCTCCATCTGATATGATGGATGGGCGCATTGGTGCCATGAGAAAAGCCATGGATGAAGCCGGCTTTGAAAATACAGGGATCATGGCCTACAGTGCTAAGTATGCGTCATCATTTTATGGCCCTTTCCGTGATGCTTTGGATTCCGCCCCGGGATTTGGTGATAAAAAAACTTACCAAATGGATCCGGCCAATATTGATGAAGCCCTTCGTGAAGTGGAGCTCGACATCAATGAGGGAGCAGATATCGTAATGGTAAAACCCGGTATGCCATATCTGGATGTGGTTCATGCCGTTAAGGAAAATTTCAATATTCCGGTCTCGGTATATAATGTCTCCGGTGAATATGCGATGATCAAAGCCGCCGCCGAAAAAGGCTGGCTAAATGAGGAAGAAGTTATGATGGAGTCTCTGCTGGCTTTCAAGCGTGCCGGCGCAGACCTGATCGCAACCTATTTTGCGAAGGACGCCGCGAAGTTGATAAAGGAGCAATAGTTTCAGTACCGTGGGGGCGAATCGCATTCGCCTATTTTTGGTTCCAACGCAGAGCGTAGGTACCAAAAGAAGATTTTTAAAGCATTTGTAAGATTTTAAGTCCATAAACTATTGGTTCTGACGCGGGCGTAGGAACCAGGTATAAGAAATAAATTTAGTCGATAAGCTATGACTCGAACCGGGAGTTCCGGAATAGTATTTCCAACCGGTTTGGTACGAGCTTAAATCCATCACCGTAGGGGCAATTCATGAATTGCCCCTACGGTGATGGACATCCGAGTTAGAATTCAAGGAATTATAATAATTGAGAAAATAAGAATATGAACAACCAAAACAGCAAAGACCTTTTCGAACGCGCATCAAAAGTCATTCCCGGCGGAGTGAATTCTCCTGTTCGGGCCTTTAACAGTGTAGGCGGAACGCCGATCTTCATCAAGAAGGCTAAGGGAGCCTACCTATGGGATGAGGATGGCAATAAATATATTGATTTCATCAGTTCCTGGGGGCCGATGTTATTAGGTCATGCCGAGCCGGATGTGGTCAAAGCTGTTCAGGAAACGGCAGCCAATTCTACCTCTTTTGGGGCCCCAACCCGTCTTGAAGTGGAAATGGCCGAACTGATCACGAGTTCAGTTCCCGGAGTGGATAAAGTGCGTATGGTGAATTCAGGAACCGAGGCAACCATGAGTGCCATTCGCGTAGCTAGAGGCTACACAGGCAAAAATAAGATCATCAAGTTCAAGGGAAATTATCATGGCCATGGCGATTCATTCCTGATCGAAGCCGGTAGCGGTGCTTTGACGATGGGGGAACCAAGCAGTCCGGGCGTGACGGAAGGAACAGCTAAAGATACGCTCAATGCCAGATACAACGACCTGGATTCTGTGAAAAAATTAGCGGAAGCCAATGCCGGTGATATTGCAGCTATCATACTGGAACCAATCGCCGGAAATATGGGATGTATTCCCCCGGTTGAAGGGTTTTTGCAAGGTTTGCGTGATCTATGTGATGAACATGAGATCGTGTTGATCTTTGATGAGGTCATGACCGGTTTTCGCGTGGACTTTCAGGGCGCACAAAAGGTATTCGGAGTAACTGCCGACTTGGTGACATATGGCAAGATCATCGGGGCAGGTCTGCCGGTAGGAGCATATGGTGGTAAAAAGGAGATCATGGAATATGTGGCGCCGACGGGACCGGTATATCAGGCCGGTACATTATCCGGAAATCCATTGGCGATGGCTGCAGGTTATACGCTTCTTAAAAAGCTGAAAGACAATCCGCAGGTATATGAAGAACTTGAGAAAAAATCATCGGTTCTGGCAAATGGTATCGGACAGATCCTCAGTGCGCATGATATTCCGCATTCGATAAACCGGGTAGGCTCTATGGTAGGGGTGTTTTATTGTGATGGGCCGGTGGAAACTTTCGATGATGCCAACAAAACTGATAAGGACCTTTTTGGCAAGATCTTTCATGGTATGTTGAAACGTGGGGTGCATTTACCTCCATCACCGTTCGAAGCATTCTTTCTAAGTAATGCATTGACCTCGGAGGATATAAGTAACACCTTAACCGCATTTGAAGAGACTATTAAAGAAGTCATTCAGTGACCGGACTTGGTATCTAAAAAAGGGTTGGGCTACAGGATTGTTCGAATGAGGTCATCGAGATAGATATTGGCTTCAAAGACTTTTTCTTTCCAGTCCGGGTCCAGTCTGTCAAGGATCTCGGCCTGAGCCCAGCCACTGTAGTAAAAGACCGTTTCACTGAAATTGAGATCACTTTGAAGCTGTTTGATCTCCCGGTTTCGATTCTTTGATCCGCCTTTATAATGATCGAAATCAGAATCGGCCGACATTTGCGATAGGGGTTCATAAAGTCCGGGATCGGAAGCCAGTACCCAGGACCTGATCTCGACGTATTTGGCAAGTCCTTCCAGCCATTCCCGTTCCTGCTCGTAGTTCGTTAATTTTGGATTTTTAAAAGAAGTCCTTCTTTGGTCTCTGATCTGCAACCATTCTCTGGTCAGTTCTCTGAATTTTTTTTCATCTGTTGTTTTCAGAATGTTGCTCAGCATCAATCTTTCCCTAAGCCAGGCTTCTCTGAAATCCGGATCTTTCCAGGGATAGGATTTCTCAAAGGTATTTGAAGCTTCAGCTGAGCGAACTCTGCCAAATGACTTTTCTGCCTGGAAAGCATGAAATGACTCGTGAATAACTGCCGATATATGCCAGTCGCTGTTGAACTTGCTTCTTATTAATGAGTATGGGAAAATAGGTTTTAAAAATGCCGGCAGGTCTGTTTTAATGAGTTGGGTCAGTTTGATCTCAGTCCATTCCTTGGTTGTCATGCTGGCAGCATAATAACTGCCTACCTGTACAGTAAATGCTTCTGGTATCAGATCAGATGATTGGATCGGTTGCCTGTAGTAGGAAATGGACGGGCCAGATCCAACGTAGGACCAGCGGGTCCCCATCTGCTTGCTAAAAGGGACTTTCTTCCAGCCGTCTTCCGGATCGGTCAATCCACTTAAAAAAACAAAGGCTTCATTATAAAGTATGATCGGGATCTTTTGATCACCGAAACCCGGCCAGATCTCATTACCGATCTCGGTACGCAAATGATCGATCTCCTGAATACGTGACAATTCTATTTGACTGAGAGTATCAATATGGGAGGAACTCACAGGAAATTTAAGATTTGTGATTGCAATACCGGACAAAAGAATGCCAAAGATGAGAAATCCCCAAATGGTTATCGTCTTAAATTTTGTGAGGCAGCCTTTTTTTGTTTTAGTCACTTTACCTCCTGTCCCATTTGTTTGTAAATGGAATAAGAGGATATTTTGTGAATAAATAATGAAAGGCTTAGATAAAACTGGTATGAACTAATTACTCACTCAAGTTGGTCTCACCTTTTATTTTCTCATATTCCTCATCATTAGGTTCCCAAAGCTCGATCTTCACTCCATCAGGATCCATGATCCACCCAAATTTTCCGTATTCAAATTCCTCGATCTCACCAATAACTTTAACACCTTCTTCCTTTAAGACCGCAAGCAACGCCTCAAGGTCATCAACCCTATAGTTGATCATGAATTCTTTGGTGCTGGGATCTGTGTATGATGTTTCAGTATCAAAGATACTCCAGGCAGTGTACCCTTTTTTATCGGGATCCGGAGCATGCCGCCATTCAAAAGTTCCACCATATTTGCCGTTTTCTATTCCCAGATGTTTTCTATACCATTCTCTGGTCTGCTTTGGATTTTTGCTCTTAAAAAAGATACCGCCTAAGCCTGTTACTCTTTTCATGACAATTCGAATTGGTTAATGATCATTTCAGTTTAATATAGTGAAGCTATAGAGATTCCTTAACTAGTTTATAAATCCTTCATTTAGTATAGGTATATAGAGGCACTCACTTACTCAATCAATGAACACATAACCCTCAAGACAATGGGAAATAAAATTTTGGACCTATCCAAACAAAACATCACAGTAGAAAATATAATCAGGAATCCGAATCCTGCAAGGTTTTACGAGGATGCCATTAAATTCGACTCCGGTTCAGCAATAAGTGATTCCGGTGCACTTGTAGTACGTTCAGGGAAAAGGACGGGACGCAGTCCGGCCGACAAAAGGGTCGTGGAATCGCCTGGGATCAAAGATGATATCTGGTGGGGTAAGATCAATATTCCATTAGATGAAAGAACTTTTAAGATCAATTATCAGCGTGCAACTGATTATCTGAATACACTTGACCGGCTTTATGTGATCGATGGATTTGCCGGATGGGATGAAAAGTATCGGCTTAAAGTCAGGATCATTGCAGAGCGCCCATATCATGGTTTATTCATGCATAATATGCTCATTCGTCCTACAAAAGAAGAACTAGAGAATTTCGGTGAGCCGGATTTTGTGATCTTTAATGCCGGTAAATTTCCGGCTAACAAATTTACGGAAGGGATGACTTCTGATGCTTCCGTGGACGTGAATTTTGATACCAATGAAATGGTGATACTCGGTACCGAATATGCCGGTGAAATGAAGAAGGGTATCTTCACCGTGATGCATTATCTGATGCCGAAGAAAAATGTATTATCCATGCACTGTTCGGCCAATGAAGGGGATACAGAAGATGATGTGGCCCTGTTCTTCGGTCTTTCAGGAACCGGTAAAACGACTTTGTCTGCGGATAAAAGCCGTAAACTGATCGGGGATGATGAACATTGCTGGAGTGACGACGGGGTCTTTAATATTGAAGGCGGATGCTATGCCAAAACCATAGACCTTTCTGCCGAGAAAGAACCTGAGATCTATAATGCCATCAAGTACGGAACCGTGCTCGAGAATGTGGGCTACGATCCGGATACGCGTAAGGTGGATTTCAAAGACGTTTCGATCACTCAAAATACACGAGCCTCTTACCCCATTGACTACATTGATAATGCCAAGATCCCATGTATAGCAGGTCATCCAAAGAATATCATCTTTCTGACCTATGATGCCTTTGGTGTACTTCCTCCGGTTAGTAAACTGAGCCCTGAACAAGCCATGTACCACTTTATCAGTGGTTATACTGCTAAAGTGGCCGGGACTGAAGTAGGAGTAACTGAACCTGAAGCCACATTCTCAGCCTGTTTTGGGGCTGCGTTCCTCACATGGCCACCGGCAAAATATGCTGAGATGCTGGCTGAAAAGATGCGTAAGCATAATGCTAAAGCATGGCTGGTCAATACCGGGTTAACCGGTGGACCTTACGGCATTGGTTCACGTATGGATCTGAAGAGCACACGAGCGATAATTCAGGCTATTCATGCGGGTAAACTGGATGAAGTGGAAACCGTCAAGGATGAGGTGTTTGGGTTTGATATACCGACATCTTGCCCGGAAGTATCAGCTGAGATCCTTCAGCCACGTAACACCTGGGATGACGGTAGTAAATATGATGCTCAGGCTAAGAAGCTGGGGCAACTTTTCGATAAGAACTTTGAAGCATATAAGGAAGACAGCAGCGATGAGATAATCAATGCTGGCCCTAAGTTCTGATTCGGTAAAGCAGGGTAATGGTAATAAAAAAAGGCGGATGTATGATCCGCCTTTTTTATGTCTTTAGGTTTTTCTGTAAGCGGTTAAATTAGTTCATTCGTTAGCTTCTACAACTTTTTCGTAGGCTGCTTTGACCTTAACACCGGCTATGGCTTCATTTACATTAAAGAGATGGTCTCCGATTTTTTCGAGGCGGTTCACATAATCCAGAAATACAAAACCAACCTGGTTTGAGTACGTTTTATTCTCCAGTTGTCCATAGTGGTATTCAAGCAATCTGTCGCGACATTTATTGATCCTGTTCTCAATATCCATGGCTTTGGCCAGGTCAGATTCGCCGTTATCCAATTCGAGTTCACTGCGGACATGTCGTATGGCTTCATGGATCAGGTCAAGCAATTCCTTTAGCTTCATCATATTCTCATCCGGAAGGTGAGTACCTTCATTTTCCATACGTTCGTATGTTTTAGACATCTGGTAATAGATGTCACCTACGCGCTCCAGGTCATTGATCATGCTGTGCATACCGCGAATACGCCTTGTGGCGTCTTCTGTCAGGTTATAGCTGGATATTTTGGTGAGGTATTCAGCGATCTCAAGTTCCAGGTTATCCGTTATCTCTTCGCGTTTTTTTAGTTTTTTCAGGAAGTGTTCCCGTCGGTTTTGTTTATTGAATAAAAGGCCTTCCATACTGTATTGCATTTTATCAATGAGTTTAGCGAACATCTCGATCTCTTTGTGAGCCTGAGTCATGGAAAGTTCTGGAGATGACATCATACCCGATGAAATATACTTGAGACGATATTCCTGATCCGTCTTAGTTTTGTCCTTTTGATATTTTTCCACAAAACGAACTATTCGGGGGACAAAGGCTACCATGGCTACTACGTTGATCACATTAAAGGCCGAATGAAACAGTGAAAGTGCCAGCGTAGCATTTCCTCTTCCGGCCTCATTGGTAATATTGAATACAGAACCGACTCCGGGAGAAAAATAGCTCATGATCTGGTCGATCATGCCGAGGAAGGGGTTTAAGAGGATAAGCATCCATATCACCCCAAATACATTGAACACAAAGTGAAACCGTGCAGCCCGTTTGGCATAAACATTTCCAACGATAGCAGCGATATTGGCTGTAACGGTGGTTCCAATATTCTCACCCAGGATCATGGCAGCAGCTATAGGAAAATCGATCCACCCTTGAAACAGCATTACCAGGGTTATCGCCGTTGAAGCTGATGAGGACTGGGTTATCAGGGTCAGAAGGGTACCCGCCAATACGAATAGAAGAATGGATAAGAACCCAAATTCGGTGAATTGATCCAGAAACATGAACATTTCAGGATTCTCCTGAATATTTGGCACTCCATTTTTTATAAAATCCAGGCCAATGAACAGGATACCAAAACCGATCATCGCTTCAGCCATATTTTTGAGTTTTTCGCGCCCAAAGAACATGAAAGGGAAGAAGATACCGATTAGCATGATAGCAATGGGGGTGATCTGCATCTTAAAGCCAAAGATAGATACCATCCAGGCGGTGACGGTGGTTCCGATATTTGCTCCCATGATCACCCCGGTCGATTCTACAAAGGTGATCAAACCGGCATTTACGAAACTAACCACCATAACAGTAGTGGTTGATGAAGATTGAGTAATGGTCGTTGTAGTAAAACCGGTGAGAATTCCCCTGAATCTTGTTGTGGTCATTCCCTTGAGGATCGCACGGAGTTTACTGCCGGCAACTTTCTGGAGGCCATCGCTGAATACCTTCATTCCATATATGAAAATACCAAGGGCTCCGATAAGCTGTAGCAGATCGAAAAAAGAATACGTCATGTACTGATCAATTATTTAAAAATGCACTTTTTTATGCCAAGCCAATATAATGGATTTATATGTACTTATGATAAAGAGGCCTTAGGGGATCAGCTCCAATGAGCGGGCTTTTTTAATCGCTATACTTCTTCGGTTAACACCCAGTTTAGAAAAGATCCCGCGAACTCTGTTATTGACCGTATTCAACGACATGGATGTTCTGTCTGCTATCTCCTGATTTGAATATCCTTCAGACATGTGGTCCAATACCTCAAGTTCTTCCAGTTTGAGGTCCAGCTGTTTCACTGTCTCGATATTTCTTTTGAATGGAGTACCTTCTTTATTTTTCTGAGTATGCTTGCTATAGCCATTGATCTTCCAGACAATGAAAATAACAACTGCAATAGCGATGAATACAACCGAAGTGATGAAAAGATTTGGCATCAATTTCTTGATTAGGATGAAAAAAATCTTCAGTCAGAAATTAAGAAAGTGCTCAGCTATTTGGTATTAAATTACTCTTATTTAGCTGAGCACCGATCCGGTGTACCTATTTGGATTGTTGCTCTCAGAGCAGGTTTTCAGGGTTCAGGCCTTTCAGATCGTCGGCTACAAATTTTCTTCCCTTGCGAACCAGTTCACCATCCAGGTAGACGTCAGGACCGATACAAACGAGGTCCCAGTGGATGTTACTCGAATTTCCATTCGGAGCGATCTCATAATCCTTGCCCAGCGTGAGGTGATTGGAACCATAGATCTTTTCATCAAACAAAATATCATACATTGGGCTTTCAATAACGGGGTTCAATCCAAAGCTGAATTCACCAAATCTCCGCGCTCCTTCGTCTGTATCAAGGATGTCCTTAAGAGCTTCATTATTGGATGAATCATAATCGACCACGACCCCATCTTTGACTTCCAGCTTTACAAATTCAAAGGGTTTGCCCTGATAGACAGAAGGGGCATAGCTGATCACTCCGTTCACTGAATCTAGAACTGGAGAGGTAAAGAGTTCACCATCCGGAATATTTCTCTTTCCAAAACAGGGAACCCAATTCTGCCCCTTCACTGAGAAACTGATATCTGTACCATCACCTTTCAGTCGGATCTCATCGGTAGCCCTGAGTTTTGCCTCTAATGGCTTCATTGCTTCCTCCAGGGCGGCATAATCGACCAGGCAAGCGTCATAGTAAAACTCGGCAAATTTTCGGGTAGGCATTTTGGCATTCATAGCAAAGGCCGCCGAAGGATACCTCATGATGCACCAATTGGTATTGTTGACCCTTTCATCAAAATGAACCGGCTTCAGGAAGTGCTCTGAGTAGGCTTTGTTGGCTTCCTTACTTGCCAGAGAGTTTTCGTAGATATTCTGAGAGGCACGAATACCAATGAAGGCATCCATTTGTTTCATTAATGGTAACTGATCAACTTTTGCCTGATTTTTCCAGAATCCTTCGTTCCCACTCTCGATCAGAATACGCTGCGTTTCGGCATCCTCGATCTTGATAAAAGGATTGGCATCTTTGTTCCTGATCTGCTCAACCAGAGCTCTCAAAAGGTCTATGCCATTCAGGCCGATCAGCTGAACCATTACATTTTGTCCTTTTTGAACTTCGGTGCTGTGTTCCAGGATGAGCTGAGCCAGTTGCTGATCTTGTTCTGATATCATGAGATAGAATATTTGAAGTTAGATATTTTAAGATTTATTCAAACGAAAGGTACTGATCTGAAAATTGAAGTGATAGACTAATAATTAACAAATAACCCTGATCTGGTTTAAAAATTGATTTCAATCACCTGGTCAGTTTATCTATGATCAGCACCTCATCACAAAGTGAAATTTCATCAGGGTCGTTGGAAGCAAGGATGATCAAAGTACCTTTTTTTACCTCACTTTCAATTATTGAGGATACCAGGGCGTGACCTTCTTCATCAAGATTGGAACCGGGTTCATCCAGCATCAGTATCTCAGGGGTATTTACGAGAGCCGCTGCAAGTTTGGCCCGTTGCTGTTGCCCGGTAGAGAGGCTTCCAAAGAGCTGGTCTTTTAAAGGCATTAACTGGCAATGGTTCAGTAAGCTATCCTGATCCTCTTTAAGGGCGACCTTACCTCGAGCTTCTCTCAGAAATTGAAGGTTCTCAGCCACGGTAAGTTCGGCATAAAGGTTTATGTAAGGCGCGGCGTAACCCAACCGGGATTTGACTTCTTTCTGGGAGAGAAATTTCCCGGAATCGCTCCATTCAATATTTCCTGAATTGGGGCGAAGTAAATATGCCAGGCATTTCAGTAAAGTTGACTTACCGCTGCCATTATCTCCGGCTATTCCAAACACACCGTTTCTATGCTCAAAACCGAGCTCCTGAAAGATGACTTTGTTGTTAAATTTCTTAGTAAGGTCCGTAGCTTTAACAGATATCATGTGCCAAAGGTAGTAAGATTATCATTAAGAAGAATATTCAGCATATTTATAAAGTTTTATAACATAGGTGGATTTACTAAATCCTTAATTGTATTGCGACTTGGTAGGCTTTATTTTCAGTTTTAAGTTATATTTAAAGATATGCACGAATCGGTAGAACATATTATTGATAAACTAATGGGGGCGGTGAAAGCCGATAAACCCTATTACGTGCTTAAGGACCTGCTTGCTGCAGGTTTTCCTTCCTTTATTGTTGAGAGGATCCGAATTGAGATCAATGAAAAGATCAAGAATGAATTCGAACTGAAAGAGTCTGATTGGGTAAGTACAGACGAAGTATTGGTTGAAGATGCCTGGTCTGACTTTCAACATGCCCTTTTTGCCAACTCAAGAATTCCCAAAGATAAATTATACAAGATAACCGGTGAGGTGATCACTGATATTGTAAAGGTCTATCTGGAACCTCGTCATCATATGGCTGATTATATTTATAAAGGCGATGATGAACTTTCATACAGTGATTTGGTCGACAGAACTGAAAAACTTACGATCTATAAACACTTTGGGCGGGCAATTCCGCTTTACATGCAAAAACGTGGACTCAAAACACTTGAGAAAAAACGTTGTAAACTGCTTATTCATAATCTGGATGCCAATCTTGTTGCTTCATATACAGCCAAAGAATGGGCTCAGGTATTAGAATTGCTGTTTACCTTATTTGGTGGAAAGATCGATGCGAAACTCATTCAGCTGTTCTTTGAAGACAAAGGATTGTATCTGACGGCAAAAGCCTTTAATGAACTGGATGAGCAGATCACTAAGGAGCGTTTTGTCGAGATACTCTCTTATCCGGATCTTCTGGATGTAAAACTGCAGGAGAAATTCAGGGAACAGTTTCGTGAAGAATTGATCGCTCAGAAAAATCGCTTTGATGAACCTGATGAAGAAGAAATGGAGCAGATCGATGAAAAAGAACAGCGTTTGCTTGATAGCTTTTTCGGGGATTATACCAGTGACGACCCTCAGTTGACCGATCAGGAATCTTTTAACGAGCTATTCAAGACCGAGCAAACAGACAAGTCAATTTTTGAGGAATTTGAAGAAACACCTGATGCCGAGAAGATCTCAAAATCTATTAAAGACGGTAAACAAACCGATGAGATCCAAAAATTCCGCAAAAATCTGGTAACCGTTCTGGATCAGGCTGCTCACTCTTTTAAAAATCTTTCCAGAGAGGAGATTGAGGAAGAGGGAGATAAAGAGGAAGAAGATCAGGCTCAGATTGAAGATGTAAGCGAGGAAGTCGCAGAAGAACAGGATACAAAGTCTGAGGTCAATGATGAACCGGAAGATGAAATTGATGTACTGAAGGAACTATCGGATCCCGATGATTCTGAAGAGAAAAAGACCGATGAAAGTGATGATGCCGAATCCGGGGATGAACCCATGTGGAGGCAATTTTTGAGACCTGATCAAATGGATGTTCTGATGGGAGGAGGCAAACCCGAGTCAGATGAGGAATTGCTGATCGACGAGGAGGCACTTTTTGAAGAAGATCCTGAAGATGACAATGAACAGACAGTTCCGCAGCTCTCTGATTTCCTGCTAGGCCAGGAAAAGCTATTTATCAACAAAGTGTTTGGGGGCAAAAAGAAAAAATATAAATCGGCCCTTAAGTCGATAGTAGAGTTTGATGAGTGGGATAAAGCAGCAGATTTTCTACAGGAAGAGGTATTTGGAAAGAATGATGTGGACATGCTGTCTGACCCGGCTGTAGACTTTACCGATAAACTTCAATCTTATTTTGACGAATATAAAATCAACAAATAAAAATTTATGGCATCCAACCCAAAAGTAGAACGACTCCAAAAATTAAGAGAAGAAGCATTAAAGGGTGGAGGTGAAGCCCGAATAAAAAAACAGCACGATAAGGGGAAACTCACAGCACGTGAGCGTATCGATCTGCTGGTTGATAAAGGATCATTTGAAGAGATCGACAAATTCGTAACCCACCGAAGTACAGCATTCGGGCTGGATAAACAACAGTTTTTAGGAGATGGGGTGGTTACCGGTATGGGTAAGATCCACGGAAAACCTGTATACGTGTTCAGTCAGGATTTTACGGTATTCGGCGGCTCATTGTCAGAAACTCATGCGGAAAAGATCTGTAAGATCATGGACCTGGCCCTGAAAAATGGAGTCCCTATCATTGGCTTAAATGACTCGGGTGGGGCCCGAATTCAGGAGGGAGTATCATCACTTGGTGGCTACGCTGAAGTATTCTGGAGAAATAGTATGGCTTCAGGGGTCATTCCTCAGATATCTGCCGTTATGGGGCCTTGTGCCGGCGGTGCGGTTTACAGTCCGGCACTGACCGACTTCATCTTTATGGTTGAGAATACAAGCTATATGTTTGTTACCGGCCCGAATGTGGTGAAAACGGTAACACATGAAGAAGTAACATCAGAAGAATTGGGTGGTGCCTCAACGCATAGTACCAAGTCGGGCGTTTCTCATTTCTCCAGTCCCAATGATGCCGTATGTATCAATGACATTCGGGAACTCATGAAATATGTTCCTCAGAACTGTGAGGAGAAAGTGCCGATGATCGAGCCTAAAGACCCGGATTCCGGAAAGGCAAAAGCCCTGGACGAGTTGGTGCCGCTGAACCCCAATAAACCTTATGACATTCACGATGTGATCAACGGTGTAATGGATAAGGATACATTTTATGAGGTTCATAAAGATTATGCGGATAATATAGTGGTCGGGTTTGCCCGTCTCGGAGGGCGAAGCGTTGGAGTTGTTGCCAATCAACCCCTTTCCCTGGCAGGAGTTCTGGATATTGATGCCTCTCTGAAAGGTGCCCGTTTTGTTCGTTTTTGTGATGCCTTTAATATTCCTCTGGTTGTATTTGAAGATGTACCCGGATTCTTGCCCGGAACAGATCAGGAGTGGAATGGCATCATCAAGCATGGTGCAAAGCTATTGTATGCCTTCTGTGAGGCGACCGTACCTAAAATGACTGTTATTACCCGTAAGGCTTACGGAGGAGCTTATGATGTGATGAACTCTAAGCATATCCGTGCAGACTACAATGTGGCATGGCCAACAGCTGAGATCGCTGTAATGGGAACCAAGGGGGCAGTTGAGATCATCTTTCGCCGTGAAATTGCTAAAGCCGATGACCCGGAAGCAAAACAAAAGGAATTGGAAGATGAATACAGTGAAAACTTTGCACATCCATATTTAGCTGCTGGGCGCGGCTTCATTGATGACGTGATCTTACCATCAGAGACACGTGAAAAACTGATCAAACAGTTGGAAGTGTGCGAGAATAAAGTAGATACCGTGCCAAAGAAGAAGCACGACAATCTGCCTTTATAATTCAATATTTCAATAATTATTTATACCATGAGGGTAATTCAATTAATGAATTACCCTTTTTTTTTTACTAAGAACCGGATCTGTTCTAAAAATCCCGGATAAGTCCTTTGACGAGCCTTGCAAAGACGTCCTTTTTCTGATCGGCAGCTTCTTTTACCTCGGCATGATCGAGTTTTTGGTCCACCACTCCCGCAGCGGCATTTGTGATTAGCGATATGGCTGCGGCTTTCACACCGAGTCTGCCTGCCTCTGCAAGCTCAGGAGCCGTACTCATACCAACGGCATCTCCACCCATATATCTGAAAGCTCTGATCTCGGCTTTGGATTCATAGCTTGGGCCTTTGGCAAAAAGGTACGTGCCAACCTGGGTATCAATACCCAGGCCGGATGCGATCTCTTTGACCCTCAAAGCACTGCTCTCAAGGTCATAGCTCCAGTTTTTGGCAGAGGGCTCAGAGATCATGAAAAATTGCTTGATGATACTGTCAATGATCATCAAGTCTCCTACCTTAAAGCGTAGGTTGATGCCACCGGCTGCGTTGGAGATAATGAGTTTGTCTATCTCAAATGCTTTTGATAACTGAACAGGAAGCACAGTTTTTAAAAATGGATGTCCTTCGTAATGATGAAATCGTCCTGAAAAGGCTAATACAGAGTGTCCTTCTACAATTCCAGAGATCAGAGCTCCGGAATGCCCAATCACCGTTGAATCGGGGAAAGAGGGGATGTCAGAATAAGGAATGGATATGTGGTCCTCAATATGATCACCAAAGGATCCCAGACCTGATCCAAGAATCACGGCAGAGTCGATCTTATCAGGTAATCCCTTTTTGATAAGGAAATTCTTTATATCGGTGATATACTCAGGCAGGGACATGTGGTTCGATATTTTCGGTTGAGTATCCGGTTTTATCGTCATAGGATGTTAATTTGTACATAGGATGCTTGTCCTCATGATAGGACATTATCACATAACCTTCATCCAGGGCTAATTTTGTCAATTCTTCCCGTCGTTTTTGGCTTACTTTTGGTTCGAAGTCATACTTTGCAGCATATTTTCTATTCACAGCTCCCTTGGTTCCTATTACATCTCCGGCCTGCAGAAATTTTTGCTCACCATCATTAAACAGCAACACCTGATGGTATTCGGTATGCCCACCGATCTTGCGAACCGTTATCTCAGGATAGGGATGATCTTCTTCATTTAGAAAATGAAGATCAGCTTTGGCGTCCAAAAAAGATATGAATTCGGTTTTTTCCTCATCGTAATATTCATCCTTCTCAGTGACTTTCTTCCAGCCTTTTTCAGACACCCAAATTTTGGCCTCAGGAAAGGTCAGTTCCCAATACCCGTTCTCGCGGTGAGCCAGGCCACCAATATGATCGTAATGAAGGTGACTCAATAATATATCTGTGATATCAAATTCAGTCAAACCATGTTGTTCAAGATTCTCTCTCACAGTTTCAGGACCGGTATCTTCTCCAAATTCACCGATACCACAGTCAAACATGTAATTTCTTTCAGGGGTATGGATCAAAAACGGGTTCAGGGATAACTTCAGAGCACCTTTAGCCGGAGGATCATTTCGGTCAATACGCACAAATTTCTTATCAAGTCCTACTGAAAAAGTGCCTTCATACAGAACAGCAGCATAGGTTTTTTTAGATTGAGTCAATTAATCGGTAGTGTGTTTAGAATTAGTGGTGTTGTTGATAAGTGACAGAGTAACATAGAATTAAGTTACAAAGTTGATATGAAGCTACTCATCATGCGTTCAATATCGCGAGTATCTTCATCCAAATAGTTGAGGTTATAGGATATTTCCAATTCAGTTTGAATTACATAAATAAGTGATCCCATGCTGATATTTAGGAATCTTCTGAATTCTTTTTTTGATCGCCTGCCAAATCTCTAAATCCCGATGAGTTTTGACCATTATACCAGTGCTTTGTCACTTTGTAACCTATAAACTCAGTAATTTTCTGTTACTTCTCTTTGTCCTCAAATTTCTCATAGGCTTTGATAATATCTCTCACGAGTTTGTGACGAACCACATCTTCTTCTCCGAGATATACGAAATCAATTCCCTCGATATCCTGCAGGATCTTTTGAATGGAGATCAACCCGGAATGCTGCCGGCGAGGCAGGTCGGTTTGGGTGATGTCACCTGTTATTATGGCCCGGCTGTTAAAACCAATTCGGGTCAGAAACATTTTCATCTGTGTGTTAGTCGCATTTTGTGCCTCATCCAGGATCACAAAGGCATTGTTCAAAGTTCTGCCCCTCATATAGGCAAGGGGAGCGATCTCGATCACGTTTTTTGTAAGGTTTAGTTCCAGACGGTCTCTGTCGATCATATCTTCAAGGGCATCGTACAGGGGCCTTAAGTAAGGATCTATCTTTTCTTTGAGGTCTCCGGGAAGAAATCCAAGGTTCTCACCGGCTTCAACGGCCGGCCTGGCCAGAATGATCTTTCTAACCTTGCGGTTTTTTAAAGCCTGAACAGCCAAAGCCACGGAGGTGTAGGTCTTGCCCGTGCCTGCCGGACCGATAGCAAAAACAATGTCGTTTTTTGTGGATGATTGCACGATCTGCCGCTGTCCCGGCGTTTTGGCTGTTATAGCTTCACCGTTATGGGTGTGAATGATAGTATCACCTGTTTCGTCAAGGTCCCGGTACTTAGGCCGGCTGGCAGTGCTTTCTCCCGATTTCAAATTGACCAGGGTATTGACATCACCTTCAGCTACCTTACTTTTACGGTCAAGCAGTTCGATCATCCCCTCAATGACGGAAGTGGCTGTTTCTATTTCATCAGCCGGACCGGTTAATTTCAGTCTGTTGCCGCGTGCATTGAACTTGGTTTCCGGGAAGGCCTTGTCCAGGGCAATGAGATTGTGATCATGTAATCCGAAGAGTGCCATAGGATCGGCTCCCTGTAATTCGATAACTTTGTCGATAAGTGTTTTGTCGTCTTTTATAGCTGCAAAATTAAGTTAAATGAGAACGTACAAGATAAGGATTTAAGCAGAGAAATGAGATCAGTGGATGAGATTGTCAATAACCCATTTTTCAGGATCATTGAATCTTCTCGGTCAGTTCCTGAACCCGTGCTGTAATGTCTTCTGCACTGAAAACACTACTGCCGGCCACAAGTACATCAGCTCCTGCCTTGGCAACTTTGGAAATATTTCTTGGGTTCACGCCTCCGTCTACCTGGATCAGAAAACTGAGTTCTTTACTGTCTCTGATGGCCGCAAGTTCAGATAATCTCTCATAGCTTGATTCTATAAAACTTTGTCCGCCAAAACCCGGGTTTACACTCATGATCAGTACAAGATCCACGTCCTGAAGGATCGGTTCAATACAGCTGACAGGTGTTGCCGGATTAATTACCACTCCGGCCATCAATCCATATTTCTTTATATTCTGAATTGATCGGTGCAGGTGAGGGCAGGTTTCGTAGTGAACGGATATCAGGTCGGCTCCGGCTTCCACGAAATTCTCAACATAATCATCCGGATTCTCGATCATTAAATGAACATCTATAAAAGCTTCTGGGGCTGCTTTTTTTGCAGCTTTAACGACCCCCGGACCATAGCTGATATTGGGTACAAAATGCCCATCCATAATATCACAATGGATCCATGAGGTCCCGCCTTTTAATGCATCCTGAATATTTTCTCCCAATTTGGTAAAATCTGCTGCAAGAATGGAAGGTGCAAGAATGGGTAGCTCGAAATTCATTTAACTTTATTTATTAGAGTTAGATCGATTGTTATTTAATGAGTCAGGTGGAGTATTAGATGAAGTTCCGGTAGAATCAATTATGACCGCACCGCCTTCACTTTCTTCTTCAACTTCAAAGCGTTCCGAAATCGTTAGATCAAGTGTTTCACCTTCCCTGAGTTCCTGTTGCTTAGGGGTGAAATCAAGAACAGTGTTTGGCAGTACATCACGCGTTGGGCGGAATTGTACTTCCCCTACATTGAGGCCGGCTTCTCTTAGTTTGACCTGTGCTTCTGAAAGCCTGAGCCCAATAATTTCCGGTACGGTTACCATGCGGTCGCCAAGTCCGTCGCTGATCACAAGGTCCACAACGGCTCCTTTTTCAACTGTGGTACCGGCAGGAATGGACTGTCTTAATACCACATTTTTGAAGCGGTTAGATTCGTAGCTGCGGCTGCCGACTTTTAAGCCGTAATTCTGAAGTTGTATTTCTGCATTTCTAAGTGAGAAATCGACAACTTTTGGAACCTCGACCTGGGGTTTAACTTCAGTATTTACAGTGAGGTAAATTTTTCGATTCGGCTTAACGATGATCGAGGCTTCCGGATTTTGATCGATCACATAATCAGCCGGGTAAGCTGCATTTGCCCTGCGTTCGGCTACTTCAAAACGTAATCCGTAACCTGTCAAAAGTGTTTCTGCTTCTTCCAAAGATACCTTTGTTACATCAGGTACGGTAATACCTTCATTGTAATTTGTGTAGGAGGGAAGGACCCACTTATCTGCGATAAATATGGAGGCAGCTATAAAAACTACAAGACCTCCCAAACTGATATAAAAGTACTTATTCGTGAATAGATATTTGATCATGTCCATAAAATACGGGAACTATTGGCGGGTTAAAAGTGCCAGGTTACTGAAAATTGCTCGAGCTGCATCAAATGAGTTTGTGTTTCGATCCGGCTGTTTTTTAACTGTACAGTAAAAAAAGCATCGAAAGCCGATACAACATGATTTACCACGATCAGTTTCAGTATGTTCCCTGCAACGCGGTAGTTATCATTAAATTCTTCAGCACGGTCCCGGCCCTCATAAAAGAGTGAAAAAGGTTGATCAGTTCCATTCCAGAAATAACGGTACATGGCCTCATTTTGAGTAGGAGAGGTGGTCAACTCATTATACCAGTCGAGCCAACCGGGCTGATATTGGTAGTACTTGCTGATGAGTTCGTAGTATTGCTGGGATCCATAATTTGGTAACAAATGGGAAAAGTTACTTCCAATCCGGTCCTTAAAATAAAAGGGTGTAGATGCTTCTACATCATGAAGAATATTTAGCGGGATTTGATCCCAGTCATTTCTTGTATCACTCCAATCAGGTGAGATTCCGGATAGCTGAGCCTGAAGACTCTGCCAGTTGTTGTCAATGCCATGGATCTGTGAGTAATTGACCAACCACTCAGCATATGCTACTACGCTCCAGTTTTGATGAGTGAACCGTTCGTATGCTCGTTCCTGCTTTCGGGCTTTTGCATTTCTATCAAGGTGATAGATCAACCCCACCACCTCAGCAGTGAAATAGACTCCGGCCCGAACCCATTTTTTGTTTGCTGCCTGCCCTGCTCCGGGAAGAACCGCTGAGGCCAAAAATGCAGCACCGGGATTTTGCCTGGGGAGATCAATAACTGAAGCGGAACTGACAAAGGACCTTTTTGTTATCAAAGATTCTGGTTCGGTTTTAGAATCTGATACTGAATCAATGAAGATCTCATTTGTAAAATCGGTTACATACTGAGCTTGACAGACCGAGGTCAGTATTAAGGATGTCAACAGAATGTAAATTGCATTTATTGATCTCATAACAACTCAAAATCAAAGGTTAAACCAAAATGGAATAATAATTCCTGTCCATATGTTACCCGATTAGAACCTGAATTGGTAATGAAATCGTCTGGCAGGGTGAGGCTGAATTGGTCGAGTCCATAAGACCCACTGATGAAGAATTTTAAAGGAAATAAGTAGAAGCCGTTCATCGCAATCCGGAGTTCAGCCCCTAATCCTGACTTGAGTTTGTTACCGGTGTCAAATGGGCTTTTCCAGCCGTTCCCGGTTTCAAAGAAGAAGCGGGCGAAGATCTTATCTATGGTGAATGGTCCTTTTTGGGTATGAATACCTCTCCAAACGGGGGCGAACCAGGAAAGGGAACTAAAAGCGGTGGTATTGCCACCCAATGCAAAGTATGGGTAACTGCGCATGCCCATGAACCCTCCAATATAATCTGTATAAAATGAATCATCGGGATCATTAAAATAATGAAATCCCCTGACCCTGGCTTGAAATGCCTGATCACCGATCGTTTTAAATCCATAACGGAGATGTAACTCCGTCGAGTGGTTCTTCTGTTCATTAAATACCGGGGAAAGTGAACCGTCCTCTATCTCATATTCCTCCAAGAGCTTTGAGGGTTGATACTGATAACGCAAATACCCCTTTAAGCCAAGAGGTGCAATATCTGCATCATTAGAGTACATATAATAGTCGAAGGTATAGGAGGCTGAAAGTGTAGTACCCTTAAAATACTCCGATGAACTTCCGCTCACTTGTTGACGGAGCTCACGAGAGTAAAAGCTCTCCGTTGAGACCCTGTATGGACTGTAAGAAATTCCCAATTCCAGCATACTTCTGCGGTTAAGTTTACTTCTGAAGAATAGCCCGGCTTCCCATATGTTGTAAGCGATGTCAGTATAGGTGGTATCTGGCAAACAGGATGTACAGGGAAATTCCTCTATAGAAAGACCATCTGATACATTTCGTCGCATGTTATATAATTCAATAGATACCGTAGGAGACCAGCTTTTTTCTATAAAGGGAAGTCCCCGGTGTTCTGCGATCAAAAAGGCATCACGATCCAAGCCAAACAGGCGGTCGGGGCGGAAAAATCCACCAATACTTTCAGCCGGCTGAGAGGCGGGTCCTACCATCAATCCTCCAAAAATACTGAGTCGGTCGATCACGTCTCTGGAAGAAAAATAGGTGCCTACTTTTGCATCCCTCAGCAGGTTTTGCCCCAATTTTCCTACGTATCCATTCTTGATCAAAGAGCCGTTATTGCCATATTCTTTTGAATAATTATCGAATCTAAGCACGGGAAAAAAACTAAAGCCGGTGTAGGTACTCTCATACTCCCTGAATTGCCTATTTTGATGGTTACTAAGATCTGAAAGGCTAAAATCAAATGTACCCGTATCAGCAATAGCTATTTCCCGTTCGTTAAAGGGTTTGATATCAGAGTCATCAAAATCATTGAGGTACTGAATGTATGGGTCAGGCATCTGATGTTGTACAGTTTCACCCGCATATGGAAGGTAATATGTACCAGAATGGTCGTGATTCATTAATGTAGCCCGATCCGCTAACTTGATCCGATATCCGTTGTCAGCGTATTCAGAGAAATAAAGGAAGCCATCTTTGGTAACCGCAGGCATGAAGGCACCACCTATCACAGAAGTTAACCTTTGTACATCACTGCCATCCAAAGTACTTCGGTAGATATTGTGAATTCCTTCATAATTTGCTGAATAGTACAGGTACTCACCCTCCGGGCCAACATGCGGGTCACGAAAATCAATGTATTCATTTTCAAGAACAGGTTTGATCTCACGGCTTTGTACATCTACCACATAAATATTTCGGTTACTGAGGTTTGAAGAAGCAAAGTATATTTTTTTATCATCGGCACTCCAGGCAGGGACTGAAACCGTCTGGCCAGCAGTAAAATTTGTTATTTTCATTATCGAATCCGGTGAATCCGGGTATAAAAAGACCAGGTTTTGAGTGCCGGTTTCGTTTTGAACCGCAGCTATGATCCTGCCGTCGTTACTCCAGTTGGGAAACTGAAGTCGCGCGCTGTTTGTCAACCGGTTTGTGTTCCCGGTCTCCAGGTCGAAGATGAAGAGATCTCTATAAAACTCTCCTACCGCATTTCTTTTATTGGTGGAGTAGACAATTTTATCTCCCGAAGGTGCATAAGAAATAGAGCTAACAAGATAAGTTGGCTTATTATCCAATAAACTCAAATGTGAAGTAAGCGTTTCATTATCCAGTTCACTGACCAGGGCAATCTCTTGAGACTTATGACGCCGGTCTTTTATGTATAGTGTGAGTATTCCACTATCCAAGCCTTTATTTGACAGATAGGCAACCTGGCCTTCACTCGGCGAAACCTGTGGGTAGAAATTGAAGAAGCCGTTCCCTTCAACAACGGACGATGGTGATGCCGAAATATTCTCAATGGCTTGTAGGTAGAATGCCTTTTGTTCACGGATCCAGTCATCATATACCTCTTGCCCGGCAATACCGGTTGCTAATTCAATGGCATTGGATATATCATAAACACCCTTTTCGCTCAAAGCCACTGTTATATCCCGAAGAATGTCTTCACCAAACCGATCAGCCAGATAGATAACAAAGGCATAACCCATATTGTATACGGTCTCCCGCTCGAGACTGTTTTTGGATGAAAAGGTTCCCATTTCGGCAAGTGTGAATTGGGTCCCGCTCAATATCCTTGAGCGCAGAATCATATCACGGTGACTGTCCCAGGTATCATAGAATAATCCATTTGTCTGATATTGTGCTGTACCTTCTGCAAACCATGCCGGTACGTTAACTGTGGCAAAGGGAAAGGTTATCAATCCGTTAGGAAAACCATATAATACATCAGGACGACGGACATCCTCATACGATAACCATTGAAAATAAAATGCAGGGATCTTTCGGGATCGTTTCATTCCTTTCTGGATCTGTACGATATGCACAAACTCATGAGCTATTACATTTCTCATCCAGTTGTGCGTACCACGGAGTGGAGTATCTAAAGCCGGTAACCAGATATCGATCTTGTTGTCAAAGAAATAGGCTGCACCATTTGAATAATCTTCACGGTCTTTGAGCACAATGCTGACCTTCTCAGAAGGTTCATGTCGATATAATGAAGTGATGGGGTCATAGACCTCCTCAGCGATCCGGGACACCACTTTAGCAGAACGGCTGTTCCCTTCCTGAAAGTGGATGAGGAAGTGGTCACTTTCAATAGTAAACCACTTAAGATGATTATGTGGATAATCATATAGCTGAACATCTGTTTGAGCCAGGGCGATCTGATGAGGCAGAACCAGTAACAGAGCAGTGAATAATATGTAGATTCTGATTGATCTCAATGAACGATCCCGATCTTGTAGATCTTTGAGTCTGTTTTACCATCAACCCTGGCCTTGACCCGGGCAATATATCCACCGCTTTGCCAGTTCCCGGTGTCGATCTCAATATCTTCCGGAAAACCTCCGGCAGATTGATAAGTGTTCTTAAAAATGATCTGCCCTCCTGCAGTGATGATAGTGATCTCTACGGTTCCACCCGGTGGGGCTATCTGGAAGCGGAGATGTGTGACGTCATCGGCGGGGTTTGGCCAGTTATAGGTTTCAGATTTATTAAGGACACCATATGAATTTTCATCATCAGGTTCACTTTTCTGAACATTGGCATTATGTTTATTGAATCTGAATTCTCCGTATCGGGAATTCCATTCTGTTGTTTGAATATTTCTAAGCTTCCAGGATCGAAGATTACCATCGTGTGAAACAGCAAATAGTTCATCATTATGAATGATCGGGTGAATCGGTTGCAGATCTTGACCCATGGCACCTCCAACATAAAGCGGGAATCCTTCAAGCAGGTTTCCCTCTGAATCATAGGCATACAGATCCAATGAGTTTTGGTTCTGCCCAACAATATAAAAAGTCTTTCTACCGGTCTCGGTGGATCCGGTAATTAAGGGGGTGCCAATAAATTTGATCTGATCAGGTGCAGGAATTGGAGTGTTAGATTCAATACCACCAGACCTGTTCAGTCCAACAAGCTGATTATGTTGTCTGTCGATAAAGTATGTTCCGGCGTTTTCAGACAGGGCAGGCCATTCCATATCCGGTCCCTCAAAAATAGGTGTGATCAGGTTAAGAGCATCCGTATCAAGGAGCGAATAAGAATCGTCCTGCAAAAGGAAATATAACAGCTGATCACCGAGCTGAATTGATCCTACATACTCCCGGTAATTACCGCTTCCAAGCTGAACATTTATATAAGGATCAGATGATAAAGTAAGTATTGAATTTGTGATCTCCGCATAAACACCGCCAACGATCGAGGACCGCTGAAATGGGTCGGGTTGCAGAATTAAGGTACTTCCATTTGTGAGGTCGATCCCGGTATTCGTGTGATCGGCATGGAGTATTTGATCGGATTGAGAACTCAGAAAACCTCTGTTTGCCGGAACTGTGGAAGTCCATGTAGTATCAAAGCTATTGGATTGGCTGTTCCACACAAGAGCTGCCAAATTGATATCAGTATCGCCCAGATCGGGTTTTTCCGCTAAAATGAGGAGATCACCCACATAAGGTTGTTGAACCGGAACGTCCGAAAGTTGGAACACATCCTGTGTCGGGCCGGAGAGGTTCACTGCCAGAACACCGGAAGAAGAGGGGATGATAAGAAAGGTATCAATTTGAGTTTCATAAATAGTAAGTGAGAGAGGAAATGAAGTGTAATACGGATCATTTGAAGTAAAAAAATCCAGATCCGGATCTAACTGTACATTAAGAGCTGAAGTGTAGTGATTATCATAAGGGTCTGCGCCTCTGATGCTAAAAGATGATACGGGCAGGTTATCCGAAAAGTCATACAATTCAAAAAAAGAGGGTGAGCCCGAATTACTGCTATTATCAGGGGTAGTGTCTGGACCGAATCGATTTTCATAAAGTGAGATCTCTGACCCGGTTTCGAGGATCACCCTATAATCATTGCCAGCCCACCAAAAGTCGAAGGCTGTTCCAAAGGAGGCATTGTTATTAAAAGCTCCCGGAATTTCAAAGCCTATGTCCTGGGCTCCATCTGCCTCCTCAAGATCTATACCGCGGTGATCAGGATCTGCATTTACTGAGCCTGAAGCCAGATTCTGACTGATGACCCTTTCATCAATATGCCATATAAGCATACCTCCGTTTAAATAGCGGTCATCCTGTGGGTTATTTGAATCTTGTCCGGTATCTAAACCACCCGGAAGACTGAAATCAAAGTTTGAGGCATCTATGACCACTCCCGCTTCTAATAGTTTATCAAAATCCTCTTGCTGAAAGACGAAATCTTCGTCTTCATTGGTAAAAGTTTGCTGAATAAGGTTTCCCTGAGGGGTTTGAATGGTCAGTGTCAGGCCGTTTCCCAATGGATCCCGGTGTCTGTTCTCCACAAGAAAGTATTCTGATGGGGATAAGGATACTTTGGCTATGCTGTTCACTGAATTGAGTGAAGCCGCCGGTAGTTCAATGGGGGTATTGGAGCTGGGATCTGCTTCAAATGGAGTTTCCCACCCAAGATACGTCTTTTCCCAGGCAGAGGGCTCAGGGGGAAGCAGACCGTTATAGGCAAAAAACCCGGCACCATCCATGAGTCCAAATCGACCAATACCCGGCTCACCGGTTTCAGTATTAAAGAGGTCTGGCAAACCAAGATGGCTGGCTATAGAAGCCACCAGTAGTCCATTGATAGATAGAGGTAATACAAATTCATTATCCTGTATGTCAAGTCCACGCCGACTTTCTGTACGTGGGATGATCATCGAGTTGGTAATGCGCAAGTTACCGTTGTTTACAGGGAAACCATCAAAATTTTGTTGGTCAAGTAATACCCCAAGGTCATTTTTGCGCAGGTAGATGGAAGGAATATCATAAGGAGTGATGTCTAGATTGGTACCGGTGAGTTCAATATCTCTACCGACTCCGGCGTGAAAGATCACAAATGCAGTATTTTCAGGATCAAGACCGGCTCCATCGAAATCAGGGCCATTTTCAACCTGTTGCCATGCATCCTGTGCAAGTACCGCTAATTTTTCATAGGTGAATGTTTCCCCGGTCGGTGAATAATATGACATACTGTTTGGAAGGCGGTACACATCAGGCAACACCCGATAGTTGATGGTGAGTTGACCGTCAGAGGATCGTTCAAAGTAATTCTTTGCAAATTCTAAATGAGCTTCAAAATATGCGCGATCATGGGGAAGAGGTTCGATCCTTACGTCTTCTGCTCTAGTCAGAAAAGGAAGTCCCTCCATTCCATTGCTGCCAAATATTCCGGTACCGGTGGTCAATCGGTCATCATCGGGTTGAAATTCTACCATAATGGCCACAACATTCAATGTACCCGTGGCATCAAGGGGTTGAAGATCAGATAATGAGGGGGAAGAAGCAGATATCGCATGGTTGCGAGCAGCAGGCATAGTTTGTGCCTGAAGTGGGGTGGCATGTTCATAAAAAACAAAAAGCATGCTAAATACTAACATGCTTTTCATGAGATACCTGAATTTATACATAGATTAAAAATCGATGAGTAAACTAAATCGCAAAGTGTTGGCAAGCGGGTGATCAGTTTCAAGCGTTTTGATATAACTGAAATCAACACCTAAAATATTGTACCGGATACCGGCACCAAAGGTGATATATTCTCTGTCACCATTTTGTGGGTCTTCAAAATAATACCCTCCGCGAAGTGCAAACTGATCAGCATACCAGTATTCAAGTCCGGCTCCGATCATAAATTGTTGCAGTAGTCCAACTTCAACAAGATTATTTCCATCAAGTCTCGTATAACTTCCCCATGAATTGAAGAGTGCTTTAATAGGTCCAGATGCCACACTTGTTGTATCGCCACCACTGGTTTCCAGTTCGGTTCTGGCCATCACTTTTGAAATATCGTTGGCAAATGTGATACGGTTGATACCTTCATCATCGAGGTCAAGATCAAATGCCCAGCCAAATCTCAGAACCGTTGGCAGGGGGTCTTTTTGGGCATTGTCCGTGTATTGGATTCCCGGTCCAATATTGGAAAGATTGGTACCTGCGCTGAACCTGGCTTCTCGGCCACCAACTAAAAAGGGATCGGTCTTATAAAGGAGAGCAAGGTCTAAGGCAACGCTGCTGCCGGGATTAACTTTTTGTGCACTGATCGATGTTCCACTGGCCAAACTCGAGTAGATCAGCCTGAGGCTGGTTCCCAGGGCAAGCTTTTCGTTTAGTTTATAACCATAGGACGCACCAAAAGCGATCTCATAACTGTTGAATCTGGAGATCGGTTCAGGCCCTGTCTCGTCAGTTACAACCTGCTCACCCATATTCAGGTAGGTAAGGTGAGTTCCGATGTTTCCAACACCCGGAATATGAAATTTACCAACTACATTATCGTAAAAAAGATCACTGACATTAAAATTGGCAAGCCAATTAGAGTGAGTGATACTCGCTTGATTATAGTCTTCCTGAAAGGCAAGTCCGGCTGGGTTCCAAAAATATGCAGAAGCATTATCAGCTATAGCCACACCGGTGTTTCCCATACCGGCAGCTCTTGAGTCCGGTTCTATTTGAAGAAAAGGAACCGCGGTTATTGCTACCTGTGCTTTCGAAATAGCTGGAATAGATAAAAATATTCCGGCAACAAAGAAGAATAATATTTTTTTCATGATGCTAAATTTTAAAATAAATATAAGTGTTTTTGAGGTAAAGTTATGGATCATCGAATGATCACAAGTTTTTCTATTTTTTCTGTTTTCTGTCTCCCTTCAGGGGTATCAGCTGTAACTCGAAGTACATAAATATAAGTGCCGTTACCCAAACGATCCCGGTCCCGGTCATGCCCATCCCATGAAATACTGGCATAAGAACTGTTGGTAATAATCTGATTTTGCAAGTGTTGTACGGGTCTTCCACTTAAAGTGTAGATCTGTACTGATACATCTAACGGATTACCCGGCTGATTATGTTCAAATGAAAATCGTGTCACATTATTCATAGGGTTCGGGTAGTTAAATACATTTCGGATCTCAAGTCCATTCTGTGCCGCAACTTCAAAGAAGACTTCCTTTTCTGATGGGTTATTGTGAACGTCCCAGGCCCGAACCTTTAGTGTGTAACTGCCATCGGGAAGATCATCCAATGGATATTCAATACGGCCTTTGGTAAAGTCATCAATATCCCCTTCGTAAAAATCATTTAGAACGAACGTTTGTTCCGGTTGTGTATCGATGGTTGCAATGATCTCATGCCCAACACCGGTTCCGGTCGTGTTAATTCCTGACGGATCCTCAAGGTCGATGATCAAATCCGGCGAATCATTGACTAGGCTACCGTTAACGAAGCGGTCATCATTTAGGTAAATATCCATTTCAGGTCCGCGGCCGTCATTAACAGCGTTCTCATTGATCCCGTTGAACCGTAATTTGGTGAATGACCCACCGGCAGTGAAACGTTCATCATTCGCATAGATAACAATTCTTCCCGTGCTGTCAGAAAATGAGATGTCCTTTGGTACAACAAACGTTGAAGTGAATTGCCCGTTTTGAATGCCTGCCTTCCCCTTAAAAAGAATATCATTTTCAACGGTGTACCGACAGTCATCAAGATAACACCGGTCTTCCTGAACCCAGGTACGATCAGAAGGCAGGGGTACAGTGCGTTCAGCATCATATACTGTAATATTAGCCTGACCTGAAAAGTTGGTAATGAGATCACCCGAAAAATCGGTCATTTGACCACTCAATGTTACCGTATCCAACCCTTTGATGGTAATAACGGTATCCTGTCCCGACTCAGTATAATCGTTGATAGATGTGATATGAGTCTTTTGAACAGGTAGCTGAAATTTTGCAGCAGGATCACCCAAAAATATGAATTTCTTACTATTACGGGATGTAATGATAGGCGAACCATTTAGCAATGTATTTTTGGTGTTCATGAAAATATCACCAAACCGAAGAGCAGAATTATTTTGGTCTCGTTCTACCATTTTTTGAGATAGGACCACATTCAATCCAAAGTTATTTCTGGATGAGATTCCGGCCCCTGTATACACGACTCGGGTAGTAGTGAAAGCACTAATGACGCCCCCATTTTCTGAAAACAGTAATTGTTCAGCTCCTGATTGAGCATCGATATCGTCATACCTTCCGAACTGACACGTTGCAGTTACCAATACTGATAGCTTATCGTTATTTGTAAGATTTGGAATACTTTCAGTAACAAAAAGTTGTTCATCTGAGAGTGTCTGCTCATTTCCATGACCGGAATAGTTCATTACCAATGTACCCTGATTGAAAGCATTTATAAACGCCTGTGAGGCACCCGGAATTCTTCGCCCGACACCGGTGATCTCTTCATTATAAGCGAATTGATAGATCTTATTCAGCCGAACGCCCGGTTCATAAATATCCATAAGATTTGCGGTTTCATCAGCATTCAGGACGTGAAGATCCCTATTCAATTCAATATCAGGGAAGTCGTCATCTGCAGCGAAAGTGAATAGGTTTTGCCAGTTTCCACGTGTCTCAGGACTTTCATATGTTCTTATCTTTTGTACTGCAATAGTTGCCTCAGACTGTGTTTGAGCCGGTATCCTGCCAACGCCGACATCTAGCAGGTAACTGGATGGAGTTACTCCACTTCCGTTAACATCCATTTCGCCTTCTACAGTGTCAAGAAATCCAAAGAAGTCGTCAGTTGCATAAGATTCAGTTCTATGCAGCGACTCTTCACTTTGATAGGTCAATACATAATTGGTATGGCCATCTTCGATAATGCCCTTGTAATCAAAAGTTGTATCACCAAAAAGTAAGACGTATTTAGGTGGGGTTTGACCATCTGAAATTGCCTTTTCATAAAGGAATTTCAGGTAATCCCGAATGGCAGAAGGATCATTAACACCACCCGAAAATTCATTTAGGATCTGATTTTGTGTGACCACAACGGATGTCATCCCGTCAACCTGTTCACGGTAATCAGCCAGATCCCTGGCTTGGGACAGGTAGTTTTCGGCAGTGATGATCACATACTCAGGATAAAAGGCAATTCTTTTAAGGTCCTGATTGGGAATAACCGAACCGGGTTCAGGGGTAAATAAATTTGTTTGTGCAATATATTTTCGATCTATGCCTGAGTAGTGTTTGAATCTATGACTATCATTTTGAGTGGATACATTAAGCAGGGTAGGGGATAACGGGTCAGTAACTTCCAGGACAAAAGGAGTTACATTGAAGCCACTTATCTGATATTCAGTGATCTCATTCGATGTGCCATCTTCAGGTGAATAAAATAACAGACGCCCATTCTCGGCACTCAGTGATCTGGTGGCTGTAATTCTAAGCCAGTCAAAAAAACCTGTAGATCCGGTTGCATTGTGATCGTAGGCTGCTTCGAAGTTCAGAATATCGGTGTTAGTGGGTGCCGCAACAGTGGTACTGAACGAAGCTGAAACACCTGCTCTCCATTCACTGCTGGTGTAGGATCCGGATGCCGGTAGAAATAACGACCGGATAGAGGAACCATTCAGGCGAATGTTGAAGGAAGCTGTAGAAGTTGACCGGTTTACAAATTGCCCTGAAATTTCCAGAGAAGCTGTTGATGACAGTCCCGGTAAGGTATCAGAAAAAATTTCCTGAAAAACACCATCGGATGAGGCTGGAAATTGCATGCCCAGCCAGTTTCTGCCAGACTTGATCTGTTCCTCTGCCTTGAAGATCTCTTCCTCGATCCATATAAAGTCCCTGAATGTATCAACGATCCTGTTTGGAGTACCTGTGATCGAGGTCTCGGTTAATCTGAGCCCCTGTTCGTTTCCAATTCCCAGGAAAACATAGTTGTGGTTGCTATAGGGATGTACCGAATGACTATATACCCCATTTTGTCTCAAAGTGGAATTCGGTGAACTTCCATAGAAAATGATCCGATCCTGTTCATCAAAGTTTCCATCAGAATCACCCTGAACTATAATAGGAACCTGAGTCAATTGGGGCCGGGATTCACTGTTCGATTCTGGAAGTGGGTGTCCTTTAGTGGTCCAGATCTGAATAAGATCCGGATCGATGCTAGAAAGGTTTAAACCGAGTTCTTCCAGGTACTCTGAATTGAGCTCATAAAGGCCGGATTCCTGAACCGGGATCTTATACCAAACGCCCGAAGCAAACAGCCCCTCATTCATCAATACTGTGGAGGCGGATTTACTGCTGAAAGAGGTTGAACGACTCTTATAAACCCTGAGTTTTAGGTATTCTGCTATAAGCAGTTCATTGTCGCTGTACCTGGTAACATTAATGCTGATAGGTCTCACAGTTCTGCCGCGGTGAATGCCTCTTTCCGATTGCTCGATAAGGGGAGAATCAGTTCGTTGCAGATTCAGGACCATTGCTCTTTCTTTCCCGATCGATTCCCGTACAGTAACTATGTTTTGTTCGAGTATTTGATAAGGGGAAGAATTAGCTGATATTGGTATCATTAGACCAATAGAGGGGATCAATTCATGCCCCTTATTTACAAACTCATAGTCTGTAAAGGTACTTGTTTCTGCTACTACTTTAAGTTGCCGACCGTTTACGGTTCCGACAAAAAATAAGCAAAGCAAACCACTGAAAATTAGCAGCTTGTTTAGCATATATGATATTAATTACTGGGTGCGTTTGGTAACGCTTAAAGTTTAGTAGCTATTTTCCTATAGAGCGTAGTGCTTCGGATTAATATTAATTGGAGAGGTGTTGAAGTACTCTGCCTGCTCGAATGATGAACCGTAACTGATTTACAATTTAGTTACGTGTTTTATACCCTTGTATTATATATCGGTGAAGTAATAATGTCAATAAAAAAGAGCCCGTATAAAAAACGGGCTCTGTATCATTATTAAAGCATTTCGATGACCATAGACGAGGCACCGCCACCACCGTTGCATATACCAGCACAACCGTATTTACCTTTGGTTCTTCGTAAAGCGTGGATCAATGTTACCAGGATCCTGGCTCCGGAGCATCCAAGTGGATGGCCAATACTTACTGCACCGCCATGAATATTTACTTTTTCAGGGTCTAGCTCTAAGATCTGATTGTTGGCAAGAGCAACTACAGAAAAAGCCTCATTGATCTCAAAAAGGTCGATATCATTTTTGGTAAGTCCTGCCTTTTTCAATGCAATAGGAATGGCATCAGCAGGTGCTGTAGTGAACCATTCAGGTGCTTTGGCAGCACTTGCACTGCTTAAGATCTTAGCCAAAGGCTTTAATCCAAGCTCTTTTGCCTTATCCGCACTCATGACAAGCAATGCCGCAGCCCCATCATTGATAGAGGAAGCATTAGCTGCCGTTACTGTTCCTTCTTTGTCAAATACAGGGCGCAGTTGTGGGATCTTATCAAATCTTACTTTATCAAGTTCTTCATCCTTTTCAACCTCGGTCACATTGCCCTTACGGTCTTTGACCTTCATTTTGATGATCTCATCCTTAAAATAACCTTTTTCAGTGGCCTCAATGGCTCGCTTGTAGGATGTGATGGCATATTCATCCTGTTCCTCACGACTGATGTTACATTCTCTTCCGCAAAGGTCTCCTGCATTTCCCATCAGGTAGTCATTATATACATCCCAGAGCCCGTCCTTAACAATGCCATCTTCAACTTTTGAATGACCGTATTTAGCCCCAAATCGCTCTTTCGGTAAGTAATAAGGAACGTTGCTCATACTTTCCATACCACCGGCAACAATAATGTCGGCCTCACCGAGTCGGATCTGATCAGCGGCGATCATAACTGACTTCATTCCGGAAGCACATACTTTATTTACTGTTGTTGATGGAGTGCGTTCAGATAAACCGGCTTTTAAAGCTGCCTGCCGTGCCGGAGCCTGTCCAACACCTGCTGAAAGAACGTTACCCATTAATACTTCCTGAACATCATCTGTTTTTATTCCGCCTGATTTTACGGCTTCAAGAATGGCAGATGCCCCTAATTCCGGAGCTGAGAAAGAAGAAAGACTTCCTCCAAATCCACCCAATGGTGTTCGTTTTGCTGATACTATTACTACTTCTCGCATGATCTAATAATTTTGATTGTTTGTTCTGAAAGCGCTTTTCCTGGCAATTACAGTATTATCTGTCTTAAAGAATATTCTTATTTAAAATGCCTGATCCAGGTCAGTGATCAGATCTTCTGCATCCTCAATTCCAACAGATATTCTGATCAGAGAATCCTGAAGTCCGGCCTTTTCTCTGACTTCTTTTGGAATAGAACCATGGGTCATGGATGCCGGGTGACTGATGAGTGATTCAACCCCTCCCAAACTTTCAGCCAGTGTGAAAATCTTGGTATTACTCATAAAATTCACTGCAGCTTCAATGGAGTCATCTTTTAAAGTAAAAGATAGCATTGCTCCAAAGTCATCCATCTGCCTGGCAGCAAGTTCATGCTGGGGATGAGAGGATAAACCGGGATAATTTACAGACCCTACCTTAGAGTGAGATTCCAGGTAATAAGCGATCTGCTTGGCATTTTCTACGGATCGTTGAACTCTTACACTAAGCGTTTTAATGCCTCTAAGTGTAAGATAACAGTCCATAGGTCCGGGTACGGCACCGGATGTTTTGGTTTGAAACCTTAAATTTTCCATGATCTTATCATTGGAACTTGCAACGGCCCCGTGGATCACATCTGAGTGGCCGGCCAGATATTTGGTTGCAGAATGCAAGACCGCATCTGCTCCCATCTCCAATGGTCTTTGAAGGTAGGGGGAAGCAAAGGTGTTATCTACAACAGTAAGAATATCATTTTCTTTCGCAAGGTCAGAAAGTGCTTTAATATCCACAACCCGAAGTAATGGGTTTGTTGGGGTTTCGATCCACATCAATTTTGTTTGATCTGTGACAGCTGCTTTCACTTTCTCAAGATCTGTCATATCAACAAAGGTGAAGTTGATACCATAAGGTTCAAATACCTTTGTGAATAGCCTGTATGAACCGCCATAAAGATCGTTAGTGGTAATCACATGATCGCCGGGACGCAGCATTTTCATAAGGGCGTCCATGGCCGCTACTCCACTCGAGAAACAAGCCGCTTCATCAGCCCCTTCAAGGCCTGCTATCATTTTTTCAAGCGCAGTTCTGGTAGGATTCCCAACTCTTGCATAGTCGTATCCCTTGTGCTTGTTAGGAGCTTCCTGTGCATAGGTAGATGTCTGAAAGATAGGAGGCATTACCGCACCGGATGTTTCTTCTGGTTTCTGACCGGCGTGGATGGTCTTGGTATTAAATTTCATATATAATTTAAAGCCGCAGTTCTTTGATTAGTTATTCTTCAGTTTATTCAACGTTGTAAGCTTGCTATTGTATGTACTGTTATTAGGGTCCATCTCACTTAATCTACCATAATAATCAGTGGCAAAATCGATGAGTCTGTCAGCTCTGTTTCTCAACTCATCCTGATCATCTTCAAAAGCTACTTTTGCTATAGATAGATAATTAGCTGCAAGATTATTGTAAAAAACAGCAAGACTTTCCAGGTATTCAGTATTCGAAGTATCTCTTTTGAATGCTTCAATAAGTTGTGTTTCAGCTTCTTCGCCCATACCTATCGCTTCCATTTTGATCTGCTCGGCCAAAGAGGTATCATTTTCTTCATAGGCTTCTTTGAGATCAGCCATGATCTCAGAGGTGATCTCATAAAGCTGAGTACCATAAACATTTCTCAAATTAGCATTGTCAGGATACTCCTCCACGAGTGTTTCTAACATGGAGGCCGCTGCTTCATGGTTAAAATTGGATATATAGGCGTTTACCAGCCCATAAGCGAGATTAATGTCTTCACTCATATCCGTATTGGCCATTTCGTAGTATTCTGCAGCAGTTGCCGGGTTACCTTTTTCCAGATACAGATATCCCAGGTTTTCATATAATTCAGCAGAAGGTTCATTACTGCTGTCTACAGCATTTTCTAAACTTCTTATAGCTGCATCAAGATTACCCAGGTTAAATTCAGCAACAGCCAGGTTTTTGTATGAACTTACAGCATCAGGGCGAATGATGAGAGCATTTAAGAAATGGCTTTTTGCCGTCTGATAAACATTGTCAGCATTATCAGCTTCAAAAATACGCAACCCGGAGTTATGTTCAGTTTTCCAATATTGTTGTCTCAGACTATCAATGGTTGCCAGCTGGGTTTCATTGGCTCCCATTTCAGCTGAGGCACTAAAATCATCAACAATTCGATTATAGTGATCTTTTCTGAGTTCGGGGTTTACTTCTTGAGCTATTTCAGCCGTGATCTCAGCTCTTTTGATGTAGAGATCCGGTTGGCCGGGGTCTTCTTCAAGCCGGCTATCGATCTCAGACAACGCCTGATCGTAATTATTATCAGCCATCAACTGGTCGATGTTTACTTTTGATGATCCGCAAGAAATAAAAAACCCGGCCACAAGTAGTAAGCCTGCAAGCCGGGTAAAATGTGAAATTTTCATAAGGTTGGTTTTAGGTGTATGCAATTACATACCTGCTTTATCCATGGCTTCCTGAGCCTTTTCTTGCATGTCTAAAGTAATATAGACATTAGACAAGCTTCTCCAGGCAGAGGTATTTTCAGGATTGATTTCTACAGTTTTTTCGTACGCTTCCATGGCTTTGGTAAGTTCTTCTTTAGCTGCAGTGTCAAATTTATCTACTTGGTCCAGATCTTCAGCATAGTTACGCTGACTGAATAAAACAGCGGCTTTGTTCTGGTACAGAATACCAAGGGCATTGAAAGCTGTTGCGTCATTAGGACGTAGTTCAGTGGTTCTGGTAAGTTCAGACTCAGCTAGATCGTTGTACTCAGTAACCATCTCAAGGTTCCGTTCGATCTCATTTTCCAGTTCAGTGATCTGGCCTTCAATTTCTTCAGCTTCGGCTCCGGAAGCATCTCGAAGGTTTCTCTGAAGGTCGTAGATCTCTTCATAGATCTCAGTGATCCTGTCGGTGAACTGCTCAGTTTCCTGTAGCATAACTGTTCCGAGTACCAGGTGGTATTGTGGATTTTCAGGGTCTGTAGAAATGAGGTCTTCAAGTACTTCGATCGCTTGGTCACGTTGGCCAACAGTCATATAATTGTCTGCAAGCTTCTGTGTGAGGCTTACTGTGTCAGGATAGATTTCTAAACCTTCTTCAAGATATTCAATAGCCTGTTCAGGTCGCTCAGACTGTGCAAAAAAGACAGCAACACGGTCATAATCACTTGCAGGTGGAGGATCTTTCATTTCCATTGACTGAGCAAGAGCATCAGCAGCTCCGGCAAAATCATTATTCATGTAATGAATTTGAGAGAGTACGTCATAAGACAATGTACTATCCGGGTTCACAATAATGGCGTTCTCTAAGTGGGCGATAGCTATCTGAAGTGGCTCATCAACTGTAGCCATAACGCTGTCGTTAGTCGCATAATCCAATGATGAATTATGTTCGTAACCCCAGGTTGAGAGAATCAGGTCAGTGACTTCAGCAGCTTCTTCAGGTGCTTCTTCCATACCATCAAACAGTTCTCTCGATGTAACCGCATTTTCGCGGAAATCTCTGTAAACAGGCTTTCGGCTGCTTGGTGGCTGAATGGTTTTTGCCTCTTCAGCATTTGCGAGGGCTTTGTAGTAATAACCTAGGCCGTTATCAGGATTTTGAGCGATGAATCTATCAAGACCCGCATAAGCACTATCGAAATTCTGTGTGTAAATATTTAATTGGGCTTGGTCAATGACAGGGTCGGTAGTTTCACAACCTGTAAGTAATCCCACAAAAAGGAAAACAGGAATAAGGTTACGTAATAGCTTTTTCATTTTATTTATAGATTGGATTTGGTTGTAGTCAGAACAAATTTATATGTTGATGAAAATAACCATATGTGTTGCTTTCTGCAATTTATTAGAACACATGGTTTTGTTCATTATTAAAAACAACTTATAAAAAAGGTTTTCATGAAAAAAATACATTCTACGGATAAAGCACCCGCTGCGATCGGCCCATATAGTCAGGCAACCTCACATAACGGCATTCTGTACTGTTCAGGCCAAATTCCTTTGGATCCGGAAACAATGGAAATTGTGGGTGATAATGCAAGAGATCAGGCCGAACAGGTGATGAAAAATCTCGAAGCTGTTCTAAAAGAAGCCGGAATTGATTTTTCTCACGTGTTAAAGTGTACCATTTTTCTGGCAAATATGGATGATTTTACAACGGTAAATGAAGTATATGGAGCACGATTTGAGACAGATCCACCGGCAAGAGAAACAGTTGCTGTAAAAACACTTCCCAAACATGTTTTAGTTGAAGTAGGCTGTATTGCTTACCTGTAAATTGGAAGTTTATTGGCCGGGTAATGTGATCTTATCAGAAAGTTCGACCACATTCCCGGCCTTATCTTTAACACTTATACTAATGGTGTTTTCATTTTCCGGGGTAAAATTCGGGTGGTAATACCTCAATATCTCTTCTTCGTAATCATATTCAGCAATGCCTCTGATTCCATTTACTTCAAAAATGGCAGTTGAGGAGTCTATACCACTTTGACCATCAATAGCATCAACGACTACAAACCATTTTCCATAATCCGTTTCGACCAACCTGGGACCTGATAACCGGGGTTGTTCCTCATCCGCCATAATTTTAAAGTTTCCAAACTCATTTGGATATCCTACCAGGGTTTTACCTCTGAGCCGTGAGTCTATATAGTTCAGATCCTTATCATCCGGGTCGATACGGTAGAATCCATATTTTTTACCCGCTTCAAAATGATCTCCTAAAAAATATTCCATTATGAAACCTTTTTTTAGAGGTGTATTACCGGGTAAAATGGATAACACGATAGAGGTGTCAACATCTACAAAACTGCTCCTGGCGATTGTAACCGTGTCAAAAAAAGTGTTTGATTTGAACCTAAGACGAAAGTCTCGGTCTCCGGAGTCTGATATGTAGGAAGAGTCAGGTCTTAATCTCAGAAATTCCAATACATTTTTATGTTCGGACTCTGGTTGAATCAATCTATGAATTGGGGAGAGTTTCAGGCCATTCAATTCATCAAAATTGAACGTATTTATATGGTTAGGTGAGAACCAGTTTTCATTCCAATACCATTCTTCAGGCGGTAACCAATCTGAGACCTTTGTATCATTTGAATTATTGAATGGAGTAGTGCCATTGACAATGGTTACCTCTGCTGATGATATGTTGCCAAAGTAATCCTTTGCAATAATAGTGTAGGTGGCAGGCTCAGCAGTGGCTGACAATTTCGCTTCTTCACGATCGATCATATAAAAGGGATTATTGTGGCCATCTTTTCCATAGAGCCTTTGGTGGCCACGTTTTTCTGAACCAAAAGGAGCAATTCGATCAAGGAACATCTCCTCCTCCTGTTCAAATTGAAAGGAATTCAGCACCTCATGGAACAGGGTGTCAGCTTCCTGCATCAGTGTGAGTTGATGAACTGCATAAGCATTATAAACATCATTCGCCTGATCAAATACATTAACAGCTAAGCCAACCGCTCCATTAATTTCGATAGTACCGAAATTGTAGCCGTTTTCAATTTTTTGTGATCTTGTCAAATAAGACACCGCTCTGCCGTTTACTTTACTTCCTTTTGTGAGTGGTTCAACGATCAAAGAGCTGAAAACAGGGGGGATGTCATCCTTAATTGGAAAATCAGCACTAAGAGCGTTGATCGGATCATCAAAAGAATCTCTGATCTCAAAATGCAAGTGAGGGGGGCCAATACCGGATGATCCGGTATAACCTATCACATCACCCTGTTTTACGGATATGGCCTCATGTTCAAAATTTGAATCCATCTCGAAAGTGTGATCTTTCATACGAATGGAATCCGCCAATGCCTGAAATTCAGGGTTAAATCTTTGCAGGTGAGCGTAAGTTGTATAAGTGCTGTCAGGGTGTTTCAGGTAAATGGCATTGCCGTAGCCTCTCTCAGTAACTAAGAGTCGGTACAGTATGCCATCTCTGGCAGCAAATACCCGGTACCCCTCCCGTCCCCAGGTTTTAATATCTAGCCCTGCATGAAAATGAGCGGACCTGGTTTCACCAAAAGTGGCACTTAGATAAGTTCCGGAATCGGTTGGCCAGAGGTATTCCTGGGCATGAGCGGGAAGGAAGGTTCCCCACAAGATCGATAGTAAAACAAAGAATGGGACTCTCAAGACTATGCGATATTTACTTTGAGTGATTGTTCTCCATTATTCAATAGTACTTCAAGTTGATCCCCTGAAGAAACTTTTCCTACTCCCTCGGGTGTACCTGTAAAGATCAGGTCACCCGGATGAAGAGTAAATATTTGTGACAAAAAAGTAACCAGGTTTGGTATAGGAAAGATCATTTCTGAGGAGTTACCGTGTTGTTTTACAAAACCGTTTTGAAACAATTTTATATCAAGTTCAGAGAGGTCATGGCCTGGTTCAAGTTCAGTGAAGGAGCTGATGGGCGCAAATTTATCAAAGCCTTTGGCTATGGTCCAGGGTTGCCCTTGTTTTTTTGAAATAGATTGAATGTCCCGAGCTGTAAAATCGATCCCAACCCCAACGCCGCCAATATGTTCATCTACTTTGGCTGGAGAGATATCTTTACCGGATTTATGGATGGCTAAAACAATTTCAGCTTCAAAATGGATATCATTGGATTGCTTCGGTAATTCTATGGTTGAACCGCTAAAACAAATTGTACCCAGGGGTTTTAAAAAAACCAGAGGGATCTTAGGGACCTTATTTCCAAGTTCTTTTGCGTGAGAGGCATAGTTTCTGCCAATACAGTAAATGTTACGTACCGGTATTTCTAAGCCGGGAATGATCGGTTTTTCCATAAAATAAAGATATAAAAAAACCCCTCACATAAAAGATATGTGAGGGGTTTTAATTTCTTTAAATGCAGAGATCAGTTTACAGGCTCTACATTTACGTGCTTACGGCCACCGGAACGTACAGTGAAATTCACAGTACCGGTTTCAGTAGCGAAAAGAGTGTCATCTCCTCCGCGTTTAACATTTAAACCGGGGTGAAATTTTGTGCCACGCTGACGAACGATTATTCCGCCTGCACGAACAAATTCTCCACCGAATTTCTTCACACCAAGTCTTTTGGAGTTTGAATCGCGACCGTTTCTTGTTGAACCTTGACCTTTCTTATGTGCCATAACAGTAAGGGTTTTGTATTAAAATATTATTTAAGTGCTTCAATGAGTTCAGCTTTTCTCAGGCTGGAATATCCGGTCAGACCTCTTTCTTTTGCTAAATCTTTTAATTCAGCAACAGTCATAGACTCGAGATCTGCGGTTTGCTCCTTCTTAGCTTCTGCTTTAGGGGCTTCAGCTTTCTTAGCCGGAGCTTCTTCTTTTTTGGCAGCTTTCTTAGGAGTGGCACCAGAAGCAGTAATGCTATCGATCTTGATCTGAGACATTACCTGACGGTGACCGTTAAGTTTTTGATATCCTTTTCTGCGCTTTTTCTTAAAGACTAAAACTTTATCTGCTTTGACAGTATCCAGAATAGTGGCAGAAATTTCAGCGCCTTGAACAACAGGTGTGCCGATATTCACATTTCCATTATCATCCTTTATCAGCAACACTTTATCAAATGTAAGCTTTTCACCTTCGGCGTTTTGTTTGTCAACAAACAATACGTCGTTTTCTGCTACTTTATATTGGTGCCCGCCGATTTCAACAATAGCGTACATATCTATTTAATTTCTTATTTGCATTTAATTGAGAGCTTGAAAAGATAAGAGTTAGTTCTCAGAAAACAAAGTAAATCTGTCCTGTTTAATTCAAAAAACTGCGTCGGAACTGTTAGGAACAGCGAGGGACGAAATTTTACAGAAATGAAGTGGATCGATCTTATACTGAATCCATATCATTTGAATGCGATTCCGCAAAGGGCAGGTATCAGGCTACTTTTGGTATAGCTCGCTGAAATCCCTGTCTGTTTACATGACCAATGTATTTTCCAATGACCTTAACCTCCTCAAAAACATCCGGTTCAATAATGATATCATCATATTCCGGATTGGCTGGTTCCAATCTCAGGCCGTTGTCATCCCAGTAAATTTTCTTCAGGCTGGTTTCACCATCGTACAGGACGGCACCTATATCTCCATTCTTTACATCAGTATCCATCAGAAGCACAAAATCACCATCATATATTCCCACATCTTTCATGCTAAAGCCGGTCACCCGAAGTGCAAACAGGTCATCAAGATCAGGAAAAAGGGTCTCCAGGGTGATGCTGCCCAGGTTTGCTTCCACGGCTTCCTGTAACGATCCGGCGGCGATCAAACCACGAATTGGGATACCTTCCTGTTCTTCTGTGTCACCCAAAAGACTCTTTTTTTCTGATGGAAGGTCATATTCTTCATCATTTGTTTTTACTAAATAGCCTTTCTTGAGTAGTGCCTGTATATTTTGGGTGACGCTGTTTGGTGAGGCATACCCAAAGTGATCGGCAATCTCCCGGTAAGTGGGCCACACTTCATTTTCTTTTTTATACTCAACTATAAAAGTGAAAAATTCGTGCTGTTTGCGAGTTAAATGTGCGTTGTCCATGATGATAATTTTTCTATGTAAAATATATGTGTAATAAAAGGAGTTTAAGTATGAAGTTCAATAAGGAATGTGTAAAAGATATGTGTAAAGTAATATGGATGGTTCCATTGCTATTTTTTGTGTCGTGCAAAAAGGAGAGTGCGTACTCAAAATTATTGACCAATGATTATCCTGATCTTTATGAACATATCTATGAGCGGAATGCTGATTCTTTATTGAGTTTTGTGGATCATCCTAACGACTACATTAGGACGCAGGCGTGGCGTGGGTTGATAAACACTCCGGTTAATGATGTTGATGCAATGATCACTAAGGTTCAGTACAGTAATACGAAAGAGGCCTGGATGGCATTGAGTCATCAGGACCTAAATGAGGCCCAACTCTCAAGACTTCACGATCTGTGGCTGGAAAGAGCTTCTCTCAGAAAAGGAATCAGCCTGATATTAGGAAAACAGGGTGATCAGAATTCATTGAATTTACTGGTGCAGAATTTCAATGAGATCATTGGAGAGGCCTCCGATTACGAATATGATGCGGCATTAGCGATAGGTCGGTTGATGATAGATCATGAGATCAACCCTGTTACCAAAAAGAGCCTTTTACGTTATGCAGCTGTGCTGGAGGATGAAGACCTTTATAAAGCTTATTTCTATGGACTTTACCGTGCAAACGGAGTGATACAAGATGAAGAATTGCAGGATAATATCTGGAATGCTTACACCTGGGTTGAAAGCCCTGAGATAAGGCAATACGTAGTTCGAATTTCATTTAACAGTGCTCCGGATAAAACTCTTGAAAGACTTCCAATTGCAGATATTTCTGATATGAATGTTCAACTAGCTGTGGAGCTGGCACAGCAGACATCTAAGGCGAGTTGGAACGATAAACTGGAAGAAGTTTATTCCCGCCTGCTTGAACATGATAATCCGGTAGTTAATATAACAGCATTGGAACAGATCTCAGTGCATCCTGAAAAAGAAGATTCATTTGATGAAGTGATCCGTGAAAAGATCATCAATAATTCCGATAAAGAGGAAACAGTGAGACTTTCAGGAATAGAAGCCATGAAGGTACCTGATGGTCTAAAGTCACAGGCTCAAACATTGTCTGAGGGAGATCCCTATCTGCTGATCAAGAAATTCAGGATCAATCAGAAATTTATGGAGCCTGATCAGTATTTGGAGTTAATGAATTCTCAAGCTGACAGTCAAAACCGTTTAGAAGCTCTATTCGCGGCACAATCATTGCAAAGTTGGTGGAATACCCTGGAGAGTAGTGATAAAACGCCGGTGTTTGTTGAAGAATTGAAAAAATTGTTATTCAATCTTCTGGAACGTCAGGATCGATCTATTACATATACCACCGTTTCGTTCATGGAAAATGCAGGAGTCATGAGTGATTCTGATTTTGACAGGTTAAAGGATCTGCTTAATAATTATCAGATGCCGGAAGATATTGAGGTCTTTCAGGCATTTGGCGGGTTCTTTAAGGAACATTATGAGGAGCAAGCCACTTTGGTGATCAATGAGTGGTTAGCCTGGGGAAGCACCGCGTTGAATAATACACTGAACCAACAGGGCTGGGATGTCGACACTGTTTCTGCTTCCAAACCCGAATTCAGAAAACCAGCCTGGGAGCGAATCGGAGACCTTGGGTTTGAGCCTATCTGGGTGCTGGAAACGAATAAAGGTGTTATCAAGATAAAAATGGATGCACTTTCTGCACCGGTCACGATTGCAGGTATGGATAGTTTGATCACTGCAGGAGCTTACAATGATATTCCGTTTCACAGAGTAGTACCCAATTTTGTGATACAGGGTGGAGATATAGAATCTCAGGATGGCTTTGGCGGGCCGGATTATGTGGTCCCAACAGAAGGATCAGAAAAACATTTCTCCAGGGGAGTCGTTGGAATAGCCAGTGCCGGAACTGATACGGAAGGAAGTCAGTTTTTTATAATGCATCAGTGGAGTCCCCATTTAAATGGAAACTACACAGTGATCGGCGAAGTCCTTGAGGGGATGGAAGTTGTAGACCGCATCACGGTAGGAGACAAAGTGATGGATGCCTACTGGCAACGCACAGAAAACTAATGATGGAAATGCTAATGGGGATCAGGTTCGTTCGACTTTGATCCAAACGGTTAAGCATGATCACAATTTTTACACTTTCAAGAACGAAACTATAGTATCAAACCGTTATCTTGGAAGCGTTTCCAACAAACAAATTTAATAAGATAGTATTACCAAGTATGGACACCGTATTAGAGAAAGATTTATCATTTGAGCTTACGAACGATCAAAAAATGATCCGTGATAGCGTTAAGGAATTCGTGGAAAGAAAAGTAGCGCCAACCGTCATGGACCGTGATAATAGCAAAGAGTTTCCACATGAGATCGTTAAAGAATTAGGAGAACTTGGAATGTTGGGGATCTACCATGATGAACAATATGGTGGTGGTGGATTTGATGTTGTAAGTTTTTGTCTTGTATTGGAGGAGATCGCCAGGTGGGACGCATCACTGGCATTGACTGTAGCCTCTCACACGTCTCTGGGAACCGGTCATATTGCTCTTGCCGGTAATCATGAGCAAAAAATGAAGTATATGCCGGAGCTTACTTCCGGAAAAAAACTGGCAGCCTGGTGCCTGACTGAGCCGGGATCAGGGAGTGATGCTTCCGGAATGAAAACCACAGCCATCAAAGAGGGAGATAAGTATATATTAAATGGTTCCAAGATCTTTATCACTCAAGGCTCAGTTGGCGATACCTATGTGGTACTTGCTAAAACAGACCCTAATAAAGGAACCAAAGGAATATCAGCTTTTATTGTAGAAAGAGAATGGGATGGGGTAAAACCAGGATCAGGTATGCATAAACTCGGTATGAACTCATCTGATACCACTGAAGTGGTGTTTGAAAATGTAGAAGTACCGGCAGAGAACCTCCTTGGTGACGAAGGCATGGGATTTGTTGACACCATGAAAGTATTGGATGGCGGACGTGTTGGTATAGCTGCACTTTCTGTTGGGATTGCCCGTGGTGCGTTGGAAGAATCACTGCAATATTCCATGGAGCGCAAGCAATTCGGAACAGCTATAGGAAACTTCCAGTATCTGGAAGGTAAAATGGTAGATATGGCCACTGAGATTGAAGCGGCAAGATTACTGACTTTAAGGGCTGCATGGTTAAAAGATAATGACAAGTCGTTTACTACAGAGGCATCAATGGCCAAGCTTTTTGCTTCTGAGCTTTCTGTCAGAGCTTCACTCGAAGCAGTACAGATCCATGGTGGATATGGTTACACCAAAGAATACCATGTGGAGCGATTCCTGAGAGATTCCAAGCTGATGACCATTGGGGAAGGAACCTCAGAGGTGCAGCGCCTGATCATTGCCAGAGAGTTGAAAAAGTCCCTGGTTTAAAAGAATAACTGTTGTTGGAGACCCTTAAAAGCCTGCACTCCTTCATGAGGAGCAGGCTTTTATTTTTTGTCCGAATGTACTATTTAAATATAAATCGCAATTAAAGTTCAGGGAAAATGAATACCTTCTTTAACTCTAAAGTGATTTATTTTGTTACACTTACATTCCTATTAATAACTATTTCTTGTGATGATCCGGAACAGAGACATTCATCCAAGCTGATCAATAATCCTGAGTACGGGTCCTGGCAAACCATGAATGAAGCTCCGGTTAATTTTGAGATCCTTCAGACATTTGGAACTGAAGTAGAACCTCAGGAAGCCACGCTTTCTCATATTAGTGACGTTTTTACTGATGATTCACTGAATGTGTATATCCTGGATCATGAATCCAATAAATTAGTCTCATTCTTACCGAATGGAAAACTGCGTTGGTCTTCAGGTGGGGAAGGGCGTGGGCCCGGCGATTTTGAAAATGCCCGAACGATGGCATGGGATGGTGAGAATGGGATCTATGTAGGAAACCTATATGGTATGAGAGTGGATAAATTTGACATGCAGGGTAATTTTGTTGAATCATTGAATGTGCCGGGTGCACTTGAAAAAAGTCTGCATGGGAATCATGTCGTGGGTTTTAACAACGATAAGCTTGTTGTTTTAAGTGGGATCGATGCTAAATTTTCTGCAACATTTTCCTCGATTGAAGTGGGTGATTCCTTACACCTCATCGATTCTCACAACATTGACCTGACGGGTAGTGTCGAAGTACCGGTTGGGATGCATCAGTTTTCTTCACCTACAATGATAGATGAGCATTACATTATACCGGATGTGAAGAATTACAGTATTCATGTATATGACAAAGACTTTGAAAAACTAACATTCGTTAACAGAGATGTGCCATGGATAGTACGACCCGGTTTCATGGATGATGGAGATAATAGAATGATGGGCACTTTCTCGGAAATAAATGATGTTCTGAAATTCAATTCAGGTTATTATTTGAGTTCAGCTTACTGGGTTAAAGGAATAGATGACCCCGATAAATTACTTAGTGACTTTGTTAATGGTAAGATTGAGGGGATGGATTACAAAAATACCATAGACATATTCAGCGAAGACTGGGAATTGCTCTATTCAATTGAGGAAGATCGAAACATTAATTCAGAACTCGGCCAACCGGTCCATGTAGATAACGAAGATAATCTTTATGCCTATTCGTTTGACCCGTATCCCCATCTAAAAAAACTCAAAGTTTCGATCAATGAATAACCTGATAAGATTTAATTCATAAAATGATTATTTATCCCTTGTATCATTTTCCGTACTATCCATCAAAATAACTAAAGCCTAAAGCAGTAAACCCATGCCAAAGAATTTATTCAACATCGACGATGCCTATCTCTTTGAATCAGAACTGAATGAAGAAGATCGTCTGATCATGGAAACGGCTCGAGATTATGCTCAATCAAAACTTGAACCCCGCGCATTAAAAGGAAATACAGAAGAATATTTTGATCAGGATATTGCCAAAGAAATGGGAGAAATGGGATTGTTGGGCGTAACGATCCCGGAGGAGTATGGAGGATCGAATGCCAGCTATACTGCATATGGACTCATAGCGCGTGAAGTAGAGCGGGTTGACTCAGGTTATCGGTCTTTTATGAGTGTTCAGTCTTCATTGGTCATGTATCCGATCTCACAATTTGGTACTGAAGAACAAAAGCAAAAGTACCTGCCAAAATTAGCTTCCGGTGAAATGATCGGCTGTTTTGGGTTGACCGAGCCTGATCATGGTTCCGATCCCGGTTCGATGGTAACCACAGCCGTAAAAACGGATGGAGGCTGGAAATTGAATGGCGCTAAGATGTGGATCACAAATTCCCCTATAGCAGATCTAGCCGTAGTTTGGGCGAAAGCCAAGGAAGATCCAAAAGATGAAGGAGTGATCAGAGGATTCCTGGTTGAGAAGGATATGAAAGGATATTCCGCACCTCACACCAAATATAAAATGAGTTTACGTGCATCCGAAACGGGGGAGCTTGTTTTTGATGATGTTTTTGTTCCCGATGAAAATATGTTTCCGGATATAAAAGGTTTAAAAGGGCCGTTTATGTGTCTCAATTCGGCGCGTTACGGAATTGCATGGGGTACAGTCGGAGCGGCTGAATTCTGTTATCAGCGGGCCCGTCAGTATGTATTGGAAAGAAAACAATTTGGAAAACCACTGGCAGCAAATCAACTGATACAAACAAAGCTGGCAAATATGTTGACGGACATCACATCTATGCAGATGCTGGCCTTTCGTTTGGGTAAGCTCAAAGATGAAGGACGTGATCACCCTTCCATGACATCACTTGCCAAGCGGCATAATTGTGGGAAAGCCCTGGAGATATCAAGAATATCACGGGATATGCATGGTGGAAATGGTATTGTAGGGGATTATAGAGTGATCCACCACGTTATGAACCTTGAGTCTGTAAATACCTATGAAGGTACATACGATATTCATGGACTTATCCTTGGCCGTGAAATAACAGGTATTCAAGCTTTCACTCCTAAAGGTAACGATTAATTACAGAGCCTTTGTGGCCGTAATAGTATATAACTTTTAAATGATGAGCCTTAAAGATAAGCTGAATCAAAATACTGCAGCATTGATGGGGAAGATCGGCGATATCGCTGATGATCAATTTAATGTAAAACCGGATGATATATCCTGGTCACCCGGACAGGTCATTGAGCACCTTTATCGTGCAGAATTCGGCGTCCCAAAATTATTTAGTGGGGAAACAAAAACTGATCCGGATCGTGATTCAAAAACGATCATAGAAAAAATGAGGGTTCAGTTTCTGGAATCGGATAGAAAACTGAAAGCCAGGGGAGTGATCCTGCCCGGAAATGAGAAGAAATCAAAGGAAGTACTCAGTTCAGACTTTAGGAATTTAAGGGAAGAGATCACTTTAATGGCAGATGAATACGACGGTGATCAGGTTTGCATATTGTTTGAGCACCCTGTTTATGGATATTTGACCCGAGAGGAGTGGATCCATTTTAATATCTTTCATACAAAACGGCATATGCGACAGATCGACCATATTTTGGCAAGACTTTAGTTGGCAACAATTAACTATTAAAAAAATAATCAGGCTATTTATCAGAATGAGACATACAGTTAAGTATTTCGCAGTTATTTTAATTGTTGCCATTACTACATCAATTACGAGTGCTCAGGAAATTCAAAGAGAGGAAGTCGTTTTTAGAAGTGGTGAAAATGTCCTCAGCGGAACATTAGTACTTCCGGATAGTGAATCGAATGTTCCAGTCATTGTTTTTATGGGGGGAATGTATGAATGGGGGGATCTTCATCCACAAAGGGCCAGTTTTATCGAAGAGAACCTGGAAGCGGTTTTCCCAAAAATTGGGGTAGGTGTCTTTTATTATGATCCAAGAGGTGTTGGAGATTCAGATGGCCGTTGGGGTAGAACAACACTGAATGATTTTGCAGATGATGCTATAGCAGCCATCAATTTTTTGAGTCAGCGAAAAGAAATCGATCCTTCCAGAATTGGAATTGTGGGGCACGGTGAAGATGCATGGGTTGCTCAAATAGTTGGGGCTATGGCTCCTGACCTGGTAAATTTCACGGCCTCACTGGCAGGTCCAACATTCGATCCTACAAGGCAACTGGTGAACGAATATCACAGTGAATACGTGTGCGAGGGTGAAAATGATGAAATTGCCTATGAAAAGGCAGTTCAAAAAGCACAATCTCATCAAAATTGGGTATCCATGATTGCCATTACAAAAAAATGGCGCCACATGAGAATGAAGATAGGTTTTGAACCTGCTGAATACCTGACACGTATCGAAATTCCTGCATTATTCATGTTCGGTGAAAATGATGGACAGGTATACCCTGAATGGGCCATAGATGAGCTTAATACAATATTTACCGATTCACTCCCGTCAAATTTTACGGTGTACGAAATTCCTAATGCCAATCATTTCTTTCACGTTGTACCTCCATGTTTTTCATATGATGATGAGGTCAATATCAGAAAGAATTACTCGTTCCGATTTAGGGAACTTTTTACAGAATGGGTCCTAAATAACATTTAAACAGTATTGGTATTAACCCTCTATTCGGCTTATTTATCCACTCAATTACAGTATTTAATGTTCACATTAAACTAGCGATGCTTTATCTTGTAATGACATTGAATGAACGAAGTCTATGATCTGGGAAAACGCATTACATCTTTGGTGGTTGTTAGCAATACCAGTGGGTATTGCCATATTGTGGTGGAAGACTGCGCGAATCAGAGAACTGCAGAAAAAGTATTTTAGTGAAGAATTGTTCCATTCACTGCGTGAGGGATTCTGGCCATTGGGAGAGAGACTAAAACAAATATCCATGTTTGCAGGCATCTTCTTTTTAATCATAGCCCTGGCAGGACCTAAAATTGGGACCGAAGTCAGGGAGATCAAAAGGCAGGGGATCGATATGCTGGTAGCTTTGGATCTTTCTGCGAGTATGAATGCGGAAGATGTGCGCCCAAGCCGACTTGAAAAGGCTAAATTTGAGATCAACCGTTTGATTGAAAGACTCAGGGGAGACAGGGTTGGGCTGATCGTTTTCACCGGTGAGTCATATCTTCAAAGCCCAATGACAATGGATTACTCAGCCTTACGGTTATTCCTGGATATCGCAGATACAGAACAGATGCCAAGTTCAGCCACGGCTTTTAAACCGGCGCTTGAGACAGCCTTGGAGGCATTTCAATCACTTGAAGAAAATGGCACGGATGCCTCTAAGGTTCTACTGATCATATCTGATGGAGAAGATCACGGGGAATCGTATCAGGAAGCTTTGAGATCTCTGACTAACGAAAATATTTTGGTTTATACGGTTGGAGTGGGCACAGCAGATGGAACTACCATTCCTTTATATGAAGAGGGAACAGGAGATCTGATTGGTTATAAAAGAGATAATGAAGGGCAGGTGGTAACTACAAAACTGCAAAGTCAGATATTGCGAAATATTGCCCAACAGGGAAATGGAGAATATTATTCAATAGAGCGGGGAAATGACGGGATTGACGCATTTTTGGCAAGAATGGATGAACTCGAAAAGGGTGAATTCGCAAGCCAGGAATATGCAGATTACAAAAATCAGTACCAGTGGATGGGTGCACTATCGTTACTGTTGCTGTTTACTTCCATGTTATTGCCATCCTCCAGATCTCATTAAAAGATCAATACAATACTAATTCACATCTATATCTTGCTAAATAATGTCTGAGAAGAAAGAACGATTTGAGAGTATCCAAAATAAGCTGACAGACCAGGGTTTTAATATCCAGGCTCACGACTTTGACCGTCCCTGGGGTGGTTTTTTTGTGATCGATGAACAACAAGCGAATCTCTTTATTGAAACCTATTTTAATGATGTTGAGATGTCGGAAGCCAATATATCAGGTAAACTCAGTCCAAAGATCCTATTGGTAGAACCCGGTAAGAGGTTATCCTGGCAATATCATCACAGAAGAGCAGAAATGTGGCAGGTAGTTGAAGGACCGGTTGGTGTAATACGTAGCCTTACCGACGAACAAAAGCCGGTGAAAATGTATAAGGAGGGAGACCGCATAGAACTTCAACAGGGAGAACGCCACCGCCTGGTGGGGTTGGATGACTGGGGAGTTGTTGCAGAGATCTGGCAGCATATCTATGCCGACCACCCTTCCAACGAAAAAGATATCGTACGTCTTGAAGATGATTTTGGCCGATAGTTTCAGGCAGATCATATAATTCACTTCATAAATTTCCTGCCATAGAATGATCAAATTATTTATTACAGATCTTGATGGGTGTATGGCTCATCCTTTCATTACTCCTGATTGGAATGCAGTCACCCGTATCAAAGATCTGATCCGGAAAAGCAAAGATGATAAGACCATTCCGTCAATGACCATTTGTTCGGGGCGGCCATTCCCTTATGTGGAGGCTGTAGGACAATGGTTGGGTATTGAAACCCCAATGCTTTTTGAAAGTGGTGCAGGTATTTATGACATAAGGATCAATAAAATAACCTGGAACCCACATTTTAATGATGAGGCAAAACAAGCCGTTGAAGAGATCAAAGATTGGTTGGAGAATGTTTTGATAAAAAATTATGAGGGAACATATCCAGAATTTGCAAAATATACCGATGCCGGGCTGGTAAATCCCGATCCTTCAAAGATCGCGATGATGCATCAGGAAGTATTGAACTATATGGATGGGAAATACCCTATGTTCGAGGTTCATGCTACCGACGTTTCAGTCAATATAATCCTAAAAAAAGCCAATAAAGGCCATGGCATCAAGTTGCTCTGTGATCAGCTTGGTTTGGATCTGGATGAGGTAGCATATATTGGAGATAGCAGTGGAGACCTTCCGGGCCTGACTATTGTAGGTCGCTCTTATGCGCCTGTGAATGCAAGATCATTTGTAAAAGAGAAAGTGGATATGGTCACTAAGGAAACAACGGAAGGAGTACTCGAAGCCTATCAGGATATTATAAAAATTAACAGGGGTGAAGGCTAACGTCCCTGAACTTTACTGTATCTCACGGTTTTGAAGTTCTTTCAGTAATTCAAAATAATTTTGAATGAGTCGTTGGTAATCGGGTGAGAACTTTGTGAAATTTGGGTCATTTAATCGATTTCGGATCTGTTTTTCAAGTTCCTCAATTGTTAATTCAGGTGGAGTTGTTTGTTCAAGCCCTTCAGGAAGTTGTCCCTCTCGCTTATCTTCTTCATCTCTTTCCTGAATAGCCTGCTCGGCTTCAAGCATTCTTGATAAGATATTTTGTTGTCTCTCGATCATTAGAGCATCAGTACTGCCACCCCTTAGGTCATTGATCGTATCCTCCATTTCTTCGATCATTCTTTGAAGCTCACTGCCCAATCGGTCACCATCAAACTCACCACTTTGCTGTAATTCCTGCAATTGTTTACGGATCATATTCTGTTGCTCGGCAAGCTGATTCAATCGCTCCATCTGATCTTGTGACAATCGGTCTCCCTGAATGTCATTAATGATCTCCTGCAGTCTTTGATTGAGTTGCTGTTGCTGCTGACCTGATTGTTGCAACTGTTCCATCATCTGTTGCATGGATCCTCCACTTCCGCCTCCCTGACCATTACCGTCAGAGTTTTGCAGCTGTTCCAGCAGATTGGCCAACATGAATGCGATCTCGTTAATACCTCCCAGTGTTTGCCTGGAGGCTACGGAAGCCTGACTTTGATCCCGTTCAGTAAGCTGGGATAATGAACGGGACAGCTGTTGTTCAATTTCCAGTTTCTTTTGGTTGATCCGGTTCGAGAATTGAGGGATCTGTGAGGAAAGTTGAAAAAGGGAATCAGAAAGGGTTGAGAATATGGTTTCAATATTCTGTTGATCGCGGGCATAGTTGACGTAAGCCTGACTGCGGTTTTCTGTTGTAGCAACCAAGGTTGTAAGGTCTTCCTGTTCTAGTGAAAGATTTAATATTGAGTAGAGCACATACTGTAGCCCTGCGATATTGATCTGTTTTTGTTTCTGATTGATCTTATTGATCAGATCACGGGTACTCTCAGACAATTTTTTATACTGTTCGATGCGTTCTTGCTTCTGTTGTTGCTGCTCAGAATCAGAACTATTTGCCTCATCCTGATCTGATTTGTCTGAATTGGACTCTTCTATCTCTCTTTTAAGTGTTTCTGTTAATTCATTCAGTTGCTGCCGGATACTATTTTGATACTCATTTACCTCATTTCTGTTACTTTCAGACGTGTTATCTGACAGGTCATCTACCTGCTTTTTAATATTCTCATGCTCTTTGATAGTTTCCTGTTTTCGTGCCTGTTCAGATGAGCTGTAACTGATACTCTGTTGAGCTTCTTCTTGTCTTGCCAGATCTTCGAAAGCTTTGGCAACTTTATCTAGATCTGATGTTAGTTTAAGTTTTTTGAAAAGTTCTATTGTTCGTTGTAGTCTTTCCTGATATAATTCTTCATTGAATTCGAGATTTTCCATGGCCTGTCGGAGTTGTTCGGGACTCATATTACCCAATTGCTCCTGCATTTTCTCGAGGGCTTCCCGAAATGCAGGGTCATCGATCTCCTCCATTAGTTTTTGCAGTTCTTCATAGGCTTTTTGAGTTTCTTCAGACAACACATTGTCTCGACTCATTTCATCTTTGAGCTGCTCAAATTTTTCATTGAGTTCGTCGATCTGCCGCTCAACTTCCTCTTGTTGTTTTTGAACCTGCTCAAGCTCACTTCTCTCTTCATAACCTGCATTCTCCGGGTTATCCTTAAGCTTCTCTTTAAAACGTTCGTACTGTTCCCTGGTTTGCTGAAAAGATTCGGTGATCTCTTCCAGGTCAGTGGATATATCATCTTCTTTTTCACCCATATCATCCAAATACTCTACCATTGAGGGAACTTCCAGGGTGACCCGCTGTGAGCTGGAGGTTTTGCGGCCGGCAAAGCCATCATTATCCTGTACGTTTATCCAGAAAGTGAGTACGTCCTGCGGTTTAAGGTTCAATTCACTAAGTGACCAAACAAAGGGGGTTATAGCATCCGATTTTGGAAGCTTCAGGTTCAATGAGCCGGTAATAGGTTGTCTCGTGTAAGCCCGTTTCAGTTCAAATTTGAGTTTTGCTGAAGTTAAACTGAAATCATCCGAGGCACGATACAAGAGATCTATGGATTCAGGATTAACCTGTTTCAGGTTAGACTCAGGCTCAATTAGCTCAATCAAAGGATATTCATCCTCAAGAGGGGCAATGACTAACTGGAATTTATTATCATTGGTTAACCCGGTACTGTCTTGGATCTGAAATCGAAGTGTGTCAGGTTTAGCGATATTGAGATTATGTGAGAACGTACTGTCTTTTAGAACTTGTATAGACGCAGTGTCATTTAGTGAGGCTATGTAAAGTGAATTTATACCCTTATTTAGTTTGCCTGAAAGGGTTAATTCTGATCCTTTATACCCTCTGATCTGAGAAGAAGGATACACAAAATTGCTTTTTCCCAGTTTGGTATAGGTGGGAGGCGTAATCTGTCCGGATAGTTCTACAAATCGTGGCCGTAATTGAACATCAATAGAATATAGGTCACTTTCGTATTCGTCCATACTGATGTAATATTGTAGATCATTGTATACCTCGATAGGCATAGAGGTAAAAGTCTGATCAGTTTTTTCCATTGGCCTGTCCCTATAAGCTTCCTCAATGGAAGTTTTAATTTTCAGGGAGACATTTTCAGGAAGTTGTAAGCCCAAAAATTCTACATTCAATCTCAGAGCTTTACCTTGTTCGAGCGTGACGGTGCCCGGAGTTACAACAAACTGATAGGGATTCGGTTTTTTATATGTTTTCCAGAAGTTGGATATGCGTGAGGTTGCGTTATCCAGGTTGATGGCCGTAGCAGACAAGACAATAAATGTACCTAGGCCGATTATAAATGAGGAACGGAATGTCTTATAAAGCTTTGATTCACTTGTATATTCTCGAAGGGCTGAATCCAATGTGTCAGACTCTACCTTACCTAAACTTTGCAGAATGGCTGCGTTTACCAGTTCTCTGTTACCGGTATTTGAATTTTGAAGGTCTAAGGCATCTTTCAACTCCGGGAGGTCGCTTGACCGGCTGAAGTCTCTATAGAAGGTCTCAAAGTTCATGAACTGCTCATTACGGCCTTTGATAAAAGCAACGTAACCTGCCATTAGCATAGCGGTTATCAGAACGGTGCTTTTTGCAGATACCGACAGATATAAAGATTGCTCAAGCAATACAAGTACAGTAAAAACCGTGAATAAGATGATCAGGGAATGCAAAAATTTCTTTTTCTTAAAGAAAGATAAAGAGCGTAGATAGGCAGAAAAGAGTTTCTCCTTTACCTCATCTACACTGTTATATTTGTCATTCCTTTGCATATGGTACTTTTCTGAATCTGATCAAAAATTGAGTTATTGATCAAATATCATTCAGGGTGAAGTTCTCAGTAACCTTAAACCTTCCATTATCCTCTTGGATCCGGATCATTTCCTGTTCGGCATCATGTTCGAGATAGAGATCCCAGTTTTCAGATGCGGCTTGCATTAAAAACTCTTTTTTCTCATTCAACGTTTGAGCAGGATACATATCATAGCCCATAACCCATGGTAAAGGTACATGAACATGAGTCGGTAACAAGTCAGCAACAAAGACAATTGACTTGCCATCATGTGTGATCTTTGGAAGTTGTTGCCCCTTTGTATGCCCGTTGACAATAATAGAACTTAATCCGGGTTCGTATTCGTGACTTCCTTCTACTAAATTGAGCCTGCCTGATTCTTTGATAGGGTTTATATTTTCAGGGAGGAAACTTGCTTTTTCTCGTGCATTAGGATCAATAGCTGTTTGCCAGTGAGATTTAACAACATGATATGTGGCATTCCTGAATGTGTGCTTTAATTCGTTATTTTCATCGAAATAGCTGGTGCCTCCACAATGATCAAAATGCAGGTGTGTAAAAATAATGTCGGTCACGTCATCAAAAGAAAACCCATGTTCTTTGAAAGATGCCTCTAAATTTTTGTCTGACTGATCTAGCTGATAGATATCAGTCATTTTTTCATTGAACTTTGTTCCGGCACCATTATCAATAAGGTAAACTTTATCGGTGTTTTTTGATTTGATAAGAAGGCACCTCATGGTCATCGGAATGCGGTTTTTATCATCTGCGGGGATGCCTCTTTCCCAAAGTGTTTTTGGTACTACGCCAAACATAGCACCACCATCCAGGCGAAAGTCTCCGGTTTCAATAGTATAGAGTTCAAATGGGCCAAAAGTTGTTTTAGACAAGCTCATAAAATATATAGGATTCTTTTTGAACAGAATATAACAATCAGGGCACAGGAATCAGAATACCAGATAGTTAAATGATGGTAGGCTATAGCCATAAAAAAAGCCTCATTTTGTAAAATGAGGCTTTAAAATCAGGGTAATTCGATCTAGAATGATGGAATCACTTCGATCCGATACATAGTATCAAGTAAAGTAATTGATATCATCAGGATAAAGAATGCTACTGCCATCAGAAGCAACATAGCATTGAATTTGACATCCCAATAAAGGTTCATAAAGAATGCAGCAACCAAAAATGCTTTGACCAAAGCGATGGATATCGCAGTGATCACATCAAAGGGAGGAGGGATGGAAATAAATTTCGCTACCAATACCGTGATAATGGTAAGAATTAACAAAGCTGTACCAACGGCCCAAAGTTGACCTGCTGTTGAAACGTGATGTTCGTGATTATGTTCGCTCATAGTTCTGTTGTGTTAAGTAATTTCTATCATTCAATGAGGTATAAGAGCGGGAACAGGAAGATCCAGATGAGGTCAACCAAGTGCCAGTACAAACCTGTGATCTCAACAGGGGTATAGTACTCACTGCTGAATTCCCCTTTTTTGGCACGCAGATAGATCCAGTAGATCAAACCGATCCCAATAATAACGTGAAGGGCGTGAACTCCGGTAAGCATATAGTAAATACTAAAGAAGATCGCTGCCTGAGGGTGGTCTAAACCTTCGTAGGTATAGAATTCACCGGGGAATATCCCCAACTCAAATTTATGAGCATATTCAAAGCCCTTGATCACCATGAAGACCACAGCCAGTGCAATGGTGATAAGCAGATTGATCTTTAATCCTTTCATCTGATCTTTTTGAGCAGAACGGATTGCCATAGCAACCGTTAAGCTACTACCGATCAGAACAACGGTGTTTACCGCTCCCCAGAAGGTGTTGAGCTCTAAAGCTGCCATTTGAAAGAGTTCCGGGTACCATGCTCTATATACGATATAAGCACAGAACAGACCGCCAAAGAATAGGATTTCGTTAACAAGAAACACCCACATACCCAATTTTGCGGTATCAAACTGTTGATCAGAATCAACAAAATGATGTTGCACATGCGCAGGGTGTGAAGTCGAATGATTCGCCATTACTTCCCGAGTTGTGTTTTAATAGTTAAAATTAGTTGTTGAATTGAGTTTCTTCTTTTCACTTAATGATGATCCGTATCTGATTTTGCAAGACCGAGTTGGAATTCTTCCATTGGTCTGTGGTAGTCATATGGACCGTTGATCACAACGGGTGTATGATCAAAATTATGCAGGTCAGGTGGTGAAGTTGACTGCCACTCCAAACCACGGCTACCCCACGGGTTAGAACCGGCTCTTTCTCCACTAAATAGGGATTTAGCAAGATAAAAGGCGATCAACAAGAAGCCTACACCAAGAATATAAGAACCGATGGTTGATGTTTGGTGAAAGATTGTGAACTGATCGATGTAGTTGTAATAACGTCTTGGCATACCTTGCGATCCCATAATAAACTGAGGGAGGAAGGTCATATTAAAGCCAATGAAGATCAACGCTGCACCTATCTTAGCCTGAAATTCGTTGTACATCTTACCGGTCATTTTTGGCCACCAGTAGTGCAGTCCGGCCAATAATGCTATCAGTGTACCTCCCATCATAACATAGTGGAAGTGAGCAACAACGTAGTAGGTATCATGGAGGTGAATATCTGCAGATAATGCTCCAAGCATAATTCCCGTAAATCCTCCTATAGAGAATAGGAACAGGAATACGAACACATAGATCATAGGGGTTTTCATTTCAATAGATCCCTTGTAAAGTGTTGCAACCCAGTTAAGGATCTTAATACCAGTGGGAATACCTACCAGGAAGGTAAGGAATGAGAAAACTGTGGTTGCTACAGCAGACTGTCCGGAAGTGAACATGTGGTGTCCCCAAACGAGGAAACCAATAAAAGCAATGGCTAATGATGAAAGTGCAATAGCCCAATATCCAAAAATATGTTTCTTTGAAAAGGTAGTGATAACCTCCGAAATGATACCAAAGCCGGGTACGATCATTATGTAAACGGCAGGGTGTGAATAAAACCAGAAGAAATGCTGGAACAGAATAGGATCACCTCCCATGGATGGATCAAAGATACCAATACCCAGAAAACGCTCCATGGTAAGAAGCAACAGGGTAATGGCAAGAACAGGCGTTGCAAGAACCTGAATAATACTTGTGGCATACAATGCCCAGATATTCAGTGGCAGTTTGCCCCAGGTGATACCCGGTGCTCTGAGTTTATGAACGGTTGCAATAAAGTTCGTCCCCGTCAAAATGGAAGAGAAACCAAGTATAAAGACTCCTAAGGTCACCCAAATGACGCTAGATGTGGAATCGGTACTATATGGAGTGTAAAAAGTCCAACCGGTATCCAGTCCATTATTGGCAAGCGCAATGAAAGTAAAGATCGCACCAATTATATAGATATATAAACTGGCCAGATTCAATCGTGGAAAGGCTACATCCTTTGCACCAAGCTGCATAGGTAAGACAAAGTTACCAAGTGCCGCAGGAATTGATGGCACTAACACAAAGAATACCATGATGGCTCCGTGTAGTGTAAAGAACTGATTATAAGTATCAGCTTCAATAAAGGTTTGAGCCGGTGTTAGCAGTTCGGTTCTAAGTAGTAAGGCCAAAATTCCTCCAAGAAGGAAGAAAAATGTTACTGACCCAAGATACATGAGCCCGATCTTTTTATGATCAACGGTGGTCATCCAGGACCAAATACCCCTTTCTTCCGTAAAGAAGGTTTTTTTAGGGTTTTCGCTGGGTATGTAACGTTTTACCTTAAGTGTTTTTTTACCACCAGTAGATGCTGGTTTTACTTCAGCTGTAGCCATATTAATCTAAAGTTTTTATGTATTCAATAATATCAGAAATGTCGTCATCGCTTAAGCGACCTTCGTAACTTACCATCTGGTTTTGGTATCCCTGCACAATTTTTGCACCTGGATCAAGAATAGATTCTCTAATGTAATTTTCATCGACCGTAAGGGTAGTACCATCTGTCATGACTTCTTCACGGCCAAATAAACCCTGGAAGGTAGGTCCGATCTTATCAGAACCATCAACAGAGTGACAGGTAACGCAACCTTGCAGGGTAAGCAGGTTTTCACCTCTTTCTACCGGAGTTCCACCACCCCCGGAACTCTGGGATGCCAGCCAGTTTTCGAAATCGTCTTGCGTGTGTACGATTACTTTTGCAAGCATGTCAGAGTGGGACGTACCACAATATTCTGTACAGAAAACCTGGGATTCTCCGGGTTCTTCAGCCTGGAACCACACATAAGTATACCTGTTTGGCAAAACATCTTGTTTTACCCGGTAATCAGGAACAAAAAAGGAATGAAGTACATCCTGAGATTTCATGACTAATTTAACAGGCCTTCCCGCTGGTACATGAACCTCATTACCAACCTGTGCACCATTTTCATAGCTGAAGGTCCAGCCCCATTTGTAGGCAGATACCTGGATCTCATATGCATTGTCAGGAACAGCTTTCAGGTTCAACCATCCTGAATAACCCCATCCAAAGACAATGAAAACAAGGATCAATGGTATTACCGACCATGTGATCTCCAAAGTGTTATTATGTGTGATCAGTGGTGTTTTGTCATCATCAGATTTGCGTTTGTACTTGATTGCAAAATAGATCATTGCAATAGTTACACCGGCAAGAAGTATAAAACTTACAATATGGATGAAACCCATCAATGCATCTGTACTTGCCCCGGTTAAAGGAGATTTTAATTCCGGGAGCATGAAGTCGAATAAACTGCCCATTAGTTAAATTCAGATTTTGAGGTTGTTTTTTTTGCGTTTTTCGCGAAGCCAGAAGAGGCCCAAGAATATACCGAGAAATATCAGTGTAGCCAAGCCGCCAAGCTTCATAATATTGATCGCCACCGGGACATAACTGCCTGAATCGGGATCATATTGATAACAATACATTACGACCTTATCGATCGTGCTTCCAATTTTTCCGTCTGCAGAGTCAAACAATGCATTACGGACGTCAAACTCGTCATAGGAAATACCATATAAATATCTGGTGATCTTCCCTTTAGGACTCAGTAAAATGATCGCTGCACTATGCGCATATTCTCCGGTCTCTTCAATTTCTCTATACTGAAACCCAACGGCTTCAATCACTTTATCGATCTCCGTTTTATTTCCTGTCAGAAAATGCCAGCCACTTTTAGTGGTTGAATCCATTTGAGCCAGGTAATTTTCTTTTGTCTTCCTGGCGAGTTCTGCATTTTCGTTAGGATCAATACTGATCGATATAACAATAAAATCTTTACCGGGTTTCCAAGCCAGGTCTTCAATTACATTAATGGTTCCATCCAGAACCAAACCACAAAGCATGGGACATTCATAGTAAAGAGGATTCAATAAAATCGGTTTACCATCTACTAAAAGATCACCAATCGTCACGCTATCGCCGTTCGAAGTTGCAAACTTAGCATCTAAGGGGATAATATCACCCAAATGTTCGGTTATGCCTAAATTTTGCAGCGCATCCGGTTCTTCACGATTTAGCTGCGCAAAAGCAGTATGTGAATTCAGAAACACTGCTAACAATACAAAAATTGCCGGCAGTGTGGTACGTCTCATAGGTTTTATTTAGTCTATAGCAATTTTACTGATGGCACTGTCTATAGGAATACGGTAGATGCCTTCTTCAAGGTCAACTACACCAAAACTGTTTAACTCTTGTTCTTGTTCGGCTCTTAATTCGGTAAAATCAGAATAGGTTACTCTCAATGATGCTTCTTTTTGTGCCTCAAACAGGCTGAATTGTGAAAAGAAAACCATTGCAACAACAAAAATGATCACAAGAGAGGTCCCAACAGTAGACCAAAATATCAACTTACCATAATTAAGGGTATCACTCATTACTCCATGAGAGACACCGGTAACCAATTCATCATCTTCTGTTGATATATCAACATCTTCAACCGATCCTTCATCATATTCTGCTGAAGCAAGTTCAACACCTTGATCTGTATATTTAGAGGCCCACAGGATAACTTCATCCTCAGATATATCATATTTAGCTGCAATATTCTGAATCACCTTCTGGCTTTCAGATGTAGCTTCCTGAGCAACTTTTGACTTAAATTCTGAACTGTGCTTGTCTGACATCGTTAAAAATGATTATTGGTGATAGGATTTTGAGAGGCAGTCTTCAAGTTTTGGATCGTTTTTCGGGATCATATCATTTTGTTTGAACTGTCGGAAAAACAGACCAAAGAAAATTCCACCCAGACCTATGAAAGCAGTGATATCCATCCAACTAAAGCTGAAACCATGATCATAGAGAGTTGGCATTGCGATCCAATAGATCTCTGCAAAATGTATGATCAGAACCAATGCTGACATTCCTCCTAAAACCATTCTGTTCTTCTTGGCTTCTCTGTTAAGAAGAACCAAAAATGGAACAGCAAAACGGAAGATCAGTGACCCATAGAGTAAGTACTGCCATCCACCTTCCATTCTGTGGTAATACCATAGGGTCTCCTCAGGAAGGTTAGCATAGTAGATCAATAAAAACTGTGAGAATGCGATATAAGCATAGAACACAGTAAATGCGAAGAACCAGGCACCGAGGTCATATATATGTACCTGGCGAATGGTATTGGTCAGTAATCCCTGTTTGTGCAGGAAAAAGACCAACAGGATCATGATCGGCCAGAAAGCCTGAAAATTGATAGCAAAAAAGTAAACACCGAACATGGTAGAGAACCAGTGAGGGTCAAGAGACATCAACCAGTCAAAACCGGCAAAAGCTACAGAAAATGCAAACAGAAGAATACCCGGGGCACTTACTTTTCTCAAAAGGGTGGTCAGACCCCAGTCGTTGGTTTTATCCATTTCGACAGACACTTTATGGAGTTTATAACCAAGAAAGCCCCAAATTGCGAAGTAAATAACCTGACGAATAATAAAGAAAGTGGAATTCAGAAACGGTGATTTACCCGCTACGATCTTATCGTATTCTGCTGTACCATACTCAAGCAATTCAGGGTGACTCCAATGGTATAGATTATGAATACCAAAGAGTATTGGAACAATGAATATTGCCCAGATCCATATGTTGGCAGTAAAGGATTCAGAAATTCTCCTGAAAACAACGCCCCAGCTTGATTTGGTAATATGATGAAGCATCACCATGATCAAAGCCGATAGGGCAATGCCTGAGAAAAATGTGAAACTAACCAGGTATGAAAAGAAGAATTGGTCAGCATCCAGAAAATATCCGATTGCGGTGGCAATTAGTCCAACAGCACCTACGCCAAATAGTACACCTGGAACTTTGCTGTCGGCTGGAAATTGTAAAGAATCTGTTAAAGTAGGCTTATGACTCATTTTAAAAGTGTGTTAAGCAAAGTTCTTAGTTATTAAGATTTTTGATGTACAGAACAATAGATTCGATCTCATGATCAGCCAGATAGCTGTAAGAGGCCATAACTGCTTGTTCGTAGCCAACGGTTTTTTTGGCTTCAGGGTCTACAATTGATTCGCGGATGTATTCTTCATCTTTTGTAACCGTAATGGTTTCACCATCAGCTGTCACTACCTGTGCTTCGCTACCAAACAGGCCGGCCCATGTTGGACCAATTCCGGCTGAACCGTCTTCACTGTGGCAGGTAGCACAAGCATTAGCTGTGATCACTTCCTGTCCAAGGGATACGGATGCTTCCGGTGCTTCCTGTGGTTGTCTGGCTGCTGCAATAGAATCAAGTCTGGCCTGTTCTTCGTTGGCTTCAGCTTGAAGGGCAGCGATATCTATATCAAACTCTTGTAATTCCTGCTCCGTAACGTTTTGGCTGGCTTGAAGGGCTCTTATATATCCCACAATAGCCCATCTGTCTTCAACCGGGATCTGTGTAGCATAAGAAGGCATGGTCCTTACACCATTATAAATAGCAGAATATAATGCACCATCAGAGAGTTCACGAACTCTTTGCTCGTGATAGGAAGGAGCTGGTACGTAACCGTAACCGCCTTCCATGATCACTCCATTTCCTGCTCCGGTTTGACCGTGGCATGGTGTACAAAAGATCTCATAACGTTCTTTCCCTCGATACAGGAAAGATTTTGTCAGATCTACAGGTATATAATTGATGTACTCACCATTTTCGTCAACACCTTCATACAATGCCCTGTCAGTTTTAGCTAAACCTCTTGCAACCGTTCCTTCTACCGGTTGTCTCATAGATCTGCCGTCAGCAAAGAAATTATTTACTTCCTGAGCTTCTTTCCTTGGCTGTTGATCCATATTCATATTTGGATGAATAGGAGGTTTTTCACTGATCTGTCCCTGGCAGGCTGATAAGGAGATACCCAATGCAAAAACACTGGCTACCTTTAATATTCCTTTTACGTTCATTCCTGAAAATGGTATTTGTGTAGATTTTTTATTCATAAACTTCCTCAATATGAGTAGCACCGGCTTCCTGAAAAAGTGATGTGACCTTTTCTGCCTCAAACATGTCATCTTCTGCTTCAATGCAGGCGAAGAAACCGTCATCAGTTGCTTTTTTGAATCGCTCTGAGTTAAAAAGAGGATTGTGCAGTTTGGGAAGTCCATTTAAAAAGAACATTCCGAATACGGCACCAAAAGCAGATAACAGTACGGTTAATTCAAATGTGATAGGCACCCATGCTGGTGCATTGAAAAAAGGTTTACCACTGATGTTAAGTGGATAGTCGATCACAGACATGAAATACATCATGGATATTGCAATAGTGAACCCAAGTACGCCGTGCCCCAGAACGATCCAACCTAATTTGGATTTTTTCAGGTTCATGGCTTTGTCCATTCCATGGATTGGAAAGGGGCTGAAAGTATCGAACTTGCTGTATCCGGAGCTGGCCATTTTCTTGGCAACATCCGTTAATTCCTTGGGATTTTTAAATTCAGCAAGGATTCCGTGTAATTTTTGTTCTTCTGTAGTACTCATATTCTTAAGCCTTCTCTGATTGTGGTTCAGGGACTTCAACTTTAGGGGCAATAAATTCACTGGTGTCCTCATCATAGTTGTGAGGGTCAGCTAATGGTATCACTGCCTTGATCTCAGCCAGTGCTATCATCGGTAAGAAGCGAAGGAACAGCAGGAACATGGTAAAGAATAATCCAAATGTTCCTACGTAAGTCAATACATCCCAAATCGTTGGGCTGAAATAATCCCAGCTTGATGGCAGATAATCATTTGCTAATGATGTTACAGTGATCACAAATCGCTCAAACCACATACCAATGTTTACAACGATCGAGATGAAGAAGGTGAATCCTACACTTCTTCGTAATTTCTTTGACCAGAAGAACTGTGGTGACAATACATTACAGGTCATCATAGCCCAGTACGCCCATGCATAAGGGCCGGTTGCTCTCAATAAGAAAATAGCTTTTTCATATTCAACACCACTGTACCATGCAATAAAGAACTCCATGATATAGGCAAAACCAACCATAGAACCGGTGACAAGGATCACAATATTCATTTTTTCCATGTGATCATCCGTCATGATATCCTTCATGCCATAGATCTTTCGTGCAACGATCATAAGCGTTAATACCATCGCAAACCCTGAAAAGATGGCTCCGGCAACGAAATAGGGAGGGAAAATAGTTGTGTGCCATCCCGGTATCATAGAAACGGCAAAGTCAAAGGATACAATAGTGTGTACAGAAAGTACCAGAGGCGTTGCAAGGCCGGCAAGGATCATGTAAGCTTTTTCATAATTCCACCAGTGGCGGTTAGAACCGGTCCACCCGAGTGAAAAGATACCATAAGCCACTTTTCTTACTTTATTTGTGGCACGGTCACGAATTGTCGCAAGGTCAGGAACCAAACCGACATACCAGAAAAGCAGTGAAACCGTGAAATAAGTGGATACTGCAAACACATCCCATAGGAGAGGGGAGTTGAAGTTTGGCCACATAGCCATCTGGTTAGGAATAGGGAATACCCAGTAAATAACCCAGATACGACCAACGTGTATCGCCGGAAACACACCGGCACACATTACCGCAAAAATGGTCATAGCCTCAGCAAAACGGTTAATAGCCGTACGCCAGTCCTGTCGAAATAGAAATAAAATAGCAGAAATAAGGGTTCCTGCGTGACCAATACCAACCCACCATACAAAGTTGATAATAGCCCAACCCCATCCAACAGGGTTATTAAGTCCCCAGATTCCGGTTCCTTCCCAAATAAGGTAGCCGATGGCAACAACCATTAGCATTAAAAGGGCGTTGGCTCCCAACATGGCCAGATACCATAATTTAGGAGTGGGACGTAAATTTATATCAGTAACCAGTCGTGTAAGGCTTGAAAAGTCATGATCGCCTTTTACAAGAGCGGGTTCCGGTACGTATTGGTATTTACTCATGTTTTGGATGTATTCCTGATTAATATCTTAAGCCAAAGCTGGGTTTGGATTTGTAAGTTTAGCCATATAAGAGGTTCTTGGACGTGTATTCAGCTCTTCCAGCATCTGGAAGTTTCGTTCGTTGCGTTTCATTTGTGCAACGGTGCTGTTATCGTCTGTGAGGTCGCCAAAGTAGATCGCATCAGCAGGGCAAGCCTGTTGACAGGCGGTCTTTACAGTGCCATCAGCCGGTTTAGGTGAACCGGTTTCGATCTTGGCATCGATCTTAGCACGATTAACACGCTGTACACAATAGGTGCATTTTTCCATAACCCCACGGAAACGAACAGTTACTTCCGGGTTCATAGCCATCTGGATGATGTCCGGATCGTCGCCTGTTGTTAAATACTCTTTAGGATAGTTGAAGAAATTAAAGCGGCGTACTTTGTAAGGACAGTTATTAGCACAATAACGGGTACCAATGCAACGATTATACGTCATTTGGTTCATTCCGTCCTCACTGTGCGTTGTTGCTGCAACCGGGCAAACTTGCTCACATGGAGCCAATTCGCAATGCATACATGGTACCGGTTGATGTACCGCTTGTGGTGAATCAGCATCATCACCGACATAATAGCGGTCGTTACGGATCCAATGCATTTCACGACCGCGTTTCACTTCTTTTTTTCCAATGACCGGTATGTTATTCTCACTTTGACAAGCGATCACACACACTCCGCAACCAAAACAAGAGTTCAGGTCAATAGCCATTCCCCATTGTGGTTCGTAGTCAGGATACGTTTGTTCGTCAAATAGTGAGATCGGTCCATCCGTATCGCCATTTTCTTTTGCTTCAGCCATGCCCGGTACAGGGTAAGTATGAACCGATTCAAAAGAGGCAAAGTCCGGATTTTCTTTATATTCTGAAATTGAGGCCTGTCGGTACATATCACGACTTTCTAGGCTGTGATGATCCTGAACACAGGCAATTTCATAGGTATTTCCGGTATTTGTTACGTTAGCTGAGGCATAGAACATTGTTTCTGTGCCTCTGATCGGATATACGTCAACTCCGCCGGCTGTATAATCCATGTAAGAGTTGGCTACGCGGCCAATTCCTTCCCGGCCATAACCGGTTGTAAGTGTAATGGAGTTATCAGCATGACCCGGTTGTATCCAGGCTGCTATCTTAACAGATTTTCCATTTACAGTAATTTCAACAACGTCAGTAATGTCTTTTCCGGCACTTTGTTCACTTACACCTAATTGTTCAGCTGTTGCCGGGCTCATTAGGGCAACGTTATCCCAGGTGATCTTGGTCATTGGATCAGGAAGTTCCTGAAGCCATCCCAGGTTCGCAAAACGCCCATCATATAAGGTAGCATCGGGTCGGATCACGATCTCCATTCCGGATGTAACAGATACATTGGAAGTAGCCTGATCCATTGCAGAAGCAAAACCGGAGTTAATCCTTACATTTGCAGTATTGTAATTATCAGTAGTATCAATACCGTCATGCAAAATGTTGGTCCAGCGGTTGTTAAACCCTGACCTGTAATACCCTTTGAAGGTATTTTGAACCAGATCATAACCTGAAGTCAGTTCACCATTTACTATAGTGTTAAGGAACTCGACTTCGCTGAGACCATTATGTAATGGCTGGATCTGAGGTTGAATAACGGAACGCGCACCACCATAAGAATAGCCATCTCCCCATGCTTCAAGGAAGTGAGCACGATTGACGTGCCATGTGGTCTTTTTGGCAGTTTCGTCAACGTAATCAGATAGATTAACAACTGTTTCTACATTAGATAGAGCGTTTTCAAATTCAAGATCAGAAGGAGCTGTGTGAACGGGGTTCACACCAACCATGACAACTGTATCAACGTTGCCGGCTTTCATTTCAGCTACAACATCAGCAAAAGCTTGGGTATTGTTCTGATCGTCAAAATGTGGAACTTCAAGATAATTTACAGTATTTCCTGCATTTCCAAGAGCCTGATTGATGGCTGCCACAGCAGCTTGTACTTCAGGCTTGTATTGGGAACCTATAGAAAGAGCCGATGAACCTGCATTTGAGGCTAATTCATCCGCAAGTACGGTGATCCACTTGTGATCAGAAAACTGATTAGAATATCCATTGAATGCATTCAGCCCATTAATTCGTGTAGAAAGAGCAGATGCAAGAGCATAAGTAAATGCTTCGATCTCGCTGGCTTTAAGTCTAAGCCTGTGGTCTGCATAAGAACCGGTAAGGGTAAAGGCATCCTCAACCGCATAAATTCGGTTCATTTCGCCATTAGTATCTGTGACCTTACGTCGGGCAGACACCTGTTTGGCGTATTCCACACTGTTTGGATGTGTGGAAGCCATAAAGTCATCATTCAATGAAACAACAACATCAGCATTAGCGTAATTATAATGTGTTCTTAAACGGTTACCGAAAGCAATTCGGTTACCTTCAATGATGTTATCCTCACCAAAAGGCTCATAAGTAACCCAGGTAGAATTACGGAACTTAGATTTAGCCTGTTCCTTTAAACTGTTATAAGTAGGAGAGGAGTTGGCTTCCGAAATAAATGCCACTCTTTGGCCGGTATTGGCGAAATGAGAAGCTGCAAATTCAGCAAAATCTTCTTTTGTTGCCTTACTCCCATTATTTAAAGGAGAATGAGAACGGTCAGGATCATAAAGCCCAAGAATGGCCGCCTGATTAAAAATACTGGTTCCGCCTTTACTTGCAGGGTGAAGGTCATTTCCTTCTAATTTGGTAGGTCTTCCTTCATGGTTTTCAGCAATCAACCCAACAAGGTTGCCTTGCACCGGCATCGCAGTTGCATAATATAAAGGTACTCCCGGTACTACGTCCTCAGGTTGTTTCGAATATGGAAGGATCTTCTGGACCGGACGTCGACAAGCCGCTAAGCCGGCAAGTGCAACTGAAGCTCCCATTACTCTGAGGAATCCGCGACGAGAAACGCCATCAGTTAACTCAGTGGCGTTTTCAGGGAATTCACGCTCAGCAAACTTCTGATATTCCTTATTGTTTGCTAACTCTTTTAAGCTTTTCCAGTAGGTGGTTTGTTTTACTTCTTCGCTCATCTGTTGATCTGTAATTTCTGAATCCTTCACATTATTAATAATGGCAACCCTGGCAGTAGGTCGGAGCATGAATATTCTTTTTGTCTACCAGTTCTTTTCCAATTTCAAGCTGATTTTCAACCTGATAACCCATAGTAGTAACTTCGTCGACAGGGCGGATGTATTTTTCCGGTTCACGGTGACAATCTAAACACCAGCCCATGCTAAGCGGCTCTGATTGATACACAATCTCCATTTTATCAATTCTTCCGTGGCAGCTTTCACAGCCAACCCCCACATTAACGTGCGCTGAGTGATTGAAATAAGCATAATCGGCCAGATTATGAACTCTGACCCATTCAATGGCTTTGCCGGATTGCCAGCTCTCACGAACTAATTCAAGCTTATCGCTATCCGTTTTGATCTGATTGTGACAGTTCATGCAAGTTTGAGTTGCAGGAATGTTTGCCTGCTTTGATTCAAATACACTGGTGTGACAATATTGGCAATCAAGTCCAAGCTGATCCACATGAAGTTTGTGACTGTAGGGAACCGGTTGTTCCGGAGCATATCCTACATCGGTATATTCGGGTGAGAAGAAATACCAAACGCCAAAAATAATTGCGTTGAGTAAGACTATTAAACCAATTAAAATTTTTCGGGGAACTTGATTTGTCCACTTGGGGAAAATCTGCGCCATAAAGATTGCTTATTTTATGTTTAGGTATAGAGCAGTAATGCTCCCATTAAGAAGCCGCGCAAATCTATCAATTTTTTCGTTCTAAATTGAACAAAAAGAGGAAACAGCCTATTATTTAAAACTATTCTAAATAGATTATGCCAAGACTTATATATCACATCCAAAATGTGAGGCTGAAAAGATAGTATACATTTGACAAAAATGCCTCAAAAGGAATTGAAAAACTCTGTATTTAGTTTTGTTTGCCTTAACTTTGCCCTACAACCGAATAGACGTTTATTAGCATGAGTGAAAATGTAAAACTTCCCGAGTCATCTAAAATTTTAGAACAGGTTAGTGCGAAAAAAGCCCTTTTCTTCATTATAGGCTTGAGTATAATAGCGATCCTGTTCTTGTTTTGGCTGATATATTTTAATGAAGGGGCAGAGGCTCCGGTTAGCTGGATCGGTAATTTGTCTGCGGTCAATGCTGCTCTCAATTCTTTAAGTACTGTATTTCTTCTGCTGGCTTTCAGGGAGATAAAGAGACGGGATTTTCAAAAGCATATGAAGTTTAATTTGGCAGCCTTTGTAACCTCTGCATTATTTCTGGTGAGCTATGTGGTTTATCATCATTATGTGGGCGATACAAAATTTCTGGGAGAGGGAATTGTAAGGCCTATCTATTTCTTTATTCTGATAAGCCACATCATACTCTCTGTATTTGTTGTCCCCTTAGTGTTGGCAAGTTTTTATTTTGCTTTCAGTGGTAAATTTAAAACCCACCGCAAAGTATCAAGGTGGACATTCCCGATCTGGTTATATGTATCAGTTACAGGTGTTATTGTTTTCTTTATGTTGAAATTATGGGGATAGGTACAACAACAGGGTCCAACATAGAATATTGAAGGGGACATTTATACTTGATTCTCAATAATCACTTACCCTCCACCCGGAGTAGCTCCACCTGCAATCAGGTAAATCCCCAAAGCGATAAGCACCAACGCAAGTGAAACCTGTAATTTACTGGCTTTGATACGTTGTGCGATAAACCATCCGGAAACCGTTCCTATTAATAAGGGTACCGTCAGGAACAGGGCCAAATACCAATCCACAGCGTTATGCACCATATAGCCAACCGTTGCGAATCCTGAAATAAATATGGATTGAACTTGAGCCAGGGCTACTGATAGCAACATTGGAACCCCAAGCACCACCATCAGTGGTACCGCAAGAACGGGGCCGCCTACTCCCAACAACCCACCGGGTAATCCAACAGCAATTCCTACACCGGCAAGCCACAATAATCCTTTAGAAGACTCGATCTGTAATTTATTATCGGGTTTGAGTTGTTTCTTCTGGCGATAAAGGATCAAAATCCCCGTAAATAAAACAAACAGTCCCAGGAGTATGGCAAATAGGGATTTATCCAACAGAGTGTTTATCTGTGCACCGGTAAAGGCTCCAATAACAGATGCAAGGCTCAATACCCCCGCTGCCTTTCCGGCTACCTTTCCTTTTAATTCACCCGACTTGAGGTAACCAAGACTCCCGACGATCCCGGTTGCAATAAAGGTTGCACTTGCAGTACCCGCCACTGTACTGGGGTCGAGGGGAAGGAGGGCAAATAGTGCGATGGTAACAAAAATACCGCCCGGGCCAATAGTAGTGATGCAAATTCCCCCTACTAATGCAATAAAGAGCAACAAGATAATGATCTCAGTACTCATGGTTGTCATAGCAGAAAACAGCAGGCTTATATATAAGGTCATGTTTTATGTTTTCTAGATTAGTTTACACCAAACTAAATGCTTTGGATCACGAATGTACTAAACATGATCTTTAGCATTAAGTAAGGTTGTTGTATTAACCAATAACCAGAACGATGCTTAAAGAAACATCCCTCCAAAAATTGCTGACATTACACCTTTAGCAGAATTTAAGGCAATGTAAGCTGAGAATAATACCAACGTGAAATTAGCGACATTCAATTTCCATGAATTGGTATTGGCCCCCATTAGTTTTTTGTCGTTCATAGCCCAGAATAAGAGTGCGGCAGTGATAGGTAAACCAAATACCCCATTATAGGCAGGGAACAGGGTGATCATTTCCACAACGCTTAATCCGGTTACTTTTGCTACAAGTGGAGAGAACATTCCAATAAGAATTCCGCCGGCAAAGATCATTTTGAATTGCTTGCTGCTTCCTTCCTTGTGGTCAATGTCGAGAGCTTCAAGTATCATATAAGGCACGGTCCACATAATGGGAACGATGCTGTTGAAGGCAGCGGCTATCACTCCGATCAGGAAGACGATCATCGCCCATCGCCCCAATACGATCTCAAGGGCTTCACCGGGCGCCACAAAGGTGGATAATTCAGTATATCCTGCAGGCCGTAGTACGGCAGCAGATACAATTATAATTGCAACAGTGATCAAACCTCCAACGGTATAGCCCATTGTAAGATCAGTGCGCATGCTTTTAACATGTTTGTCACTATTCCAGCCTTTCCGTTTGACCAGAATTGACTCAAGGAAGAAATTTGGCCACAATGCAGTAGTACCAAGGATGGCTGCACCCAGCAACATCGCTCCCGTGTCAGGTATTGAGGGGATAAAGCCCTTTGCAACTTCAACCATATCCGGACCACTTGCGCCTGCAACAACCAGATATAGGATGAGCAGAAGAAACATCATACCGGTCATGACCTTTTCAACATATCCATAGTGGAGGGTTCCAACAATGATAGCTACAATTCCTGTAACAACGGCCAGAGGTTGCCATGCAATAGCTCCGCCAGTTAATACTTCAAAACTCATTCCAACTGCGGCTGTCAGTGCAAGGGTCCAGGCAATACAGCCCAGAGACAGAAATAAGGCAAGGATCAGTGCACCATTCTTACCTAGTTTTTTTCGGATGAAGGTCATAAGTGTATCCCCATAAATACCAAGTCGTGCACTCATGTCCTGTGCCATAAAACCAAGCATAACAGCTCCTATAACAGCCCATATCAGAATGTAGCCATATTCAACTCCTGCCTGACTGGCAATGAAGATGGAACCGCTGCCGAAATAGCTGGCAACCATAATGAATGACAATCCATATTTATCAAAGAAATTTGCAAAAAACTCTTTCATATAGTCGGTCTAATTGTTTGATGTATTTGTAGGTATTATTAAATGGCTTTTATAAGATGGCAGGCGTTAATAGACTGTGATGCGATCGCACTAACTGAATAGACTAAATCAATAATATTATGAAGATTGGGCAGAAGTTCTTCTAATGCCAATACTAAGCCGCGTCAATGGTAAGCAATTCACTTGTAAGTTCGAAATAAGAATCCTTGATCAGCTCTATCGGAAATGATTTTTAACAAAATAGATGCGTTCCAGGAGATTCACTAAATCTTTATAAAGGAAGGATAAGTTTGGCAGCAAAACTATGAGGAAAGATGAATATTGAACTGATACGAAAATATAACGTACCGGGGCCGAGGTATACCTCTTATCCAACGGTTCCGTACTGGGATGAAAAGAGCTTTACCCCTAAAGAGTGGGAATCTACACTTCTACGATCATTTGACAAATGGAAACACGAGGGGATCTCGCTTTATATTCACCTGCCTTTCTGTGAAAGTCTATGCACATTCTGTGGTTGTCATAAAAAGATCACAAAACGACATGAGGTAGAAGACCCATACATCAAGACCGTTCTTAAGGAGTGGCAATTATATCAGGATCTGTTGCAGGAAAAACCTGTTATAAAAGAGATCCATTTAGGAGGGGGTACACCTACCTTTTTTAGTGAAGGGAATCTTAAACGGTTGATACATGGCTTGCTTGATGGTGCAGATCTGAAAAGTGACCATGAATTCAGTTTTGAAGGCCATCCAAATAACACAACTAAAGAACATTTGCAGACACTGTATGATCTTGGCTTCAGGCGTGTCTCATACGGTGTACAAGACTACGACACAAAGGTTCAGCTGGCCATTAATCGAATTCAGCCATTTGAGAATGTAGAAAGAGTGCATAATTGGTCTAAGGAGATCGGATTTACGTCAGTTAATCATGATCTCGTATTTGGGTTGCCACATCAGTCCTTGAAGGGTATTGAAGAAACTATAAATAAGACTAATGAACTTAGGCCGGATAGGATCGCATTTTACAGCTATGCTCATGTACCGTGGATAAAAGGAAATGGGCAGCGGGGATTCAATGAAAATGACCTGCCAAAAGATGATGAAAAAAGGGCATTGTATGAATTGGGTAAACAAATGTTCTATGAAAATGGGTATGTAGAGATCGGAATGGATCATTTCGCTCTAAAAACTGACAACCTATATAAAGCCATGCAGGATGGTACGCTTCATAGGAATTTCATGGGTTATACAGCCGGAGCCACGAAGGTAATGATCGGTTTGGGAATGTCTGCTATCAGTGACAGTTGGTACAGTTTTGCTCAAAATGAAAAAAAGTTGAGTGAATATGAAAAGAGAGTGGAGATGGGAGAGATCCCGGTGTTTCGGGGTCACATCCTGAATGAGGAAGATCTTCAGATCCGTGAACAGATCCTGAATGTAATGTGTGACTTTGAAACCGAATTCAAAGGTGAACATGATCAGTTTGAAGTAATTAAAACCAGACTGGGAGAATTGGAAGAAGATGGTTTAGTGACCATTGACGAAAACCATGTATTTGTAACTGAAAAAGGAATTCCGTTTGTTAGAAATATTTGCATGGCTTTTGACCTGAAAATGGATCTCGAGCAACCAAAAGAACGAATGTTCTCTAAAACAGTTTAATATTGTAAATTTTATGGCTACGAAAGTATTGTCATGGTATTTTAAATAAATATGTGTAATTTCAGACAAAGATGTCTTAAATAGGATTATGTTATTATCAAAGTCTTGCGTTTACGGTCTAAGAGCTTCATTGTATTTAGCTTCAAAAAAAAATAACGAGTTTCACTCACTCAAAGAGATCAGTGAAGAGTTGGAAATCTCCTTTCATTTTTTGACGAAGATCTTGCAACAGCTAACCGCTGAGGGATATATAGAATCCTATAAAGGCCCAAATGGAGGAGTCAGGTTGTCAGGGAATGGTCAAATGGCAACCTTGTACGATCTTGTTATAGCGATCGATGGTCCGGGATTGTTTTCTCAATGTGCTTTGGGTTTACCCGGGTGTGGATTACAGGAACCTTGTCCCTTACACGATAGCTGGGTTGGAGCCAGAGGTAAGATCGAAGAGATGCTACAGAGGATGACATTGAAAGAGATCGCTGAAGAAGGAAAGGAAAAGCACTTTAGATTGACAGCTGAGGGAGAGTTTTCCTGGCAGTAAAAATTTTATAGGCATCATATTCAAAAAAATTTAACTTTAATTAAGACAAAATACTCTTAAAACATAATATCATGAAAAGTTTATCACAAAAACCGGTTGGTGAAATTGTAGCCGAAGATTATAGAACAGCGCAGGTACTCAGGTCTTTTGGACTTGATTTTTGTTGCGGTGGCGGAAAAACGTTAGAGAAGGCGTGTACTTCCAAAAAGATCGAGATCAACAAAGTTGTAAATGAATTGGAATCACTTAAGACAACAGGAGGATCAGAGCATAACTATAATGAGTGGTCCCTCGACTTTCTGGCCGACTATATCGTAAATAATCACCACAGCTTTGTACGTAAAATGTTACCTGAACTCGCTTTTTATGCAGAAAAAGTATCCCGCGTTCATGGCGACAGAGATCCGGAATTAAATGAGATCCGGGAGTTGGTCTATGTATTAAGGCAAGAAATGTTAGCACATCTGCAAAAAGAGGAAGAAGAACTATTTCCGCAGATCAAAGAATTGGTTCGCGAAAACAAAACAGGATCAGTAAAAGAAGTTATTGTAGAAGCTCTTGAAGATGAACACGACAGTGCCGGTGAGATCATGGCAAAGATCGAAGCGTTGACCAATGGATTCAACCCTCCTTCAAATGCCTGTTCGTCTTACAGGGTACTTTTCCAAAACCTTCAAGGTTTCCAGGATGATCTCCACAAGCATGTTCATTTAGAGAATAATATCCTGTTCCCAAAAGCTCTGGATCTTGAAAAAAGACTGAATTAAGCCTACGATCGAGACCGGTCACTATAGCTTGGTTTTGGAGTAAGTGACCGGCTTTTATAACCCGATCTACTTCATCATGCCTTCATATTTAAAGGATATCATAAATTGGGTTATGGCGTATCATGATCCGCAAATATACCTATGATTATATGCAAAATTCACTTCATACATTTTCAATTCCCGTAATGGGAACCGGACATTCCATTGACTCACCAATACGAGTTGCCCCATATGGTATCAACTCCGTTATTTCAATAGTTGATGACCTGCTTGTTGAGCGTATCCGAAAACATTACTCAAAATTATTTAACCTCCCATATACAAATATTCCGCGCAATGCTGAGGATGGAAGAGCCAAACGTATCACGGCTTATCTCGATATGGTACAGGACCTGGTTCAGCAGAAATTTGAGGAAATTAAAGCTCAGCCCTTTTTTGAGGAAAACGAAAAGGCAAAGTATTTCGAAATGCTTCCTACATCCTCAGAACTTAGAAACATGTATCTGAACCTGATCGGTTCGCCAAATACAGAAAACGCGGATGACCTTTCTCTTAGGTTAACTGAAAGCATGAAAGCCGGCTCAATTGATGTAAATATTATGGCTAAGGTGGATGGATTCAGTTATACGAACAATGGACAGCCCATGACATCCGAATACAGTGATGGGAGTGCTGCGCTTAGAGGATTTGCGAACAGCAAGGTTTCATCAAGCCTGATACTATCAGCTGGATTTAACCCAAGGTTATATAATTATCTGGCTGAATTTGAAGACTTTTACAGGGATATAAAGGGAAACATCAAGAAAAAGATCATACTCAAGGTCAGTGACTTTCGGTCAGCTTTGATCCAGGGTAAGTATCTTGCAAAAAAAGGACTTGAAGTATTTGAGTACAGGATCGAATCAGGTTTGAATTGCGGTGGGCATGCCTTTGCATCCGACGGCTATTTGCTTCCGGCGTTGTTGAAAGAATTCAAGGATAAAAGAGACATGCTCAGTTCGGCTATTCAGCCACTGATCAAAAACTTTTATGAAGAAAATCGAGAAGGAGGCTTTGATCCTTCCTGGGATCTGAATGAGCCGCGCCTGACGGTTCAAGGAGGGATAGGCACCAATGGCGAGGCAAATCGCCTGCTGCAAGATTTCGAGATGGATGCTACGGGATGGGGAAGTCCCTTTCTGATGGTTCCGGAAGCTACCACAGTAGATGAGTCCACCATGAAGTTGCTTATGGATGCCAAAGAAGAAGATCTATACCTCAGTGGGGTGTCTCCATTGGGTGTACCGTTCAATAATGTTCGAAATACCGGCTCAGAAAAGTGGCATAAAGAGCGCATTGAAAAGGGAAAACCGGGATCGCCATGTCCAAAAGGATTTCTGGAATCGAATACTGAGTTTACTGAGAATCCGATCTGTACGGCATCCACGCATTATCAGCTATTGAAGATCAATCAGATCAATGAAAGTGAGGTTTCAGAAGAGCAGAAAGAAAAAGCCAGAAATAAAGTGCTAGATAAAGCCTGTTTGTGTGATCATCTGGGAAATGGAGCGTTAATTAGCCTGGGCATTTTGAAAGAACACCGGGCTCCACAAGCTATCTGTCCCGGACCAAATATTGCCTGGTTCGATCGTCAGTATTCTTTGAGAGAAATGACAGACCATATCTATGGGAGAACCAACATAGTTCCTGCAGAAAGACCCCATATGTTTGCAAAAGAAATGATCATGTATGTGGATTATCTGGAGGAACTTATTGAACAGTGCGAAGATCCGGCTGCGGACATGAAAAGCCTGACCCGGTTTAAGAACAACCTTGAAAAGGGGATGGAATATTGTGAGGAAATTGGCAGTTCTGGATCATATGAAGGAGAAAACCTGAACTCAATTCTTACAACTGTTGAAGGACAAAAAGCCCGGCTCTTTGCCATCTTTGAAAAATTTGAGGAAAAAGTAATGGTTGCGGAGTGAATCTTCATCCATCCTTAATGTAATTAGGGTAGGTTTTTTGAGGAATTACAACCATACAAATAATCAAAATGAATTCGCTGGCGAAAGATTCAAAGATCTGGCAATGGGCAATATTCAGTTTTATTCTTGCCGGCTTAACAGGGTTTTTATATAGACTCGGGTTTGTTACCACTTTGCCATTTGATCTAAATCTGGAAAATATCAGGCATGCCCATTCACACCTGATGTTCTTTGGATGGGCTTCCTTGTTACCACTGTATCTTATCAAGATACGGATGGTGCCCGGATATCATGCTGCAATTGGTGTTAAACTGATGAAAAGTGCACTTTGGAGTGTACTGATCTTCGGTGTGTTATCTTATCCATTCTTTATGATCTGGGGGTATCGTTCTGTGCCTGTAAATGGAATATTTTTACCATTTTCAACCATTCTTTCAGGTTTGGTTATGGTTGGCTGGTATGTTTTCATAGCCGGTTATCTGATGACCCGATTTCGAAAGAGTGATCATACCCCTAATGTATGGTTTGAAGGGGCTTTAGTGATGCTTTTTATTAGTTCATTGGGGGCATGGGGTGTGGGTGCTGTGGAAATGTTCAACTTTGGCGGACCGTTACTGGGTAAAGCGCTAACCCATTTCTTTTTGGCCACATTTGTTGAAGGATGGGTGGTTCTGGTACTGCTTGGGTTGATATCAGAATCGTTAGGCATGCAGGATAACGATTATGTGATTTCTCCGACTATTCTGGTAGGGCTGATTGCATGTGGGGCGCCACTGACCTTCCCGTACGGAATTTCAGAATCAATGATGGATCTGAATTTGTCAGTTACCGCACGAATTGGTGGAGTACTTATTGCAGAAGGAGTTCTGCTTTACCTTTATTCGGTTCTACAAAGAAAGGATAGCATCAGTAAGATCTGGATATGGCCGCTTGCCTTACTCGCATTGAAGTCTTTAATGCAGATCATAGCCGCTGTTATGCCTGCAGATCTATGGTTATCAGAACATGGTATTCGAATCCTTTACCTTCATGTACTACTATTAGGAGGCTTTTCATTAGGCATAACAGCCTATATGGCCCAGGAAGTGGGGCTCAAGCCAATGTACTTTTATGGGATCCTGGTCTCAGTATTTATACTATTGTTTAGTCTGCTTTGGATGACGAGTCTTTGGCCTCTCTTTTTAAGTGGTGTGTGGATCTACACAGCTATGACGGTTGTTGCAATATTACCTGTAATTGCTATGTTATGGTATTGGTTTGGCCTTAGAAAGGCTGTCCAGGAATTATAGTGTGCACAAAAGTTATTTTCGTATATGCCTTTGACCACCCGCTTATTTATCAAGTCAGGTTTAATTTATTTCCTGATCTCATTGGGTTTGGGAGTTTTGATCCAAATTGATTCATTTCAATATTCCGGTATGAGCCCAATGTTCTGGCATGCCCTTATGGTCGGATGGATCACGCAGATCATTATTGGGGTATCAACCTGGATGTTTCCCGGTCGGATCAAGGAAGAAAGTTTCCGAAATCAAAAATGGGAATGGATCGCTTTTATTGGATTGAATACCGGTTTGCCGATTAGATTTTTAGCAGAACCAATGAGCTCAGCCTTTGATGTTTCTTTTTGGAGCTATCTACTCATTATATCATCCATTTTACAATTTATTGGGATCCTAAGTTATGTGATAGGTATCTGGCCAAGGGTGCAATCTAAACAACAGCGTCGGCAGAAGCGCGCAAAAGCCTCAGCATGAGATGCCTCTAGTAAGCCGAATACTTATAAAAGCCTCTTTTATTTACCTGACGGTTGGCCTGCTAATAGGAGTGTTGATGCTTATCAACAAGGCGATCTTTATCTCTCCTGTGTTTTGGTTTCTGATTCCGGCGCATATCGAGATCATGATCTTCGGTTGGATCATACAGTTTACACTCGGCGTGGCCTATTGGATACTCCCTCGATATCTCGAGGATAAAGGCAGAGGGTCAAAACGATTAGCCTACATGATCCCGATCCTTTTGAATATAGGGATCGTGATCATGGTCTCATCAGATCTGTTAAACTGGAACGGGATGAAGATAACGGGAAGATCATTTGAGCTAATAGCGGTTCTGACCTTCGTTATTCTGCATTGGAAAAGGGTGGTTACTTACAATAAGTAAGTACAACTGAGTTAAGAATCATTGGGTGTTATCCAAATCAACACGAAGGTTGACATTAAAAATAATTCATAATGTGTGCCAAATTCAGATACAAAAAAATCCCGTTTGATATTTTATCCGTGTGGATTACAAAATGACAAACAGGATTGTAAAACCGTCATAGATCGAAAGTGATAGTCTTTATAGTCGGTCTATGGCTTTTTTAAGCATATCCCGAACGTTAGTAGCCACTTCACCCAGTTCGTCATTTTCGATGGCTTGCATAGATGCCACCGGATCAACAGCAGAAACTTCCACCTTACCGTCTTCATGTTCCTGAACGATCACATTACACGGTAACATGAGTCCTATATGACCTTCTGCCTGAAGGGCCTTGTAGGCGTTAGGTGGATTACAGGCTCCCAAAATCCGGTATTTTCGGAAATCTACATCCAGCTTTTTCTTGAGAGTTTCTTTGATATCGATCTCTGTCAACACGCCAAAACCCTCTTCTTTGAGTGCAGCTGTTGTTTTTTCAATAGCCTCATCAAAGCCAAGATCTACAGTTTTACTAAAATGGTACGACATAATTTATCCTCATTTAAATGAATTCAATATTCTTACAAATTACAATCAGTGAGATATGATCACACTTTGTGGGCGTATGAAGAGTACATCCAAACAAGTTTCTCCTGCTCAGTGATATAATCACTCATCATAGCATTTGTGCCTTCATCTTCGGCCTCATCGGACAGATCAAGGATCTCACGCTGTAAGGAAATTAACGCTTTAAAAGAATCAAGAATTTCATCTACGGCTTTTTCTCCCTTAATGACTTTGTCGCTTTCTTTGATCAATGATTTTGAAACATACTCAGAATACCGGTGTTCCGGTGTGAAGCCCAGGGTCAGTATTCTTTCAGCAACGTCATCAATTTTAACGAAAAGATCGTTGTACAGCTCTTCAAATTTTAAATGGAGCTCAAAGAAGCTCTTACCTTTGATGTTCCAGTGATAGCCTCTTGTGTTCTGATAAAAAACGGTATAACTGGCTAAAAGTACACCAAGTTTTTCTGCCAGTTTTTTTGATTTGTCTTTATCAAGCCCAATGTTGTTTAAGTTACTCATAATGTTCTCTCTATATTTAATTTAATGCCGCTACGGCAATAGTTGGTTCAAGTTTAACCTCAGTTTTAATTGAACGCGTAATGAGGCAGGCTTCTTCCGCCTTTTGTAATATTCTTAATGCTTTGTCCTTTTGGTTTTCATCTTGTATTACCAATTTTGGACTCAAAACGATCTCTGTGATGGCAAACTTCCCTGTTTCATTACTCATGAGTCCTGTAGCCGGAACAGTGAGTTCTTCGAATTTTAGTTTTGAATATTCTGCAATGGCTGTAAAGGTGGTCATGAAGCAACTACTTACAGAGGCTACGAATAAATGCTCCGGACTCCATATACCCTCTACACCACCCGGAAATTCTGGAGGTGTTGCAACCTCGATCCTATCATCAAGCTTGTCGGAACTCAATATTCCTATGCGACCTTCTTTCCATTTCAGGTCAACATCATAATTATGTTTTTCGAGTTTACTCATACCTGCTCCAGTTTCTGTTCAATGATCCGTTGTAATTGTGGCATCTGAACCACGCCGGCTTGTTGCCATAGCAACTCTCCTTTTTTGAAAAGGATCAAATTAGGAATTCCCCGCACCTGATATTTGATTGCAACATCAGGATTTCGCTCTGTATCAATTTTTATAATGTTCAGTTTATCACCCATTGCACTTTTTAATTGCTGCAGGATTGGGGTCATCATTTTGCAGGGGGCACACCAATCGGCATAAAAATCTACCAACACTGGTGTTTCGTCATTTATAATTTCGCTGAATGATTTTGGTTTTGCTTCAGTGCTTGCCATGGTCTTTATTTAACCTCAGTAAATTTAATTTCTTTATCATGTTCAGATCCGTTTTCAGAGATATCGGTTTGTGGAACTCCACACGACTGTGACACCATACAACCTGTATTGGTCACAGCCTGAAAGATGAAAAAACCGCTGAATAAACCTGTTACGGCATCCTGATACCATATAGCCATAATGCCTAAAAATATCCCGATGGATAGGGCAACCCACCGCATAGTATGCCAATTAGAAAACATGGTTTCTTTGTTTATCGAACTCATAGTTATAGATAGTCTTTTATTATGAAGGTTATATTAACCCTTATGAGATACAAACTCAGTGACATTTATCACACTTGAACACCCAACACTCTGGATCGAATAGCCAACGATTAACTGAGTGGGTTATGATGGGTTGGTGAGGGTGATTCGGTTTCTTCCAAGTTCCACGAGCCCCTCACTTTCCATTTGTTTGAGCAGGCGTGAAATGACTTCCCTGGCCGTACCAAGCTCCTGACTTAATTGTTCATGTGTGATCTTAATGTCTCTGCTGCCTGACACCTGGGCTTTTTTTTCAAGAAACTGCAGTAACCTCTCATCCATCTTCTTGAAAGCGATGGCATTGACGACCTCAAGTAATTCCTCGAATCGTTTGTGATAGATCTGGAAGATGTAATTAAGCCATTTGGGATCTTTGCTCATCAATTCCCGAACTTTACCGATCTGAATGAAGACCACCTCGGTATCTTCTTCGGCTACAGCTTTAACTTTGCTGGTATCATTATACAAGGCCGCCAAAAAAGACATCACGCAGGTTTCACCTGGCTGCAAATAATACATGACCATTTCACGGAAATCATCATCTGATTGCATCACTTTTAAACTCCCATTCAATACAATTGGAATAGAATGAATGTGAGTATCTTCACTAACTATTACCTCGCCGGCTTTGAATTTTTTGGTGATCCCATAATTTTTTAGGGATGAACGATCTGGTAGAATTTGAGTCATGGTTTTGTCTGATTTTTAAATAAACCTACACAAAGTTTGGTTATCAATCCTGCCTAAAATATGGAAATGACTCTTAATTAAATCAGTTCTAAATACCTGGTGATTAGGTGTTTATTTGAAAAATTCACAAATACTTCACATAAAAAGGACAATTTTGTCTTATTAATAAAAGATAAAAATGTCTTTTAATTTTAAATCAGGTCAAATCATCATGAAGTTATCTAAAATAATGATCGCACTAAGTTTGTCACTCGCATTTATGCTAAGCGGTTGCGGAGGCAGCGGAGATGGGGGCGGTCAACAGCAAACACAAGCTGAAAAACAACAGAACGAAAGCGGGTTATCTGATTTCGAGATGGAACATGGAATTGGTCCGGTTACTGAGACGATCTCTTTAGGGGATGAAGTAGATATGGAGCTGGCACAAAAAGGGAAAGAGCTTTTTGAACTTAAGTGTTCAGCCTGCCATAGGGTAAACGAAAGGTATATCGGTCCTGCCATGAATGATGTATTGGAACGTCGTTCACCCACCTATGTCATGAATATGATCCTGAATCCGGATGGCATGACAAAGAATCACCCGGAAGCCAAGAAACTGCTTCAGGAATACATGAGCCCAATGCCGAATCAGGGATTATCACAGGAAGAGGCAAGAGCTATTGTAGAGTTTTTTGCATCTGATCTTGAGTAAAGAATTTTAAAAACCAACCCACCAATAAAAAAACAGGAATACTATGAAAGAACGAACGCACAGTCATCGTTTTTGGATGCTACCTGCTGTAGTACTGTTAAGCGTTACGCTTTTCGGTTGTAATGGCAGTAACGGTAATTTCAGCTCCAACTCTGATGCTGCACAAAAAGTATATGTAGCTCCGGGCGAGCTCGATGAATTCTACGGATTTATGTCCGGAGGATATAACGGCCAGCTTGGAGTCTATGGACTACCATCAGGGCGCCACATTTTTACCGTGCCGGTCTTTTCACAGGCAGCCGTCAACGGATACGGTTACAGTGAAGAATCCAAGGCAATGCTTAACACTTCCCATGGATTTGTACCCTGGGGAGATGCTCACCACCCTGAATTATCTCAGACTAACGGTGAGACTGATGGGCGCTGGATCTTTATCAACGAGAATAATACTCCACGTGTAGCTCGTATCGGTCTGGATGAATTCAAGACCCAGGAGATCATTGAGATCCCTAACTCAGCCGGTAACCATGCATCTGCATTTGTAACTCCTAACACTGAATATGTGTCAGCTGCTACACGTTTCAGTATCCCAATGGATGAAAACATGCAGGGAATGGATGTATCAATTGATTCTTACAAGGATACCTTCAAAGGAACGCTCTCTTTCATTAAAGTTTCTGAAGAAGGAAAAATGAATATCGATTTCCAGATCCTGATGCCGGGATTTGATTATGATCTGTCACACGCCGGAAAAGGTCCATCTGACGGTTGGGCTTTCTTTACCAGCTATAACAGCGAGCAGGCTCATACCTTGCTGGAGATCAATGCTTCAAAAAACGATAAGGATTTTATAGCCGCTATAAACTGGAGAAAAGCAGCTGAGTATGTGAAAGAGGGTAAAGGTAAAATGATGCCCGGGAAGCATGTACGTAATTACATTGATCATGAAGAAGGGGGTATCGCCAAATCTGAGACTATCGATGAAGTACGCGTTTTAGATCCACGTGAACTGGAAGGCATTGTGTACTTCCTGCCAACTCCTAAATCTCCACACGGAGTGGATGTTGACCCAACAGGTCAGTACATCATTGCCGGTGGAAAACTTTCAACCGTTATTCCGGTTCACTCTTTTGACAAGATGATCAACGCTATTGAAAGCGAAGATTATGAGGGTGAGGTAATGGGTATTCCGGTACTGAAGTATGATTCAATTCTTCATGGTGAAGTTCAAGATCCTGGCCTGGGACCTCTGCATACCGAGTTTGACGGTAAGGGGTATGCTTATACCACCGCGTTCATTTCTTCCGAAGTTGTGAAGTGGGATATCGAAAATACACAGGTAGTGGATCGTATTGACACCTACTATTCACCGGGTCACCTTATGATCCCTGGTGGGGACAGTCAAAAGCCGGATGGTAAATATTTGGTTGCTCTTAACAAGATCACCAAAGACCGTTATCTGCCAACAGGTCCAGAGATGTTCCACTCAGCTCAGCTGATCGATATTTCCGGAGATAAGATGCAGCTACTGCTTGACTTCCCAACGGAAGGTGAGCCTCACTATGCTCAGGGTATTGCAGCTGAGAAAGTGATGGAACGTCAGAAACGCTTCTACAAGCTTGAAGACAACACTCACCCATATCGTGCAACCAGTGAAGCCCAAACCAAGATCGAGCGCAACGGAAATGAAGTTCATGTTTACATGACCACGATCCGTAGTCACTTTGCACCTGATAACATTGAGGGTATCAAAGTGGGCGATAAAGTGTACTTCCATGTCACTAACCTTGAGCAGGATTGGGATGTACCGCACGGTTTTGCGATCAAAGGGGCAAACAATGCTGAATTGTTGATCATGCCGGGTGAAACATTGACACTAACCTGGGAGCCCAAAGAAGTAGGTGTATTCCCATTCTATTGCACAGATTTCTGTTCAGCCCTTCACCAGGAAATGCAGGGTTATGTGAGAGTATCTCCTGAAAACTCTGATATAGATTTTAAATACGGAACTGGTCAATGATGATTTGACCTCCATCATGGTTGGGGAGCTGATACCTCCCCAGCCTTTTCAAAAATATTATTTTATAAACGAGGTAACCATGAAGACATCACACAAAATTTGGATGGCGGTAGCTGCACTCTTATTGATCGGAGTATACCTCGTTCCCATTTGGAGCATAGGTATGGAAGCTCCTCAATACCCGGAAGGGATCGGGATGAATATCATGGTCGACAACATTGAAGGTAAGCAACCCAATGACCTGAAGAACATTAATGGGTTGAACCACTACATAGGCATGAAACCTATTGAACCCGCTTCGATCCCTGAATTAATGGTCATGCCCTACATCTTTGGGTTTTTGATCATAACAGGTTTGATCATAGCAGCCACCGGTAAACGTAAACTAATCTTATTCTGGCTGGGCATCTTCATTCTATTGGCCATAGCAGGTATGGTTGATTTTTATTTGTGGGGATATGATTACGGACATAATCTAAATCCGGATGCCCCTATAAAAGTCCCGGGCATGACCTATCAACCACCGTTGCTGGGTAGTAAGCAATTGCTGAATATCAATGCAACCTCACTGCCACATATCGGTTTTTATTTTGCATTACTTTCAATGAGTATAGCAGGATTGGTTTGGTGGAAAAGTGGTGAGAAATGAACCAGATCCAGAAGAATTTATATTAAATAAATGGAGGTCGGTTATGAGGTTAAATAAACATATCAGGTACGCATTCTACGCAGTGGGATTGCTGTTATTTGTGTCAGCCTGTAGTCAGGAACCGGCTGAAATTCATTATGCAAGTGATGAATGCGCTCACTGTAAGATGATGATCACTGATGATCAATTTGCCTCTCAACTGGTGACAGACAAAGGTAAAGCCCTGAAATTTGATGCTATTGAATGTATGGCCGTCTACCACCGTGAAAACGAAGAGGAATTGAAAGGTGCCAGACTTTGGGTCAGTAACTATAATGATCCGGGCACCTGGCTGGATGCTATTGAAGCTCAATACGTAAAGAGCGAAGTGATCAAAAGTCCTATGGGTGAATCATTGTTAGCCCTGCCGACTAAAGAGGTCGCTGAAGAACATATAAGTGAAAGACCGGGGCGATTACTGCTCTGGAGTGAGGTTTCCCAAACCAAGATGAAAATGGGCATGGGAATGCGAAAGTAGCATTCCGATACAACAGTAAATGGAGGTCAAAAATTGAAAGGTTTAAAACAAATAACCCTGGCAGGAGTATTTCTGCTCATCGGGTCTGTGGTTTCTGCACAAACGGTTACGGTTTCTCCCGGTGGCAAAGTTAAGACCATTGCTGAGGGTCTGGAGTTAGTACAGCCGAACGACACCCTTATCATAGATCAGGGAATCTACCGGGAACACAACCTGATGGTGGATAAACCGGTAACTATCATTGGTGAAGGTCGCCCGGTACTGGATGGCGAAAAGAAAGGGTTTATCCTGGTCATAACCGCAGATGATGTAACTGTGAAAGGCCTGGAAGTTCGGAATACGAGTACCAGTTTTATGGAAGATTATGCCGGCATTCTCATAGAAAAAACCCGGAATACGGTGATTGAAGACAACCGACTCATCGATAATTTCTTTGGGATCTATCTGGCTGAAACCGATAAAGCAGTGATACGGAATAACTATCTTTCAGCTTCGGGAGAACGGGAGACCTCTTCAGGAAATGGCATTCACCTGTGGTACAGTAAAGACACAAAAATTGAAGACAACTACGTCCGGGGTCACCGTGACGGGCTGTATTTTGAATTTGTTGATGGGGCAAACATTTCCAATAATCTAAGTGAAGAAAATATCCGGTATGGCATTCACTTCATGTATTCTGACAACTGCAGTTATGTGGAAAATACCTTCAGGGATAATGGAGGAGGGGTAGCGGTGATGTATACCTCGAATGTTGAGATCATCGGTAATCGGTTTGAGGATAACTGGGGTTCTTCTGCTTATGGTATGCTATTGAAAGAGATCAACCGCAGCAGGATCGAAGACAATCATTTTGAAAATAACTCAGTAGGGCTTTATATAGAGGCCACCAGCCGAAATGAAGTTAAAGGAAACACCTTTCGTCAAAATGGCTGGGCGGTTAAACTGATGGCAAATTCCACTGACAATATTTTCAGTGAGAATAACTTCATTGCCAATTCCTTTGAAGTATCTACCAACAGCCGCCGGAATTTTAATGAGTTTACAGGGAATTACTGGAGTCAATATGAAGGCTACGACCTGGACCGGGATGGAGTTGGCGATGTGCCGCATCACCCGGTGCGATTGTTTACCATTTTGGTTGAAAAACAGCCGCAGTCCTTACTGCTACTCAGAAGTCTGCTGATCGATATCCTCGATGCCGCAGAAAAAGTAATGCCGGCTCTTACTCCGGAAACCCTCATTGACATCAAGCCACAAATGGATCAGCTACCATGATTGAATTAAAAGGATTAAAAAAGAACTTTGGTCGGTTAACCGTTCTGGATGACCTTGATCTGGAAATTCCTTCAGGTCAAGCCACCGGCATTGTGGGCCCTAACGGTTCAGGAAAAACAACCACTATCAAGAGCATACTGGGGCTGGTCAAACCTACAGAAGGTGAGATAAGGATCAACGGCGAGCTGGTAAATAACCGGTGGGAATACCGGGATAAGATCGGTTATATGCCACAAGTGGCCCGGTATCCTGAAAACATGACTGTAGAAGAGTTATTCAGGTTCATTAAAAATATCAGGGGTGGCCAAACTTCTTCTGAAGAAGAATTGATCAGACACTTTGGTTTGGAATCGGAACTCAAAAAACGCATGCGAACACTTTCCGGGGGTAACCGACAGAAAGTTGGGGCCGTGTTATCCATGATGTTCGATCCGGATATCCTCATCTTTGATGAGCCCACAGCAGGACTGGATCCGCGCTCAAGCGTACAGTTCAAGAAAAAAGTGAGAGAACTCAAGGATCAGGGTAAGACCATCATGCTGACCACGCACATTATGAGTGAGATCGAGGAGCTGGCTGATCACCTGATCTTTATTGTGGAGGGCAAGATCAAATACCACGGACCGATGGATGAACTACTGAATGAACATAAAGAACAGCGCTTAGAAGGAGCTGTTGCCAAAATGATGGAGGAGGAAGCCGCATGAAAGCTCTAACTATTTTAAACTACCAGTGGAAAGACCTGATCCGTGGAAAATGGATCTTTGGATATGCACTGATCTACTTACTGATCACGGATGCACTCATTCGATTTGGCGGAGCCGGTCCAAAAGCCTTACTCAGTATTTCTAATGTGATGCTGCTTTTGATCCCACTCGTTGGAATGATCTATGGTGCGTTATACCTATATCAATCCCGTGAATTTACTGAACTGCTGTTGGCTCAACCTTTGGACCGAAAAATCCTTTTTTGGGGATTGTATGGTGGTTTAGCGGTACCTCTATCGGCTGCATTTATTCTGGGCACCTTATTGCCGATGCTTTATAACGGCATGTTCTTTGGTGAACAGATCGCTTCCATTCTACTGTTACTGGGCTTAGGATTGATCCTGACACTCTTATTTACCGGGATCGGATTTTGGCTGGGACTTGTCTTCTTTGAAGACCGCATCAAGGGTCTTGGTTTTGCCCTGGTTGGCTGGTTATTTCTGGCCGTTCTGTATGACGGACTGGTACTTCTGACCATTTTTGTACTGGGCGATTATCCCATCGAAAAACCGATGCTGGCCTTGACCATGCTGAACCCGATCGATCTGGCACGAATTACCGTGTTATTAGAGTTTGATATCTCTGCTTTGATGGGTTACACCGGTGCTGTGTTCAACCGTTTTTTCGGTACTTTCTATGGGATGATCACAGCTGTTGCAAGTATGCTTATCTGGCTTGTCCTTCCGCTTTATGGGGCAACCAAAAGATTCCGTAAAATGGATTTTTGATAGCCATTTAGTTAGATCGTTACAGGAGATCCGCCTTATGGATAAGCCTGTTCAGGTTAGTGAACAATTTGGATTTATGGCATGGAGAGATGCAACCAAACTGTAATTAACTAATTTTTTAACCGCAGAGGACACAGAGGACTTGCTGAGTCCGCAAGGTTTAATAGTTTGTTGGCAAAAATGGAGCGACATTGCAGCATCCTTAGGGTGTGCGTGCATTGTGACTCGAACGCTGCGAGGTCTTGGGGACGCTCGCAGGTTCTTATATTAGTTCTTTATCTTACATTCAAAATGGTTGGACCTCTAAAGCTCCAATCCCAAAAAATAAAACCCCTCTCCGCTTTTACACGAAGAGAGGTTTCCTCTTAACCAACCAACCATCGATCAATTCGTTAGAATTGATAACTTAGGGATATCATTAAATTTCGTCCGGCTTCGGGAATGTTTCCTATGCTGGTGTGGGTGTGATAGTAGTGATCCAGTATGTTATTCAGGCTTACTATGCTTGTCAGGTCACCGTCCATCCATCTGCGTTCAAATGTGAGATTGAATATTCCGTAGGCACCGGTTTGGTCCTCAATAGAAGAGATCTCTGCAATTCTGTTTTGTTCCGCAGCCCATTCAAGATCAGCCATGAACATGTTTCTACCCCGGTGAAAGTGTAATGTGGTATTTCCCTTCAGGGGTGGTATGAGGGGTAACGGCTCATCAAGTGTTTGATTGTGGGCATAGAGATAGGAGAGTCTGTTTTCCAGGGTGATCATCATCCCCAGATCGTTAAAGCTTCGGAATTCTCCCCCTGTAATGACGGCATCTCCCACATTGGCATATTGCTTGAAGCGGAAATCATTACTGCCGGAATCGGTTCCTAACACACCATCTATATAATTGAAATACTGTTTGTGAAACAGGGTGAATGAAAGGGAATGTCCGGTTGTCTCCCAGGTAGCGTTTAGGTCCGTATTGATGCTGCGCTCGGTTTTCAGCCAGGGGTTACCATCATAGAAAAACCCATCGGTGTAGTTATAGATGTAATGACCGAATAATTCCATGTGGTTCCCCATGCGCTCGGAGTAAACCAGGCTTCCGGAAAGACTCCAGTTATTGTTGAGCATCCAGAGCAGACTGCCTGATCCAGAGAGCAAGAATTTGGAACGTGTACCGGGCGCTTCTCCATAAAGTCCCTGAAAGAAGGAGGCATGAGATTCACTGTCCGTTCTGAGTGTCTTATATCGGATGCTCTCCTCGATCTTCATCAATACATTGTCCGACAGTTGAATACGGTGTCTGAAACCCAGGCTTGCGTTGTTGGTCTTAACTTCATCAAGGTTGTAAATGAGCATATCCTGAATGGATGGATCAAGGCTTTCCATAAGCATGTCACCGAAAGCATCAGACATGTAAGCGTCCATAAACCAATCGAATTGATGGTCGAAAAAGGTGGCTGCTCCATTCAATTTGGCACCATAGGTAGTAGTGGTGCCATACATGGGCATGTACATGCCTCTCATGACCTGTCGGTTTGCCACATCCCGGCCATAATCATCCATCCAGTGCCGGACACCGTTGGCGTACACCTGCGCAGTGTTGAATTGAAAATCATTACTGGTTGGAGCAAAATTGAAGCGGATCTGCCCGATGTCTGCCAAAGCTTTTGTGGCATCCATAAGCAGGGCAGGGTAGCCGATCTCATAGGCTTTATCCATGATATAACCGGCCTCCAGAGAATGCTGGGAAGGGAATGTATGGCGGTAGTTGACGTTCAGGTTTAATTTTTCGTACTGCGTGTTTTGTATGGTTTGATCGTTTCCGGCACGGAAATCATCGGCTTTTTTATAACTGCCTGAAAAACGCACGGCATTACGTCCTGAGGCATCTGAAGTGTTACCACTTAAGCTGACAGTTCTGTACTGATCGGGGGCACGGTATGAGGTGCTTAAATTAAAAGAGGTGGGGGCACTTTCTGCCTTTTGTGTGACCAGATTTACCGTGCTGACACCCGTTCCGTTTTGAGCCACACCACTTCCACTTTTATCGATCTGAAGCTTTGAGAGGTTATTGGTCTCCACATAGGATGTGATGGGGTCCATTTTATCGACACAGGCTTTGAATACCTGCATCCCGTCAATTACCAGGTTCATACGCTGATCACTTTGTCCCCGTACGGCCGGCTCCCATCCAAAAGCACCACGCTTGTTGGTGGAAACGCCATCAATATTATCGAGGAATTGATCCATGCCCTGATCCGCTGTCCGGTTATGGTAGGCGTGTACATTTTGTTCGCCTTCTTCATTGGCCAGAACCAGTAACTCGGTTTGATCCCTGAATACTTCAGGTTTTAGGTAGATCACCTCCATTCCCCACTGCAGATGGATACTTTTTGGGGCAAACCCAACGGCCGTGATCGTGAGGTGTGAGTATTTACCAAGATCGACAGTGAACATACCGTTGATATCCGTGACTGTGATCACGGAATTAGGACCGTCTTTTATGTGAGCTTGAACAATGGGTTCTTTGGTTGTCATATCCTCCACTTTCACGGATATCTGTTGAGCCATAAGTGTTTCCACTCCGGTGAACAACAGGCCAAGCATTAGGATTAAATGTTTCATGACCTCAGGATTTATAATGAAAATGAATAGCTGCCGGTCTTTTTTTTCCGGCAGCCTATCAATTAAACAGATGTTATTTGGCTATAACTGAATACTCGAATACCATTTCCGGCAGAGTATCATTTTCTACAACAAGCTCAACCGTGGTTGTCCACAGGCCGCTCATGCTGTAGTTGATGTCGCCCTCATAAAAACCATTACCAGTAGCCACAGGTGGTGTAAATGGTGTTGAATGTCCGGTTCCACCACCCATGTCCATGTATGGGTAAACGATCAGTTCCGCATCAGATACAGCCGGAAAGTTCATCATGGTTTCGCGAGTGTGTACCAAAAAGGTCAGGTCGTTATTACCACTCATTGGGCGTTGTGGCTCGAACCAGGTGACGAAGTATTTTTTTCCGTTGCCATCCTCTGTATTCATGATCTTCCATGAGGAGTTTACATCAACAGGCATTTCTCCTGAAATGTCTGAACCGGATTGGGTGGTGAATTGAAAATTGATGGTCCAGCTCCCCATATCTCCACTTGGCATGATGAACACCGCGAGGTTACTAAGGTAAGAGTCATCGATCGCGTCTATTTCGGGTTGATCGAAAGGCGTGGAGTGAGACATGGTTGCCATGTCCATGATCGGGGAAATGGTAAAACTTTGAGGCGTGATGGTATCATCACCCTGCTTGATCTTCCAGAAGAGCTGATTGGCTCCGATCTCAAGTTCATTTGTAGCCTCGAGAAATACCGTGTAGCCATCCACTGTGACTGAGTTTATGGGGATCAGATCCAGTTCGGGATCGTTGTTCTCGGAAGAATCACAGGAAACAGTAAAGACCAATAGTGCTGCTACGGCCATTAATCGGCCTAACATAGTTTGAATATTCATGATATAGAATGTTTAGTTTAATTGGGTAATTAAAAGAATAGGGTGAGTTGCTCTGATAGGGATCAGGACAACAGTTCACCTATGTAAATAAGAGGGGGGAATTAAACTAAACGCGGGGAGGCCGAAGCAGGTCTTTATACACCCCATTCAATGCTTGTTCAGCATGCAGGATGTATTCGATCTCTAGTTCACGGGGGTAAGCTTGAACGAAATCGGTTGTACAGGTGGCATTCACTTTGGATGAAAAGATCAGTGCCTGAGTGGTATCTGTACTATTATTGTGAGGAAGATCATAGAAACAAAATTCACCGTGAGTGTCTTCACCATGATGATCTTCGGTTGTAGCAGAGGTATTGTGGTGACAGGTACAAATGGTTTCACCTTCATCGATCTCACAACTGCAGAAAGTGATCTCACAATAGGTACCAGGCTCTTGTGAATGATTATGATCTAAGATGAGCCCGAAGCCTAACCACCCCACAATATTCCAAAGCAGCACCAAGAGGGTGGCGTAGCCGGTAATTTTGTGGTATGTACTATTCAGACTCATAACTCTTTAAATTACTCCATCAATATGAAGAAATGTTGAACCTAAAGATAATTGAATTTTACTAAATCCTGATGCCTTGTTACAACAATTAATTAATTTGGGTTGGGGTTGTAGCGGTATGAACTGGAAACCAAATCAGTTTGCAGACGCACGGGCCTGTATGATCTCATTTCTAAAACTGGCATGGCAGCTGACACATCCCTGCTGTATGATCTGATATTTATCCAATACGCTTTCCATATTACGTTCGGCAGCGGCTTCTTTTAGTGAATCAGCGGTATCATGAACCAACTTATCGTACTGTCCAAATGCCGGCATACGTTCTCCCAGGGTTTTCTTGACCAATGCTCTGGTTTCATCGGATAATGGGGGATGTTCGTTGATGGCCGCCGCTCCCTGTTCAATCAGCTTAAAATTCTCGGTATAGATACCTTCGTTGATGATCTGCATGTCAGCATAAATAAGCCGCATGATGGTTTGAAGATCCAGTGAATCATCTTGTGTCGGTTCATCAAAGGTCAAACCAGTGAGTATTGATCCTGAAATTAAAAGCAATAAAAGTACAGTGATTCGATTCTTCATAATTTTAGGTTTAGTGAAAAGTTTATTTATTTGGTTTTTTTACGGTCATTTTCAGACTCATGAATATCAATAGCCAGACTAAGGTTCTGAAAGTCATGGTACCAAGACTATCCGTGGCAACACCTGAACCTATCAGGTAACCAACGGATATTGTGATCAGCACGGTCAGGTTTATCAGGAAAACAGTAAGTGCTGCCATTTCACCCTTTTGACTGTTTCTCCAAATAAAATATCCTGCTATCAAATAACAAATTCCCATGATATGGTTGAAGATCAGGAGCGGCATAAAAACCACATACCCGGGATCCGCTCCCAGGTACAGGATGCGGGAACTGGCAATCAGAGTAAGAACTCCAAAGATCGCTGCAATGACTGAGGCTGTTTTTTGAATCATGACATCATTTTAGATTTATTTATCAAAGATCAATTTACCGCTAAGATAAAGCAGGGTGGTTTCGGTAAGTTTGATCTTATATTGAGTTTCAGAGATCTTTAATCGGGCATTGTGCAGAGATAACTGTGCACTCCTTAATTCCACACCGGTTATCAAACCCCTTTGGAATGAATCCTTGGCCCGTTCGTAATTTCTTTCATAGGTCCTGAGATTATCCATTTCAACAGACAGTTGTTGTTTATGAAATTGATATTGCTCCCAGGTATTGTCGAAGGTAGCCTGAAGCTGCAGTTTCGTCTGATCTGATAGGATCTGAGCCTGTCTGACATCCGCTTTTGCATTCTGAACTGCCGTTTTGGTTCGTCCTCCGCTAAAAATGGGAATGCTTAAGGTTAAGCCACCGGTAACCCCAAGTTGTTCCTGCGTTTCGAACTGTCCATCCGTGGCCGTTTGGTAAGCATAACCATACTGGGCGCTTGCTTTAAGTGTCGGATACAGATTGCCTTTTATAAGACTCTCTTCAAGTTCAGCCTGTTTTATTCTCTCCTCTCGCACACTTAAAAGGGTATTGTTCTGTTCAAGTGAGCGGGATAGTTTTTCGTAGTTGGTTTCAAACGTAATGGACAGGTCTTCTTCCAAAGGTTTTTGAGAGGATTCATTCCACCCTATCTCTGTATGAAGATCCCTGTATGCCGTACGGAAGTTCAGCTGCAATTCCCGGAATTCAGTACTGTCTGTTTTCAGATCTGCCAAAGCCTGCAGGTATTGCTGCTCATTGACCTGTCCAAATTCTTTTCTGTTCTCTACGATCTTGAACCGATCAGAACTTTGCTCTAAGGCTTCTGATTTCAATTTGATAGCTTTTTGGAGTGATGCAACATGAATATATTTCTGAGTCACATTCAAAACGGTTTGCTCCATTTTAGCCTTATGATCAAGACCTGACACCACCTGACCGGTTTTTAGCATTTTGTAGCGATAATGACCTTTCATGCCGTCAAATATGACGAATTCTGTACCAATCCCTGCTTGCAGCTGAGTGGAGTATACACCATCGTATTCAATGGAAGACGGTGGCTGGGAACCTGACTGCGGGTTGAGTAAATTCTGAAAAAAGGAGCCGGGTGTCAGTTCAACATCATTATAGGCCCAGTTCATGCTGCTGATGATACCTAATGTGGGTAGCTGTCCGGCATTCCCACGAGTCGCAGAGTTGGCGGCCTTTTTAGCTTCGATCTCACTTATCAAAATATTGTGATTATGCAATAAGGCTGCATCAAGGGCTTCGCTTAAAGTGAAGACTTCCTGTGCGTGTGTAACCTGCGTAAGCAGAGAGATCAGGATAAGAATTAAGACACGTTTCATAATTTACTGCGTTTTTGGTGTTCCATAAGCTGAACAGCGGGTTCAATGTTTTCCTGGGTTGCTTCATTATCGCCTGTCAATTTCAGGAGTTTGAGTTTGAGCTCATTCCAGATCACCAGAAAGGCAGGGGCAAGGGTCAGAGAAATGAATAACCCGAAGATCAAACCATAAGCAATCGAAATGGCCGGCGGTCGTAAGAAAGCCGAAGCTAATCCCCCAACAAAGATCATGGGAACCAAACCGGCAACTGTACTTAAACTGGTCAACAGAATGGGTCTGAAACGGGATTTAACAGCATCTTTCAGGGCGTCTTCAAAACTCATTTCAGCTTTGAGATTATCATTGAAAGCCGTAATGAGTACAAGCAGGTTGTTGATCAGAATACCTATCAAAGCGATCATTCCGATCAGAGAAAAGATGTTCATGGTTGCTCCGTGGATCAGGTGTCCAATAACCACCCCAATAAAGGCAAATGGCAGTGATAGAAGCACTAAGAAGGTCTGACTAAACGACTGAAAGTTGATAACGATCAGCGCCAGCATGAACACTAAAATAAAGGGAGCCACGGTTTTCATGGCTTCTGTTACCCGGGCTGATTCTCGGTTCTGTCCTTCGATCGAAAATGTGATATCAGGAAATTCTTCGCTTAAATCTGAAATGATGTTTGTCTCAATATCAGATAAAATGTTTGGTGCAGAGAGGGAGGGATCAGCCAGATCCGCATCTACTCTGATAGTACGATTACCGTTGATGCGACTGATCTGCATCAGCTCATCGGTAGGATAAATGGTAGCCACTTCGTTCAAGGGAAAGGCACCGGCAGGAGTGCGGATCTTCATGGTTTTAAGGGCCTCAAAATTTGATCGTTCTTCATCGGGGAACCGAAGCCAGACCCTGACATCATCACTGCCACGCTGCAGGTTTTGAACCTCCATACCGAAAAAGGCCGTTCTGACCTGCATCATCAGATCTTGTAAGGTCAGCCCAAGTTGCTCTCCTGCTTTGGTCAGTTCCAGATGTAGTTCAGGGTTCCCACGCTGATCGGTATCGGCCACATCAAGCAGGTCATCACGCTGCTCAAGCATCGATTTTAGTTTGGTTGATGCTTCCTGAATGTGAGCCAGACTTCGCCCGGATACGGAAATATCGACCGGCAACCCACCAAAGCGGTGTTCAGCGGTAGATCCCATATAACGAATGTATTTGGCTTCAGGGATCACTCCCACTTCGTCACGGAACATATTGTTGATCTGATAAGCAGGAATTCCGCGTTCTTCTCCGCCAAGCATCACTACCCGAAGCATGCCTTGATGTGAGTTTGGTCCCAACACCAGTTCTACATTTCGTATAACATCTTTACCGTCTGTGCGGTCAGAACTGAGGCGTTCACCTACAGTTAATATGCTTTGTTCGATCTGTTCTAGCTTATCTTTGACAGCACCTTCGGGGGTTCCGGGTTCAAGTTCCATAGTAACAAGCTGAATGTCATCATCCAGATAAGGAAAAAAGGTTACAGGGAGCACACCGGTTCTCAACAAAAGAATAGATCCGAACATCAGCAGAATAAAAGCCCCCACATTCAACCATTTGTATCGGTGGGAAATGAGATCTGTAAAAGGCATGAACCATTTATCCCTGAAAGTAATAAGGCTCTGTGTGAAAAGGATCTCAAACCGGGTCTGGGTATTGTCTTTAGTTAATACTTTAGAGCGGGTCATTTTTGCGGGCAGAAATAAAAAAGTGATGATCAACGCTGCCAACAGAGCACTGGTTACCACAAATGAAACTTCTGAGAAAAAGGCTCCGGGTTTTCCGGGTAAGAAGAAGAATATGCTGAAGGCAACTGCGGTGGTTAACAGTGAGATCGTCATGGGAGCGGCTACTTCTGCAGCACCGTCTCTGGCGGCTGCAATAGGGTGTTTGTGGAATTCCGAATAGTGCCGATACACATTTTCAGCTACTACCACTCCGGTATCAACAAGCATCCCAAGAACCAATATAAACCCAAAGATCGACACCACGTTTATAGTGAGGTCGTAACCAAGCAGGGCGAAAATGAAGGAACCCAGCAGGGATAGCGGAATGGTTAGTGAAACCCAGAACGCGATGCGTTTATCCAGAAAGAGGGTGAGGATCACTAACACGAGGATAAGTCCGGCCATGCCGTTTTCCCAGAGTGCGGCGGCTCGTTCGTTCACGAATTCCGATATATCTTCGATGATGACCAGCTCAACCCCATCGTGCGTTTGGTTGAAGGTTTGCATGTAGGCTTTTGCCTGTTCAGCAACATCAATAAGATTTTCGTCATTGGTTGTAACCACCTGAATGACGACCGCCTGCTTTCCATTCAGGTACCGTTCATAGGCCCGGTCGTTGAATTGTTCTTTAACGGTGGCAACGTCTTTTAGAAGCACACGTTGCCCGGCTATACCGGATCGAATAGGAATCTCCCCAATTTCGAGTGCAGTACTTGTTTTGTTCCTGGTTCTGATTTGCCAGTTCGCTTCATCAAGCTGCAGTTCACCTCCCGTCAAATCAATGTTGTGTGCTTTTACGGATGTCGCTATTTGCTGAAAGGTGAGTCCAAAACGATCCATTTGCTGATCATCCAGCTCGATAACGATCTCCTCTTCTGAAAAGCCGAATAAGTTAACGTTTGAAAACCCTTTGTTGATCATGAATTCATCCCTGATCCGTTCGGCATAATCCTTTTTCAACTGAAGTGGAATATCACCGGTCAAGGCAAAAGTAATGGTCGGGTTCAGCATTTCCTGTTTAAAAATAACCGGCCGATCCATCTCTGCGGGGAAATCACTTATCTGATTGACAGCATTTTCCACGTCTGTCATAACCTCGTCAATATCCGCCCATTCGAAGATCTCAACGGTGATCCTCCCACTATTCTCTTTGGAAAGCGATGTGAAACGATCCGTTCCTGAAATTCCCCTAAGGTTTTCTTCGATCCTTGAAATGGCCCGCTCTTCAATTTCCTGTGGAGAGGCTCCGCGATAAATGATATCTATATAGATCTCCTTGGGAGTTTCAGCAGGGTTTAGGGTATACCTAACCTGACTAAAACTAATGAAACCGACCAGTAATGTGAGCAGCAGGCCAAGATTGACCATGGCCGGATATCGAACAAAAAAGTTAATGAGTTTCTTCATGTTGTGGCCTTATTGTAAGATGAGTCCGGCATAGGCAATTTCAGCATCAGCCACTATTTGGTCACCGTTCTCCAGGCCTGTGACCCTGATGTAATCTTTTTCAACATCCAGCACCTGTATCGGTTTTAAACTGATATTGTCTCCGTTTGCAATGTAAACCTGACCGGTTCTGATCAGTGCTGATTTTGGTATCCTTGCTGCCTGAATTTCCTCATCTGATTCGAATGCTCCCTCGAGATAAAGACCTTCTCTCAGGTTCTCTCCACTTACCTTTAGGTACACGGATATCATTTGTGAAGTAGGATCCAAAGTTGGATTCACTCGGTCAACCCGCGCGTTCCATGAGTTCCTTTGGTCCTGATCCCGAACTGTGATCTCAGAACCAATATTAGCCAGTGCGATCTGGTCCCTTTCCATTGAAACCTGAAGGATGTAGGAAGTGGGGTCCACTAATGTACCCAGCTGGAATTGAGGTCCAACGGTTTGACCGGGTTCCGCATTTGCTGCTGAAAGAATACCACTGAAAGGTGCGGAGATGGTAAATTTCTGTAAACGAGATTCGGCACTTTTGACCTGATAATATGCATCATAAATACCCCGCGAGCTCAGGAATTGTTGAAGCTGAGGATCATCCGTTTCAGGCATTTCAGGAAAGGGCTGGTCCGGATGAATATCTGTATACCAGGTATTGATCTGCTCAAACGATTCGGGGAAATCCATTTTTATGTCCGGAAGCGTTCGCGACAGTAATGTCCTAAAATTGCTTTTTGATGACCGAAGCTGAAACTGAATGTCTTCACTGTCAAGTTGCAACATCGTCTCACCTTTTTTGAATGAGACTCCCTCCTTAAAGGGTTTGTCGTGAGGCAGGATCTTGCCCTGAACTTCCGGAAAGATCATTAGTCTGTTTTCCGCTCTTAGTCGACCGCTAACGGTTACAGTATTTGAGTGAGTTTCTAATTCAATGGTCATGAATTCAATATTCTCAAGATCGGTTGACCGGTTTCCAGGATTTTGTAATGTCGTGGCAGTTTTATTCTCATCAGTATTACAAGCTGTTAAAGCGATCAATATCAGGGTAAAGGCGTACGAAAGTTTCATATAGTGAGATTTATGGGGAATTCGCTAAACACAGTTTAAGGGTATTGATCACATGATTCAACCAAATGGTTGATATAAAAATATGACTGTTAAGTTTTTTGCAAACTCAATTAAAACAAATGGTAAGATTGAGGATGCAGTCTTTCGAAAGAAGGTCGAAAGGAAAGGTTAAATAAATAATTCAACCAAATGGTTAAATTTTGTGCGGGACTTTTGTATGTTTAGCCATCGAAATAAAAATTTTAGAAATTGAGTTGATGGAAGACAAACCGACAGATCAATCATCCACAGAACTAAAAATATTTGAAGCAGCAAGAGAGGTCTTTCAGGCAAAGGGACTGGAAGGGGCTCGAATGCAAGAGATAGCGGATAAAGCCGAGATCAATAAATCCATGCTTCATTATTATTACCGTTCTAAAGCCAAGTTATTTGAAAAGGTGTATCATCTATCCATCATAAAGGTCATTCCAAAGATCGCTGAACTCTTAAATGAAGATCTGCCCCTGGAACAAAAGCTTAGAAGCTTTGTCGATAAATACCTCGAGATTGTTAAGGCGAACCCGGATATCCCACTGTTTGTATTGCATGAGATGAATAAGGATCCAAACCGACTTAGGAATTTTATGATCAATCAGATCGGGGAAAAGGTTCATCCATTTTTGCAACAGATCAGGGAAGAACGGAAAAAAGGCAATACGGTAGATCTGCCTGCTGATCAGATCATGGTGAATATTATGTCATTGATGATCTTTCCTTTCATAGGCCGGCCGGTATTCAAGGCCATATTGGATAAAGATGATGAAGAATATGAGGCGTTTATTGATGAAAGGCATCGTTTACTGCCAGATTATGTAGTGAATATTGTAATGAAAAAACCATCCTGAATGTCAGAGTTCACAACATATTCATATTGATATGGTATTTAAAAATGTATTATCAATTAAAGTGGAGGAAGAGTCATGGGAGCATTAGATGGTAAAGTTGCAATTATTACGGGTGCAGCGAAAGGTATAGGAGAATCAACTGCACTTTTGTTCGCTGAAGAGGGAGCAAAAGTGACCGTTTCCGATGTTGATGTGGAGAATGGCAAAAAGGTAGTTGAGGCGATCAAAGAGAATGGAGGAGAAGCTATCTTTGTGAGATCGGATGCCTCAAAGGCAGAAGATCATGAAGCTCTGGTCAAGAAAACAGTGGAAGCTTTTGGAAAGCTGGATATTGCCGTTAACAATGCCGGTATTGGAGGGCCCCTTGCTAAAACTGCTGAATATCCGCTGGATGGGTGGGAAAAAGTTATAAGCCTTAACCTGAGTGGCGTTTTTTACGGTACCAGGTATCAGATTGCAGAGATGCTTAAGAATGGGAGTGGCAGTATTGTAAATATTGCCTCTATTTTAGGGCAGGTAGGCACTTCTAACTCTCCGGCCTATGTAGCTGCTAAACATGGAGTGGTAGGACTAACTAAAACCGCGGCTCTTGAGTATGCAACGGATGGTATTAGAGTCAATTCGGTTGGACCCGGTTACATCAAGACACCTTTGTTAAGTGTATTGGATGAGGAAACTCTGGAATATGTAAAGAGTTTGCATCCTATGGGTCGACTTGGAGAAGCTAATGAAGTGGCTGAATTAATACTTTGGTTGGCATCCGACAGATCTTCATTCGTAACCGGTAATTATTATGCTGTGGATGGTGGTTATCTGGCTAGATAATGAATGAATCGTATATTGACTTAGTAAAAGCTCTTCATTTAAATGAGGAGCCTTTTTTATCAGCTTGTCACCGGGTAATAATCACGGTACTTCATTTTGTGCCAAAGGGCCAGTAAAATTCCCCAGAATATCACGGCAATGGCCTGATGCAGAACACCAAGGGAGATAGGCACACTATAGATCACAGTGAATATCCCAATCAAATATTGGAATACGATCAGTGCAAAGAGTGACGTACCCAACGTCATCAGGTCAGTTGTATCTTTGGTCTTGTACATTTTCCACCAAAATGCCGCTACTGCACCTAGTAGAATAGTGCCATTAAGCCGATGTATCCATTGTACGGTACCTGGGTTTTCGACCAGATTCCTTAGGAAGGGATCGAACATGGAAAAAGTGGGAGGGAGCCATTCACCTCCCATTTTTGGGAAACTGTTGTACATATAGCCTGCATCGAGTCCTGCAGTAAATGCTCCATAAATGATCTGTATCCATAGGAGAACCCCAATAGAGTACATCCATTTTTTGAAGGGGATAGTTTCTGCTTCTCCTTTTTTAAGGCTACTGTGGTATTTAACATCCAGGGCAAGCCAAAGGCAATAGGCAAACAGTATGAGTGCAAGTGAAAAATGAATAGCCAGCCTATAGTGACTTACATATGGAACATCCACTAAACCGCTTTTAACCATGATCCAACCCATGGCACCCTGTGAGGCTCCGAGTAGCAGCAGTACCCAAAGGCGTTTCAGCAGCCGCTTGTCAAAATATCCTTTCACCCAGAACCAGATAAAGGGCACGATGAACACGATCCCAAGTACACGGCCTATCAATCGATGAAAATATTCCCAAAAGAAGATGGTCTTGAATTCGTCGAGCGACATGCCCGCATTGATCTTCTGATACTGAGGAAATTCCTTGTATCGTTCAAAGGCATTATCCCATTCCACTTCATTCATCGGGGGAATGGATCCCATAATGAGGTTCCAGTCACTCATGGAAAGGCCGGAATCGGTCAACCGTGTGATACCGCCGATCACTACCATCAGGGTGATCAGGGTCACGCCCGACCACAGCCAGATATACACAGGGCGCTTATATTCGTTTGTCATGTCGTTTTGTTGTTTAAATAATTTATTCGTCTTCTCCATAGATGAGATCCAGAAACTCCTGCCGTTCAATATTTCCAAAGTAATCCTTCACATCGATCTTTTTGATGGATGCAGCGATGTCTTCAGGTTCATACCGAACATCCTGCAGCATATCCTCGATCTCATGAACTGATTCCTTGCCAAAGAAATCTCCGTAGATCTTCATATTCTTGATATGGCCTTTTTGAACATCCAGCCGAAGGTCGATCTCCCCAACAGGGAATCTTTTGGATCGTTGAATATTGAATTTTGGGGATTTTCCATAGTTCCAGTCCCAATTGCCGTATTTTTCTTCTTTCAATTCATGAACCGATTTCCATTCTTTTTCGGTCAGTTTATAGGTTTCAAAATTTTCCCGGTCCTGATAGAGTCCATCAAGTATGTGCTGTCTGAAATCAGCGAGACTCATTTCCTTTTCATCAATAAATTCGATGATGTTGGAAACCCGGCTACGCACTGATTTATGTCCCTTGGATTGTATCTTACTCATCTTAACGTTTAAGGCATTAGCTACCTCGCCAAGGTCGCTGTTGAAAAGAAGTGTTCCGTGGGAAAACATACGCTTACCGGTAGAGAACTGTGCGTTTCCGGAGATCTTTTTATCCTCAGCCAATATGTCATTTCGTCCGCTCATCTTAGCGGGCACACCCATTTCTTTCAGGATCCGGATCACCGGTTCGTTAAATTTCAGGAAGTTATTCAGGTTCTCTTGCTTATACTTAGTGATAAAGCTGAAGTTCAGGTTACCCAGATCATGGTAAACGGCTCCACCGCCACTCATTCTGCGTACAACATGTATATCGTTATTTCTTACATATTCATCGTTGATCTCCTCAAGGGTATTTTGATTTCGACCAATGATGATGGAGGGTTCATTTACATAAAAGAGCAGATAATCATCTGATTCACCAAAGTTTCTTAATGCATATTCTTCCAGTGCCAGGTTGATCTGAGGTTTGGTGATACCCTCGTTATCAATAAATATCATTATCTGTAGAAATTTTTGAATTTTTGGTTTTGAAGGTCATCTCCTTGAAGTAGGAGATCATGAAGTATCAAATGAATAATTGTCCGGATTATCTGGATCCCCACCTTTGCGAAATTGACCATTTACTGGTGTATTAACATCTTTAAAAAATCATCCATTCAAACCATCAACACCTGCAACCTTCAGTGTGTGGGTAAGTATAACTCCATAAATTACATGCATTAAAAGGCCGGCAAATATAAATTTTCCGGGGACCCAGGTGTTAGAATAAAAGATCCCAAACGATTCGCCGGCTGCAGCAGAGACGAATGGAGAGACAACCAATCCTGCAAAAATAGAGATCATTATTCCAAATATGAGGCCCTGTATAAGCCAATTTCCGGGAATCCTCTTTTGCAGATACACTACCCAAACAAGAGCCATCAACACACCGCCAATATTAAAGGCAAGATTCCCAAAAACAATGTGATAGGCATCGGTTCCATGTATTTCGTTAAAACTTGCAGTAAGTATGTGGCCTACATCAATAACCGGAAGCCCGATCCCGCTCTGCAGAAATGCAACCATAGCCATTGCAAATGTTGCGATGAATCCACAAATGACGGTACGGAAAAAGGTAGAAGCACTCATATCAGAATCCCTGTTTATGTTGGAATTTTTAATGGCTTCAAAGTTACGAATTTTAGCGGTCACACTCTTTACAATTTAGGGTGGAACCAACCTTGCTTTTTCGGCCTTGTTCAGTGGTAACCCATGGCCTGAGTTGCCAGGGGGGATTATGCCGTACATGTTGTGTGTGTCCACATTTAAGATCAGCAACCCAATCCCCTTGCTCATCTTTGTGAAAACCAACGATCGGTTGTTTCATTTTTGCCTTTGGCTAAATGGTCATGGAACAGGATGAAGTGGATTCTGCGGATAGTTGCAGATACAATTTAAATCCAAGATCATCCGCCTTATCTGTGTCATCCGCGTTAAATTCCTTTATTATCTATAAGCTGTTCAATATCCAGCGATTGAATGGCACTGATGGCTGCTTCCATGGCTCCTTCAGCGCACAAACCACTCATGGAAGCATGCATAAATCCATCCTTGGCAGCTTCTAAACAAGCCTGCCTGATCTTTTCAGCTATTTTAAGTTCAGTATTCATATTCAGTGGCGATATTTCAAATTTCTGATCATTTGATCAAGTATAAGGTCATCCAGACAAAGGAAAATGTAAAGGCACAATTTTAATTTTTTGCAGATACTGCTTTTACCAGAGAATGTTAGGGTTTGAAAAAATCTTTCAGAGAAATTCTACCGATGCTGAGTTAAAAAGCTTAACTTTGGATGTTTACTAAGCGCGCAACCATTTTTTGTGTAACTAAAACTCACTCAGTCATCAAAAAATTTAATCCTGGTCCGGTTACTGCTGTTGCCCATTCAAACATTGCACTGGTCAAATATTGGGGCAAAAGGTCGGTGGAGTTTAATCTTCCGGCGGTGGGTTCTATTTCATTGACTCTGGATGCCCTTTACACCAAAACCACACTGCAGTTCGGGGATATGTTAAAAGAAGATCAGTTGATTTTAAATGATCAGGAAGCAACTGAATCCGCCCTGAAACGGGTATCAGAATTTCTGGATGTTGCTGCAGGTACTCATGACCGGCCAAAAGCGAAAGTTATTAGCAAAAATAACTTTCCGACCGGTGCCGGATTAGCCTCATCAGCCTCAGGTTTTGCAGCACTTGCTTTAGCTGCCAGTCAAGGACTTGGGCAATCACATTCTGATGAAGCCTTATCAAGACTGGCACGAATGGGGTCAGGTTCGGCCGCCCGCTCGATCTATGGCGGGTTCAGTGAAATGAAGCTCGGTACAAAAGATGATGGTAGTGAAGATTTTGCTATTTCCCTGCATAGTGAAAGGTATTGGGATGTTCGGCTACTTATTGCCGTTACTTCTGATGAAAAGAAAGAGCTTGGTTCAACGGAAGGCATGATGCGTACGGCTGATACGGCACCGTATTATGATAGTTGGGTATCTTCTCATCCCAAAGACCTGGTTGATATTAAAAAGGCTATTGCTGAGAAGGATTTTGAGAAAACGGGAGAACTGACCGAGCATAGCTGCTTTAAAATGCATGGTTTAGCTATGGCTGCAAAACCTCCTATACTTTATTGGAATGCTGCGACCACAGAAACGATTCATAGAGTGTGGATTTTACGAAAAAATGGTATTCCGGCTTATGTAACCATAGACGCCGGACCTCAGGTGAAGATTTTGTGTTTGCCTGGATCTGTTGAGGCTGTGAAAGATGCCCTATCAGATATTGACGGCGTAAGATCTGTAATTGAAGCTAAACCGGGGCCTGGTGCGTACATCATGGAAACGGTGAATGAAACGATCATATGATGGACCAAACCACTATTACCGTAAAATCTCCTGGAAAGCTGATCCTCTTGGGTGAGTATGCCGTATTGGAAAAAGCTCCTGCGCTTGTTGCTGCAGTCAACAGGCATTGTAAGGTTCGCATTGAATCACTTTATAACAGTACGTTTCAGGTTCGTACCCCAAATCTGAATATTCCTGAGATACAGTTTATTCTGGATCAGGATGGGGATGCCCATTTCAGAACCAATGTTGATTCCAAAACTCAGGAACAGCTTCATTTCGTACTCGCGATCCTAAAGTATGTTAGTCAGAGATCAGGGAAAATTCCCGGAGCTTCTATCAGCATTGATACGACTTCATTTTACCATAGAGTCACTGGAAATAAATTTGGGCTGGGGTCCAGTGCAGCTTTAACGGTTTCACTGTTATCCGGATTAATGGAATACATTGGTAAAAATATCTCGGATGAGGATCTGTATCGTGAAGCTTTTCTTGCCCATCGCTTTGCTCAGGGTAAAATGGGAAGTGGGGTAGATATTGCCGCAAGTGCAACGGGTGGCATCATCAGCTATACCATGCCTGAAAATGCAAATAAGCTCAATGGAAATATTCAAAGGATAGGTCGCCCGGACAACCTATATATGGAATGCATATGGGCCGGATACGCGGTTTCCACGCGGAATTTTGTTCGGAATGTTCATACCTATAAAAATGAACATCCAAAGGATTATGATAAACTGCTTGGCACCATGGGTATGCTTTCAAAGGAAGGGGTAAAAGCTTTTGCAGGGAATGATACCGATGCATTTCTGAATATTATATCTGATTTCTTTGAGTGTGAGCGCGAATTGGGCTTGAGAAGTGGTACTGAGATCGTTTCTGATGTCCATGAGGAGATCAACTCCATTGTGAAAGCCCAGGGGGGAACTTATAAACCATCAGGAGCCGGCGGGGGCGATATAGGAATTGCCTTCTGTAACGATCCCGATTGCATTGAAAAGATCAGGCTTGCGATTAAAGACAGTATGTTTGATCTGATGAATCTTGAAGTTCAACCCAGAGGGGTTCAGATCTCAGCCCGAAAGGAAATTGGGTGATAGATCCTTCCCTGTATGGATCTGAGATCATGATATTATAACCCAATGCTTTATATAAGAACCGTATCTGTAAATAGTCTTTTTTGATGAGTAATAACGATAAATCCCGCATCCCTAAGTTTTATAAATACAGTGTGGAGAACCGGCTGGATATTCTCCGTGAAAAAGAAATATTGAGTCAGGAAGACTACATTGCTCTTCGTGAACAAATGCATCTGCTTTCACAGGATGATGCCGACAAGATGATCGAGAACGTGATCGGTGTGTTTGGCCTTCCAATGGGATTGGGGCTTAACTTCCTGATCAATGAAAAGCCCTATATCGTGCCAATGGTTGTTGAGGAACCATCAATATTAGCGGCGGTAAGTTCGGCTGCCAAGGTAGTGCGTAATGCCGGTGGATTCGAAGTTGAATCGGATGACCCGATCCTGATAGGCCAGATACAGCTGGTGGATGTTCGGCACCCTATGAAAGTGCGGCATACCATTCTGCAGGAAAAGCAAGAGATCTTGAACCTGGCAAACAGTCTCCATCCCAATATGGTGAAACGTGGAGGGGGAGCTATCGATCTCGAGGTGATGATCCATCAGCAGGACCGGCATCCCGGAAGTATGGTGGTTGTGCATTTATTAGTGGATACACGAGATGCAATGGGTGCAAACCTGGTGAACAGTATGTGTGAAGGGGTGGCACCACTCATTGAGAAACTGTCGGGTTCGAAGGTGTACCTGAGAATTCTGTCTAACCTGACCGACCGTGCTATGGTTCGGGCGAAATGTGTGATCCCGACGAAATATCTCGACTTCAATGATTCTTCAGGTAAGGAAGTACGGGATGGGATCATAAGGGCGGCTGAATTTGCGGCTATTGATCCATATCGGGCTTCAACCCATAATAAGGGGATCATGAATGGTATTGATCCGCTTGCCATAGCCACCGGTAACGACTGGCGGGCCATAGAGGCTGCAGCACATGCCTATGCCTCAAGAAGCGGACGATATACCTCATTGACAAACTGGTTCAAGAATGAACAGGGTGATCTGGTGGGTACCATCGATATCCCTTTGAAGGTTGGAACCGTTGGCGGATCACTCAAATCAAATAAAGCGGTTGGCATTGCTCATCGGATCCTTGGGATCGAGTCGGCTACCGAGCTGGCAGAAGTAATGGGAGCGGTTGGGTTGGCTCAAAACTTTTCGGCACTTCGTTCACTTGGAACAGAAGGAATTCAGCGTGGACACATGACCCTACATGCACGCAGTGTGGCAAGTACAGCCGGTGCTCCGGCTGAGCTATTTGAGGAAGTTCTTGAACGATTAGTGGAAAGTGGCGAGATCAAAGTCTGGAAAGCCAAAGAGATCATTGAAGATCTCCAAAAAGAGAAAAAGATCGGAAGCGTATCAGTTCCTGTACTGGATGAAGATGAAGAGATGTCGTTTGGTTACGGTAAGATCATCCTGACAGGCGAGCACTCCGTGGTCCATGGCACTCATGCAGTTGCTGCCCCCATCACCCTGAAGATGAAAGCCAAGGTCTGGGATCATGACAAAGGAGTCAGGCTTCTGATCCCAAGATGGGGTGTGGAGCAGACCATTGAATTCGGAGCCGACCACAAGTACTCCATTTTTAAGTCACTTGAAATGATCCTCGATCACCTCGATCTAAGGGATAAAGGCATGAATATTGAGGTATTTCCCGAAGTACCTAGAGCGATGGGCATGGGAGGGTCTGCAGCTTTGGCTGTTGCGATCATACGTGCCCTGAATAAGCACTTTGAACTGGGTTTGGGTGATGATGATGTAAGAAGATTGTCCTTTGAATCAGAAGACATCGTACACGGCGGAGCTTCCGGAATCGATAATACCGTATCGACCTACGGTAACCTGATCGCTTTTCAGAAAGGTACTCCACCCGATATGCAGACGATCACTCTAAACGAATCCATTCCAATTGTTATCGGATTGAGCGGGGTTGAAAGCATGACCTCAAAGATGGTGAAGCAGGTGCGTGAGCAGGCTGAAAAATATCCTAAATGGTACAAGCAGATATTCAATCAAATGGATGAGCTGGCCATTGCATCTAAAGCAGCCATTGAGTCCCGTGACCTTGATGAACTTGGGATGATCATGAATATGAATCACGGTTTCCTGAATATTTTAGGGGTTTCCTGTCCTGAGGTAGAAGAACTGGTTGAGATAGCCCGACAGAATGGAGCACTGGGTGCGAAACTAACCGGCGGTGGTGGAGGTGGAGCTATGATCGCCCTTTGTGATTCCGAAAAAAGTCAGAAGAAGATTCAAAAGGAAATGCATCAGGCCGGATATGATGCACTGGTCACAGAAATAAAAAGTAACAACTAAGTCTGATTATAATTTTACTGAATCAGGATATGACCATGCTTCATTAACGCTGCCTGATCCAAATAGCTTCATATTAAGTACACATAAGAACGGCAAATTCGATTATATGGAAAGGTATATTCTTCCGCGAATGAATCAAGAATTTGCACAAACCTATGAGTACATCAATAAAACACACATATTCGGAAACAACGGCTTTAAAAAATAAAACAGAGATCATGGCTCCGGCCGGTGATTGGGCTTCATTCAGAGCAGCCATTCAGGGTGGAGCCGGTTCGGTTTATTTTGGGATCGAACAGCTTAATATGAGGGCTCGTGCCAGTAATAATTTCACGATGGATGACCTTCCAGAGATCGCTCAACTGGCGATTAAAGAAGGTATTCGTACCTATCTAACACTTAATACTGTTCTGTACGATCACGACCTGCCATTGATGAAGCGCATTATTGATGCTGTGAAAGAACATGGAATTACTGCAATCATTGCTGCTGATCAGGCTGCTATTTCTTATGCGGCAAAACAGGGAGTGGAAGTGCATATATCGACTCAAGCCAATATTTCAAATATTGAGATGGTGGAATTTTACAGCCACTTTGCAGATGTCATGGTTCTTGCGAGGGAGCTCAGTCTGGGACAAATGAAGAGGATCGTGGAAGGCGTTAAGGAGAGAAATATTACGGGGCCTTCCGGAGATCCAGTTCAGATCGAGGTGTTTGCACATGGTGCCCTATGTATGGCGGTTTCGGGAAAATGCTATCTGAGCCTGCATACCTATAATTCATCAGCAAACAGGGGAGCTTGTAAACAAAATTGTCGGCACGCCTACCGGGTTACCAATGATGAAGGGGAAGAACTGGTGGTTGAAAATGAATATATCATGTCGCCCAAAGATCTGTGCACGATCGATTTTATGGATCAGTTATTGGATACCGGCGTGGAAGTCCTGAAAATTGAAGGACGCGGCCGTTCGCCCGAGTATGTCAAAACCGTGACCCGTTGCTACAGGGAAGCCGCCGAAGCCGTAGCAAATGGTACTTTCTCAAAAGAAAAAGTAGACGGCTGGAAAAAAGACCTGGAAAAGGTATACAACCGGGGTTTCTGGGACGGATATTATCTGGGAAGGAGACTTGGAGAGTGGAGTGAGGTCCACGGTTCAGCAGCAACCAAGGAAAAACGATTTATCGGGAAAGTGCTCCATTACTATCCGAAAGCTGAGGTGGCGCATGTGCGCATCAAGACCGGAAGACTGAATAAAGATGATAAGCTGCTTATCATAGGCAATAAGACCGGAGTGGCTGAGCCGAGTATCCATTCTATCTGGATGGAAGATATCCCTGTCGAAGTAGTTGAAAAAGGCAACGATTGCACCATCAAAATAGATTGCGTTGTTGAAGACGGAGATAAGATCTATGTGTGGGAGGACAAGCAATAATGCGGATCACATTATACAGAGATCGATGTATAGGATGTAACTATTGCGTGGAGGCCTGGCCCGAACGGTGGCAAATGTCAAAGCGGGATGGGAAGTGTGTACTCATCGGAGGGAAGCAAAAGGGAAAAGTCTTTTCAGTTGATGTTGGTGAATTTGAACGGGAACTGAATGAGCGGGCGGAAAAAGTCTGCCCGGTGGATGCTATTAGGGTTAGTAAATAGTTACTCTTTTCAGACTAAATTTGAATTTCGCTCATACGATTAGCCTCATACCCAACTTACTATTTGGGTGTGCCTGTGCGGACCTCCGGATCCAAATGTAGGCGAAAGCATAAGAAGTCCAAATGGTTATTTAGCTCTTTATTAAAATTGACCTTACTTCCTTACGATAGGTCTTTCCAATGGGGAGGTTTAAATTTCCGACTTTGACCCGATGAGATTCAAATTCCTGTAAATAATCTATGTTGATGCTATAAGATCGGTGAATACGAAGGAAATTTGAGGATACATATTGCTCCATCAATTCACTCAGAGTATGATCAACCAAAATAGTTTCTCCCTCAAGTGTTAATTCTGCATAGTTTCCTGATGCTTCAATATATCGAATATGAGAAGGATCAATCCTGATCAGCTTGGTTCCGCTTTTCAATAGAAGAAAAGATGATGAATCACCCTTTTTGGGGAGAGTTGATGAAGGCTGTAGTTTCTGTTCCATCGCCCGCATCACCGCTTTATAGAATTTAGGAAATTCGATGGGTTTCAGCAGGTAACCGGCCGCCTCGTGATCGTAGCTTTCCACTGCATATTCGTCATAAGCGGTCGTGAAAATGACAGTTGGAGGATCTTTCAGTGTTTTCAACAACGACATTCCATCCATATCTGGCATGTTGATATCCAGGAAAAGAATGTCGATCTGATTTTCCCTTAGAAAAGAAGCGGCTTTGAGGGGAGAGGTAAACGTTTCAACCAACTCGAGTTGTTCGATCTTGGCAGCATTATGCTCGATCACGTGATGCGCCCGCGGTTCATCGTCTATGGAAATGGCTTTCAGGATCATCGGATGGGTAGTTTTAGAATAATAGTGTGTTCTTCTGAAGCAGTTCGGATATCCAGGTCAAATTCATCCTCATAATAGAGTTTCAGTAGTTTTTTGGTTTGGGCTGTCCCGATGCCCGAGGTCCCGGTATCTTGATTTGAAGGATGGTTGCTGTTACGAACTTCCAGAATCACAAACTCATCGGTCACTTCCAGCTTGATGCTCACAAACGAGGCCTTTTCATAGCTGATGCCATGCTTGAAGGCATTTTCCACAAAATTGATGAGGATCATCGGGGCCACCTGAGCATAATTTAATCGCCCTTTAACCTCCATGCTGATCTCTACAGAGTCTTGGTTGATCCTTAGTTTCTGCAGCTCCACATATTTTTCAATGTACTCCCATTCTTCTTTTAAGGGTACCAGTTCTTTAGTACTGTGCTGCAGTGAGTAACGCATCATCCCCGTCAAGTTTTGGATGCCCTCAGCCAGAGGTTCATTTTTGGTTTCCAGAGCCATAGAGTAAAGGTTATTCAGCGTGTTGAAAAAGAAATGAGGCCTAAGCTGTGACCTGATTAAAGCTAACTCTGATTGCATGTGATCGGCTTGTTCTAACTCCTGATATCTATAAAGGAATTGAACGGTAGTTTGCGCAAGAAATGCCATGATCACGATCAGAAAATAAAAGGCAAAGGGGGAGTCCGATATTGAGCTAAATGTTCCAAACCTGAAAACACTCGCTATGGGTTGATCGCCCGAATCAGAATTAAGGAAGACAGTAGCAAATACCACGATTGCCATATGAAGGATAGAAAAGGCCAACCAGCCGGAACCAAGTGCAAGTAATTTCTTTTTTAATGATTGGTGATATCTTTTGAAAAACAGATAATAGGCTATAAACCATCCCAAAATATAGAGTCCATAGACGATAATATGTCTAATCATCTGACTGGTTGAAGCAGACTCAGCTATGTTTCTTTTTACATCAATCAATTTCCCATTTGAAGAGGTAGAATCTTCAGGAGAAGGTTCATCTTGTTTTTCAATGTGGTCAGTATATGTTTCATTTATCCACTTTTCTGTCAATGGTGGGAAATTTAAGGTATTTGAGAAGCCCCGCAGTGTTATAGTTTCAGAAGCAGTTGAGTCTGGGGGAGAAATGGAGGAAATGGTGTACCCTTCAACTATCATAAAATTGATCAGTTCATAACTTCTTACGCCAATAACAACGATCACAGTGACAGCTACTATATGAACGAATAACTCAACAGCCCTTGGTATCTTTGAGTTCATAAAAGGATTTTGTTAGCCATCATGGATTCTGAGTACTAATTTGATTCAGCAGGTTACTTAATATTTCGTCCTCATCATCCCGAAGGTAGTCATTTATGAGGATATCCGGCATCACACCACGCAGTTCTTCACTGCCGTTGACGCGCACTATATATCCTTTGGAGATAGTAACGGTTATACCTGTGTTTGGCAATGTATATGGAAATATGGAGGCGTACAGCGTTGGGTATTCTCCGGTTTCTTCCCCTACAATCGTTCCAAAGCCATAATCCTGTATTTGAGCTGCCGCCACGGCTGATTGCGAGTGTGATTGGCGGTTAACCAAAACATATACTTTTCCATTGAATTGTTTGTCTTTGGCTTGAGGCTCATAGAGGTCAAATTCATAGTCATAAATCGTACCATTTTTGTGGCCCAGTACGGTTCTCCAATAATCGTTTGTGATATCACTATTTGCCTTGGCATACTCTTTAAGGATGCGGCTTGTCTTGAGAGTAAAACTGGAAACCCATTTGAAAGGTTTATCAGCAAAGTATGAGACCAGATAATCACTGAAAGAGTCGTTGCCACCTTTATTATTTCGAAGGTCTATGATCAGATTATCAAGTTCAGTTGCATTGATCTCTACAAAGGCAGAATCAATGAATCGCTGATACCTGGCTTCATCACCACTGAAACTTCCCGGATTCAGGTAGGCAGCCTCATCATAAAAAAGAAGCTCCATGCGGGCATTCAATACTTCATCCCGTTTCATTTCAAAATCCTCGATCAGATTGATGGCATCAAGTGTGGCAGTTTTGGTTATTCCGTCAATACTAACCACTACCTCAAACTGATCCTCTTGCCCGAATACCTGCCAGTAATAACGAGGGAAGGAGTAGATCTCAATTTTTGCTCGTTTAAAGTAGGGGCGTTCAGCAGATATCTGTGGATAAATTCTTTGAAGAATTTGATCTATCGGCTTACCGTTAATGCTAATGAGTTCTGATCCGATTGGTATGTTTTTATTACCTGACCAATTTTTACGAACCAATGGCTTTTCATCCTGAAAGGCGATCTCCAGGGGTAATAAGGTGCCGCCAGATAGTGCATACTCCATATAAGGTCCAATTGGGAAATCGATGTTGGTATGGCCAATATCTAATGATGAGACCAGCCGTTGATACATATTGATCGTTTCGAGTCGACTCAAACTATCAGCAGTGAGGGATGATGTTATTTCATCATAGGTGGCGTTGAATTCCTGTTCAGAAGTATAGGCAAACATATTGTATTGACCGTCTTCTATTGCTCTCCTTAAAGTTTCAAGATCTTCAAGCACCTCTTTCTGAGAAAAGGCAGGACCCAGCTGAGCGAAAGAGTAAAGCGGAAGCAATAATATAGTGAGGGTCAGGAAAAAGGATCTCATGATGTTTGAATAGGTATAATTAATAGATCAGATCAAATATAGTAACGTATGACATCTCGAACCCACTTAGTGTGTGAACGGTGGTTTTGGTCATGTGAAAGGACGAGAATTACGTCTAAAGGTTGCAAACGGTTGTTCAAATGCTCTGGCAGTCCATTTAAAGGATTAATTTTTTGAGGTTGTGAAAGCAGGCTATCATTGCCCCATTCAATTACGAAAGTGTAACGACAATCATATAATCAACGTTAATGAAAACCCAACAAATCATTGTGCTTCTTTGCATCCTTTCAGGTTGTTCCCTTTCACAAATGGTGCCGAATTATAATCTGGTAACCTACTCCGGTGACTTACAAGTAGAACAATTTGATTCCACTGTAACCGACGAGAACAGGTTCAATCATAACAATAAGATCTTTACGGTTGGGGCTTCCTTCACATATTCATACCAGTATTACGATAAGGATGGTCAGTCAAGGAACTTCCGGTATCTGGAAGAGGGATGGGAGTTTACCGAACCCAAAGAAAGTGACAGGAATGAAGTCACTCTTGGAGTAATGTCGGGACTAAAGCCTATGATCGATTGGATACCTGATTACAACCAAACCCTGATTAGTTATCAGCCATCCAATAAAGATAATTTTGAGATGACCGGACTCATTGAAAATGAGGCCAACATCTGGATGCATCCACCTCGGGACGGGCTGTTCCGCATTCTACAACTAAGTCCCTATCCGTCGGTGATGTACCCAATGGAGACAGGCAAAGAGTGGGAGTGGTCTTTTCAGGTCGGCAGTCACTATGGGGACGAGCGCTGGGCCACCTGGAATGGCAACATAACGATCAACACAAGCTATGAAATCACCGGTAAACAAGTGATGGAGACCCAATGGGGTGAGCTGGAGACCTGGACTATCAATGCCGAAGCGGTTAGTGAGCTGGGGTCAACTTCTATGGAGGCTGTATTCAACGATAGTCTGGGTTTTCTGAAAATGAACTTCATCAACATCGATGGCTCAGAAATGACATTCAAACTAGAGGAAGTGGACTAATGAAGAAGTACAAATCACTATTTATTATCACATGTATTCTTGTCACTAACTACACTGCAAATGGGCAAGATCTGCTAAGGTTGGCACAAGAAGAAATCGATAAGTATGAACGAGTGAGTTACAAGCAGACGGCCTTTTATCCGAATCCGGTTGGAAGAATTGATACGGTAAACGTAACGGCGAATTTCCAAAAAAGTAAAAGCAGTCTGGTGGAATACGATTTCATCATTCAGAAGCATTTTTTTAACAGTGATGTCATTCATATTGACGGTAGATTCCGCTCGGTAAGACACAAAGATGAAACCGTGGTGCTTTACCCGGAGAACGAACCGGCAGAATTGAAACACATGATCGAGATCCTTCCTGATTTTGAATATTCTCCCATTACCTTATTAAGTCGGTCAGATTGGGAGTTTGTCAGGGATACGCTAATAGGTGGGCAAGAGCTCAAAGAATATCTTCGAGTAGTAACGGATGAGATCAGAAATGGCAACACGATCTACACCGAAGAGCATATCTTTTTAAACCCCGATTCAAAACTTCTGGAAAAATGGGAGCGGCATAATTTCTATAATGGGAACCTGCAAAAAGTAGTGTACATCTATTCAGATTATAACCTGACTTCATCAGGCGATCCGCTCGGCTATGAATTTCCTTCAGAATACCGTTCCGATTTATACGGAAAGACCAATCGTAGCAAGATAGTTGAAGTAGGTCAGCAAGCCCCGGTCTTTTCCGCACGCAATCTTCAGGGCAGTTCAATTGATCTGGAAGACTATCGTGGTAAAAAGGTGCTTTTAAACTTTTCCAGTATTGGATGCCCACATAGTCAGGATGCCTTGCGATATATGGATGAGGAAGGTTTTCAGCTTGCCGGAAATATTACGCCATTATTTCTATCTGTTTGGGATCGGAAGGAAGATGTAGTCGAATATTTTAAACAGATAAATGCCCCGCTCTCGGTTATTCTGGATGCGGAAAAGATCAGTGAGATGTATGGCGTTTCAGGTACCCCAACTTTTTTCCTTATCGATGAAAAAGGGAATATTGAAAAGGTGACCGTTGGTTTCGATAAGGAGTTTTTGAATAGCTTGAAAGCCGGTTCATAATCAGAATATGTAATAAATGAAGTTTTTAAACTGGATCAAAGGATTAGGTATTGCGGCTTTAGTAGTTTTAGTTGGCTTCGAAAATGCCATGGCTCAGGACAAGCTATCTAAGGAAGAACTGGTTGAGATCATTGCAGCAAGTGTCAATCAACAAAATATCGATGAGTTAAAACCCCACTTATCTGATGGTTTCCAAATTTCGGGAAGGGTTCCGCCGATTTCATTCAAAATACTGGAGCAGTTGGTGAGCCAGCTGAATGAACAGGTTGAGGAATATTCCTGGAATAACACAGCGTCAAATTCAGATGGTACGCAAACTCATTTGTATCATTTCAGCTATAGCGGTTTGGGGGAGCGTGAAGTTACTTTCAGCATGAATAAAGACGGCAAGATCACTAAGCTTGAATTGGTTAAGATGAGTGTCAAGACGATGGAAGGGCCTTCAAAAGTGAGTCAGCCGATAGATAAGATCATTGAGGTCCCCTTTAAGGTGAAAGAAAACCTGATGCTTGTTGAGGCCATTATTAATGGTGAAAGCAAAAATTTTATCTTTGATTCCGGTTCACCCCGCCTCATACTTAATCAGGTACACTATGGAGAGGAGGTATCATCAGAAGAAACAAAATACAGCTCTTTGGAAGGCGTGCATGGTAACATTAACAGCCTGGATATTCTAACCATCTCAGATTTTGATTTCAATGGCATTCAGATGAACGACCAAAAGGTACTGGCGGCAGATCTGTCCCATTTAGAAGCCATTTTGGAAATACCGATCGCAGGGTTGATCGGCTATGAGGTCTTTGAAGGCTACGATCTTTTGTTCAATTATTCTACCCAAACGCTGCGACTCATTCAGCCGGGCCAAACCCAAACATTTATTATGGCTATGAGTGCGCAACTGTCAATGTCGTCCATTCCCTTTGAGCTCAGGCAGCATATACCACTTTTTGAAGCTTCGGTATCGGGGCAAACAATGTCCTTTGGGTTAGACAGTGGGGCCTCCACGAACCTGCTTTCTGAAGACCGGTATGAAGAGTTGAGTGGTTCATTATCAAGTATCAGAGAAACGGACCTGACCGGTGCGGATGGGAGGAAAGAAATAGTAATGAAAGGAACATTGGATAAACTAACAATCGCGGAGGTTGACTTCGATACAACGCCAACGGCCTTCAAAGATATCTCAAACCTCAAGCAAGCTTATGGCAAAGAGCTGGATGGACTGGCGGGATATGAAATTTTAAGCCGACAGGTAACCATGGTCTCATATTCACAGCATAAGATATATCTCTTTCGATGACGTGTGAAGTGAATGTGAGTCCGCTATTATAATCTAAACATTTATGAAAATCTGCCGTAACAGCCCACTTGAAACTAAAATGAACAACTACATGAATACTTCAAGAATATTACTGCTCGCCTTTACGGCACTTATTACCGGATGCTCTCAGGTCCAGTCACCGGATGACTTCTTAAATTCTGCCAGAGACCTGTTATCAGCATCAGCAGGGTTTGATTACACTGCTTTGGCCATTACACCGAATCCTATGGGAGGAGTGGACACGATGATCTTTAATAAGTCATTTAAACCATCAGAAAAAAGCCTGCTCGGATATGATTACGTGATTGAGTGGAGGAGTGATTTTGCGAACAAGGACCAGGTTTATATAAACAACATTTACAGAGATGTGGATCATCAGAATAAACTCGTTAAATTTTATCCTGCTGAAGATTCCTTAAATGAGAAGGGGAATATCCTGAATTCGTTGCCTGTACGGTTTTCTCAAGTAAGTTTCTTAAGTCAGACGGACTGGGTATTTATAAAAGATACTCTCATTAATGACCGCCCACTTAAAAATTACCTGAGAATTGAGAATGACAGGGTTAATAAAAACGGGGACACCGTTTTAACGGAACAGCATATTTTTATAAATGCTTCCACAAAGTTAATTGAACGATTCGAGCGAAGGAATCACTTAAATGGCCAACTTCGGCAACGGTTAGTCTACGAATATAAAGACTTCGTGCAACGAAATGACTCCCCGGAGTTGACATACGAGTACCCGTCAGAGTATCAATCAGCACCTCTGGGTGTTTCTCCCTACAAAGATCTGTTACCGATTGGGCAAAAAGCTCCTGAATTTGTTACACGAGATGAGCAGAACAACCTGCTCAGGCTTTCCGATTATCGTGGTAAAAAAGTGCTGTTAAATTTCTCCATTATAAACTGCGGATACTGCATGCAATCCCTTGAGCATTTCAATAGGGAGGATTATCAAATCTCAGATGCCGTGGTTCCGATCTACATTAACCCGCTAGACTCCCAAAGTGATATAACTTCATTTGATAAGGAACTCAACATTCCGTTTCCGGTTGCTTATTCTAACCCGGCAGAAATTGCCGAACTTTACGGCGTGCTATCCTATCCCTTATTCTATCTGATTGATGAAGAGGGTATTATAGAAAAAGTAATTACTGGATATGATTCCGCTTTTCAGGAGAGCATAAAAAGTTAGATATATGAAATACAGCCTACTCATTATAAGCGTCCTTTTACTGTGCTCGTGTAAAATAAAAAGCCAAAAGACACCGATTACTTTTGAGGATCTGAAATCCCTTGAAACCCCTTCCTTCTTTGCGGTCTCTCCGGATGGAGATAAAATGGCGTATGCCATTGGAGATTCATTGTACGTAAAAATACTCAGTGATCCTTCCAGGATCAGAACGATCTCCGGTGGAATGACTGAAGAAGCGACCTATGCCAATACCTTCCTGGCCTGGTCAAACGATAGTCACCGCTTTGTGTACAGAAGGAATGCGGATGAGATCGTAGTCAGTACATTTGACGGGTCAGAACAGTTCTCCATTGCCGGCGCAGAGGGACAGACAAAGTTAGTAACCCTGCAAAACTTCTATATGGAGGGCCCAAAATGGTCGCCGGATGACCGCTTCATTACCTTTCCGGCTCAGCCTCATGCCATTCAAAGTACAGCTCAGCTTTGGTTTTACGATACGGAGCGGGAAACCCTGAACCCCAAAACTGTTGAGAACCATATGATCGTGAGCCACGACTGGATCGATGAGGATCACCTGGTCTATGGAATGGGGGGTTTTTCGGGAGATAACGGTGCCATCAAGCTGATGGAAATCTCAACCGGTATTATCACGGTCATCGCTTATGCGGATGAAAGTATATTCAATGAAGTCCGATACACACCTGAGACCGGAATGTTATTTGCCAACTCATCAAGCTTTACGCCTTACCTCTTCAAAAGGGATCAGTCAGGCACATTCAGGGATTATGAAAACGAATTACCAAGGGCCTATTACACCGCCTGGTCGACGGATGGCACCTGGCTGTTTGGGCAGCATAAAGTGGGAATGGATTACCTTCCGTTTAAGGCTCACATTGATTCCTCCTCTTATAAAAAAATCAATTCTGAGATGGGCACGATATTGCCAAAGCAAGTTCTAAGTCATGCCGGTAAGGACTATGTGTACTACACCCGAGAATCAGGAACTTTGCCTAAAAGTATTTTCCGGGCTGAGATCAGTGAAAATGGGGATAGCCTGATGAAAGAAGAGTTTTTGCATAACAGCACTGAGGCCTTTGCAGGCAAACTTCTACCTGAGGCTGAGATCGTAAGCTGGGATCAGTATTCTGTTTCATTGAATGCTCAGTTATTTCTTCCGGCTCAGATAAGTGGGAAAACTCCACTGATTCTCATTCCCTATGCCAATGCGTATCTGAACCGATTTCCAAATATGGACTACTTTCTTGAAGAAGGCATCTTACTATTGACCTCTCAGGGTTATGCAGTAGCATTGCCTAACAACAGCGGGGGGACCAACCAAAGGCGTCATGATAAGGAGTATGGACCTCGGGAGCTGAGAGATGCCCTTGGTTTTCTGGATGCGGTGGGAAATCACCCTCGGGTAGATACTTCAAATGTTGCCTTAATCGGGCATAGCCATGGAGCCACAATGGTGAGCTATTTTATATCACATTCCGATCGGTTTGATGTAGCCGTTGGGATCAACGGGGCCTATGACTGGATCAGGCAAGCCAATGAATTCCCGGGAAGGATTTACGGATTCCCATATGGCATGGGGGGAATGCCGGATGAACTGCCAGAAAAATATGACTCGTATTCACCAATGGAGAATATTGATCAGATCTTTACTCCTATGCTGTTAGTGGCCGGTGAAAATGACGGACAAATACCGCCTGTTCATGCTGAGGAATTCCACAAAAAGTTAGAAGATGCAGGTAAAAAATCAGAACTTCTTTATTTCGAGGATGAAGGGCATTTGATCGAGAAGGAAGAAAATAAACAGGTGTTTTGGGATAAAGTAATCGAATTTATAGGGACTCACCCCTGAACTAATGCGAATATACATACATGAATTCAATATCTTTGGACTTTGAGATGAGTATAAATCAATTTTATCTTCTCATTTTTTTATTACTAAATCCATCGATGTGCTTTGGTCAGGTTGATCCATTAGAGAAGGGTTTCAAATCTTATTCGATTGAGACAGAAGACGATACGATTCAGTTTTATATTTACAACCCGTATGATATAGATAAACAACACCTATTTATTCATGTGGAGGGCTCTTATCCCGCCCCATTATGGATAGAAACAAATCCCTGTTGTGTAACTCTGGATCCATTCACGTATGATTTGATGCCTGAAGAGTATGCCTACATAGTTATCTCAAAGCATGGATTTCCTTTTAGTGACACGGAAGACTTTGAAGTACCGGATGATTACTGGAAGAAGAATACGTTAGATTTCAGAGTAGAACGGGTCAATAGGGTTATAAAATACATCCAGAAAGAACTTTTTACGCCTGAGAGAATCGTGTTGGTAGGTACCTCTCAGGGAACGGATGTGGCTGCAAAACTGGCGACCATCAATCAGGATGTAACCCATCTTGGGTTTTGGGTAGGAGGTGGGCTTCCTCAACTGATGGAGTTCATTATGTTTGAAAGAAAAAAAGCTATTGCAGGTGAAATTACAGAAATGGAAGCCTCCAGAAGAATAGATTCTTTGTTGACTCAATTTGAAATAATGTTTGATGATCCTTCACCTGATCAGAAATGGGATGGAAACAGTTATCTTAGTTATGTGAGCTTTTCTGAGCCTCCCATTCAAAATTTATTAAAACTTGATATCCCAATATATGTTGCGGTAGGTACCATGGATGAAAATGTAGCTGTTGAAAACTCTTATATCATCCCGGTAGAATTTATCAGGCATCGAAAGAAAAACCTCACTTTTCGTCAATTACCCAATTATGACCATAATTTTTTCGAGATTACAGAAAGTGGTTCAAAAATTGACAGGTTCGATGAGGTTACTAAAGATTTTATAAAATGGCTGGTAGAAGACTGATGAACGCTTTCATTAGAACTTGTCATAATACGTACTCGCATCAATGAATTTTTCAAATAGATAAAAGATCATGTTAAATAAATCACTTTTTATAATAATTATATTGCTACTGCCACAGATACTTTTAGCTCAAGAAGATCGGGTAGTTCAGCAGTTTGAATCAATTATCGAAGCATACCATGAGGTCTATGGATTTTCCGGAACCGTGAAGGTGGTACTGGATGATAATGAGATCTGGCAGGATAGTTACGGGCTGGCCAACCGAAGTTTCGAGATCCCAAATACGCCAGCCACCCGGAACTCTATAAATTCCATATCTAAGACGTTCACGGCAGCATTGATCCTGAAGATGGCTGAAAAAGCTCAGCTAAAATTGGATGTTCCGATATCGACCTGGCTTCCCACATTGAGTGCTGATTGGGCTGATTCAGTTACCATTCATCACCTGTTGACTCACTCATCAGGTTTGCCGCGAGAGGCAGGCATGATGGCATCGGATGAGCTTAATTTTTATCAGCAATCCCAGTTGGTCGATGAGTTAGACCTTATGTTTAGTCCGGGGGAGAGGTATCAGTACTCCAATGCCGGTGTGATTTTACTGGGAGCTATCATCGAGGAAGTAAGCGGCAAGGAATATGCAATATTGATGAATGAGGAAATAATAAAGCCTCTGGGTTTGAGTGATACGGGAGTGTATGAGGGCAATGCGGTGGTGAAAAAACAGGCGGTGCCTTATAAGATCGGTCCCTTAGGTGTTGAGGAAGCTCAGCGCACAAAGATCATTGGTGAAAGTGCAGGTGGAGGCCTGTATTCAACATTGAATGATCTCTATCAATTTACGGTCGCTTTAGAGAATGAAGAGATCCTTTCAGCCGAATCCCAGGACCTGCTTTTTGAAAAACATATGGTGCTTTCAGAGGGTGAAGCTGAAGGTTATGCCTGGTCACTGAAACAGTTTGGCCCCGATCAGATCAGGATGGCAGCCGGCAGTGGGTATGGGACTAAAAGTGTGATCATCCGTGAACCGAAAACGGGACTCTTTATTGGGATCCTGTCGAATTGGGGAAATACACCAATACTGGATATTCTTAGAGATATATATCTGACAGTAAAAGGACAAACCATCGAACCTCCAACAGCAGAAAACCTGGCTGATCCCTTAAACTACTCCTCTCATTTAGGTACCTACGTTTTTGATCCTGAAAAAATGAGCACTTATCTCCAAAAAGAGAACAACAAGATCGTTGTGAGGGAGATCGATGGCAAATTATTCATGGATGATGAGCTTCTTGCCAATAAAGAAAACGGAGAACTTGGTCTGACTTACACCGACGAGGTGCGGATATATTTTGAGGATGGTCTGATGATCCTCGAAATAAATAACAATCGGCTGACAGGAAAGTTAAAAAGAAATTAGTTGATACTATCGGGAAAAGGTGAGCGTAAAACCCGACAAGCTGTTCTTATAATCCAATACATTTTGCTTCATACCTAAATTTAAACCGACCTTAAATAAAGGGTTTTTCAGGTTTATTTAAGGGTACCACCCTGAAGGACCTTACTTCTTTTCAGCCCAAAAACGAGCTTCGCTCATTCGCCTCAAAAGTTATGTGACCAATGTCACAGAGTCATAAACCCCGGCTAATTCAAACATATTTGTAAGTGTAATAAATACAATGAATAAGAAGGGTTATAAATACACAATATAACATTCAATAAAATTATTGAATGAAGTTTGCAGAGTGTGTATTCTTTATCTCATTAAAATTTGATAATCAATGAAAACACGCGAGTTCAAAAAGAAATTATATAAGCAATTGGCGGTGGTCACCAAGGCACTGTCTAACCCTACACGATTGGAGATACTGGATCTGATCGCGCAAGGACCGGTACCCGTAGAGTACATTGCCGAACATATTGATCAACCGGTAGCCAATGCTTCACAACACCTTCAGGTTTTGAAGAAGTCAGGCTTGGTTGAAACCGAAAGAAAGGGAAAATATAACTACTACCGGATGGCCGGAAAGCAAGTGTACGATGTATGGAATTCTCTAAGGGCTATTGGATTCTCAAGAAATTCGGAGATCGAAGATCTGTTGAATGATTACCGAAGTAAGAAGAAAGGTCTGAAAACTATTTCGAGAGATGAACTTCTCAAAAAAATGGAAGATGATGAAGTATTTCTCATTGATGTACGTCCGGCTGAAGAATTTAAGCTTGGGCATATCAGGGATGCCGTTTCCCTTCCGAAAGTTGAATTAGGGGAGCGTTTGCAGGAGTTGCCTGATGACAAGGAGATCGTTGCTTATTGCAGGGGACCGTTGTGCCTGATGGCTGACGAAGCCGTTCGCATATTGAAGGAAAAAGGATTTAATGCTGTAAGGCTGGATGAGGGATTCCCTGAATGGAAAGCGATCGATCTGCCTGTTGATTGAACGAAATAGAAATTATTAAACAAAAAGAGCTAAATATGGATAAAGCAAAATGTTTGGTGAGGTTATACCTGGGGTTTCGGTAATACACTTCCTTCAGATCATAAACCCGGCTGATACTTTACATAAAAAAGCCGACTTATAATATTTCATAAACAACTAAAAAATAATCACTAAGATGAATTACAAAAATTCATATGTACCAAAGGTATATCTGATCACAGCTATGCTTCTGATGCCCTTTCAATTATTTTCACAGGACAGAGAGCATGATGGTCAGGTCTTGTCACTTTCATTGCAGGAAGCGATGGAATTAGCCGTTGATCAAAACTTTAGCCTTGAACAGGCAGGCTACGATGTGGACAAAACCAAAGCTCAATTCCGGCAAACCAACGCCGTGTTTCTGCCACAGGTTTCGTTCGAGTACAACGCTATTTCAACCGATGACCCATTAAATGTATTTGGGTTTAAATTAAAACAGGAAGTGGTCTCTCAGCAGGACTTCAATCCTGTACTCTTGAATGATCCGGATGCCTATGAAAACTATAGTGCCAAATTTGAAGTTCGTCAGCCACTGATCAACCCTGACATGTTCCTTCAGAGAAGTGCGATGAAAAGTCAGCTTAACTCAATGAATGAGCAGCTGGAAGGCACAAAGAATTATGTACGGTATCAGGTTCGTCAGCAATACTACAATCTGATATTACATCTCGAACAGATCGAGGTACTTGAAGCGGCCCTTAAAACAGCCGTTGAGCACCGAAGACAGGCACAAAACTATTTTGAGGAAGGCCTGATCAGCAAGGAAGATTATCTGGCTGCCAAAGTTTATGAGCTGGATATGGAGAGCCGCATGCTTCAAACTAAAAATGCACTTGATAAGGTACAGGAAGAAATGGCTTTGCTGATTGGCCTAGAAGGGAATATAACAGTTCAACCAACCGACGAACTGAATTATGATTTACAGGCAGAAGCCGCTGTTGGAACTAGCGATTTTAAAGTGAATAATGCTCAAACGCGAGCTATTGAATACAAAGTTCAGGCCGCTAAAAAGATGGTCAAAGCATCGGAATTCAGCTTCATCCCAAAGATCAATCTGTTTGGAAGCTATGAATTCAATGATAACGAATTTGCGGGATTCGACGCATCCTCATATATGATCGGAGCAAATTTAAGATGGGATATTTTCTCCGGCTTCAGCAAAGTAGGCAAAGTAATGGAAGCCAAAGCAGATTACCGAAAAGCCCAAAGCATGCAGGAAAGTCACAGGTTGGATCAGGAAAACAAGGTTCGTCAGGCTATGCGATCGATCGATCACGCCACCAAGCAGATCTCATTAACTGAACAAGCCATACAGCAATCCACAGAAGATGTGAAGATCCGAACCAACCGATATGTGGAAGGTATGGAAAGAACCACCGATCTGCTGGAAGCAGAAACTAAATTAGCAGAAGCCAAACTGAAAAATGTGATGGCCCTGTATCAGTACAACATGAGCATTGCTGCCCTTGAAATGCTGCTCGAAAATGATCTTAAAAATTAACCGACTAACACGAACTACAATGAATTATTTATTAAAAGACCGTATGAAAACTCTTTCGGCTCTGCTGGTACTTACACTTCTGATAACAGCAGCCACCGGATGCAGTTCAGAAACTGAAACTATTGAAAATACTCGATCTGAAAATGTAAAGGTTGAAACAGCCACCAACACCTTGTCTGTTTCCACACAATCATTCCCCGGAATGGTGGAAAGTGACAATCAGGCCAACCTAAGTACGATCGTAATGGGAACGGTAACGGAAGTCCCGGTTGAGGTGGGTGAACGCGTGAAGAAAGGTGATGTGCTGATCCGGATCAAAGACGATCAGATCCTGGCACAGAAATCACAGCTTGAAGCCAACATGGTTCAGGCCAAAGCCAATCTGGATAACACCGAAAAGAACTATAACAGGATCAAAAATCTGTATGCTGAGGAAAGTGCCACATCCAAAGAATTGGATGATATCTCAACCATGTATGAGATCGCCAAAGCCAATATGGATGCACTGAATGCACGCATGAATGAAGTGAACGAAATGCTGGCATACACCACTATCCGCGCTCCATTTGACGGCATTGTGGCCCGTAAGTTTGTGGCAGAAGGTGACATGGCCGCACCGGGACATCCATTAGTGGCCGTTGCAGATCCGGGTCAGATCAAGATCACCGCAAACGTACCTGAGCAGTGGATCGGTAAGATCTCTGAGGGTGATGCCGTGAATGTAAGTATTGAATCAGCCGGAATTTATAATGCTTCAGCAACTCTGATCGCCGTAAGTGAAGCCGGTGATCCAATGAGTCGACAATATGCCGTGGAAGCAAAACTTAAGGATGCTGAGCTGTCATCAAAATTGAAAACTGGCATGTTTGCACAAATAGGCATGAATTTAGGTTCAAACGAGGCACTTTTCATTCCTAAAACGGCACTTGTAACAAGAGGGCAGCTGACCGGGGTTTATACCTTGACAGACGATAATAAAGCTGTGCTCAGATGGGTACGCCTGGGACAAAGTTCAGGAGATAGAGTTGAGGTTCTATCCGGTTTAACGGCGGGTGAGCAATATGTAACTGAAACGAATGAAAATCTTCGACAGGGTTTGACACTGAACGTTCAGTAGATCGATCTGCACATCACACGATCAAGAATTTTAAGAATATAGAATAAAATGAATACCGGATTAGCAGGTAAAATTGCACAGGGTTTTATTGATTCGAAGCTGACGCTGCTTCTGATGATCGCCTTTTTAGCAATTGGAGTATATGGAGTTTGGCTGACACCAAGCGAAGAAGAACCGCAAATTGATGTACCCATGGCCGATATCTATGTTGGTTACCCGGGGGCATCGCCGCAGGAAGTTGAAAATAAGATCGCCATTCCTTTAGAGAAGGTGTTATCCAATATTTCCGGAGTTGAATATGTGTATTCAACCTCCATGCCGGAAATGGCCATGGTATCCGCCCGGTTTTTTGTAGGGCAGGATGTGGAAGAAAGTCTGGTAAGGCTTTACAACGAGATCATGAAGTTCATGGACAAGAAACCGGAAGCAGTGACCATGCCCATGATCAAAACCAGGTCCATTAATGATGTACCGATCGTAACCCTGACACTTTGGAGCGAAACCCAGGATGACTATCAGCTTCGAAGAGTAGCTCAGGTGCTGGATAATGAGATCAAATCCATTACGGATGTTGCCGAGACCAAGATACATGGAGGCCGTTCACGAACTATTGAAGTGGTATTGGATAAAGAAAAAATGGCCGCTTTGTCTGTTGACCCTCTGAGAATTGCACAAACCGTTCAGGTGGCGAACCGGGAATTCAGATCCGGTTCCTTTACAGCGGGTGACGAAGAATTTTTGGTACAAACCGGAAGTTTCCTGGAAACCGCTGAAGATGTGGCTAATCTTGTGATCGATGTACAGGCCGGTGATCCCATTTTACTCAGGGATGTAGCCGAGGTCAAAGACGGACCGGGTGAACCCGCAAGTTATGTGTCGTACTCTCCGGGACCGGTTGCCGCTGAAGAAAAAGGAATTTCAGCCGGCGGAGCTTTTCCTGCCGTGACCATCTCTGTAGCCAAACGACAGGGAGCAGATGCCATGACCATTGCCACTGACATCGACCGCATGGTTGAGGAACTTCAGGGTACGGTGGTTACCTCTGATATTCATGTGGAGAGCACCCGTAACTACGGAAAAACAGCCACGGAGAAAGTAAACACGCTGATGATCCACTTATTGGTGGCGGTATTATCCGTTTCTTTTGTGGTTTTTCTTGCGATGGGTTGGAGAGGAGCATTGGTGGTATTTATCTCAGTACCTATCACCTTTGCCCTTACGTTATTTTTCTACTACATGTACGACTATACCCTGAATCGGATCACCTTATTTGCCTTGGTATTCGTGACGGGTATAGTGGTGGATAATTCCATTATTGTGGCCGAGAACATGCACAGGCACTTTAAGATGAGAAATCTGCCATTCAAGCAAGCAGCCATTTATGCCATCAATGAGGTGGGTAATCCAACGATATTGGCTACCTTCACTGTAATAGCGGCTGTGATCCCCATGGCTTTTGTTTCAGGATTAATGGGGCCTTACATGAGTCCGATCGCTATTGGTGCCACCGTGGCTATGATCCTGTCACTGATCATTTCATTGATAGTAACTCCATGGCTGGGTTATCGTCTATTGAAGGCATCCAGGGTGCAGGCGATCGACAGTTCTGGAAAACGCTACAAACTGGAAGATACGGTCATCTACAAAGTGTATGACAAGACCATGCGTCCACTCATGGAAAGCTCAGCCAAACGCTGGGGATTCCTGATCGGAACCACGATCGTATTGTTCGGAACATTGGTATTGTTCTACACCCGTTCGGTGGAAGTTAAGATGCTACCGTTTGATAATAAGAATGAGATACAGCTGATCATTGATATGCCGGAAGGGGCAACTCTGGAGCGAACTGAAGCTGTGGCTCAGGAAGTCGGCCTGGCGCTGCTGGATGTACCAGAGGTGTATGACTATCAAGTGTATTCAGGAACCAATGCCCCCATTAACTTTAACGGATTGGTAAGAAGTTACGACCTACGCCAAAATGCCAACGTAGCTGATATTCAGGTCAACCTGGTGGATAAGAGTCTTCGGTCAGACCAGAGCCATGATATTGCCAAAAGAATGCGCCCAATGGTGCAAAATGTTGGAAAGAAATATGGCGCCAATGTAAAGGTGGTAGAAGTTCCGCCTGGTCCTCCCGTAATGTCTACTCTGGTGGCTGAGGTGTACGGGCCGGATCTGGAAATGCAGCGTGAGATCGGAGAAGATATCAAAGCCATATTTTCTGAAACTCCCGGTATTGTGGATGCCGACTGGATGGTGGAAGCCGATCAAACCAAGTATTATTTCAATGTAGATCGTCAAAAAGCGGGCATGAGTGGCGTAATGCCAAATCAGGTTACTGAAGCTTTGGGTATGATCCTTGGTCAGCATCCGGTAAGCACCTTGTACGATGAAAATGAATCAACACCTGTGCCGATCACCCTGAAACTGGATGAAAGTGACCGGTCAGGTATTCAGAAACTCGGTGGACTGAATGTTCAGTCTCAAACCGGAGCCATGATCCCGATCACTGATCTGGTGGTGGAAGAAGAAAGAACGCTCGAAAAGAGTATTCACCGTAAGAATCAGCGCCGTGTGGTGTACGTGACGGCAGAAGTAGCCGGTGAGATCGAAAGTCCCGTTTATGCCATCCTAGATGCCGGCGATGAGATCGATGGATTGAATGTACCGGAAGGTTATACCCTTGCACAACAATTCTCAGGTCAGCCTTTTAACAGTGAGAACCTGACGGTTAAGTGGGACGGAGAATGGCAGATCACGCTTGAAGTATTCCGTGATCTGGGTATCGCCTTCGGAGTGGTGTTGCTCATTATCTATATCCTGATCGTAGGCTGGTTCCAGGATTTTGGAGTCCCGATCATTATGATGATCGCGATACCATTGTCTCTGATCGGAATACTGCTTGGCCATTGGTTCACGGGAGCCTTCTTTACGGCCACATCGATGATCGGACTGATCGCCCTCGCGGGTATCATGGTAAGGAACTCAGTACTGCTGATCGACTTTATTCAGATCAGTTTGAGACAGGGTAATAGCCTGCAGGATGCGGTTGTGGAAGCCGGTGCAGTGCGAACCATGCCTATTTTGTTAACAGCCGGAACTGTAGTGATCGGTGCGATCGTGATCTTGTTTGATCCGATCTTTCAGGGATTAGCCATTTCATTGATGGGTGGAGCCATTGCGTCTACAGCACTGACATTGGTTACCGTTCCCCTCATCTACTTTATGGTAAAAAGCAGACTGAGCCGTGAAGAGATCATCAGGTAACATCAGGGCCTGAAGTACAGGTTGTGGAATAAGGAGTCATGTGGTAATTGACTCCTTCACCCAAACCTGATCATTAAACATTACTTTAAAAAGAACTGTCATGAAATTACTAATCATACTTAGCATCGCAGAATACGCGAATGAAGTCAGAGAATTGATGGTACGCAATAACGTACCGGTTTACAGTGAAACCGAGATGTATGGCTTCAGAACGGAACGACATCAACCCGATATCAGAAGCTGGTTCTCACAGGGAGATCAGGGGATCTACTCAACTCTTTTCTTTTCCTTTCAGGATGAGAAAACCGTAAAAACCATTCTCAAGGAGGTCGAAAAATACAACAAAGATCACGATCACAATGGTGATAACCCCCTGCATGCCTATCAGGTAGCCGTAGAAGATTTCGCCTGATCGGTAAGATCTAAATACCAATCAACAATCTCCGAAGGCTAAGCCTTCCGGAGATAAGTAAAAGGAGGCTTATCCTCCGCTTGTGTGCCAATAATTAGAACACTGCATTGCCTTTAAAGTTGTGCATCGGAACTGCTATCTTTACTGTCAATTAAAACAGTCACGCCAACTACAAAGTAGCTTATATGCCCGATTTTGATGTAGCCGTTTTTGGAGCCGGAATCGCCGGAACAGCCATCGTCAATGAAATGAGGAAACGGGGTCAGTCTGTGCTCATGATCGACCCCAATGTCTCAGAAGACGCTCCCGGACCACCCGGCGCTTTGGTCAATCCGGCAACCGGAAGAAGGGCCAAACTGACCTGGCAGGCTGAAAAATGCTATGATGCCTTAAAAGAACAGATCGAGGATATTTGTGCAGTGACCGGCAGGAAAGACCTGATCGCAGAAACCGGGGTGATACGTCCGGCTATCAGTGAAAAGCTGGCCGAAAACTTCAGGGATGCTCTAACAAAATACGAATGGCCGGAAGGATGGATCGAATGGCTGGAAGAGGACATAATCCGTGAGATGAATCCGCATGTGGCTAAGAATCATGGTGGCATTCATGTGAAAAGTGGGTACACGGTTTTTGTCGATAATTATCAGAATGCCTACCGTACCTATCTCAGATTGAAAGGGGTTGAGTGCAGATATGAAGCTGCGCAATACAAACGTGATCCGGAAAAAGATCAGTTCATCTTACAATTTGAATCTGGTGAGCAGGTAACAGCCGGTAAGGTGGTCATGGCGATTGGATATAAGATCCGGGAAAATGCCGACTGGTCTTTTTTACCGCTGAATTTTGTAAAAGGACAGATCGTACATTTTGAGGCAGAAGAACCGCTGGATTGGGATCATGCGATATCGGCGAGGGGATACAGCATCCGAAGAGGGGAACGAGAGCTTACCGTCGGTTCCACCTATGAACATAATTTTGAGAACCTGGATATCAGTGATAAAAGTTATGATCAAATACTCAAAAAGCTTGATCTGATGCTACCCAAACTGACCGGTAAGGTCAGGAAGGTTGCGCAGATGGCCGGAGTTCGGGTTACCACTCAAAACCGCTTGCCTGTGATAGGGGAACATCCGGAAATAGCAAATCTGTTTGTGTACACCGGTATGAATTCTAAGGGATTCCTGTTTTCTCATTACGTGGGTGAACTGCTGGCGGATCTCATCTTGAATGGAAATGAGGTGCCTGATGAATTAAGTGTACAAAGGTTCATTGAGTAGAATCTCAGAGGTTCATTTCTTAAGAATGCTGCTATCCAATACATCACGCTCATCAAATACAAAATAGTTGCTTAAGCGGATGCCAAGATAAACGGATAGAACGGTTCCCGAGAAAATAGCTAGCATGATCATGATCTGATATTTGATGGCAATGAGGGGAGAGCTGCCACTCAGGATCTGACCGGTCATCATACCCGGAAGGGAGACTAAGCCAATGGTTGCCATAGAAGCGAGAGTAGGGTTGGCTGATTTTTTGAGGGCATCCCTGAAAAAGGGAAATACTGCTTCACTCCGTGTAGCTCCGCAGCACAGATAAAAGCGATAGCGTTCTTTATGCTCATTAAGACTGTGATAAAAAGCATTGATCCCGATCACATTACTTCTGAGACAATTTCCCAATACCATACCGGTGATCGGTATCGTGTATTGGGCAGATAAAAATGTAGGCAACTGGATCACGGCCTCCAGGAAGAACATATCGATGACAATAATGCCGAAAAAGGTTGCCAGGAAAATGGGGATCACCAATGACCGTTTACGATTCAGTTCACTTCGGTCGATGGTGGCAAAATCAGCTACCAAAACCATAACCATGATCCAGGCTGCGTTCAGCCAGGCATTATCCAGTTCGAACAAATATTCCAGGTAGTAACCAACAAACAATAATTGCAGGGTCATGCGAACCGTCGCAATGCCGAGCTTTTTGTTCAATCCCGTCTTATATCGCCAAAGGATCCACGCAGGAATGATAAGAATGAAAAAGCCAATACCAAGTTGCCACCAGCTAAGCTCTATGATATCCATGTTTCGGAAATTAAGTCAGATTTTTTAATTCGAAGACCCGTTCGCATTTATCTACCCACCAGGGATCATGTGAGGTGGATATGACCGTTCGTTCATTATTCAAAAGTAACTTAGCTACTTTCCGTTTTGATTCCAGATCAAGGGCTGAAGTCGGTTCATCCAAAAGGATCACCTTTCGGTTCAAAAGCAGGCAACAGGCCAGTCCTACCCGCTGCCGTTGACCCGTTGAGAGTTCACTGAAAATGCTGTCAAGAATGCCGGCTTCCAACCCTAGTGCTTCCAGGGTGTCTATGATCTTAGGCTTCGCTGGTTTGTTTCGACTGTTCGATTGAAATTCAAAGATGAAATCCATGAGCTCAGCGGTTTTACCCGTACCAAGATTCAGGTCCTGCGGCAACCAAACTACCTCCTTTCTCATTGAACGGACAATATCCTCAGTATACTCAGATCCTTTGTAGGAAATGCTTCCGCTGTCCGGTGTTTCAAATCCAAGGAGTAACCTGAAAAGTGTGGTTTTACCTGAACCGGATTCCCCCTTAATGACCACCTTTTCGCCCTGACCGATGAGGAGGCTAAGCCCATCAAAAAGATGTTCGGTTTCATAGCTGAAACTGATTTCTGAAAGTTTGAACAGAGTACCTGAATTCATAACTGACTGTGGTTGAGGAAAGGTAGAGTATAAGAATTTTACTGAATGATTAAAGTGATCGTCCTAATTGAACATTTCGATCGGCCCTAGCCAACAAATAATCAGAATATTGATTAGTTTAACATTAAACAAATAAAGCAAGCATCATTATGGAATTAGGTATTTACACCTTTGTCGAAAACACACCGATAGAAGGAACAGAGAAACGGATCACCCCTTCAGAACGCCTTAAAAACCTGCTTGAGGAAATTGAACTGGCGGATGAACTGGGCCTTGATGTGTATGCGATCGGGGAGCATCACAGGGAGGAGTATGTTTCTTCCTCTCCCTCTACTTTGTTGGCAGCTGCAGCAGCTCGAACCAAAAAGATCAAATTAAGCTCAGCCGTAACGGTATTGGGTTCCGAAGATCCTGTAAGAGTGTATCAACAGTTCTCGACCATCGATCAGCTATCCAGGGGGCGTGCTGAGATCATGGTTGGAAGAGGTTCATTTGTGGAATCCTTTCCACTGTTTGGTTACGACCTGAAAGATTATGAGGAACTGTTCCTGGAAAAGCTTCAATTATTAATGAAGCTGAGAGAAAACGAGGTGATCAGTTGGGAAGGTAAGCACCGTCCTTCGATCAACAAACGTGGCGTATATCCGCAGCCTTATCAGGATAAACTGCCGGTGTGGAGAGCTGTGGGAGGAACCCCAAAATCAGCCTATGAAGCCGGTGCTATGGGGATGCCAATGGCAATCGCGATCATCGGTGGGATGCCAAAACAATTCAGGCAAATGGTGGATATACATAAACAAGGGGCAGCCGATCACGATCAGCCTGAACAGCGGGTGAGTATCAACTCTCATGGTTTTATCGCAGAGACTACTCAGGAAGCTGCCGATACAGCATTCCCTGCCTTCAAGACCACTATGGATAAGATCGGAAAGGAGAGAGGCTGGCCTCCAATGTCACGCCAGCAGTTTGATGCATCGATCTCACTGGAGGGAGCCAATGTAGTTGGAAGTCCACAGGATATCATTGATAAGATCATATATCAGCATGAGATCTTTGGTCACGACCGCTTTTTACTTCAGATGAGTGTGGGAAGCGTTCCTCATGAAAAACTTCTGAAGTCCATTGAGTTATTGGCAACAAAAGTTGCACCCGTTATCAGAGAGAAACTGAAGAATTCAGGGAAATAAATTAATTCCCTGAAATTAATCTAATATTCACAATCAACGTGTATCATGCACTCAAAGATGATTTAAGCAGGCTTATTTAAGACAAAATACTCTTAAATCTTTAAAACAAACCAAAACATTGATCCTATGAAAAGCGCAATCACAAAATTCTCGATACTGACAGCACTGCTGATGTTTGGCATGACTTCTTTCTTGTCTGCACAAACAGAGGAGTACAAAATTGATGGTATGACCTTCGGAATGCCGGAAGCAAAAGTTTATACTGAAGATTATAACGGTTCACCGGTTGTAGGTGAATATATAACCCAAGCCCCAAACCTGGCCCCGCTTGATTATGAAGGCAACAAACATCACAAAGTACGATTGGATATAATCGTGCAAGAAGTGGAAGTAGCCAGTGGAGTAAGGTATCAAGCCTGGACATTCGGAGGCAGCGTTCCGGGTCCGGTTATTCACGTTCGTGAAGGAGACCGTATCACTTTTACCATGAAAAACCGATCAGACGAAATGGTGGAAATAAATGAACCCATGAGTCAGCTTAGAGTGAATGGCCAGCGTTCGATCGGGCCTTCTGATCTTTCTGCAGTTAGTAATGATGGAGACTGGACAAGTACTTCACCATTTATGAAGCAAATGAAAGAGAATAATTACCAGAAAAATAAAGCGGGTATCATGCCAATGCCTCACTCCATGGATTTTCATGCAGGTACCGTTGCTAAGGATGATAAATGGAGGTCAGTTGGACCAGGAGAAACTATTACTTTTGACTGGGTAGCAAATTACCCGGGCACATACATCTACCACTGTGGTACGCCAAGTGTACTTATGCACACTGCCATGGGGCAGCACGGTGTGGTGGTTGTATCACCTAAGGACGGATATACGGACGATTATGAAGTGGACCGAGAGTATGTGATCGTACAAAGTGAGTACTATCTGACCAAAGGAGATGGAGACCTGTATCAATTTGATTTTGATGCGGCTTACAACAATAATCCATCTCACGTTGTCTTTAATGGTCACCAAACCATTCTTCACGATCAACCACTGAAAGCCAATGCAGGTGAACGTGTTCGATTTCACGTTAGCAACAATGGACCGAGCGGAACTTCCAGCTTCCACGTGATCGGTGGTATATTTGACAGAGTATGGTTAGAGGGCCACCCCACCAATGAAATGCGCGGTATGCAAACGGTATTGCTTGGTGCCTCAGGTTCAGCCACCATGGATATGATCGTACCTGAAGAAGGAAAATATATCCTGATAGACCATGAGTTTGTGGATGCTGAAAAAGGTGCTACCGGTACCCTGAAAGCCGGTCCCCGCAAGAAGTAACGAACTGAATATGGATATCGCAGATAAGGCAGATATCCACTGATCTGAAAGTCTGAATAAAAATTAAACTTTAGGGGCGAATCGAATTCGCCCCGAAGGTTTAAATAGAAACTGAAGTAATGATGAGATCCCAAACGAACATACTGACCTTTGTCATTTTCACGATCGTTGTGATAATGCACTTTATGTCTGAGATTGCGTATTCACAAACGGCAAGAGTATTTGTTCCGGCAGGATCCTTTCATTCTGTATTACCTGAAGTGGAAGGTGAACCAATTGAAGTTGATTCCTTTTACTTGGATGAGACGGCTGTGACCAATGAGCAATATGTTGAATTTCTGAGGGCAAATCCCGAATGGAGACGATCCGAGATCCCACCAATTTTTGCTTATGACAGCTATTTGAGAAACTGGATCTCTGATCTTGATCCTGACTATGAAGTTCTTGGTGAAAATCGTCCGGTCACACGGGTTTCCTGGTATGCAGCAAATGCGTACTGCTCAGAGCAGGGGGGAAGACTTCCGATGTTGAATGAGTGGGAGTATTCAGCACAGCTTTTAGGAATTGAAAACGAAGCCGAGTTGAATCGGTTCAGCAGTAAACTGATCAGCTGGTATTCCGGTATTGATGCCAATAATCTACCGGAGGTTGGTTCCACAGGTATAGAAACTATCACAGGTGTTAAGGATCAATTTGGTCTGGTGATGGAGTGGGTGGCAGATTTTAAACCCATCATAGCAGACGAGATCTCTCTGGATTGTGGTACGGTAGGTCGAATGCAAACCCTTAATAGCATATATAGCTACGCGGCTTCTATAAGATACATCACAAGAATGAGTTTTAATCCAAAGATCACAACGGGCATGGTTGGTTTCAGATGCGCTTATGATGAACCGGACCGTTCTGAAAAAACCAAAGATGAGGTAACATCATTATGAGGGCGGTATTAATCTATCTGTTCATGTTTGCAATACTTGGAATTGTGGAAGTTAAAGCACAGGACATGAATCACCAACACGAGCATAAACAAGAAACAATAAAGGCGGGCGAGGTCCAATCCGGACATTCACTGTATCACCTGGATAATGAATTCATCACCCATAGGAATGAAAAGGTACAACTCTCTGATTTTGCGGGTGAACCTGTGATCGTGGTCATGTTCTATGGCAACTGTACCCAGGTTTGCCCGATATTGATCCAGGATAGCTGGAGGCTTTATAGTTCGCTGAGTGAGTCATCCAGAGCAACCGTAAATGTATTGGCTGTTTCATTTGATACAGAGAATGATTCTCCGGAGGTTTTAGCTGATTATGCTAAGGATGAACAGCTGGATATCTCAGGATGGCATTTTGTGACCGGCAAGGAAACGGATATCAGAATGCTGGCCATGATGTTGGGAGTGAAATATCAAAAAGACAGAAGTGGTAATTTTGCCCATTCGAACCTGATAACTGTGCTTGATGCTGAAGGAAATGTAGCAAAAAGAGTGGAAGGTTTGAACCAACCCATGGATGAAGTAGCCTTGTTGATCGAGTCTGTATCGAAGAAATCTGATGAAACTAAATAATGATCATAAATACACCGTAGGGGCAATTCATGAATTGCCCCTACGGTGAAATTCTAACTGGTCTGAAAAAGTATAGGAAATGAAATCTTGTATCATTACAGTTATTTTCATTGTATTTGGGATGCCCCTGTCATTACATGCGCTTCCATCAGATACCCTGACTGTTCGAGTATTGGGAACCGCAGAGGATGCCCGGTTTGAACCAATGGTAATTCGATCTCAACCAGGAGATGTCATAAGGTTTGAGGTAGTGGAAGGTCTACATACTGTTACGGCCTATCATCCCAAAAACCGGCGGCCACAAAGGATTCCCAAAAATGCCGAAACATTTGATTCAGGAGTGTTAACTGCAGGGGATGTTTGGTTCTTAAATCCGGAGGTTGAGGGAGTCTATGATTATTTTTGTCTTCCGCATGAACGAATGGGACACGCCGGTAGGATTATAATAGGAGATATAAATGAGATTCCAAATTATCCCGCTGGAAGAATGCCCGGATCTGTAATTAAAAAGCTGAATAGTGAAACCGAAGAGTTATTACCGTAGCATATATTTATAAATTTAGCATACGGTAAAATGTAAATCATCCCTCAAGTAAATCCTCCAAAAATTTTTTCAGTATAACTGTACTGTTATACTCTTGATCTTTGGAAGCAAAGATCATTGTAACGGTATCATGTTCTTTGATGATATCAAGCATTTCATTAACCGCTTCCGAACCAAATAATTCCCTTCGATAGCGCTCCTTGAACTCTTCCCATTTATCGGGATCATGGTCAAACCATTTACGCAAGTCATGGCTGGGAGCGATTGATTTCATCCACTGGTCTAATGCAGCCTGTTCTTTGGAAACACCGCGTGGCCAGAGCTTTCGGTGAGAATTCGGTAGCCATCATTTTCAGATGGGTCATTGTAAACACGTTTAGTCTTGAGCATCTGTTTCAGCAAGCAACTGTTGGTATTCGGAGGTTTTGTCCGGATTATCCCAATTTTCATATAATGTGATGAGATTTTTAGTGGCAAGTTTTGTTCTTTCATGGGATTCGCCAAGATTCTCAACTAGAATTTTATGTCCTTCAATTAACCAAGGTTCAGCTTTTTTAAATACTTTCATGTCTGTTAGGCATCGGCCAAGCCTGCTTTTTATTAAACCAACCATCCAGTGATCTTCCCCAACAGCGGATTTTTGAATCTCTAAAGATTTACGAAGTAACGGTTCGGCTTTTTCAGGTTTGCTTGTATTGAGGTAAACATGAGCAATACCCAAAAGCGGATAGGTGAGCAGGGGATGGTTATCGTCAAAGTTATGCAGCATGATATCCCTTGATTTTTCGAGATGCTCCATGGCTTCTTCAAACCTTTTCTGCCTTATATATACGAGGCCTAAATTGTTCAATTGAATTCCAACCTCTGAGTGATTTTCTCCAAGTCTTGCTTTTTGTATTGTCAGTGCTTCCTGGTAGAATTGTTCAGATGCCTCAAAATTTCCTTTACGCTGCATTAGAATACCCAGTGTGTTCAAAGTTTTGGAGACATTGGGATGAAATGAATCTAGAGAATTCCGTTGTATTGCTAAAGCCTCTTCTAACTGTTGTTCTGCTACACTATAATCTTCCCGATCCAAATTTATATTTCCCATATTGTACAAACTTTTAGCAATGTCAGGATGATCGTTATCATATAAAGACCGCTTTATATTAAGCGCTTTTTGATGATGGAATAATGAAATCTCGAGTTTACCTAAGAGCCCTGAAATTCTACCAAGGTTCGTTAAACTTCCCGCTACTTTAGGATGATTATTCCCGAATACATCCATATACATTTCCAGAGATTCCCGGTAGTAATTTTCAGCTTCTCTATACTCACCCTGACTTTCCAGAAAGTTGCCTAGATTATTTAAACTTTGAGCAACAGCTTCATGTGTATCCCCAAAAATATTTCGGTTCATTTCAAGTGCATCCAGGTATAAAAGTTCTGCTTCCTCGAATTTTCGCAATTCTTTTAAAACAATAGCCAGTGAAACCATGGTATTGGCTACTGATTCATGCTCCTGTTGCTGTTCATGAATTACTTGCAGCATCTCCAGCGCATCCCGCAGGTATTTTTCCGCTTCATTATAACGGCCTTTTTCCCATAACAGGACTCCTATATTGTGAAGACTTTCACTTATTTCAGGGTGTGGTGGCTCGAATTGCACGCGGCGAATTTCATATGCTTGTTTAAGTAATGATTGCGCTTGCTCATATTGCCCAAGATTCATATAAACCAAGCCGGAAACATCAAGCATTTGGGCTTGTAACTCAGGTTGGTTTTTAAGCTCATTAGCTTGTTTAATCCCTCGCTCTAAAAGTAAACGAGCAGTTACGGTATCACCAAGTGATTCTGCCGGATTACTAGCTTCAAACAAACTCAACAAGAAATCGGTAACCTGTTTTGCTTTTTTAGTTTCCTGCTCAGCTGTTATCAAGGCTGCCTGTGTACGCTGTGAGTGCCATGTAATAGTTGTTGTATAACCTATGAGCAACAGTATAATAATGGATGATGCAGCTACTCCTATACTGTGGCGACGAACAAATTTACCTGTCCGGTACCAAATAGAGTCTGGATGGGAATTGACTGGTTGTCCCTTTAGATAATTTCTAATATCAATTGCCAATTGTTCAGCCGACTCGTATCGACGTTCCGGTTCTTTGCGGAGAGCTTTTAAAACAATGGTATCGAGGTCGCCTTTTAAGGTTTTATGAAGGTTATCAGCTTTTGTATTTCTGGCCTGACTTACCTTTTTAAGAATGCCAGCGGTCTGCTTTGGTGAAGTCAGGATTTTGGTAATAGCAGTACTGGGACGGGTTGGTTTTTGTTCACAAATGATCTGTTCAATCTCACTGGGGGACTTGCCAGAGACTGTATATGGCCGGCAACCTGACAAAAGTTCAAACAAAACCATACCTAACTGGTAAATATCAGATGCAGTTGTAATTGGGTTATTGAGAATTTGTTCAGGGCTCGCATAAGCCGGTGTTAGTGGAAGTAAACCTGTTCGAGTATGAGGTGGACTTGTGGTCAGTATGTCGTCCTGATTAAGTGCTTTTGCAATTCCAAAATCAAGCAGTTTTACGGTTCCGCTTTCGGTTACTAAGATATTGGAAGGCTTGAGATCTCGGTGTACTATCAATTTTTGGTGAGCCGATTGTACCGCGTCACATACATCGAGAAATAGTTTCAAACGCTGATCAATCGTAAGTTTTTGGGTATCGCAGTATCTGTCAATGGGCTGTCCTTCAATATATTCCATAGCAAACCATGGCTGACCGTCTTCCATCACACCACCGTCCAGCAGCTTTGCAATGTTTTTATGATTCAGAGTCGCCAAAATTTGCCTTTCTGCCAAGAAGCGATGTTTTTGGTTTCCTGTGGTAAAACCGGTTCGTAGTAATTTCAGTGCTACTATTTGTTCAAACTGACCGTCTGTTCGTTTCGCAAGATATACATTGCCCATTCCACCATAACCAATGGATTCGATAACTTGAAACGGGCCGATTTGCTCTCTGCTTTTATCAAAGATGAATTGTTCAAAAAATACTTCATTCAGCAATTTTCCCGGTGGTTGGTCAAGTTTCCCAGCTGCTTTATGTTCATTAAGCAAGGATAAGACTTCCTGTCTTAATTGTTGGTCATCCCCGCAAGCTTCTTGTAAGTATTTTTGGCGTTTAGCACCTTCAAGTTTAAGTGCTTCATTAAAAATACTTTTTAGATCTTGCCAGCGGTTGGTGTCCATAAGTAGTATTTCTTATTAATTATTCAATAAATGTCGGAAAATGAAAGGTTGGAAGAAGGATTTACGTCACCCGTATTATTCAAAGTTTATATTTTCCTTTCCTTAAGGTTAACTCCCGGGTTAACCAGGCTTTTGCCATGTTCCAATCGCGGCTTACAGTAGCTGTGGAGATATTGAGGGCTTTTGCAGTTTCATCAAGTGTCAAACCGCCGAAAAATCTGCATTCCACCACTTGAACCTGCCTTTCATCTATTTTAGCGAGTTGTTCCAATGCTTGATGAATGGAAAGTACATCCTCAAGATTTACTTCCTTAGCGAGCTCTTTAGTACCAAGCGTAACACGGTGCCAGTCACCACCACGTTTGTCAGCTTTCTTTTTGACCGCATAATCAACCAGAATATTTCTCATAACTTTTGAAGCCATTCCATAAAAATGCCCTTTGTTTTTCCACTCAACACGATTGAAATTAACAAGCTTTAAATAGGCTTCGTGTACCAGATCTGTGGTGTTTAGGGTATGCCCTGCTTGTTCTCCAAGCAGACGGTTGTGGGCCATTTCACGCATTTTATCATACACAAATGGCATTAGTTCATCTAGGACATTCCCATCCCCGCATGAATGAGCTTTTAGTAAATCGGTAATTTTAACATTATCCATATTCCGACCTCTCTATAGACCCAGTATTTATAGATATAAATCAGTCTACCTAATATTAAACCAGTGACTTAGAAAAAATTTTTAATTTTTTGATAGAGTCGACCGCTTTTTTCGGCTTTATAGAATGAGTAGGTACCTCATTTGTGCTAATACGTATATAAAAAAATAAAAGTAATGCACATATGCCACTGAATGTGCTGAGTGGCTTTCTAAATAATTAACGTGAAATGGAGAATAAGTATGAATTCAAAGATCATTCTCGCATGTATACTTTTGACTATAACAGGGTTAATAGTGACAGGAAGTGTTATGGATTCCGTAGTGAATCCCACCCCCACTTTTGCTGTTGATAATAGCAAAGAAGTATCGGCTGGGGTTGATATATCGGATAGGTTAGTAGAAGGACAGTTATCTGGGTTTGACTGTGCCGTGGTAGGTGAATACTGCCCAACAACACATCGGGGAGCCGATTATACTGTTGGAGTTTTTAATAAAGAAGAGGGGGGCTTCTACTTTATTGTCAATATCCCTCAAAATTTTTTACAGCAATATTTTCGCAATACAGTTGAAGTGAATGGCAATTCTTACAACCCATATGATCACGCTGTAGAACCCGAGACAATTCAAGTGATTGAAAGTGGTGAGCGAAGGTTAGTCTATGAATCAGGATATTTCATTGATGAAAATGGTAACAGGGCTACCTTTCAGGATGGGGTTTTTAAAAATGGAAAGTGGATAGTGACCGAATAAATTGGGTGAGGGTGTTTTAAACAAACAACAATTCAAGATAAATTTAAGAGGTACAAATCATGCTAGGACGTATTGTCTCATTCATTTACGGAATTATAGCCTATATCATATTTCTTGGGTCATTTCTGTATGCAATTGGATTTATTGGTGAAATAATGGTTCCAAAAGGAATAAACTCGGGTTCTCAGTCCCAAAACCTCATCAGTGCACTTTTGATAAATTTGGGTTTACTTTCTCTGTTTGCGATTCAGCATTCAGTAATGGCGCGGAAGGGATTCAAAAAATGGTGGACAAAAATTATCCCCGTTCAAGTTGAACGGAGCACCTATGTGTTAATAAGCAGCCTGATACTGATCTTACTGTTCTGGCAATGGCGTCCTATGCCGGAGGTTATTTGGAATGTGGAGGATGGCATCTGGAAAATGTTCATAATGGGACTATTCTGGGTGGGGTGGGGAATTGTATTGCTTTCTACTTTCCTGATTAACCATTTCAATCTTTTCGGATTGAGACAAGTATATCTGTACCTGAAAGATGAGGAAATTACGCCGGTCAAGTTTCAGGAGCCCTGGCTTTATAAATATCTGCGCCATCCGCTTATGCTTGGATTCATCATAGCTTTTTGGGCGACTCCTTATATGACCCTTGGCCATCTTGTATTTGCAATTGCTACAACGGGTTATATTTTTATAGGCATATGGTTTGAGGAGCGGGACTTGATTCGAAGTCACGGGGAGAAGTATAAAGCCTACCGCGAGCGGGTCAGGATGCTCTTGCCATTTCCCAGGAAGAGTTAGACTATAAAAAGAGATTACCATGGAAGACCTTAAGCTGATTGCAAAACAACTCCGTAAACCGGATGGAGAACTTGCCGGTCAAGTTGCTGATATGATGAGTTTGGGGAATCGCCCGCTGTACGATCTCGCCCTCCAAGCTATGGAGATCGAAGAGAATGATGTGATTCTCGAAATTGGTTTCGGAGGCGGTGAGCATTTTAAAGATTTTCTTAACAGAGTTGAAAATGTTCAAATTCGCGGTATCGATTATTCAGAGGATATGGTTAAAAGAGCGAGTACTAATAATGGCAATTTTATTGAATCCGGTCAGCTTAAATTATTCCTGGGAAATAGCAATAACCTTCCTTTCAAGGATGAAGTATTTGATAAGGTTTTTTGCAACATGGTGGTCTATTTTTGGGAAGATCCAGCAGACCACCTGAAAGAGATCAGTCGAGTACTGAAATCGGGAGGTAAATTCTATACAGGAATGAGATCCAGGGATAGTATGCTTAAGCTTCCTTTTACGAAATATGGATTTAATCTTTATACGGAGACTGCATGGAGATCGATACTGGAAGAAAATGGACTTTCAGTACAGGACTCAACGCATAAAACCGACCCTGCTCTTGAAGAAAAAGATGCAGTAATACAATTGGAATCGATATTCATTAAATCAGAGAAATCAAGCGAATAAAATAGGTCAGAGTATTAAAATGTCAGATCCAAAGACCATCAAAAAAGCATTTGAGAGGAACCGGAAAGCAGTAGAGTTAAGACCGGAATTAGGACGGAAAACTGTAACTACCAAGGTTCGACTGGTGGAAGGAACTACTTGTGAAGTGGTGCATCCGGAATGGACTTTTAAAGCAGATATTGGAAAAACAGAGGGTGGAAATGATAAAGGGCCCGGTCCGGGAATTCTTCAGCGTGGAGCTTTGGGAGCCTGTCTTGCCATTGGCTATGTACAGCAAGCAGCGGTTATGGAGATTCCGATTGAGCATATTGAGGTGACGGTGGAGGCGGATAATGATTACAGCGGAAGATTTGGAATTGAAGACCGGCCACCGGGAAGCCAGCAATTAAAATACAACGTCTTTATTGAAAGTCCGGCCGGGGAAGATGAGATCAAAAAAGTAATTGAAGAGGCTAACCGGCTCAGTCCGGTATTGGACGATTTCAAAAGGGCAATTCCTGTTACGAAAGAGATAACTATTGTGACTGACAAAACCGCAGACTGAATTTGAATACAAAACAAATAGCCAAAGTAATATGGAACCGAGATTACAGCGACGTGTGCAACGTTACGGATGGGATAAAGCTGCAGAATTTTATGAAGACTCCTGGAAGGATCAATTAAAACCGGCGCAAGACAAGCTTATGGAAATGGCTAATTTACAGCCGGGTGAGAGGGTACTAGAAACGGCCTGCGGCACCGGACTGGTGTCGTTCCGTATTGGGGAAGTTGTGAAACCGGATGGAGAGTTGATAGCTACTGATATTTCCGAGGGAATGATAGAGATAGCAGAATCCGAAGCAGATAAAAAAGACATCCGGAATATAAATTTTCGCAGAATGGATGCCGAAGAACTTGAACTGGAAGATGATTCTTATGACGCAGCGATTTGTTCTTTGGGATTGATGTATGTACCTGATCCTGTGAAGTCACTGAAGGAAATGAATAGAGTTCTTAAACCCAGGGAAAGAGCAGTGGTTGCTATTTGGGGAGAACGTAAAAAATGCGGATGGGCGGATATTTTTCCGATCATAGATAAAAGGGTGGCTTCTGATGTTTGTCCTTTGTTTTTTCAGCAGGGAACAGGTAATATATTGGAGCATTCTTTTAATAAAGCCGGTTTTGAGGATATACGGACAGTACGTTTTTCCGCTACCCTTCATTTTCCTGATCCCGAGGTAGCTATTATGGCTGCTTTTGCCGGCGGACCTGTTGCACTGGCTTACAAAAAGTTTGATGAACAAACCCGGGAAGAAGCGCATCAGGAATATCTTGATTCAATTGCTGCTTACCGTAATGGAATGGGATATCAAATTCCCGGAGAGTTTGTGGTAGCTAAAGGAATTAAGCCTAATTAGTTTACAAACGGGGTTCGACTTTTTAAACCTCAAGTTTTTTTCTTCTCAGCTTAAGATCCTGAGAAGCCTTGGCATACCCACCATTAGAACCGTCCACAAAGTGAATGTGATTACTCTGATAATTCCTCACGTAACAGGTCACCATAGCTGCAAATGAAGGATGCACACCATAGGCCAATTGTCCTTTTTGAAACATATCTTCCAGGAATTCGGTCATTTGCATTCGCTGGGCCACAGTGCCGGAAGCCACAAAACGGAGTCCGTCTCCAAATTTCTTATAATCTGCCTGCCGAACGAGATCGGGTTTGTAATCTCCCCAATTGGTTTGGGAGGTCTTTTTTTTGAACCGCATCAAGTAAACCCCGGTAATGAGTTCGAATACCATTTTTAGGAAGTAAAGGGTTTTTCTGAGAAGAGTGGGGGGCTGGGTCCGGAGTTTCCACTCCACACCAAGCAAAGTAGGATTTGTGGTCATGGTCAATGCTTCTTCTCGAACAGGGTGATATTCCTCTTCCATTCCATAGATCTCTTCTATCTTGCCAAAACAGGCTTCATAGATCCTGACCTGTTCATTATCTGTCCCAATAGCCTGTATCAGATATGCGGCCACTTCATCCTTATCACTGGCAACTTGATTCCATCGACATTCCAGTCCCGACAGATCAGCTTCAACAGGTCTAACCCCCTCAAGCCGATCCATTTCTTTGACGAGATCCTCAGCATAGGTAACTCCACTGCCCCAGAATATGGTTTGATCTATGAATTCGGATAATTTGAGTCGTGCCAAACCGACATCGTGTCCGTGATCCCTGAGCTCTTTCATGGATACAATACCAACTGACATCTCGAGATCATAAGCAGTTCTAACGGCTTCTTTACAGAATGCCAGTATGCCTTTTACTTCTTCAATTCTATGATCTGGCAAAACCAGCATAGAACCGTCTCCACCAAAAAGATAGGGTAAGAGGTCATTATCGGAATAGAAGTTATTCAGAGCCGCAATGATGGATGCTCCGGCCATGTTGACTTCCTTATACTTTCCCAGTCGTATGGCATCAGTTGACCCCCGAACATCAGCAATTGCAAGGTACCATTCATCTGGCAGCGGGGTATATAACTCCGGTCTGGCCACATCTTTGAAGGAAGTGACCACATTTAGTGAGTCATAAAACTCTCGGCTTTGCATACTTTCAACATTTGGTCTTTTTACCGGTGGTGCCGAAAATAGATAATTTTATCAAACCTATGGTGAATATTGGAAAGGAATAATGAACAAATAAAAAAGCCCGTCAGGGTAACTGACGGGCTTAAGTAAGTATTATCTGTTGGGAAACTTAGTTGCCGGTAGCATTTAATTGAATGGCTTCTTCGAAGGTGAATTGTTCACCATCTTCTAATTCTATGCCTTCAACAAGCGAATCTGCATAAGCTTCTGAAGTTGGTTCAAACAATACATTATACATTCCTTCGCTCAGACCTACTAAACGGAAAGATCCTTCATCATCAGGTTGTGTGCCAACAGTGTCCTCACCCATGATTGCGTATACAAAAGGTTCAGCTTCAAGGGGAAGAACGGTTCCTGAGATACTTGCTTGTTCCTGCAGGTTAACGGTTCTGAGAACAGGTTTTAAAATGTAGCCGCCGTTTCCGGTTTTCACAATAGATTGTGAGGCATCGAAATCGATAACGAGATCATAAACCTGACCCGCTTCAACATCTGCCTGAACGTTTAATTTATATCCTGATTGCTGAGCACTGGGCGTTTTCAGAGGAATAGTTTCCCCATCTACTACCACATTGTTATCATCACCAAGCAGCAGACGGACCTGATTGTATCTTCCGGTCTCAAGTTCAGCCTCTCCAAGTTCAAGAACGGCACCATTTTGATAATCTAACAGATTGACAACCATCGAATCACTCATAATGGCTTCCCAACCAGAATCTGTGGAATCGTCGGCATTTCCGTCTTTGTTGACCAGAACTTGAAGAACTTCTATGTTGACCTGCTCGTAATTCGCAGGGGCGTCAGTCAACGATACCTTTAATGTACCTGTACCGTCATCTTGTTGATTTGTACTGCAGGCAGCAAATACAAATACAGACAACAGAAGTGTAAGTGCTGGTAAAATTTTTGATCTCTTGAATAAACTACTCATTTCTATATCATTTGTTTGCGGTTCATCTACTTAAACAAAGGAATGAACCGGATGTTCCAATCAAAGTTGAATTATAATTTGATGGTTAAAGGATCATCCTGCACCACCTGAGGCCCCTCCACCGGCTGAGCCTGCTGTAGCCCCTCCACTAAAACTACCTCCTGTAGCTGAGGCTGATGCCGTTGCTGCAAGATTTGAAAATGAGCCGGCTATTTCAGCAGGCGATGATGTGGTGCCGGGCAGGATCACGATCCAATACAACGAGGTTGCCGCACCCGGATGTTGCTCAAATATCGGTTCGATCTGTTGCTTGCCCAAACCTAAAGCGATGGAAAAAATGAAATGCCGGCCCAGGTGTTCTTCACTGATCGTATGTTCTTTAGCATTTTTCAGAGCATTTTGATAGGCTTTCCAACGTTTATAAGTCTCTTCTCCCTTAGGGGTTCTTCGTATGATAACCAGCGAAAGGACCATCATGATAAAGGTGCCGGCAAGAGCAATCGCCATCAGGGGATGAATGAAGAAGATCCCGGCCATTGCAACCCCTTCGATCACAAATTGAACGCCCAGATTCCAGTACATGCCCTTGTAACTTTCCTTATCGATCCACTCTTTGGATTCACAATATTCCTTTAATTTTTTCTTCCAGGCATAGAACCATTTAGAAGCTTCAGATTTCTGAAAATTAAAGATCTCATCAAATTTATTTCCCTCTGAGGAGATCCTTGTATTCACAAAATTCAGCAGACTTAACTCAAATTCTGAGAGTTCATTTTCTCTCGGTTTTGAATCTTTGGTGTGAACCGTATAGTAGTTCTCTTTTGATGAAAAGAACCCTTCTTCTTCCGGTTCATTTTCCTTGAGTTCAAAATAGCCCATTCTTGCAAGGTCGAGCAGGGTTGTGATCACATGTCCGGTGGTCACGGTTCGATTCATCAGTAACCAACCAATGGCGGCCGGTTTTTCACGTCCGGGAAGCATGATACTCTCCGAAACGGAAATGTGCATTTTATGGCGCAACCCATATTTACGGTAGATGAGAATAAAGGCGATCAAACTGAGACCCGCCAGAATAATGGAGTATTCAATTGCAGCATTTTTCCGGCGCTGTTCATCTTCAGCTGCGAGACGTAATTCCTCACGATAGGCTGTTTCTTCGTTTTCTGCCTGTTCAAGGGTGAATGTGGGATCTGAGATCTGGATCAGATTTTCATCAAATACTGAAGTGGGAAATATAGTGCGAACGACCACAGCCTGATCCCGACCTATGTTTTGTCCCGAAAATTGAAATCCGTTATCAAACGGGGTGCCATCCATACTCCATGCCGGTTCACGCACCCAATAGTGCAGATCAGAAAGAGAGACCAATTCGGGTAACTGAACCAAAATTTCCATTTGGTCTGTGGATTTCTCCCGTCCGGCAGCAGCATAGGTCCAATAGAATTCACTCCAATCGGGGCCTATTATCACGGCATCTACAAGGGTGTAGGTAATGCTGTAGGTGCGGGTTACATCATCTGCACGATAATGCCATACGATATTGTATGCCTCGTCCGATTCTTCCACCAAAAAGGTTCCGGGTTCCTCGGTATTCAGATTAATATATGGCTCCCCTTTTTCCGACACGGAAATATCACGAATAGCGGAGTATCCTGATTTTGGCAGTCGATAATTTGCCCAGGTATAGCTGCCATCATAAACATAGGTTCGATGTTCAGTGATGGTTATGGTACCATCCGCATTGACCTGAACATCTACGTGAATTTCAGGGATGGAATATTCTTTTGCTGAAATATCAGATAGAGGAAGAAAAACGCCCATCAGTAAAAACAGACAGGCGTAGTGGCTGAATGATCTCATAGTTATTTCTGAATTAATTTTATGCCCTAATGCACATAACTACGGAAATTTTATGAGATTTGTTACGAAATAAGTAGGGATGGATGGGTTAACCGAAATTCCAGGTAACACCACGTCCGATCTCAGGATCCGGGAAATTCCAGTCCACGGCTCCCTGATCACAGGCATACATACAGGTGCCACATTCGATACAATCCTCAACCTGAAAATGCACCTGATCGTTATCATCCATGGTATAACAATTAGCCGGGCATACCCAGGTAGTACATTTGTGAGGGCAGGTTGAATTACATATATCTGTATCAACCACAATATGCGGCTTGATCTCAGATTTTGACTGATTACGGTAGCTTACAAGTCCGAGTCGTTCGGTTAATTTAAGATTTTTCATAACGTTGCTCTTTATGAAATGTGAAAAGGCAAAAGTGAAAGGTTTTTGCCTTTTCAGAATTCGAAATTTTTGGTATTTATTTGTGAATTAAAAATCCAAGGGGGTACTATGATTAAACTGAATCACAAAAATTTAAATGTTTATAAAAAAAGTATTGAGTTAGTAAGTGAGGTCTATCGGTTAATTGAAGGTTTTCCAAAGACTGAAACTTTTGGTTTATCAAGTCAAATGAGACGAGCCACTGTTTCGATTCCTTCTAACCTATCAGAAGGTGCCTCTAGAAAATCTGAAAAAGAACGAAAACGATTCTATCGAATTTCCAGATCTTCACTGGTAGAATTAGATACTCAACTCGAAATTTCAATTAATTTAGAATATCTAAATAACAATAAATCAAAGAAAGTGGAAAAATTGGCAAATGAAGTCTTCGCTATGCTATCAAATATGCTGTAAATTTTTCACATTTCACTGTTGCCTTTTCACTTACAATGATTTTCCGGCTTTAAAACCTAATTTTGCAAGTTCCCAAAATGAAGCATGCCGTTTAACAGCGCCCTTCAGCATATCTTTAGATTTCGGTGTCGGTTCATTTTTGATGGTAAAGAACTGTCGGCCGAAATCGCACAGAAGGTTTGGCACTTTCTGCTGCATGGTTTCAGTATGAAGGAGGTGAACGGCGTCCTGGAATCCGTTAATGTCTTTCATGACATAACTCTGATCCATTGCTGAACGATATTCTTTCAGCGTGGTAGAGCTGAAATCCCCTTTCTCTTTGGCTTTAACGATCGTTTCAGCTGCCAGAATTCCGGATCTCATGGCATAATCCATTCCCTGAATGGCTTTGCCGGCATTCATGAGTAGGTTCGCTGATTCACCGGCCAGCAGTATGCCATCTTTGTATAATTCCTTTGGCATAACGCGGCTGTCTCCGGATGACACCACGTGAGCCGAGTACTCCACAACTTCTCCATCCTTGATAATATCAGCAATGGCAGGGTGTGTTTTGAAATGGTTGAGCACATCATGCGGACTTTTTTTCTTTTCCCGCATATCCTTGATCCCCAGAACCAGACCAAGTGAAATGGTGTCACGGTTAGTGTATAGAAAACCACCACCTTCAATTCCATCAGTGGCTGCTCCTACAAATTCATTGCTCATGCCACTGAGCCCATTCAACTGAAATTTCTGTTCCAGTACTTCCTGATCAAAACGGATGATCTCTTTGATACCGGTAAGCATGTGGTCGGCAGGTACATATTTGTCCTGAAGACCCACCTGACGGGTAAGGAGGTTATTCACTCCCTCAGCTATGATCACAGAATCAGCGTGAAATTCGTCCTCGCCGGTTCGAATGCCTACGGCCTTGTCATTTTCCATGATCACTTCGTCTACCTTGATGTTGGTGGCGATGAAGGAATCCATAGCATAATCGGAGGCATCGATGGCTTCCTGAACCTTGCCCGAAAGCCAGTTGTCGAATTTGGATCTAAGCACTACTACTCCGGTATATGGAGTTTCGTTGAAGTGAGAAGACTTAAAATCTATGGTAAAAGCTGATTGTTCGTCCATGAGTGTCAATCGCCGATGATTGATGAAACGCTCCCATCCGCCATCTTCTTCTTCCCAGTAGTTTGGGACGAGTTTTGCAAGGTCGCTACCCCATAAAACGCCACCGGATACATTTTTGGAACCGGCGAATTCTCCCCGTTCAATGAGCAGGAATTTCATGTTATTTCGGGCGAGGGTCATAGCTGCTGCTAATCCCGCTACACCACCACCAATTACGATACAATCAAACTTTTCGTCCATAGGGAAATTTATAAATGTTGAATTTTAAATGTTAATTGAAGTTCTACCCATTTAACATCTAGTACTTAACATTAAACTTTAGTTTTTGATTTTTCTAAGCTCTTCGATGAATGGAGGGAGTACTTTATACAAGTCTCCGACAATTCCATAGTCCGCGATCTCAAAGATCGGGGCATCAGGGTCTTTGTTGATAGCAACGATAACCTTAGAGTTGGTCATACCGGCTACGTGCTGAATAGCACCTGAGATCCCAACAGCAATATAAAGCTGAGGAGAAACCACTTTCCCGGTCTGTCCGATCTGAAGACTCGGATCGTATACACCTGCTTCGGTCAATGCTCTTGAAGCACCGATCCCGGCATTAAGTAACTCTGCCAGTTCTGAGATCAGTTTTTGTCCTTCCTCATCTTTGACACCGCGGCCTGCTGCCACAATGGCTTCTGCTTCGTTCAGGTCGATGGTGTCACCGGAAGCGGAAATGATCTCCTTAAGGGTGGATATCAGTTCTCCATCGTTCATACTGAAATCAACCGTCACGGTTTCAGCAGTGGTTTCATTTTCAACCAGGTCGTAGGAACCGGAACGAACCGATACCAATACAGTGTCTCCCCTGGCTTCAGTGCTTGCAATGATCTTGGCGGCCATCACAGGTCGTTTGGCCTTTATACCTCCGTCTATCAGTTCAAAAGAAGATACATCCGGAAGTACAGCTGCATTTTGATTGGCTGCCAGGGCCCCTAGAATATCTTTGGTTCCTTCAGTGGAGGCAAAGGCAAACACAGCAGGATTTGCAGCTTCCATAACTTTTGCAAGTGCTTTAAGAAGAGGGGTGTTCATGTGATTTTTGAAGATCGGATCCTCAACTACATACACTTTAGACGCTCCGTACTTCTGAATTCCCTCAACAAATGATGATGCATTGGCATCCACAACAACTGCTTCAACTGAATGACCTGCCTGATCAGCAAGTTGTTTGCAGTGTGAAAGTACCTCTAGTGATGAACGTTTGATCTTGCCATCTGCAATGGCGATGTGGGTAAGTATAGTGCTCATTCGTTTTCTCGTGTATTTAAAAGTTTTTGGGCTAATTCTAAATGTTAAGTGCTAAATGTTAAATGGGACCCATATAACATTAAAAAAAAAGCATTTAACATTATATCATATCACGTTTGCTTCGGTATCAAGTAGTTGTGCAACTTCGCGAGCGATCTCTTCAGGTTCGCCTTCATATTTTTTACCGGCTTCCCGTTCAGGTTTTTCTTCATAACCAAGAACTTTGGTATTCGCTGATAATTCGTCTTCACTCAGTCCGAGAGATGACAATTCCACCTGTTCCATTGGCTTACGCTTAGAGGCCATAATACCTTTTAGGTTTGGAATACGCGGTTCATTCATATCATTAGAGCAGGTAACCGCACATGGTGTTGGCAGTTCGATCATTTCCTGACCGGTATCTCCCTGACGTTTCACGATCAGTTTACCGTCTTCGGCTTCCAGTCCAACAGCGTTCGTTGTATAGGGGAGATTCAACAATTCGGCAAGCATGCTGCCGGTTAATCCTGCGTCCGTATCCTGAGATTGTTTTCCAAGTGAAAGAACATCGTACTCTTTGTCTTCAAAGAATTTTGCTAGCACCCGTGCGTAAGATCCGGAATCATAAGCTTCATCACCGGATGTCACTATATGGGTAGCTTTATCGGCTCCCATAGCCAGTGCCTTTCTGATGGTTTCAGACGCTTTGGATGCACCAATGCAAACAACTTCTACTTCACCGCCATGTTTTTCCTTTAAAACGAGGGCTTCTTCAACGGCAGAAGCATCATAGGCATTCAATACCATCCGGTCTGCATCCTGTATTAGTTGTCCGTCTTTGATCTGTAACGGTGCGTACACGTCGGGCACCATTTTTATACATACGTAAAATTTCATTCTATTCTGATTTCAGCTTGAAAATTTCAGTTATGGAACCGCTTTTTTGGGCGCCCAATATACAAAACCAAGATACAAATATCTTAGTTCTGAAGGCTTTCATATTCACTTAAGTGACCCTGATCGGTTTGTCGTAAAATGTTGTAGGCTTCCAATCGAACATCACGAGGTGCGGATTGAAAGATACCGGCAATTTCCCGGGCCTTTGCATCAAAAAAGATATCATATAGCCAGTTACTTGTGGATCGCCGTTTGGCAGTCTGAATATTCCTTAGGGTTGTTAAAATTTGTTGTCTTGCCTGATCCGGTGTGTCTATAAAACGATCTAACCCAAGTCGGTGATAACTGTAATAAGCCCTTCTCAGATCATTATAGCTACCGGAAGTCAGATCACTGACCAGGGTGTTTCTGTTTCGCTGATTATTAGAGTTGCGACTCCAGCCGGCTGCATTAGTGGTTTGGGCCAGGTTCAAAATATTCTGGGCTTGTACGAAATACTCAGATCCACCCAATTCTGAAAATGTATCGAAGTCATAACCAAGAATTATATAGCTGTAAAAATCCAGAAAACCGGTTAGGTCATCAAATTGCAGCTCATCGTGGATCATAGTTCGGCCTTCGGGATAGCTGAATTGCCAACCGTTATCACTAAGAAGTAAAGTGGATGTCTTGTTAGTAGTGTTATAAATAGGGCGTTGAACCTGAATGACTGTTTCGGCACTGAAGAGGTAGTTTGAGGTGCCGCTAACGATCACGATCTGCATCAGGCATTCAATGCGTTCGTGTTCCTGAAAATCTGTATCGGTCCAACTGTACTCGTTTAAATAGTTTTCAATATCCGCTTTGAGTCTGTTTAGATATTGAAATGAAGAGCCTTCCAACCGGTCTGTGTTGATCTCTACAGTACAATTCAGCTCCTGGGATCTTGCTTCAAATGTTAGAAAGTTGAAAAATATTCCACAAAAAAGGACCGTCTTTATTACATTATTCAAAAAGAGAGAGGTATTCATAACAAAGTATTTATTGGTACTCAATGATACGAATACAACATATACTATATAAAATAACTTTCGGGATAATTTTTGTACTGTTTTCGGGTCCTTTACATGCTCAACTCATCATGGGAGCAAAAGGATTGGGAATGGGCCAGGCCGCTATGGCCATTGACCAATACGAATGGGCGATCTTTGCTAATCCCGCTATGATGAACCATGAGAATAAAACCATAGGGTTTTATGGATTGAGAAACTACGGGTTTTCAGAACTCACTGATATGGCTGCCGTAACAACTCTTCCCACAAAACTGGGTGTAGTTGGTTTTGGGTTCCATAGATATGGAGACAACATATTCAATGAAATGAGAGTCCGTATAGGATATAAAAATGAGTGGCAAATGCTCCACTTTTCTGTTGTAGGAAATTATAATCACATATCCTTTGGCGGTACATATGGATCGGGAAGTGCCATAGGCGTGGATGTTGGTATTGCAGCAGAATTAACGAAGTCCCTTTGGATCGGGGCTCGCTCAACAAATGTAAACAAACCTAAGTACCAGGGTATTTCCGAGGAACTTCCAAGAGACATTATCATTGGAATTACCTACAGTTTCAATGAAATAGCATTGTTTGCCTTTGATGTCGCTAAAGATGTACGGTTTCCGGTTTCATACCGGGGTGGGCTTGAGGTGAATATATTTGAGGGGTTATATGGCAGAGTCGGGGTTACTACTGAGCCCATCAGTTATTCCGGAGGGTTTGGATATGGTCAGGAAATCTGGGAGATAAACTTTGCCGTACAAAAACATGAATTATTGGGTTTCAGTCCCGGGCTCGATCTAGCTCTCAAATTTTAAAAATGAAATATCGGTTAGTGATCATATCTGCCACTTTGGTGGTATTTATCGGGTTACTCCCGTTATCCGCTTATGGGCAAGATTCTACCAGTGTAGAGCAACACCTGGAGAAAGCCTTTGAAGAGCTGGATCCCGAGGAAACCGGACTCACCGGAGAGCAACTGACTCAGTTCCTTGAAGATCTGTCTGCGGATCCTGTTAATATCAATAGGGGAAAGCTGGATGACCTGCTTCAAATACCCGGAATAAACTTAAAGATAGCTCGTGCAATTTTAGATTACAGGGCTTTAAAGCCATTTGAGAGCAAAGATGAATTGCTTGAGGTATCCGGTATTGGCCCGGCTACTTATAGTAGAATTCAACCTTATGTCTCGATAGGACGTTCAGGTGAACGGTTTCGGGATATGTACATGAGACCTGAATATTGGTTGGCAAATAGTAAGGCAGAAGTTTTTTCAAGGTATCAGCTAGATCTGCAGGAAAGTGAGGGATATATCAGATCCGATAGTTTAGGTGGGTATACCGGTTCCCCAATGAAATATTATCAGCGTATCCGAATGAGTACAAACCACTTATCTATGAATCTGACCCAGGAGAAAGATGCCGGGGAGCCATTGAATGGAATCACCGGTTTTGACTTTATCTCCGGTCACGTTGCTCTTATGGATAATGGCAAACTAAATGCATTGGTTGTGGGTGATTACAGTCTCAGTTTTGGCCAGGGATTAGTGCTTTGGAGTGGGGGTGCTTTTGGAAAAGGGAGAGAAGTAGTTGGGACGGTCTCAAAGAATGAAAGAGGGATCAAACCATATTCATCAGCCCAGGAAACAGATTTTTTCAGGGGTGTGGCAGCATCTTATGGTGATAGAATTGCCTTGACTGGTTTTTATTCTGAACGACCCAGAACGGCTTCAGTGACAGGTGTAGATACCACACGGTTTCCATCATCCTCAGGATTTCACAGGACCAATAATGAGATAAGCCGAAAAAATAATATCTATCAAATGACAACAGGTGGCAGGATCAGGGTAGATTCTCCTATAGGGTTGGTAGGGATCACCGGCTATTATAATCGGTTCAGCAGTTACATAACTAAGGGTACACTATTAAGCAGTGCCTATGACTTCGAAGGCAGAGAACATTCCGTGGTTGGTATCGATTACAGGGCGCTGATCCGTAATAGTTTTATATTTGGTGAAGTAGCCCGAAGTGAAAATGGAGGATTTGGAGGTATTGCCGGATTGGAAACACCTGTAGGTAAAAATACGGATCTGGCTCTCGCATACAGGCATTATCAGAAAGATTTTCAGTCGTTTTTGGCAAGTAGATTTGGGGAACAGTCATCCGGGCCTAAAAATGAAGAGGGCTTTTATGTCGGACTCAGACATATTCTAAACCATAAAGTTATTTTGAGTGGATATTTTGATCAGTATCAATTTATGGCGCCAAGGTTTGGGACCACGCAGCCAACCGGTGGGTTCGATGTCTTGTTGCTTAGTGAAATCAATTTCAACTCAAGCATGAATGTGTACTTTTTGATACGGTCTGAAACCAGAGATGATGATTACGTGATCTTGAATGAGATGGGGAATGAGCAGATCCAATTGGGTGAAGAGACACGGTCCAGTATCAGAACAAATTTTGAGTATCAGGTAAGTCCGGAAGTACGTCTAAGGTCCAGAGTGGAACTGGTTCGAAATAAAGAAGCTGGCGGAGAATGGGAAACAGGATTTCTGATCTATCAGGACCTGAGAATCCTTCCGGTCTCCAAAGTGCGTATTGATGGAAGAGTGACTTTGTTTGATACTGACAGCTTCAGTACCCGGGTTTATCAGTTCGAAAGTGACCTCCTGTATGTGATGTCTAATACGGTGCTGTATGATCAGGGGCAAAGGGCCTATGTTACTTTAAAGTACGAGGCCACTTCATTTCTGGATATCTGGTTCAAATATGGGGTCACAATTTTTGAGGATCGCCATTTAATCAGCAGTGGATTGAATGAGATAGAGGGGAATATACGGAACTCAATCGGAGTTCAAGTTCGGCTACAATTCTGAAAAATTAATCCAAATCGGGTTTCTTCTTCCGAAAATTTATTGCATAAAGCATCAATAAAGCGAAAATAATGACGTTTTGAAATAGCAAAAAAGGAGGGCTTACTTCAAGGTAACCGATTTGGCAATTTAGATCGGATCCCAGAATGGTATTGATGAGTGATAGAATCAAAATGGGTGTTATTAGTACAAAGCCTAAAATAACTCCAAGATTTGCCCGACTGCCAGTTAAAATAGAAACCGCAATAAGTATCTCCGTTAGAATCAAAATCCATTTAATCAGTAAATAGGAGTTTGATTCTGCTAGAATAAATGTAAAATCCTCTTCTGAGATCAATCTATTGATGGATGAAATGAGGAAGTAAAAGGCTAAAACGATCTTTACATATTTCATAGTGTAAGCTCATACTTAATAATTTGATAAAAGCCATCTACATACGATAGAGCGTAAAGATATTTGCCATATACATCAATTTTTTTTGCCATTTCAGGAAGCTCAATACTCTTGATGTAATTCCCCGTTTTTTTGTCAAATATTTGTAATTCCGTCGTATTGTCTGACTTTTCAAACTCATCAGCAATTTTACCTGTAATGGTTTTTACAGCCATCATAAACGGTTTGATCTCAAACTTTTTCCCTGAAAATAAAACATAGACATAGTAATCGTCTGTAGCGATGCTTAGAGTTCCTTCAGGGGAGATTGTATGATCAGGTGCTGAATACCCGTTATCGTATTCGACTGTAGGTAATATGAAGGATCTGGGTGTTTTTAGAGTATCGACCTTGCCGTTGGAAGAAATTGAAAGTACAAGGGTGGAATAATTAAATCCAATATAGGCGTTGTCGGTCCCGGAGAACATAGGGCCCTGATCAACCATTGGATTTCGTGAGATCGGTAACAGACTACCATAATAATCTGTATCAATTTTCAACAAAATATCATCAGTGATTTCATATTTTTTGAAATGGCGAATTTCAGTCAGTGTTTGCATATCATAGAATTTTCTGACTATAGCTAGTGAATCATTAAGGATAATGGCAGAGCTGATTGAGCGATCGTTATATCTGATATCCGTTATATAAGTCAGGTTGTGGTCATATACTATTCCTTTTCGTTGGCTTTTATCCCACAATAAAATTAAATCATTATTGATTCTTGAGAAACGTTTTGCTCCAGTCTGCGATAGTTCGCCGGGGCCTCTGCCGGCAGGGTGTGAAGCGATCATGCTCTTACTCTTTAAGTCATGCATGTTTAATACCGCCTCCTTGTTGCTTAACTCAACGGTAAGAATGGTGTCTTCATTTAGTACAAAAATGACAGAAGGACTGTAAATATTATCTTGATAAACCAGTGTTTTCTTAAGTTCCTGTCCCTTAGCTGTATGTATAAACAAACATAGTAATAGCAGTAAAAGTGATCTTATAGCACGCAATTTTATAAAAAGCTTTCGGGTTTTATTTACTTTTGGTTTTACTATGTAGTTAATGGCTCTTTGAATATCATATGGACATTGATGCTTTTTCAATGCCTGTAGGTAGGCATCCAATATTATTTTAGACCCCATGTGTTTCTTCATGATATTGTACCCAATTTGTAACCCTTGTTTTTAGCTGCATAGTAAAGTCTGTTTACTATGTGTATCTCTCTTCTATTTAAGAGGGGAAAAAGAGCATTTTGTTACAATTTTAAAAAATAGCTTCAATAAAATGGTAAACAGACTTTGTTCGACTTTATCGACTAGAATTCTGAAACAAGTTTTTTGCTGTCAATTTTGAAGAAATATTATTCATAGGAATAATATGGGTGTTAGAGGGGAATGTTAATAATTCCATTGGCTTACAAATCAGGCTATCATTTTAACCCAATAATAAAAGGAAACACGAGCTAACGCATTTCCTTTTTAAAAGTCACTTAAAGTGGGATCTGATCACATGGAAGCTTGCTCATTATCTTCCGGGATCCAATCTTCAACCACATCCTCATTATCATTTAACCAGTTTCTGGCAACCGTCTCAACGTTCTCTTCTGAAGTTTCAATGGCTACCATAAGGTCGGCAAGTTCAGCATCAGTCAAGTACATGTTAGACAGGAACTGAGCCAGTTCAGGTTTGTCTTCTTCGAGGTTTTGGCGACCCATAATGTGAATTTGTCCGGTGCCCCAGAGTTCCTTATCAGGATCCTGTTTAAGAAATTTGAGATCAAATCGTCCAAATTTCCAATGGGGTTTCCATCCGGTTACAACGATCCATTCTTCATCATTATAGGCGCTTTGAAGGGCTGAGGTCATAGCCGGACCGCTGGATTGTACCAGTTCCAGGTCAAGGTTGTATTCCTCGATCACGTTTTTGGTAGTGCTCATGATACCGGCTCCGGCATCAATACCTGTGATCTCACCATTGAAGCGATCCGCAACTCCATTCAATTGAGAGATACTATCGATCTCAACATAAGTTGGTACAACAAGGCCACTTTGGGTACTCTCGTAAACGGTTCCTAGATCTGTTATCTGGTCCTTGAACTGTTCGTAATAATCGGCATGAAGAACAGGTAACCACGTTTCCATGAAGGCGTCAGAATCTCCCTGAGCGACGGCAGTGTAGGCAGGTCCCACACCGGCAGACGTGATCTCTACCTCGTAGCCCATTTTGTCCTCCAGAATAGCCTTGGCAAGATTTGTGTAAGCTATACCTTCAGCCCAATTGACATATACCAGGTCGGCTGTTTTTTGATTGTCTTGATCTTGTGTGCATCCGCTTAAAAAACTGATGGCCAGAATAAAGACACCAAGCTTTGAAAGCAGATTCAAAAATTTATTGTTAGCTTTCATAATTATCTTGTTTTGTTTGATTTATGATTTAAAATTGGTCGATTAAAAAAACTGTTTTGTTTCAATTTGTTGATGTTCCCAATGACTGTGTCACACGGTCAAGGAATACAGCAAGTATTACAATGGCAAGGCCTCCCTCAAAGCCTAAGCCGATGTCGAGGCGTTGCAGGCCTTCAACAACAGGCTGTCCCAATCCACCGGCCCCGATCAATGCCGCGATGACCACCATTGACAATGCCAGCATGATGGTTTGATTTACGCCGGCCAGAATAGTGGGCATGGCAACCGGAAGTTCAACTTTAAAAAGCATTTGTTTGTTATCAGACCCAAAGGCCAATGCTGCCTCCCGGATCTCTTCCGGTACTTGTCGAATACCAAGGTTTGTCAGCCTTACTGCAGGAGGCATGGCAAATATCAGAGTTGCAATAATACCGGGGACTTCTCCCAGTCCAAAAAACAAGACGGCGGGAATCAGGTAAACAAATGCCGGCATGGTCTGCATGAAATCCAGAATTGGCCTGATAACATTTTCAACCGTTTTACTTTTTGAGGCCCAGATTCCTAAGGGTACACCGATCATCAAGGCGATGAAAACGGCTGTGATGATAAGTGCCAGGGTTTCCATGGTGCCATCCCACATATTCATGCTCTCCACCAATACCAGGCCTAAAACGGTGAAGATACCAACACCTTTACCGGAAACGTACCATGCAAGTGCTGCCAGCAGAATGATCATTATTGCGGGGTGGGGGAACAACAGGATGTTCTCAATACCAGTTAAAAAGGTCTTGACGGTGACAGTGATCACATCAAAGAACCCACCCAGATTATCAGTGAGCCAGTTAATTAGGAATTCAAAAAACTCTCCTACGGGAATATCGATCATAACTAAGTATTGGAAATTTTGAATTTCTCGTTATCTGTTTCTGATTCGCCAGAATCATTTTCATTAAGTTCGGCCAGAATAGTTGCCCGGTCAACGATACCGAGTAGCTTGCTGTCTTCATCAACCACAGCAATGGGGTATTTGGATTGAAGAGATTTGGTCAGAAGTGCATTTATCGGGGTATCGGGACCTGCAACCTCAATATCTTTATTAAGGATCTCATTAAGGTCCCGACTTTCTCTTTCTTTTAAATCTATGGCGTCATCAATAGAGACCAACCCTTTGAGATGTCGGTTTTCATTGACCACATAAGTTGTGGATACCCCAACTTTTTCCATATTACGTATTGCCACCGAGGGGCCGTCTTTTGGTATTTGCACGGTAGGGGCTTTCCTCATGATGGCCTGTGCGGTGATCACCTTGGTGCGGTCCACATTTTGGACAAATGCTTTCACATAGTCATTGGCAGGATTTGTCAGAATTTCTTCCGGGGTTCCAACCTGAACCACATAGCCGTCTTTCATAATGGCGATACGGTCACCGATCTTAAGGGCTTCGTCCAGATCGTGAGTGATAAACACCACTGTTTTATGGACTTCAGCTTGTAATTCAAGGAGTTCATCTTGCATATCGGCTCGTATAAGTGGATCCAGGGCACTGAAAGCCTCATCCATGAGAAGTATCTCAGGATCATTTGCAAGGGCACGGGCTAAACCGACACGTTGTTGCATTCCCCCGCTAAGCTCATCCGGTTTCTGTTCTTCATATCCTTTAAGCCCAACGATATCAAGTGCCTCATAGGCTTTTTCTTTTCTTTCATCCTTATCCATTCCACTAATTTCTAGTCCATACTCAACATTGTCAGCTACAGTACGGTGTGGAAAAAGCCCAAAATTTTGAAAGACCATGGACATCTGTTTGCGTCTAAGCTCGAGCAAACGCTCCTTATCCATTTTTGTGATGTCCTCATCACCGATCATTATGGTGCCACGAGTAGGTTCTATAAGACGATTGAGACAGCGTAATACGGTTGATTTTCCACTTCCCGAAAGTCCCATAATAACGAACATTTCTTTTTCTTGGACTTCGAAACTGGCATCGTTGATCCCTACAGTATTACCTGTTTGATCCAATATCTCATCTTTTGATTTACCATTTTCGATAAGTGGAAGTGCTTTTTCAGGATTCTTCCCAAAAATTTTAAATAAGTTTTTAACTGTAATTGCGGCCATATCAGATGTTGTGTTGAAATTTCATTTGCAACTTCTTTTGGCGTTTTAAGACTATCATTTATATCGAGAAAGTCTTTAAAAGAAGGGTCCGTTTTGTCACGGACCCTGAATGTATTTAGAAGTAGTACCCAATATTTATATTGAAGCGGGTATTCCAGCGGGCATCATTTAAACCCTGACCAAGTCCCTGGCCAAAGCTTTCTGTTAACCAGGGGTGGTTGCTACCTCGGGCAATATCAAAATAAGTATATACATTTCCGGCAGACAGGAGAAAACCGATCACATTTTGATGAGCATCATTGAAGCCGTCAATATGTTTTTGAAAGTAGGTGTAATCGTTATAAAAATTTAAATTGGTGATGGGCCCCCAATCTACATCATAACTGTAACTCAGTCCCGCAGAATACATGCTCATTTCTGTAGCAACAGGATATGGTGAGCCATAGGCACCCATTTGCACGGCATCAATTGACTGCCCGGTATCATTCTGAGCATCCATACCAAAATTGGTGTACTGTCCCTTGAAATTCCAGTTACCATAATTAATATCAGTATGGGCAGCGACAGCGTAACGACTACTGTTTTCGTTCAGTGCTTGATTCCAGATCTGTCCAACTTCACCGCTAAAACCAAGTTGCACATTACCATTGGTGATCTCAAATGTTCTGGTAGTTCGTATATTCAGCTGATTTCTTTCATAATTAGACTGATTACCGGTAGGTACAATGTCATAGGAGTAGCGACCGGAACCTCCGAATCCAAATGATCCTGATCCTCCTGCAGGGCCAGCGGGCTCAGGCTGAAAAAAGTAGGCAGCCATGATATCCCATTTTTCAGCTGTGTGAGTAAATTTGATACCCATGTCGTGATCATCCTCAAGGCCTACGTAATAAGGTCCCTGAAACCACCAGTTATGTGAATTGTACTGAAGATTCCCAAAGGGTACCTGAGTGACACCGATCTGAATATTATTCTTTTCATCAAAATCGTATCCTAACCAACCCTGTTTTACAAAATGAGTGTTGAAGGTAGGGTAGAACCGGTATTCAAAATTCAGTTTAACCCCATTTTTCTCAGCATTTACGTTGATCCTCCAGGTATCCCAGGTAAACTGGCCGTCATTATTATCTATGGTGTCGTCTTCATAATCGGTCAAAATAACGTTATAGCGAAGGGCTCCGCCAATGCTTAATGAAGTTTCATCATCCTGTGCAAATATATAGGCAGGGATCAGTAAGAATAGTGAGGTAATGAAGAGTGTAAGTTTTTTCATTTTTTCTGTGACTTTGAATGTTACAGTTAATGTTAATTAAACCTGAAAACTCTCCTTGATAGCTAATGGAGGAGAACACCGTGAAATGCAGCGTTTATTTCACTTTGAATTATGTGTTTTTAAATATTCTCGTACATTCTACTTGCTTCGAAATATAATGAAGTAGAGTAGGCTTATAAAATTTGTCTCTATCTTAACTAATTAGAAAAATATACTTATGCAGATGTTTAAGTATAACAGAAACATGTTAAATCGTTCTATGAATTACTTATTCAGCTATCTAATAAAAATTACACCCATTAAGTTCAGAATGATCATGGTTATTCTATTGACATTACCAATACTGGGGTTAGGTGAAGTCTATGGGCAGGAATTATTTACCCGACAGGATACGCTTAGGGGCAGTGTTACAGAAGAAAGAGCGTGGTGGGACTTGAACTATTATCACCTTGAGGTGCAGGTTAATATTTCAGATAGTACCATTACAGGAAAGAACTTGATCCGGTATACTGTTCTTGATCAGGGGAAAACCATGCAGATCGATCTGCAGGCGCCACTTGAAATAACGGGTATAGAGCAAGATGGGAATAGGTTGGATTTCACCAGGAAGGGGAGTGCTTTTTTTGTGAAATTGAATACTGTGCAAAAAGCAGGGGAGGTAAAAGAGGTATTGGTAAAGTATGCAGGTAAACCTATAGTAGCGGATAACCCGCCCTGGGATGGTGGTTTTACGTGGACTAAGGACAGTAATGGGAAGCCATTTGTTGCTACCTCCAATCAGGGCATTGGGTCGAGTGTGTGGTGGCCAAATAAGGACCACCCATATGATGAACCGGATAGCATGAGGATCAGTATCACGACTCCTGGCGACCTCATGGATGTATCAAATGGCAGGTTGGAAAGTGTCGATGAACATAGAAACGGAACTAAAACCTGGAATTGGTTTGTGAGTAACCCGATCAACAACTACGGGGTTAATATCAACATCGGGGATTACGTGCACTTTGGTGAAATCTATGACGGTGAAAAGGGCAAACTCACTCTGGATTACTACGTACTGCGAGAGAATGAAGAAAAGGCCCGGGAACAGTTCAAACAGGTTAAACCCATGATGGAGGCTTTCGAATATTGGTTTGGACCCTATCCCTTTTATGAAGATGGATATAAACTGGTGGAAGCACCGTATCTGGGAATGGAACACCAGAGTTCAGTAACCTATGGCAATGGATATGAGAATGGGTACCGGGGAAGAGATCTGAGTGGTTCAGGATGGGGATTGAAATTTGATTTCATCATTATTCACGAAACCGGTCACGAGTGGTTCGCTAATAATATTACCTATGCAGATGTAGCTGATATGTGGATTCATGAAGGCTTCACCAATTATTCCGAGAGCCTGTATCTGGATTATCATTTCGGAACTCAGGCTGCCAATGAATATGTACAGGGCTTGAGATTAGGTATCCTGAATGACCGACCGCTGATGGGGACACATGGGGTTTATCATCGTGGTTCAGGAGATATGTACAATAAAGGCGGAAATCTATTGCATACTCTTCGCCAGGTTGCTGATGACGATTCCCTTTGGAGAGCAACACTGCGAGGGTTGAATCGGGAGTTTTACCATCAAACTGTACATTCCAAACAAGTTGAAAGATTCATCAGTGAGAGTTTTGGAAGGGACCTTACGAGAGTTTTTGATCAATACCTGCGTGACACTCGAATACCAACTTTGGAGTATGCGTTTCGTGATGGAAGACTGACATTCCGATGGGGAAATACGGTAGAAGGCTTTGACCTGCCGATTGATGTCGAAATAAACGGATTGGAAACCCGGATCTTCCCGACTACTTCATGGAAGTGGGTTGATGTTGAATCTGCTGATAGAAACAGTCTAACAGTTGATCCCAACTATTATGTTGGCAGCTTTAATTTGTTAGGTAAATAGAGAAATGTGACGTCCGTCTAATTCCAGTTTACTGAAACCGAATGTTTCTTTTATCCACCTGAATGTTTCCGGATGATAGAAGAATACATGAGTTTCATCACTTTTATAGTACCAGGCATGAAAATCAGTGTCTTCTGTATAAAGATCCGTTTTTAGGAATAAAGCACCACCGTCATTCAGCATATTCCTAAGCCGTTCGAATTCCATGTGCGGATCGTGGAAATGCTCGATCACCTCACAACTTACGATATAGTCGAATTTTTGATCAAAAACGGATCTGTTATCATCAAAAAACGGATCATAAGTAATAATATCATAACCTTCATCGGTCAGCATTTTTGTGATCACCGGACCGGTACCTGCTCCGAAATCGAGTCCTTTGTGGTGAGGGCTAAAAGATTCCAGCACTTTATCTACCAAAGGAGATACAAACTCCTGATAGCGTGGGTCTTCCACATCATTATCATGACTTTCATATCTGTGTACTTCTTCTTTTGGGGTGGGAAAGTTCTTTTCATCCATCAAAACCGCTTCACAATTCGGACAGTGATGATAAGATCGGTCTTCCTTCTCGTAATAGTAGAACGATCTCAGTTTTGCAGAACAAAGCGTGCACTTCATACCTGATTTTTTATTTTAAAGGTATGATTTAAAACTAAGAGTTGTGAATCATTACTGTTCGGGGTACCAGTTTTTGAGACGAACATCTATATCTTTTCCTTCCCAATCCACCACTTCTTTGAAGCGTTCGATATCCTGTCCTCTATGATGGTAGGGGTAAATTACCCTGGGTTCAAAATCCAGAACTCCACTTGCAGCCTGGTAGATGTCCATGGTATAAGGGAGATTCATGCAGACGAAGGCTATGTCAATATTTTCAAGCTGGCGCATTTCAGGGATATCTTCTGTATCACCGGAAATATATATTCTTTTTTCACCCATGGTAACTACATAGCCATTTCCCCAACCTTTAGTGTGGCGGGCACCATCATTTGGCAGATTATACATTGGAACTGCCATAACCTCGATCCCATTTTCAGTATGGGACTCACCGTTGGCAAGTACAATGATTTGCCCTGAATATTCTTCAGGCATTTGATCGGCCACAACTTGAGGAACTATGAACGTTGTACTTTTAGTATCCAGAGAAGCAAGGGTTTCTGGACTCAGATGGTCACCATGTGGGTGAGTGATCAGGATCCATTCAGGAGCCGGCTTTCCTTCATATAGATCTGCGGAACCCCATGGGTCTATGTACACATTCATATCATTCCATTCAAAGATCACGCTACCGTGAAGTATTGGATGAACCTTCAAGTCTCCATTGGTTGTGGTAAAAGTGTCAGGCTCATTATTGAGCTGAGCAAAAGCTGATGAAGAGGTAAGCAGTAAGAAAAAGGTTAGAATTACAGCAACAGATCTAAGCATTGTAGGATATTTTATTGGGTTTGATTAAGTAACCGAATCGTAATTTGAAACATTCATTTTCTGAAGCTATAAAATATACTCAGATCCTCATTGGATTAATAAGAATGCCTGACTTTACATTCTCTGTGTTTCCACTATATTAGAGATATAATTAGTTGTTTTATCACCACAAAGGAGAAATTATGAGACATCATACAGGGAGATATTTTCCGGCATGTATAGCTTTGGTCATGGTAATTATGACTGCTTGTGGAAATGTGACAGAAAAGCAAGATAAGAAGGAGATCAGGATGGTATATGCTGATTGGTCGGAGGGGGTAGCTATGACTCATCTGGCAGCTGAATTACTGGAATCAGAGTTAGGGTATGTAGTTGAAACCAAGATGACTGATATCGAGTCTGTTTTTCGTGAGATCGAAAGTGGTCAATATGATCTCTTTGTGGATGCCTGGTTACCTGAAACTCACGGAACGTATATGGAAACTTATGGGGCTGAGCTTGAAAAGATTGGTGTAAATGTTGAGACTGTAAGAACGGGATTAATGGTACCGGAATACGTCGAGGCCCGGTCTGTAAGTGAGCTGGATGAAGAAGTGGATCAGATCATCGGTATTGGAAGTGGTGCAGGTATCATGGAGGCTGCAAGGAATGCTTTAGACAGTTACGAACTTTCAGCCGAATTGATAGAGGGAAGCGAACAGGCCATGACAGATACATTAGGTCAGGCAATAAAAAGAAGATTACCAATTGTAGTTACAGGTTGGACACCTCATTGGATCGCAAATCGGTATGAACTTAGGTTTCTTGAAGATCCTGAAAATATATTCGGTGAAGCTGAACAGATACATACCCTTGGCAGGAACGGTTTCTCAAAAGAATATCCAAGAGCCGCTACATTCTTTGATCGATTTAAGCTTACAAATCAACAGCTGGAGACCCTGATGGATGAGTTACAAACTTTTCCTAATAATGAACGAAGGGCGGTGCAAAACTGGATACGAGACAATGAATTTGTCGTAAACCAATGGGTCAAAGAATTACAACCGGTTCGTGAAAAGGTCATGTAAGAGCAAAAATTAGATGAAATTCTACCTGTGTGATTATTTGTGAAACAGTTAGGTTCTTTAGCTTATTCTGAAGTAACAGGATCAGTAATGCGAAGCCAATCAAAGGTTTTGTTGAATGCCTCTTCACGAACCTTCGGCTGAGATAAGTAAATGTCATGTATGGCATCGTCAATAGCTAACAGGGAAACATCCGGGCCTAGTTTTACGCCGTATTTACGAATATGCTTAACATCCAATACCATATCAGAACGTTTTAGTATATCTCTCCACTTATCAGGCCTTGAGGATCTTTCGGCATGAAGTATGAGGATGGGAACATCAATACTTGAGTGTTTCCGGATCTTTTTCTGTGCTCGATTTACAGCATATATCCATTTAAAATAGGCCGGGAATCCACTCATGGGTTTCCATTCTTTGTTGTAATCCCATTCTCCATACTTTGATCTTGATATACTTGCGCCGTATAAATGAGAAAAAGGTTTTTTTCGTGCAGCAAAAGGAAAAATGGCAGAAACCGGTCCTGCAAGTGGAAGAAGGAACAGCCGCTGAAAAAGATTGACGTTGAAATCCAGAAAGGGAGAGTTTAGAATGAGCCGGTCAAAATTTTGCCGATATTTTCCAATGTTTAGATAGACTGAGGCAATAAGACCACCCGTAGAATGGCCTAATAATATGATCTTGTGTTCAATTTGTTTCTGAATGAACTCAACTGATCGATTGATTTCCTCAAAATATTCTGTGATAGATCTGCAGTAGTTCGGGTGCTGATGTGATAGCAATGATCTGCCGTATTTTCTGAGATCCAGGGCGTAGAAATTATACCCGTTCTGATTGAATTGTTCGGCAACATGAGTTTGAAAAAAATAATCGTTGAAGCCGTGAAGATATAATACCGGTTTGTTTCCCGGTGTATTATTCGGTGACTCGATAAGTGTGGCAATAACGCGTCCTTCATAATCATCCTCGAGTTCAAGGGTAGTGGTATTGAAATCAGTAATAGTCATAAGATCTCTTTAACACGTCCTATTTGTCCATCTTCCAGTCTGACCTTGATGCCGTGTGGATGAGTGGTACTGTTGGTCAAAATATCCCGGACAATGCCATAAGTGATCTTACCTGAACGCTGATCCTTTTTTAATACAATGCCTACCCTTAATCCCTGTTTGACCTGTATTCTCTCAGTTCCCTGTGCCATTATTGATTGTATTTTTTATTCATATAGTTAACGGAAGACCGAATAAGCTCTTCCAATATATCGATATCAATATCACTTAGTCGTTTAATATATAAACATGATTTTCCGGTTTTATGTTTACCAAGCTGTTCCATCAATGTGTCATACTGCTTAAATCCGGCCATGATTTACAGAGAGATCTGTTGTTTTCGGTTCGAATACCCGGTAATGAACCAATCGCCTTCTCGACCGCTTTCATATTTATAGTGATAGCTTCCAAAGCCAACGATGCTGTCGCCCCACATAAAACCATTATTTCCGGTAATATCTGCCATCAGATCATGGATCCTGGTGCAGTCCTCTTTACGCTGAGGGTCTTCAATGGCGTTTAGATACGCAGTAACACTTTGATCACTCTTTTTGGTTTTCAGTTCAGCCATCACATCTTTTTAAAATTATTACGTTGTCCAGGTTTGGGATTTTAGTTGTTACATACTATATACTCAAGCATGAATAATCCACTAAAAAAATACTTTGGTCCAAGTACCTTAGTTGCTGCTGCATTTATTGGCCCCGGAACCGTAACCGTATGTACCCTGGCTGGAGTGAGGTCGGGTTATATGTTACTGTGGGCCCTTGTTTTTTCGATCATTGCGACCATAACCCTTCAGGAAATGACAGGTCGTCTTGGTATTGTTACCCGCAAAGGTTTCGGTGAAGCGATTCGGGAACAGCTCGGTCATCCAATATTAAGGGTCATGGGGATCCTGTTGGTGATGAGTGCTATTGTTATTGGTAATATTGCCTATGAAGGAGGGAATATTTCAGGTGCAGTTTTAGGATGGGAAGAATTTTTTATAGGATTGGATCTTACGATCAATGGTTTGCAACTCAGGCTGACTTCTTTATTGATCGGAGCGGTAGCATTCATTCTGTTGTTCTCTGGAAATTTTAAACGCATAGTGAATGTGATGACCATACTGGTTGGCATCATGAGTATCGTTTTTGTGACCACGGCTATCGTCATTAGTCCGGATATCTCGGCAATTCTAAAAGGTATGTTCATCCCCCAGGCTTCTGCTGACGAATTCCTGACGGTCATTGCGTTGATTGGCACTACAGTTGTTCCATATAATTTATTTTTGCATGCTTCAACAGTTCAGGAACGTTATTCAGGTTATACTGAGCTTTCAGACATGCGCAAAGAAAATGCGGTTGGAATAATCTTAGGAGGTTTGATCTCCATTTGTGTTGTGATAACAAGTGCAGCAGCAGCAAATGGCAGTTTAGAGGAAGTTAACAGTGCGGCTGACATGGCCCGGCAACTTGAACCATTACTGGGCAGTTGGGCTAAAACCTTTATGGGAATTGGATTGTTTGCAGCAGGGATCACGTCTGCCGTCACAGCACCGCTTGCAGCAGCTTATGCCACTAAAGGACTTTTAGGTTGGAAGGGTGATTTAAAGGATACCAAATTTCGATTTATCTGGATACTGGTACTTTTTACCGGTGTTGTATTTTCAGCTATCAGCTACGATCCTGTGAAATTGATCGAATTTGCACAGGTGGCAAATGGGATAACCCTGCCGGTTATTGCAATATTTTTATTGTATATCATGAATAAACCGCTGCTTTTGGGAAGCAGCCGTAATAGCCTGCGACAGAATGTACTGGGAGTAGTTGTAATTCTGGTTACTTTACTTGTAGGTTTCAGAAGCTTGAATTCTGTTCTTAATATTTTGTGATCATGATTACGAAGTTAGATCTTAATTGCGACCTCGGTGAATTCTATGGTATGTATGATGAGAAGCGTGACTCCGCCATTATGCCATACATCACAAGTTGTAATATTGCCTGTGGTTTTCATTCCGGTGACCCGGTTGCGATATCAAAAACCATCCGACTTGCGAAAAAGAACCATGTGGCAATAGGAGCCCATCCATCCTATCCTGACCTTCAGGGATTTGGCCGCAGAGTGATGAACCTGACAATGGATGAATTGGAAGCCTGTGTTCTTTATCAGATATCTGCGTTAAAGGGTATGGTGGAGGCTTTGGGATCAGAGTTACATCATGTAAAACCGCATGGAGCTCTCTATAATTTCGCTTCCACGGATGAGGAAACAGCTGTTGGTGTTGTAAAGGCAGTGGTTCAGGTAAAAAAAGATATGATATTATATGCGCCGGAAGGTTCAGTTCTTAAAGAAGTAGCTGAAAACGCGGGGTTGAAGGTTAAGAACGAGGTCTTTGCAGATCGAAGTTATGAGGATGATCTTTCCCTAAGGTCAAGAAAATTGGAAGGGGCCGTTTTGACTGATTCTGATCTGGTCTTAAAGCAACTTAAAGGTTTTCTTGAGGGCAATGTGACTACCTATGATGGCCTGGAGTTGCCAATATCAGCCGATACACTTTGTTTACATAGTGATACGGATGGTGCTACAGAACTGGCTAAGGACATTCACGATTTTTTGAAAGACCATGGGATCGAGATCACTGCAGATTGATAACACCAACTGGAAAATCAGTACCCTGGGGGAAAGTGCGCTTGTCTTTGAACCTGTATCAAATGATCCAGAGCTTTCCATAATCCATAGAGTTTGCAGCCTTTTAGAAAGATCAGGTCTGGATGGACTTACAGATGTTTTTCCCACCTATAAATGTGTTGCATTACTATTTGAAGAACCGGTTTATAATACGGATGTAATTATAGCTCAGCTTAAAGACCTCTTCGATAATGCCGGTAATTACGAACCGAGACATAAGACCATTCACGTACCGGTTTGTTATGAGCTTGGGCTGGATTGGGAGGAAGTTGAATCATATACCGGATTACAACAGGAGGAGATCATTCGTTTACATACCGAACAAAGTTATACGGTAGCCATGATGGGTTTTATTCCGGGATTTCTTTACCTGGAGGGTTTGAATCAAAAAATCAGGTGTCCCAGAAAGAGCGAGCCGAGGACCAAAGTACCCGAGGGGGCTGTTGGAATAGGCGGTGATCAAACAGGGATCTATTCGCTCGAAAGTCCCGGTGGCTGGCAGATCCTTGGCAGAACACCATTGACATTCTTTAATCGCAAAAAAGATCCGCCTGTGACGGTTGATCTGGGAGATAAGGTCATATTTGATCCAATAAGTAAAGAGGAGTTCAAAAGTATGGTAAAGGGTACAGACTCATGATCACTACTCTCAAAGTAATTGATCCGGGTTTATTAACTACTATACAGGATGTTCCCGGAAGAAAAGGATTGCGAAAGTTCGGGATTCCGGTCTGTGGTGCTATGGACACTCACTGTGCTGAGTTGGCTAACTGGCTGGTTGACAACAGAACTGAAAGTCCATTATTTGAAATAATGTTTGGGAACTGTGAATTCGAGTTTTTACAAGAAACAGTAATAGGTATAACCGGCGGTGAGACTAAAGTATCGATCGGTGACCGTTCAGTTCAGCAAAATCAAAGGGTTAAAGTACGCAAGGGGGAACGCCTCAAAATTGGAAGGGTAACCAAAGGGGTACGTATTTATCTTGCAATTTCAGGAACATGGAAGTTGGATAAAAGTTTCGGCAGTTTTTCGACGTATCGCACAGCAGGATTGGGTGAACCTGAAGGAAGGGAACTTAAAAGAGGTGACAGAATAGAAGTGAATGTTTCCGGAGTAAATAATTCGCAAAAAGCGGTGCCTGAAAAACTGATACCGCACTTCAGTCAGCATCAGAAGATCAGGGTAATGGCCGGACCTGAATGGAACCTGATCAGCAAAGAAGAGCAAAGGTTTATACTCAAAAACAGGTTTGGGATCTCAAGCTCAAGTAATCGTATGGGCATCCGGTTACAAAACAAAAAAACTCTGAAAATTAAAGACTCAAATTTTAGCTCGGCTCCGGTGGTTCCGGGAATAATTCAGTTACCACCCGGAGGACAGCCGATCATATTAATGAATGATGCACAATCTGTAGGGGGTTATCCCAGACTTTTAAAGGTTGCGGATGCCGATCTATGGAGGTTAGGACAAGTGTGGCAGGGAAACGAAATAAGTTTTAGTTTAATTGAAAGGAGAGATGCCCTTGAGTTGTTTGATTATTATAGAGAATTAAGAGCATCCCATCTTACATAAACTTATTTAATCATCGGATCCCGTGAGCGATACAACGTGCTGCCGGTGAACCAACAGACTATTTATTATGAAAAGACAGATACTATCATTTTGTACAGTAATGGGATATTTGCTCATTGCATCACTATCTGCGGCTGCGCAATCAAATAACTCTGAACCAGCTCCACTTCATCGCTTGGCACCCGAACAGGATCAGATCTGTACCTTTGAGCCGACTTTCAGAGATGTGTTTTTCTATCGAGGTGTGGAAGATTTTCGTAAAAAGGGAGACTCTCGTGCAAAGACAGCCTCAATTCAGGTTGATTATGTCGGAAGCTGGCCTCAGCAAGCCCGAACTGCGTTTGAATATGCTATGACGATCTGGGAATCTCACATAGATTCTGAAATACCGATTAAAATTGAGGCAAACTGGACAGCTTTAGAGGGTAATACCCTTGGCAGTGCAGGTCCAACACTTATATATCCTATCAATGATGTTTGGTACCCTATTGCACAGGCAAGTGCAATTGAGGGTGAGGACCTCTTATCTGGGAATCAGTTTGGGGTAGAGTATGATATAGTAGTCAATATGAACTCATCGTTCGGCTCCTGGTATTATGAAACGGATGCGAATCCACCCGGCGGATCGATCGATTTTGTGACCGTGGTGATACATGAGATCGGACATGGTCTTGGATTTACAGGCTCTATGAGTGGTGATCCTGATACACAAGTTGCACAGTGGGGGCTGGGTGATCCGGTACTTCCATTTGTGTATGATACTTTTATTGAAGATGGATTCAGTCAGTCTGTGATCGATGAAAATGTATATCCTAATCCATCCAATGCTTTGTATAATGCTGTCACCGGAAACAATGGCGGTTTGTTTTTTATTGGTGAACAGGCTAACGAAGCTTATGAAAACCTACCGGTGCCAATATATGCTCCACAGACCTGGCAGGGTGGTTCCAGTTACTCTCACCTTGACCTTGATACTTTTACAAATACTGAGAATGCCCTGATGCGCCCTCAGATCGATAACGCCTTTGCCATTCACTCACCTGGTCCCATTATGTGTGGGATCTTTGCGGATGCCGGTTGGCCACTTGGTGGGGGTTGTTTTGCACTTCTGGGAGCAACCTCGATTGTTGAAGTAGATGATTCTGAGATAGACTTTGGGGTTACCAATGTGAATGAGCGGCTTGATACCACCATTGTGATCACTAATAATATCAATTCAGAAAATGCGCTGGTGGGCCGGGTTGAGTTATCATCAGGTACCGGATCCTACTCGCTGAACAGCAGTACGATCTTTTTGAATATTGAACCGGGTCAGAGTCAGGAGATCCTGGTGAGATATCGCCCACGGTTTGCTCAGAACAATTCGGGTGAGATCCGCATTTCCCATAATGGTGTAAACATTCCCAGTCCAATTCTTATCCCACTTAATGGCGATGCCCTGGAAGAGAACAGGCCCGTGGAACTGGAGCAGAATTATCCCAACCCATTTAATGCTTCCACTAATATACCCTATAAACTGCCTCAGAACTCCTATGTTAAACTTGAAGTCTTTGATATGCTTGGCAAATTAGTTGAAACCATTGTTGATGAGAATCAAAGTCGGGGACGTTACATACAGCGTGTACAGGCCGATGATTGGGCGAGTGGTGTATACATTTACCGCATAATTGTTGAAGGCAGAGTGGAAACAGGTAAATTAATGTTGGTAAAATAGTTAACAGAATGCTATTGTTGGGCATCATTAAATGCCGGTTATTCCTTGAATATTTCAGATCTGAAATACAGACTACTTCTTGCAATATTGGTTGGCGCATTGTTCAGCACCGGGGTTATACTGTTATGGTATGCGAACGATAAGGAGCAGCGTAGATCAAGAGCGAATGCGGTAAATGATACCGGTCAGCTTATCACCCAACAATTCCAGAACCGGGTGCTAGAGTCCATTGAGACCTTGCAAAATCTTAAAAGCCGGATAGAGGTTACGGATGGAGGTTACTTCGATCATTGGGAGTTTGATGCTTCTATGACCATAGAACAGGATCCTGCTTTTCTCCTGGTAGAGTGGATCGACAGGGATATGATCATCCAGCGGATCGAGCCGGAAAAAGGAAATGAAAATGCGGTCGGCCTGGATATTTCCGAGTTGGATTACCGGCGCTCAGACTGGCAATCTGCAAGGGATGACTCGTTGATCAATCTCACGCATTGGCTGGAGCTGGTTCAGGGGCCAAATGCTTTCCTGGTGGATGCACCGGTCTACTATCAGGGGGAATTCAGGGGGACAATTACAGCAGCTCTCAATTTCAAAGAGCGCTTTGATGCTATCATGCAGAGTCTTGACCAATACCATGTACAGCTTCAGGATGAATTCGGCAAGACATTCTATCAGTTTGGTGATGAAAACTATGTTGAGAATGGATCCTATAAGGAGGTCATCAATTTTGCTCCCGAGCAGATCAATTCCGGTAGTTGGAAGATTACGGTCACGTCCAGTTATTCTTCATTATCTGACAACGCCCAAAATGGATTGATTCTTAATTTAATTCTTGGATTGATCCTCAGCCTTATCACTGGTTTTCTGGTATTTTATGTATTAACGGCTAATTCTGCGCGTATCAATGCCAAATCGGCCAACCAAAAGATCAGGGCGCTGATCGAAAATTCACCAATGGCCATATACTCCATCAATCGTGAAGGGGTCATTACTGATTTTTGGAATGATGCAGCTGAAAAGTTACTGGGGTGGAAAAGGGAGGAGGTTATCGGCCGTTTCTTGCCGCATGTTTCTAAAGATACCAAAGCTGAGTTCGATAAATTAATGGCACAACGTGAAAAAGAAGGCAATCTGGTTAATAAGGAAGTAGTTCGAAGCCGAAAAGATGGAAGTGATGTACATCTGAGTCTCAATATTGGACAAATGGTTTCTGACTCCCATTCAGATAAACAAATGCTGGTAATTTTAGAGGATAGAACACAGGTAAGAGAATATCAGAAAAAGCTTGAGAGTTCTATTGCTGAGAAGGAAGTTCTCTTATCAGAAGTTCATCACAGGGTAAAGAACAATCTTGCGATCATAACGGGTCTAATAGAATTACAAAAAGCGGGTATAGAGGATGAGGGCCTGAATATTATTCTAAAAGAAACACAAAACAGGATCTATTCGATTGCTTCTGTTCACGAATTGTTATACAACACTGACAGCTTCATTGAGGTATCATTTGAAGAGTACGGCGAGAAACTTATCGAACGCATTAGGGAAATGTTCACGTCATCAAGTCAAAAGGTTGAGATCATTCACGAGTTTGAGACCAAAGATATAAATATCAATCAGGCCATTCCTCTGGGACTCTTATTAAATGAACTTATTACTAATTCTTTTAAACATGCTTTTGGCGGAAGAGATAAAGGAACTATTTATATTGGTGTACATGAAAAAAACGGTATCATTGACTTAGAGTACCGGGACAATGGGGTCGGATTTGATATTAAAAAATTTGAGGAGTCAAACACACTTGGTGTAACACTCATCAAAACTTTGATCACACAGCTGGATGCTGAACTTGAAATTGATGCTACTGATAAATTTCAACTAAAGCTGCGTTTCAGGAAAAATGAAAAGGGTGCTCACTCAAGTTTGTAGACTGCCGCAGATCAATAGCTACAACTGAGTGCAAATGGATCCGGCTGTGTGGGGTATTTCATTACAAAGAAAGAAATACCTGACCTATAGAGCTAAATCTATTATTTGGTTAAGCTATAGAAGCAACGTTAACTAGTATATAATACGTTTTATAGAAAACCCAAGAAGTGTAACAAGAGAACCGTTTGTCCAAGCTACCCATTACTGTTGAAAAATGGATCCGTTACTTTGGGTTTTCTTTTAAAACAGGTTAGCCCTCGTCCATAGATAAAAAAAAGCTCCATAAGAAAATCTTACAGAGCTTAGTACCCGAGAGAGAAATATCATATTGTTATGAGCTTATCTAAAAAGATTGAAAATACGTGTATATAACACCAATAGAGTAAAGAAAAGCAGCTACAAAATAGCGTCAAATTACATTATTTGTTTTATCCTTGTTTCACCAATGTTCTGCCTCAAAGAATAGGAAAACATAGTGCTGAGAATTTGTAGGAAGTCTTTAATATATTTAAGTCACATAATAACAAAAACGTAAGGGGATAATATGAAAGTTGGCTTATATGTATTAATTGGGGTTATTGTATTTTCGGGCTGTCAAGAAACTGAAACTGAATATGAAGTTGAGACAAGAAATGAGCTATCCTCAATCATTAGAGTAATAGATAATACTCACAAGAATATTTATGAGAGTAGAGACCAAGTTGGCCGATTATCCCTAATGAGCTCTAATGAATTTTACAACCAGCAATCTCTTAGGTTTCAAAATCTAAGTGAAGATTTAGCGGCAGCACCTAATGCAGAAAAATTTGACACTTTAAGGCAGTATTTAGATGATATAATTAGTCTTTCAAATGAATATGTGTATTCTAAAAAAGGTTTATTCCAGAATACACTTGATTTAAATAACTCATATAAAAGTTATCAAGATAATCTTTCTGATTTAACAGAAAATACGATCGAACTTGATGATGATTTAACGAATTCATACATCAGGAATAGGTTAAATCAAAACTACCTTGCTATGATTGAAGATTCTTCAAACTTCTACTCTGATAAGGAATCAGTTAAAGATGAAATAGAGCAGTATCAATCTACAGAAAACAAACTGACATCTACTGCGAGTGAATTAAACGATGTTCTAAGAGGATTTTCATTTAGAGATACACTCAGCTTTCATAAGAATCATGTGTTTAAAGACTCGTTAATTAGTGAGATTTGGACCCGATTATCTAATACTGATCTTCAACCCAATCAAGATATGAAAACCACATTTAATACGATTTTGGTTGATTAGGTTAACCTAAATAAACTGTCAGATTTCATCGTGACTACTTCAATATTAACCGCACTAAAAGGGAGATTAGTTAGTATCTACTTTAGTTACTACCGTACCAATTTTCCGAAATTTGTAGATTGCTTTTGCTTTCGCACAAAATCTACTGTCAGCACTAATTAGCTGGTTGCAGTAGGCACCATAACCAATATGGCTACCGTCGCTCAGAATACCGTGAATGGCTCTTTCTTTATTTTGTCCCTTGTCTGGTCTAAACCCTAATCTATTTAAAAGATTGTGGCAGGCGACGATGCCCAAATATTCTGAAATGGTTTCCCCATCTTTTGATTCAAAACCAAAATATTGTTCTGGTGTTGTTTCTACATTAGTATCTTTTATCAGCTCCCAAATTTCCTCGATTGAATTATCAGAATCTTCAAATTGGGTAATGTGAGTGGTACCGAGTGCTTCTCTTTGAGTTGCTAAATCATCTACATCCCCTAAAAACTCAGTAAAGGAATCATTTAGAAGTGGTTTTAGAGCTGATAATATTTCTTTCAATTCTGATTTTAAATGGCTGTCTTTTGGGATCAAATCAAAAATTTGCTTCTCCAATCTTTCAGGCCAATTCTCAATAGATTCGAAATTGTCTGCCCCAGCTGTATTAATGATTAAATCAGTCCAGAGTGATTTATCAATCGAAGTGTTACTGTTATTTTCTAAGTAGTCCTCATACCTTTCTTTTGGTGACGAATAATCCTCAAAAAACACTTTACCAGTTTGTTGAAAGTTTACATCATGCTCTATTCGAATTAGCTTTGCTTCTAATTCTTCTAAAACCTCTAAGAATTCTGATTTGTTGCCTCTCTTGATTTCATTAAAATGTTCGTGTGAGTAGATCCATTCGTAATTACTTATATCGTTCTCAATAGAGATAACTCCGTCATATAAGTCACTTATGATATTTTGGTCTAAATAAACTTTCATCAGGTGAAATCGCTGTGTTTGTTTTACCGATGTTTTATCTAGAGTAAAAAAAGAAAAAGCTAAGTAATTGCAAAACAAATGTTTAATGCAATACTTAGCTTTTTTGTACCCGAGAGAGGACTTGAACCTCCACGCCCGTAAGGGCATACGCACCTGAAGCGCACGCGTCTACCAATTCCGCCACTCGGGCATCAGAATGCAGAAACCAAAGTTAAGAAGATTTTAGGGCTAAATCATCATATAAATTAAGCTGTATCAAAGATTTTTTAGCAGTGATACAAGTTGCTCCCATGAAGCATTTCGGGCCATTACATTAGGGTCGTCTGTTGAGGCTTCAGGATCATCGCCACGGCGCATGAAAGCATGTCCGGCTCCTTCATAGATCTCGTATTCATAGGTCTTTCCAAATTGATCCATAGCTTGTTCAGAACCTTCTATGGTTGAGTTTACCCGTTCGTCATTTCCACCATAAAAACCATAGACAGGAACCTCAATGCTTTGGTAGGATTCAGCTTCTGAAGGTCCGGTTCCGTAAAATACGAATGCAGCATCTATCATATCACCGGCATTAGTAGCAAACCGGAAGGATTGAGATCCGCCCCAACAGAAACCTGCCACAGCTATCTGTCCATTTCCGGCCGAAATGGATTTAGCGTATTCAAGAACATTCATGAGATCGGCAGTGACATGATCGGGATTCAAGTCATAGATAGCCTGTCGGGCAGCATCAGAGTTTTTGAAGTCGTTCGTTTTTTCGATACCCTCAACGGTATTTGATATAAGATCCGGAGCAATGGCAATAAAACCTTTTTCTGCCAGCTGGTCAGTAAAGCTTCTTGCCCAATCGTTAAGCCCACGATTTTCATGGATCACTATCACAACAGGAGCCGATTCAGATGACTCAGGATAGGCCACAAAATTGTGAAGGGTTCTGTCATTGGACTCAATAGTCACCCATTCGTGATGACGTGACGAGTTTTCCAGCTGATCGACTGCATAGCTTTGAGAAAAGGCTGATGAGGCAGTTAATGCTATGAAAAGAAAGGAAACTAGGTATCTCATTGGATTGAATTTGATTGATGTGTTAAATAATAAACCCCAAAATACATTGATTCATTTCCACTTCAGTTGTTACAAGTAAGAACAAAATTGTTGATCCAAACCCAATGAGCCATTTAAACGGATTAATTAACCTAAGAAACATTCCAAACTGTCACGCAACTTTAATATCTTCCATGCTCAGTAAATCTTGACCGAAACAGATCTGAATGAGCACGATTGATCACGAGAAATACGAGGCTGTGATCGGCCTTGAAGTTCATGCACAGTTACTTACCGAAAGTAAGGCCTTTGCACCGGTTAAACCGGAATATGGCGCAGCGCCAAATACGCAGGTTACCCCTTTGTGCCTTGGGCACCCGGGTACACTCCCGGTGGTAAATGAAAACCTGGTGCGCTATATCATAAAGATGGGGCTTGCCACCAACTGTGATGTAGCTGAAAAGTCCATCTTTGCCAGGAAAAATTATTTCTACCCCGATCTTCCCAAGGGATATCAGATTTCCCAGTTTGATACACCGATCTGCTTTGGTGGTTTTGTTGATATCCAGTTAGAAGAATATGACAAACGTATTGGTATTACCCGTATCCATATGGAAGAGGATGCCGGGAAATCAATTCATGATCAGGATCCATATAATACCCTGGTTGACCTGAACCGTGCCGGCACACCACTGATCGAGATCGTTTCAGAACCGGATCTGCGTACTCCGCAGGAAGCCTATGCATATTTGTCCAAGATCAAACAGATCGTCCAGTATCTGGAGATCTGTGATGGAAATATGGAAGAGGGTAGCCTTCGTTGCGACGCTAATGTGTCTGTGCGTCCCAGGGGACAAAAAGAGTTTGGGACACGAACTGAACTCAAGAATATGAACTCGTTCCGTAATGTGGAGCGTGCCATCCAATATGAGATCTACCGACAGATCGAGCTGATAGAGGATGGAGGAGAAGTGGTTCAGCAGACACGGCTTTGGGATACCTCAAAAATGCAGAGTCGTCCCATGCGTTCCAAAGAAGAGGCACATGATTATCGTTATTTTCCTGAACCGGACCTTCCTCCCATACGAGTCACAGAACAAATGCTCGATGAGATTAGAGAGGATCTGCCGGAACTTGCGGATGTTCGTCGTAAGCGGTTTATTGAAGACTACGAAATGAGCATGGATGATGCTGTTACTATTACTGACAGCAGGTATCTGGCTGATTATTATGAAGACGTTGTGGAATTTTTGGGTAATCCAAAATCAGCATCAAATATTGTTCTCAGTGAAGTACTTAGGGTATTGAACGAAAGAAGTATTGATATCAGGGAATTTCCCATCTCAGCAGAAAGGATATCAAAACTGGTGATGCTTAAAGAAGACGATAAGATAAACTCATCAGCTATGCAGGATATCTTCAATGAAATGTTAAGCAAAGACATTGATCCGGAAGTGCTTGCAAAAGAGATGAACCTCATACAGGTTTCTGATTCAGGATTTCTTGAGCCTATCGTAGATGAGATCATTGAAAACAACCCGGATGAAGTACAGCGCTTTAAGGAAGGAAAAAAACAACTTATCGGATTTTTTATTGGTCAGGCTATGAAAGCCTCTCAGGGTAAAGCAAATCCGAAACTGGTTAAAGATCTAATCAATAAAAAGCTAAACGACTGATAACCCAGTCTCTCTACTCTTATGAAAAAAATTACGCTATTAGCTGCATCTACTGTATTGCTACTCACTGTTGCGTGTTCTAACACATCTGAAAATCAAAAAACTGTGGTAACAGGGTCTATCACGGTTGCAGATACTATTGACAGCAGCGGAGATTTCTCAGGCATCGGTGTGACCATCGTAAAGAGGGATTCATCCAATGCCCCCATCGATACTTTGTTTCGTGCTATCACAGATGGATCCGGTAAGTTTGAAGGAGTAGCTACTTTTCCGGGTAAAAACTATTATCCACTTATTATCAGCCGAAATGATGCCGATATTGCTTCTTTTAACGTGATCCTTGCGGAAAATGATTCGCTCAGGATCAATGCTCAGCTTCCTGATATCCGGGAAACGTTAACTCTGGATTCAAGAGAGCATGAAGCTATGAATACACTGAACCGGGTAGACCGGAATTTTCAGCGAGTGAGTGCCTTTATACTCGGTGGGGCTGTTCCTGATTCTCAGATCGTTGATGAGACCAGGAAGTGGTCAGAATTATACTGGCAGGTTTTTGAGGGTCATGAAAATACAATGGCGTCTTATCTGGCTGCCGAACAATCTGCTGAATTATTGAGCAATTGGGATCCTGAAGCAATGCTGGCTCGGATCGATGAGGCTTTACCCGCTGATTATATGTTTTCTGTTGCCCTGAAACTGGGGAAACCATATATCGCACAAAATGAGGGATTTGATGCTGCATCCGGTTATCTGGATTCACTTATTCAGATCTCAGAGAATGAAGAAGTGACTGAATTCATAAAGAGAGATAAAATTCAGATGTACTTTGACAGTTCGCGGATCGGAGAAGCAAAAGATCTGTTGGATGGTTACGAACAGGATTACTCCAACAGCCCATCTTCAAAGAAATGGATCCGGCGCATCAGATATGACCTTAATTATCTTGCTCCTGGCGTAACGGCTCCAGATTTTTCCTTTATTACCATGGAAGGTGATACAGTAAACAATCAGCGACTGAAAGGAAGTACCTATATTATTGAGATCTCGCCACTTGCAAATTTTGAATATCAGAATGACTATGACCGGACGATGGTCATCAGTGAGATCTACAAGAATTACGGACTGCAAATATATACCATACCCCTGGATCAAAGTGAAGTGACGGTCAATGCTTTTTTTGAAGAACGACGTAAAGCTTGGCCGGTCGCAAAACTTGGGTCTTTTGATGTTCAGAATGTTATTCAGAAATTTAATGTGGTTCAGGTTCCAACCCGAATTCTAATTGATGAGAATGGGGTAGTGATCCGGAAATATGAGAGAAACGAATTTTCTGATGTCATACAGGGCTTGAATCGTGCATTCAGTGAATCTAACTCACCTAGTTAATTTTTAAAACACTCACATCATGCGAAGACTACTTATTGCCGGTAACTGGAAGATGAATTGCGGACCATACGATGCCGCTGAATTGTTGGAAGGTCTGAAAGAAAAGAAATCAGAGATCGATGAAAATGTGGATGTGTTGGTTTGTCCTCCCTTCGTTTCCATTGGAATGGCAGTGAAGTACTTATACGATACTGATATTCAGGTGGGAGCGCAGAACCTGCACTTTGAGGAAAACGGAGCTTACACCGGAGAGATCAGTGGCAGTATGCTGGCCGAAAGTGGATGCAATTATGTGATCATTGGTCATTCTGAGCGACGCCAATATTTCGGAGAAACAGATGCCACGGTCAATAAACGAGTTCACAAAGCCATTGAGCACAAATTAGCTCCCATTGTTTGTGTAGGTGAAAGCCTGGATCAGCGAAAATCTGACGAGCACTTTGGACTTGTTAAGAATCAGGTGGTTGCAGCTCTACACAATGTATCAGAAAAGGATGTACTGGATGTTGTGATCGCTTATGAACCTATCTGGGCCATTGGAACCGGTGAGACTGCCACTCCGGAACAGGCACAGGAAATGCACGAGCATATACGTACGGTCCTCGCAGAACTTTATGATAAAGATACAGCAGAGCAGATCAACATTCTTTACGGTGGAAGTATGAAACCCGGTAATGCCAATGAGTTGTTAAGCCTGCAGGATGTTGATGGAGGACTTATCGGTGGTGCTTCCCTGGATGCCGACAGTTTCTCTGAGATCATAACCATAGCTGAAGACCTGGCCTGAGCCATGAAATATAACGTACTTCTGATCGGCAGCGGTGGGCGCGAACATGCGCTGGCCTATGCCATTTCTGAATCTCCCCAATTAAATAAATTATTCATTGCTCCCGGGAATCCGGGTACTGCTCAAACCGGTGAAAATGTGACCCTTGATGTATCCGATCAGGCTGCAGTATGGACATTCATTCAGAATAATGAGATCGATATTACGGTCGTTGGTCCAGAGCAACCCCTGGTGGATGGAATGGCTAATTTTCTGGAAGCTAAAGGTCATGCGGTTTTTGGTCCCAAACTTCAGGCTGCTATGCTTGAGGGAAGTAAGGAATTTGCCAAGGAATTCATGGAGCGGCACAATATCCCGACGGCCGGTTATCGTGTATTCGATCAGGAAAATTTTGACAAGGCTGCTGAATACATCAAAGAACAGGGAAAATATCCTGTGGTTCTAAAAGCAGACGGTCTTGCAGGTGGGAAAGGTGTTTTTATTCCTGAAACGGAAGAAGAAGCCCTTGAGGTACTGGAAGAACTCAAAAGCAGTGATTCACTCAAAAAGGCAGCCAGTCGGTTGGTGATCGAGGAATTCATGGTGGGTGAGGAGGCTTCCGTATTCGCCATTTCTGACGGCACATCATGGAAGGTGATTGGAAATGCCCAGGATCATAAGCGAATTGGTGAAGGTGATACCGGCCTGAATACAGGTGGCATGGGAGCCTATTCTCCGGCACCTGTGGTTACCGAAGAGATTCTGAAACGCGTTGAGAATGAGATCATCGAGCCTACCATAGCCGGAATGAAAGAGGAAGGTAATCCTTATTCAGGTATTCTTTATTGTGGTTTGATGATCACGCAGGAAGGGCCAAAAGTAGTGGAATACAATTGCCGTTTTGGGGATCCTGAATGCCAGGTTATTCTTCCCAGAATGCGATCTGACTTGCTGGATATTATCATAGCAACTACCCAAGAAAAGCTGGGTGAAACAGATATTCAATTTGATGATGAGGTGAGATGTTGTGTGGTGCTTGCCTCAGGGGGATATCCTGAATCCTATGAAAAAGGCAAAGAAATTACCGGATTGGATGAGGTGGAAAATGCCATCGTCTTTCATGCCGGAACCAAAGAAGAGGGTGGCAAGCTCTACACCAACGGGGGACGAGTATTGAACATCGTTGGTTCGGGTGCTGATCTCGAAACAGCTATTAAAAATACTTACGAAGAGGTCAAAAAAGTGCACTTTGATAAAGCGTACTATCGCTCCGATATAGGTGCCAAAGGGTTGAAGTACTGAATATTGAATACTGAATATCGAATAACGAACACTGAAGCTACACTTTTTAAAAAGGTATTCGATAGATATTCAGATGTTATAAAACCATTTCGAAATTCAGTATTCCCTGTTCGATATTCGATATTCATTTTAGCATTATTACTGAGCACAAATTATGCCTTCGCTCAGTCATTCCAAATGATCTATTCTGATCTGGATAATGCTGCCTCCCTATCCGTAACCCAAAATGCTATCTACATCGTTGAGCAAGGCAAAGATCGATTGTTGAAATTGGATCATACAGGTAAAGTACTGGATACGATTGGTGGAAGGGGAAGCGGAGACTATGAATTCAGTAAACCTGTGGATGTGGATGCCACCAACGGACTCAAGATCTTCATCACAGATCAAAATAACCGCAGGATCCAGGTGTTTGACCGGCGCGGACAATTTCTCAGCAGTATTAGTGAACATGCTACATTTGTGAATTCGCGGAGGTATCAGCCTGATCAGATATCAGTGAGCAGTTTAGGTGAAATTTATTTCTGGGACAAAGAATCCAGGTTGATCCGCCGTTATGATATGGATTACAATTATGAAGATGAACTTCGCATCAGTTCTGATATCAGAACGGTGGATGATCTTCAGGTTACATCAACAGAGATCCTTATTTTGGAGAGGGCATCTGATACTGTTCACAGGCTTTCGCCCAACGGTGGTTATTCCGGATTCTATCCGATCAAGGGTATTGAAGCATTTTATGTTAATGAAAAAGGCTTGTGGCAGGCATTTGAAGATCGAGTTTTATTAGAACATGAAAACGCTGAATTACAAGAATTCGATTTTGGAAAAATAGTGCGACCAATAGATATGCATGTTCAATCCGGCTCAATTTTTATTTTGACGAGGAGCGACTTATATAAGATCGAAAGTGGATCAAGATGATCACCCCTGATCACATATTTGATGAACAATCAAGCTTTGAACAAAAAGCCTTACGGGTTTTTAAATATCAGAGAACAAATAACCCGGTTTATAAACGCTTCTTTAATGCTTTGGGTATCAAAGAACCTGCTTTTGCAAGTGACATCCCATTGCTACCGATACAAGCCTTCAAGGATGCGGATGTCGTCACTGCTTTAGATCATTCAAAATTTAAAATTCAAAATTTAAAATTTTTCCAAAGTAGTGGAACGACGGGAATGGTAAGAAGCCGGCATTACATTCAGGATCCGGAGCTGTATCAGCGATCCATCATTCAAGGAATGCAGCAATTCTATGATCTGGAGGAGTATGTGATCTGGGCATACACACCGGGGTATAACTCTAACCCCAATTCCTCTTTGATCTGGATGCTAAATACTTTGATCAATAGGGATGAATCCGGTTTGAGTAAGTTTCTGGAATTGGGAGAACCACTGAATGAATCAGAACTCCGGGAGGTCCAAAGATCCGGAAAGAAATTGATGCTCTTCGGAGCCGCTTTCGGTCTGCTGGATATGCTTGAGAAATACCTCATTCAGTTACCGGAGGATAGTGTGATCCTTGAGACGGGCGGGATGAAAACCCACCGGCGGGAGATCACCAAGGAGCAATTACACAAGCAATTAGCTGAGGGGTTTGGACTTTCTGAATCTCAGATCCATTCCGAGTATGGCATGACAGAGTTACTCTCACAGGCTTATGCTCAAGGCAGTCTATGGTTTAAAAGTGTGCCATGGATGAAGGTTAGTATCCGCGATCCTAAAGCTCTTTTGAAGGAAGTACCATTGGGTGAAGAGGGACTGATCGGAGTGATCGATTTGGCGAATCTGTATTCCTGCTCCTTTATTTTGACCGGGGATAAAGGCATTCAAAAGGAAGACGGAGCATTTCAGGTGTTGGGACGGTGGAACCCACAGAATTTACGAGGTTGTAACTTTTTGATCGAAAAGGATTGAGTTGGATAAAAAAACATATCGACCATATGATAGGGGCCACAAAAAAATGGCTCGATCCTGAAAACTTAGATCTGCAGGATGTGGTCAGTAAAACCGTTTCTGAAGATTTATTCAGTATACAGGATATAAGACACCAGCTGGCCGTACTGCAAGGAAATATAGAAAACGGAGATATTCAGGAATGGGTAAAAAGAGCCGGTTTAAGTGATCAGCAGAATGCAAAAGGTAAAAAGGTACTCAGCCTGCATGCCGGTAATTTACCCCTCGTAGGATTTCAAACAGCGTTGGGAGTGATCCTCTCAGGAGCTGATTATTATGGAAAAATATCCCGCAAAGATCCTTATTTGCTATCGTCTTTTTTGGAGGAAATTCAACGTTCTGATCCTGATCAGAAGATCAGCTATTCAACGGATCTGAATAGTTTTGAGGACCTGAGAGCAGACAAGGTCATATTTGCTGGTTCTGAAGAATCGGTTTCGGATGTAAAGGCTGAGATCCAAAGACTTAAAGCCGCAAAACCTGATTCAAATTATATCATCCGGACGGCCAAGTTCTCAATGGCTTATCTGAGTGAATGGAATGTGGACGTCAGGCAAGACCTGACTGAGGCCATGCTAAGGTATGGAGGAAAAGGATGTCGCTCGGTGGCGGTGATCGTAGCTCCCTTTGGTTTGAATGAGGTAAGAGAGGAACTGAAGCAGGCGATAAGATCCTTTTGGAATCAAAATCCACAACTCCAAAAACCTGCAGGCGATCTCAAGTATCAGTTTGCCTATAACGAGGGCATACAGCGAGATCAGCTTTGGCTGAATGATTTCCTGATACAGGAAACGGAAGAACTTCCGGACACAGACTTTACGGTCAATTGGGTGAATGGGGGTAAGGATACAGTTAGAGACCTGAGAATCTCGTTTGGTCAAATGGTACAGACGGTATACACATGTGGGGAAGATATTCAGGGATTGGATACGGAGCCATTAGGGATGGCTCAAAGCCCACCACTATATTGGAAACCGGATGGGGTGGATGTGATTCTTAAATTAATGATGATAAATAAATAACAGATTTTACTAATCTACCAAGACCGAATTTTTTGAGATGGTAAGGTTAATTCAGTTTCTACACCATCAACTACTGCAGTTAACCATAACCGAAAATCATCCTTATGGTTGTATTCAAACACTATTTCTCCTGAATTTTTACTGGTACTGTGAATTTTTTGCATTGGGAGAAATGGTTCACGTTCAGGAATGAAAGATGAATAAGAAAGTTCGGCAGGATCCCAATAGACATTTAGTGTGCTATACCAACAATTACCAGTCCAATCAATAGTGACCTCTTTTGCATTTCTATCAAATTTAAAGGTGAGCCCATCTGGAACAAAGAACTTTTTATTGTTGATAGTTTGTATACACCCATTTTTTGAAAAATCAATAGGGACGTATTCACTTTTTCCAACTTTTGGAGTTGATTCGTTATACAGCTTAAAGTGAAGTTTATTTATATCGTTAGTATCAAGATTTGATAATAGAATGGAGTTAGTTCTATCATGTTCTTCATGTAATGATAAATGATTGCCGCCTATATATTCATATTCATTATCATTTAATTTTTTTGCAATTTCTACATAATCACTTCTCATGTAATTATTTTTCCAACTAAGATTATATTCATCACCAGATATATGCTCTAAATTAAAATCAAAAAGCAATTGATTTATACTCACAGAATCAGGTTGTGAGAAAAGAGTATCTCCATCTAGAATATGATACATTTGAACTTTAAATTCAGTATTTAAATATGGCAAGTAGTCAATATGAAGTGAGAAAACTCCCCAATTTTCCATTTGTGATCTTGAAACATCTTTATATCTTTGAAATTGTTTTTCAGTGCCCATTTCTATTATTGCTCCATCAAAAGGATAACCGAGGTCAGGTTGCCAAAAAAGTTTTGACATTTCTTGAATCAGTATACCTTATTATTTGGAATGATTTAACAGGACGTACTCGATAATCAGGGCTGTTAGGATCATTTCCTCCTGGACTAAAAGTGGGGAGCTCTTTGCAACTAATTGCACAGATAATAACTATTATTATTTTTAGAATATGTTTTAAGTGCATTAAAAGTCTATTCTGTATGTTAAATGTAATGTTGGGTGATCATTAATTAACAAAGAGCTTAAATTTAATTTTGGAAAATTTCTTGAATCACCTGGATATCCGTCTTTTGGTTTTAAAAAACTATGAACTGTAGAAATTATATATATACTAGCAATTCCTAAGGAATAGGCTGTAATTTTTTTATTTAATCTATCCATATCATCTAAAGTGGACAAAGCCTCTTGTTTATAATTCAAAGCTTCAGAGAGTGAACTTGCTGCAAGGTATTTCGAATTAAATTCATCAAATAAGTCCTGTTTGTTGTTATAATTTTTATTTGATAGAAGAAGTGCAGAAGTAGCACCAATCAGTGTGGTATAGGTCAGAGATGCATGAATGTATTGACCATTTAAAAGGTAGCCCACACCAGGAATAAGGCGTTGGAAATGTTTATTTTTATGAGGGTTTTCGTTATAACGATTTATCTGAGTAACATTAAAGCTATTCACTGTTATCTTTTTATTCAAAGAGCCATATTCAGGATGCTCTATGCGTAACTGATGAGTTCCGGGTATCAGTAATGCACTGGTAGTGTGTTGCCCAACACGTCTTCCATCAATGTATATAATGGATTTCTCATCAGTTGAAATAAACAAGTTAGTTTGATTGACAATGGTTTGGTAGGAACTCTTTGGTTGCTTTGGAAATGCATTGAAGATTCGCCTTACCGTTGTTTCGCCAACTTTAGCATTGAATGTAAAATTTTGATCATTTATTGTTTCCCAAACTACAGATACATGATGCATTCCTGAATCTACTTGTATACTATCACCTCTATTTATTAGATGAGGATTTTTAAAATCTTTATCCAGAACCACATAATACTGTTCAAGATCTGCGATTACTTTTAACCAGGAACTAGATGAGTCTTGCTCTTGTGCAATGACGTTTTCTGCCATAAAGATTTGGAAAATAAGTAATGGTAAGAATGTGAGAAGATATACCCGAAATGAAAAAATCATTCTTAAAAAATAGATGCTTATGTTTCGAGTAGAATAGTAAATTCAAGCCAAACTATAAACTGAAAATTTAATAGCATCAGGTTAAAGGTATAATCTTAAATCAAAATTAATAACCTAAAACTAGATGATATCAAATAATATATCGTAAAAAAATAGGTATAAATAGTATGATGCAAGGATGCAATGAAACCCGTTAAATGAGCCTTTTTAGATACTGTTCCCACGGATAAATCCGTGGGTTATGGTTTAATGTTATTCGTTTTAGTCACTCTGATTTCACAATGTTGTCAGATAGGTTAAAGTATTTTTTAAAATGCCAAAATGTTTCAGTCAGGACTATTGTAATTAAATCATCCGGAAAAACCATTTCAATGGTTTCAATAATGGCTTATCTTTGGGGTTCGCAATAGAAGAAACTTTCAAATATTCATCAATGCATTCCTACAAGCCGGAAAAGATCGAGTCCAAATGGCAAAAGTACTGGCTCGAGAAAAAGACCTTCAAAACCCCAACTGATACTACCAAGCCAAAGTATTATGTATTAGATATGTTTCCGTATCCCAGTGGGGCAGGATTGCATGTTGGGCACCCGGAAGGTTACACAGCAACGGATATCATCTCTCGCTACAAGCGGATGAATGGGTTCAACGTATTGCACCCGATCGGATGGGATGCCTTTGGGTTGCCGGCCGAACAGTATGCGGTTAAAACCGGTACCCATCCCCGGATCACCACTGAAAAGAATATCAATAAATTCCGCGAGCAGCTTCAGGCGATCGGCTTCAGTTATGACTGGGATCGTGAGGTGAATACCACTGATCCGGATTACTACAAATGGACGCAATGGATCTTTCTTCAGCTTTACAAAAAGGGGCTGGCTTATGAAGATGAGGTAGCTGTGAACTGGTGTCCCGAGCTGGGAACCGTTTTGGCGAATGAGGAAGTCATTGATGGAAAAAGTGAGGTCGGCGGTCACCCCGTAGTTCGAAAGCCAATGCGACAATGGGTGCTGAAGATCACTAAGTATGCCGAAGAACTTCTGGAAGGGTTGGAAGACCTGGACTGGTCGGAATCCCTGAAAGACATGCAGCGTAACTGGATCGGGAAATCCATAGGTGCAGAGGTAGATTTTGAAGTGGATGGATATAACGAAGAACTCCGTGTCTTCACAACCCGCCCGGATACCATCTTCGGAGCCACTTATATGGTATTGGCCCCGGAACACCATCTGGTAGATAAGATCACCACGGAAGAGCAGAAAGAAGCGATCGAGAATTATAAGGAAGAAGCTGCCAAGAAGTCTGATCTGGAGCGACAGGAATTAAATAAGGATAAGACCGGAGCCTTTACAGGAGCCTATGCGGTCAATCCGGCCAATGGGAAAAAGATCCCGATCTGGATAGCGGATTATGTGTTAGCCAGTTATGGAACCGGAGCCATCATGGCGGTACCGGGTCAGGATGAGCGTGATTGGGAATTTGCTGAGAAATTTGATCTGGAGATCGTTCGTACGGTTGAGACCCCTAAAGATTTTGAAGGAAAAGCTTATACCGGTGAAGGCCCGGCTATCAATAGTGATTTTCTTAATGGACTGGAGATAGAAGCCGCCAAGAAGAAGATCATCGCCTGGCTGGAAGAGAAGGGAGCGGGTAAGAAATCCGTGAATTATAAACTGCGAGACTGGCTGTTCTCACGTCAGCGTTATTGGGGTGAGCCGTTTCCGATCATTCATGTGGATGGAGATCATAAGGCATTGCCGGAATCAGAGCTGCCCGTCACCCTTCCCGAAGTGGATAAATATCAGCCGACCGGTGATGGGGAGCCACCATTGGCAAATGCCAAAGACTGGGTCAACACTACTGATCCCGAAACCGGAAAGCCGGCTAAGCGCGAAACCAATACCATGCCACAGTGGGCGGGATCCTGCTGGTATTACCTGCGCTACATCAGCCCGGAATTTGATGGGGGGCCTGTGGATCCTGACTATGAAAAATATTGGATGCCGGTCGACCTATACGTTGGTGGAGCCGAGCATGCGGTGCTTCACCTATTGTACGCCCGATTCTGGCATAAGGTGTTGTATGATATTGGTGTGGTCTCAACCAAGGAACCCTTTCAAAAACTGGTGAATCAGGGGATGATTCTGGGTGAAATGGAATTCACCGGTCCGGATGGTGAAAAGCTTTCAGATGATCAGGTCGAGAAAAAAGGAGAAGGCTTTGTCCTGAAAGGCACTGACACTAAGGTGGAAGCACGGGCTCATAAGATGTCCAAGAGTCGTGGAAACGTCATCAATCCCGATCATATCATAGAACAGTATGGAGCCGACTCATTGCGTCTCTACGAGATGTTTATGGGACCACTGGAGCAGGTGAAGCCATGGAGCACCAAGGGTGTGGAAGGGGTGAACCGATTCCTGAACCGGGTGTGGAGATTACTGGTAGATGAAGAAACCGGTGAGATCTCAGATAAGGTAAAAGAAATGGAAGCGACCAAAGAGCACCTGAAACCACTTCATGAAGCCATCAAAAAAGTAAGCGAGGATATAGAAAACTTGCGGCTAAATACAGCCATTTCGGCCTTGATGATCTTTGTAAATGAAGCCAATAACTGGAAGGAAATTCCGGAATCCGTAGCCAAAGAATTCATACAGATCCTGAATCCGTTTGCACCTCATATAACCGAAGAACTTTGGACCATGTTGGGGGAGGAGGAAACCATTGCTTATTCAGAATGGCCGGAATTCAATGAAGAATACCTTAAGGATGATACCGTAACCTATCCGGTACAGGTGAATGGGAAGGTCCGGGCAGATATTGAGGTAGATGCCGATAAAGCAAAAGATAAAGATTACGTACTTGGACTTGCCAAAGATGAGGAGAATGTAGCCAAATACCTTGAAGATGGGAACCTGGTGAAGGAGATCTTTGTACCGGGACGTATCGTGAATCTGGTGGTCAAATAATAACTCACAAAGGTGGGATGATGAGATTCAAAACACAGAGTCTGGTCTTACTGGCTCTTTTTTTCCTGAGCTGTGAAAGTGTAAGTGATCCACAGAGTGCTATAAACGAACTGGATACCACTTCTTACTATGCGGTTCAGGAAACGGAACTCATCTTTGATGTGCTTTCATATTATCCAAATGAAACACAGTTTTCTTTGGCTATCATCGATAGTTCAGGCACCCATTATTATGGTGCAAAGAGATCAAGTGATAGTCTCATTACGATAGAAAATAAAGGAAGTATTTTTGAGATCGGTTCAATTACTAAAGTTTTTACATCATCAGTTCTCGCCCATGAAGTCGTGTTAAATGGTTTGGATCCGGATGGATCTGTAAGTTCGGTTCTTGATTTTGAACTGAAGGATGACATCAATTTCACTTATAAGCAGTTAGCAAATCACACGTCTGGTTTGCCCAGAGTTCCGGGCGGATTTATCTGGAATGCTATTTTCAGTGCAGATAATCCCTACAAGAATTTTGATGAAGATAAGCTTAAGACCTATCTGTCTAAGGAAGTTGAGCTGGAGTACACATCCGGATCAGACCATTCTTACTCGAACCTGGGGGCAGGTTTTTTAGGTTATGTGTTGGAACGGGCTACGGGCCAAACTTACGAGGAACTACTCAGTGAACATATATTTATGCCACTGAATATGTCTAATTCCACCACCGAAAGGCAAAATATTTCTAACAATTTAGTAAAAGGGGTTGATCGCAGGGGTGATGAGGCTACAAATTGGGACCTGGGGTCACTCGTTGCAGCAGGTGGTATCTATTCATCGACTGAAGACCTTGTCAAGTACGCAAAGGCTCAAATCGATTCAACGAGTGAAGTCTATAATTATCAGAAGGAACCGACCTATACCATTAGTGAAGATCAGAAAATTGCACTCGGATGGTTTGTTATCAGAAGGGAAGATGGCAGTGATATTTTCTGGCATAATGGTGGAACCGGAGGATATCGTTCTTCAATGGCTTTAAATCCAGTTAATGGAACAGCAGTAATAGTTCTGTCCAATATTTCAGCAGGACATTCCAAAGCTTCCCTGATCGATAGGTTGAGTTTTGATCTACTTAGATTGGCTGATGGTCTCTCACCTATGGAACGGGATAGCAATTCAGACTCATAATCCTCAGTTCCTTTTTAAATAAAATTTTGTCAAAGGGAGCCGGAGGTTCAGGTATGCATTACAAACCATCAGTTTTAAACGAGTTTTAGTAAAAGAGTTATACTTTTTTTGCTATGTAGAATCCGTAGCTGATGTAATTTTTGTATTTCTTGTACATTTCGATCTCTGCTTTTTCAAGTTCAACAAGACCCCTGGCTGATTCAGAATGGCTATGTCTTTCCAGAAATGAATCAAATCTTGATTCCATTGGATCATAGTAGTTGTCAAGCCAGCATGACTCCGGCAATGCGAAATATCCAACAGGAGAGTAGCCGTTTTCTTCAAGCAAATTGATCTTAGAGGAAGCTGTGTCAATCTCAGGATATTCGTTACTCCAGTGCTTTTCAATTTCTTCAGGTCGGATGTCAGTGATCCAGGTAATTTCGCTTACCGCCAGATAACCACCGGGTTTCAGAAATTTTTTCCACTGTTTTATGCCATTCTCAAATCCCATTAAATAAATAGAACCCTCTGCCCATATCACATCAAATTCTCCTTCCTGAAAGGGCAGTTTCTTCATGTCAGCTTTAAGGGTTTTAATTTTATGATCTACCCCAAGTTCTTTTGAATGGCTTTCCAGTTTTTCAAGGAAATCAGGAAACAGATCTACCGCAATTAAATTTCCATTCAGGTTTTGAGCCAGAGTAAGAGTTTGAGCTCCTGTACCACAACCGATATCAGCTATTTGGAGTGTATTATCATTCATTAAGGGTATAAAGCTTAGAGCTTTCATGGTCTCATTGGAACTTCCCGGCCCTTGCCGTTCAGCGCCTTTATGGAAGTCTATCAGTAGTTCAAGCTCTTCTTCGGTCATACAATTAGGCGTGATTCAGGTTATGGTGATATATAATAAAAAAGCCTGTCCGAAAATTTCGAACAGGCTTTAAAATTTAGAGTATTTGTCAATATTTCCTATCGATCCTCAACGGGTACCCAATCAAGGTGTTTTTCACCAACATAGAGGGCACGTGGACGGATGAGGCGGTTATTGGCAGCCTGTTCCATAAAGTGACCGGTCCAACCTGAAACCCGACTCATGGTAAATATACAAGTATAAAGATCAGGCTGAATTCCTATGGAGTAGTATACCGTTGCCGAAAAGAAATCCACATTAGGATCAATATTTTTTTCGCTTTTCATAGTGTTCAGCATATCCATCGACCACTCATATAATTCCTCATGACCGGTCTCTTCAGACAGATCCTTTGACATTGTTTGAAGTAATCTGGCGCGTGGATCAAAGGTCTTATATACACGGTGCCCAAATCCTGAGATCTTCTCTTTATTAGCTAGTTTCTTTTTAGTGAACTCAACAGCATCGGCAGTATCCGGATCTTTATCGAGCTCAAGTAGTGTGTTCATTACGGCTGTATTGGCTCCTCCATGAAGGGGACCTTTGAGCGCTCCGATCGCTCCGGTTACTGCGGAATACATGTCAGATTGTGTGGCGCAGATAGTTCGGCAGGTGAAAGTTGAAGCATTCATACCATGCTCGGCGTGCAGGATCAGGCAGAGATCCATGGTTTTTTCAGCTTGCTCACCCGGTTTCTCTCCATTAAGCATGTACAGAAAGTTAAAGGCTGTACTTCCCTCATTAAGTGGGGCAACCACTTCTTTTCCGTGGCGAACACGGTCGAAGGCCGCTATGATGCTTGGGATCTTGGCTGTAATGGCAATGGCCTGACCTTCAAAAAGAGTAGGATCGTATTTTCCTTTGGTATCGTCGAAGTCAGCCAGCATAGATACAGCTGTTCTGAGAACGGCCATAGGTTCAGCATCCTTATCAGTGGTATTTATATAATCCAGTATTGGTTGCGGAAGCTCACGGTTCTCTATCAATAATTTCTTGAGGCTCTCGAGTTCTTTAGCATTCGGAAGGCGATCATTCCATAGAAGGAAGCAGACTTCCTCAAAGGTTGCATTTTCAGCCAGTGTATCAATAAGATACCCGGAATAGATCAATTCACCTTTTTGTCCATCGATGAAGCTTTTAGTCGTAGAAAATGCTACGATACCATCTAGTCCTCTGTTAATATGCGGATATTCTTGCTCGTCAAAGCCTGTATGAATGCCTTCTGACATTGTTACTCCAAATTTTATTGTTAAAGATGTAGTACTCGATAAGAGCCAACTTAACGCTGTTAACGAATTTCACTTCCACAACGTTTTAAGCCGGTACGAATTTTTCCTGTTCTCTTTTTGAGAAGGGCATCGAATATAGTAAAACCGACGCACAATTTTAAGTCAAAAAGTTTTAAACTATTGTAATGATACAGGTTTATTTGAAGAATATATGAAGTGCCGCCTGATATCAGATTAAAGCGCTACTTCCGTTTCGCTTCATTCCAATAGAGATCCATTTCTTCAAGGGTGGCATCTTTTAAAGCTTTGTCATCCTGCTTCAATTTTTCTTCTATATACCTAAACCGATGCTCAAACTTGTTATTGGTTTTTCGAAGACTATCTTCTGCATTCAAATCAAAGTATCTGCTTACATTCACCAATGAAAATAGTACGTCACCAAATTCATTAGAAAGCTCATCCTGATCACCAGCTTCCAAAGCCTGACGAAATTCCTGAAGTTCTTCATCCAGTTTTTCCCAGGCCAGTTTCCATTCCGGCCAATCAAACCCAACATTTGCAGCTTTCTCCTGCATTCTTTGGGCTCTTATAAGAGCAGGTAGGTGAGCGGGTAAACCATCTAAGGTAGATTTCTTACCTTCTTTCAGCTTGATGTTTTCCCAGTTCTCTGATACTTGTTCCTCACCGTCAACTTTGGTATCTCCAAAAACATGAGGATGGCGGCGGATGAGCTTTTCCATCAGGGTGTGGATCACATCTCCAATGTCAAAAGTATCAGTCTCGCTGGCCATTTTGGAGTGGAACACTACGTGAAGCAAGAGATCCCCGATCTCTTTTTTAAACTCATCGAAGTCATTGTCATCAAGTGCTTCTATGGCCTCATAGGCTTCCTCAATAAGATTATCCTTAATAGATTCATGGGTTTGTTTGCGATCCCATGGACATTCTTTTCTGAGAATAGAAACAAGTTCAACTAGGTCTTCAAACTTCCGGCTGGGCTGCATAGTAATTAAAAATTCAAGATGAAAAATTCAAAATGGAAGGTACTAATCTTTCATTTTGAATTTTGAATCTTTAATTTTTTTTAGGTTTTTTTCTTCTTTTTCTGAGCTGCCGGGAAGAGGATATTATTAAGGATCAAACGGTAACCGGGGCTGTTTGGATGTAAAGCAAGATCTGTGGGAGGGTCGTTTACGCGATGCGTATAGTCTTCAGGATCGTGACCGGCATAGAAAGTGAAGGTGCCGTTACCGTAATTTCCATGCAGGTACTTGACTTGTTCACGCCCGGGGGCTTCCCCAAGAATCACAACGGATGATTTCACCTTGTCTTTTTGAAAGGCAGTGGTTTGGCCGTAAAATCCTCTTACACTGCTCACATGATTTTGTGTTAGCATGGTCGGAACGGGATCCCATTTAGCTGAAAACTCAAAGAGTGTAAAAAAATCGAGAGACTGATCGACTCTGTTTATTGAGACAGGAACATCGATATCCGCGTGTTCGTATTCGGATGGATTCGTTTTTAGCTGGAAATTTTCGAAGGCAAGGGATTTACTGAAATCCAGTTTTTGCTGAGCTTCCGGATCCACCGGGTCTCCATCAAATTGTTCAGGAGCAATATCGATTCCTTCTGCTGCAAGAGCAATATCAAAGGTATCCGTTCCTGAACACATGGCAAATAGAAATCCTCCATTTCCCACATAGCGCTTGATAGTTCGTGCAACTTCTTTTTTTTGTTCACTGACCGATGAGAACCCAAGCTTTGAGGCCATAGCTTCCATTTCCTTTACTTGCGCTATATACCATGGCATGCTTTTATAGGTTGCCCAGAATTTTCCATACTGTCCGGTAAAATCTTCGTGGTGCAGGTGTAACCAATCATATTCATCCAGTTTTCCTTCCAAAACCTCTACGTCCCAGATCTTGTCATATTCAACTTCAGCATAGGTCAACGCAAGGGTAACGGCATCATCCCAGGGCAGGGCCTGATCGGGAGTATATACTGCGATCTTCGGTGCCTTTTCCAAAGGGACCACAGCTGTGTTGCTGCTGTTACTTTCTACTTCAGTTATGAGGCGATTAACTTCAGCCGGGCTCAACGTTTCAAATGAAACATTACGAAGGCGACTTTTACGAATGATGTCATTTTCAGCCGGTACCAAAAAACTTCCACCGCGATAATTCAGCAACCATTGTGCATTGTACCCATCAACTATGTGATTGAAAACCACTCCGTAAGCTTTGAGGTGGTTGCTCTGTGATGCGTCCATTGTAATTAGTACCTGTTGCTGAGCCTGAACGGTCATGAAAGGGACAACGCAAAAAAGTAATATTGAGAGTAACTTGATCTTCATGGTTGTTCAGGAATTTTTTTTATTGGAAATTTTGGTGAGCCGATCACGGGCATAGGGTGCATAAAAACCATTGGGGTAGGTCAGGATCAGCTCCTCATATATTTCATCAGCATTTTGAGTGACATTATCAGAACTTGCTCTTATTTGTTCAGCCAGGACAGCTTTTTCCCATAACAGTTTTTCCTTTATGGGAGAGTCATTGCCAGTGGATAAAAATTTATAAAGGGTCTCATATTTTTCCACTGCTTTAACATGTTCTGATTGTACATAGAAGAGGATAGCGTCATCTTTTAAAGTCAGGAATCCCGGATCATTGATGATCTGAGAAAATACTTCTGCACCTTTTTTGGTCTGTCCGTTGTTTTTTAAAAATACGGCCTCAGAAAAAGCACTTAGATTCGAGCCTGTGCTATCTATAGAAAGTCCATCTTGCAGCCACAGGCGTAACTCAATGGCATCATTGGCATAATACGATGTGTTATTTCTACCCAATGATTTCAATTGTATGGTGGCAAACTCAAAATCACCTGCATAAAAGTCAGTTAATGCCAGAAAGTAGCGCGTTTTTTCAGCTATCTCTCCGATCTCAGCCATTTTATTAGATCGTGTGAGTTGTATCCTGGCTTGTGGAAATTCCCGTTTACTGATGTGAATTCTACCTTTCAGATAGGGAATTTCAGGTCTTTGAGTGTTACCTGAGGTTGATATGAGCTTTTCCAGTGAATTTTCAGCCGTATTCAGGTTAAAGACATGATCTAAAGCGAGTTCAGCCTTCCTTAGATGAACATAACTCATTCTGCTGTAACTGTTTGTTTCTGATTCAATGGAGTCCAACATGTCCATAGATAGGTTATATAGACTATCGCTGTTCATTTGCAGGTCAAGGCTGAAATCATCCAGGTATTTTGCCCATTTGGAATAAGTTACAGACAACTCTTCAAGGCTTCGCCATCTCAATTCACCAAAGGAGTTTTCTGTATAAAACTTAAAGGCATCGATGGCGAGCTCAAACTCATTATTGTCAACAAGCTGGCGCCCCAGGTTGAATACTGAATAGTTATAGGTATTTGATCGATTTTCATATTCTTTTGCAGCAGCTAATGCTCTTCTATAGAGGTTGTTTTCCTGAAGCAACCAGATCTGAAGTTCATAATAGGTTTTATATATAGGGTTTGTCACAGATATATCTGAGAGTCGGTCATTCAGTTCTACAATGGTAATATCATAGAGTATTGGGTCATTATACCTCAACAGACTGCGCTGAATAAAGGTTATCTGATTTGGAGAATCCTCCAAAAGAGCCAGCCATTCATTTATGGCAAGTTCATATTCACCGGCCTGCATGTATGCATTGGCTATATCACCGAAAAATAAGCGATCGTTCTGAAATTGTATTCTGGCACTTTTATAGACGTCCACAGCCTCTAGGTATTCCCTGCGGTCGACCATTTTTCTTGCAGTATTGATATATAACTGAAACTGATTCTGGTTATTTGAGATGTTTGACGTCCAGATCTCAAGAGCTTTTTCCTCGTTTCCCATATAATGATTGAGCTCACCGATCTTTACTTTCACTTGTGAATCAAAATTAGGCTTTCCTACAAATTTCTGAGCGATCAATAAGCCCCGTTCATATTCTTTGACCTGAATCAGGCAGTCTATCAGGTGTTCTGCATATACGTAGATCTCAGGATCAGAGGTGTGAAGTTCTTCAAGGATCGGCAGGGCTTCAGAATACTGCTGCTGTTGGATAAGCCGCACAGCCAGTTGGTAATCGCTACGATTCTGAGCCTGTAAGTTCAATGAAAACAGTATGAATATCAGGGAAAATATATAGTAACGGTAAAGTTTCATCTACTGATCGTAAAGTTTATGGTCAGGTAAAAATTGCTTCATTTCTCTGTAAAAACGGTTCAGAGGAAATCCTACAACATTATAGTAGTCACCTTCGATCTTTTCTACAAAAAGGGCTCCAAGATCATCCTGAATTCCATATGCTCCGGCTTTATCCATAGGACTACCCCCTTTAACATACGCTATAATGTCGGACTCATCCAACGAGCTGAACGTCACTTTGGTCTTCTCATGAAATGTAAAACGGTTTGTGATCCTGCCACCTTCATCAGTTTTTACGAATCCCACTCCTGTATAGACAACATGAGTCGTTCCGCTAAGGTTCTTTAACATCTGTATTGCATCCTGCGAGTCCAGAGGTTTACCAAGGATGTTGTGATTGTGAACTACGATGGTGTCTGAGCCAATTACAAACGAATTTTTTTGGTTTTTAGCCACATCCAAGGCTTTTTTTTGAGCGAGCTCTTCTACAAGAAGAATAGGATCCGTTAGATCGGTTTCTTCAGAAACATCACTTGGTTTCACCTGAAACTTTAGACCGATCATTTCCAATAGTATTTTCCTTCTGGGACTTTGAGAGGCAAGAATGACCTGCATTTGCTGGTTTTGTGCTTTTGGGTTTATCAGATTATTAAATAACTTGGTCGGGCATTTACTCAAGTAATTTGAATTAATTTAAGCAAAAGAACATGGCAAAACGAAAAGCTAAAAAAACAGACGATCAACCGATGTTTTTTTCTGCCTACAACTACAAATTGATAGGTTTTGCAATACTGTTAATAGTAGGCGGGTTTACGGCTATGTACTTAGAGAATGAGGTTAATGGCTTTATTTCCTTGTTCATTTCCCCGATCGTGATCATGGCAGGTTTTATTTTAGTTATCTTCGCGATCATGAAACATGACAGAGACGAAAATTCGGCTTCAAGCAGCAGTTGATCTTGTGTTAGACCGATGGGTAAATATCTTTTTTTCCCTCTCAATAATCGTTGTATTCATTGTTTTTAGTGGGGCAGCCACTCATAAACTGATATTGATAGGGCTATCTCTTTCTTTTCTACTCACATTTACGGCTTTTCTGATCAACTGGCTCACGATAGATGGAGCTGTGTCAGCGACCATATTTGGAACAATTGCCTATGGGCTCGGTGGATCTTTGGGGGCCGGATTAGTACTCGCATTTTTTATATCAGGTTCTATACTCTCTAAAGATCAGGTCTCGGAGGAGGGGTTTTTGGAGAAGAAATTTCGAAGAGATGGTAAACAGGTTTGGGCCAATGGTTTTTGGTTTTGTTTGAGTTTGGTGATCTGGTTTTTAACAGATCAGTCAGAATACTTGGTGGCGGCTTCCGCTTCCTTAGCAGCAACAACATCTGATACATGGGCTACTGAGATCGGTTACCGTAGATTTCGGTCCAAAACACGCCTCATAACAACTTGGAAAAAAGTTGAACCGGGAACCGATGGAGGTATCAGCTTTTACGGTACTTTTGGCGGTCTGATAGGAGCAATATTCATAGGGGCTATGTATTGGATGCTTAGTGACGAAGGAAAATTGGCTGAGGTAGCAATTATATCTTCTCTCGGATTTTTAGGTTGTCTTGTGGATTCTTACATTGGCGCCCGCTATCAATATCAACAAATTGAACTTTTTGGATTCCGGTTATTTGGGATCGAAAAGTTTTATATAAGCAATAACATTGTAAACTGGATCTCAGCCGGGATCGCAGCGATCATAAGTTTCTTTATAATCTTAATTACTGGCATATGAAATGGTATAAAAAGTTACACTGGCAAATCATTATCGGTTTGGTTCTTGGATTGATCTGGGGACTGGTGGCAAATCTTGTCGGATTGAATGAATTCACACAAGAGTTTATAAAACCAATTGGCACCATATTTATAAAATTACTGGTATTGATTGCTGTACCGTTGGTGTTGGTATCATTGGTAACCGGTATCACTAGCCTGAATGACACAGCCAAATTATCTCGGATGGGACTTAAGACCGTGTTAATTTATGCTATTACAACAGTCTTTGCGATCAGCATCGGACTAGCCACAGTAAATATAATGAAGCCGGGAAAATCACTGCCGGTAGAAACCCGTGAGCAGTTACAAAGTACTTACAGCGAGTCGCTGGAAGGTAAAGATGAGGTTGCCATGGAGGTCATGGAACGTGGTCCGCTTGATTTCTTTGTGGATATTGTACCGGAGAACTTTTTTAGTGCTGCATCAGACAACTCCAATATGCTGCAGGTTGTATTTGTAGCGATTTTATTGGGTATTGGTATTATTCAGATAGGTGGCAAAAAAGCTGAAACACTTACCAGCTTTTTTGATGCCTTCAATGATGTGATCATCAGGATTGTGGAACTCATTATGCTTACAGCACCATACGGTGTATTCGCGCTTATGGCTTCATTGTTAATTGACCTTGCAGGAGATGATCTCGGTAAGGCATTAGAATTACTGTATGCCCTGGGTTGGTATTGCCTTGCTGTTATAATTGGTTTGACCATTCATGTGTTCGTTGTATATGCCAGTCTTTTCAAGGCAACGAGTAATATGAAATTGAGTACCTTCTTCAGAGCAATTCAACCTGCAATGTTGTTAGGATTTAGTACCAGCTCAAGTGCAGCTACTCTTCCTGTAACCATGGAGCGTGTAGAAAAGAACCTTGGAGTGGAAGATGAGGTAGCGAGTTTTGTTCTTCCGATAGGCGCCACGGTGAATATGGATGGAACCAGCCTGTATCAGGCAGTAGCAGCTGTATTCATTGCACAGGCACTTGGTATGGATCTTACACTTGTACAACAGCTAACAATTGTATTGACAGCCACAGCAGCTTCTATTGGTGCTGCTGGTGTACCGGGTGCCGGAATAATTATGTTGGTGATCGTACTCGAATCGGTTCAGGTTCCGACCGCCGGAATCGCTCTGATCTTAGGGGTAGACAGGATACTGGATATGTTCAGGACCATGGTCAACATTACCGGAGATGCAGCAGTATCGGTTGCTGTGGCCTCAACAGAGGGGCTTTTAGGTGAGGCTCACCTTGATGATTAGAATCTGAAAATTCAGCAAATTTTACATGAGTTTATGCCTGAAAATATGTTAATTACATAGACATTTTATAAAGTAACCACAGTGCCTATGGCCGCAAAGTTACTATCTGAACACTTAATAAAAACCTTACATATCGCCCTTTTTATACTGTTCTCCCTTCTGGGGGGGCAGGTTGAAGCCCAGTCTGTTCTTTTGCCGGGCGATGTGGCTGTGGTATCTGTGAATGCATCCAATAACTCAGTAGACCTGATCCCACTCATAGATATCGAGGAAGGTACTGTGATCAATCTCTCAGCCGGGAAATGGGATCCCTCTGAAGGTTTACTGACAGGAACCGAAGCAACTCTCTATTTCAAAAGGTCTGTTCAGGCCGGCTCAAATATCCATGTTGATGGGAAGAACAGTGAAATTTTTGATTTCAGCGGCCGATTGCCTTTCGTACGTTCTCAAAATCAATTTTACGTGTTTCAGAAAGAAGATAATATCTATCGTTTCATTTATGGGGTAAGATTTGGGGCCAATAATATGGATTTGGCAACACTGGCTACTGAAATACCACCTGTACTCAGTGAAACTGAAAATACATTTGTACAATTGGGAGAGAGTCAGAATCATCAGTATTACATCAGAAATGGTGCAAGCGGTACGCAAAACATGCTTTTAGGATTTCTGGGTGATTCAATGAACTGGAATAGCAGTGATTCCCCATTTTCACCCTTTGGTACTTCATTTAATGTGCTTACACCACCTGTAGTAATGTTCGAGACTACTTCCTCATCATTCAGTGAAGGAGACACTTTGGCTGCACTCCAGGTAACCATTTATGAACACGATGGCTCACGTGTTGCTGTTGATGTAGAATTTGAAGCTTCACAAAGCTCCGCTGATTCTCTGGATTTTTCTGAATTAAACACAAAGACTCTCAATTTCACTGGTTTAGTTGGTACATACACTACAGAGATACCCCTGATGATTTCTGAGGATGAAAGTTTTGAAGGACGTGAAGGAGCGATCTTTTATTTAAAGAATCTGACCGGTGGTACTTTGGGAGATTTTATTTCTCATAGCGTCGCGATTGAGGATGGTAAGGTTCCAAACCTGGTGATAACTGATGTTGCAAATGGTGGGGATCAAGGTAGTTTTATAGAGATCAGTAATCTTGAGGACTCAGATGTTTCTCTAAAAAACTGGGTGCTCTCAACTGATAATTCAGATCTGAGTATCGACAGTTCTGTTGTACTTGGACCCTACAAAAAGATCAGGTTATTTGACGGAGAACACGAGAAGGATAATAATGCCATTGTTCAAACCTTTAATTTGAAGGGTTTAAACAAACAATTACTGAATGGTGATGGGGGATTGTTGAGCCTGAAGAATTATAAAGATAGGATCGTACACCAGGTTGGTTATAGAAGTTCCAGACCACAGCAAAACAACGCTTTAGCAGTAGAAAGATCAAAAAGTAGATCTGAAAATGAGAATGCAGTGATTGCTCCCGGAAACGATAATATAAGTTCGGTTCAAAATGCCAGCAAGGGATGGACGATTACTGAGTTCAGTTCTGAAGCAGCTTCAGTATTCTCAAACCAAAAAAAACTCTATACCTGGGACGAACAAACGAAAACTTTCAGACCCATAAAAAGTTTTGATGGCAAAAATACTGATCTGACTGTTCTTGGTTTTTTTGAAGCAGAGGAACTGGATAGTTTGAAGGAGAACAGTATGACAACAAAGCTCAGAGCCAGTGAAAATGATAAAAACCTGAAAGTTCTGAGTTTAAGTGCGACTGATCTTAATAAGAATGGTTCAATTGAAGGAAAAGAGGGATTAAACCTGGTTAAAAACTCATTCGATACGGATCTTGTAGCAGGCGCACTGATAAATTTGGTACGTGAAAAACTTGATTCCAATAACTCACCTGAAGTTTTTCGAATGAACAGAGATTCTGAAGGCTCACTCATTTTTGAAGCCTTGATAGAATCTGATATTCTGACCTCAGGTTCATTTTTCTGGATCAGGTTGGAAGATGAGATGGAATCAGCCACAATCGAACTCGATGCTGATGAACTTTTAACAGCTAGCAGGGATTTAGGAAAAGAAAATTCACAACTTATTTCTGATGATACAGGTGTGGTTGAAATAATTTTAAAATCCGGCTCCAGGCAACAACAAGTCGAACTTTACATAGATCCGGACAATAAGATCAGTAATCAGACCGACCTCAATGCCTATACTGATTTTTTACCTGAGGAGCATTTACCCTTAATATTTTCTGCTAAACAGAATGACAAATTCTTTAAGACTGTCTCAATACCTCAGAATACTGAGCAGATAGTGTCATTACCGTTGAATTTTGGTAGCTCCGTTAATGATTCTTATACTTTGTCTATAGATAAATGGGATAATATTCCTTCAGATTGGAATTTAAAATTGGTTGATACATATACCGACAAAGAATATAGCCTACGAGTTGATTTTTCTATTAGCTTCGATCAGTCATTCAATAACAATGATGAAAAACAAAACTCAGAACGGTTTGAGATCCGAATAGTACCGGAAGCAGCTAAACAGCAGGCAAAAGAAGTATATTCAGATGTCCCTAAGGAAATAGAACTGAATCAGAATTATCCTAATCCTTTTAATCCGGTTACGACTATCTCATTCTATCTGCCTGAATCCCAAGACGTAAAACTTTCTATCTTTAATATTGTAGGGCAGCCGGTTTCGGTTTTATTTGAAGGTAGGTTATCATCCGGCCGGCAGCAATTTGAGTGGGATGCCACGGATAGACCAAGTGGCATGTATATTTACCAGTTAGAAGTAGGTGATAAAGTTATGACTCGAAAAATGACATTAGTAAAATAATGAACATATTTGGAGTTATAACAGTTACTTTGAATAACTATAACAATCAATAAACAATAGAGGTTACTACTTAATATATATCATGCATTTTAAAACAATTCAAGGTGTGGAAGTACCGGAGATCGGATTAGGAACACATCGATTAATTGGCAGAGAGGGTGAGAATACGATCAAGTTGGCTCTCAATCTTGGCTATAGGCACATTGATACAGCTCAAAGCTATAAAAATGAAAGAGAAGTTGGTGAAGCGATCAAGAGATCGCATGTTGATCGGGATGAGATCTTTCTCACAACCAAGATCTGGCATACGCATCTTGATAAAAAAGATGTACTGAAAGTAGCCGAAAATTCTTTGAAAGAATTGGATACGCCCTATGTTGACCTGTTATTGGTTCATTGGCCAAATCCGGAAGTGGATATTGAAAAAACGATGGAAGCCTTTCTTTCGCTACGAGATCAGGGTAAGGCTTTAAATATAGGTGTGGCTAATTATCCTCTACCTAAACTCAAAGAATTAAATGAAGAACTGGCAGCACCGATCTTCTGTAATCAGGTGGAATATCATCCATTCCTGGGTCAGTTAGACCTACTTGACTATGCTGCTGAAGAAGACCTGCTTTTTACAGCCTACTCACCGTTGGCACAAGGCAAAGTTATGGAAGAACCGCTTCTTAAGGAATTAGGTGAAAAGTACGGAAAGTCACCAGCTCAGATCGCATTGAGATGGCTTATAGAACAAGAACAAGTGGTAGCTATTCCTAAGGCCTCTTCAGAAGAGCATCTTAAGGAAAATATCGATATATACGATTTTGCTCTCGAGGATGATGACTTTTATGCGATCGATGATCTGGAAAAAACTACCAGGTTGGTTGATCCTGATTTTGCTCCCGAGTGGGATAAATAATCATTCAACTGCAAGTGGCTAATGCCAGGATTTGTCCATCCTGGTTTTTCAGTTGGTGCCGGTAATTCTGATGCTCTTCAATTTTACGTTCTGAAGTGATCATATCTCCGGCACGGCTTTCATGCAAAAACATAATATCTATGTTTTTGATGAGGTAGGCCTTATCATCATTATAGGTTTCCATAAGCCACTCTACGAATCTGGCGTTGTTCACATGGTCGTTCATATCCAGATCTGACTTTCGAACCACAAACTTTTTTATAACATCACTTTCTTCGAATGCTTTGATACGGTTTGATTTCACAGGCATTACGTGGTCTATATCCGATAACCTGAGATCTAGTACATCTTTTGGCATTCTGGTTGGTTTACGGGTCTTTAGGTTGATCATCATCCAATAACTAAGGCAGACCCCGATCTCATTACCCTCTTCATCGAGTATACGGTAATTCCTGTATGCCCTTAAGGCGTCACCGGCAGCCGGCCAGGTTTCGATCTTGACCTTTTCCCGCCAGTTGGGATAGCGGTCGATCTGAATATCCATTCGGTGCAGTACCCAGGTAAGGTTTTGTTCATGAAGCTGAGTGATATCAAAATTCAGTTTTAGAGCATGATTCCCGGCTACTTCCTGAAATAATGAACAAAGGGAGGGAAGGGTGATTTGTCCTCCGGAACCAACTTCACTTGCCCTGACAATGAATGTTTCGCTATGCTTGGTAGTATCGTTAGTCATGAGTGTGTAAGTGAATTTTATAATCACCCAAAACATAAACGAAAAATAGCATACATGTGTCGGTGATTAAGTAGCAGCATATAAAATCCGGTTTGACCAGATCTTAATATCATCCAAAATCACATATATAGATGGAAGAACTAACAAAGTCACTATTGTTGAGAAGGTTAATCCACCAACAATAGCTCTTGCCATTGGAAAATAGGGCGGTCCTTCCCCACCTATTTGGGTGGTTCCAAAGCAAAGGGGAACCAGACCCAGTACGGTGGTTGCTGCAGTCATTAGAATAGGCCGCATGCGGTCTCGCCCTCCCTGAATGACGGCTTCCTTTCTAGATAATCCTTCACTGCGCAAGTGATTTATGTGATCGATGAGAACGATCCCGTTATTGACAACAATTCCCATAAGGATCAGTATTCCAATAAAGGCCATGAGATCAAAAGTGGTTCCGGTAATAAAGAAAAACCAAAAGATCCCGATTACCCCATAAAAGATGCATGATATGACACTGGTAGGATAAATAAGGGATTCAAAAAGTGATGCCATGATCAGGTAAATCAGGAAAAAGGCAATGCCAATATTAAATAACATAGTGTTCATGGCGTCGATATCATTTCCAAAGCTTCTTCCATAGCTCCATCCGTATCCTGCAGGGTAGACAATCTGATCCATTACCTGAGATATTTTTTCACGAGCTTCGTCTGAAGTAATATCTTCTAGGTTTATGGCAATACCCAGTGAGGTGCGGCGGTTTTCACGAAAAATACGTCCGGCTCCGGCACTCTCTTCAAAATCTGCAAGGGAAGCAAGTTTAACGGATTGATTTTCACCAATACTTATAGGTAGATTTTTGAGGTCATCGATGGTTTGCCGGTTTACATCCTGAAAAGCCAGAACCACATCGATCTCGCTTTCCTCACCACGAATACGCTGTATTGTTTGTCCGCGCATAGCTCCGGAAACCATATTGGCAACAGCAGATGAAGTGAGCCCAAAATTCCGTGCACGACCATGATTAACGGTGAGGCGGATCTCATCACTTCCGGCTTCCGCTTCAGATCTTACATCTGCAAAGCCTTCGATCTGACCAAGCCGCCATTCAACCTGTTCGGCCAAGTCTTCAAGAACCTCCATCGATTCTCCCTGAACAAAAACCCTAACTTGTTCGGCATTATTACGGCTGATGTATTCAAAGGCAGGCTGACCGATAGCAATTTTAGGCAGCTCTTTTTGGATCTCTTCTTTTATCTGTGTAACTGATTTCCCTGCTTCTTCGTCAGCAACCAGGTTGATGGTAGATTGAGCATACTCCGGTTGGTAGTATGTATAAACTGACTCTATCTCAAAGTTGTCCTGGTTCTCATAGAGGTAGTCTTCTATACGATCTACCGATTCTTTTACACGCTGTAGGGTATAACTGGCGTTGAGGTTGTACTGAAGGTTGAGCTGCCTTTCTTCAACCCGTGGAAACATATCCACATTCATAAATGCCATCGGAATACCGCCGCTCAAAAACAACAAAACTATGAAGAGAACAGAGATCTTACGCCGTTCCAATAACCATCCAAGTAAGGCGGAGTATCTTACGGAAAGCTTATCAATGATAGTTTTCTTTTTTGATTTTTCTGGTGGATGAATTTTTGAGGCGAGAAGGGGAATTACCGTCAGGGAAATAATTAAAGAAGCAACTAATGCGATGATAATAGCCATTCCGATGTAATACATGTGTTGTGATATAAAACTTTCATTCACCACATTCGGAAGAAAAACAATTATGGAAGTTAGCGTACCGGCTGTAACAGCTATTGAAACCTCCTTGGCTCCAAAAATAGCTGATTTTCGGGCATTATTTCCTTTACGCTGATATCGGTGTATGTTCTCCGTTACTACTACGGCGTTATCCACCAGCATACCTATGGCGAGCATCAATCCCATCATAGACAGGATATTCAGTGATATATCGAGAAAGTAGAAAAACCCAAGCGTTACGATAAGTGAAAAAGGTACTGCCGTTGCAACAATAAGAGTAGTACTTATTTGCCTGAGGAAAATGTAGAGCACGAATACTGAGAGGAACGCACCGATCATGCCGGAATTAAATAGCTCCCTAAGAGAACTCAGGATTCCATCCGCCTGATTAAACATCTCGTAAATCTCTATTCCTTGCATTTCAGGAAGTTCATTCACCTTGTCAATTTCAGCTAAAACCTCATCAACCACCTCTACGGTATTGGCTGTAGATTCCTTGGTGATATCAAGTCCGATTGCATATTTTCGATCCAGATGCCGGGCATAATTTCGATCCGGTGATGTATACTTGACCGTAGCAATATCTTTCACCCGGATGTTATTATCAGCAATGATCAGGTTTTCGATATCCTCTACGCCGTTAAGATTACCAACCGGACGGACCATATACCGAAGTCCTGAATCAGTGATTTTACCTGCTGAGATCGAAAAATTTGCCTGACTTAGAGTACTGCTCAGTCTATTTAGGTTGATGTTGTATTGGGTAAGTCTGTCCGGGTCAAGTTCGATACGGATTTCCTTTTTTTCTACCCCATACAGCGTAACCTGACCAACCCCTGGAATACGCTCGATACGCTGTTTCAGGTTACGATTCAGTAACTCATAGGCATTAGAAAGATCCCTATTACTGGAAATTCGTAACTGAAGGGTTGGCGCATCTCCGTCCTGAAATTTGTTTATTTGATAGTATTCGAAATCGTCGGGAAGTTGATTTCTTATGCTTTCAATTTTTTCTTTGATCTCGATAGCTTTAAGGTCAATGTCGTTACCCTGTTTAAAGGTGACAATAACACCGGCATTATCTTCTCCTGAATTAGAATTAATTTGCTCGACCCCGCTAATAGTTGCTAACACTTCTTCAATAGGCCGGGCGATATTTTCATTAACTTCTGCTGGTGTAGAATTAGGGTAGGGAAGTTGAACAAAAGCCCCGGGAAAGGTGATGTTTGGCATGAATTCAAGAGGCACCAGTCGGGTGGCGATCAAACCAACAACCAAAAGACTCACAAAAACCATGAGTGTGGTTACCGGGCGTCGTAAGGATAGATCGGTAATATGCATGGCAGTTTGTTAGGCCGTTTCGGTTTCAGGTTGAGGAGTATAATCCTTACGATCAAGGATATCGTACATTACCGGAATAACCACAAGGGTGAGCAAAGTAGAAAACAACAGACCGCCTATTACAGTGATCCCCATTGGGGCTCGCAGCTCAGCACCGTCACCAAAGCCAATTGCCAGGGGAAGCAAGCCTAGGGTGGTGGTCATAGTTGTCATCAGAATAGGACGTAAACGAGATTTACCTCCTTCTTTGATGGCTTCCAATTTCTCAACACCTTTCATGCGCATCTGGTTGATAAGGTCGATAAGTACTATCGCGTTATTCACTACAATACCGGCTAGTAGTATCAGCCCAATAAATACAACTACACTTATGGTGGTGCCAGTAACATACAGCCCCAATATAGCGCCAACCAATGCCAGCGGTATGGTAAATAGAATGATGAAAGGGTGAAGTAGCGACTCAAATTGAGAAGCCATAACCAGGTACACAAGGAATATGGCCAATGAAAGTGCAAAAATAAGCGACTGAAAGGAATCAGCCATTTCTTCATTCTGTCCGCCTATTTCGGCAAGGATTCCGGCCGGTAAAGTGGTTTCAGAAAGAGCCTGTTCCACTTCTTCGGCTGCTTCACCTAGATCCCCATAATTCAGGTTTGCAGATACAATAGCTACACGTTGCTGAGAAACTCGACGGATTTCACCGGGTCCATTGGTGATCTGTATATTGGCAATCGCACTAAGGGGGATAGGTCGATCGCTTTCCGGATTAACAATGAGTCTCTGAATTTCATCGATGGATGTGCGGTCGGCCTCGCGAGCACGAACTAGTACATCAATTTTGCGATCTCTCCAGGAATAGCGGGTAGCTACATCGCCCCGGACGTTACTTACAATACGGTCAGCTACTTCGTGCACCTGAAGACCAAGGGCAGCAGCCTTGTCTCGATCAAATAATATCTGGATTTCAGGACTTCCGGTTTCCATTGTGCTTTTCACATCAGCAAACCTGTCGTTTGACGAAAGATTACGGGCAATGGCATCACCTGCCAGTTTAAGCTTATCCAGGTCAAATCCGGAAATTTCGATCTCAATTGGAGTTTTAAAAGAGAAAAGGGAAGGCCGGGAAAATTTATACTGTAAACCGGGAATTTGTTGAAGTGAGGAGCGCATCTGATCCATAGCCATTTCTTCATCCATTGATGACGAACCGGAAGCAAGGGTAACACTGAGTTCACCCCAGTTTTCACCACCTTGTTCAGGGTTAGCATCCATTTGGTTACCGGTTCCAGCTACAGCAAAGGTGGTTCTTACATTATCCAGATTCTTGGAACTGTTTTGAACCGAACGCAGTGCTTTATCTGTTTCTTCAATAGGAGTTCCGGGAGGCAATTTGAATTCCACAGCAAATTCACCTTGTGAAAGCTGAGGAATAAGTTCAATACCGATCTGTGGAACCAGAGCGAGTGACCCGATAAAAGACAAAAAAGCAACAAAAAGCACTATAAATTTATGATCTAAAGACCAGCGCAGGAAGCTAGCATATACTTTCTCCGTAGCCTGATAGGATTTATCAAATATCCACACAAAAGGTGAAAACAGAGCCTTTGTGATTTCACTGATCCAGCGAAAAATGAATTTTATACCCCTGATGAAAGCGGTAGGTGCCGTATAGAACAAAAACATTCGTATAGTTCGAAGTCCACGCCCAGCCTTGGTTTTAGGTTCTTTTAGATCCAAAGTCTGAGTTTCGGTTCTCTTTCCTCCGATAGATGAAAGCATAGGGATCAACGTTATGGCAACAATCAGTGAAGCCAATAGCGAGAATGTCACTGTCAATGCCTGATCACGGAAAAGTTGTCCGGCAATGCCCTGAACAAATACTAGTGGAAAGAATACGGCGATTGTAGTGAGGGTGGAGGCAATTACGGCCATTCCTACTTCACTGGCACCTTCGCGAGCTGATTCCACGATCCCTTTCCCCATCTCCCGGTGCCGTGCAATATTCTCCAATACCACGATGGAGTTATCTACAAGCATTCCGATACCAAGAGCTATGCCACCTAACGACATTATATTAAGGGAAATATCATTTCCATACATTAGGTTGAATGTGGCAATAATAGACACCGGAATAGAAACAGAGATAATGACGGTGGTCCAGAAATTTCTCAGGAATAAATAAAGCACAAGAACTGCCAGGATTCCGCCAATGATCCCGGCATTTTTCACTTCATTTACTGCAGATGAAATGAACACAGATTGATCATAAACTTTTTCAAGTTTCATATTTGAAGGTAGAGCATCCCGGATGCTCGACAAGCGGCTGCTGACGGCCTCGGCCACAGCAACGGTATTGGCATCACCTTCTTTGTAAATAGCAATTTCTACTGCTTCAGCTCCATTCAATCGGGTGATCGCCTCTCGCTCTTTGTATGCCTGTGTGACATCAGCCACATCTTTGAGGTAAATGGTATTATCCTGATTACGGGCAACAACCACATTGCGAATTTGCTCAACAGATTTAAATTCATTCAGCGTACGGACCAGATACTGTTGGGTTCCTTCTTCAAGACGTCCCCCGGAAAGGTTCACATTCTCCGCACTCAGAATCTGTGTTACGTTTTCAATTGGGATGTTCAAATAGGCGAGTCGCTGCTGATCAATGTTTACCTGTATCTCTTCTTCAAGCCCACCGCTAATTTTTACAGAAGCCACTCCGAGTGATGATTCTAAATTTTTCTTCAGCTGTTCATCCGCTAATACGCGCAGACCTTTAAGCGGGGATATAGCATCCGGACTTTCCAGGTCCTGATAGGTGGCATAATCCACATTTGCTTCATCATCTGAAGCTTGATCATTAATTTCTTCATTGTAATAGAGGGCGTAACGCATGATAGGATCCAAGGTGGGATCAAAGCGTAGTGTAACCGGTTTTTCAGCATCTAATGGAAGCTGAACTGCATCCAGTTTAGCCATAACGTCCAGGTTCGCAATGTTCATATCGGTTCCCCATGCAAATTCCAGTACTACATCGGATTGCCCGGCGCGGGAAATTGAACGCACTTGTTGTACGCCTTTAACCACTCCAACCGCTTCTTCAACAGGTTTGGTGATCAGGTTCTCAACTTCAACAGGAGCTGCCCCTTCAAATTCGGTTCGGATGGTTAGCGTTGGATAGCTGAGCTCGGGGAGCAGGTTTACATTTAGCCGTGAAAGGGAAACCATTCCGAACAAAAGAATCCCAACTGTAAACATGGAAATGGTAACTTTCCGGCGTATAGAAAGGTCAATTATTTTCATAGGATTGCCTGTTTACAGGTTGGAGATAACGTTTACTTTGGTGCTATCCTGAAGACTGCCTTGTCCAATAGTGACCACAATTTCGCCGTCTTCCAAACCTTCGACCACTTCTATATTAACCCCGTTTGTGTACCCGGTTTTAATGGCTTTTTTAAAGGCCAGTGAATCTTTGATTACATAGACACTCTGCGCAAGATCTTCAGAGATAACGGCTGATTTAGGAATCATTCGAGTATTTTCGCGGGTATCATAAACGATTTTGACACGGCCAAACATACCTGGGCGAAGCATACTTTTGGTTTCTTTTACATACACGGTCACCTTAAAAGTTCCGGTTTCGGAATCTACAACTGGGCTGATCCGTTCTACATGCCCGGTAAAGGTCTGATTGGGAAGCGCATCTACTTTAAGTTCAGCGCGCTGATCTTTTTTGATCTTGGCCATCTCATGCTCGGGAATATGTAAGACTGCCTGCAGTGGACTAAAATCGGTAACGCGATACACCTGCTGATCAGTGCCGATCATATTTCCAACTTTCACATATCTCTCAGAGATAACACCGCCAATCGGAGATTTAATGGATGTATGTTCAAGGTTTAGTCGAGCAAGTTCATAAGCTGCTTTTTGAGACTCATATTCGAATTGCGAGTTTTGATAGGCTTCTGCAGCAATCAGGTTCTTTTCGTATAGTTCTTTATTTCGGTCAAAGTCATTTTTAAGCCGGTCTAAGGTTGCTTTGGCCCGGGCCACTTCGATACGATACTGATCGTCCTCAATTTTAGCGATGACCTGTCCCGCTTTAACCTCATCACCTTCCTCAACATATATTTCCTGAATAATTCCACGAACTTTGGCTACCACCGTAGCTTCTTGTTCAGCTTCAAGGGTGGCAGTATTGGCGTAGTAAGCTGATATGTTACCTCTACTCACATTACTGACTTTTACCGGTATTACAAGTTTTTCTTCATTGTCATTTTGATCACTTTCGCTTCCACTATCACAAGCTATTGTTAATACGAGCGTTATGATTAATAGGAATAGCAGGGAAAGGTTGCTTGGTTTTTTCATCTGAGTACTTTGAATCGTTTTGAAATTATGTCCGATGTAGCTCGTTACGGTAGATTGGTCTGTTTGTTACGATGACAAAGATGCTACATGTGAAATACTCAGTGTTGGTTCACCAAGATTAGGATCTTGAGTGAAATAAAAAAGCCACAGGTAGAATCCCTGTGGCTTATGCAGTTTAGTAGTATTTGGAAGTTAGTCTAAAAAATTGGCTCCTATCTCTGGAATAAGTACTTCCGTATCTGTAATGCCCTCAAGGATCTCCTTAAACTGATCAGGATCACTATCGATCGGTGGCCATGTGCCATAATGCATTGGAACGGCAATTTCACATCCTATGAGCTCCACAGCGTAAGCGGCTTCTTCAGGACCCATCGTAAAATGATCTCCGGTCGGAGCAAGCACAACATGTGGCCTGTATAATTCACCATAAAGTTCAAGATCGGAAAATATATTAGTATCCCCCATATGATAAACACAGATATCATTTTCAAATGAGATCACTAATCCACCAGGGTCACCGGCATATTTCCCTTTATAAGAAGAACTGTGATTGGCTGAAACAAGAGTTACTGAAAAGTCATCGAAATGAACTGTTCCACCTTTATTGAATCCCACAGCCTGGTCTTCAGATAATCCCTCTTCCTGTAGAATTCCCATGAGTTCAACAATTCCAACTACTTTAGCCCCGGTATTTTTTGCGATCTCCACGGTATCACCAACATGATCCTCGTGCCCATGAGTCAGCAAAATATAATCTGCTTTATCAACCTTCTTAAACTCTTCAGGTGTGGATGGGTTATCTTTGAGAAATGGATCGATATATATGATCTTACCACTTTGGCTTTCCAGTTTAAATGCTGAGTGACCAAACCAGTGAGCTTTAATCTGAGTATTCATAAACTCCTTATTTTTAATTTGTTTGTTGACTTCATTCATATAATTAAATGAAAATCATGCTAAAATGATTCGTAAAGTTGAAAATAAAAAATGAAGTTAGTTTGATATCCAATCAGTACTACATGGAAAAAATAAAAGGGACAATTCAAGGATGAGTATCATTGACAACATAAAAAGGATCTTCAGCCATAACATGGATGATGCCGGGTACCTGAAATGGGGGGATGTAAAAGAATCTTCAAAATTACATGACCTTGATGAGGCATCACACAACAAAATTCAACTGATATATAAACACAGTACCCGTTGCGCCACCAGCTATTTTGCATTAAAAAATCTACAGAGTATGCCTAAAGAAAGTCTGGAATTTATTGACATATATATAGTGGATGTTATAAGCCAAAGGGCAATTTCCAGACACATTTCGCAGCACTATAAAGTTAAACATGAATCACCTCAGGTCATTTTAGTTAAAGATGGTCAAGTGTTGTGGAACGGGGCTCATGGTGAGGTTAGAACAGAGGTTATATTTAAAGTTATCGATCAGGCATAAATAAATTCTTATAAATAAAAATCATAAGAAACTTCAATAAATATGTGTTTGACCTTTGAGAATTGTATATTTTTATTTTGTTAAGACAAGAGCATAATAAATGCTTATGTATGATGTAGTTAACGCTTATTAATTTGGAGTGCCGATGGAGGGTAATGATCAAAATGGGGTAACCGCCAGTAATGTTTATCAACCGCTTACCATGGATTATATCCTGGGAGAACAGGGGATAACCAGCTTAAAGTTTCTGGGGTTATTGGGATTATGGATCGCATTGATCGCTGTCAGTATCTCTTCAGTATTTGTTGTTGAAAATTATTTTGGCTTTTCAGATATCCTGAATCAGGATAAGATTGGACAGGTTTTTTTGATCCAAATACCTATGCTAATTGGCATGTTGTTAATGTTTTGGGTTGGATTTGAATGGGGTTTCATTCCTGTATTTGTATCCACCTTTGTTCTTGCTTTTACTGCTTCCATGACTTGGTATTGGTCTCTTTTGTATTCATTTTCCTTTACGCTCGGTCTTTCCATTTTTGCACTTTCATACTACTGCGTATCCTTCGATCTAAGCCTCAGGGATCTAAAGAGTTTTACTTTTTACATCGTAGTTTCATTATTTGCGGCCCTTGCTTGTTCATTAGGAGCTTTTGTTTGGAGCCGGTTTTACAATCTTCCACTGTTTGAAACCCTTATTATTTGGAAAAGCTGGTGGGTAAGCCTCTTCCTGCAATCGGTTGTTATAGGTGCGCCTCTACTTTATCTGTTTACACCGGCTGTATACCGATTCAGGCAAAAGAAATTTAATGTTCCAGATAAGTCAGAAGTGTCTCTGACCTGGATCTATTCTACAATTACTACGATCGTTCTGGTGCTGGCAATGTTTATCATTTCCGCGAAACTGCTTGGATCTCAATCGATAGAGAATGAAATAGCTAACTCAGGAATCCCTGTCAGCTCTGATATCTATTCAAGTGTTATCAGCGTTAACGAATCATTTGAGATCGTTACGTGGATATCGATCTCACTTGTGTTTTTTATCGGGATCGGAAGTATATATCTGGTGGGCAGCTGGAATAAGAATTTACAGTCGGAAGTTGATGCTCAAACTCAGGAACTCCGTGAGAATGAAGTGAAACTTAATGCCGCTCTCGATGAAAGGGATCAACTGTTAAATGAAATTCATAACCGGGTCAGGACCAACCTGACCATGGTTTTGGCGGTGCTGGAACTTCAGCTTAAGAGTGATACCTACAAAACTAACGAGCAGATCCTCAAAGATTCACATTCTCTTATACGGTCTCTGACTATTGTTCATGAGTCGATGTCTCAAACCAAGAGTGCCAGTCAGGTAGACCTTAAGAACTACGCGATCAAATTGAGTAATCGAATTGAACAGTCATTGAGGAAAGACAAAAAGGATATTCAGTTCACAGTCAATGCTCAGGAGGGTATAACACTTGATATGGATCGTGCGATACCATTCTCACTGATCACAAATGAATTGGTGATGAATGCCTGTAATCATGGTTTTAAATCCGGTGAAAAGGGCAGTGTTGTAATAGAGATCAGCAGTGATAAGGAAGAGATCACACTCAAAGTATCCAATAATGGAGCCGGTTTGCCTTCAAACTTTGAAAATAAAGCATCCAGTGGTATTGGTATGAGAATTATCCGTGCGTTCAGTAAACAATTGAATGCTGAACTGGATTACTTTTCAACCAATATTACTACCTTTATTTTAAAGATCCCGATTGAAAATTAGTTATATGAAAAGCTTACTGATCTGGCTTTTATCTACACTCATCGGAGCAGCAATAGGATACGGAATTAGCTGGTTGACCGGGATCAATCTTTATCTTTGTACTGGGGTAGGTATCATTATTGGGAATTCAGCCGGAGTAACTGCAAATATTCACCGGGGTAAGGAAACGATTGCTTTTGATTCAGATTTAAACATAAAAGCAAAGGATTCAGATTTAGTGCCAACTGAAAATGAGATCAAAAGTTAGACAGATATAACTAGTCGAAAAACGCCTTGATATTTTTTTCAAAATCAGGTTCTATTATACCCTGCTCCGTTATAAAACCGGTTATATATTTATTGGGAGTAATATCAAAAGCCGGATTATAGGCATTCGTTTTTTTGGGTGTTATGGGAGTGTTTCCAAATTGGGTGACTTCTTCCTCTTCCCGTTCTTCAATTTGGATCTCATCACCGGATGCTGTATCAAGGTCAAAAGTTGATAGCGGTAAGGCAACATAAAAGGGTATGTTGTTTTCTTTTGCTAATACAGCCAGGGAGTAGGTCCCTATTTTATTTGCTGTGTCTCCATTGGTCGCAACTCTGTCTGCACCGACCATAACCATATCAACCTGTCCCGTATTCATTAAAGCTCCCGCAGCTGAGTCCGTGATCAGCTTGAAGGGGATCTCGGTTTTTTTAAGCTCCCAGGAAGTTAGCCTTGCACCTTGTAACAGTGGGCGGGTTTCATCAACCCAAACCTGAATCTCTTTATCAGCCTCATGTGCATGTAATATTACGGAAAAGGCGGTCCCATAAGCTCCTGTAGCTAATGCTCCCGTATTGCAGTGTGTTAAGATACGGGTTCCTTTTTTCACTAGATTTGCCCCATTTTCACCAATTTTTTTACAGGTTCGTTTATCCTCAGCGTGAATGGTTTTGGCCGTCTCCAGAATGATTTCTTTTATCCTATCAAGATCCTCATCCTTATTTGCAAAGATAGTTTGTTTGATCCGGTCCATTGCCCAGGTCAGATTAACAGCTGTTGGACGGGAGGATTCCAGATATTCGATCCATCGGTCCAGTTCAACACTGAAACTATTGAAATTTCTGGAATCAAGATCTCTAACTCCTAAATACAAACCATATGCTGCTGCGATCCCGATGGCAGGCGCTCCGCGGATCTTTAACTTTTTTATGGCTTCCCAAACCTGACCTATAGTATTCACATCTGAATAGATCTCACGTAATGGAAGCTGAGTTTGATCCAGTATTACAAGATGATCTTCTTGCCAGGAAATAGATTCGTATGCAGGTTTCATGAAATAGTGTTGGGTATTTTTTTGTTAAACTCCTGTTAAGAAAGCCAACTTCAGCACCCTTAACAAGTTTAATTTCATGTTGATACAGGTTTAGTAGCCTGCTGCATATCCGTCACCACGTGGATCTACCCCGCTGGAAAATGAACCATCCGGTTCAACGAAGATATTATGCGCACGACCAATTCCGGGCATTGGGAATATGGAGTGCCCTTTTTTCTCGAGCAATTTTTGGGTATCCGGGCTTAAACCATAATCATCAATAAAGAGCATGTCAGGTAGCCATTGATGGTGAAATCGTGGGAATGTCGTTGCCTGTTGGGCTCTCATTCCAAAAAGTGCCCGGTTCAGGAAACTCTGTAATGTAGCAGTGATAATTCGGGGACCACCGGCAGCACCGATCACCATGTCAACGTTACCATTTTTGCTGATAATAGCAGGTGACATGCTACTAAGCATTCGCTTTCCTGGTTCAATGGCATTAGCTTCAGCACCTATCAAACCATAGGCATTAGGTTCACCGGGCTGAGCTGAAAAATCATCCATCTCGTTGTTAAGAAGGAATCCGGCTCCACTAACCGATACATGACTTCCGAAGGAACCATTCAGGGTGGTGGTAACGGCAACGGCATTGCCTTCACTGTCAATAACAGAAAAATGAGTTGTCTCGTCAGATTCGTCATAACCTACTATCTTTCCATGGGAAAGTGAGGAAGACGATGTGACGGTATCCTGAGTGAAACCAGTCATCCTCCTGGTGTTGTATTCTTCACTCATAAGCCATTCCATTGGTATCTCTACAAAATCAGGATCACCTAGGTAGTAAGAACGATCCGCAAACGCTCTGCGCATAGCCTCACTTATCAGATGTACATAATCTGCCGAATTATGCCCCATTTCCTCAAGTGGATAATCATTGATCATTTCCAGGATCTGTGCGATCGCAATACTTCCACTGCTTGGCGGGGGCATGATATGCAGTGTATAGTCCCTGAATTCAACTTCAACAGGCTCTCTCCACTTGCTTTCATAATTATAGAGGTCGCTATAGGTAATTAAACCTTTATAGCGTTCCATCTCATTGACTATAGCATCGGCTACCGGTCCTGCGTAGAATCCTTCACGTCCAAATCTGGCCACTCTTTCAAGTGTATTTGCGAGGTCTTCCTGAACGAAAAGATCGCCTTCTTTAAATAATGTAGAATCTCCTGTGGTAAAGTATTTAGCTGATGCCTGATATTTTCTAAAGGTATCCCGCCGGTTGTTAAGAGCTTCTGCATGAGAAAAGGAAAGAGGATACCCTTCCCGGGCTAACTTGATCGCAGGTTGAAGAACCATGTCGAGTGGCATTTTGCCGTACCTTTCCAATGCTTTTATCATTCCGTCAACGGTTCCGGGGACTCCAACGGCTAAAATACCTTCCCAGCTAAGGGCCGACTTGAATTCACCATTTCTGACGTACATATTGCGGGTAGCTTGTTCCGGGGCTTTTTCCCTGAAATCCAGTGAAGCCGTCTCACCGTTAGCCAAATGGATCACCATAAAACCGCCACCGCCAATGTTGCCTGCCCTGGGTAAAGTTACCGCCAGGGCAAATTGAACCGCTACTGTCGCATCAACTGCATTTCCTCCTTGCTCAAGTATCTCATTTCCTATCTCGGAGGCATATTTATCGGCCGAAACGACCATGCCATTATTATAGGTCTTTGATTCAAATACCTGACCCGAAACGGAAGAGGTTAATAGGATGAGTGCAAATAAAAAGGAGGTAAAGCGTCTGATGTTCATATATAGATGATTTTTTTTATTTGAGGCTAAAATAGCAGATGTATACACCTTTTTCAGAACGAAAGTGTACACATTTTATTAAAAATAAATCAGGCTCGTGGATGAAATTCTTTATGAACCTGGTGAAGAAATGAACGATCTACGTGAGTGTAGATCTCAGTAGTAAGAATTGATGAATGACCTAGCATTTCCTGAACCGCTCTTAGATCAGCTCCACCTTCCAACAAATGAGTGGCAAAAGAATGCCGAAAAATATGAGGATACACATTCTTTTGGATCTCGGCCTTTTCGGCTGCTTTTTGAACGATGTTCCAGATACTCATTCTGGATAGGGCACTACCCCTTACACTAAGGAAAACCTTATTTTTGGCCTTATGAGCCTTTTCAGGATTAAAGAATTGGGGGCGTACATGTTCAGTGTAATGTGAGATGGCATCCTGAGCTATTTCGCCAACTGGTACCAGCCGTTCTTTATTTCCTTTTCCGATCACTCTGATGAACCCGATCTCAAATATCAGCCGATCCTGTTCAAGGCCTGTAAGTTCGCTGACCCGCATACCGGTACCATAAAGTGTTTCCAGGATCGCTTTATCGCGAATACCGGTAGGTTTGGTCAGGTCGGGACTTTGAAGTATGGCATCTATTTCATCACGATCAAGAACTTCAGGTAATTTGGAAGCTTTCTTAGGCAATTCAACCAATTCAGCCGGATTAGCCTTCGTAATGCCTTCAACAACAGCAAATTCATGAAATCCTCTGATACTGGAAATATTACGGGCTAATGAACTTGCAGAAAGTAATTCTTCATCAACCAAAAAATTGAGGAAGTCTTCAATATGACCAAGTGTCACACCGGAGAGATCGTTGATCTTTTTTTCGGTGGTCAGATAAAGAAAATAGCGTTCCAGGTCATTTTTATAGGAAACCACAGAATTCTGGCTCAAACCCTTTTCAAGTTTGACGAACTGCAAATACAGATCGAGTTCCTGATCAAAAGCCAAAACTATTCTTCTTTGGGTTCTTCATTCTGAACCGATTCAGTCGGAGTATCCAAAGAGGCCTTACTTTTTATATCACCTTGTTGTTTATTACTGTCTTCGGGGTATTCTACCCGGCTGTGATAAACGCCTACCAGGATATTCAGGAATGTTTCTTTGATAACCTGTAAATGCCTGAATGTTAAGGGGCAGTGGCTTAACTGACCTTCAGATACCCTGTCATCAACCATACGATTAACAAGGTTCTCCAGCTTACTGTAAGTTGGATTTTTCATGGCTCGGGAGGCAGCCTCAATGCCATCAGCGAGTAGCAGTATTCCGGTTTCCTTGGTTGATGGAAGGGGACCTTCATAACGGAACTGGTCTTCCTGAAGCATACTCTTAAGGCTTTCATCTTCTTTGGCCTTTTCATAAAAATATCTGATCACAGAAGTACCGTGATGTGTTTTTATAAAGTCTATGATGTTGCCAGGAAGGTCATGTTCCTCAGCCATTTTTACACCTTCACTCACATGTGCCTTAATAACCATGGCACTCATCTGTGGTTTTAGCTTGTCATGCTCATTAGAGCCTTTAGTTTGATTTTCGACAAAGTAATCGGGCTTCACCATTTTACCTATATCATGATAAAGAGAACCTACACGACAGAGAAGGGAATTGGCACCGATCGCAGATGCAGCAGCTTCAGCTAAATTGGCAACCTGCAAACTATGATGAAAAGTGCCCGGTGCTTTATTCATGAGATCTTTCAGTAATGGCTGATTTGTATCACCTAACTCAATAAGAGTGAAATCAGTTGTCACCCCAAATATCTTTTCAAAGATGAGAATGATGGGGTAGGTAAACAAAATGAAAACAGAACTGATGGCGATATACATCAGATCTGACAGGAACATGTCCCATCCGCTTAATGCAGCAATATTGAATGATCCAATAACGATAACGTATGTAACGAAAACGATACCCGGTGTTGTAAAGAAAAACTGAGATCGATCCTTTATATCACGAACGGAAAATACACCTAAGCTACAGGCTGTAAAAGTTGCAACGATATATTCAAAGCTGTTGCCATTTATCAGTCCTAATAAACTCGCCAGCATGATAGAGGAAACTAATCCAACTCTGGAGTCAAAGATGATCGTAAGCACAATGGGTGCAATGGCTACAGGTATGATATATGGGTCGGCTATATCCAGATAGTTAATTAGGCCGGCTGCAAATGATACGAGACCAAGAGTCAGGAATACCAAAAAGAACAGAGCGTTATTTGAGGTAATGTTCCGGCGGTATAGATAGATGTACATAAAAAAGACGAGTGTCACTGCAATAATAATGACCAACTGGCCTGCAAAGCGAACCCACTTTTCAATATTAGTGGCATTCTCAGATCTGGCTTCAGCGAGGCTTCTCAGGATATTGGCTCGTTCCGTATTTACAAGATCGCCACGACGAATTATAACCTGCCCCTGGGTAACGGCACCTTTGGTTTCTGATATTTCTGACAGGGCTTCTTGTAGTCGTGCCTGAGTATCTTCCTGACTAAATTTAAGGTTAGGGCGGATCACTTTATTATATATCTCCATAGCCAGCCGTGCCTGATCTTCACTGAACATACGGTTTAACCTGAACTGAACGAATTCATTGGCTTCTCTCAGGTCTCTTATCCGTGCAAGGTCTATGGATTGTTCCGTACTTTCGATAGGGTCTCTTATGGTGATCTTACCGGTGTTGAGAGTACTTTTATTGCGGTCAATGATACCCTGGTCGATCAATTGATCGATCAATAACTCAAGTTGTTGTTTTACGGATACGCCAATAAACTGTGACGGGGGCAGATCAGAAGACTGAATTTCATGATAACTTTCCAATAAGACCTGCCATGAATCACCGGTGAGGTCAAGGTTTGATTCTGCAAGGGTCTCTGAAAAATCAGAGCTATCAGCATCAGCCGCAGTAGGTGTAGATTCTTTTGATACCTGCCATTCGTGATAAGCATCCAGAACTGGTTGCATTTGGCGGTAAACGGAATCCAGTCTGCTTTGAATTGATATCGGTGTGTTTGAGTCGACCCGGAAAATGGGTGCTGTACTTTCTCTGATCTCAGCCCGTTCTTGCTCAAGCTCTGATTCCGTCTTTTGAATTGAAAAGGTAAAGGGAGCTGTCAGGTCTGCATTTCTCCAGGGCTGATTCACCGTGTAGTTAAGCCCGGAGTTAACGGGATTTTTTGGTAGCGAAAAGGCACTCAAAATAATAAAAAACAGGACGATGAGTGCCCTTAAATAAGGGTTTCTCTTCAGGGAGTACTTTTCCTGTTCTTTCTTCTTCTTCTCACCAATAAGAGGAGCCAGTTCCTTTCGTTTCTGGCTTAAACCAAGTTTTTCAAGTAAGCTCATTAAGCAGCTTGTTTTATAATTCAATCAAAGGTTAACAACCAAAGTCTAATTTACAAATCTTTTTGCAGTAAACAGTTATCAGTGTTAGGTAATCAGTATCGGTACTATTTATAAATAGCATTTGATAGTTGAGTAAAATACCGGCATGTTTGCTAACTGCTAACTGCTAACTGCTAACTGCTAACTGCTAACTGCTAACTGAATTCATAAAACATGTCGTTTAGGACAAAAAAAAGTCTGGGCCAACACTTCCTCACTGACAATAATGTCATATTCAAGATCTTAAAATCGGTGGATGCTGAGGATGGTGATCGGGTCATTGAGATCGGCCCCGGAACGGGGGCACTTACCAAGTGGATGGCAAAAAGCATTTCAGATCTGCATGTCATTGAACTTGATAAAAGGGCGGTTGAGGTACTTCAGAAAGAAATTGATGACATAACGATTCATCAGCAGGATGTGCTAAAAGTGAACTGGAACGAGATCGTAGATGCGAATAAGAAAAACGTAGTAGTAGGTAATTTACCTTATTATATAACTTCCCCAATATTATTTGATCTGCTTGAGAACAGAAAACATTTTTCTGAGGCTGTACTGATGATGCAAAAAGAGGTGGCTGAACGCCTGGTTGCAGAACCATCATCAAAAGAATATGGGATCATGAGTGTTCAGACTCAGTTATTCTGTACGCCTGAGATATTATTCGATGTAGCCCCGGAATCTTTCAGCCCGCCCCCCAGGGTCAACAGTTCTGTGATCAAATTGAAATTTGATAAACCGGACCTCCCATTTTCTGATGATACATTGAAATCTGTTGTAAGAACAGCATTCAATCAGCGAAGAAAAAAACTCAGCAATTCACTGAAACCTATTTTGGGAGATAACCTGCCGGATGGTTTTAATTATGACGACCGGGCAGATCATTGGTCACCTGAAACCTATGCAAAGTTGTCAGAGCATTTGGAACAGACTGACAGGCTTTCCTGACTCCTTTCACTTTATACTTCGAAAAAAGTCAATTCAGCCTCATTAGGCATCTATTCAGTTCATCGATTTGGTTTGGTACGGAAGTTGCAATAAGTATTGCGAAACAAACAAAGGGCGTAGCCCAAAAAATTTAAACCAAAACCAAAACTAACAGGAGTCATAAAAATGGCTAAGATTCAACCTTTAGGCGACCGCGTGTTGGTACAGGCTGAGCCTGCTGAAGAAAAAACCAGCTCCGGAATTATCATTCCAGATACGGCTAAAGAAAAACCGCAACAAGGTACAGTGATAGCGGTTGGTGCCGGTAAAGTAGAAAACGGCAATAAGATCGAGATGAGCGTGAAAAAAGGAGATAAAGTTCTCTATGGAAAATATGCAGGTACTGAAGTTACTCTCGATGGAGAGGAATACCTGATCATGCGCGAATCTGACATCATGGGTATTGTATCATAAACCCAGCTTTTCTAAGAAATTAAATCATAAACAAAAAAATATAGATAATTATGTCTGCTAAGTTAGTTCATTATGACGTCGAAGCGCGCGATGCCCTCAAGAAAGGGGTCGATAAGCTGGCCAATGCGGTAAAAGTTACCTTAGGCCCACGTGGACGCAATGTTGTTATTGAAAAATCATTCGGTTCACCTACTGTAACTAAAGATGGTGTAACGGTAGCAAAAGAAATTGAACTGTCTGATAAGCTCCAGAATATGGGTGCCCAGATGGTGAAAGAAGTTGCTTCCAAAACAAGCGATAACGCCGGTGATGGTACTACCACTGCTACTGTACTTGCACAGGCCATTCTAAGCGAAGGGCTTAAGAATGTGACTGCGGGTGCCAATCCAATGGACCTGAAATCAGGTATTGAAAAGGCTGTCAATGCGATCATTGATGAGTTGAAATCAATGAGCCGAGATATAGACGATCGTAAAGAGATCGCACAGATCGGTACCATTTCAGCAAATAATGATGAAACCATTGGTAACCTGATCGCGGATGCGATGGAAAAAGTTGGAAAAGACGGTGTGATCACTGTTGAAGAAGCTAAAGGAACTGAGACTTACCTTGAAACTGTGGAAGGTATGCAGTTCGACCGTGGTTACCTTTCTCCTTACTTCGTAACCGATTCTGAGAAGATGGTTACAGAAATGGAAGATCCTTATATCCTGATCTTCGATAAAAAGATCTCAAATATGAAGGACCTGCTTCCAATTCTTGAGAAAGTGGTTCAAAGCGGAAACCCTCTACTGATCATCGCTGAAGATATTGAAGGCGAAGCGCTTGCTACATTGGTTGTTAACAAACTACGTGGTTCACTGAAGATCGCTGCCGTTAAAGCTCCTGGCTTTGGCGACAGAAGAAAAGCCATGTTGGAAGACATCGGAATTTTGACCGGTGGTACTGTGATCTCTGAAGAGCGTGGATACAAGCTTGAAAATGCTACTCTTGATTTCTTGGGTCGTGCTTCCCGCGTAACTATCGACAAAGACAACACAACTATTGTTGATGGTAACGGTGAAGACAAAGATATCCAAGCTCGGGTAAATCAGATCAAATCTCAGATCGAGAATACTACTTCTGATTACGATCGTGAGAAGCTTCAGGAACGCCTTGCCAAATTAAGTGGCGGTGTAGCAGTTCTTTACATTGGTGCTGCTTCTGAAGTTGAAATGAAAGAAAAGAAAGCCCGCGTTGAAGATGCACTGCATGCAACACGTGCTGCCGTTGAAGAAGGTATTGTTCCCGGTGGTGGAGTTGCCCTGCTTCGTTCATCAGCAGCCCTTGACAAGGTCAAAGGTTTAAATGATGATGAGAATGTAGGTGTCCAGATCATACGCAAAGCAATTCAGGCTCCACTTCGCACTATTGCTAACAACGCAGGTGTTGAAGGAGCCATTGTGGTACAGAAAGTACTTGAAGGTAAAGGTGCTTTTGGATACAACGCACGTACTGAAGTGTATGAAGACCTAATTAAAGCCGGTGTTATCGATCCTACCAAAGTAACCAGAACAGCCCTGCAAAACGCTGCTTCTGTTTCCGGATTGATGTTAACCACTGAAGCTGTCATCTCTGACAAGCCAAGCAAAGGCGGAGACGATGATGACAACGGTGGCGGAATGCCAGGCGGAATGGGCGGCGGAATGCCAGGAATGGGAGGCATGGGCGGAATGATGTAATTCATCCCTCATAAATCTCAGACAAGATTTAAACCCCGCACATTAAATTGTGTGGGGTTTTTGTTTTTATGAGATAGGTGCGAACCCCTCCCGCTTGGGACAATATGTTTGTAAAAGAGGACTTGGCCTTGGGGTTATCGCTCCATCGGAGCGTTATGTTTTGGGATTCGACTTCATAGCTTGAAATAGAAATATACAGCACCTTATGCTAGGGGACTTTTGTGGGATTAGATATCTTATAAAGATATTGCTCCTACGGGCAGATCTGGTTCTGAAATAATACCTTTTAAACTACACCTGAATTTTACTATAATTCACAGACCCTCAAACAATTTCACACTCTATTTTTATGAGACCATTTGCACGAAATATAATTGCACTTATAACCGGTCTTGTTTTTGGTGGTTTAGTGAATATGGGAATCATTATGATAAGCGGTTCCATCATTCCGCCACCTGAAGGTGTGGATAATACCACAATGGAAGGATTGAAAGAATCAATGCACCTTTTTCAGCCAAGGCACTTTATCATGCCATTTTTAGCACACGCATTGGGAACCCTGGTGGGGGCTCTGCTTACAGCCCTTATCGTAACTAAAGATAAAATGAAGTGGGCACTTCCGGTAGGAGTGTTCTTTTTGTTAGGAGGCGTTGCAAATGTTGTGATGTTACCTTCACCGGCCTGGTTCAATGTGCTGGACCTTATAGTCGCATATTTGCCAATGGCTTATCTTGGTGCCACTTTAGCCGTTAAATTTCAAAATAAAAGTGTATGAAGATCAAAGGAGAATTCGAGGTTAAATTGAATCCTATTGAAGGTTATGCGAAAGGAGCTGGTGGCATTAACATGCAAAGAATGTCGCTCGATAAAACATTTCACGGGACTCTGGATGCCAGCAGCAAAGGAGAGATGCTAAGTGCCCGCACACCGGTAGATGGTTCTGCCGGCTATGTAGCCATTGAACAGGTAACAGGAGAACTGGCCGGGAAAAAGGGGAGTTTTGTGTTGCAGCACTTTGGTATAATGGATAAGGGTAAAGACCGACTGATATTGGAAGTGATCCCTGATTCGGGAACGGATGAACTGGAAGGATTAAGTGGTCAGATGAAGATCGATATCAGGGATGGGAAGCACTTTTATGAATTTGATTTTGAACTGAATTAGTTCATCTCAAAATATAATACTTATTATTAGTTTTACGATCTTAGAGGCGCTCCGGTCTGATCAGTATTGCTTCAGGGAATGTGGCACCCCAGCCTCTCACAGTCTTCTTTCCGGTGATAACAAAATCAGTTTTGATTTCAACTGAGTTACTGTCATCTGTGAATAACCCAGAGAAGTTTGATCTATCTCCCGGTATTCCATAGGTTGTATCTTCAGTTTCAAATAATAGGCCAACACCATCCACAGCAGGTTGCCCGCCCCAAATGAAGGTACCGGTGTAATCCTCATATACATCAAGGTTCGCATCGCCGGGGCTCGTACATGCACCTGTAAAGAAGATGATCGACAGTGTCAGTATCAGCTTAGCTTTGCTTTTCATGATGTTGGCTTATTGATTTTTAAACGGTTAAGGCATCCTCAACCAATCTGTTTTGTTCGGCTTCATGTATTTTCTTTTGTCCGGCAGCAGGAGAAGCAGAAGCCTGACGTCCTACATAACGCATTTTTTGACCATCCTGCAACAGCTCCATGAATCGTGGGGCAACAAAGGTCCAGGCTCCCATATTCTTAGGTTCTTCCTGGCACCAAACAATATCCTTGATAGATGTGAAGTCTTTTAGCTGTTCCTCGATCTCATCATCAGCAAACGGATAAAATTGTTCAAGCCTTGCTATGGCAACGTTATTGATTTCATTTTCTTGTCTGTATTTCAATAGGTCATAATAAACCTTGCCGGAACAGATCACCAACCGTTTGAGATCCTTTGGATCCGTAAAGTCTTTATCAATGATGAACGGTTGAAATTTGCCATCAGCGAGTTCATCCCGGCTTGAGGTAGCCATAGGATGTCTAAGCAAACTTTTTGGCGTCATCAAAATGGCCGGGCGTTTAACTTCAGACAGGGCCTGCCGGCGCAACATATGATAATACTGTGCCGGAGTGGTCAGGTTCATTACCTGCATATTATCTTCCGCACAAAGTTGTAAATATCTTTCCAGTCTGGCTGAAGAGTGCTCAGGTCCCTGTCCTTCATAACCGTGTGGAAGATTCATAACCAGGTTAGATCGTTGGCCCCATTTCGCTTCACTGGAGCTTACAAACTGATCGATGATCACTTGGGCGCCGTTAGCAAAATCACCGAACTGTGCTTCCCAGATCACCAATGCATCCAGTTTTTCAGCACTGTAACCGAATTCATACCCCAAAGCGGCGAACTCGCTAAGTAAACTGTTGTAGACATGGAACTTTGCCTGATCTTCGGAAAGGTTATTAAGTGGTACAAATTTCTGACTTGTTTCAGTGCCATGTAACACAGAGTGCCTATGAGAGAAAGTGCCTCGTTCCACATCCTGACCGGTCAAGCGAATAGTGGTACCAGTCTTAAGCAGTGATCCAAATGCCAGTAACTCAGCAAAACCCCAATCAATTTTCTTTTCATTATTGTTTACGATCTCAGCACGTTTTGCCAGCTGCTTAAGCAGTTTAGGGTTGGCATCGAAATCTTTTGGTACGGTATTTAGTTTAACTGCAATTTCCTTGAGCTCGTCTGCCGAATAGGTAGTGTCAGGATATGCCTTCCACTTATCCTGTGGGGTTTCTGTACGATCGATCAGATTGTCTGTTACTTCAAGGTTTGGAGCTTTTTTAGCGTCTTCAAATGCTTCCTGAAGCAACTGATCGAATTCATCAAAGATCTGCTGGGTTTCTTCTTTGGTCAATTCGCCATTTTTAACTAAATGCTCGGTATATACATCACGCACAGGAGAATGGTCGTTGATCTCTTTGTACATACCCGGCTGTGTAAATGCAGGTTCATCGCCTTCGTTGTGACCGTGTTTACGGTAACCGATCAGGTCAATGACGACATCTTTTCCGAATTTTTGACGGTAATCAAGTGCCATTTGAATAGCGTGAACAGCAGCTTCCGGTGTATCCCCGTTTACATGGAAGATAGGTGCAAGAACTGTTTTGGCGATATCCGAAGCATATTCTGTGGAGCGACCATCCTTAGGCAGGGTGGTAAAACCGATCTGATTATTTATAATAATATGAACAGTTCCACCTGTTTTATAGCCTTCCAACTGCGACATATTCAGGGTTTCTGTAACCACACCCTGCCCTGCAAAAGCAGCATCACCATGCATGAGTACAGGTACAACACGCTTTTGTGGGTCCTCTTTGTCATGATGGTCCTGCATGGCACGAACAGCACCTTCAACAACCGGATTAACGGCTTCAAGGTGTGATGGGTTTGGCATCAGCTGAAGTTCGATCTCTGAACCATTGGCCGTTTTGTGAATACCTTTGGCACCCAGGTGGTATTTAACATCACCGGACCCCTGAATTGAATCTGGGTCAATGTTGCCTTCAAACTCAGCAAATACTTTGTGGTATGGCTTGTTCATGATATTTACCAGCATGTTCAAGCGCCCTCGGTGAGCCATGCCCATGAAGAATTTCTCAATTCCGTGTTCACCAGCTTTTTCAAGCAAAAAGTGTATCATCGGAATAAAAGTATCAGCTCCTTCTAGTGAAAAACGCTTGTGACCGATATATTTCTTATGCAGAAACTCCTCAAAGGCCATAGCCTGATTGAGTTTATGTAATATCTCTCGCTTATCATCTTTTGTAAGCTGTGCGTTGTTACCGGTAGACTCCATGGCCTCACGCAACCACTTTCGCTCTTCCAGGTCAAGAATATGCATGTATTCGACACCAATATTTCCACAATAGGTATCGCGGAGCAGATTCAGTATCTCACGAAGGGTAGCACGTTCTTTTCCTCCCAGACCGCCACAGTAGAATTCACGGTCGAGATCCCAAAGGGATAAACCGTAGTACTCTAGGTCAAGTTCAGGATTCTTACCGGGCTCTTTACCAAGTGGATCCAGATCTGCAAGCACGTGCCCACGCATACGATACATATTGATAAGGCGGTATACACCAACCACGCGTTGATCATGCTCAAGTGTATTCTGCCCTTGAGCAAATGGGCCGCTGTAGTTGTCTTCACCATATGGAAGAGGCTCGTAAGGGATATCCAGGTCAGAAAAGATCTGATCGTAAAAGTCTTCCTGCCCACTTAACAGATCGTCGATCTTCTTCAGGAACATACCTGATTCAGCTCCCTGTATGATGCGGTGATCGTAAGTGGAAGTAACGGTCATCACTTTACTGACACCCAGCTGATTCAGGATCTCCTTAGACATCGCCCGATATTCAGCTGGATAATCAATAGCTCCGGTGGCAATGATGGCTCCCTGAGTTTTCATCAATCGTGGTACGGATGAAACAGTGCCAATAGTTCCCGGGTTGGTAATACTGATGGTCGTTCCCTGGAAATCCTCGATCTGAAGATTACCATTTCGGGCTTTTTCAATTAGCTCAGCATAAGCATGCAGAAACTCCTTGAAATTCATCTTATCCACACCCTTGATGTTAGGTACTACAAGGTTACGGGAACCGTCTTTGCTTTTAAGGTCAACCGCCACACCAAGATTCACAGAATCAGGGATAACCCGATAGTGATTATCATCCATGAACAAGTATGAGCTATTCAGATTCGGGAATTCTTTAAGTGCGCGTATGATGGCCCATGCAATAAAGTGAGTAAATGAGGCTTTCGGTTCATTACGCTGTAATAAATGCCTGTTGATGATCGCACGATCTTCAACCATCATCTTTACCGGAAGAGTGCGAAGTGAAGTAGCTGTGGGTACCTCAAGTGACTCATCCATATTCTCAACGATCTTGGTTGCAACACCTTTGATCTTTTCAAGTTGAGCGTTTTTTGGGGCCTTGGTTTCTTTCTTTTGATCCTGCTTTTGAGAAGGTTCTTTTTTTTGCTGGACCGGTGAGGGCTGAGCCTGAGCAGGAGTTGGCTGAAGATCTTCCGGTTCAGTCTCATCAACCGGTTTGCCTTCCAACTCATCAAAATAACGTTTCCAGTGTGCAGGAACCGAGGATGGGTCGTTTTGGTATTGGTCGTATAATTCTTCTACAAGTGCGGAATTAGGGCCGAAGACGGCTTCAAGTGATTTCAATGGTCTATTTAACCTCGTGCGGTATTTTGACAGCGATTTGTTGTGCTAATGAAAATTCCTTTAAAATGGTTCAAAAACAACCGTTTTTGTGATGAATTCAATAGCCTCAAAATTAAGGATTACAATTTTAAAAAACGATAATTTCTGTAATACTCTTAATTGATTTTAAAGAATTATTTGAAAGAAATATTTTTCGGGCAAGTAGCTTTAATGAAACGCTTTAGCTAAATTTTTTAAAGAAAAAGTCAGATCACTCTTAGCCTATAGAGAAACTGATTTATCATAGTGAAATAATTTGGGTGAGTTAGAAAAACGCTATTAGTATTTGGATATATCGGGATTGAAGCTATTTACTGGCTGAAACTGAAATATTGATTTAGCGTAAAAGAGCGTTCCGTTATTTAATATTAACATTTAAACTCATGAGTAAAATAAAAATAAGTGCGCTGCTTATCTTAGCGCTGTTGATGGTTTCGCAATTGGGGTTAGCGCAAACCAAAACATTAAAAGTAAAGCATCCCATGCTTTCAGATCAAAATGACAATGTATGGGGTAAATTGAACAGAGTAACTTTTAAACCAAAACTCCAGAAAACCAATCAACCAGCTATATTAAATGAAACTGAGATATACAGTTGGTCAGGAGAAGGCTGGATGTCTAGTGGGAAAGTAAATTATCAGTATCAAGACGATTTACTCATAAGAGTACTGGGTTCAGTATATGATGGGCAGAACTATACTTTAAGTGAGCGTACATCTTACAGTTACTTAGATGGTTATTTGTCTCAAGAGATCTACGAAGAATTCAGTATGGTGACGAATCAATTGGAAAATGTTGAGCGTATCGGTTATGGTTACGAAGAAATGACAGCAGGAAAAGCCCTTACCGGAATTCTATATGCTGAATGGATAAACGGTTGGGTGGTATATGGCAAGGATGAATTCACCTATACAAATGATGTGATATCCGGTGGGACATACTTTATTACAGATAATTTCAATTTCATTGAGGATGAAAAATTTACTGTAACCCATCTAAATGATACAACTATGATCACTTATTCCCAGAAAGTTGGTGATGAATGGGAGTTTACGACTCGAGAAATTTATCCAGGTTATTCACCTCAGGAATTATTCAATTTCTATTTAAATCTGGATCTTTCTTTCAACGACCTGATCTTTTCATATACCTTATTAAGCCTGCAACTACCGGATGTTACTATTCAGGAATATTTTGAAGGAAGCTGGGAAAATACTGAAAGGATAATTAGTGAGAAATTTTATGATTTAGGAAATGATTTTCTGACCAAGCTTTACAAGAATTTTGATTTATGGACCGGTGTGGAATGGATGACTGAGCAAAGGATTGAAGGTCACTTTGGAACCGATGCAGTTATTGATTCTTCATTTGTTAAATATAATTTTGAACCGCCCACTCTTCAGACCTTTATGAGAGAAACCTTTCTTTATGACAGCTTCGGATACTTAGTAGTTATTATCAGTGAGGTTGATAGCGGAGCAGGGCTGGAAGAATATATGAAAACCGAGTTCAGGTGGATAGAAGGTGTTCCAACCAGTAATGAGGATGTTCACGGAATATCAAAGTATTTTAAATTAGCACCGGCTTATCCAAATCCTTTTAACCCAGGTACAAATATTCAGTATACCCTGGAAAGATCCGGAGAAGTTTCAATCCGTGTATATGATATGTTAGGAAAAGAAGTCGCTACACTAATGGATGGCCCTCAATTAGCAGGGTCTCATACTCTTAGGTTTGAAGCACGAAACTTATCAAGTGGAATTTACTTCGTAAGGATGGTTTCGGGTGAGTTTATTGAGACCAGAAGTATGACTTTGGTTAAATGAAATAGAGTTTTGTGAACCTTTAAAAAAAGCCTCTGATAGAGGCTTTTTTTGTGTTTAGACTTTGAGTTAATCTTTGAATGTCTATAAAAACCCTACATAATTACACGTCTTGTTGTAACCTGTATTCATCTAGTTGAATATCGTTTTATAACGTTGGAAACCGCATCCTAAATCCTTACAATTCAATGTACTTGTGATCACTGTATAACAGGATAGAAGGGAGAATTTTAGGGTGATGAATTTTGATCATCAGTTAAATGAATTATTCAAATTAAAAGGAGAAATGTCATGAGAAAACAAAAAGGAAACCTTAGGGTAATAGGGTTGATACTGATCATTGGTTTGATTGCTTTTCCGGTGGTAGGTCAGCAAAACGGGCTTAAAAGCACAGACTATGAGAAGTCTCAACATTATATTGAAATGCGTGATGGTGTGAGGCTATTTACTACGGTTTATGCCCCCAAAGATAAAACTCATGAGTACCCAATTTTAATGACCCGCACCCCCTACAGTTGTGCTCCTTATGCGGAAGATGCCATTCCTGATAACATCATACGAAATCCTGATCTGCAGGCGGCTGGATTTATTATTGTTTGCCAGGATGTGAGGGGAAGGTGGATGTCAGAAGGACAGTACACCACTATGACACCGAATAGGACTGATGAAGATCTGGTGGATGAAAGTTCAGATACCTACGATACTATAGATTGGCTCATCAATAACATACCGAATAATAACGGAAAGGTAGGACAATGGGGAATTTCTTATCCCGGATTTTATACAACGGCTGCTTTACCTGATGCTCATCCCGCTTTATCAGCTTCATCACCCCAGGCACCGATAGCTGATTTCTTCTTTGATGATTTTCACCATCACGGTGCATATACATTAGGCTACTGGTATGTTACAAATTTGTTTGGCATACAGCATGAGGGGCCAACAGATACCGCTTGGTATGATTTTCCCCAAGTTTTTACGAACGATATGTATCTATTGTATTCGGATCTGACCCCTTTAAGCAGATCAGTAAAATACTATGATGAAAATAATTTTTTCTGGAAGGAATTATCTGAGCATCCAAATTACGATGAATTCTGGCAAAGCCGTAACATCCTTCCTCATCTTACAGATATTGATCATCCCGTCATGACCGTAGGTGGCTGGTTTGATGCTGAAGACCTTTATGGTCCATTGAATACCTACAGGTCAATAGAGGAGAAGAATCCGGATACCAAAAATATTCTGGTTATGGGGCCCTGGAGTCATGGGCAGTGGTCCAGTCCCAATCCCCATCAAAGCGTTGGTGAGATCTATTTTGGTGAGGGAATCTCTGAATTCTACCGGAAGGAGATCGAGTATCCGTTCTTTATGAAATACCTGAAGGATTCAGATCATACAGAATTGCCAGAGGCCTATATGTATGATACAGGAAAAGGTGAGTGGGCTGTATTCGCAGAATGGCCTCCTAAAAATGCACAGAAAACTACCTGGTATTTCAATGGGGATGGCTCATTGGGAAACAAAACGGTCTCTACGTCTGAATCATATACTGAGTATGTGAGTGATCCTGAGCATCCTGTTCCATACACAGAAAAAGATGAATTGGTGTTCATTCCTCGAGCTTATATGACGTCAGATCAGCGATTTGCGGCAAGAAGGCCGGATGTGATAACATTTGAGACGGGTGTGCTTAAAGAGGATGTAACTCTTGCCGGTGATATGCTGGCAAACCTGTATGTATCAACCACCGGAACGGCATCTGATTTCTTTGTGAAACTGATCGATATCTACCCGCCATCTGTAGAAGAAGGTGAGCATACACCGGATGGGGTTGAACTTGATAATTATCATCAACTTGTACGAAGTGAGGCAATTCGCGGCCGTTTCAGGAACAGTTATGAGAAACCGGAGCCATTTGAACCAAACAAGGTGACTTATGTTGACCTTCCGCTACAGGATGTCTTTCACACCTTTAAAAAAGGACATAAGATCCAGGTTCAGATCCAGAGTTCCTGGTTTCCTCTATTTGACCTAAACCCTCAGAATTATGTGCCAAATATCTTTGAGGCATCAGAAAGTGACTTTATCAAGGCAACGCAAAGGATCTATCATGCCACTGAATACCCTAGCAGTATCGAGGTCAAGATTCTTGAATAATCGATCGATTATAATATTTTAGAGAATGCATTATGTAAACATTTAAAATCTTCAGAAATCGGACCTTACCGTAAATATTACCTTATTGCTACCTTGAGTGTATTGTTATTTGCAGGTTGTGCAACCAGTATGCCGGTTTCTGAAGTGCTTGTATTTTCTGAAGAACAGCCTAATGAATCAGCCTCATTTAGCGATAAGATCGAGAGTACATTAGGTACCAGTGTATCCTATATCCTGCCATCGAATAACTTAAAAAATGACTCACTTGATACGATCAAGAATGAATATCTATACGCCACTCCTATGCCTTCATTTTCAGTGTCTTATTCTGATAAGATCTCACTTGGAAGCACGGTGCCTCTGTTTGCATTTTGGCAGGTAGATGGAACCGTTAAGTTGTTCGATGATTACTTTGTAACTATTAGTAAGAAAATTTATTTAAGGAATACAGAAATAATTCTACAGAAAAAAATAAAAGATCAGGAAAGTGGTGGAATTAGCCTGGGAGTTTTTTTCAGAAATGATGCCATTCAGTTAACAGAAAGCGAGGATATTATATTTGGCCAAACATTCTATGTTCCCTGGTATGGAGTCAGGTCTGTTTTCCAAACACCTGTAGTGATTGGTAATGAGTTATTTTTGCGTGGTTTTATTAATGCCGGGTACAGCGGTGAGTACAATAGTGCGATAGCCTCATTTGGTTTTTCAATTGGGATTAATTCAGGTGCTTATAAAAAAAGAAAAATGCCACCTTCCATACAGTTCCGGTAAATATCGAAAAAGATCTAATAGTTAATTCATTAAATACATCAGATCATCGATTAATTAGCTTTAATTCACAGTGTTCAAGCCCTATATTCACTCTTTCCAAAATCATCTCCAAAACTAACTGATTCACAGAATGAGCGAGACCACTGAGAACAACAAGACCGGCGCCGAAAATGTAAACTGGGATCTCTCTGATCTTTATACTTCTAATGACGACCCAAGGCTGACTGAGGATAAAGAATCTATACTGAAAGAAGCTGATGAATTTTCAAATAAATATCGGGGCAGGATCGCTGAACTTTCGGCTGATGAGTTCAGAAACATGTTGGATACCTATGAGAATATTCTGGATACTTCCGGAAAGATAGGCTCATTCGCATACCTTCAGTGGTCAACAGACACGGGTAATACTGATTATGGAAAGTTGGTGGCAGAAACAAACGAACTGTCTTCAGAGATCTCACAAAAATTGGTATTTCTGGATGTAGAATGGTTAAAGATCCCGGAAGAAGAGGCACAAAAGCTCATTGAAAGTGATGAACTGAAAAAATACAAACATTACCTTGAAAGCTCCCGCCGATACAAGGAACATGTACTTGAAGAAGGGCAGGAAAAGATCATGTCGGCCAAATCAGTGACCGGCCGAAGCGCGTGGGTTCGGTTTTTTGATGAAACCCTGGGCGCTGCAAAATTTGAACTTGATGGGGAAGAGCTGAGTGAACAGGAGGTACTTAGTAAGCTTCATGAAAGTGATAGAGATCTGCGGGTAAGGGCTCATGCTTCTCTGACAAAGAAATTCAAAGACCTAAGCCGTCAGCTTACGTTTATCTTCAATACCATTTTGGCTGATAAATCCACCAATGATAAACTTCGCAAGTACGAAAGCTGGATCGATTCCAGAAACCTTGCCAACCAAACCAATAGGGAAACGGTTGACGCACTTATCAATTCAGTTACCGGTCAATATGAGCTGGTTCAGCGTTATTACAAACTGAAAAAGAAGCTACTTGGTCTGGATGAAATGAAAGACTATGACAGATATGCCCCAATGCTGAAGAACGAGGCGACTATTAAGTGGAATTCCGCCCGTGATATGGTTTTGGATTCATACTCAAAGTTTCACCCACAAATGGGTGAGATCACAAAAGAATTCTTTGAGAAAAAATGGATCGATGCGGCAATAAAACCGGGTAAACGGGGCGGTGCTTATTCAGCCGGTACGGTACCATCGGTTCACCCCTATGTATTTATGAATTTTGATGGAAAGATCCGCGATGTACAAACACTGGCACATGAACTTGGTCACGGAGTGCATCAATATTTATCCAGACAGCAAGGTGTACTTCAGTCTTCAACACCACTAACCACAGCTGAAACGGCCTCAGTATTTGGAGAAATGTTGGTTTTTCAGAAACTGATGAAAGAATTGGATGATCCCAAAGAAAAACTAGCATTATTGATTGGTAAGATCGATGATACTATAGCTACGGTATTTCGTCAGATCTCAATGAATCGGTTTGAACATGCCATACACACAGCTCGCCGTGAAGAGGGTGAACTTACTACTGAAAGGTTCTCAGAGCTATGGATGAAGCAACAGAAGGCTCTTTATGGTGATTCTGTAACACTGACGGAGGAATACGGTATTTGGTGGAGTTATATTCCTCACTTTCTGCATACACCCGGTTATGTGTATGCCTATGCATTTGGTGAGTTACTGGTGCTGGCTCTTTATGAGGAATATACGCAGCGACCTGAAGGATTCTCTGATAAATATCTGGAGCTGCTGAGTGCGGGAGGATCTGAGTGGCCGGAAGACCTGGTTTCTAAAATGGGACTTGATATCACACAACCTGATTTCTGGGATAAAGGTTTGACCTCTTTCAAAAAGATGATGGAAGATGCCGAGGAAATGGCAGAAAAAATATAAGAGAAACTGCAGATGATCCACGTCAGGAAAGTGTGTATAGAATTTCCTACACTTAAACAGAAATGTACATTTCGAAAAAAAATAAAAAATGTCATTAGATCGACAGGATAAAGCACTCAGAGAGTTCAAGCAGATCATTGAGGATCTGGTGCATTTACTGAGGACCTCAACCGGGGTAGAACTGGCTCACATGTGTTGGGTGAATCGTTCAAGGGAACAATTTGTATGGGAAACGAATAGTACACGTTTGCCTAATGTGATGTTCAAAGACCGGGTGAATTTTGAGAATCATTTCTTGAATGAGTTCCAGGATGCTGAGGATCTCATACAATTGGTAGTGGGCGAAGATATCTCCAAGGCTAAGCTGATGCACTATTTTGATTTTGTACAAGCTAAAAGCATTCTAATTATACCTTTTATCAATAAAGGTGAGACGGTAGCCTTAACAGTTCTGGAAAGTGAAAAAGAGATCGATCAGGAAATGATCCATGACCGGATCGTTTCGTATAACAACGCCCTGGTCAATGTGTTGGATACCTACCTTGAAGTCGTGGACCTGCATGAGGGACAGGAAGAATGGGAAGAGTATGAGAGATCTATTGCTAAACTTGATTACAGGCAGCACAGGGTAGAGATCCTTGAAAATATGTTGAAAGAGATCCAGAATAATATACCCGGTGGTGGTGCAGTGGTATTGGCACCAGGAATGGAATCCTGGAATCTCGTACTGAGAGCTTCTAAAGCTAGTAAACCTCCAAAACTTGGATTGCAGCTGCAGGAAAAAAGCATTGCCTATGATGCCCTCGAAAAAGGTGAACCGGTTTTTACAATGCATTTCAATAATAACCCTCGCAGGATCTCATCGTCAGAAACGATAACTGACGGAGCTTCACTGGCAATACCTCTCATGATAAACGATAGAAGGCAGGCAGTGGTCGTATGTTATGACAATGACCCGCTTACCTTCAAGGAATCTACCAAACATAAGCTGATAAACCTGGTTCGAATAGCTTCGTTAAGTATTCAGACATCAGTTAAAAAATCAGAAACAGTTTCAGAGCTTTTTACTCAGAATTTTGGAGCCTACATGGCTGAATTATGGGAACTAAGTCTGAATCTGGAACTCGACCGGATAAAAAAAGGCAGTAAGGAAACCACCTGGATCGGGTTTATTTCACCTGAAGATGTGTCCGGATTACGGACAAAATATCGTCTTGAAGACCTTCAAAAGATACAAACTGATTTCGTAACTGCTTTGAACCCATCGGTATATGGAATCCCGGGGTACATGGGCTATAATTCTGACTATGTATATGCATTTGTTATTCAAAGTGACGATGAAGATACAGTTGCAAAATGGATCGATAAGGTGAAGGCAAAAATGGAATATGGATTGGATCTATCTATTGGAGGGTCGATAAGAGCAGAATTCAAAGCCGGTTTTACTAAACTTACAGCGGATACCACTAATACCTATCAGGCGGTAGATCGTGCCAAAAAAGCATTGAATAATGTAATGAACGACAGTGAAGCTGAGGTTGTACAATTATAATGGGGAATGTTTATCTGATCGTAATTGATGGGTTGGGAGTAGGAGCTCAGGAAGACGCTGATGACTACGGTGATTCTGATATGAATACACTTGGTCATGTTTCGGAAGAAACGGGAGTTGAATTGCCAAATCTCCAAAAAATGGGAATAGGAAATATAATCCCGCTTGCTTCGGTGCCTTTAAATAAAACACCACTGGCCGCCTATGGTAAACTGAGGGAAGTCTCAGCAGGAAAAGACTCTACTACAGGACACTGGGAGATATCCGGCATTCAGATGTATCGACCCTTTCCAACCTACCCCAATGGTTTTCCGGAAGAGGTAATTGCTTCATTTTGTGAGGAAATTGGAGTGAAAGGGGTATTGTGTAATCAACCTTACTCTGGAACGGATGTGATCCGGGATTTTGGCGAAGAGCATTTAAATACCGGTGAGCCGATCGTTTATACTTCTGCTGACAGTGTATTTCAGGTTGCATGCCATACTGATGTGGTAAGTATTGAGAAACTTTACGAATGGTGTGAGATCGCAAGAAATAAAGTTTGCGTAGGAGAACATGAAGTAGGGCGAGTGATAGCCCGTCCATTTAGGGGGGAGGTAGGTCATTTCGAACGAATTTCTGACCAGCGACATGATTATTCTTCTGTGCCACCTGAGAATAATTTAGTAAATAAGCTTCAGGATGCAGGTGTCGAAACTCATTCTGTGGGGAAAGTTGCTGATCTCTTTGCCGGTATGGGTTTTACGTATTCTCACACTACGAAAAGTAATGCGGAGGGAATCTCTGAGTTATTGGGTTTGATGTCATCGAATATCGAAAACAGTTTAGTGTTCGTGAACCTGATCGATACAGATCAATTATTTGGACACCGACTGGATCCGGAAGGATATGCCGGAAGCCTGAAGGAATTTGATCGGGCAGTTCCTGCAATTATTTCAAAAATTAGAGAGCAGGATCTGTTGATCATCACAGGAGACCATGGTAATGATCCCTGTTCAAAGAGTACGGATCACTCGAGAGAATTTGTTCCATTACTTGTGTTTCCAAAAGGCAGAGCAATTCAGGAAGAGATTGGAACAGGTGATACCTTTTCTGACATAGCGAAGAGTGTTGCATCCTTTTTCAATCTCCCGAATGATTTCCCCGGGAAATCATTTATAAGCTAACACAGGGCAAACTAAAATCAGTAGCCTTTAGAAAGCATTAATGTGAATTTATAATTGTAGCAATAATTGCTTATATTAGCTAATTGTAAAATTTATTAGGATGCAGGCGCAATATTCATGAGATAGATACGTGATTATCTAAAACCTAAATAAAGTTGTCTGCGCATCTGCTTACTCTAACATTCATTAAACCATATATATACAGTGGCAAAAAGTTCTGGAATCTCTACTCGTGAGTCAGAGTCATTAGATCGCTATCTGCACGAAATTGGAAAAGAGAAATTAATTACACCGGACGATGAAGTTCGCCTAGCTAAAGAAATTCAGAAAGGGAGTCAAAGAGCACTTGAAGATCTTACAAAAGCTAACCTTCGATTCGTTGTTTCTGTAGCTAAACAATATCAGAATCAGGGGCTTTCTTTGGGTGATTTGATCAACGAAGGAAACCTTGGTTTGATCAAAGCCGCAAAACGTTTCGATGAGACCCGTGGATTTAAGTTTATTTCCTATGCGGTTTGGTGGATACGTCAGTCAATTTTGCAGGCACTGGCCGAGCAGTCCCGTATTGTTCGTTTACCGCTTAACAGGGTAGGTGCTTTAAATAAAATTGGTAAGGAACTTTCAAAACTAGAACAGGAATACGAACGGGTACCTTCTGCACACGAACTCGCTGAAAGTCTTGAGATGACGGTTGGTGAAGTGGCTGATACCCTTAAGATCTCCGGTCGTCATCTTTCCATGGATGCACCATTTGCACAGGGAGAGGATAACAGGCTTCTGGATGTACTAGAGAACGAAGAGATCCCTAATCCGGACTTCGACCTGATGGGAGAATCTCTGAAAGTTGAGATAGAAAGGGCTCTTTCAAAACTGACCACGCGTGAAGCGGAAGTGATTCGCCTGTATTTTGGTATAGGCCGTGAACACTCTCTCACATTAGAAGAGATAGGAGAACGTTTCGACCTAACGCGTGAGCGTGTACGTCAGATCAAGGAAAAAGCACTTAGAAAACTGAGACACCATAACAGAAGCGCTGCACTGAGAGCCTATTTAGGCTGATCATTTTTTTAATATCGTGAGATGAGCCCTGCATATGATATCATATGTGGGGCTTTTTAATTTATATCATTTTATGACCTACTAATGCTGCGTTGTTTGCGTTACATTTACTGACATGAAACAAACCGTACTCATACTCACACTTTTATTCTGCATTATAGGAACGGCTCAGGCACAACGTTATCCTTTCCGGGCATTTTCTATTGAACAGGGATTAAGTGAATCTGTTGTGTATGATATTGTGCAAGATGATAACGGGTACATTTGGCTGGCTTCAGGTTTTGGCCTGAACCGATATGATGGGATCACTTTTCGTAATTATTTTGAAGAACAAGGTTTGAATAGCAGCCGCCTGCGATCTCTTTTAAAAGATGAGCAGGGAAGGATATGGATTGGCTCGGAAGCCGGGGTCAACTATATAAAGGGTGATAGTATTTATTTTGATACTGACTACAGCGCATTGAATAACAGTACGGTCATCAGTATTTACCAGGATATGCTAGGCGACCTGTGGTTCGGAACTGATGGAAACGGGGTCTGGCATTATTCAGATGGGATACAGATCGCACAGTATACGACTTCAAATGGCCTTGGTGATAACAGGGTACGGGCAATTGCCGAAAACGAAAATGGTACTCTTTGGTTCGCAACTAGAGATGGACTGACCGTTCTTGAAAGCGGAAATTTCCGAACGTACAAAACAGAAGATGGATTACCAGCCAATCGTATCCGGGATGTTAAAATAGATGAAAACGGAATAGTATGGATCGGGACCCGTAGTGGCCTGGCTAAATTTAATGGGGAAGGGTTTGATACTTTCAACACACAGGATGGGTTAATAAATAACCTGATAAGAACCATTTCGATCACTGAGAAGGGAGGGTTATGGATCGGGACAGAAGGTGGTATCAGTCATTTTGATGGTGATAATTTTAAGAATTTTGATCAAGGTTCCGGTATATCGAATGAGATCATTTATTCGAGCTTAATAGATAATGAAGAAAATGTGTGGTTTGGAACCTTTGGGGGTGGGGTTAATTTTTTTATGGGAGATTATTTCGCTAACTACGATACCGAACTTGGTCTCACGAACAACCTGGTCACTTCTTTCACAGAAGATGAGAATGGAAGAATTTGGATAGCGACATACGGGGGTGGTATTACTATTTATGAGGATGGAGTTCTAACACCCTATCAAATGAATTCGTCTTTACCTGACAATCAGATTTATACGCTGTTCAAGGATTCAAAAGAGGATATTTGGATCGGTATGAGAGAAGGATTAGCTAAGGTTACAGATGGTGCTCTGAATGTATTCAGGGATGAGGAATTCCCATTCAGAAAGGTCCGTAATGTAATGGAAGCTTCAGATGGTAGCTTTTGGATCAGTACCTATGACGATGGGATCATTCGATATCGCGAAGGGAATTTTGAGCAAATAACTGTTGAAGATGGGATCATCAGTAACAGGGTTCTGGATTCTGTGGAAGGCGATGACGGCTCAATATGGATCGCCACCTATGGCGGAGTTACCAGGTATCTAGAAGGGGAATTTCAGAGTTTTGCCATTCAGGAAGGTTTGCCAAATAATGCCGTTATGAATTTGATGCATGATGATGACGGTACGATATGGGCCGCAACCTTTGGAGGTATCGCCTGGTTTGATGGTCTGAAATTTCAGAGCATTACGGTAGAAGAAGGTCTTCCTGACGATGTTTCCTATTTTATTCACAAAAACTCGGAAGGTTTTTACTGGATCGGGTCAACAGCCGGAGTGATACGTTTTGACAAAGACACCTATTTTAGTTCAAATGAAAGAAACAGGAATCTTAGTTTTAAGATCCTGAATAAAGAACTTGGCTTGATCACCAATGAGCTTAACCTTGGGGCTGTTTATGAAGACAGTGATGGAACTATGTGGTTTGGTACCGTAGAAGGATTCAGCAGGTTCTATCCGGATAGATATACGGTCAGTCAGGTTCCTCCTAAAGTACATATTACCGGAGTAAATGCCTCTGGAAGAAATTATCAGCCTGATAAGGAGTTTAAACTTTCGCATCGTGAAAACTACCTAGAGATTAATTATACGGGTATCAATTTTTCTGCTCCAAATCAGATACTTTATGAATATCGCTTGAGTGGTATTGACCCGGATTGGCAAAGAACAAATTCAAGGAATGTGAAGTATCCCTCTCTGCCACCGGGTGAATATACTTTTAGGATACATGGTAGAAATATCAATGGGGCATGGAGTCCGGAAGTTGAAGAGTTGAAATTTGTTATTTCGGCTCCTTTTTGGTTACGCTGGTGGTTTTGGGCCCTAATTGGGGCTGTTATTATTGGTATCATCTATTTATTCTACAATTACTATCGGGCTCGTAAGATGATCGATATTGAACGAATGAGGGTTCGGATTGCCAGTGATCTACATGATGATGTAGGTGCCAGTTTAACAGAGATCGCTCTTCAGTCAGATTTTTTACAGGCCGGTGATGTTCAGGGAGAGATCAGGAAATCATTGGCTCAGATTGGAGAACAGTGCCGTAAGATCGTTTCAAGCCTGGATGATATTGTTTGGTCTATCGATGCGAGAAATGACACCCTGGGCGATCTGACCGATCGTATGCAAGATTATGTTATAAATACACTGGAACAGAAAAATATGGACGTCTGGTATGATTTTGACAACCTGAATATGGAAAATAAGCTACCGGTTTCAGTCAAAGAAAATGTATACCTGATATTTAAAGAGGCGGTAAATAATATTGCCAAGTATTCCAATGGTGACCGGGTCGTAATTAAGATGGAAAACCAAAATGGAAGTTTTGAATTCTATATATTGGATAATGGTACCACCGGAAGAGGTACCAAGAAAACCGGGCATGGGCTACGTAACATGGAAATGCGAGCGAAAAGAATTGGAGCAGATATTAGTATTAATACAGAAAACGGTTTTTCTATTACGGTAAATGGAAAGTTAAAACCGAATCAAAGGTGATATTATGGCCATTATTGGAATCGTTGAAGACAACAAAAAGATCAGAGACCTGATTCAGAGATATCTTGACATGCAAAAAGATATGGAATGTCCGGTAGCAGTAGATTCGGTAGAAGAAATGCTGGATTATCTTGAAGAACATAAACATCCGGATGTAATGCTAATGGATATTCAACTCCCTGGAATGTCTGGGATCAAAGGAATGGAAGTTATCAAAGGTAAATACCCGGAAATTGAGATCATCATGCTGACTGTTTATCACGATTCTCATAAGATCTTTGATTCGCTGAAGGCCGGTGCTTCAGGATACTTGTTAAAACACACTTCACTGCCGGAGATCAAAGAGTCAATTGAAAATCTATTGAAAGGTGGAGCCCCAATGTCGCCACAGATAGCCAGAAAAGTGATCTCACATTTTAATGAAGAAGCTCCCAAAAAAAATGAAGACAGTATGCTCACCAATCGGGAGCAGGATATAGTAAACGGTTTGGTAGATGGACTGAGCTATAAACTTATAGCAGACCGGTATGACATCTCCATAGACACGGTGAGAGCTCATATTCGGAATATTTACAAGAAACTACACGTTAATTCTAAAGCAGAAGTTATTGCAAAGTCACTGAGAGGTGAAATTTAGACTAACATTATCATGTGACTTATTTTTTGTTTGAGATGTGACATATTCATTTAAGAAATTATTAATCACTATAAAGGTGAGACTCATGAAAGCTTCAAAAATATTCAGCCGATTATCCTTACTGATCATTCCTATAATATTTTCAGGTTGTTACACTCAGTTTCCGGCTTACGAAAGATCATCCCCTGAGCGTGATCGCTATTCAGATTATTATGCCTGGGATGGTTTTGAAGACGGTCGTGAAAATCCTGATGCTGTCAGGTCTTACCGGTACGATGAATATAGAGAAAATCAGGCACGCCAAGCTTACAGTGCTGATTATTACGATGAGGATTACGCTGCATTAGAAGAAGCAGGTATTTATTACAAAGATTACGAAACTGAGAATTGGTATAAAGAAAATTATGCCGACAATGTTTACTGGAAAGGTTACGAAGATGGGTATGGCAATGGATATGAGGACGGCTTTGATGGTGGATACGAAAGAGCTGCTCAGAGATATGCCAGAAATTCCTATTTCTACGGCTACAAACCATGGGCTTACAACAGCTGGCATTTAAACAGCCATAGATTCCATAGACATTATATGTGGGGAGCAGGATTTAGTCTGCATTTTGGTGGATTCAATGGTCTTTGGGTTTCAAACCATACGTTCGATATTTATAGTCCAACCGGATATTGGTACTATACACCAGCAGGTTACAGAATGTATAGTTATTACCCATACGGCTTTGATTTTTATAGCCCTTTCGGTTATTACGGTTATTCAGGATTCTACGGAAACCCATACTATAACACTTTAGTGTACTATAACAGTTACACTAAAACCGATCGGTATAGAAGAAGTGCTGAATTGTATAGAAAAGGTCCAAGAAATAGTGGGCTGGTCAATAGAGATTCATACAGAAGCAGATCAAAATCTGATTACACTCCAAGAACCAGGGGATCTTCTATCAGAACTCGAGGCATAAACAATGGTTCTCGTGTAAGAAGTACAGGCAGATCCGGTTCAGTTGGTAGAAGCTCAGGAAACGTAGGTAGGTCCAGAGGAACATCCAGCAGCGGTTCAAGCCGATCCAGGGGTTCAGGAAGTAACATTAACAGATCTAACTCCGGTAACAATGGTTCAGGTGCTTCGGTTGGTAGGTCAAGATCTAATAATGACAAAGGTAGCAGTGTATCAAGATCAAGAACTTCATCCGGAAACAGTTCATCACGAACCAGGGGATCCGGCAACCTGAGCTCAAATGATAATCGATATAGTTTTGATCGTAATTCATCAACCAGGATCAACCGTTCTGTCTATTCAGTACCGGTTAAAAGGATAGATGATAATAGCAGAGTTAATACAAGCAGGAGTTCATTCCTGAACTATGGGAACACTTTCAGGTCTGTTGATAATAGCACCAGAAGTTCTTTTAGGGAAACCTATAGAAATAGACTTATTAAAGAGCAGAATGATCAGAGAAGAAACATGAGATCGATACGAAGTGCTATCAATCGGTCTTCGTCCAATAATGGAAGTATCAGAAGCAGTAGCAGAAATAATTCCGGTTCCAGCAAAGTAACCAGAAGTAAGAGTAGTAGATCTTCAAGTAAAGGCAGTTCACGAAGTAGCTCCAAAACACGGTCCAGAGGCGGAAACTAGATACTTACTCTGATTTAGAGTTTAAAAATACGGATGGCTTAAAAAATAGAGAAGGCTTTATCAATGAAAAAACTATATCTGACAATCACACTATTGCTATGTTCAAATGTTCTGGTTTTTGCTCAAAATGGACTGAATCCGTCGAGCTATCCGAATCTGGCATTAGAGTTCAGTAGTCAAAATATGAATGGAAACCCTTCATCTTTTATGCCATCAGTGGCAAACGGATATGGGTTTGGCAGTTATCTTGATAATCCGGCAGCAATGGCTTTGTTGGGAGACAGTCAATTTTCATTCAGTTTATATAATCAGAATACTCAAACCGAGAATTTCTATTTGGGTAATGATATAGAGGCTGAAAGATCTGCTACTATACTTGGGGATCTCGGATTCGTATATAATTTTCCTACACAGCAAGGTAGTTTTGTTATTGGTGGGGGCTATAATCGCACTTCTTCAGCTAATAATGCATTTCGAATTTCCGGAAGAAATAATGATAATACCATTACGGACTCTTTTCTGGACCCTGACAGTGAATACAATGAATTAGCCTTTCAAACTTATGCCATTGACTGGGGTGATGTTGATTCGACCTATCTGGAATCCATTTTTAGGATCGGTTTTCCTCCTGGTACTTTTCCTGGTATCGATCAGGAAGCTGATATAAAATACAGTACCTATCTTGGGGAGTATTCTTTCTTTGCAGCTACAGAATTCAGGAAGGATCTGTTCTTCGGATTTTCAGCTAGCTACTTTACAGGGGAGTATACCTACAGACGTGATTTCCTGGAATATGATTCTCAAAACGATTATGACGGAACCTTTATAGAGGGCAGCGATATTGATAATATCTTAGTTCATGATGAAGTGGATGTGGATGTAAATGGGGGGAAATACCGGGCAGGTTTGGTATATAAGATTTTTTCAGGATTGAATGTTGGAGCAAGTTACATGCTCCCTGCAACTATCAGAGTCTCAGAAAATTATTATTCCTCTATTGAAACTTCCCTGGATGATGGGTCGGAACCATTCTTTTACGATGTAGCCAGTGATGGAAATTTCAGATATCGAATAGAACAACCCGGACAGCTTAAACTAGGTGCTGCTTTATTGGACTTTGCAGGTTTTTCTATATCAGCATCTGCTGAATACATAGACTATCAGAATACAGAGATCGATTTTATAACTGATCGGGATCTGAGGCTCGTTGATGAAGTAGAGGTGAGAGCTCAACAGGAGAGCCTGAATGATTTTATGGAAGAAACTTACGAATCAGTAACGAATTTCAAGGTTGGTGTTGGAAAAAGACTGGATGACCAAGCAGGAATCAGGGCTGCTTATTCATATATGCCTGCAATAAGTAAGTTAACTCCTGAAGATACCAAGGTCTATTCTGCCGGTTTTGACCTCAAGTTAAGTGATAGCTTCTTGATCGATGTATCTGGACATTATCTGGAAAAGAACGACCGTTCTGAATTGTATAACTACATCGATTTTAACGACCAACCCCAGTCCACAACATTTGAGACTAAGAAACAGGATTTTAGAGTACAAGTTGGGTTCAGGATCTTATTTTAATTATATCATATAATCAGAGCCACTTCTTTTTTCTAAAGTAGAAGATCATACCCATAGTAGTCAGTATCATTATGCCCCAAACGGCAGGATAGGCCCATTTTACAGAAAGTTCGGGCATATATTCAAAATTCATTCCATAAATTCCTGCAAGAAAGGTAAGAGGTATGAAAATGGTGGCAATGATGGTCAGAACTTTCATGACCTCATTCATCTTGTTACTGACGTGAGACATGTACATATCTAGCATACCGAGTATCATATCCCTATAATTTTCTATGCCATCTATGATCTGCACCAAATGGTCGTGAACATCCCGAAAGTATATTTTATTCTCTTCGTTTATCAAGGAGGATTCCTCACGAAGCAGGTTATTTAAACTATCTCTCAGAGGCCAAATGGCTTTGCGGAAGTACAAGATTTTTCTTCTTAAAGCATGAATTTGTTCAGGAATATTATCATCTACATTGGAAATAATATGATCTTCAAGCGTTTCGATCTCGTCGCCTAACTTTTCCATCACTTTAAAGTAATGATCCACAACGGTATCAAGTAAGGCATATGCAAGGTAATCAGGACCTTCTTTACGTAATCTAGGAGCATTATTTCTTAAACGGTGCAGTACCGGCTCGAAGATCGGGAAATCATCTTCCTGAAAGGAAAGAACACTGTCATTATACAATACGATACTTACCTGTTCGACATGCAATTCTGCGGATTCTTCAGGAATGCTCATCATGCGAAGTACAAAAAATATTTGATCAGGGTACTCCTCAATCTTGGCTCTTTGACTGGTGTTTAGGATGTCTTCCTGGACAAGAGGATGGAGCCCAAAGTAATTCCAGATATGCTTTAGTTTTTCAACATCATGAAGCCCAAGTACGTTAACCCAGGTTTTTGAGGGTGACTCCAGATAGGGTTTACTTTCCTCAATTTCTGTGATATCGTATTCCCCAAGTTGTTCAACATCATAATCACAGAGGTTGATCTGCACCTTATCGAGGCGTTTTTCACCCGTAAAGTGCAGGGTGCCGGGAGCCTGACCCGGTTTTTTAGAATGCTTTTTATGGCGAAGAAAGTGAGGTATCGGAATTCTTCTGGTGATCTTTTTTACCATGGTATTTGAAATCTGGTGACTTATGATATGTGGTAACAAGTATAAATAAAAAAAGTCCTGCATGGTACCATGCAGGACTTAAACCGATAAAGAAAATAAGATCAGTTACCTATTCTGCCTTCTTCGGCCGCTTTCTTAAGTTCATCGTTTGCCCAAATGGCGATCTCAACACGGCGATTTTGTTGCCGCCCTGCTTCCGTATCATTGGTGGCAACAGGTTGTTCTTCGCCATATCCTACGATGGTCATTCTTTCAGCATCAACACCCGTAAAAGCAGAATATTCTGCTACAGAACGAGCGCGTTTTTCGGAAAGCTCCTGATTGTATTCTTCAGAACCTCGACTATCTGTGTGTCCACCAAACATAATGTTAGTGTCTTCGTACTTCTTTAGGATCTCAGATAGGTTCGCAATATTTTCTTTTGATTGCTCCTTCAGGGCAAAAGAGTCAAAGTCAAAAAGTATACCTGAGTCAAAAGTGATCTTGATGCCCTCTCCAACACGTTCAACAGTTGCATTTTCGAGATCCTGTTCCAATTCTCTTGCTTGCCGATCCATATAGTTGCCAATGGCGGCCCCAGTCGCACCACCTACGGCAGCACCTACAATAGCCCCTGTGGTCGTGTTTCCGGCAGCTTTACCAATCACAGCACCTGCCAGGGCACCGGCTCCGGCGCCGATCGTAGTTCCTTTGGCTGTTTTACTCCAGTTCTGGCATGCAGAAAATGGAAGAACCAGTATTAACCCGAATAAGATATATTTTAAACTTTTTGTATTCATGAGGTTCGTCTCTTTTTTAGTATTGTTATTCATTGATATAAAACAACTTAGGATAAAAAATGTTCCCACTTGTATTGTCTTATTACTCTACTTCTGCTCTTAGAACTTCCAGCGGTGGTTTGTTGTGAATTCCCCGTGTATTCAGCAGGCCAATAATTAAGACGAGTGCGGTAAGTATGATTATCTCTACACCTATAATAATGAAATCCGGAACAAAATTGATCTCGAAATAAAAATATCCGATCAGGTAGCTTGCCCCCAGTGAAAGCACCAATCCGGTTATAGAAGCCATAATGCCCAGCAAAGCATATTCGATGACCTGTATTTTGACTACCTGTTTTTTTGAAGCCCCAAGTGTTCTTAACAGAACGGCTTCCCTGATTCTTTGAAACCGTGAGGTAGCTGCCGAACCTGCAAGCACTATCAGACCAGTTATGATGCTAAACAACCCAATGAACTTAATGACAAAAGTGACTTTATCCAGGAAATTTTGAACGGTCTCGAATACTAGCCCAACATCAATGGCCGAGACATTCGGGTATGCCTGCACTAGGTCTTGTTGCAGTTTAAGGGATGAGTTCCTCCCATCTGTTTTAATGGTAGTGGCAAAGAATTGAGGAGCATTATCAAGAACTCCTGCCGGGAACACAACAAAAAAGTTTGGGGAGGGCTGATCCCACTTAACGGTTCTCGTACTGGCAATATATGTTTGTATCGGTATACCCTGTACGTCCCATGTTAAAGTATCTCCAACGGAGGCATCAAGGTCTTCCATTTGGTCAACCTCTACTGAAATAGGCACGATCTGTTCGAAGCCATCAGTTTGCCCGATCCATTCACCATCTACAATAGATTCGGTAGGCAACAACGAGTCACGATAGGTAGACCTATATTCACGGTTTAGGGCCCAACCCCTGGGATTGGTCGTGGTATCCTCCCGCAGCTCCTCAGGTGACATGCCATTTATGGATTGTATTCTCATAGTTACAATCGGTACGTTTTGAAGGATCTCATGCCCGTTTGACCTGATGATATCATTAACACCATCGTTTTGATCATATTGAATATCATATAAGGCCAAATTTGGAAGATCTTCCTGACCCCCAAAGTCTATTTGATCAAGAAGCATATCCTGGGTCAAATACAGGGAACTGATCATTGTGACTCCAAGTCCAAAGGTCAATAGCAGGGTGGTGGTCTGATTATTAGGTCGGTACAGATTGGCTAAACCCTGACGCAGCTCATACGAGAAACCGGCACGTAAAAATTTACGTGAACCCTTCATGATCAATTTTGCAAACCCGGTCAGTAACAAAAGTGATACAACCAAACCACCTGTAAATGCCAGGGATGGTAGCACTTCTCCGATCATCAGCCACGCATAGGCTGTCACAAAAACAAGTAAGACGGTCGAAAGTATGATCTTTGTATAATTCGATAAAAGATGGGTCAAATTGATCTGAATACTTCTGATGGAGTAGAGTGGTGATATTTTTCTGACCGCTAAAAGTGGAAACAGGGCGAAAAGCACAGATATGATCAGGCCGGTCCCTATTCCAATGGCAATGGAGGTCCATGATATATAAAGTTCAATATCTACCGGTAGAAAATCCTGAACCAGAACCGGCAAATACATTTGTATTCCGGAGCCAATGATCGCTCCCAATACAGAGCCCACTAAACCCATTGCAGCTGCCTGAATAAGATAGATCAGCAGGGCCTGATTTGATGATACGCCAACACAACGCAATACAGCCACGGTATTGATCTTTTGCCTTATATAGACAAAGATTGAGCTTGCCACACCGATACCACCCAGCAGTAGGGCAATGAAACCGATAAGATTCAGAAAATTAGACAGATACAGAATTGCTTCACCAACCTCTTCCTCACGTTCGTCAACAGTGTCGTATCCAAACCGAAGACCCTGCTCATCCCTGAGGTCATCGAGTCGTTCATCCACCGCAACCATATCGGTACCCTCAGGAAATTTATGCCAGGACACATACTCCAGGCGGCTGCCTCGCTGCAATAATCCGGTTGCTTCAACATTTTCTTTCGGAATGAAGATACGCGGTCCAAAAAACGAAGCAGCAACGGGTTGTCCGGGGATCTCTATCAGTGTACCCTCAATTTCATAAGTCACCTGCCCGATCTTGACGGAGTCGCCGGGTTGTAAGTCGAATAATCTCATAACCGGCTCATCGACCAGGGCGCCGCCGTTACTCTGAAAAGTTTGGGCCGCAGATGCCGGCTCAGTGATCAGGTCGCCGTAAAACGGAAAATCGCCCTCAATGGCACTGATCTGTGAGAGCCGGGTGTTCCCGTTTTTCGGGAAGAAAGCCATCGAATTGAACTCAAGAGCAGTTGATACCTCACCACCCAATGAATCAAGTACAGCCTGAAGTTCTTCCTGAAAAGGAGCATTTCGTTCAACCTCAAGATCAGCTCCAAGCAGTTCCTTGGCCTGGTTCTCAATACTGCTATTTAAATTTGACCTGAAGGAAGTAATGGCAACCTGTGCTGCCACGCCTACAATGATGGCAGCCATAAAAAGAAACAACTTGGAGCGATGTGATCTTGAATCGCGCCAGGCCATTTTTACAGTCCAAAGCAGAGATTTTTTATTACTCATAATACTTATTCAGACACCCTTTCAGTTTCAATTTCTGCGTGGGTATCTTCATTGACCAGACCATTTTTAAGGCGTATGATCCGGTCACATTTTTTGGCAAGTTCCAGGTCATGGGTTACCATAACGAGAGTGGTGCCCTGCTTTTCATTCAATTCAAAGATCAGGTTTTCAATGTATTCACCGGTTTCAGTGTCCAGGTTTCCGGTAGGTTCGTCAGCAAAAAGGATCTTTGGGTTGTTGATAAAGGCTCGTGCTATGGCCACGCGCTGCTGTTCTCCTCCCGAAAGTTGAGTTGGATAATGGTGAGTGCGATCTCCCAGTCCTACACTTTCCAGTAATTCCCGTGCCCGTTCACGTACTTCTTTGGTAGCCTCTCCTCTCAACTCTAAAGGGACCATCACATTTTCGATGGCCGTTAGAGTGGGAACCAACTGAAAGGTTTGAAAAACAAACCCTACATGTTGGTTTCGAACCTGCGCTCTTTCGTCTTCATTTAAAGGATTGAGTGGGATACCATTTAATGTAACCGTACCGGATGAGGGTCGGTCCAAACCGGCACATAAACCAAGAAGGGTGGTTTTGCCCGATCCGGATGGTCCCACTATGGCACAGGAGATCCCTTCCGGAATTGAAAAATTAATATCGTTTACGACCGTTAAGGTCTTGGTTCCACTTTGAAATTTTCTGAATAGCTGATGAACTTCGAGTATATTTGACACGTCTTTGATTTTTTGAATGATACCGACTCAAACAACGGTTTATTGATGAAACATTCCTTAAAAAGTTTCAAAACATTACGTCCGGAAATCTAAATTGTTATTAGAATAATTATATGAGATCAATATTGGCCATAATTTTACTATTTAGTCTGACATCAGTTCAGGCCCAGAGTTCAGAACAAAAAAGAATTCTTTTTTTTGGAGACAGCATCACGGCAGGCCTTGGAGTAGATAAAAGTCAGGCTTTTCCCGCATTGATACAGCAAAAAGTCGATTCTGCTGGACTGAACTATGAAGTGATAAATGGGGGATTGAGTGGGGAAACATCAGCCGGTGGCCTCAGAAGGATTGATTGGGTGCTGCAAAGAAAGATCGATGTTTTTATTCTGGAGCTTGGAGGTAATGATGGTTTGAGAGGGATCGAATTGAGCTCAACCAAGGATAATTTGCAAAAGATCATTGAAAAAGTGCAGCAGAAATATCCCAACGTAAAGATCATTCTTGCCGGAATGCAGGTTCCACCCAATCTTGGGCAGGAGTATACCAGTGAGTTTGAGAATATGTATCCCGAACTGGCAGATGAAAATGATCTGCCATTGATTCCCATGATTCTTGATAAGATCGGGGGTAATGAAAATCTGATGCAGGGTGATGGAATTCATCCAACCGCTGAAGGTCATCAGGTGATCGCAGAAAATGTTTGGGACAAGTTGGAGCCCCGTCTATAGAACTGTACTTGTTATTTCAAGTTTTTTAAGAGCATAATCAACTCTACATTTAATAAAAGAGCGAATTAAAACATTTGAATCTATTGCTATGATGAAGAAATATCTGATTATTTTGGTTTTGGTTCTATCAGGTTCTGCGGTGTCTGCGCAGGAAGCACTACTGAATTATGAACCAAAAGTACTACTGGTAACTGCTCACCCTGATGATGATGCATTATTTTCTGCTACCATTTTTAAAACCACAAAGTTACTGGGTGGTAAGGTAGATCTGGCTCTCATGACGAATGGTGAGGGAGGCTATACCTATTCCACACTCGGAAATTATATTTATAACAAAGAGCTGGATAAAGAAGAAATAGGCCGTCAATATTTACCCGGTATTCGTAAACAGGAACTGATGGCCGGAGGTGAGATCGTAGGCATTCGAAATTATTTCTTTTTTGATCAGCCTGACTTTTATTACACGGAAGATGTTCACGAAACGCTGGAAAAGTGGAATACCGACTGGGTGCATGAACGTTTGGTACAGATACTAAAGGAAGGTGAGTATGATTTTCTCTTTTTGATGCTGCCCTTCGAACAATTTCATGGACATCATAAGGCTTCTGCTGTTCTTGGGCTGCAAGCTATGAAGGAACTTCCGGTAGAAGACAGACCGATTGCCCTGCAGGCTTTTATCCGAAGGGGAGATAATCCCGGTGTGGAGTTTACACAGATGGAAGGCTTTCCGGATACTAAAGTAAGTGAGGGAGTCTTATTTGAGTTTGATCGGAGTCAGACCTTTGGAGCCAATGACCGCCTAAATTATAATATCATATCAAACTGGGTGATAGCAGAACATAAATCACAGGGCACCATGCAACTGCTCATGCAAACCGGAGACAAAGTGGTTGAACAGTACTGGTTCAATGCCTTAAATGGAGAAGACAAACTCCCGAAAGCGACTGAATACTTTAAAGCTGTAAACAAGGCTCAGCCCTGAAGGTAAAATAGTAATGTCATGCATTTTGGACTTTGTTTTCTAAAATGCATGGCAATTTTGTGCCCTTCCTACTTAATGAAGTAGCTTATATTGATGTTCGATCGCACTTCTACAGTTTGAGCAAAATCCATCATAGTTGCATCTGAGGCCATCGACATCATTTCCATTGAGTTGACCTTTCTGGGTATACTAACTTGGTGATCGGAGTAATTGATGGTATAGACGTCTCCAACTTCCACTCCTGAGGTACGGGCAATCAATTCCGCACGTTCTCTGGAAGCCTCGATCGCAGAGATCAGGGCTTTTTCCTTGCCTTCAGCTATTTTGGTAGAAGAAAATTGACCATTAAATGTATCGAAATCATTTTCAATCAGTGTGAGCTGAATGCGTTCGTAAAGATCAAAATCGCTAAAAGTTACACTGACGGACTGATTGGTATTTGTGATGTATTGGGGTTCTTCGTTATTGTACCTGTTATTGTTGAGCTGACGTCGGTTCATACGTACCGGCTCAAAATCGATGTTATCTTCCTTGATATTTAGATCATTGAGTAAACCGGCCAGGGTAGATTCTCTTTCTCTGTGCAGTTCAAAAGCTTCCTGAGGAGTTTTCCCTTCTGCATTAATGGTTACGTTGAAAATGATCAGGTCGGCCGGCAGTATTTCTGAAGCACTCATATTGATTGTGATGGTACGTTCAGAAACAACTTGTTGGGCCATTGTGGTGCAGCTAAAACCGAAAAATAAGAGACTGACCGTTAGTGTGATCTTTTTGAGTTTACTGCCATTCCAATCCATACTCTCTTTTGATCCTTTGTACATCTTCATAATTTTTTCCTTGATTTAGTTTGAAAACCCGACTTCCGAGCTGATCAAATTCTTTTATTTTGAATCCTGCTCTGTACCAACTATCCAAAACATCATAATATTGTTGATGCTTCTGTTTGTTTTTCAAAAGCATCCCAAAGTCAGACTCCGTGTTTCCTTTCACAATCTGAAAATGAAGCAGTGTCCGGTTTATCGGAAAACGGGCGGATTGAATAACACTGATCTTGATCTGTGACTCAGGGTTTATTTTAATGGGAGAATCAGGAAACTCTTCAGTGTCCTTTTTAGGATCGATGACAATCTTATTGGAAGATAAATATACTTTGCCGGCATTATGACTAAATAAAAGGGCCATAAAGGCAAAGGTATATCCAATAACAGTACCTATAGAAATAAAGAAGTTCAGCCATTCAGGAACGTCAAAATTCATCATGTCTAAGGTAAAAATACTTAACACTGCTGCTATGGCAATACCCATAGATACCTTGAACTGGATAGATTCTGTAAATGATACTTTACCTGTAAGCGGATCTGGCTTTGACCCGATTTTCAAAAGATCAAATTCAGTCATCATTGTTGAGTTTTAAAGTAATAATTGGCAGCATCTCCTCAACCCACATGGTATACATCTTAGCAGATGGGTGAAGGTTATCAGGGGCTAATAGTGTGGTATCAGTTTCAGCCAGTTCGGAAATTCCGGTTACATCGATAAAGGGGATCCCATAATCTGAAGCAAATTGTTCAGCCATGGAATTATACATTTCAAGTTCCTGCCTGATAACGACAGGGTTTCTGGATTGTCCAAAAGGGGTGACTCCATAATTAGGTATGGATAATACAATGACTTTAGAGGTGTCATCGCCTGCAAAGCTGATGGCCTGACTGAGCAACTCCATGAATTCGGTTTGGTACAATTCTATGTCTAATCCCTGATACTGATTATTGACTCCGATCAACAGAGAGACCAGGTCATAATCTGATATTGGATCCGCTTTTTCAATACCGTTTAAAAGATCAGTTGTGGTCCAGCCATTGGTAGCGATCACAACTGTTGTATCGATCACGTAACCCTTTGCGCTGAGGGTATCTGTAAGCTGATTCGGATAATTATCATCCTCTGCAATTCCTGTTCCAATAGTGTAAGAATCTCCAAGAGCCAGGTAGCTTATGGGCTCAGGATCAAGGGTTTCTGAAGGATCAATTTTTGAGTTGCAGCCCGTTAGAAAGATCAGAAATAAAAATAATGAAGATAAATTGAGCGAAAAATATGTGTTTAGAGGCATTAGGGTATGATTTATAACGATTTATTAATAATATTGAAGAATAAGGCAAGCAGATGTTTTATTCCTAAATAAATTAAGTGGAAGCGCTTGCATTTATGCTATAAACAGACTTTTATTTACTGTATGATACGTAATACGGCCAAAAATCAAAATATGTAGCGAAACTGCATAAAAGAACTGAAGGATATTCACATATCTAAGGCCTACCATAACTAAAATTAAAAGGATCAATAATATGAGCAACATGATTCAGCGAGTACTTATCCTATGTACGGTACTAACTCTTTGTTTGTGTACTTTTGATGGGTATGCAGCAAATATCGAAGATGAAACAGTAATATCAGGTATCGTTACTGATGTAAATGGTATTCCTTTGGCCGGTGTAAATGTCAAAGTGGATGGAAAAGTGATTGGAACTGCCACTCAACCAGATGGTACCTTCAATCTAACCGTTCAGCAAGATCCGCCTCTTACTCTTGTAGTTACTATTGTGGGTTTTCAAACAAAAAGAGTCGAAATAACTGAATCGGTTGTTGATGGGTTAGAGATAGTATTAGAAGAAGAAACTATCTCAGGAGGGGATGTTGTAGTTTCTGCCTCTAGGGTAGAAGAAAGTATTCTGGAAGCGCCTGTAACTATAGAAAGGCAAGATGTAATTCAATTAAGAACTTCTGCTTCGGATGATTACTATAAAACCCTTGCAAACTTGAAGGGTGTTGACATGACCACAAGTAGTATAAATTTCCAAATTGTTAATGCACGTGGATTCAATTCAACAGGAAATACCCGAATGGTTCAGTTGACTGACGGTATGGATACCCAAGCTCCAGCATTGAACTTTCCTATTGGTAATTTAAATGGCCCTTCCCAGCTTGATGTAGAAAGTATGGAATTTATACCAGGTGCATCTTCAGCTCTTTATGGTCCTAATGCTTTTAATGGAATTCTGTTAGTAAATAGTAAAGATCCTTTCAGATATCCCGGTCTTAGTGTTATGGTCAAATCTGGTCTTAATCACATTGATAGTAATGAAAATCTTGGTGAACCAGGAAGTGCTCAGCCTTTATATGAAACGGCTATCAGATATGCTAAATCTTTCAATAATAAATTTGCATTCAAATTGAATTTCTCCTACTCACAAGCTCAAGATTGGGTAGGAATCAATTATGACGATAAAAACTCTAATTTAAACAGTGGTTTGGCAAACAATCCTGCTTATGATGGTGTTCATACATACGGTGATGACGGGACATTCAATATCGGTTTGTTAGGTATTAATCCTGCAACGCGTCAACAAATTGCTCAATCTGTATCTGCACAAACAGGAGTTCCACAATCTGAAGTAGAGCAATATGTTGCTGCATTACCTTCTCAGCCAGTAGCTAGAACAGGCTATCAGGAACAGTTTCTGGTAGATCACAATGCAGAGAATCTGAAGTTTGGTACATCATTGAATTATCGAATAAATGATAATATAGAAGCCAGTTATGCACTTAACTATGGTTATGGTACTTCTGTTTATAGTGGAGCACAACGCTATAGTTTAAGTAATTTTAGTATCTCTCAACATAAGCTTCAGCTTGATGGTGACAATTTTATGGTACGTGCCTATGGTACCTTTGAGAATTCAGGTGATAGTTATATTGCTGATTTCGTGGGTTTTGCAGTCAATGACGCATATCTTCCTACCTCTAGTTGGTATGGACTTTACGGAGGTACCTTTGTTGGAGGTATGATTCAGGCTGCTGCTGCAGCGCAGGGTGGTAATCCTCAGTACAATCAGGCAACTGTTGATGCAATTTTAAGTGATCCAAATATTGTAAATCAATTTCATCAGGCAGCGAGAGGTGCAGCAGATGCTAATAGAATAGAACCAGGTACCAGCGCCTTTCAAGCCGCAAAAGAAGCCGCTCTTGAGGGAGTTGTGCCAGATGGCGCTCGATTTGACGATAAATCAAAATTCTATCATGCTGAGGGTCAATACGACTTCAAAAATGAGATTGATTTCATGGACCTGCAAGCAGGGGTTAGCTTCAGGCAATATCAGTTAAGGTCAAATGGAACCATTTTTGCTGATGCCGGTGGTGTAGAGATCAATGAATATGGAGGCTATCTGCAGGGTTCAAAATCCTTGTTAGATGACCGTGTAAATCTAACAGCATCACTTCGTTATGATAAAAATGAAAATTTTGACGGACAATTTAATCCTCGTTTATCTACTGTGATAAATGTTGCTGAGAACCAAAACCTGAGAGCTTCTTACCAGACAGGGTTTAGAAATCCTACAACTCAGGGGCAATATATCGATCTAAACGTATTGACTGCACGTTTACTTGGCGGACTGCCTTTCCTAGCAGATAAATACAATATTACAGAGAATGCGTTTACCCTAGAAAGTGTAAATGAATTTACAAATACTGTCTTATCTGGTTCTCCTAATCCAGGCGTTTTGGAAGCCTATACTGAATTTGAGCCAGTTAAACCTGAGCAAATTCAGTCTTTCGAAATTGGTTACAAAGGTTTGTTAGGCAATAAGCTATTTTTTGATATGGCATACTACTATAATATTTACAATGATTTTATAGCTCAGTTTAGAATAAGAAAGGCTGCGGCTCCTATAAGTCAGCCAGGGGCAGCATTATCGTTGCTTTCAGGTGATGCCTCCAATACGTATCAAATTTATACCAATGTAGATGATGAGGTTGAATCACAAGGTGCTGTTATTGGTTTCGATTACAGCTTGCCCAATAAATTTAAACTCGGGGCTAACTACAACTGGAATCAACTCATTACTGATAGAGATGATCTATTTATTTTTGACTACAATACACCTGAACATAAATTCAATGTTAGTTTCAGCAATAGAAGTATTACTGAGAACTTAGGATTTAATGTTACTTACAGGTGGCAAGATGAATTTGAATGGGTTTCATCATTTGCGGATGGAACTGTACCAGCTGTATCTACAGTAGATGCACAGGTTTCATATAAATTGAATAATTTGAATTCAATAGTGAAAGTTGGCGGTAGCAATATTACAAACAACAGACACTTCTTGAATTATGGTGGCCCAAATCTCGGAGCCATTTACTACGTTTCAATTACATTTGACGAATTCCTTAATTAATTTTTAAGTAAATAAATCAAAAGCCCTGTTTATTAATTTAAGCAGGGCTTTTTTTATGTCATCAATTCCGGCTAATCTATTAAAAGAGTAACTTTGACATTATGTGAAGTGATTAGGGTGAATGGCATGCTATTTGCTCCTCATGAAGCAGAAATAGAAAAATCTTAACAATTGACGATCATCAATGAGTAAAAAAGAAGAAACAGAACAGCAGGTAGCCGAGCAAGAGGAGGCTATAGAAAAAGAGAACGCAGATACTGAAAATGCAGAAGATGTTCAGGAGTCCGAAGATCAGGAAGTGGATGAAGAACAAAGTCGCATTGAGGAACTTGAAGATGAATTAGCACAAACCAAAGATTCACTGCTTCGCAAAGTTGCTGAGCTCGACAATGTTCGAAAAAGAGTACAGCGTGAACGCGTTCAGTTATTTGAAGAAGCCAAGGCGGGAGCTCTCGAAGACTTCATGCCTATTGCTGACGATCTTATCAGAACCCTGAAAGCGGCAGAGGAATCTGAGATCGAAGATAGCTTCCTGGAAGGTGTTACCCTGGTTGCAGATAAATTCAAAAGTGTGCTCGAGAAGCATGGTGTTGAAAGAATTGATGAAACCGGTGTACCGTTTGATGTGAATTTACATGATGCAATGATGAAACAACCGGCACCTGATGAAAAAACCGGAAGTGATGTTGTTTTACAGGTTCTGGAAAGTGGATATAAGATCGGTAACAGAACCATTCGTCATGCCAAAGTAATTGTAAGCGAGTAAAGATAGAATATGTCTACTAAAAGAGATTATTACGAGATACTTGGAGTCGATAAAAATGCTTCTGAGGCTGAGATAAAGAAGGCCTACCGCAAAAAAGCCATGAAATTTCATCCCGACAGAAATAAAGGGGATGAAGATGCGGAAAAGAAATTCAAAGAGGCATCCGAGGCTTATGAGGTATTAAAAGATCCACAGAAGAAAGCCCAATATGATCAGTTTGGTCATGCAGGTGTAAACGGACAAGGTGGCTTTGGCGGAGGTGCCGGAGTTGACTTCGATAATATGGGCTTTGAAGATATTTTCAGTCGTTTTGGAGATATATTCGGTAGTGGCTTCTTTGGAGAGGAAGCATTTGGTGCAGGGGGGCGTAGAGGCCGTTCACGAGCCCGTAGAGAGCCTGGACAGCCTGGGTCGGATATGAAGATCAGAATGCCGCTTACCCTCGAAGAGATCGCATTTGGAGCTGAGAAAAAGCTTAAGATCAAAAAACAGATCAAGTGTGATGAATGCGATGGCACAGGAGCAGAAACCAATTCCGATTTTGAAACATGTTCTACATGTAATGGTATGGGGGAAGTCCGACAGGTTACCAGAACCATGCTGGGACAGATGGTAAATGTTCAGGCTTGCCCAACCTGTAATGGGGAAGGCCGCATTATCAAGAGCAAATGTAAGAAGTGCTCTGGGGAAGGCCGTATCAAAGGAGAGGAGACCATTAAGGTCAACATTCCATCCGGTGTTTCCAATGGTAATTACATCACCCTTCGCGGGCAGGGTAATGCCGGCAGAAGAGGAGGATCGGCCGGCGATCTTATCGTGCTGATCGAAGAGAAAGAGCATGAGAACTTTCAGAGAGATGGCAATAACATCTATTATAACCTGACGCTCAGTTTACCTGATGCTATTTTAGGAACCGAAGTACAAGTGCCTACTTTAAAAGGAAAGGCCAAACTGAAGATAGACCCCGGTACGCAACCCGGCAAGATGCTAAGAATGAGAGGAAGAGGTATTAAAGGGTTGAATAACTCAGTGGAGGGAGATCAATACGTTCGCTTGAATGTATACATACCCGAAAACCTGACAGGATCAGAAAAAGAAGCGATAGAATCACTGAAAGGCTCAGAAAACTTTGACGCTTCCAATGCTGATGACAGCGGTAAAAACTTCTTCTCGAAGATGAAGGATATGTTTGGATGATCATGAAAAAGTGAGAAAGTGATGAAGTAGCTCTTATTGTAAATGAAAGAGCTATTTTTTCAGCTAGCTGCTAAAACCTAATTGCATCCCATTCACTTCATCACTTTTCACTTTTTTAACAGTTATTCGGCTAAAACAGCAGTTCCGCTTACGGTTACCATAAGCATACTTCCATTGGCACCTATGGTCTCATAATCGATGTCTATACCAACAATTGCGGTAGCTCCCACGGAATTAGCTTTGTGTTCCATTTCTTCAAATGCCAGTCTTCTGGCAGATTGCAATTCTTTTTCATAGGCACCAGAACGCCCTCCTACAATATCACGTATACCGGCAAAGAAATCTTTGAATATATTTGCCCCAAGAATGGCCTCTCCGGTTACGACACCCAGATATTTTTTAATTTCTTTGTGATCCAGGCCGTGAGTCGTTGACATTATCATAGTATATCTCCAATTATTTAAAGTTTAGTTTATTTACTGATTTAGGCTCAAAATGTTACTCTGAAATATAACCCAAATAAAAAGCCCTTCACATGATTCATGGAAGGGCTCAGATTCAATTGATGACAGCTGGATCAGTTACGAGGTTTTGCCTCATTGACCTTTACAGGGCGGCCGTCGATCTCTGCTCCATCGAGTTGTTCTATAGCAGCTTCAGCCTCTGCTTTGTTATCCATTTCAACAAAGCCAAAACCTTTTGAACGGCCGGAATTTCTGTCAGTAATTACTTTGGCAGAACTTACTGTTCCGTAAGCTTCAAATACTTCTTTAAGTTGTTCACTGGAAACATCATAACTCAGGTTTCCTATATAAATATTCATAATCTTTAGATGTGTTTTTATAAATTAAATAGTAGATGTAATTCCGACGAATACAAATACCCATTCGCAAATGTACGCTATTTTGAATAGATCACAAAGAGAATGGGTTTCTTTCGCCTTTATAAATTAGTTCAGATAAGATTATCAGTCTTTTTCATTGACGCATCAGCCATTTCCTGATGATAGTTTTTAAGTTTTTCAGATAAAGCCTCGTTTGTCATGCCAAGCATACGTACAGCAAGAAGTCCGGCATTTTTGGCCTTGCCTATTGCAACGGTAGCCACCGGTATGCCATTAGGCATTTGAACGATCGAATAAAGGCTATCTAATCCACCAAGAGCTGTTGTTTTGATCGGAACACCTATAACCGGCAGTGTAGTGTGACTGGCTAACATCCCCGGAAGGTGAGCCGCCCCGCCAGCACCGGCAATGATGATCTTCAAACCACGCTCTGCTGCTTCTTTACCATAATCAGCCATTTCGTCCGGAGTGCGGTGAGCCGATACGACTCGTTTTTCATAAGGTACATCAAAATGATCCAGGACCTCAGTGGCTTCTTTCATGGTTGGCCAGTCACTGTCGCTGCCCATTACCACCCCTACAATTGGTTTACTCATGCTATTAATATGTTTTGAAATTATGTGTCAAAGATATCAACCAAAGATCAGAAATCAGAATCTCAGATCTCGATGTTTCTGGTGACATGCATCGCTGTTTTATAGGTTTCCTCGAGGCTTTGCCCAAGCAGAGTGTAGTGAGCCATTTTGCGCCCAACTTTACTTTGCACCTTACCATAAACATGCAGGTGACCATCTTCCTGTTCAAACCCCTCCAATACATCTTCGGTTTGAGCCGGTCTTTTATGGGTTCCAAGCAAATTGATCATAGCTACGGCAGGAGCCTTCATTTTTGGAGAGCCCAGTGGCAGTCCTAAAACGGCTCTTACATGATTTTCAAACTGAGAGGCAACCGTTCCTTCTATAGTATAATGACCGGAATTATGAGGCCGCGGTGCAGATTCATTGAGCAGGACCTTTCCTTCTTTAGTGAGAAAAAACTCAAAAGCGAAAATTCCTTTACCATCAATAGCCTCGGTTGCTTTTACAGCCAGTTCCTGAGCTTTTTCGCGAAAATGTTCATCAACAGGAGCCGGGGATAGAACCGCTACGCAAATATGATCTTTTTGCACGGTCTCACAACATGGATATACAACCGTGCCGGTCTCATTGCGTGCAACCTGTACGGCGATCTCGTTTGTGAAATCAACAAAAGCCTCAGCTACAATATCGCGACCTTTATCTCCACCCAGTTTTTCGAAAGCTTGCTTTGCACTTTTCAGATCTTTCACCGTTTCGTTGCCGTACCCATCGTAACCACCTTTGGATGATTTTAACAAGTAAGGCCACCCATAATCCTCCCCAAATTCTTTCAGATCATCTTCAGACCTGACAAGTTGATAAGGCGTTACCGGAATACCGGCATCTTCAAAAGTTTGTTTTTCGATCAGTTTATTTTCAATCAGGGCAAAGCTGTCGGGTGAAGGAAAAATTGGGGTCCCACTTTTTTCCTGAACTTCTTTAAGAATGGCAGAACTGATAAATTCATTTTCAAGAGTGATGACGTCACAGTCTTTGGCGAAGGCGACCATATCTTCAACAGAAGAAAATGACCCAGAGGTGGAAGAGGGTGTCATGAACTGTACAGGTTCATTTTCAGGCCGGTCAGAAAAAACAGCTACCTGAATTCCGAACCTAAAAGCTTGTAAAGCACTCATGCGTGCAAGTTGACCGGCTCCCAGAAAGCCTAATTTGAAATTAGCGGGTATTGAGTTAGTTGCCATGGATAGTTTTTCTTTTAAAGGTAAGAATATTTTGAGTTATGAGTATGGCGTTTAAGGTTAATGCATCTACAGGAAGTGTACTCTAATTAAAGTATCAATACAGTCACGAATTCCTTAATTTCGAATCCGAAAAAATTCAGCCCACATATGGATATAGAAGAAAAACTTAAGCAGATAAAATCCCGGTTCGAAGAAGTAAATGCAGCTATGAGTGATCCCGCTGTTTTTGATGATCCGGATAAGTATACGGCACTGACGAAGGAGAGAAGTGACCTGGAGGAGTTAGTAGAGGATTACGACACCTGGAAAGATCTGACCGGCAGGCAGAAAGGAAATGAAGAGCTCATTGAACAAAATGAGGATGCCGAGATCACGGAAATGGCCAGGGAAGAGAATGAGGAGATCAAGGAGGAGCTGGTCGAACTTGAGGAAGAGATCAAAATGAAACTGATCCCTAAAGACCCTGAAGACTCTAAAAATGCCATTGTTGAGGTTAGAGCCGGAACAGGAGGGGATGAGGCCGCGATCTTTGCGGGAGACTTGTTTGAGATGTACCGTAGATATGCAGACAAGATGGGTTGGAAGATGAGTATTTTAAGTATCAATCACTCTGAAAAGGGTGGTTATAAAGAGATCGTGTTCTCTTTGGAAGGAGACGAGGTTTTTGGGAAAATGAAGTACGAAAGTGGTGTTCACAGGGTTCAACGGGTTCCCGAAACTGAAAGTCAGGGGAGGGTTCATACCTCTGCCGCTACTGTTGCAGTGTTACCTGAAGTTGAAGAAGTGGATATTCAGATCAATCCGGCGGATATCCGTGTTGATACCTTTCGTGCAAGTGGAGCAGGTGGGCAGCATGTTAACAAGACAGATTCGGCCATACGACTTACTCATGAACCAAGCGGAATAGTGGTTGAGTGCCAGGAAGAGCGGTCGCAGCACCAGAATAAGGAAAAGGCGATGACCATGTTGCGTGCCAAGATGTATGATATCGAATTAGAGCAAAAGCAGAAGGAGCGGGCCGCAGAACGAAAAAGTCAGGTTTCCACCGGCGACCGTTCGGCAAAGATCCGAACCTATAACTTTCCTCAGGGACGATTCACGGACCACCGGATCAATCTTACCCTTTATGATCTGGATAATATCATGAAAGGTGATATTGACGAAGCGATTAAGGCTTTACGCGTACAGGAGAATCTGGAAAAACTAAACGCGCTGGCAGAGGAATAGTTTGCTATTTCGAGGCTGAATTGCTTACTACATTCCAATGCTCCTGACTCATGGCATTGATATCAAATACCGAAATGCCTTTCGCGCCACCTTCTTTGGATTTTTGTATCGCAGTTTTTAATTGTGCGGGAGTAAGGGCCGGTATATATAATCCTGCTACAATATCAAACCGGTTATGAGATTCCCGAACACCTTGCTCTGTGGCAAATCGGATCCATTCCAGGTTCTGCCTATAAAAGTTTTGGTAGAGCATGGGTAAGGCAATGTCAAGGTCCCAGCTGGCCCAATCCTGCCGAACCATTTGACGGCTCATTTCAGGAAACGGAAAAACTGCCGCTGTAAGGAGCTTCTCTTCTTTGTGAACAATTTCTGCAATTTCATTTACAAGTGTGGTGACTGCATTGAGCCGGAATTGCAGCCACTCCATACTTAATTCCGGATTCTTCATCTCTATTGGGTCAACCCCAAACATTTCTTCAAAACCTGTACGAGCATTTGGGTGATAGCCATAATCAAATTCAGGAAACTGTCGGTCTTGTTCCAGGTCATATTTAGGCTGAAGATCAGCTCCAAGAATCACGTCTACATAACGAACGTAATCAAGGTGAACAGAATACAAGCCGGGGATTTTTGCATAAGTATCCATGGTGGATTTAATATACTCCCGGGCCCCCTGTGAAAATGGAGAGAGCCATTGATAATAATCTACATAAGCGCGATAATCATATGAGTTGTCCCCATTACGGTTTACTGCGTACCATTCGGGATTTTTGGCTGCGGTTGAATCGCCGGGTCGATTTAAAGTCCAAACCCATGCATGAATATTGATGCCATAATCTGAAGCATAGTTGACTACTCGCTCTGTTTCTTCAGGGTTAGCAGACAGAAAAAGATCAGTGAGGCCATATTTAGACAACATTTCAAGTTCAGAACGCCATTCGGTTTCGGTTTCTGCAATGTCAGCCCCTGTCCAGGCAGCGATCATAAAGCCTGATTCTTCATTTTTTTGAGTGCAACTTAATACAAGAGTGAGTGCTAAAATGTATAGGAAAATAGGTGTCCGTTTCATGATGACGTAATGATAAAACCATCCTGGTTGATGGTAAGAGAGTTTTTATTCGCATTAGTTACGGTGATTTCAAAACCCAGTTTTGTTGAGTTAACTGAGCCTTGTAGCGGAATGTCATTAATAATGAAATCCGGTCCGCCAAAATCCCTGATATTATCAGAAAAGCGGTCATGATCGACCTTCCATTCGAGCTGTTTTCGATACAAATGAAATAGTAACTGGTATTCATTCTGATATGGATCTTCTTCAATTTTGGAGTTTTGCGTATCTGCAAAATACACATACCCCCAGTGTTCAGGCCGGTGCATGTCGATGGCTGATTGCTGAGTCCATACCCAATTATTTTCAGAGAGAAGATCACCGTTCGAATCGGTCTTTTTCTCATACTTACCATCAGTAATTTGGTGTCTCCATTGCACCCTTGAAAAATTAATCCTCCAGATACTCCCGACCTCAAGTTGAGATCCGCGGTCAATATCTTTCAGTGGATTGATAGGTATTGCCATTTCAACACTCCAGCTATCATCAGTGTCATTTGGATTGTTAAGTGTTCCATTGATATCAATACCGACTTGTGTCTCGTTTAGGTCCCAATGATCTAATACAGGTCCATTTCTGCGATAGGGACGGGCAAGAAATAATTCCCAAAGTGTACCGAGAGCGTTTACCTCAAACTCAGCGTAATAGGGCTGAAACTGGTTAGGTTTTATAAATATCTCAAAGTCATTGTTGTAAAAAATCACAGCATCTCGCTCTGTGATGTCACCCCAAATATGCTCTTCCTCCATTTCAGTATAAAAGTAAATGAATTGATCATCCCACAGCATCTTAACCCTGGTATTGTAGTAGGGCGCTGGCTTTTGTTCACCTTCAATATCAATAAATAAGTCTGTCCATTCGGCTGAATTCCAGCTTTCTTCATTAGCCAACCCATCAATAATGGGTGAAGATTCTGCCTGTTTAATGGTGTAGGACTTTGGAATAGGGAGTTCTAAAACCTCAGGAGAGTGGTTGAGTTGGATACAACTCGAGCAGAATAATAGTAAAAGGAATAGGGTGAATTTTTGCATTTCCGAAAATACAAAAATAATAACCCCGTACTCAAAAAATGAATACGGGGTTAAAAGCTAATTGGTAATTAAGATGCTTTGGCTATTAAATCTTAGGTGCTGCAGCAAGCAGTTCGTCACTGGCTTCGTCAGCAAATTGCTCAAAGTTATCTATGAACATCTTAGCCAGTTTTTTGGCTTTGGCATCATAAGATCCGGTGTTTTCCCAGGTATCGCGCGGGGTCAATACACTATCCGGCACACCGTCTACATGTTGTGGGATAGACAGGCCGAAGATCGGATCTTTCTTGTACTCTGCATTGTCCAGGTTGCCTTCAATAGCTTCTTTCAGCATTCTACGGGTATGAGGGAGTTTCATGCGATGTCCAACCCCATATTCGCCTCCGGTCCAGCCGGTATTTACCAGCCATACCTTAGCTTCATGTTTTCTGATCTTTTCAGCTAACAGTTCAGCATATACAGTAGGATGTAACGGCATGAATGGAGCTCCAAAGCAAGCTGAAAAAGTAGCTTGTGGTTCAGTTACTCCTCGTTCGGTGCCTGCAACCTTTGCAGTGTAGCCACTGATAAAGTGATACATTGCCTGTTCAGGTGTTAGCTTCGAGATCGGAGGTAAAACTCCGAAGGCATCAGCAGTCAGAAAAATAATGTTTTCAGGGTGTCCGCCTTTGCCGGTATCACTGGCGTTTGGAATATTATCCAAAGGATATGAGCATCTGGTATTCTGAGTAAGGCTCACATCATCAAAATCAGGTTCCCTGTTATCATCCAGTACCACATTCTCCAGGATGGTTCCCGGCATTTTAGTAGTGGCATAAATAAGTGGTTCATTTTCTTTTGAGAGGTTGATGGTCTTTGCATAGCAACCGCCTTCGAAATTGAAGACTCCATCATCACTCCATCCATGTTCATCATCACCGATGAGGATCTTATCGGGGTCTGCAGAAAGGGTGGTTTTACCGGTTCCTGAAAGACCAAAGAAAACCGCTGTCTTTCCATGTTTGTCGTGATTAGCAGAACAATGCATGGCCATGACACCTTTTTTGGGAAGAAGGTAATTCATGACAGAAAAGATGCCTTTCTTCACCTCACCGGAATACAATGTTCCCCCTATGATGATCAGCTTTTTCTCAAAATTACAAAGGATGAATGTGCTGGTTCGGGTACCATCAGTTTCAGGGTCAGCCTTGAAGTGTGGAGCTGCCAAAACAGTGAACTCAGGCTCATGATTTTCCAATTCCTTTTCAGATGGCCTGATAAACATATTGTGGGAAAATAAACCATGATAAGCAGCTTCACTGACCACTCGAACGTTTAGGCGATTATTTTCATCAGCACCACAAAATAGATCCTTAACGAAGAGATCTTTGTCTTTGAGATAGCTAACGGTCTTATCAAAAAGATTATCAAAAACATCTTCAGATATCGGTTGGTTGATCTCACCCCAGTCAATATCATCATGTATGGATGGCTGATCGACTATGTACTTGTCTTTTGGCGATCGACCGGTATACTGACCGGTAAGTACCCTCAAGGCATGATCTTTGGTGAGAATAGCTTCACCTCTGAGGATGGCTTGCTCATAAAGTTCAGGGGGAGTCAGGTTCCAATAGACATTTTCATTTTCATTTAAACCCAGGTAATCTAGTCCGACGTTGCTTTTAGGATGTGATTTGTAATCTACACTCATGCTTTCGTTTTAATTATTTTTGAGAGCACGAAAGGTAAGCATTTGAAACATGAATTATAAGCTCAGTAAGCGTTTAAGGCGAATTATGAAGGCATTTATACAAATTTATGGAAGCGCTTTTATATGTTACGCAGAAAGCAGATTTTGCTTAAATATGAATGACTATTATTAGATTGTTGTGAAAACATAAGGTGATGTTTTCAGGTAACTGTCTTGTATATTTAGTTTTTTTACAAAACTGGAAACAGGGGTTGCAAATTTTTCCAGTGGAAATCGATCTAGTTAACCTTAGTATCGAACTGTATAATGGGAAGCACACTGATTTGCATTCTGTTTATACAATGAATTTATTATCTCAGTTTATGGAGTAAGTTCTGAGATCAAAGAATCAATGGATACGGAGTACCCCCAATTTTGTGCGTCTTTAAGATATTTAGCAGCAGTATTTTTTACATCAGAATGATCTGGCCCAAAATTAGCGATCAATGATCTGATAGAATGTCTGTATAGGGAATCAGCTTCCTTATAGCGTTCTTTAATCACCATTATGTCAGCTAAGCTCCTTAGGTCACTTGCAATGTATGGATGGTTAGGATTTTCATAGACCTTTCTGCGTATTTCAAGTGATTTTAAATAATGAGATTCAGCTTCCTCATATTTGCCTTGTTGTTTTAATAGATATGCAATACCTGTATGGTCGAAGGCAACATTTTGATGAAATTCACCAAACGTTTTTATATCGAAGCTCAATACCTGTTTATACAATGATTCAGCTTCTTTGAAATCCCCCATGTCTGATTTTAGATTTGCTCTGTTGTATAGGGCAGAGACAACACTCGGATGTTCCTCCCCCAGAATTTCATTGAGAACCTGGTAAGATCTTTTAAATAAAGAATCTGCTTTTGAATATTCATTTGTATAGTAATATAATCCTGCCAGATTATTTATGGCAGTCGCAGTATTCAAATGTTTTTCACCATAAAGTTCGAAAGCCATTTCAATTACATCAACGTATAGAGATTCGGCCTTTATATATTCATTCATTTCTTTGTAAGAATATGCCAACCCCATGTAACTGTTCAATATATCCGGATGTGGTGGTTCAAATAATGACTCACTTACATCTATTGCTTTATTCCAGGTGTTCACTGATCCAACAAAGTCACCTTCTTCTGATTCTATGGCACCCAGCTCTTTTAAGACGCGGTAATAATCTCTTGTATTCGTAGCACCAAGGTCTTTGAAGATCTCTTGGGATCGTTTTATCACCTGGTAAGCACTGTCCAGATTTCCCTGATCTTTTAATGTTTCAGCTTTTAATCGCATACTCTTTGCTAAATCAATGTGTTGCTCAGCGGGCATCATGATCTGATAGGATATAGCTGTGTCAAGGAGTGAAAGCGTCAGGTCATACTCACCAAGTACATGTTTAGTTTGGGCAAGTGAGTAATATGAAGAGGCTAATTCCGGATTACTTTTGTCGTATAAATCTTTATGTAAGGCAACTGACAAGTTTTTTAGAGAGTCGGCTTTATCAGGGAAACTCAAAAGACTATAAATTGAACCTAATACGTCCATCAATCGAGCTTGGACTCTTGGTTCATTTGATAAGTTTCCAATATTTTTTTCTCCCTCATCAAGAAGTTGTAGAGCAGTTATCTCTTTACCCCTGCTGTTACCGGGAGAATTTGCCTCAAAAAGTTCTATCAGGAAGTTGGTTACCTCATTTGCTGTTTGGGCTTCAGTTTTAGCTATATTTTTTTCATATCTGAGCTGAGTCGTATAATAGACCATGGTAGCAATCAAAATGACAAAAGACGCTACTGTGTATACTATTGGCAGCTTGTTTCTCTTAACAAATTTGCGGGTTTTATATGTAAAACTACCTTCATGGGCTCCTACCGGCAGACCGGCCTCAAAATGCTTTAGGTCTTCAAGAAATTCACTGGCCACACGATAGCGTTTGTCATATTCTTTACGCATCGATTTTAAAAGGATCGCATCAAGGTCACCTTTAAGCCTTCGCTTTAATTGGGGATCACTGGCGGCCTCACTTGGTTTACACGGTTCATCATGGATAATGGTCTGTTCCACTTCATAGCGCGTTTTGTCATCCAGTTGATAAGGATCGATGCCGGTCAATAATTTATAAAACACCACACCAAGTGAATACATATCAGTTGCGGTCGTGATGTTGGTTCCTTTGATCTGTTCAGGGGCGGCATAGCGAGGTGTCAGGATCTTTGATCCCGTCTGTGTCAGCATCAGGTTATCTTCATCCTCAAGAAGCTTTGAGATACCAAAATCCAGGATCTTTACATTCCCTGATCGGTCGATCAAAATATTATCGGGTTTCAGGTCACGGTGTACTGTTAGGTTCTCATGAGCATTTTGAACAGCATGAAGAACTTGCCTGATCAATCTGATCTTTTCACTTACAGAGCAATTGTTTTCTTCGCAATACTGCGTTATTGGTATCCCATCCACGAATTCCATGATGATATAGGGAAACCCTTCATCAGTAACGCCACCATCATAGAGTTGTGCGATTCCCGGGTGATTGAGCCTTGCAAGGATATTTTGCTCTCGCTTAAAGCGTTGGATATTCTCTTCTGTAGCCCGCCCGTTCCGTATGATCTTGATAGCTACCTGATGCTGGAAACTATCGTCAGAGCGTTCTGCCAGAAAGATCACCCCCATGCCACCTTCACCGATCTTCTCAGTAATTGTATAGGAACCAAAGTCGGTCCCGATCAGTGTATCGCTGGAAAGGGAGCTGATAGATTCAAAATCACCATCAAACGCTTTTTTCCTGTATCCACGAAGGCCTTCAAGCCATCCTTCTGAATCGGTGATGGATTGGAGCATTTCGATGACCTCGGTTTTGAGGTCTTTGTCTGTATAGTTGGAGTCAAGGTAGGGGATACGTTGATCTTCAGGCAGATCCAATAGCTTATCGATGATCTCCTCAATTTTGTTCCACCTTGATCTTCCCATACCAACTACATTTTATTTTATCCTTTAAGATCGTTTTTAGATACGAATTTCACTTTATTAAAAGGTCATAATCGCTCAACTAATCTCAAATCTTTCCTTTAGTTCTTTATAAAGCCATCCACGCGCCTTCATCCAATCTCTCTTAACGGTACTTTTAGATACCCCTAATGCATCCGCTGTATCTTCAATGCTCATGTCTCCAAAAAAACGCATTTCAACAACTCTGGAAAGCCTTTCATTTAACTTTTCAAGTCTATTTAAAGCGTTATCAATGTTTATTAGGTCCTGTGCGTCTTGTTCATGCTTACTGAATATCTCATCAATGAAAGTCAGGTCTTTATCTTTGCCACCCCGTTTGAGTGCGTATTTTTTTCTGGCATGATCGATCAATATCTGGCGCATACATTTTGAGGCGATAGCGAGAAAATGACTTTTATCTGAAAAGTTTATACACGTTTGGTCGATCATTTTCAGATATGCTTCATGCACCAAGTCCGTTTTGGAAAGTGTGTGGTCATCTTCCTGACGATTCATATGCCCGTAAGCCAACTGGCGTAATTCACCATAAATGACCGGGTAGAGTTTATCGAAAGCTCCCTGTTCTCCAGACTTCAATTGCTTTAACAATTGAGTTACTTCATTTTTTTCCATCTGCACATTGTTTAACCTTCGCCCTTAATCTATTGACCCGTTTATATTTAGCGTAAACTTATTTTTATTTTAGGACGGTGGGTATATAAACATTCTTTTCAATATTATCAAAAAGTTGAGGGAAATCAGTAGTATATCGATACAAGATCTCTATCTTCTGTACGAACTCATATTTGTATCATAATCCGGAAGAGAAGCGTCTCATAAATGAATGCAGAAAAACATCTTTTTATGCCAGCTGAATGGGAACAACATTCAGCAACTCAATTACACTGGCCTGCAAATTCTGAAAAGTGGCCGGGAGATCAAATAGATAAGATAGAGGCACTGTATTGTGAAATCATTGAAGAGCTTCATTTCTTTGAGGTCATTCATTTATTTGTGGAGGATCTTGGTGCACGAAACCGTGTGATGAACAAACTTTCATTAAAAGCTGTGGATCTTGACCGTATTGTGATCCATCAAAGAAAGATAAATGATATCTGGGCCAGGGATTGTGGCCCCATATTCGTAAAAGATGAGCAGGACGGTCATGTGTTACTGAATTTTGGGTTTAATGCCTTTGGTGAAAAGTATCGTCCCTGGAGTGATGACGATTCAATTCCTTCGTATATCGCCAATAAATATGATATGAAATGTGTCGAACCAGGTATGATACTAGAGGGCGGTTCTGTTGATGTAAATGGGGATGGTGCTCTTCTGACCACGGAATCAGTTTTATTGAATGAGAACCGCAATCCTAAGCTTTCAAAGGATGAGATCATTCATAAACTTGAAAACTACCTGGGAGCAGATCAGGTAATATGGCTGAAGAGCGGATTAAGCGAGGACGGGAGAAATGGGCAAGTACAGAATGTGGCCCGTTGGTTAAATAAGGATACGGTTTTAACAATGGTCACAAAGGATGGATTACATCCGGATCATGAGAATCTTCAAGAAAACCTTGAAATACTTAGATCTGTGACGTTGAAAAACGGTAGGTCATTGAATATTGAGACCCTGGAACTTATTGATAAAAAAGATTTTCAGGAAGGTACTATGAACTCTATGAATAGGTCTTTGAGTTATACCGGTTACTATGTTGCCAATGGGGCAGTTCTTGTGCCTCAGTTTCGTGCGGGTAATAAGGATGATGAGGTTAAGGGGGTTATAAAAAAATACTATCCGGGAAGAAAAATTATCCCCATTGATTGTACTCCACTCGCAAAAAGAATTGTTGCCGGCTTACATGGTATCACTCAGCAGTGGAGAGGAATAATCTATTAAAAAGAGCTCTAATTACCTGATTCTACAGGTAACCGGGTAGGAGTGACTTCACCTGAAGCCAGTAATTCAGAAACCTGAGCAATGGCCCGGATCGTATTGGTTGTATGAGGAATATTGATTGTATTAAATTCATCCGATACCTGATGATAATCCTGATCTACATCGATCGGAGTGGTGCTGATAGTATGTGCAGGTACTCCTTTTCTGGCAAGTGTAGCATTATCCGACCTGTAAAATAAATTTTGATTCGTAAAAGGATCAGCATAAAATCTGAAATTATCGGGGGAATGTTCTTTAAAGATCTCTCCGAAAGAGGTCTTATCAAAGCCGGTTATCCAGGCAGTATTCTCACCTTCAACTGCCGGTTTACCGATCATTTCTATATTGACCATGGCAACTATCTTTTCCGGTTCAATTTGTTCCGAAAAATGCCGGGAACCAAATCCACCCATTTCTTCTGCTGTAAATCCAACAAAATACAAGGTTCGTTCAGGGGTTTGCCCTGAAGAGAAATATCGAGCCAACTCTATCACACCTGCCACTCCGGAGGCGTTATCATTGGCTCCATTGACCACTGAATCCTCTTCAACTGGATTAACTATTCCAATGTGGTCATAATGAGCTGAAAAAAGAACGATCTCGTCTTCACTTTTACCCTGGATCTTACCTACAATATTTTCGAGTTCCAAAGTTTCAAGTTCGTTGAAGATCTCAATCTTTGCACTGTTGACCGATCCGTTCATTAATACAAAGAGGTCGTTAGGTTTTTGATCGACCTTCAATGTGCGATTTGCCCGGCTATAGTATGAACGATACCTGTTAAACCATTCAACATGTTCATTTGCAACGACAACGATAGATGATTCACTGTCATTTCTGTAAGTATTGAATGAACTGCGGAAATCTTCGGAATCACTGATCCTTTTAATTGAGACATCACTTAAAGACCAGTTCAAAGAATCAGTATTGGTGATGCTAAAATATTTATGGTCTTCTATAATTTGACCATTCAAGGTAACGGAAGAGCGGGAGGGAATGATGGAGTACAAAGTGAATTTCTGCCGGTAATCTTCATAAACAGGAGTGAGACCAATATTCTTAAACTCATTTGCAATAAAATCAGCGGCTCTTTTGATGTCAGGACTCATAGCATGCCGGCCCCTCATTTCATCAGAGCTTAGGGTGCTGATGATCTGTGCTACGTTATTCTCCGTAATCTCCTGGCGATTATTGCAAGAGGATATAAACAAAAAAAGTGTTGCCAGTGTGAAAAGCAAAACTGATCTGATATTCATTGATAGAGATCTATTCTATTTAAATTTTACGTGGCAATATTAAACATACAAGTGAATTCTATTTGAAAAAAGATGATACAGCAGCGTAAAGCTCTGTAAAAACACCAAATAAATGCTTTTAGGTGATGGAAATATTAAGTCCACGATCCTTCAATCTGCCGATCAATTCCGGTCCTAATGCTGAAATTGTGGTTAAAAAACCGTTTCTACCTATGTAAGACCGGTCGTTTTCGGCCAGAAAAAAGGCTGATTCGCAGAGAAAAAATATGGTGGATTTATTGCCCGGATCTCCGGGATAGGACATTCTTAGTTTTTTGGGCTTGGAATTCCCATCAAAAGCAAAAGCAGTAAGCCTGAAAAAGCCATTTTCAATACTCCTTTCTGAGGGGCCTTCACCCGGGGCTGGCATGATCCTTTTGATCAATGATCTGAACCAGTTATATGGCCCTAACAGGGTAAGAGTTACCATGAATAATGATACGATCAGGAACGGCAATGGATTGTACCAGGGGCCAAGAGCCGAATGTTCGCTATACCCTATGCTATCAGCATATTTGTTCTTTTCCTCGTTGAATATTGCAGCCGACTTATAAACTACCTTAGAATTTATGGTACCCATAATAAAAGGTGCTGACCACTTTTTGATCAGCTTGTCATATCCAAAAAAATGAGTGTCACTCGTTTTATGAACATTCTGTTCCTTTCCGCGGATCAGCAGTCGTGGGTCATTCATTTCCTTGTACTCACCGGTTTCAAACTTATTCAACATGGTTGCAATGGTACCACCATTAAACCCTCCACTGATGCTATAATAAGATTTGATGGATAATTTTGCAGGGTCAGTGAACTCATTGCTTAACAAATAAGCAGTGATATCTGCAGGAACACTGTCAAATCCGGAGAATGGGATCAAAATAGATCCACTTTCCATGGCAGCCTCTTCGTATTTTGAGGACATCTTCTGTATGAACCCAACCTCACCTGTAATGTCAAGATAATGAGTACCACTTTCGGCACATTGCCTGATGAGTTCCTCCCCATATAAGGAAAAAGGTCCGACCGTGGTAACGATGATCCGTGTTTGTTGTACAATTTTCCTCACATCATCAGGATTCGTTGTATCAACCCTAAAACATCTTTCCGAGCTAACCCCATTTTCAGAAGCTATTCGACTTAACTTTTCAGGATTTCTTGCGGCAATGCCCCAATTAAGAGAATCAGGTGCATGGTCACTGAAATATTTTACAGCCCGCCGTCCTGTGAATCCGGTAGCTCCAACCAATATGATATCAAATGATCTTAAAGACATAGCATTGATAATATTAATTCATGGGCATAAAAAAACCCCACACATGATATACGTGCGGGGTTTGAATTTCTCTTTGGTGAGAATTAGCCAACGCGAGATACTTCGATCGCGCTTAAGCCTTTAGGTGTTTCTTCAACATCATATTCTACTTCTTCACCGTCTGCAAGCCCCTCTTCGAATCCAAGGTTTTGAATGTTGTTGCGGTGAACAAAGATGTCTTTTCCACCATTGTCAGGCTCGATGAATCCAAATCCTTTTTGTGCATCAAACCATTTAATTTTACCGTATTCCATAATTGTGTTGTGTTGTATTGAGTGCATCTGAAGGAATATCAAAAGATGATCCGCTTAAACAGATGCATATTTATTGTTAGTTGTACAAACTATAGAGGGGAAACAAATACTAAACTAAATACTAATACTGATTCTTACCATACATTTGCATTGCCTCTAATATCTTCTTTATTACAATTAATACCAAATATGTACGTATAAATTGTGACTTTTCATTATATAGGGATGATGACTGGTTCATCATAACTTTTTTTGTGAATTAGCGAATAAGAATATTGGTTTCAATTATGAATGATACCTGGTTATCAAATAGGGAATCAATGAGGTTAATCCGTAAATACCTTACAAATATAACTTTTGCTGCAGGTTTTGTCCTTTTGTCGCTATTTGGGATATCCCAGGCAACGGCACAGCCGCAGGATAGACCCACATTCTGGCTTATGGGAGACCGAAGTGAGAGATTGGTTCTGCCGTTTGAACTCATCAATAACCTGGTTGTAATTGAAGCTAAAATAAATGGTTCAGAGCCTCTGAAGTTCATTGTAGATTCCGGTGCAGGCAGAAATATCATTACCTCGCTATATAATAAAGAGATCTTTTTGAACAATACTGAAACAGTCCTGCTTGCCGGATTGGGGGAGGGTGAGAGGCTTGAAGCCTTTCGGTCAACAGGGAATATGGTACAAATCGAACGTATTGCCGGCGAAAATGTGGAAGTATTGATCCTGAAAGAAGATGTTTTCAAGCTGGCTTCATTTATGGGGACTGAAGTTCATGGTATACTAGGGTTTGATCTGTTTGATAGTTTTGCAGTTGAGATCGATTATAGGGCTAAGCTTCTTAAGATCTATGACCCCGTTAAGGCAGAAGAAAAGTTCGAAAAATTACCAGATCACAGAAAATGGTTTACCATTCCCATCAGTATTGAAAATGAAAAGCCATATACGACCTTAGCTTTCAAGAACACAAAAAATGACGACTACTCAGATCTGAAATTGTTACTAGATACAGGTGCCAGTAATTCTCTTTCATTTTATGACCCCACCAGTGATGAGATCGAATTACCCAAAAATACCATAAGCACTCTTTTAGGTATCGGTTTGAGTGGCAATGTCAGTGGCGAGTTGGGCAGGGTCAAGAAGATAAAATTCGGTCCGTTTGAATTTGAAGAGCCGGTTGTAGCTTTTCCTGACAGCTTATCGGTCAGAAGGGCTTTTGGGTTTGATGACAGGAATGGAAGCATTGGAGGAGATCTGCTTCGGCGATTCAAGGTCATATTCAATTATCATGAAGGATTGTTATATCTGAGAAAGAACAAAAACTATAATGAGGACTTCACCTATAATGTGAGTGGAATTGAGGTAACGACTCCCTTGCCAAATTTACCTTACTATGAAATTTCTTTTTTAAGGGATGACTCACCTGCCAAGAAAGCGGGTTTAAAGGAAGGAGACATCATTCGGCGTATAAATGGTAAAAAGGCGGAAGAACTCTCACTGAATGATCTTTTGAATATCTTTCAGAATAAAGAAGGACACAGGGTTCGTATGACCGTTGACAGAGATACCATTTCAGTCTCTCTTAGATTTGACCTGAAGGATGAACTTGAGCTGGATTGACCTGTCCTTAAAGTGCTTATGTACTTTTACTGAATTTGACTAACTATTGAGTAAGTAAATTGCTAAATACAGGCACTGACCAATTTTAATCAATCATCTTAATTATGAACAAAAAGTACTTAATAGCTGCTTTTTCAGCTTTTATTTTCACACTTTTTTCAGTCACAGGAACGTTCGCACAGGAAGCAGATTCCAATAAACGGACTCCAAAAGTTGACTGGAGTAACACCACTGAGCATGAAGTTCAGATCAAGGGAAATAAAGTTCCATATACCACTACAGTTGGTAATCTTCCGGTTTACAGTGAGGATGGTAAGATCATTGCCTCCCTTTTTTACACTTACTATCAGCGTTCTGATGTACGTGACAAAACCCGCCGACCTCTTGTATTTTCCTTCAATGGGGGGCCGGGTTCAGCTTCTGTCTGGATGCATATCGGGTATACAGGCCCCAAGAAACTGAAGATCGATGATGAGGGATACCCTATTCAGCCTTATGGTGTTGATGATAATCCCCATTCCATACTTGATGTGGCTGATATCGTATTTGTCAATCCGGTGAATGTTGCCTTTTCACGTATGGTTCACGAGGATGCTGAAAGAGAAACCTTTTTTGGTGTAAATGCAGATATTGAGTATTTGGCTCAATGGATCAATACGTTCGTTTCCCGTGAGAATCGCTGGCCATCCCCAAAATATCTGATCGGTGAAAGTTACGGTACTACAAGAGTATCAGGTCTTGCAGAAGAACTGCAATCGGCACATTGGATGTATTTGAATGGTGTGATCCTGGTTTCACCTACAGGCCTTGGTGTTGACCGTGATGGTCCGGTTGGTGATGCAACCCCGTTACCATATTATGCAGCTACTGCCTGGTATCACAATGCTCTTACACCGGCCTTACAAAATAAGGATCTTGATGATATACTGCCTGAGGTGGAGGAATTTACCATCAACGAATATATTCCTGCTCTGGCTAAAGGTGGTTTTATAAGTGATGCTGAAAAGAACAGAATCGCAGAAAGAGTGTCTTACTATTCAGGTATATCCAAGGAAGCTGTTTTAGACTGGAACCTAAGGATCTCGACTTCTTTTTTCTGGAAAGAATTACTACGGGATGAGGGGCTTACGGTTGGTCGACTAGATTCAAGGTACCGGGGAATCGACCGTGAGAACGGAGGTGAGCGTTATGACTTTGATCCGGCCTTAACCGCCTGGAATCATGCGTTTACCCCTGCCATTAACCATTATTTGAGAGATATGCTGGGTTATGAGACGGACCTTCAGTATTGGACATTCGGCCCGGTTCATCCATGGGACCGAAGCGGTGACAATACCGGTGAGAATCTGCGATCTGCCATGGCAGAGAATCCATTCCTTCACGTGATGGTACAATCAGGTTATTATGATGGCGGAACCAATTATTTTGATGCCAAATACACTATGTGGAATATGGATCCGAGCGGACGACTCAAAGATAGGTTATCTTTTAAAGGGTATCGTTCCGGCCATATGATGTATCTAAGGGCGGAAGACCTGGCTACCTCCAATGAAGATATTCGAGTATTCATTGAAAACTCTATTCCGGAAGAGGGAATGCCGGCAAAATACTGATCCGTATAATTTAGAAGGTATAATTTTAAAGGCTGCTCAGATGAGTAGCCTTTTTTATGCACTATATATTGGATTCAGCATAATTTGCAGACATAAAAAAAGCCCCGAACAACTTAATGTCCGGGGCTTCTAATGTTCTTCGAACGTTGAATTATTCGAGAATGTAAACTTCTGTAGCACTAAGGCCTTTAGGAGTTTCTTCTACTGCGAATTCAACTTCTTCGCCATCATTGATACCTTCGTTGAAACCAAGGTTCTCAATGTTGTTTCGGTGTACAAAGATATCTTTGTCACCATTGTCCGGCTTGATAAATCCAAAACCTTTTTGTGTATCAAACCATTTTACTTTACCGTATTCCATAATATATATGTAGTGTATGTTATTTCGCAGGCACAGTGTACTGAAAGCTCAAAATGAGCAGACTTCATTTCTAAAAATCGGCTGCGAGAGAATTAAGTGTTAGTTATACAAACCAGAGAAGGGAAATAATACTGTACTAAATGAAAAATACCGATGTTGCCTTTAATTAATTTGCACTTCAAAGTTCTCCTTTATTCTATCCAATACCAAATTTAAAGTGAAAAGTAATTTAAGTGACGAAATAAACTTTGAATGCATTCTAAATTAGTTATAAATCATCACTTCATCACTATCAACCATAGATCTCATTGATCAGCCCGGCCATGCGAATACCTGCTTTAAGGAGTCTTAACTCGACTGTGCTCCAGTTTTTATAAGCATATTCATAGCTAAGTTCTTTATTTTCAGGAAAGTCATATACCTGTGGAAGTATGGACTGTGATTCATATGCCCAATCCAGAATAGAAGCACTTTGCCATTCACGGATCTGATCTGCTGTGGCATTATTAATGAAATCAGAGAGTTCAGTAAAACTGAGTTGTTTATCATCGATCATTTCACTGTCCCATACGCGATGCAGATTTGAGTTGTCCCAAAACCACTGCAGCCTTACGTCGTTACCTCCGCGATCCGTTCCATTGCCAACGTGCAGTGGCTGATGAATATCACCCACCAGGTGAACAAGAACTTTCAGGTTTTCAGCTTCCTGTTTTGGTGTTAACCCTCCTTCTTTTAATTCATTCACCACTTTTCTTAGCGCCCAGATGATATCGCCATCTTCTTCCTTTTCAGCCGATCCATACGTTTCATCTTCCGGGATAGTCACATAATGCCAGGTGTTCATATAATCGTAGGAATCGTCTGAACGGACTTCGTCCATCCAGGTACTTACTTTAGCCAGGCTCTCATTTCCAAGAATTCGTTTTACTTCTTTAGCGGCCTGCGGGGTGAGGTATTGCTCGGCAACATGGCCCGTGGTTCGGTGACCGATCTGCCCCCAGCGCAGAGCCTCATCTGCAGAGTTTGAAAAACCAAAAATAAAAATGAACAGAAATGAAATGAGTTTTAGCATAGCAGGAACTTTAGGTGTGTTTTTCTGAAAGATAACAGGCTTCAAATTATCATTCAGTAAATTATTTACTTAATTCGTTTAAAAGATCGTCAACATCCAGAGGACGCGTGAACATATCGATATTTCCATCGGCATTTTTTGGCCATTCGTTTTTTGGGCGGTCATAATATAACTCTACCCCATTTTGGTCAGGGTCATCCATATAAATAGCTTCGGATACCCCATGGTCTGAGGCACCTGTGATAGGATATTCATTTTCGATAAGTCGATCTAAGATAGTAGCCAGATCCTTACGTGTTGGATAGAGTATGGCTGTATGAAACAAACCCGTACTTCTTTTTGGAGCCGGGGGTGCTCCCTGGCTTTGCCAGGTATTTAACCCAATGTGGTGATGATATCCACCGGCAGAAATAAATGCAGCCTGATCACCATAAGTGGTAATGAGTTCAAATCCCAGTAATCCGCAATAAAAATCCAGGGATCGTTCAAGATCGGATACTTTCAGGTGAACATGACCGATCCTCGTTTGAGCGGGAATTCTATAGCTTTCTGACATAGATAAAAAGGGTTAAATCAGTTTGAAATTGATAAGGCCATTAGCTTCGGTAAGTTGACCCATAATTATAAATATGATATTAGTCCATGGTTATTAAATACCTATCCATAAACAATGTAAATTACAGTTTTTCAATGATATATAGAGGAACAAATGATCTCAAATACCATAACAAGTAATATATGACAGCGATAAGCTGCAAATTCGAATAAAATATGGAGTAAAATGAAACGTCCGATCAAATTTTTTTCGACCTTAACAACGTTTTTAATTGCCTTGGCCATAGGGTTAAGTTCGGCTCAGGCACAGGAAAATGATACTGTTGCTGATATAGTTACCAGCAGTGAAAAGCATAGTACATTTGTAACTTTACTTGAAAAAGCTGAATTGAAAGGAGTGCTTGAACAGCCGGGGTCTTATACCGTGCTTGCTCCAACAAATGAAGCATTTGAAGAACTGGGAGAAGAAAAGATAAAAAGACTGAAAGAGAACCCTCAGGAGCTTCAAAACGTTTTGGTTGGGCACTTATTTCAAGGTAATGTATCGTCCTCAGATGTTGAAGAGGCACGAGAGGTAAATGTCACAAAAGGGGACATCGAAGCTTCAAACGGTGTCGTCCATGTAATAGATGAAGTAATGATAGAGTGACCAACTATCACCTTTTAGATCAACACAACCCCGATTCATGAAAATGAATCGGGGTTTTTAATTATTTCAGAAATAAAGGCGGATGTTTTTTGTGATGACCCGTGGCTTGCTGATAGGCTTTTGCTACCGTCAGTAAAGTGGCTTCATCAAACAGGTCTCCAACAAAGGTAATACTTGTGGGTGAGTCATTATCTGTAAATCCGTTGGGCACCACCACGCTTGGATGGCCGGTCAGATTGGTGATCAAAAGATTTCCTCCCCCAAAAGCAGGAGAAATGTAAACGTCTACATTCTGCATAACTGAATCCATTTTCTGGATTAGTTCATATCGTGCACGGTTTGCATTGATGTATTCCGTAGCCGGAATGAAGTGAGCTGCCCTGAAAGAATTAGGCCAGGCATTGGGTGTTTGCCACTGCATCAGGTCATCCTGATCGGTGAGTGTAAGCTGGTCAAAAGCAGCGGCTCCTTCAGCGGTCAGGATAATGCGAAGTGGCCCAACCTCAAAGTCCGGCAGTTCTATTGGGATCAATTCAACTCCCAGTTCTTTCATGGTTTCAAGCACCAGGCTGTCGCGGCCTTTATTCCAGTAATCCTGTTCAAAAGCTGACTCCAGATAACCGATCCTGAGATCAGTGATATCGACCGTAGCATCATAATTAAAAGGCAGATCAACGATAGTCTGATCTATACCATCAGGACCGTAAATGGCGTTAAATACCAAAGCAGCATCCTCCACGCTTCGGGTGATCGGGCCTATCTTGTCCATAGACCAACTTAAGGCCATAGCTCCGGTTCGGCTAACGCGACCATAGGTTGGTCGCAGACCCGTAGTCCCGTTTCTTGTGGAAGGTGAGACAATGGAGCCAAGTGTTTCAGTACCAATTGCGAACGGAAATAATCCTGCAGCTGTGCCCGCTGCAGAGCCGGCTGAAGAACCACTTGAACCCTGCTCTAAATTCCATGGGTTATTTGTTCTTCCCCCAAACCAGATATCACCGTATGCCAGGGCTCCAAGGGTAGTTTTAGCGATCAGAACCGCCCCCGCCTGATCCAGCTTTTGTACCACAGTAGCAGTCTCATCGATCACCTGATCCTTATAGGGAGTGGCCCCCCAGGTGGTCTTGTAGCCCTCAACGGCAAGGAGGTCTTTGGCACCATATGGGATTCCATGCAAAGGACCACGATATATTCCCTGTTCCAATTCCACATCCATTTGTTCAGCCTTTTCAAGTGCGCGCTCTCTTGTTACAGTGATAACCGCTTCAAGCTTGTTATCATGTTTTTCAATTCGATCCAGAAAAAAATTGGTTAGCTCAACCGAGGTTATCTTACGATCTTTGATCAGAGAGGCAAGCTGTTCGACCGTGTAGAATGCCAGTTCATTTTTGTCTTCAGGAAGTTCCACATTTTGAGCCAGGTCCCATTTTTGCGCTCTTTGCTGATAATCAAACCGTTTGCCAACAGGTATCGGGTTGAAATTTAATGATGGGGGTATGCTGTTAGGGAGTTTCATGTCCCGAATTGACTGAAGGTCACCGCGGGTATCCGAGAGGGCCTCTATCATGGTGTCACGTTCAGTATCGGTAAACTCCAGTCCAATAATGGAAGCCCCATTCTTGATCATCCCTGAAGTGATGGGTGCGCTTTTATCCTGAATGAGAGTGAAGGCAAAGAGGAAGCCGATCAATATGCCTCCCGTGAAGAGCATGATTTTATTGTACTTTTTCATGATGGCGAGATGATATGTTTTGAAAAGGGGAATCTAAATTCTACAGATGGGATTATTGGCAGAATAGGGCATTAAGTCAATGTATTTTATGTAATTCTTTATTGAATTTGAAAACGAACCGAAATTGGGATTTGAATTTTTAATGAGGTTGCCTACTTTGATTTCAACTTAATGGTCGGTCTCAGATACGTTCTGAGTTAAAAGGGAATCTCGTGAGAAACGAGAGCTGTTCCCGCAACTGTAATCCGAGTTTGATGATCATGCATCATCAGATCACCTGCAGCCTCACCTTTGCCACTGTCACTGACATTCATTGTCCGGACGGGAAGGCGCTGCCAACGGAAAGCCAGGAGACCTGCCGCCATTAAATCGTAGCACTTCTTTCGGGTAAAAAGGCGTGCCGTATCCAGTTTTATGTTTTATTCGTCTCAACAAGATCGCTATATAGTATCCGGGCTAATTACTCCAGGAAGAACTATATCAAATTGAGACATAAAACGATTTACCCGCCAAACAAAAACTAAAACTTACAATCATAAATAAATGAAGTATCTACTTACTACGGTATTATTTCTATTGGCGGTATCATACACAATAAACGCACAAGTAGCCGACACGTTAGATCTCGGTGAAGTGGTGATCACAGCCTCCAAAACTCCAACTTCTGAAAGAGAAACAACGAAACCCGTGACAACCATCACACAGGCAGAGATCCGGAAAGCACCGGGCCTGTCAGTTTCAGAACTGCTGAACAGACAAACGGGTATTATGATCAATGGAGCCGTTTCGAGTCCGGGAAAGGATAAATCCGTATATCTGCGGGGGGCTGCGACCCAATATACTTTAATTCTTATAGACGGCTTTCCTGTGACAGACCCATCGAGTGAAGGAGGCGCTTTTGATCTCAGGTTGTTATCACTTGAAAATGTGGAGCGTATTGAGATCGTTAAGGGCAGTATGAGTACCCTGTACGGTTCTGACGCCATAGCCGGAGTCATAAATATTATCACCAAAAAACCTGAAAATGGGTTGGTGAATGCCAACGCTAAAATGGCGATCGGCTCATACAACAGTAACGAATTATCATTGGGTGTAAACGGAAAAGTTCGTGTTGCCTCATATAATGTAAATCTGTCGAGATCTTTTACAAAGGGGATCTCAGAGGCGGCAGGTGAAGATTTTAGGCGGGATGGTTTTGAGCGCTATTTTGGTTCTGCAGAGCTTAATTTTGAATTGACTGAAGGTCTCACGCTGAGTCCATTTCTGAATTATTCCAAATATGACGGGGATTATGATGCCGGTGCTTTTGCGGATGCGGAGAACTCTTATGAGGCAGACCTGATCAACACCGGATTACGGTTCAATTACACAAACAATAAGTTTGAATTGAAAGGTGCCGGAACATTAACAGAGACTGAAAGAAAGTTCACGGATGATTTTGGCGTCTTCAATCCTAAGGCAACACTTTTGAATAACGATGTATACGGTGTGTATTCTTTTACTGATAATGTGAGACTTCTCAGTGGTTTCAATTATCAGGACCTGTCCTTTGAGCTTAATGGGATTGATGAAGGCAGTGATATCATTAGCCCGTATGCTACCCTGTATCTGAGCTCAGGATCTGGTTTGAATACTGAGGTAGGGCTTCGTTTAAATAAGCATTCAGAATACGGATCCAACTGGAGCTTCAATATTTCACCAGTCTATAACCTTACCAATGAGGTAAAAATACTTACCTCACTCAGCTCCGGCTTTAAGGCCCCGACGTTAAATGAATTATTCGGACCTTTCGGTGCGAACCCGGACCTGGAGCCACAAACCAGCCTCACCTTTGATGCCGGACTTGAGTATAGGTCAGCTGCAACCGGATTAAGTGCAGGTATAAATTATTTTATCCGAACTGTTGAAGAGCTTATTTCATATGACAGTGCAGTGGGATATATCAATGTAAATGAACAGAATGATTCCGGGCTGGAAGTTACAGGTTCATATACCTGGCCGGATACGAGGATCAATCTATACTACAATTATCTGGATGGGGCGATCACCCGTGAAGGGGAAGAGTTTGATAATCTGATCCGTAGACCTGACCATAGTTTTGGCTGGGGAATACAACATAATGTCGGTTCAGATTTGATCGTAGACCTTAATGGGAAATTCATTGGTGAGAGGGAGGACCTTTTCTTTAATATGTCAACCTTTCAGAATGAAACAGTGGAGCTTGATCGTTATGTACTTTTGAATATTTCAATGAACTATGATCTGCCGGAATTCAACGCCAATCTGTTCGCTTCTTTGAATAATTTACTTGATGTTTCATACCAGGAAGTATATGGGTTCAATACACCCGGTGTTAACTTCAAGGCAGGTATAAGGCTTGATCTTTGATCTGATATATTTGAATCATAAACAGAATTATTGGCTGTTTTGATGATAAAAGTTTATCCATATTAATTGAATATATAATTCACGTAATAATCATTAAATAAGAGTTAAATAAAATTATATAAATGAATTTTATGATTGGACCTTAAAATTCAAGTGTGGATAACTTTTATCTTGATAATTGAAAAATGCCTGTTTAAAAAAGCCTTTTTATTTAATTAAAGAGGCTTTTTTAATATGATCTTGCATCAAACCGGATCTGATATAATTTTAATTTATAATATAATGTATATTAAAAAATATTAAGAGGCGGCTTTTAGGGGGTTGGGTTTTTACAATGTGGATAAGTCCCCGAATTTGTGGAAAAGTAATCGTTTTTTTTCTTGCTGTGTGTTGGTCTCGCGTCTATATTATTCCGTACTTCTTTAGGAGATAAGAATCGGGAAGCACTACAGAATTGTCTCTCATCTACGAAGGTATAAATGATATAATTGTAACATATAAGTAACGAAGTACGCCAATGAAATTTACTCGCTTCTACACGCAGTCCGAATGGAAAACCCCATTTGATGAAATAGAATTTGCAACCAGAACCTCTGAGATCAAGAACCCTGACGGATCACAGGTATTCCATATGGAAAATGTGGTGGTACCAAAGAGTTGGAGTCAGGTTTCCACTGATGTGATCGCTCAGAAATATTTTCGTAAGGCCGGAGTACCTGCGAAACTGAAAAAGGTCAAAGAGAAGGGAGTGCCTAAATGGCTGCAAAGATCTGAAGCTGATGAGAAAGCATTAAAGGAACTACCGGAAGAAGAGCGTTACTCACACGAAATTGACAGTAAACAGGTCTTTCACCGATTGGCGGGTTGTTGGACCTATTGGGGCTGGAAACACGATTATTTTGGCAGTGAAGAAGATGCGAAGGTATTCTATGATGAACTGGCTTACATGTTGGCTAATCAAATGGCCGCACCTAACAGTCCACAGTGGTTCAATACCGGATTGCACTGGGCTTATGGGATCAATGGTCCGGCTCAGGGACATTATTATGTAGATGGCAAGACCGGCGAACTGAAAAAATCTGAAGATGCTTACAGCCATCCACAGCCACATGCCTGCTTTATTCAAAGTATCGATGATGACCTGGTGAACGAAGGTGGCATCATGGATCTTTGGGTCAGAGAAGCCAGACTATTCAAATACGGATCAGGTACGGGAAGTAACTTCTCCAAGATCCGCGGTTCCAATGAACCGCTGAGTGGAGGTGGTCGCAGTTCAGGACTGATGAGTTTCCTCAAGATCGGTGACCGGGCTGCCGGTGCTATCAAATCAGGTGGTACTACCCGACGTGCTGCAAAGATGGTAACCCTGGATCTGGATCACCCGGATATTGAGGAATACATCAATTGGAAAGTGCGAGAAGAACAGAAAGTGGCTGCCCTTGTTGCAGGTTCCAAATCGGTTCAAAAGCACCTTAAGAATATCATCAAGCTTTGCCATACCCCGGTTGAGATCGAAGGACGAACCTTCAACGGAGCGATGAGCCGTGATCCGCTTAAGAATAAAGCTTTGGCTGAAGAGATCCGCAAGGCCAAGCGGAATCAGGTTCCCCTGAATTATATTGAACGCGTGATCCAACTTGCTGCCCAGGGTTTTACAGATCTGGAATTTGACACATACGATACAGACTGGAACTCAGAAGCTTACGCAACGGTAAGCGGTCAGAATTCCAACAACTCGGTTCGAGTACCAAATTCATTCATGAAAGCCGTTAAGGAAGACGGTGACTGGGACCTATATGGCCGTGTTGAGAAGAAAAGAGCAGCCAGGGAAGGGCGTGAGCCTGAGCCAATGAAGACCCTGAAAGCCCGTGAACTTTGGGATGACATAGCCTATGCTGCCTGGTCTTGTGCAGACCCCGGCACTCAGTACCATGACACCATCAACGAATGGCACACCTGCCCTGAAGATGGTCCGATCAACGCAAGTAACCCTTGCTCTGAGTACATGTTCCTGGACAACACTGCCTGCAACCTTGCTTCCCTGAACCTTATGAAATATTTCAAAGGCGATGGCGAGTACAAAGAATTTGATATGGAATCACTGGAATACGCTTCACGTATGTGGACCGTGGTTCTGGAGATCGCCGTACTAATGGCTCAGTTCCCATCCAAAGAGATCGCTGACCTGTCATATAAGTTCCGCACCTTAGGGCTTGGTTATGCCAACATTGGTGCTGCTTTGATGGTGCAAGGCCTGCCTTATGACAGTGAAGAAGGCGCAGCTGTTGCAGGAGCGGTTACAGCTACCATGCACATGACCTCATACGCGACCTCTGCTGAACTGGCCAAAGAATTAGGTCCATTTGAAGGATATGATCGTAATAAAGAGCATATGCTTAAAGTGATCCGAAATCACCGAAGAGCCGCTTATAATGCAGATCCTGAGGAGTATGAGGGACTGACCGTGAAGCCAATGGGTATTGATGCTTCCATCTGTCCTGATTACCTGGTGAAAGCAGCTAAAAAAGCTTCTGACAAGGCCCTCAAGCTGGGTGAAAAACATGGTTACCGTAACGCTCAGGTGACCGTACTGGCACCAACCGGAACTATTGGGTTGGTCATGGATTGTGACACCACAGGAATCGAGCCTGACTTTGCCCTGGTTAAATTCAAGAAATTGGCCGGCGGCGGTTATTTCAAGATCATCAATCAGGCGGTACCTAAAGCGCTGAAGAATCTCGGTTATTCTGCCAAAGAATCTCAGGAGATCATCGATTATGCCAAAGGAGCCGGTACTCTGGAAGGATGTCCGCATATAAATGCTGAGATCCTGATGGAGAAAGGATTTACGAAGGAAAAACTGGAAGCCATCAATGAAGCACTTCCCGGTAGTTTCGACATCAAGTTTGCATTCAATCAGTGGACACTTGGTGAAGACTTCTGTAAAGACGTTCTGGAGATCCCGGAAGAGCAGCTCAATGACATGAACTTTAATATGCTGCGGTTCCTTGGATTCAGCAATGAGCAAATTCAGGAAGCGAATGATTATGTATGTGGAACCATGACCGTTGAGGGCGCCCCGCATCTGAAAGAGGAGGACTACGCCGTATTTGATTGTGCTAACCGCTGTGGACGAATCGGAACCCGGTTCATTTCAGCCAAAGGTCACATCCGCATGATGGCGGCCGCACAGCCTTTCCTTTCCGGCGCTATTTCCAAGACCATTAACCTCCCGAATGAGGCCTCTATTGAGGACATGAAGGATGCATACATGGATTCATGGGAAATGATGCTGAAAGCAAACGCTCTATATCGTGACGGTTCTAAACTAAGCCAGCCTCTGAACTCCATGGCCGATGTGCTGGAAGAGATCGATGAGGTAGAAGAAACGGAAGCCGTAGATGCTGAAACCACTATGGCACAGGATAAAGTGCTTGAAGTGGCCGAACGTATCATTCACAAGTATGTGGCTCGCCGACAGAGATTGCCGTTCCGCCGCGAAGGATATACTCAAAAAGTTAAGATCGGCGGACAAAGTGTTTACCTGCGAACCGGTGAGTACGAGAACGGTCAGCTTGGCGAGATCTTCATTGATATGCACCGTGAAGGCGCTGCATTCAGAAGCTTGCTGAACTGTTTCGCGATCTCCATTTCGCTGGGACTACAGCATGGTGTACCGCTTGAAGAATTCGTGGATGCTTTTGTATTCACCAAGTTCGAGCCAAGTGGTATGGTGAATGGAAACCCTCATGTGAAGATGAGTACCTCGGTCATCGATTACATCTTCCGTGAGCTGGCGGTTACCTACCTGGGTCGTGAAGATCTGGCCCACGTTCCCGCCGATCAGATCGAGACGCGTAACCTGCGCCCAACGGCTGATGCCAACCCGGATGTGGACAGCGCTGAATTTGAACGCACTGCCGGAACGACTTCTTCAGCTGATGCCGTGGCAAAAGCCCCGGAATCTGAGCCTGAAGCTGACCCGGTTCCTGAAAAGGTAAGTGTTGACAGCAGCCAGACGGCCGTTGAAGGACAGCACAAAGCCGTTCAGGCCGACAGCTATGAAAGCGAATATGACAAAGCAAAACAGATGGGCTATACCGGCGAAGCCTGCCCCGAATGCGGTAGTATGACCATGGTAAGGAACGGGACATGCATGAAGTGCATCACCTGTGGATCTACCACCGGTTGTAGTTAATCGTGATTGGTTGATTCGTTAATGGAGCAAGTAGTTTCCATTAACGAATAACCATTACTCCAATAAAGAACTTTACATGGAGAACAGGATAACCCTGATCGGTGAGTAACCGGTCGGGGTTTTTTATTGTCTCCGGGCGAGTGCTATAAACCCTGCACTTTCAGTGTAGTAAGTTAGTATCTCGAATAAATTTACACCGTTGTGATATGCGTCATCCAGAACGGAGTGAAGGATCTTGCCTTTAGCGAAGCATGTAAGTTTGTAATGAAAAACAAAGAGGTAGTGGCATGTTGTTTTGTATAGCATGCTCCGTTCAGGAAATAGGCGAGGTTCATCACTCCGTTCTGAATGACTCACATTGATGGTGTCCATGAAACCGGGCACCAGGGTTATGGTGAAACACTTGCCGGATGATTCGCGTAACCCTATCTATAACTGCATCAGACCTTAGCTGAATTAGCAATTTTCGGATAATTGCAGTATATAAGGTTTGGGTATTCAAACGGGATGATTAGTAGCTCCTATCTAATTCAAAATAAAACGTTATGACCATGAAACGACTGTTCTTAACTTTCATCATATTAACCATTTCAGGTACCGCCTTTGCACAGATCAGCGCCAAGCTTATGCGCTATATGGATGTGTCCGGATCACAGATCACTTTTGTTTACGGAGGCGATATCTGGGTTGCCCCGAAAGCCGGGGGAACGGCTGTTCAATTGACCAGTTCGAAAGGCGAGGAAAGCTGGCCAAAATTCTCACCGGATGGATCAGAGATCGCCTACACTGCCGGGTACAATGGAAACGATGATGTATATGTGATCCCGACGAGCGGAGGCGTTCCACACAGAGTGACCTATCCTTCGTTCAGTGACCGCATGGTGGAGTGGCATCCCGATGGGGAACGTTTATTATTTGCATCAAGAAGGGAAATGGGACAACGATCGTCCAATGAATTTTACCTGGTCTCAAAGGAAGGCGGTATGCCGGAAAAACTGGAAATACCGTATGGTGAATTGGCAAGCTTCTCGCCTGATGGTAACCAACTGGCCTACATCACCAAGATCACAGAGAATTATCCCTTTAAGCGGTATAAAGGTGGACTGGCTTCCGACATTCTGATCTATGATATGGAGAAGAATGAGGTTAAAAAAGTTACTGATAATGAATACAATGATGGGAAACCGGCCTGGTTTGGGGATAAGGTTTACTTCCTGTCTGACCAAGGTCCAAATTTCAGGCTGAACATCTGGGAATACGATACCAAAGATGAAAGCATGGATCAGGTTACCAATTTCGATGAGTTTGATATCTCATTCCTGTCTGCCGGACCGGAAGACCTGGTATTTGAGATGGGAGGAGATCTTTACCTCCTGGATCCTGAGACCAATGAGTATAAAGTGGTAGAAATTGATGTGGTCAGTGACCTATCCAACGAGATGCCAAAAGAAGTGGATGTGAGCAACAACATTCAACATATGACGGCTTCCAAAGAAGGGAAACGGGTGATCTTTGAAGCAAGGGGTGAACTTTTCAATGTTCCGGCTACTGAGGGTTATTCCATGAATATGACCAAATCGAGCGGAGCATTTGACCGTCATCCATCATGGTCACCGGATGGAAAACACATCGCTTATTGGAGCGATGCGGATGGAGAATATCAGATCTATCTGCAGGATCCGAATGGATCGGAAGCTCCCAGAAAATTAACCTCCAGGGAAAAGGGGTACGGATATTCATTATTCTGGTCGCCTGACAGTAAACACATCGCCTTTATTGACGAGACCAATACGATCTACAGTATCAATGTTGAAAATGGGAATACCACTGAAATTGGTAATACCCGGTGGAATGTTGGTCATGGAGGAAGAGATGGGTATCCGATCTCCTGGTCGCCGGATTCCAGATGGATCGCCTTTACCGCCGGACTGGATAATGCAAATTATGCCATCATGCTGTATGATACTGAGGAGCAGGAATTGCATCAGGCTACAACCGGATTCTATACTTCCTCAAACCCGGTCTTCAGTAAGGATGGGCAGTATATGTACTATACCACAGACAGAAATTTTGATGCGGTTTATTCTGATTATGACAATACCTGGGTCTATCCAAATGCCACACATTTGGTTGCAGTCAGCCTCACGGAAGACGCCCCATATTTGTTAGAACCAAAAAATGATGAGGCTCCGGCAGATGAGACAAATGGAGAGGAAACTGAAGAGGAAGAAAAAGAGGAGGAAGAACTGAGGGTTGAGATCGATCTTCAGGATCTTGAAAAACGTTTAACGGTTCTTCCTGTCAGTCCCGGCAATATTGGGTCCATCCTTGGTGAATTTGGGGAGGGAATGATCGTTTACATGCGGTATGCCAATACGGGCTCTGAAGGTGGTCCACCCAAGCTGGTGGCTTATGATGTAGATAAGCGGGAAGAAATTACCATCATGGAAGGGGTTGGTGCCGCTGTACCAACAGCTGACGGTAAAGCGATCCTGGTTCAAAGCAATGGGCAGTATGGGGTTATTCAGCCTCAACCCGATCAAAAAATTGAGAAGCCGGTGCCAACCGATGGACTGATCATGGACCTCATTCCAAAAGAGGAGTGGAGGCAGATCTTTACAGACACATGGAGACGTCACCGTGATTTCTTTTATGACCCAAATATGCATGGTGTGGACTGGGATGGTTTAAGAGATCAATACGGAGCCCTTATCGAGGATGCGCGCACCCGCTGGGATATTTCCAATCTTCAGTCAAATTTAGCAGCGGAACTGAGTGCCGGCCATACTTACACCTTTGGTGGAGATGCAGAAAGCGTGGATTATCGGGGTACCGGTTATCTGGGAATTGATTGGGAACTGGAAAATGGGTCATATCGGATCGGAAAGATCATTACCCCGGCTGTATGGGATACAGAGATCCGTTCGCCGTTCGACCGCCCCGGAAGTACAGTTAATGAAGGTGATTATATTCATGCTGTGAATGGTGAAATGCTTGCCCCGGATAAAGACCCTTATGCAGCCTTTGAAGGATTAAGCGGCGAGACCGTCGCTCTGATGATCAGTTCAGATGGCAATGCTCAGAATGCAGAAAAAGTAGTTGTGAATACCCTCAGTCAGGGAGAAGAGGTACAACTTCGGTACCTGGCCTGGATAGAGAATAACCGAAAGATGGTGGAAGAACTATCTGATGGGAAACTGGGATATATCTATATGTCCAACACCTCTTCACAAGGACAGCTGGAACTCGTGCGCATGTACTACGGTCAGCTGGATAAGGAAGGGTTCATCATCGATGAGCGATTCAACGGCGGTGGTCAACTGGCAGACCGCTTCCTCGAACTGATGCAGCGCCCGGTGGTTTATAACCTGCACTGGCGGCATGGAAAAGATCATACGCAGCCTATTCATACGAACACCGGACCCATGGGCATGCTGATCAATGGCTGGGCCGGATCAGGTGGTGATGGCTTGCCGTGGGCTTTTCAGGAACTGGAAGCAGGGCCGATCGTAGGTGAACGAACGCTTGGCATCCTTGTGGGACCGGCCACCGGACATCAGCTGATCGATGGCGGCGGGATCACCGTGCCCGGCGCTCGGTTGTACGATAACGATGGTCACTGGTTCTGGGAAGGAGAAGGGGTAAGACCTGATATCCCGGTTTGGGATAACCCAAATATGCTTATGCAGGGGCGTGATCCTCAGATGGAACGTGTGGTTCAGGAAGTCTTGAAGATGGTTGATGAATCATCGAATGAAATGACACCGGCACCGCCTCTTGAGGATCGCTCTGCTCAAGGATTGAAGGAAAACTAAGTTTGGATCATTTTAAGTTTTGTCCGGGAGTGACATTGCACTCGGGCCGGGAGTTCCGGGCAGTCGTTCCCAACCGGGTGGTTGGGAACGAGTACGAATAGGAAAAGCGAGTCATCCTGATCCGCCGGCTGGCGGATCAGGATCTTGCCTATTATTGGCAAACTGTACACAATTAAATTAATGTTTCTTCAGCGTTAATTTCCGAAAACTTCATTAATAGTTCATAGCAAGAACCGTTATTAGGTTTTGGTCAGGAACACTTTACCAGATAAAATGATCGAGCGGTTTAGTACAATATTTGGTAAATAACCGATCCTCGATCCGGGATAGTTAACTGGCTAAAGGTCTTAATCCAAAGGTTCTGAAACGATGATCAATAAAGGAAAAATTGGGCCTCGGGTATTTTGGGGAATCTCTCTATTAGTTATCCTATTGTGGCTTACAGCGTATCCTGAGACAACCGTTAAACACAGTGCCAAAGGTTTTTTTATCTATTCCAGTCAGATATCGGCACTTCTTGGGTTTGCTTTATTTGCAGTCACTTTTATTCTAGCGGCACGGATCAAATGGCTGGAACCGTACTTTGGCGGATTGGATAAAATGTACCATACCCATCATCAGATGGCAAAAGTGGCATTCATATCATTATTACTGCATCCGATCTTATTAGCAGGCAGATGGATACCTGAAAATGTCTCTAAAGCACTATGGTATTTCTTTCCGGTACACCGGCGCTTAGCCATCGATCTCGGCAGCTGGGCATTATGGGGGCTGATCATACTGATGGCGCTGACCCTGTTGATCAAGCTGCCTTACGACAAATGGAAACTATCGCACAAATTTATGGGAGTGGTTTTCATTGTAGGAGTTCTCCACCTCTTCTTACTGGATAACCTGGCGACGGCTAGTCCGGTATTATTTGCCTATCTGCTTTTGATATCAATGATTGCTGTAGCAGCATGGATCTATAAATCATTCCTGCTGGAACATGTATTGAACAAGCATAAATTTAAGGTAGTGAATGTTGACAGGTTGAGTGAACACGTAATGGAAATTACGCTAGAGTCAGACAGGGCGGTAAATTTTATACCCGGTCAATTTTTCTTTTTCACCTTTATATCTTCCGGTATAACACGCGAGTCTCATCCCTATACGGTTTGCAGTAAGCCGGGGCAAAATACAATTAAAATAATGGTAAAGTCCCTGGGTGACTATACCCGAGATCTTTTTAAGAATTTGGACAACGGTGCAACAGCATTGCTTGAGGGGCCTTATGGCCGGTTCGACTTCAAACATGAGATAAATGATCAAGTCTGGATAGCGGGCGGTGTTGGTATTGCCCCTTTTCTGAGCTGGGTCAGAAACCTTAAAGGTCAGTCATCCGATGTCCATGTAGATCTATATTACTGCGTAAATACCATGAAAGAGGCGGTCTACTTAGATGAGTTTAAAGAATTTGAAAAACTAACCACAGGCTTCACTATTCATCTGGTCTGTGCTGACAAAGAGGGTTTCCTGAACGCCGCTGATATCCCGGATCTGGGTGAGAAAGCTGTGTTCATTTGTGGCCCCAAAGAGATGAGGCAAAAATTATTAAGAGAATGCAAAAGCAAGAATGTGCCAAAGGAAAAGATCCATTTTGAGGATTTCGATTTTATTTAGGGGCTAATATCTTAATTGCGCTCAAATGGGGAACGAGTCATCTCAAGGGATCTTACCATTTATAGTTCACAAGATAGTTTTGCACTCGGACCGGGAGGTCCGGGCAGGCGTTCCCAACCGGGTGGTTGGGAACGAGTACAAGCGAGTCATCCTGATCCGCCGGCTGGCGGAGAAGGATCTTAGCTATTAAGGGCAATTTGTCGGCAATCAATTCAAGTGCCTGATTCTACCTCAGCTCGCAATGATAGAGCATTAAACCCCGGTACTATACCCGGGGTTTTCTATTTCATAACAATAGATTAATCCATTCAGCAAGATTTTTCCTTATCAATTAATTAAGTTTTCGGTCAATCCGGAATCAACCATTGTACTATGACTTTTCGATCTATTGCTTTCCTCCTGTGCGTTGGCTTTTTACTTCTATCCCAAAATACGCATGCTCAGCTTACGGCAAGTGGCGTGGTATATGAGGATGCAAATCGCAATGGATCATTTGATCAGGGTGAAACAACGCTTAAAAATATTGCGGTTTCCAATGGGGAAGAGGTGGTGCTAACCAACAAAGATGGGCGGTATACCCTGAAGATAGATGAAAAAGATGCCACGGTTTTCGTGATCAAACCGGCGGGATATGAATTCCCTTTGAATCGGCTGAATCAGCCTCAGTTCTTTTATATCCACAAACCAAACGGTTCCCCAGATCTTGAATTCAAAGGAGTGGAACCGACAGGACCATTACCTGCAAGCCTGAACTTCCCGTTACACAAAAGTGAGTTTAGCGAGGACTTTAAAGTACTTTTATTTGGGGATCCACAGCCCTATAACCGACAAGAAGTGGATTTCTTTGATCGCGATATCGTCAATGAACTGGAAGGAGCTGAAGGCTATGAATTTGGCATCACACTGGGGGACATCGTCGGGGATGATCTTAACCTGTTTAAGCCATACAACGAGTCAATTGCCAGGATCGGGACCCCCTGGTTCAATGTATATGGCAATCACGACATGAACTTCGACGTGGATTCGGATTCACTGGCAGACGAAACCTTCGAGGCTACTTTTGGTCCGGCTACCTATTCATTTGATCACGGGAATGCGCATTTTATTATCCTGGATGATGTGGTCTACCCCAGAACCGATGGCCGTTCCGGCTATATTGGCGGGCTTACTTCCAAACAGCTGACTTTCATAGAAAACGACCTGCAATATGTCCCCAAGGATAAACTCGTGGTAATTGCCTTTCACATTCCGATATTTACCCCGAACACTCCGGATCAAACCTTCCGTATTGAAGACCGGAGCCGATTGTTTGAGTTGTTGAAAGATTATCCGAATACCCTGTCGCTTTCGGCTCATACCCACCTGCAGCGCTTTCATTTCTTTGATGTTGAGGAAGGGTGGCAGAGGCTGCAACCACACGTGCATTACAATGTAGGCACCACCGGGGGAGACTGGTGGTCGGGTGAGTTCGATGAACGAGGTATTCCGACCACATTGATGAGAGATGGTACTCCAAACGGATATGCGATCCTGAATATCAGCGGCAATGACTTCACCATAGATTACAAGGTGGCCAATGCTGATGAAAATGATCGAATGAGTTTGTGGGGGCCAAAAGTCGTTCCCCAGAACCGATGGCACGGAGCTCAGCTTTACGTCAACTATTACCTTGGCAATGAATACACAAAGGTTGAATACAAATTACAGGGCAGTGATGCCGAATGGAGAACCATGAACCGGGTAGCTGAACAGGATCCCTTTGTAGCTAAACTGCGGCAAAAATGGGATACGATGGAGCAAATGCCTGAGCAGGGTAGGAGGCCTTCTAACCCGGTGGAATCCGATCATTTGTGGAAAGTGAATGTACCGAATAATTTGTCTATTGGTACCCATGTGATCAGTATTAAAGTTACGGATATGTTTGGACGGATCTTTCAAGAACGGTTTAGTTATGATGTAGTTGAGCCAACCTATGCCAGGTAGTTACCTGAGCGATCTGTTTAAAGCGGAAGCAATTCTCCGTCATTACTTTTACATTGGGTGACTTAAACCTGAATAAGATCACATCATTATGGCAAACTTCCCAAACCCTTTCTTCCGATGGAGGCCTCATCCCTGGCATGGTCTTGAAGTTGGTGCAAATCCACCCGAGATCGTAAATGCATTCATTGAACTGACACCTTTTGATACCATCAAGTATGAGGTGGACAAGAAGACGGGCTATATGCGTGTAGACCGCCCACAAAGAAGTTCATCATTGCCGCCATCTTTATATGGGTTTATTCCGAGAACCTATTGTGGTGATCAGGTTGGAAAATTATCCAAACAGGAAGTTAAAGGAGATGGAGATCCCCTTGATATCTGTGTATTGAGTGAACGACCCATAGATAGAAATGAGGTTATTTTGAGTGCACGGGTGATCGGTGGTTTACATATGGTGGACCATGGTGAAGCAGATGACAAGATCATCTCCGTTTTGGATAATGATATCTATTATAAGGATGTGACGGATGTAAATGACCTTCCTCCGGTACTGATCGAACGACTTAGACACTATTTTGGAACGTACAAGTTGATCCCCGGTCGTGAGACCAACGATGTATTTGTGGAAGGTATCTATGATGCCGGTCATGCCAGTAAAGTGATCCAAGCCTCTATAGAAGATTACGAAACGATGTTTGGAGAATGATGCAACTGTTTCTCAAAAGGGAATGATCGTTTGGATACTACATCCGTGAATAAAGGAAGGGAAAACATCCGGGTACAGAAATTCATTGTACTTGTGGCCGTGGTGTTATTTGTGCTTAAGATGGCGGCCTGGTATTTCACCGGCTCGGTGGCGGTACTCACTGACGGCCTCGAAAGTATCGTGAATGTGATCAGTGGATTCATTGGGTTGTACAGCTTATATCTTTCAGCAAAGCCCAAAGATTCGAATCATCCCTATGGCCATGGTAAAGTTGAATTCATTTCTGCAGGGATAGAGGGAGCCCTTATCACGGTTGCCGGTTTACTCATTATCATGGAGGCCATTCAAAGCTTCATCGATCCTGAGCCGCTTCGGAGCCTTGATCTGGGGATCATTCTGGTAGCTATTTCAGCTGTTATCAATTATGCCTTTGGGTATTGGGCCTATGAGACAGGAAAACGAAATGATTCTTTGGCATTGCAAGCCAGCGGAAAGCACCTCCAAACCGATACCTATACGACCCTTGGTATCATAGCCGGTTTGGTATTCATTCGTTTCACAGGTATTGAATGGTTTGATGGGGTAGTGGCCATCTTTTTTGCACTATTGATCATGAGGATGGGCATCAGGATCCTGAGGCAAGCTGTTGCCGGCATCATGGATGAATCGGATGAAGATCTTCTGGAGGATATGATCGATTATTTACAGCAGAATCGGGATCCTAAATGGATAGATCTGCATAATCTCCGCATCATAAAATACGGGCGTATACTTCATGTAGACTGCCATCTTACATTGCCATGGTATCTGACTGTTAAGCAAGCCCATGCCGAGCTCGATAAGATAGAAGAACTGATCGCAAAAAAATTTGGGAACCGTATAGAGATCTTTATTCACACAGACTATTGTATGGAATTTTCATGCAGATTATGTCAGGTCGAAAACTGTGAGGTGAGGCAACATGAGTTTGAAGAAGCCATTACCTGGACGGTTGAGAATGTGGCATCAGACGGAAAGCACCATTTGCCAAAAGAATAGGTTGAAGCAGCATATAGTTGTGAAATTGGAAATTTAAGGGGCAGTTAAAGTTCAAACTATAGGATTCCCGTTTTCACGGGAATGACCAAAAAACAGTTCTTTGAGCTTACAACCTTTTCCAATAAATAAACTGACTTGATCAGAATTAAGCTCTGATCAAATAAATTCACTGAGATCCAGCTGCAGTTCATTTGAGTATTTACGCAGCAAGCTGATCTTATAATCGGGCATCAGCTCAGTTTCACCTGCTACGATCTCCTTGGCTAATCGGTTGGGAAGGATGAATGATTTTGCATGTGTCCCAAAATCCTCGGCTATTTTATTTTGAATGGGTTTGATGAGCCGGTCCTTGAGGTCGTTTATCCTGCTTTGCTCCCGGCGCATTGCCAGATAATCATCCTTGCTCATGGAATAGGAAGCTTTCTTGTCTTTCGATAAATTCTGATCTTCAGCTTCCTGAATGGCCGTTTCTATAGCTTTGATCAGGTCAGCTTTGAAGTTTTTATTTTTGATCCTGCCAAAAATGCCTTTGGTATTTTCCCAATTGTCAGCTTTCGATGGATCCATTGCTATTTCCTGGATCAGTTTTTTATTCGCCAGATGATATACCGGTTTATTGTATGACCTGGCAACTTCATCAAAAAATTCCATCAGTTTCTTGTACAGGTGCCACTCAAACATGGTCAGGTTATTTTTATCTTTTTCCTTGATCAGGTTGTTGTGGTCTTCATCACTATAATCCAGATGATTGAATATCCTGTTTTCCTGATGGATCCACTCCAGTATTCCCTGTTTCTCAGCAATGTTGTTCAGTTCTTTTTTGAACTCAAGGAGATATAAAACATCATCAGCTGCGTAATGAAGCTGATCGTCAGATAAGGGCCGGCGAAACCAATTGCTTTGCTGAGAGCTGCTGTTAACCTCAATATCCAGTACTTCTTTGATCAACTTCGTCAGTGATGCAGGCTGAAAGTTTAGAAGACTGGTTGCCGCATCCAAGTCATAGAGGTTTTTGGGGAAGCAGCCCATAGAGTGAAAGAGTCTCAGGTCTTCCCCGAAAGCGAACACTACTTTTTGAATATCAGGGTCTTCGATCACCGGGTAGATCCCCTGAATATCGATATCACTGCTCAGTGGGTCGATCACATAGCATTCATTGCCATCATAGACCTGCATCAAACACATATTGAAACCATAGCGGTATCGGTTGCGGTCGAACTCCAGGTCGATGGCAAATTCGTCAGTTTTTCCTAACTCGTTTACAACTTCATGTAAAGCATTATTATCTGCGATATATTGAATAGCCATAAATATTATCTGATTTTTCCTAAAGATATCAGAATTCAGGAAGAACTGTAGTTTATCTGTGATTTTCGTACAAATTGGGTTCAAATATATCCGATAGTTGATCTAATTCTGCCTCTGTAACAGATCTATGGCAGGCATCAAGAATTTCATCGAGTTGTGATTCCGTTCTTATTCCCAGTACTGCAGAGGCTACTGCCGGATGCCGAAGCACATGATCTATGCAGGCCCTGATGGGTGAACCGGTTCTATTTACGGCTTCTTTCATTTTTTCCACCTGTTCTGCAGTATATCCGAGATGATCCTCTCCGGGCTTATCTATTAGCATTCCTTTGGCCAGAGTTCCCCGGGTGATCACACTGATATCATGTTCAGCCAGCAGGTCCAAAACTTCCTCCTCAGGCCTTCTATCCAATAAGCTGTACTGCATCATCACCACATCCATATTTGATCGATTTACCCATTCCCGGATGGTATTGGGACGGATTGAGGAAATTCCATAAGCTCCGATCTTGCCCTGTTTCTTAAGGGATTCAAAGGCCTCAACGGCTTCATCAATAGGGTCGGCAATGGTTCCTCCATGCAGCATATACAGATCGATATGATCGGTCTGTAACCTTCTAAGACTTTCATTCACGCCATTGAGGATATGTTCTTTAGAGGGATTCCAATCCCAACCTGAGCCATCTTCACGCCAAACGTTACCAACTTTTGATGAGATAAAGACCTTATCCCGAACGGGTCCTAAAGCGGTTCCCACCATTTCTTCGTTCATACCTTTATCATAAAGATCAGCCGTATCAAAGAAATTGATACCACCGTCAAAGGCTTTCCGGAGCAAAGTATTGACATACTGTTGTCCCTTTTCTAACTCAAGCGACATACATCCGAAAGAGATCTCGCTGACTTCAATATTTGAAGTGCCTAAATTGTTATGCTTCATAGTTTTGTCCTGTTAGTATTCAATAATATAAACATAAGCCATTCAGAAAGATTCCTGATTTGATTCATTGCTTCAAATGATGCATACTTATCCGGAATAAAAACCTATGGAGGTCACAAACATATGTCGGAAAGGGATTTAAAAGGCTATTGGAAGAAGAATTTAAAGTATCTGGGAGTCCTTCTCAGTATCTGGTTCATCGTCTCATACGGATTCGGGATCCTGTTGGCACCCACTCTGAATGAGATACAGGTTGGCGGATTTAAGCTGGGATTCTGGTTTGCGCAACAGGGATCCATTTATACCTTTGTGGTGCTCATTTTTGTGTATGTGTATCTGATGAACAAACTGGATCAGCAGTTTAAAGTGCGGGAGGACTGATCATGGATGTGCAATTATGGACCTATATTTTAGTCGGATTGACCTTCGCCATTTACATTGGAATTGCGATCTGGGCAAAGGCGGCATCCACCAGTGATTTTTATATTGCAGGGGCTCATGTGAGTCCACTTACGAACGGAATGGCCACAGCGGCCGACTGGATGTCTGCGGCTTCCTTTCTATCCATGGCCGGACTGATCTCATTCATGGGCTATGACGGTGCCGTGTACCTGATGGGATGGACCGGAGGATACGTATTACTGGCGCTACTGTTAGCGCCGTATCTCAGGAAGTTTGGTAAGTTTACCATCCCTGATTTTATAGGAGACCGTTATTACTCCAACTTCGCCAGAACCATTGCGGTTATCTGTGCAGTCATTGTTTCATTTACGTATGTAGCCGGGCAGATGCGGGGAGTGGGATTGGTGTTCTCCAAATTTCTGGAAGTGAATATCGATATCGGTGTTTTGATCGGGATGGGTATTGTTTTTTTCTACGCCGTTCTTGGCGGAATGAAGGGCATAACCTACACGCAGGTGGCTCAATATTGTGTGCTTATATTCGCCTTCATGGTGCCGGCCTTTTTTATCTCATTTCAGCTGACCGGTAACCCTATACCTCAGCTAGGATTCGGTTCAACACTCTCCGATGGAAGCGGACAATTTCTCCTTGAAAAGCTGGATGAGTTGCATACCGAACTTGGGTTTGCAGCCTACACAAGCGGGACCAAAAGCATGCAGGATGTTTTCTTCATCACAGCGGCCCTGATGATCGGTACGGCAGGCCTTCCACATGTTATTGTGAGGTTTTTCACGGTACCTAAAGTTCGTGATGCCAGGATATCTGTTGGGTATGCACTTATCTTTATTGCCATTCTGTATACTACAGCTCCGGCCATTGCGGCCTTTGCCAAGTATAATCTGATGGAGACCGTGAACGAAGAAGCCTATACGGAAATGCCGGAATGGTTTGGCACCTGGGAAGAAACAGCGTTATTGACCTGGGTCGATAAAGATGATAATGGGATCATTACTTATGCTCCGGGTGCTGCCATTGAAGGATTGCCGGATATACAAAGAAATGAGGCAGGAGAGATCATACGTGGTGAACATGGAGAGGTGAAGGTCAATAACCAGATCACTGAAGGATCAAATGAACTGTATGTGGACCGGGATATCATGGTGCTGGCCAATCCGGAGATCGCAAATTTACCGGCATGGGTGGCAGGACTGGTAGCTGCCGGTGGTCTTGCAGCAGCTTTATCAACCGCAGCCGGACTTTTGCTTGTGATCTCCACGGCCGTATCTCATGACCTCATCAAGAAACAGATCAAAACGGATATCTCGGATAAGAGTGAATTGATGTGGGCCAGGATATCTGCTGGAGGTGCTGTGCTGGTTGCCGGATATTTTGGTATCAATCCCCCGGGCTTTGTTGCTGAGGTGGTGGCCATTGCCTTTGGGCTCGCAGCTGCATCTTTTTTCCCTGCTATCATTCTGGGGATCTTTTACAAGAAGATGAACCTGCAGGGAGCCATTGCCGGAATGATCGCCGGATTGCTTTTTACCCTGGCTTATGTGGTGTTCTTCAAGATCGCATTCCCTGAATATAACACCCCGGAATATTGGTGGTTTGGAATTTCACCTGAGGGAATCGGAACGCTTGGAATGCTGCTTAACCTGACGGTTTCCTTTGCTGTGGGAATGATATTCCCGGAGCCCCCTGAGGATGTGCAGAATATGGTTGAAGAGATCAGGTACCCTCAATAAAAAGCAGATAAATAAAAAGCTCCTGCATTGATGCAGGAGCTTGGTTTTTAAAAATTTCTTCAGGAATAGGTTTTAGAACCAGCCAGATCCTAGACCACGGAATGGCCATGGGATGGAAGCGATCATGATCAGCAATGCAATACCGTAGGTGACAGCCACTCTTTTGTGTTTAGCAAGCGAGGCCTCCATTCGTTTGGCAGAGCTGAAACCAAAGGTGATCAGGGCAATAGCCACGATCATCATCGTGATATGTTCAACGGTATAGAACCGAAGTACGGAACTTTCCATGACGCCTGATTCAAAAGATACTTTAGGACTGATAAAATAAAGGACTAATCCGATAAGCAGCTGAATATGGGTAAAGATCAATGCCAACAGAGCAGAAATTCGATCGGATTTTTGATAGTCCTTCTGTCCCATCCATCCTGAAACAGCTTTGATGATCGCCCAAACGATCAGTACCAATAAGATCCATCGAAGACCTGAGTGAGCGTGTAATAGTCCGTTGTACATAGTTAAGTAATTGAGTTAAAATTTTTGGTAAATATAGCGAAGTATTAGTTCTTAATCTTAGTCTGCAGTTTGTTGAGGATCTTTCGAACGCGGCGCTTGTTTACACCCAGGTCATATTCACCAACACGACTTGCACTGCGTATATAAACCACGGTTTTCCCATCATTTTCATTAAGGATCACATTTACATCATCCTTAAAACCAAACACCGGGATCCGGTAAACAGCATGTATTTCAATTCTTTTAGGGTCTTCGATATCAAATTCATGTGCATCTTCTTCAAAGATCTGTGACAGATACTCAAAAACCATTTCCATACCTGCATCAAATGCTTTATGAGTTCGGATACAATTGGGTGAATCGGGGCATTCAGGAAGAGGATTATTATTTGGATATTCGGCCATGATGACAAAAATAAATAAACGATCAATTGTTGGCTAAGAAAATCAATCCAGCTCAAAAAATCGTTCCATTTGACGCATAAAGTCATCCACATCTTCACAAACGGTAAATAGAGATAAACTTTCTTTATGGATGAAATCGTGGCTTACTGCTTTATTTGTGAATTGAAGCAACCCATCGAAGTACCCGTCTGTATTTATGATAAAGATGGGCTTGTTGTGGATACCAAGCTGTCTCCAGGTCAAGATCTCGAAGAATTCATCCAATGTACCAAATCCACCGGGAAGCACCAGGAAAGCATCTGACAGGGATTCCATAAGTGCTTTTCGGGTATGCATGTCCTGCGTTTCGTGCAGATCGGTTAGTCCCTTGTGAGCTACTTCTCTTTCTTTCAGCTGTGTTGGGATCACACCAACTACATCACCGCCTTCGGTTAAGGCTGCGTTAGCGACTTCGCCCATGATGCCAACACGTCCACCACCATAAACGATACCCCAGTCGCGACGGGCGATCTCCCGTCCGGCTTCCATGGCAACTTCAGGATACTTAGGGTAGTTTCCTTTTCTGGAACCGCAATAAATACAGATGTGTTTTTTCATCAGGCAATGGTAAACATTCGCTTCAGAACCGTATCCAGTTTATCAACAAAATAAGTGATGTCTTCCTCGGTATTTTGTTTACCTAAACTGACTCGGATGCTGGAATTGGCCAGATTTGGCTCCATTCCAATACCAGCGAGCACGTGAGAAGGCTCTACTGCACCCGAGGTACAAGCCGAACCGTTCGACACACATATGCCTTCAATATCCAGGTTCAGCAAAAGCATTTCACCGTCAATATGGTTGTTGTCTTCATCGCTGAAGGAAAGGTTGATAATGTGAGGGACCCCCTCATCCTGAGGTCCGTTAACAGTAACTTTCACGGGAAGCTTTTCTCTGAGTTGATCTAGCAGAATTGAACGCAGTTTTTTAAAGTGAGCAGTGTGTTCATCCATTTCCTCAATGGCCAGTTCCAGTGCTTTTGTGAAACCTACTATGCCGGGCACATTCAGGGTTCCTCCACGCCGTCTTCTTTCTTGTGAACCGCCGATCATCCACGGTACCCATCGGGCTCCATTTCTAACGTACATGATACCGGTACCTTTGGGGCCGTATATCTTATGGGCACTGCCACATAGAAAATCGACTCCGAGATCTTTCACGTTAACAGGCAGTTTACCCAGACTTTGAACGGTGTCTGAGTGAAAAGGTACATTATATTCCTTGCAGACTTCTGCGATCTCTTTAAGTGGATTGATGGTACCGATCTCATTATTGACGTGCATTAAGCTGACTAATGCTGTATTCTCATTGATGAGTTCTCGAACAACGCTGGCTGTGATCTTGCCGGTTTTGTCAGGTTCAGCAAATACAGGTTTGATACCATGCATCTTTTCCATTTCCACCGTATGAAGAACAGCATGATGTTCGATCCCGGAAGTGATCACTTCTTTTTTATCACCCGATACTGCAAGCACGCCTTTGATCACAGCATTGTCACTTTCAGTGCCACCGCTGGTAAATACGATCTCTGATGGTTCGGCTCCAATCATAGTAGCTACTTTTTCGCGAGCATCCTCGACCACTACTTTGGTCTTTTGACCAAGATGGTGAGCGGAATTAGCATTACCGTAATTATCTTTCAAATAAGGCATCATGGCTTCTAAAACACGCTCATCCAAAGGTGTTGTTGCTGCATGATCGAAGTAAACTGTTTTCATCAATTCGAGATATTTTCAGATTAGAATTCAGTGGGTTAAAAATATTCAAATTGACGATGAAAAGCAGGGGGTAATCCGGGTTCATGAAAACTTCATTTCATGATCAGATCTTGGTACCTTTAGGCAATTAAGAAACTTTAAATGACCAAATAACTCATGGCTAAACTCACTCTCAACGATGTCGAAGTAAAAGGTAAAAAAGTACTGATGCGCGTGGATTTCAACGTGCCGATCGAAAATGGAAAGATCACCGATGATAACCGTATTGTTCAGGCTTTGCCATCTATAAAGCATGTGATCGAAAATGGAGGCCTTCTTATCCTGATGAGTCACCTTGGCCGACCTGCCGGAGAATTCGATCCTGAATTTTCTCTCAAACCGGCGGCAGATCACCTTGCAAAACTGATCGACGCTGAAGTGCATTTTGCTGAAGATTGTATTGGAGAGAAAGCCGAATCTGTGATCAGTAAAGCTGAGTTTGGAGACGTGATTGTTCTGGAAAATGTCCGTTTTCATAACGAAGAAAAGAAAAATGATGAAGAATTCAGCCAAAAATTAGCGGCTCATGGGGATCTGTTCGTAAATGACGCCTTTGGAAGTTCACACAGAGCCCACGCCTCGGTTGCCGGAGTTACGCGGTACCTTCAGCCTGCAGTCTCCGGTTATTTGCTTGAGAAAGAGATCAAGTATCTGGAGGAAAGTATCAACGATCCTGAAAGACCATTTGTGGCGATCCTGGGTGGAGCCAAGGTATCTGACAAGATCGGTGTGATCGAAAACCTGCTCTCGAAAGTGGACACGATCATTGTGGGTGGAGGTATGACCTACACCTTCTACAAAGCCAAAGGTTGGCCAATAGGAAACTCACTGGTTGAGGAAGACAAAGTAGGCCTGGCAGGTGAGTTACTTGAAAAGGCTGAAAAAGCAGGCGTCAAGTTCATGTTACCCATGGATTCTGTGGTAGCCAAAGAGTTTAAAAATGATGCTGAACATAAGGTAGTGGATGAGGATGGGATCGAGGATGGCTGGATGGCCCTCGATATTGGACCACAATCAGCTTTAGCGTTTGGTAATGTGATCAAAGGAGCCAAAACCGTGGTTTGGAACGGACCAATGGGGGTATTTGAGATGGAGAACTTTGCAGACGGAACTTTTGCCGTGGCAGAAGCTCTTGCCGATGCAACTAAATTCGGTGCTACCACGATCATCGGGGGTGGTGATTCCGCTGCTGCGATCAAGGCTGCCGGATTAATGGATAAGGTATCGCATGTTTCGACAGGCGGTGGAGCCAGTCTCGAATACCTTGAAGGCAAGGAGCTACCAGGTGTAGCTTCATTGACAGATAAGTGATCTATTTAGAAAAAAATATTTAAGGCCGGTTCAGAGAATCGGCCTTTTCTATTTGGTTAAGATGTTTAAATTGCGATTCTTAAATCACACGTATGACCAGAGTTCCTGATTAACCTGATGAATCAATACCCACTTTTATTGAGAAGCACCATCCGGCTGGCATTTGCATTCCTGCTTATCGCTGCATTGATCCTTACGCGTCAGCTTTTGGTTCCGCTTTTTCTAAGTGTGATGCTGGCTTATCTGTTATTTCCCTATGCAGAATGGCTTGAGGAAAAGAACATTCCCCGAATTGCCACAAACCTGATCGTGATCCTTGGGTTTGGTATCTTTCTTGGTGTAATTGGCAGTGCGATAGGGATATTAGTTTCCAATTTTACCAGCGATTTTCCGCAAATACGGGTACAGTTTGAACACAACCTTCAGAATATATTAGGGTCCATTACCGGTTATACAGGAATTTCAGAAGACGGTATCAATACCCTGGTTAGGGATATTGGTGAAACAGGGCAATATCTCTCCGAATTCTTTACGGCCACAACCAACACGCTTTTAACATTGGGACTGTTGCCTGTTTATACGTTTCTGCTGCTTTTCTATAGAGACAAATTCAGGGATTTCGTATCTATGCTCATCAATGATGAACACGAGGGTGTCTTCCAGAATATCATTGTTCAGGCATCGGAGGTGGTACCAAAATACCTGAAAGGTCTTGTCATTGTGTGTTTTATACTAATGGGTTTGAATTCATTGGGATTTTACCTGATAGGACTGGAGTATGCCCTTCTTTTTGGGATCATTGCGGCCTTGTTCAATTTGATCCCTTACCTCGGGACCATTCTGGGATATGGGGTCGTACTTTTATTTACCCTTGGAACACAGTCACCTTCTCTGGCACTGGCTGTGATCATACAGTTTGCGATCGTTCAATTTCTGGAGAATAACATCCTCACACCAAACATCACAGGATCTTATGTGGAGATAAATCCTCTGGTGATCATCTTTTCTTTGATCGCAGCCGGAATGATTTGGGGACTTCCCGGCATGTTGATCATAATTCCTTATCTGGGATTATTCAAGATCGTATGTGAGAATGTGGAAAGTTTAAAACCGATCGGTTTCTTATTGGGTACCAAAGGAACAGAAGGACATTCTATTACCATAAAATCTCTTCAGAAACGGTTTGGATGGATGAATGATGATTCCAACTGACTGAAGTTTTTTAGCCTACACTGTTAAGTACTTTTGCTACATTTCATGACTTATTCAATCAAATAATGCCACATTATGTCGGACCAAATAGAGGACATTCGCAAAAAACTGGACGATATAGACCGTACGATCTTAAAAGCACTGGCTCAGCGACAGGGTTTGGTGAAAGAGGTTTCAGAACTTAAACTTAGAAACGATAAGGGGATCCGAGATCTGGAAAGAGAGGAGCAGTTGTTGAACCGTATTCGGGACATTGCTCATGAGGTTGGTTTAGATCGTTACTATGCAGAACATTTATTCAGGGAGATCATCACCAACTCGGTGCGTTTTCAAACACAATCTCTTGTGGATCATCAGAATGCAAGATCCGGCGGTGATATGATCAGGGTTTCCTATCAGGGGACGGATGGTGCATATAGTCACCTTGCGGCAACCAGGCATTTCAGTGAACGGTATGCTCAGGTAGATGCTATCGGCTATGATACCTTTCAGCAAGCTGCGCAAGCCCTGATGGATGAAAAAGTAGACTATGCGATCTTACCTATCGAAAACACGACGGCCGGTTCCATAAATGATACCTATGATATTGTTGGCAATGAAAACATCCATATTGTGGGTGAGGAAATTCTGAAAGTGGTGCATTGCCTGATGTCGGTTGAGCCGGTGGAGCTTTCAAAGATCCGGCGTATTTTATCTCACCCTCAGGCAATAGCCCAGTGTTCTTCCTTTTTATCCGGTCTCCCCAGATGCAAGGTGGAATCCTATCTAGATACAGCCATGTCAGCCAAAAAAATTCTGGAAGATGGTGATATAACCCAGGCAGCCATTGCCGGAGCCCATGCGGCTGATCTTTACGGTTTACATGTATTGGAAAGTGATATTGCCAATCAAATTGATAATTTTACCCGTTTTGTTGTAGCAGCCAGACAACCGGTAAAAGTTGATAAACAGATCCCCGCAAAAACATCATTGATGATGGTCACTTCGAATGAGGAAGGTTCATTGATCGAATGCCTGAATGTACTGCATAAGCATAAGATCAATATGGCGAAACTGGAATCGCGCCCAAGAATGAATGAGCCTTTCAGGTACACTTTCTATCTGGATATTCATGGAAATATTGAGGATCGGGAAGTTGCCACCGGGCTTGAGGAGCTGGGTAATAAAGCTGAAGAACTGAAGATATTAGGATGTTACCCAAAACAGCAGAATTAGGTTTGTAGAAGAATCGGACAATCTGACAATTCTTGGGTTTGATAAAGGAGATACTCAGGAACCAAACACGATGAGTTGTGATATAAAGCCTCACAACAAAACCTCCAAGCAGCTTTATCATCCATGAATTCACGTATAATTAAGAATCTGCTGTTCATTTCTATAGGCATCATTGGCATGAACTCCTGCGATGTTATCGGCTCTGATAATGAAGAGGGATGTCTCATACAAACCGGAATTGCCAGTTGGTATGGGCAAGATTATCACGGCTCACAAACAGCCAATGGTGAGATCTACGACATGGAATCAATGACAGCCGCTCACAAAAGGCTTCCGTTTAACACAGTTGTTGGTGTGAAAAACCTGGAAAATGGCAAAAACGCCATCGTGCGGATCAATAACCGCGGACCGTATGTTGAAGGGAGGGTGATCGATCTGTCACGGAAAGCAGCCAGAGAGATCGGTATCATAACTGTAGGTTTAGCCGATGTTGAACTTTACCTGATCAGAAAAGGAGAGGCTGAAGTACCTGAAGATCTTAATTGTCAGTGAATTGTAAAGCCCTATTGTTCAAAATGTGGTTCAGGTTTTCTATTAAAGTTCAGGGTTCACACCCGTTGTGTTGCTTCCACATTTCCGCATCGTGACCTACGGGAATTTTTTCACAAGGGTCATTGGTCGTATAACCACGTAATTCATTGTAATGTTGCACCTGCTCATCCGTTAAAATTGAGACCATTTGCAGGTGGGTTTTCAGGTGCGTATATCGTAGTTCAGCATAGATTTCAGCACTTTTATTAATGAGTTCCTTTAGTGAATCATCAGTTACGTTTTTTTCTTTAAATGCGTTATCGATCTGCGTTTCCAATGCTATGACCTTTTCCCCAAGTGGAATAGCTGTTTGCTGCATATCATCAAATAATTTTTGAATGATATTTAATTGATCGTCAGTGAGCTCAAATTCACCTGCTTCGTGGGCATCAAGAACATGTCGTGGGCCGGGGTAACCATTAAGTTCTGCCGGTTTAGCCATACCATTAAATGGAGTACCGGAACCGGATCTGAGTCCTTTAATATCCTCTGGGGTTAGGGATTTTATTGACTGATGCTGTTGACCTGCATATTGTGAATGAATCGAACCTTGATGTTCATGTTGAGCCTGAACACCAAAACTTACCAAGAGCAGGAATGTTATACTTGTGATGAAAGATCTGATCATGGAATTCTGTGAAATTGTTTTCGACTCCTTATTCAAGGCACAAGATATCGAAAGCCACACAATTATAATCAATTAAAAATATGTCAGTCTAAGTTTATAAAATAGGAGTTTAACTCACTACCAGGTATTCTAATTCAGGATACATCTCATTCAGGTCCAGTGAACCTATCAATTCCTCAATACCATGTTTATTCAGCAGCTTATGTGTGAGAAAATGCCCATCCATAAATACACCGAATGTACCGTATGGAGATCCTGATCCTCTTGCTTGTTCAGGTGTCTGCACTCTATGCAATTCTACGTTAAAACCCATGTCCTCAAAGATCACCTTCATTTCGTGGATGTAATAATTCACAAAGGCACTTTGGTCAGCATAGCTGATCTTGATACCGTGTAAGTTCCGGGAGGATTTTGTTTCCGAAATTGGGATGGAAAAAGCCGGAGCCGGAATTTCTGTTTTGAATCTTTTGACCAGCATGGTAAATCCGGGAATATGTGCATGTTCGAGATATCCCCGTTGTATAAAGAAATCACGGTCTTTATTAAAAACCTCATTTTCCAGCATTATGACCATACCATTAGTCTTACTGCTATTGGTCTCTGCGGTTTGAAGTAACTCTGATTTCAGCCATTGTTCGGGGCCATCTTCTGCCACATACACATGATTGATCAATGTGTAGCCCGGAGCATATATTGGTTTCCAGGCAAACTCGGCAGGTACAAATTCTATAAAGGCATCTTTTGGGGTGTCCAATTTAATGATGACCATACCTTCCTCAAAACGGTCCAATAACCAGTCACGGTTGTAAGTAAACAATTCGGAACTGTTTGGATTTTTAAGATCAACGCAGGGCAGGGTACCCTTTTCAATGGTTTCAGCATTAAGTTTGATGAGTGTCATGGCAGCCTCCTGAGTTTTTTGGATGCTACCCTAATTTCTTAAAGAACGTATGAAGAATTGTAACTTTTAGATCTTTTTGGAGCCGTCTGCCCACTGCAACTCAAAAGATTCATTTTCTGAAAAGGATTCAGACTTACGGATCCATTTCTTGTTTTGCCAGACCCTGACAAAACCTTTTTCAAGTGGTACGTTTGGATCCTGTTTCTCAAGAGCATGAGAAAATGAAGTTAAAAGTTGCTGCCTGCTTTTGAGCTGTATTTCAGTTTTATGGGCAAGTTTTTCTCTTAAATTCTGTATGGTTATACGAGCAGAGTTCATTTTCTGTTTAACCACCTGAAGGGCATGCGATTTGGCCAGGTTTGATACCTGATCTTTGTACAATTGTATGGCTCCAATTGTGTGCATTTCAAGTTTCTTTGCTTTGTCTTCCACAAGAAATCGGATCTCATTGATGTCAGGAACTGCAACTACAGCCGCCTGGGTAGGAGTGGCTGCCCTTGCATCAGCTACAAAATCTGATATGGAGAAATCCACCTCATGACCCACGGCACTTATCACTGGCACTCTGCTGTCGAAGACGGCACGGGCAACGGATTCTTCATTAAATGGCCAAAGATCTTCGAGTGAGCCGCCACCTCGCCCAATGATCATCACATCCACACTATTGCTGGATGAAAAATACTCGATCCCTTTAACGATCTCAGGAGCTGCATTCACTCCCTGAACCGAAGCATGATACAGTTTAACGTTTGCAAGAGGCCAGCGTTTTTCCAGTGTGGACCTGATATCCTGAAAAGCTGCCCCGGTGGCTGACGTTACAACCCCAATGGTTTGGGGAAACTTGGGAAGAGGCTTTTTGTGATGATCCTCAAACAAACCCTCGGCCTTTAGCTTGGCTTTCAGCTTCTCAAAAGCTTGCTGAAGTTTTCCGATTCCCGCCTGTTGTACCAAACTTACGATCATTTGATATCGCCCGTGAGGGGCATAAACCTGAATATCACCGCCAACTACTATTTGCTGCCCGTCAGTTAGGTTCAGGTCCAGGCGCTGAGCCGTACTTCTCCAAATCACACAGGGAAGGGAAGCATTCGAATCCTTAAGTGTAAAATAATAATGACCGTTTCTGCTCTGATTTACATTGCTTGTTTCCCCTTCAACCAGAATGTCAATGAAGTTCTGCTCAAGTACATTTTTGATCTTATCAGTTAGCTGAGAAACACTTGGAATATCAAATAAAAAAGGGATCTGATTTTCAGACATAGTAATTATAAGGGATCGTTTCAGATTTGAATGACAAGGTAAGAATGATTTCAATCCTTCAATAAAAAATCCGTGCTGGAATGGAATTTAAATAGTGTGTATATTTATACACACTAAAATTCACACTTTTGAACTAAAGTATTGTCAGAGAAAAATATATCTATTTCCGTGATCTGGGATAAATTGGGGCTGAGTTTATCAGCACTTTGTGCCATTCATTGTTTATTTGTTCCGGTTGTTATCGCCCTGTTACCATTAAGTCCGGTTGCACTTTCCATCGAGCATTGGTTACACCCGATATTTGCGGTATTGATCGCACCAACGATCTTTTATGCAGTAAGGCGGAGTCATTTTAACAAACATATTGTATCCCTTTTATCGATCGGATTTTTACTCATCATTGCAGGATGGCTAATAGGTGACTATTGGCTGGGACATGAATTTGAAACGGTAACTACTTTGATCGGTAGTATATTTTTGATACTTGGGCACTGGCAAAATTACCGTCACCACCAAACCTGCAAAAACGATACACACCATCATCATCCACTTGAAGAATCGTTCTTTAATCAGGAGGAGGCACATGAAACGACTTAATTTTACCTTAGATGATGCTACTGTAGAGTTGTTGAATAAGTTATCTGCCAAGTTTTATGGTGGTAATAAATCCCAGACTGTTCGGGCAGCTCTTGAGAGCCTGGCCGCCCATCAGGGGCATGATGGCTGGGTGATCACAGGCTATACCATGGCTCAAACCGACCATAATGTGAATTGTCATTCTTGTGGAGCTGAACATCAGGAAGGCAACATTGTTTTTAAGCCGGTTTTTGAAAAAGGAAACAGTCCTGCCGCCATTAGTCATATCCCCAAAGAAGAATGGGTGGAATGTTCGGATTGTGTGGAAAGCAGATAAAGCTCCTTTATTATGACAAAAACACAGATCGAACAGTATCTTTACAAACACATTCCAATAACCAAGGCGTTGGGAGTGAAAGCCATCTCTTTCTCAGAGAATGATGTGAAACTAAAGGCTCCTTTGTTCAATAATATTAATCACAGGTCTACGGCATTTGGCGGTAGTATAAGTAGTTTGTTGATCACCACGGGGTGGTCGTATTTGCGGTTATTGTTTGATGATCATGACCCTGTTCCTGCCATAGTGATAGGCAGAAGTTCGACAGAATATCTTAAACCGATCAATCAGGACTTCGTAGCTGAACTCTTGATCCCGGGAGAAGAGCAAAAAGAGAGATTTCGTGAAATGTATGATCGTTTTGGTAAGTCGCGGATCACTCTGAAGGCTCAAATAAAAGTGGGTGAACAAATTCAGGCTGCATTTGAGGGAGATTTTGTGGTGATGAAGCATCGGAAGCAATAAAACTGTTTTTGGCTTTTGTGCATTGACCGTTAAAGACGGTATATTTGCAGGCAAATTAGAAAGCCAAAAATTAGATATATGCTCCTCAAAAATGTAAAACCAGTAAGTAATTCCCATGACGGTAAAGAGACCATTGACATCCGCATTGAGGGGGATGTGATCACAGAGATCGGAAGTGGCTTGAAGGCCGGGAAAAAGGAAGAAACCCATGATCTGGGAGGGGCCTATGTATCCCCGGGTTGGATGGACATGCATGTTCATTTACGTGAACCGGGTTTTGAACATAAGGAGACTATTAAGACCGGTTGCGATGCGGCTGCTTTTGGTGGATTTACTGCAGTTGCATGCATGCCAAATACCAAACCTGCCACACACACCCGTGATGTGGTCGAATATATCATAAAGAAGGCACAGGACCTGCCGGTGGATGTTCACCCAATTGCCTGCGTTACAAAAGACCGCGCGGGTAAGTCGATTGCCGAAATGGCTGATATGAAGGAGGGAGGTGCTGTTGCTTTCAGTGACGATGGTGACCCGGTATATGATTCACAGGTCATGAGAGTAGCATTGGAGTACTCATCAATGCTTGAAATGCCGATAATCAACCATGAGGAAGACCTTGCTCTGTCGCGACCCGGCCACATGAATGAAGGGAAAGTGGCTACCCGGCTTGGCTTAGATGGAACGCCCGGAATTGCAGAAGAGGTCATGATAGCAAGAGACATCATGCTGGCAGAGTATACCGGAGGTCATATTCATGTAGCTCATATCAGTACCAAAAATGCGGTTGATCTGGTTCGTCAGGCTAAGAAAAAAGGCATCAATGTGACCACTGAAGTTTGTGCCCACCACTTTGATCTAACTGATGAGGAAATTGAAAGAACCAACTTCAATACAAATTTTAAAATGCATCCGCCACTCAGAACTCAGGAAGATGTGGATGCCATGGTAGAAGGCCTGGTAGATGGTACGATCGACGCGATCTGTACTGACCATGCTCCCCATGCCATTGAAGAGAAAGAAGTAGAATTTATTTATGCACCCAATGGGATTATTGGTCTTGAAACGGCCTGGTCTATCACCAATAAGAGGCTTTTTCAAACAGGTAAACTGAATCTTCAGCAATTGGTGGATAAACTATGCACTAAACCCCGTGAGATCCTTAGTCTTGAGGTACCAGAGATCAAAGAGGGAGCAAAAGCCAATCTTACTTTCTTCAATACGAATGAAGAATGGACTTTCACTCCAAAAAATGTACGATCCAGGTCAAAAAACTCACCTTACCTCTATGAGAAGCTGGTAGGCCGTGCGGTTGGAATTTTCAATAAAGGTCAGCTGGTACTAAATGAGCTTCGGTAAGATCCTTGCCATAGAAACGTCCACCCAGATCTGTTCTGTTTGTTATCAGGATGAGAATGGTGTGATACAAGAAAAAAGAACGGAAAGGAAGGGTTCACATTCTGAATTACTCTTTATTTTTATAAGGGAACTGATGCAGGAACATGGTTTTAAGATCAGCGACCTGAATGCCGTGTTGGTAAGTATCGGTCCGGGTTCCTATACAGGGTTACGAATAGCAGCCAGTGCGGTCAAAGGTTTGCTATTCGGGCAAGATATTAATGTTTATGCCGGAAACACGTTGGCGGGTTTCGCACAAATGGCAGGAAAAGGCAGGATCCATGCGGTGATAAATGCAAGAAGAAAGCATCTTTACCATCAGTTGTTTGAAAAAAACGGTGGGATACAGCCCATATCAGAGCCAAAAATTCTTGAATTGAAAGAGATCGAAGCTAATCTTGAAAGTGGAGATCAGATGATCGGCACAGGAATTGATCGGTTGAATGAGGATTTGGTTAATAGCCTGAATATATTGAATCCCACTTCGATTTCTGCCAAAGGATTGATAGAACTTTACCACAGTGGGTCAAAAGATGAGTTTTTCAGTAAAACGACGCCTGAAGATCTGGAATCAAATTATTTAACGAGCAGTCAGGTAAACAATACAAAATTGAAAGAGGCTAATTCTAACTAAAACAGATTCAGAATTAAGCATTAGAATCTTTATTTTTAATGCCTCAGAATCATAAAAAACTGCATATGTCCTGGTTTAAAAGAAAAGACGAAAATATACAGACCAACACACGTAAGGAAATGCCTGAAGGTGTTTGGATCAAAGTACCTACAACAGGCGAAACCATTCATAAGCGGGAGCTTGAGGATAATCTTTGGGTTGATCCGCTAAGTGGGTATCACTTCAGGATCGGAAGTGAGAAATATTTCGAGATCATATTTGATAACGGGAAATTTAAAGAGTTGGGACAGGAGATCCAGCCAACAGATCCATTAAACTTTGAAGACCGGAAAAAATACAAGGACCGCCTGAAGGAATATCAGGATAAGACGGGGCTTTCTGATGCCGCTCGCGTAGGCGTTGGTAAAATGAATAAGTTGGATCTGGTTGTAGCTTGTATGGATTTCTCTTTTATAGGTGGAAGTATGGGGTCTGTAGTTGGTGAAAGACTTGGTATTGCAATAGATCATGCCCGGGAGAATAAGATACCCCTGATGATCATTTCACAGACCGGCGGAGCCCGCATGATGGAAAGTGTTTTGAGTTTGATGCAAATGGCCAAGACATCAGCCAAGCTGGCCCAGCTTGAAGAAGAAAAAATACCGTATATCTCATATATGACCGATCCGACAACTGGTGGAGTAACAGCAAGTTATGCGATGCTTGGTGATTTCAATATTGCAGAGCCGGGAGCGTTGATCGGATTTGCCGGCCCGCGTGTGATCAGGCAGACCATTGGTCGTGATCTTCCGGAAGGATTCCAAACCGCTGAATATCTCCTGGAACATGGTTTTCTTGACTTCATTGTACCACGAAACAAGATGAAGTCTAAGCTGACTAAATTACTTAAGATCATTCAGCACAAGAATTAAAACACTCCATTTTAGAGTAAAATTCACAGAAAAGAATGCTTAATGCGTTCTTTTCTTGTTTTAACCCAACCTAACATCCTTATGACAAAACTCAGGTTATCACTTCTCTTTGCGTTATTGTTTACAGTTACAGCCGTAGCACAGGATCAGGTTAATAAACCGATCGAATTCGAGCACTTGCTTGACGGTACGTTTTCACCTCAAACAGTTCAAAATGTTCGCTGGATGAATGACGGGCAGTTCTACTCTGCTACCCGTGATAACAAAGTGATCAGGTACGACATCATTGATGGCACTGAAACGGTTTTGTTTGATGGGAATGAGTACAGCCTCAGTAACGGAGATTCTCCATTCCCAATTCAGGGATATCAATTTTCCGCTGATGAGTCCAAGCTGTTGCTTAAAACTGAGGTTGAGCAGATATGGAGAAGAAGCACACGTGAAAATTATTACGTATACGAAATTGAAACGGGTGCTCTTACTAAATTGACAGCAACAAGTGAAAAGCAGCAGTATGCTGAACTCTCGCCACAAGGTGACAAAGCTGCATTTGTAAGAAATAATGATCTTTTTTGGGTCGATCTCAATAGCGGTGAAGAAATTCAGATCACTGATGATGGTGAATTTAACAAGATCATCAATGGTGCAGCTGACTGGGTATATGAAGAGGAATTTGGTTTTGCCAAAGCATGGTTTTGGTCACCTGAAGGGGATAGAATTGCATTTTACAGGTTCAATGAAGAGCGTGTCAGAGAATTCTTTATGACCGATTGGGGTGGGTTATATCCTGAACCGATCCGCTTTAAATACCCAAAGGCCGGTGAACAAAATTCTATTGTAAGTATTCATGTCTATGATCTGGAAAACGGTGAAACCACAACAATGGATATTGGTGAAGAGACCGATCAATATATTCCCCGTATAAATTGGACCAGAGATAACGATCTACTGGCGATCAGAAGAATGAATCGTCTTCAGAATGAACAGGATCTTTTGTTTGCGGATGTTCAAAGCGGCACAACCGAGTTGATCTTGACCGAGAAAAGTGACACATGGCTGGATGTTCATGATGACCTGTATTTTCTTGAAAATGGTGTGCAATTCATAACGACGAGCGATCGAGACGGATATAATCACATTTACCTTTATGGAATGGATGGAGAACTGGTCAAACAGGTAACTTCAGGTGAATGGGATGTTACAGATTTCATCGGGCATGATGACAGAAATTATCGATTGTATTATATCAGTGCTGAAACCTCACCACTTGAAAGAAACCTGTACAGTGTTCGGGTGGATGGACGTCGTAAAGAAATGTTGACCAATGGGGAGGGATGGCATAGTATCAATATGAGTCGTGATTTTAAGTATTTCATTGACACCTACTCTGACCATAACAAACCCCCCGTTATTTCTCTGAACAGACAGGATGGCCGGCAGATACGAATACTGGAGTCTAATGAAGCATTGGTAAACAGGCTAAATGAGTATAGCTATGTTGAGAAAGAGTTTATGAACATTGATGTAAACGGAGCAACTTTAAATGCTTATATGCTTAAACCGGCGAATTTTGATTCAACAGGATCATACCCGGTTTTAATGTATGTATATGGTGGTCCGGGAAGTCAGACCGTAACAAAAGCCTTTGAAAGCGGGATCCGCCCCATGTGGCATCAATTCCTGGCCAATCAGGGGTATATAGTAGTATCTGTGGATAATCGTGGAACAGGAGCCCGGGGCCGTGATTTCAAAAAGCAAACGTATAAGAAATTGGGACAGTATGAAACTGAGGACCAAATAGCAGTTGCCAATTACCTGGCAAACCTGTCTTTTGTTGATGAAGACCGAATCGGAATTTGGGGATGGAGTTACGGAGGGTATATGTCATCTCTGGCACTTGCAGAGGGTTCGGATGTATTTAAGACAGCTATAGCAGTTGCACCGGTCACAGATTGGAGGTTCTATGATACTATTTACACGGAACGTTTTATGCAAACGCCACAAATGAATCCGGAAGGGTATCAAAATGGATCACCCCTTGAAAAAGCCGGGCAGATCAAAGGAAATTATTTATTGATCCATGGTACCGGAGACGACAATGTTCACTTTCAGAATACTGTCGAAATGATCGATGCATTGGTCGAATCTGATGTGGATTTTGAAACCATGATCTATCCGAACAGAAATCATGGTATATATGGTGGAAATACCAGACGACACCTGTACCGACTGATGAATGACTTCATCCTGGAAAACCTGTGATCGTTTTAAACCGAATCTTTATTCATTTTTAAATTCATAATACAAGCATGCGCTTTGCTGATTACGCTAAAATTTATGTAACTGCCGGAAGAGGAGGGGATGGATCCCTTCATTTCAGGAGAGAGAAGTATGTTCCGAAAGGAGGGCCTGATGGTGGCGACGGTGGAAAGGGGGGCGACGTAGTACTTGTAGGCAATGAGCAACTCAATACGATCCTTGATCTTCGTTATCGAAAATATATCAAGGCGGCAGCCGGAGAGAATGGAGCCAAACAAAGAAGTTCGGGTGCTGATGGACAAGATGAGATTCTGGAAGTACCCTTAGGTACAGTGGTCTTTGACGCTGATACAAAGGAACGTCTTGGTGAGATCACTGAACATGAAGAGAAACTTGTGATCGCCAAAGGCGGGAAAGGCGGGCTTGGTAACTGGCATTTTAAGAGCTCCACAAATCAAACTCCTCAGTATGCTCAGGAAGGCAAACCAGGTGAAGAACGTGTGGTTGAGCTTGAGCTGAAATTGATCGCAGATGTAGGATTGGTTGGCTTCCCCAATGCAGGAAAAAGTACTTTGCTTTCGGCCCTGTCTCATGCGAAGCCGAAAATCGCTGACTACCCTTTTACCACCCTGGAACCAAATCTTGGAGTCGTTAAATTCTCTGATTACCGCAGTTTTGTAATGGCTGATATTCCGGGCATCATTGAAGAAGCTCATGAAGGCAAAGGGCTTGGAATTCAATTTCTTCGACATATTGAACGCAACAATGTATTACTATTCATGGTGAGTGCAACCACCGATATTGAGTACGAATACAAGGCCTTACTCAATGAGTTAAAGTCGTATCGTAAAGATCTGCTTGATAAACCCAGGGTTCTAGCCATTACAAAGATGGACCTGAAAGAAGGGTATGAGTTGGATCAGGAACTTCACTTTGATGATGAAATTCCCGTTATTCCTATTTCGTCGGCTACCGGTCATGGTATCGATGAGCTTAGAGAGAAACTTTGGGAATTGATTCAAGATGTTAAAAAACAAGAAGAAACTTAGGGTACTATTAGCGCTTAGCATCATACCGGGGTTTGGTTGCCGGCGCGTTTTTAATCTGCTTAAACAAACTGAAGATCCGGAAAAGATCTTTCACCTGGGTAAGCGTGAACTTAGAGCTGTAGAGGGAATTGGTGAGGCCTCAGCTTTATCTGTTTTGTCATTTGACGACTGGGAAAAGGTTGATCATATCTTAGAGAAAACAGAACATGATGGTTCGGAGATCATTTCACTGGCTGATCCAGAATATCCGGACCTGCTAAAGCAGATCTATGACCCACCCATACTTTTTTGGTTAAGGGGGAATGCAGAGGCTTTGAAGCAACCCGGTGTTGCTGTAGTTGGCACCCGTAATACTTCACCATATGGAAGAAAGATGGCCGGGAAATTTACCGGAGAACTGGCAGAAAAAGGCTTATGTATTTTCAGTGGGCTGGCGCATGGTATTGATGCTATTGCTCATAAAACTGCACTGGAACACAATGCAAGAACGGTCGCTGTACTTGGTTCAGGCATAGATAATTTATATCCCCGGAAAAATGCGGGTTTAGCTAATGAGATCGTCAGATCAGGTGGGGCTGTGATCACAGAATACCCGCTTGGAACAAATCCGGATGCCGGTAATTTTCCGGTTCGTAACAGGATCGTAAGTGGAATGAGTTTGGGTGTGTTAGTGATCGAATCGGGAGTGAAAGGTGGCAGTATGATAACAGCTGATCTGGCATTGGATCAAAACCGGGAGGTATTTGCTGTTCCCCATCCTGTTTTGAGCCCCTCAGGAACAGGTTGTAATTATCTGATCAAGAGAGGTGCCGCAAAACTCATACAAACAGTGGATGATATCCTTATGGAGCTGCCTGTTGGCATGGATTCAGGAACTCAAATAGGATCCATTCAGGAAAGCAAAAAAAGTGATTGGCGCAATGAAGACCTAGACCAAAGATCGCAAAAGATCTGTGAAACACTTGAAGAAAAAGCTTATCAGATAGATGACTTAAGTGATATAGTGGGGATAGAAACCAGTCAACTATTAGTGGCTCTGTTACAGCTTGAGATGGAAGGGCTTGTTAGCCAGAAAGCAGGCAAGATATTCGAGTTAAAATAAAAAATACCGATCCCATTGTAAAAACTGCTACAACGGAACCGGTTATTTATTTACGTTTTATATCGATAAATGGCTGCCAGGCCGGAGTTTTCCGGCACTTCCTTTTGAGGAAGTCCATATAGCGTGCTGCCATTTCGTATCGCCGATATGGCTGCAAAATTGATCAGGTCAATGGTTTTGCCATTCATCTTATCAGAGATCTCAACCTGATTTTTCTCTGGGTCAAAAATACCGTACTGATGAAATCCCATTGGAACAAATAAGGTGTCCACTTTTCCAAAGTAGGCACTCTTGATCACATCACCAATATCAGTTGAGATGAGTTCACTGCCTTTCAGGTTATTAAAGCGTTCAATATCACTGTCGATCTCCTCACGGAAATACTCTTCAACGATCTCCCATGATTCATCCTCGATCTCTTTAACGCTTTTGTTATCACAATTCCCGGCAATATTATTCTCCAGTACATTAAAGTACTTATTAGCTTTCCGGTAGTAAGAAACCATTTTTTCTGGCCCAGCCAATACCAAAGGACCATTCACCTTTTTGAGATACTTAGTGACCTTATTCTCTATATGCTTAAGGAATAGCTCCAGCTCTTTATTGTTCTCGTCCATTTCACTTCCCTGACCATGGAATACGGCTCCACCGCCCCGGGCACCGGAGTGATGTTGAACTGAGCGTTCGTGTACATGGTATTTCAGGTGATCTTCCATGCTCGTTGGCACACTTTCAAAAGTGATCTGTTTGGTCTCATCAGGCTCAATCTTGAACATTTTTGTCTCATTTTGGCTAAGAACCAAAACATGATAGGAACTATGATGGTTTTGGAGTTCCAGAAGAGGGGTGATCAGGAAGTTTTCCGAGATGTAGTAATTTTCTTTTGGTGAAACAGGGATCTTGAAAATGTCGAAATAATCTTCGTTTGCATAGATCGCCAGACCTTTATCCTGATGCAGCCAAAACTGATTTTCTTCAGTTTTGTCAATTACAGGCTTAAAGAGATCATCCACCTTATTTTCTTTCCAGCCGAGATCGATGAGATCCATTTTGGCTTTTTGTATCAAATTTTTGAGCCGTATAGAATCTTGTTTAGCCTCTTCTCCTGTTTTATGGGTTGGCAGGAAGATCGTGACATTCAAATCTTGGGTTTGACCAAGTAATTTTTCAATAGTTTCTCTTCTTACTACACTCATTTATAACTCCTCTTTTATTTTAGATGTAGTTGTATATCTATATATCACAACACATTCTGGGACTCAGTGTTCCCGAAGTATGCGGTGATCACTACACGCAATTAATGAGGTTTGGCAATTAAAGTAAAGCGGATTTACTGCCCGAAAGATATTTTATAGGATCAGGAACTTAAAGCCTCTATCATGACGTCGATTTTTTTGTCAAGAGTGGCAACAGCGGGGCCATAATCATCCGCACTCATTAGGTTTACATTGACGCTGCAATAGAATTTGATCTTAGGTTCTGTTCCGGATGGCCTAACGGATACCATACTTCCATCCTCAGTGATGAACTGAAGTACATTGGATTTAGGTAATTCAATGTCTGTGATCTCACCGGTAGCAATATTCTTCTCTTTAGAACTTTGATAATCCTTGATGGTCACAACCTGAGAACCGGCCAGTTTTTTGGGGGGATCTGACCGAAAGTTCATCATCATTTTCTTGATCTCTTCCGCTCCCGATTTCCCTTTTTTATAAACTGATTTGAGAGCTTCCCGGAACAGGCCGTATTCCACATACATATCAAGCATGGCCTCATAGAGACTACTTCCCTGATCCTTGTAATAGGCCGCCATCTCTGCGATCATGGCGCAGGATATTACTGCATCCTTGTCTCTGACATGCTCCCCTATGAGATACCCATAGCTTTCCTCACCGCCGGCAATGAACTGCTTCTTACCTTCCAGTTTGGTCATGAGTTCACCGATATATTTAAACCCGGTAAGTGTATTGAAACACTCCACACCTTTATCTTCGGCAATTCGATCAATGATATAGGAGGTTACGACCGTTTTTACGATATATTCATTTCCTGTGATCTTTCCTGCTTTTTCCCAGGCATCAAGCATATAATTTATCAGAAGGGAACCTGTTTGATTACCGTTCAAAAGCACTAATTCTCCTTCAGTATTACGAACGGCAATTCCAACACGATCGGCGTCAGGATCGGTTGCCATGACAAGGTCAGCTCCTACAGCTTTGGCTTTTTCAAGAGCCATGTCGAGTGCTTCTTTTTCTTCTGGATTAGGAAAGACCACAGTTGGGAAATCACCATCCGCGGTCATTTGTTCATCAACTAAGATCACATTCTCGAATCCAAAACGTTCTAATACCTCAGGCACCAGTTTTCGGGAAGTACCGTGAATGGGTGAAAAAACGATCTTCATATCCTTTTGACGGCTGATGGCATCTTTTGATACAGATAGCTTTTCAAGTTCTTCAAGGTATCGTTCATCGATCTCTTTGCCGATCACCTCGATCAGGCCATCATTGCGTTCAAAATTAACTTCATCAATTGAGTTGATGTTCTGAACTTCTTCCATCACCATTTTATCGTGAGGAGCTACCAGCTGGCCGCCATCCGCGCCATAAGCTTTGTATCCATTATATTCTTTAGGGTTGTGAGAGGCGGTCAACATAACGCCACTGTGACAGCTCAGTTCACGAATAGCAAAGGACAATTCAGGGGTTGGCCGCAGTGCATCAAAGAAATAAACTTGGATCCCATTTGCAGAAAACACATTGGCCACAACATTGGCTAACTCAGTGGAGTTATTACGGCAATCATGAGCAATAACTACTTTTATATCTTCATTGGGATATTGCTTTTTCAGGAAGTTCGAAAGGCCCTGTGTGGCCATACCAAAAGTGTATTTATTTACACGGTTTGAACCGACTCCCATGATCCCGCGTAATCCTCCGGTTCCAAACTCCAGATCTTTGTAAAAGGCATCGGTCAGTTCATCAAATTTTTCATCATCCAATTTCCTACGGATCTCAGTCTTTATGTCTTCATCGTAACTGCCGGAAAGCCATTGATCAATTTTGTTTTGTACAGCCGAATCTAATGCGTCCATCTTTTGAAAATATCTGTGTTTTTGGATTCTTTATTTAGAGCAGTAAATATAATTAATTAAAGCAGGGGTTTCATTAAAACATTATTCATTAGATGAGGTAATGTTAGATATAATTGAAGCCTCATTTCCGCTCCGACGCTGAGCGTCAGGAGCGAGTGAAGTAGAAAATCGTTAAGCCCAAGTAATACTACCTGACAAAATTCTCAATAAAGCGTCCCCTTCGACTGGTTCCACACGCTCTGCGTTGTAACCAAAATGGGGCTTATTTTGTAAGACGGCCTCAACTGGGACCCATCCTTGTTCCTTCCCTCCGTGACGTTGACGCTCCGCAAGGAAGGAGACGCTTGTATGATTAGTGATATTGTTTTACCGCTAAGCTTAAATTACATTACCTGACAAAACCCTCACCAAAGCGTCCTCTTGCCCTGCGGCTGTGAAAAGAGGGGATGGTTTAATTCTATGTGCCGTAGGGAAAGGGCCAGGGATAGGGTCCGTTAAGACATGGCAACCAAACTTGATCTGACCGATAACCGGTCTGTTCGATAGTTAAGGTTTGGTAAGTTGAATCAAACCATCAGTCAGACGGGCATGGAGTAGTCAGACCGGGATACTGAAATGTTTTGGGTACTTACGATACCATGGGATGGAATGATCCGTCAGACCGAAAAGTCGGTGCTATTTCTTCTCTTCTGAAATATCCAGATCCTTCAAAGAAAGTCCGTCCATCAGTGTTTCATAATTTGAGATGTCCTTAGGCAGTATAACCTGATTCTCATCCCGCCCAAGGCCGGATAATACTTCGATATATTTTTCAGAAAGTTGAAGCTTCATGGCTTCTTTTCCTTTTGGCTGAGATAGAGCAGAAGCAACCTCTTCAATAGATTTTGCTGTAGCTTCAGCAATTGAAAGTATTTCCTGGGCATAACCTTCAGCTTCATTGATGCGGCGCTGCATCTCTGCTTCCGATATGTTGATGATCTCTGCTCGCATACCTTCCGCATCATTGACCTTTGAACCCTTCACTCCCTCAGATTTCGCTATAATAGCCCGGCGATCCCGTTCTGCGGTCATCTGACGCTCCATGGCTTTCTGAACCGTTCGGGGTGTGACAATATTCTTGATCTCATAACGGTGCACTTTGATCCCCCACACTTGTTCAACTTCACTAAGTACATTGACTACTTCACGACTCATGGAAGCTCGCTCTTCAAAGGTTTCGTCCAGATCCATATTACCTAGAACTGATCGGGTAGTGGTTTGGGCCAGCTGAACTGCAGCATACCTATAATCCGTGACACCATAACTTGCGTTCACCGGATCGACCACACTAAGATAGATCACGCCATCCACTTCAACCTTAACGTTGTCTTTGGTAAAACATTCCTGAGGCTCTACCTCTATGGTCTCTTCCCTAAGATCCTGCTTATAAACTACTTTATCTAAAATAGGGATGAGTGCATGAAAGCCTGGTCCGAGGGTTTTGTGATAATTCCCAAGACGTTCAACGATAAAGGCAAACTGATTGGGTACCAACCTCAGTGAACGGATGAATTGATACATCACGTAAATGGAGAAGAGTCCTAATAATACTTTACTGATTGTTTCGATGATTTCCATTGTACTTCTCCTTATTTACCTGTTTGGGTTGATGTATCTTTAGTATGATCACTGATCTGACTGACTCCTTCAAAGAAGGTCTTCAGGTTAGCAGTTTCAGTAGGGAGGACGGATACATTCGATTTTTTGATGATATTCCCAAACTGTTTGATGTATTGCTCCACCAGTTTCGTTTTAACAGCCAGTTCACCCCCCGGTTTTTCAATGGCCTCTGCCACACGGCGAATTCCTTTAGCCGTAGCCGTGGCAATGAGTTCAATTTCTTTTGCCCTGCCTTTGGCTTCGTTGATACGTTTTTGACGATTAGCCTCAGAAACCAGCACCTGACTTTGCTGCTCACCTTCTGATTCATAGATACGTGCCTGACGATGTCCCTCTGAATTGGTGATCTCGGCACGTTTTTCACGTTCGGCCTCCATTTGCCGTTCCATGGTATCCACGATCTCATTGGAGGGGTTGATATTCTTTAACTCATATCGCATCACTTTAACGCCCCATGGATCGGCTGCTTTGTCGATTTCACGAACAATATTTTCATTCATTTTATCTCGTTCCGAAAAGGTATCATCCAGGGTCATCTTACCGATCTCTGATCGCATGGTGGTTTGAGCCAGGTTTACGGCTGCTGCCTGATAGTTCGAGATCCCGTAACTTGCTTTGTAGGAATCCATTACTTTCAGGTAAACCAGCCCATCTACGGATACCTCAATGTTGTCTTTAGTGATACAGGTTTGGCTGGGAACATCGATAACCTGTTCACGCATTTCCTGACTGTAAGCCGGACGGTCAACGAACGGAATTAAGAAGTGAAACCCGGGTTTCAGAGTTTTTTTGTATTTACCCAGGCGCTCCTGAATAACTTCTTCCCGAAACTCCACGATCTGGAATAATCGGGTTAGTATGAAATAAGATAAAACGATAACGATCAGTATTGTGGTCCAAATCATGTCAGTTTTTATTTGATTCTTTGAGTTGATTTCCTGTTTGGTCAATGAGGTCAACAGGTTCCACGATCCATGTGGTATTGTCACGGTATTTGATGCGGACCTGAACTCCGGCCGGAATATCCCCCTCCATTGAACGGGCCTGCCACGATATTCCCTGGAAGCGAATTCTGCCATCATTATTGAATTCGTTGATCGGCTCGGTCACTTCAACAACCTGATCCATGGCCTCAAAATCTTCATCAGCTAATTTGTATGAGCTTTCACCTTTGAAATATTTATTGATAAATGGGCGAATGGCAATGGTCATGACAGTTGATGAGAATAACCAGATAAAAGTGGCGGTCAAAGGATCCTCTAAAAAACCAAAATATCTCAGGATTCCGACTCCCAAACCACTCAAACCAAGTAATATTGCAACACCGCCGGGTAGAACCGCTTCAAGTAATATCAGAAGTATGCCCCCGATAAGGAAGATCCAAGTAAGAATTTCACTATCCATTTGTAACACCTTTTTAATTTGTATGATAGATAGGGATTTGAGATCAAAAATACATATCAGATTTTGATTTATTTTAAGTTAAAATAGGTTAGGACAAATAAGGATCAATTATTTTAGTTAGAAGGAGATAGTGCAAAAAGAGAATAAATCCATAAAATCGCTTTGGCTGACCCTGAAGCAGATCTTTGCTTTGAGCAAACCTTACCGGTTACGTTTTTATGCGGCCACGGTAGCAGCCCTGATCGCGTCAGCTGTATGGCTTACAGTGCCATTGGGTTTGCGTGAACTGTTAGACGCTGTCTTTGAATCCGGTAATAACGAATTACTGAATTGGCTGGCTGTTGGGTTATTCGGGCTGTTCATCTTGCAGGCCGCATTTTCATTTTTTGGGAATTACCATTTGGAATGGGTTGGTGAGAGGGTTATCACTGATCTGCGTAAGAAAGTTTACGAACACCTACACCGGCTCGGATTTAAGTTCTTTGCTGAAAGACGCCTGGGGGAGATCACCTCACGACTTACCAATGACGTCGGATCGATTCGTACAGCCCTGACGGATTCACTACCTCAATTACTGACGATCACATTTTCCTTGATCGGTTCTGTTTCTCTGATGGTTGTTCTGAATTGGCGCTTGAGTATGGTGATCTTTGTGACGGTTCCTTTTGTGACCCTGGCTACAAGATATTTTGGCCAAAAGATCCGGCATCTGTCAAAAGATATTCAGGATGAGTTGGCTGACTCTACTGCTGTGGCTGAGGACGCTTTAGGGGCTGTTCGCCTGGTAAAGGCATTTGTTCGGGAAGATTACGAAGTAACGCGATATAAAGAGGCTGTGGAGAAACTGTTTACCACGGCGCGACGGAAGGTTGTACTTACTCAGTTTTTTTGGTCCGGAGTAGGGATCATGTTCATGAGTACACTGGTCATCATCTTTTGGTATGGTGGAAAGGAAGTTTTAGCTGACCGGCTTACTGCAGGTGACCTTGTAGCCTTTATCATTTATGCGTTGAATATTTCAAGATCAATCAGTCAAACTTCCAGACTATATACGGCTGTTAATACTGCAGCCGGTGCATCAGAACGTATCTTTGAGCTACTTGAAGAAACACCCGAGATAGAGAATAACCCAAATGCGGTAGAGTTAGATTCAGTAACAGGGGAGGTTATGGTTCAGAACCTATGGTTTAGTTACGAAGGGGAAAAAGATGTCTTGAAAGGGATCTCATTTACAGCTGAAGCCGGTAAAACGGTGGCTCTGGTTGGGCCAAGCGGAGCCGGAAAGACCACACTTCTCAATCTGATCCCACGTTTCTATGATCCTCAAAAAGGATCGATCAGCGTGGATGGAATAAATATTCAAAATGTGAGGTTTAAATCTCTCAGGCATCATATTTCTATTGTACCTCAGGAAGTTCACTTATTTGGAACCTCCATTCGAGAGAATATCATCTATGGGAAATTGGATGCCACTGAAGAGGAGATCATTCAGGCGGCTAAAGATGCCAATGCACATGAATTCATTCTTGAAACAGAACAAGGATATGAATCATTGGTTGGTGAAAAAGGTGTGAAACTGAGTGGCGGACAACGACAACGACTGGCTATTGCCCGGGCAATTCTTAAAGATCCTGCCATTCTATTACTGGATGAAGCAACATCTTCATTGGATTCAGAGTCTGAGGCTCAGGTTCAGGAAGCATTGAACCGGCTCATGGAAAACAGAACCACCTTTGTTATTGCACATAGGTTATCTACCGTTCAGCATGCAGATAAGATCCTGGTCATGGATGAAGGGAAGATCGTAGAAGAAGGTACTCATCTCGATTTACTCGAGAAAAAAGGATTATACAGCCACCTGTATGAACTTCAGTTCAGGGATCTGGATGAACCAAAAAGTATGATTGGAGACAGATTTTAGTTAGTTGTCAGCCTCAAATGCGTTTACAACATCCGGAAAACTCATTTGCTGCAATAAACCGTTTTCATTAAGCTGATCCAGAAATTCTGGAGTAACACCGGCTTCGTAATAGGCAACTACGGCAGGAAATGATGAGATCTGCAGGTAACCTGCCTGATTTAACTCATTAAGGTACTCCATAGTAACTCCGCTCTCATTAAAAGCGATGACAGCTGGGAATGATTGGGTTTGTAAAAAGCCTGCTTCATTCAAAGTGCTTAGATAATCCATGCTAACCTCACTTTCATAAAAAGCGATGACTGCAGGAAAAGATTGGTCAGTGATCCCGGCATCAGAAAGCTGATTCAGGTATTCAATTGTAACACCGGCTTCGTACATGGTTTGAAGACCTATATTACTATAATACTCATTTAATCCACTCGCATTGGCTGCGGCAAGAAATTCTACAAAGCCTTCTCCTGCAACTTCACCCGGGGCCATGGGGTTTTCCGGTATGGCGGGAATTGTGGGAATGTCAACGGATGGCACTTCAGGTGCGGTAACGAATGTGACTTCGTCATTGCCAAAGATGTTATTCCAGGCCTGGCCTATGCTCCAATCATTGATCCACAGATAAGAAGCTGCAAAAACCAGAAAAATGAGTACAGCGTTTTTGAATTGGGATCTGTCATCCTCCTCCACAACTGTATGAGTTTCAGGAATTTGACCTTCACGACTCATCCTGTTTATGTATTCATCTAAATTGAAATTTGGGTCATAGTCGGCATGACCATCAATTTCTGATTCGAAGGAGTAATTGTTGTGCTTATTTTTTTGTCCCATGAGCAAATGTTTTCACTTAAGACGTTAAAAACAAGGCAAAAGTTTCACATTGTTAAATAATTACCAGGGTAAATTATCAAGGTCCACATTTCCGCCTGTAATTATGATACCAATTTTTTTACCCTTGGTCTCAATTTTTTTATCGAATACAGCAGCTACAGGAACAGCACAAGAAGCTTCAATGATCATGTTCATACGCTCCCAGATAAACCGCATTGATTCAATGATAGATGTCTCACTGACCGTGGCTATGTCATCTACTTTTTTTGTGATGATGGAAAAAGGCAACTGTCCCAACGAGGTTCTTAACCCATCTGCTACCGTGTCAGGATCTTTGACCGGAATGAGTTTTCCGGCTTTAAAAGATCGATAGGCATCATCAGCCATTTCAGGTTCAGCACCTATCACTTTAATATCATGTTTAATAGCTTTAGCTGCAATAGAGGTACCGCTAAGTAGTCCTCCGCCACCTACAGGGGTGATTATCATATCAAGGTCAGGGTGCTCTTCCAGGAACTCAATGGCTGCAGTTCCCTGACCAGCAACAACCCTTGAATCATCGTAGGGATGAATAAAAGTGGCGTTGGTTTCCTGAACCACTTTTTCTAACGTGGATTCTCTTGCTTCAAGCGTTGATCTACAGAAAGTAACGTTGGCTCCATACCCTTTTACAGCCTTTACTTTAACTTTCGGTGCATTTTCAGGCATTACTACGTAGGCCGGGATGCCTCGCATTTTAGCAGCCAGGGCAACCGCCTGGGCGTGATTGCCGGATGAATGCGTTGCGACTCCTTTTTCAGCTTCTTCATCGCTCAATGAAAATATAGCATTGCATGCCCCCCGGAATTTAAATGCACCCACTCTTTGAAAATTCTCACACTTGAAAAAGATGCTTGTCCCGGCTCTTTCATCCACACTTCTGCTTGTAAAGACAGGAGTTCGATTAGCGTATTTCTTTATTTTTTGGTGGGCTGTTTTAACGTCATTAAAATCTGGCTTAGTTAGTAATGGCTTCATAAATACGAGTACTACAAGAAGTTTCGGGTGGCCTTTATCTCATTTGGCAGATAAACAGGCTTATTTAAGGTTACAAAGAATTATAAAATTGAATTTATAAGAGTGATGTTTGTAAGACATTAATAGGCATCTCAAAATACGAAAATAGGTGGCAACTTTATTTTTAAAGAATCATTTCAATTAAGGTTGATAAAGTCTGAATATTCAATTCTAAAAAGTTACACATCAATTTTATACCCTGCATTTTCAATGTTTAACAAACCTTTTCCCATTATTAGAAATATCAGTCGTTTATTTGACTGAATTATTAAATACTGTCCTCGTTAGTTGTTGAGTCACAACGCAATAAAAAATTTGAGTCTATAAATGTGGTGTAAAGTTATCTGTGGTTGTTTTATAACGTTGATACTGACCGGAAAAAGTTTTTCACAGTCTGCAATTAAAATTCAACGGTTATCGGAACCTATTACACTTGACGGTATCATCGATGAATCGGTTTGGAATGAGATCCAACCATATCAAATGTACCAATATGAGCCTGTCTATTTAGGGGAGATGAGTGAGCGTACAGAGATTAGAACTGCTTATGATGATGAATTTTTATACATATCAGCTAAAATGTTTACTCAAGACCCAAATACCATTACTGCCAATAGCTTGTACCGTGATAGATACAGTGGGGACGATGTTTTTGCAGTGATCTTGGATCCATTTAATGATGATCAAAATGGGATGCGCTTTTTTACCACTCCAGCCGGAACTAGGTTTGACCAATCAATTTCAAATGATGCAAATACCATTGGAGGGAACAGACCAATAAACAGTAGCTGGAATACGCATTGGGATGTTGAGACAACGCAAACGGAGGAGGGATGGTTTGCCGAAATGAGAATCCCTTTTTCCAGTATTGGGTTTCAAAGTAACGAAGGAATTGCGGAGATGGGTTTGATCGTCTATCGATGGTTGTCTCATCATAATGAAAGGCATATTTATCCAAAGATACCACCCAATTGGGATGAAGGTAAGATAAAACCCTCCAAGGCAAGGGATATTATCCTGTCCAATGTAGATGCTCCAAGACCGGTATATTTCACCCCTTATGCATTAACAGGATTTCTTCAGCAAAACACGAACACTTTAAATGATTCAGGCACTTCATTTAAGTATGATGAGGATTTTAAAAATGAGTTTGGGTTCGATATCAAATACAACGTTACCAATAACCTGACAATGGATCTCACTGTCAACACTGATTTTGCACAGGTAGAAAATGACGAACAGCGTTTAAATTTGACGCGTTTTTCAATCTCTTATCCGGAAAAAAGGCAATTCTTTCAGCAGCGATCATCAATTTTTGATTTTAATTACGGGGATACACGTCTTTTTTACAGCAGAAAGATTGGTCTTGATAATGCCGGTAATCCGGTTAGAATACTTGGAGGTGCTCGCCTGACTGGAAGAGTCGGAGACTTGGACGTAGGTTTTTTGAACCTACAAACTGCGGCAAGCCCGGCCTTGCCCTCTGAGAATTTTGGTGTGCTAAGATTGAAAAATGGTGTGCTAAACCCCAGTTCATATGCTGGCGGTATCTTCACCAGTCGCGTTGGTGCTGATGGCAATTCAAATATTGTATTAGGCCTTGATACCGACCTGAATTTATATGGAGATGATTACTTTACATTCAGAATGAGCCAATCGGTAGACAGCGATGTACCGGAAGGTAGAAGAAATAATTTCAGTGATAACAGCATATTCAGAATTGCCTGGGAACGAAGAGCAAGTACGGGGATATTTTACCGATTTTTTATAAACCGCACAGGACAGGATTTTAATCCCGGCATTGGGTTTTACAAGACTATTAATACTTCAGATTATTTCTATCTATTGGGATACGGATGGCGACCGGGGGAAAATTCTACCTTCAATCAGCATTCATTGAATATTGAAAGTTATAACATTTTAGAAAATGATACTTATGATCTAAGGAGTCGCTTCATTGCTTTTAATTGGAACAGCAACTTTAAAAATAACGGATCTATAAGGTCTGAAATTAAGTATAATCAGGAGCATTTACTATCTACAGAAGCTTTTAATCTGGCAGGTAAGATTTATATTCCAGTCTCAAATTATGAATTTTATGAAGGATCGATCAGTTATAGTTCCCCGCGTACAAGAAGATTTATGAGTCGTGTAACCTTTGAATACGGAGAACTTTTTGATGGGACCCGTAAGCAGTATAGAATCGATCCCCGTTGGGTGGCAAACCTTCACCTCGAGATCTCAGGCAGCTACCAATTAACGATGCTGCGGTTTCCTAAAATTAACGAGCGTGGTCAAACGGAATTTGACGCTCATGTTGGGCGGTTGAAAAGTGAATATGCGTTCAATAAAAAGATATCAACCAGTGCATTTGTTCAATACAGTAACTTAGCTGATTTGATTGGGGCTAACTTTAGATTTCGTTATAATTTTCGAGAAGGACAAGATCTTTGGATCGTTTTTGACCAAACTATAAACACTTTACTTGATGGCTCCCGATATGGTTTAAATGATTTACCAAGGAATGAAAATCGATCAATTCTAATCAAATACACGCATACTTTTAAAATTTAGAATGTGATTTATTCTAAACGAAATACCTTTATTTTAAATATCAAATTAAGCGAACCGGCTTTAACAAATCCCTTTTCAATATGAAATACTTAATGACATTTCTCACATTAATGCTTACGCCTGCACTTGCTTTCGCTCAGCAAGATGCCTTCGAACGTTTTCGGTTTCATCCGGACCTGAACTATGATCAGGATATTACGTCTCCACAGGATTTTCTGGGATATGAGGTCGGGGCTGAATACACTTTCCATCATCAGGTTATGGATTATTTCAAACTTTTGGATGAAGAATCTGATAAGATCTCTCTTCATAAGTATGGCACAACCTATGAAGGTCGGGACCTCTATTATGCGGTTATCAGTTCTGAAGGGAATATGAGTAATATCGAATCTATAAGAACGGCCAATGTTGAACTGGCAAATGATCCGGAATCCGGTTCAATAGATGGTAAGCCGGTTGTGGTTTGGATGAGTTATAATGTGCATGGTAATGAAGCCTCCAGCAGTGAGGCTGCCATGCAGACCGCTTTTCGACTGGTTGCATCAAATGACAGTGAAACCTCAAGCTGGCTTGAAAATTCCGTGGTGATCATAGATCCAATGATCAATCCGGATGGTCGGGATAGGTATGTGTATTGGTACAAATCATCCCGGGCCAATATCCTTAATACAGAGGCGAATGATCTGGAACATGATGAGATCTGGCCCGGTGGCCGTACCAATCATTATTGGTTTGATCTGAACCGTGACTGGGTTTGGTTGGTCCACCCGGAATCACAGGGGCGTATTGCGGCCTATCAGGAATGGATGCCACAAGTTCACATGGATTTCCACGAGCAGGGTTTCAATAACAATTACTTTTTGATGCCGGGAACCACACCTCGCAATAAAGAATTACCGGATGCTTATGAAAATTGGGCCGACACGTTTGGAAGAGGAGCCGGAGAAGAATTTGATGAAGCCGGTTTGAATTACGCAACGCGTGAGTCCTTTGATTTCTTCTATCCTGGATATGGTTCTTCCTATCCAAGTGTTATGGGAGGCATTGGAATGTTGGCTGAACAGGGCGGTCATAGACGAGGAGGACGTGCAGTTACCACTGATGACGGGTATATACTGACCCTTAGACAGCGTGTTTTCGATCATTACATCAATGGAGTATCGATCGTAGAGACTGCAGCTGAGAATAAAGAAGGCCTACTGGGATATTTCAGGAACTCCGTTTCACAGTCAACTCAAAGAGGTAATACCAAAGCATATATTCTAAAGAACAATGCCAATGACTATACCTATCAGGTCATCAATATGCTACAAAAGCATAATGTGCGGATCGAGCGGGCTACAGAGGACTTCGATCAGCGAAATGCCTTCAGCTATTGGAATGGAAGTTCTACGAACCGGAGTTTTGAAGCCGGTGATTTTATAATCAAAACCGATCAACCAAAGCATCTTTTTATAAACACATTGTTCAGAAACCAATTACAGATCGAAGATTCTGTGATGTATGACATGGCTACCTGGTCAGTACCCCTTGCATATAACCTGGACGCTGCCTGGACAACCAATGGAATTGGCGTTTCGACTGAACCGGTAACTGAAGAACTCAGGTATCCCTCAGGCATTGAGAACAATGATCCACGGTATGCTTATGTCATTGACTGGAATCAACGGCATGCTCCGAAAGCCTTGGCGAAACTCTGGGATATGGGTTATAACGTCCGAAGTGCAGGGCGAACCTTTTCCTATCAGGGAAAAACTTATACAGCAGGGAGTTTGATCGTACTTGTTGGGCGTAACTATGAGAAGAGAAATGAAATAAATTCAGACATGAGGAAGTTGATCAACGAAGTGGATGTGGTGGTTGAGGGTTTTGATACCGGCCGCATGGATTCGGGGATGGATCTTGCTTCAAGTGACAGTGAACCAGTCAAAAAGCCCAGGGTAGCCTTGATGATCGATTCTCCTTTCAGTTCTTATACTGCAGGTCAGCTATGGTTCTTATTTGATCAGTGGACTGAATTTGGTATTGACCGCATCCGATCAGGCAGCTTCAACCGTATCGATCTGGCTGAATATGATGTGATATTGATGCCGGGTGCCTGGGGTGGTTTGAATGATGTTTGGGGTGAATCTCAGATCGAGGATCTTAAAACATGGGTAAGAAATGGAGGTGTACTGATCGGTACCGAGGGCAGCGGCTCTTGGCTCACAAAAGACCGCTCCGGTTTTACCGATGTGGAACTTTTTGAAGCTGAAGAAGAAGACAGTACAGAGATCGATGAAAAAGCATATACACAATACGAAGATCGCGAAGATGTATTTGGACTCGAAAGAATTCCAGGATCTGCGTTCAAAGCCATAGTTGATAATTCCAATCCGCTGGCATTTGGATTACCGGATCAGCTTTACTCGTTGAAATTTGGAAACGATGGGATCATGCCTTCCAATTCACTACAAACGGTTGGTTATTATGTGAAAGAAGGTGAAGTATTGGCTTCGGGTTATGCATCAGAAGAGAACAGGGAAAATGCCAAAGGAAAAGCATTTGCAGCTGTTCAAAATATGGGCAGTGGTAAGGTGGTATTCCTGCTGGATAACACTCAGTACCGCATGTTCTGGGTTGGCCCAAGTCGTATGGTACAAAATGCGGTGATGTTGCTTCCCGGTTTCTAAAAAACCTGATAGTTCAGATCGCGGCTTAATAACCACAGAGTTACACGGAGGCGATCTCCCTGTAACTCTGTGTGTTGTTTAATATATCAGCCTTTAGCCCTTCGTTCTTCCAGTCTCTTTTTATTTCTCTTTTTGGCAAAGTAGGGAACAAAGAACAGATATATCCCGGTGATCCAAAGTATGGTCACTACGATACCCGAGGGCAGAAAGATCCACAGTTTGGCTGAATCATGAAACCATGAGCCATCGTGCAGCGATTCAAGTAATTCGGATCTTCGATATGCTACCTGCAAAACCTCGGCAGTTTCGGTATCGATCTGAATTTCCCATCGGTTCACAGCCCTTACTTTAACAATTCCTTTATCAGGGCGGACATCCAAACGGTCAATATCCTCCCAGGCAGATATTTCAGCCTCAGGGATTGAGCTGGAGACTGATAAGACCTCATCGAAACTGATCGATGGTATAGTGGAAACGCCTGTTTGTGAAGGAGGTTGTATCCAGTTGACCTCTTTTTTGACCTGCAGAAATAATCCTGTGATCAAAACTAAAAGAAAGGGGAGGGCGATAAGTGCGCCTCCCCATCTGTGAATTTTTCTAAGGTCCCGGCGTGAATTCCAGCTCATTTCTCACGGTTTAATTTTATTTACCAATCCAATCCGGGTTGGGTGATCTTATCATTTCCTTCTGCTTTAGCTGCTTCAACCATGTCAGCTACATCCTTTAGAAGGTCTTTGGCGTCAAAAACAATACCGTCTTTGATTGTGTATCGGACTCCACCTTTGCGAACAGGAACATTATCCTCATTCACATAAATAGCACCAGTTCCGTAAAGTACTTTTAGATTTTTCATTGGGTTGGCATCCACGATGACCATGTCGGCCAGTTTACCTACTTCGATGGTTCCAAGATCATTATCCACTCCAAGCACTTCAGCTGCTTTAAGTGATGCAGATTGAAAGATCTCAAGGGGATGGAAACCGGCTTCACGCATCATTTCCATTTCCTGAATGTACCCGAATCCGTAGAGTTTATAGATATAACCGGCATCTGAACCCAGGGTAACACGCCCACCTTTATTTTTGTATTCATTGATGAACTTCATCCAGAGCCTGAAATTTTCTTTCCAGGCAATTTCCTGTTCCGTACCCCACTCCAGCCAATAGGATCCATGGGAGATCTTACTGGGCTGGTAGAATTCCCATAAAGAGGGCAGCGTATAACGTTCGTGCCATTCGGCTCTTCGTTGCGCACTCAGGTCACGATTGGCTTCATAGATGGTAAAGGTGGGATTCATGGTCAGATCCAGGTCTATCATTTCATCCATAACCGAATTCCATGTTTCAGATCCGGGTTCTGCAGCTTGTTTCCACAAGTTACCTGCTTCCTCAAATCGATGTTGCTCATTATTGTAGTTGTAATCCAATGGATAATCCTGAATCACCCTGTCCTCAAAGAGTGATTCCGGGAGTCCGTACCAATGGGTGAGTGAGGTTAGTCCGTATCGGGCAGATTGCAGGGCATTATTGTAGACCACACGGGTTTGGGCATGATGAGTCATCGTTCCCAGGCCGCGTTTATTGGCTTCATCAATGGCTGCTTTGTAAACCTCAGGCGAAGCCCCAAAAAATTTAATACCATCGGCGCCTGCCTCATCGATCATCTTTACCCAATCACGAGCTTGTTCTGCTGTTGTTATTTCTTGTTCAGCACCCATGCCAAAGCCGATCCAGGCTGAGATCCTTGGTGCCGTGATCTCATTATTTGAGCTGAGTTCTTTATGACGCAGGGTCCAGTCCATGCCATTAAATGAACCCGGTTCCCGAATCGAAGTGATACCATGTGCCAGCCAAAGTTTGTACACGTATTCAGGAACCGTACCCTGTGCACCTCCACCGGTATGCGCATGCATGTCAAAAAAGCCGGGTAACATGAACATACCTTCAGCATCCAACACCTTTGTATTTTCATCAGCACGGGGTCGTCGATCTTCGTTGATCGGAAGTCCGGGATATCCAACCGTGTTGATCGAAACAATTCGATTTCCCTCTACCACAACATCAACCGGTCCTGTGGCCGGTGAACCGGTACCATCTATCAAATTAACGCCACGAATGATCAAGCGTTCGTAGGGACCATCGCCTTCGGATCGCTGTGGAGCATCCGGCATTTGAGCAAAAAGGCTGACACTTCCTATAGTGAAAAAGAATAATAGTAACTTCAGGGATCTCATAAGATTGGATTGGATTTAATTGTGAAGTGAATGATCGGAATGTACCACTATCGGTACATTCCATCCGTAAAAATTAGTTAGATAAGCAGGGCGCCTTCATGTTTCAAAAGCCATTCTTTTCGATCCAGTCCACCGGCATAACCGGTTAATTTGTTGTCTGAACCGATCACTCGATGGCAGGGAATCACAATGGCGATCGGGTTTTTGCCATTGGCTCTGCCAACAGCCTGTGAGGCTTTAGAATCACCGATCTTTTTGGCGATGTCTCCATAACTGCAGGTTTTTCCATTGGGTATCTCCAATAGTTTACGCCACACAGATTGCTCAAAATCAGTTCCCTCAGGCTCCAGTGTTAGCTGAAAATTATCTCGTGTTCCCTCGAAGTATTCACGAAGCTGTGTCCTGGCTGATTCAGTATGGGCATCAGGGTCTTCCGGGCCATCAGTGTCTATGAACCTGATCTCCTTGATGGCTTTTCCATTTGAAAGAATACGGATGAAACCGATCGGACTATCTAAATAACTAACGTAGGTCAAAGTGGGAGCATTTAGTTTTGGTTTACTTTAGGATATCGACTGAACCTGATTTATCAAAGTCAAAATTTGATTTTTTGAAGTAGGGAAGGTCAGAGCCTATAAGGGTAGAACCGGTAAGCCTGTAATCAAGATCTTCATCATTGTTCAAAAGGCGATAAGCCGCCATTCCCGCATTCAAAAAACTGATATTGAACGGTAATTGTATGGTTTGAGCCGATTTTCCATCAATGTTAATATCATCTTCGATAGTGCCGGAAAACGATCTCAATCCATTGACCTCCAAATCAAAATTAAGGTCATCTATCATTAACTGAAAGGCATTGGGATTCTGAATATTGAGTTCAACGAGTAAGTCGGCACCAGTCAAGGATAGGTTTTCAACAGAAAAGCGGTTAAGTGAAACACCCGGTTTTTTAACAACCGGTATCTTGCCGTTATACTGAACCGGAACATTGACCGTACCGAGTACAGGCAGATCAAAGCCAAAATCAGCAGAAAAACTATAGTCTGACTCATCCCGGTCTTTCATACTTTGAAAGGTTTGAAGCAGTTCAGTATAAGTAAGTGTGACCGGCACTTGAATGATACTTCTGTTCTTAGCTTTTATGGTCATTCCACGCTGTTCATCCCCAGCTGCAAAATTCGTGTTATTGATATCCAAAGCATAGCTATATGAGCTCAGATCTATTCCCACATTATTTGGATTGTTTATCTCGACGTCAGCAGTCAGTTCAATATCCTGCAAAGTTAAGCCTGTGATATTCATATCCACTACGGATAAAGAGGGTTTACTGATATTTGCCAGCTCACTGATCTGCGCACATGAATGAATAAACCCCAGCAATAATACCAATGAAATAAGTTTAATTGTCCAACGAAACTGTGATCCAGTTGCTTTCATGCTCATATCAGTTTACAAATTATGTATTGTGATGCCTTGGAATAAAGGTATATAAATGTTGCTTTCAACCCTAATCCGTGACTCTGATGATATAAAAAATGCCTCAGATGGCGTAAATATGGGTCTTTAGAAAAAAGTTGTAACAAAATGGAAAAACCTCACTCTTGTATATAGCTTTGAAGTTGAGATTAATGTTTATACCCTAACAGTTAGTCGATTCTAACTCCTTAAAGCTGAAAACTAAAGCCCCGGTCCTGAACCTTCCGGGGCTTTTTCTTTATCTGTAATTTTTAAAAATAAACCCTGTAGAGTAAGCTAACATTGATCCCGGGTTCAGGTCGAAGGTCCTTTATGCGGGAAAGGTGATCGTAATATTCCTGATTCAGGAGATTATTGGCATTGAGTGAAAAGGTATGGAGTAATTTACCTCCCTCTAAGCGATACTGAGCAAATAGGTCAAGAAGGGTATATCCCTCAGTTGGAGTTTCAAATTCACCGGTTCGATCCTGTTCAGCTGCCAGACGAACGCGTGATCCCAACTCAATACCGTCCTTACTGTATTTAATTGATACCTTGGATTTCAGTGGAGGGATCATTGGTAGCGGCCGGGTATCACTGTTATAACCGGTAGTTTGCTGTTCACTTTCAGATACATTTCGTTCTGCCAGTGTATAACTCATAGAGGCGTTCAGTACAAAATTTGACCTCAATATAAATTCGCCTGATAATTCAGCACCATAAAGTACGGCTTCTTCACCCACAAATTGATAGTTATTCAAGTCGGGTCTGCTATTATTAGGTTGCCCTGTGTCCCTGGCGTACAGGTAATTATCAAAACCGTTATGAAACACGGTGAATTCTGCATTGGCTTTAGCCTGCTGATATCGCAGAAATATTTCTTTGGCCAATCCTCTTTCGGGATCCAGTTCAGGATTTCCGATCTCGTAGGAATATGAGGCGAGGTGTGGTCCTTCTGAATACAGTTCTTCGAGTGATGGAGCCCTGAACGAGTGGAGAAAGCTTGTTCCAACAGATAAGGTGCTGTTCAATGAATAAATTGCGGCGAAAGAACTTGAAAGTGCCGGAAACGTTCGTTGCCGGATATTACCGATCACAGAGTTTGGGTCATCTTCTACCGGTTTGTTCATAACCCAATCGAACCGCAGTCCTGCCTCAAGATGCAGCTTATTGAAGTCTGTTTCCTCGACTAAATAGGCAGCCATTTTATAACTGTTGGCATCCGGTGTGCTAGCTCCTATGATGGCATAATCCTCCATTTCTGCCCAAATGCCAAACGATCCTTTATCGATGAAGCCGATCTCGCTGTGCCTGGCTTTGATCTCAGCATTTGTAGTCACCAATCCGAACTGAGTTCCAAGGGCTCCACTGGATTCAATTTCTCTGTGAGTATAGTTTTTAAGGGAAAAGCTTCCTTCCAATACACTAAAGAGATCATTATTCAGGATGATCTCAGATTTCAGGTCGTATTGAAATTTTTCCATTTCAATATCTACACCATTAGGATGTCCTTGCGGATCGGGTGGAATTCCGTAATGATTAAAATAACTACTGAATGCTCCTCCAATATATCCCCAATCTTTTACCCAGCTAAGACCCAATGCATTGTTCGTGGATCTATAATAGGTGTTGTCTGTTTGGCCGATAGGAGTGGAAATATCCTGAGCGGAACGTCCATTGAGACTAAGGCTAATGGCAAGATCGTTGACCGGTGCGGTCAGATCCAGTGCTCCGGAAACTCCCCGATTCACCGTTTCTCCGTTCAAAGTAAAATTTCCGGTGGTTCTTGATGGGGTATTTGTAGCGATCTGATTTCGTACAACATTTATGACTCCGCCAATGGCATTGGCTCCGTAGGCCAAAGCTTGAGGGCCTCGAGCGATCTCAACTTCCTGGGCTGAAATGGGATCGATTGTAACGGCGTGATCTGAGGACTGTGAGGATACATCGCCTGAACGCATCCCATCCTGTAAGATCAAAACCCGTTCACCACCGAGTCCACGAATGACAGGTCTTCCGGGTGCCCCGCCCATTTTACGTTCATCAAATCCGGGTAAATTAGCGAGGGTTTGAGAAAGTGTGTTTCCCAGATTTTGCCTGAGATCTGAGCCAAAGACTTTCTTTGAGGCATGCTCCAGATTAGAGCCTTCAATATTTCGGTCGTTTTGTCCGACAACCTCCACCGATTGAGAACCAAGCACAGTGGGGGAAAGAATAATATTGACCGTCTCATCAGCTTCCTTGATAGCGATCTCTTTGGTTTGAGTTCGGTATCCGATCCTGTGAATAGTAAGCGTAAAGTTACCAGCCGGTACATTTTTCAGTTCATAATAACCGTCGGTATCCGCAACGGCTGTACGATTGAGTTCTTCAATGTGGACATATGCAAACGAGACCGGATCACCCGTTTCAGCGTCGGTTACAGTTCCGGATAAAATGTATCTGTTATCAGCTAGAGCTTGCTCGTTAAGAGAAGCTCCGGCCAATAACAGAATGGAAATCAGTAGAGATCTCAATTAATTACCTGCTTGTGATTTTGCTGGCGGTGAAACAACTGATATGTTTATAGCCGGGCTCTCAAAATCAGGGTGGTCATCATGCATAAGTAATAGAGTGAGATCCGCAGATCCTTCCTGAAGTCCCTTCACGTGGAATTCCCAGAGTTCGCCATCATGCTGTTCGATCTCTATGATGTTGGCGTCTGATACCTCGAAACCGAGATAGACTTCAGGTTCATCAGGTATGAATTCGTTTCCGTCATCGTCAATGAAGAAGATCTCGATCAGAGCAGTTTCATCGTTGACTTCGATCTCAGGAAAGTTATTGACAAGATCCTGATTTGGATATTTCTCAACAATATTGTCTCCGTTAAGTTTTAAAACAAAGCCTTCTGCATCTTGATGAACTTCTTCCTCAGTAGAGGCAGAATTAGAACATGAAATACTAACGGATGCAATTATTAGTAATACAAAAACATTCTTAAATACCGAATATAGGTTATACTTTTTCATTGGTGTATATGATTTAATAGTGAAATAATAAATTTTGATCCTGTTTTTAAAGGTGAAACAGGTAGGCTTTCAAGTATTAGATCACAGAAGGAGGGGCACGTCCAAGAAGGGAATTATGAACTTCAGTGCTAAGAAGTAACTCCTGTACATCTATCAGGGTTTGCTGATATTGAAGCAGGAGATTGTAATCAGATGGGGTTTCATCAACCTGAACAGCGACTAGTCCGGCAACGGGACATAGAAGTTCATTGTCAGTATAGTGTTGTTCTTCAGCGTGATGTACACAAAGCAAACCCTCACTATGATAATGCATCATAGATAGCATGATCCCGAACACACCGAGTGTTAGGAATAGAGCAGCAATGTAATTTTTAGACCTCACGCCGATCGATTATATATCAGGTTTATGTGTATAAACTAATAATCGTAATAAAATAGTTCATTATTGTGCCATATATCAAAACTATTACACTTTTTTAAATACTCATTTTAGAGCTTAATTGATTTGTATATAAAGATATTAATCAGGTTTGAAAGCGCTTTTCAGGGCTACATATTTACTTCACATTAGAATTGCATTTTTTGGACGTTCAGTTCAGGGTCCGGCAGGATGTAACAAATGGATCTGGATCTGATTCTCAATAATACTAACAAAATGAGGTGATGACATGGGTCTTTCAGACAAATTTGTGTACCGCTTTGGAAAGCTGCACACAGACGGTAACCGTAAAATGAAACAACTTCTTGGTGGGAAAGGTGCTAACCTCGCTGAAATGAGCACTATCGGGATTCCTGTACCACCGGGTTTTACCATATCCACAGAAGCCTGTAAAGCTACGATCGATAATAAAATGAATTGGCCGGAAGGTCTTGATGATCAGATCAGAAAAGGGGTAGAACACGTTGAGTCTGAAATGGGGCTAAAATTCGGGGATGAAAAAGATCCTCTTCTTATATCTGTGCGATCAGGAGCGGCAGTTTCCATGCCGGGTATGATGGATACTATTCTGAACCTGGGAATCAATGATAAGGTGGTAGAAGGTATTATCCGTAAAACAAATAACGAACGTTTTGCATACGACAGTTATCGACGTTTTATTGATATGTTTGGTGATGTTGTGATGGGAGTCAGCCATGACCATTTTGAGGAAGCTATTGAGAATATGAAGAATGAGGTAGGGGTCGAAGATGACCTGGACCTAAAAGCAGAGCACCTCAAAGAACTAACTGAGCGATATAAGGCCATCTACAGGAAGAATACCGGCCACATGTTTCCTGAAGACCCGATGGAACAACTTAAATTTGCTGTTAATGCAGTCTTTAATTCCTGGAACAGTGCCCGGGCTGTCAAATACAGACAGATCAGTAATATTCATGGGTTGATCGGGACAGCTGTGAATGTTCAGGCTATGGTCTTTGGTAATATGGGGGAAACCAGTGGAACCGGTGTGTGTTTTACCCGGAACCCTGCCACAGGAGAAGCAAAACTTTACGGTGAATACCTGATCAATGCCCAGGGTGAAGATGTGGTTGCAGGTATCAGAACACCAAAACATATCGAAGAGCTGGAACAGGCAAATCCAGAGAAGTACAATGAACTTCTGAGTTATACCAGAAAACTGGAAGCTCACTATAAGAATATGCAAGATATTGAGTTTACCATTCAGGATGGAGACCTTTATATCCTGCAAACAAGAAATGGTAAACGTACGGGTACCGCAGCTGTAAAGATCGCCGTTGATATGGTTAATGAAGGTGTTTTAACCAAAAATGAAGCCATTAGAGACCTTGTTGAACCGGAGCATATTGAGCAGTTATTGCATCCTCAGTTCAAGGACCTGGACGATGCGACCAAGATCATTGGTAAAGGGTTACCCGCTTCGCCCGGTGCAGCTGTCGGTAAGGTTGTATTTGATTCGGCGAAAGCAGAGAAATCTGATGACCCTGTGATATTGGTTCGTATTGAAACTAGCCCTGAGGATGTTGGTGGTATGTCTTCTGCTGAAGGTATCCTGACCTCTAGAGGGGGAATGACCAGTCACGCTGCGGTGGTAGCTCGTGGTTGGGGTAAACCATGTGTAGCCGGATGTAGTGATATTGTCATCAATTACAAAAATGGATCATTCACAAATGGGAATATTACCGTTAAGGAAGGGGATTATATTTCCCTGGATGGTAACAGCGGTAATGTTATACTGGGCAAAAAAGAACTGACTGAGCCTGACTTTGGTGAAGAATACCAAACATTCATGAACTGGGTGGGCGAAGTAGAAGAGATGAAAGTTCGGGCCAATGCAGAGACACCGGAAGATGCTGAGGCAGCTCGCGGACATGGAGCTGTAGGTATAGGACTTGCAAGAACAGAACATATGTTCTTTAAGCCGGGTCGTGTTAACTTCATGCGCAAGATGATCATCGCCAATGACAGGGATGAAAGGGTAGCGGCGCTGGATAACTTGCTACCATTCCAAAAACAGGATTTCATCGAGATCTTTGAAGCAATGAAGGGGCTGCCTGTAACGATCCGTTTATTGGATCCACCCCTTCACGAGTTCCTTCCACAAGAAGAGGATGAGATCAGAAAAGTAGCAGCCGAATTAGGAGTAACAGCCGAAATGTTGCAGAATAAGGTGAATCAGCTCAAGGAATTCAACCCTATGTTGGGGCACCGTGGTTGCCGATTGGGGATTACCTATCCTGAGATCACTGAAATGCAGGCACGTGCAATCATAGAGGCAGCCATTGAACTCAAAAAGGATGGTAAGGAAGTCCTCCCGGAAATCATGATCCCATTAGTAGGGGGCATCGAGGAATTCAGGCATCAGCGTAAAGTAGTTGACAGCATTGCTCAAGAGATCTTGAAAAGAGAAGGTGTTTCTGTTGATTACAAAGTGGGTACCATGATAGAAGTGCCAAGAGCTGCCATTCTTGCTGATCAGATAGCAGAGGAAGCAGATTTCTTCTCCTTTGGCACAAATGACCTGACTCAAATGACCTTTGGTTACAGCCGGGATGATGCTGTTAAATTCCTTCCAGCCTATGTTGAGAATGGAATTCTAAAACAGGATCCTTTCCAGGTTCTGGATGAAGAAGGGGTTGGCCAGCTGGTGCAAGCCGGTGTAAGGTTAGGTCGCATGGTCAACAAAGATCTGAAGATCGGTATTTGCGGAGAGCATGGTGGTGATCCAAGCAGTATCAACTTCGCCTATAATACAGGTCTTGATTATGTATCCTGTTCACCTTTCAGGGTTCCCGTTGCACACATAGCTTCTGCACAGGCAACTTTGAGAAAGCAAGCTGATACACAGGAGCAAGAAGCACCAAATGCCCTTGAAGTCTAAATTAGACTATCAATCATAATTCAGGAAGCAGGCAGGGTCATTACCTTGCTTGCTTTTTTTATGGGAGAATTTACGCACAACACGTTCCGACGCAGAGCGTCTGAACGAGGTGGAGAGAGTGTATAATAGAAATAGTGTGTATTGTGGCGAAGTAACTTCAGAAGGTATAATCTCGAAATAGGGGAGAATCTAAGTTTCGACGCAAAGCGTCTGAACGAGACACTGATGTTTGCATAATTTGAGAAAAAATTGCGGGTAAATAAGACAGTAAACGAGATCTTACAATACAGCAACAAGAGAAGATCTGCCCAAACAACCACCTCGCTCAGACGCTCTGCGTCGGGGCGAAACAGGTTAAAAAAACTGTAAGGAATTACCATCATACTGCTCTAACTCTGAAAAAGGGAATGTAAAATGGGCAGAAGCAGATTCAAAATACTGGATGAGAGGTATCCTTATTTCATTACTTCTTCAATAGTAAATAGGTACCATATTTTTAAGGATAAGAGTTGTTGTGAAGTAATTATCGATGGGTTGAATTTTCTAATAGGAGAAAGAGGGATAAGAATACATGCCTATGTCATTATGCCTGATCACATTCATATTATCTCACAAGGAAAAGATCTTGGGAAGCATATTTCAGGCTTTAAATCATATGCAGCCCGCCGGATAATTGACTTACTGGAGGCACAAAATAACGAAGCTTGGTTACAGAGATTTAAGTACAAAGGGCCAAGATCCAGAAAGGACAGAGAACATCAGATCTGGATGGAAGGATTTCACCCAAAACAAATTATGTCTGCTAAAGTAATGGAGCAGAAAATTTATTATATCCATTATAACCCGGTTAAAGCAGGTTTAGTGGAGATCGATGGATTCCGAGGTTGATATTACGTTCCGACGCAGAGCGTCTGAACGAGGCCAGAGAGTAGGCACATAGGTTAGGTTAAGTTAGAGTGAGATAATAGTAGAATGTAAAGTCTTAAGACAAGTGTAGTACCTAAACATAATATTTAGGTGGATGTGATCAAGATGCAGCAATTTTAAACTTCCCTCCGTCTCGCTCAGAAGCTCAATCCAAACAACCACCTCGCTCAGACGCTCTGCGCCGGGGCGAATGTAAAATTATAAAGTCCATTTTAGGAAATATTCAGTTTGATTTATCAATTTTTTAATGTCAATAGAATAACAGACACCCTCGTCTTGCTCAGACGCTCTGCGTCGGAGCAAATAAAGTCTACTTTGGCGGTCCTGCCTGTATCTCATCCAATTTGTTCATGGCACGATCGCGCAGGTTATTGAATTGGTCTTCCGGAATATGTCCGGCAGTGAATTCAAAATAAAGCCAGACAATATAGGTAGCCATTACATCCTCATAGCAGTAATGCTCTATCAGGTCAAGTTCCCCGCGTTTATACATGGCAAATACTTCATTGCCTTCTCCGGTTTGTTTAAAAGGTATACCGATCAGCTGACCAAGGTGCTTAAGTTTGGGCCAGGAACTTGCCCCATAATTACTGAATTCATCTACAAGATCTACATTATGTTTGCTGTAGCGGTAGCGAATATCATAATCATTCATCCGAACGGGCATTTGGAGCCCATGTTTCATGGCACGGTATGTGAGAACAGGGATATCAAAACCTTTGCCATTGTGATGGATAAGCCCGAAATCCTTATAAGTTCCAATGGCATCGAAGATCTTCAATAATCCTTCTTTTTCATCCTCTCCGCTCCACGCAACTTTTTGTTTGGGCCCTCCGGTATTCTCGATCCAGAGTCCTACCCATGAGACCATCCGGTGGTACATTGGCGGAAGGAAGCCTGAGGCATTACGGGCTAATTCCTCACTGGCTCGGTCAAGTAATTTATCCTCATCCATTTTCGGTTCATTCAACACCTGACGAATGAAATCGATATCAGGAATGGTCTCAAGATCAAAAATGAAAAACATCAATTAAGGTTTTAGGTGTTAGTAATGAGGTGTTAGGTTTTTAGTGCAATACTTTTCTAAACCCTTGCACCAAAAACCTAACACCTGTATTAAAGTTCTCCAACTAACGACTTCTGGAATAATGCCTCAATATCGGTTTTGGAGTTGTAATGTGCTAATAAAAACATAAGCTTGGTAAGAGCTGCCTCAAGGGTCATATCGTTTCCGCTGATGGCTCCATGTTCAAGGGCTGCACGACCGGCCGTGTATTGGGTGAGGTCAACGGAATCAAAATCGGCTTGTGACACTATTGATACAACCACATTATGTTCCCGGCATTTATCCAGGAAAGGAAGAAGGCTATATTTTCCTTTTATGCAAAAATTACCGCTTCCAAAGCCACGTATTATGACTGCCCTGATCTTGCCCAGATTCAACCCATTCAACAATTCCGGGTTTAAGTTAGGGTGAGCTGTTAGTACAAATACCTCATCAGAGTATTTTGCTTCGTTTCTTAAATTACCGGAGCCAAATTGCTCAAGTACCCTGGATTGTATTTGAATACCAATATCTGCCAGTGGGGTAAAATTAGGTGAGCCAAAAGCATCGAAATCTCCAATACTCATTTTGGTCGCGCGGTTGCCACGATAAAGCGCATCATTGAAGCAGATGCCCACTTCCTTGAAATCCATTGTGGCAAGCTCGATGGCATTAACCAAATTTCGTCTGGCATCACTGCGGATAGAACTCATGGGTAGCTGACTTCCCGTAAAGATGACCGGTTTGTTGAGGTTTTTAAGCCCAAAACTGAGTGCAGAGGCCGAGTAGGCCATGGTGTCGGTTCCATGCAGGATCACAAATCCATCAAACTCGTTGTATTTATTTTCGATACAATCGGCCAGCTGAATCCAATGGGAAGCATTAAGGTCTGAACTATCTTCAAAGAACAGGGGAAAGGTGGTGATCTCAGCTATTTCACTGAGTTCAGGAATTTCTTCATAAAGAACCTTTGACCAAGCTTCAGGATCAAGTTCCACCCCGGCTCCCTTTGCATTCATGGCGATGGTTCCACCTGTTTGTATCAGCAGTATCTTTTTCATGTTGATTTATTCGAGCTTCCGATTATTTTATTTCTTCACATACTGTTCAAGAAGTATGGCTACTGTTCATTGGCATGGTTGTTAACCAAATGCATTCAGAAGTTAAAATCTGTTTCCATCAAAACACACTTTAATATTTACTGTTCAGAGCTTTGGTTCCGGTACAGAGCTGTCGGCATCAGGTATTCAGAAACCAGATCTCGTTTCTATCGCTTTGTATTTGTACGAATGTGATGACCTTAAGACAGTAAGTGGATAAGTGCTAAAAAAGGAGATCCTATGAAAGTTTACGATCCAACCCGTATCCGAAATGTTGTACTGTTGGGCCATTCCGGCTCCGGAAAAACAACGTTGGCTGAAACGATGCTTTTCGAAGCCGGAGCCATAAATCGTCGCGGTTCAGTTGAAGAAAAAAACACAGTATCAGACTATCATCCTCTTGAAAAGGAAAAAGGAAAATCAATTTATTCTTCATTTTTAAACCTGGATTGGAGGGGCCACAAGATCAATTTGATCGATACCCCGGGTACCTCTGATTATATTGGTGAGGTAGCAGGAGCCGTTCGGATTGCCGATACGGCTATTTTTGTGCTTAATAGCGAACAAGGTGTGGAAACAGCCACCGATTCCCTCTGGAATTATGTGCAGAAGTATAATGTGCCATCTATGTTTGTTGTAAATAAACTGGATACCGATCAATCTGATTTCTGGAAGACCGTTGATGAAGCCCGTGACCATTTTGGCCGTGAAGTAACGGTAGTTCAGTTCCCATTCAGTGAAGGGCAGGATTTTCATGCGATCATAGATGTTTTACGCATGACCATGTACGAGTTCCCCAAAGAGGGTGGAAAACCCGATAAATTACCGATACCTGATTCCATGAAGCCCCAGGCTGAGAAACTGCATCAGGAACTTGTAGAGACCATAGCAGAGAATGATGAAACATTAATGGATATCTACTTTGAGCAGGGTGAACTGGATGAAGAACAAATGGAAAAAGGGCTTCATATTTCTCTCGTAAACGGGCAGATCTTCCCTCTATTTTGTTCAACAGCGTCCAAAAATATGGGAACCGGCAGGGTGATGGGCTTTCTGGATGATGTGGCTCCAAACCCGCTTCAGGGCAATCCACCCAAAACCGTTGATGGCGACGAATTCAAACTTGACCCAGATGGAAAGCCTGTGATGTTCCTCTTCAAGACGCACTCCGAATCTCATGTGGGGGATCTGATCTATTTCAAAGTATATGGAGGAAATATCAGGCCTGGAATGGACCTGGTAAATAGTTCAAATGATACGTCTGTTCGTTTAGGCAGCTTATTTATCACAGAAGGTCAAAAACGATTGGAGATCGGTGAAATCAGAACGGGTGATATTGGCTCGGTTGTGAAACTCAAAGACAGTGATGTAAATGACACCCTTCACGAAAAAGGTCACGAGATAATGCTTCAGTCAATCGAGTTCCCTCCAACAACTATAAGAACGGCAGTGAAGCTGAAGAAAGAAGGAGAAGAGGATAAGCTGGGGCATGCACTCCATCAGATCCACAGAGAGGACCCTTCAGTAGTTATCGAACACAGTCAGGAGCTGCGGCAGGTCATCATTCATGGACAGGGTGAAGAGCATCTAGCGGTTATTGAAGATCAGCTCAAGAATCGATTCAATCTTGATGTTGAATTTATAACCCCTAAGATCCCCTATCGGGAAACCATTACGAAGGGTGTCCGCGCAAACTACAAGCATAAGAAACAATCCGGTGGTGCCGGGCAATTTGCTGAGGTCCATTTACTGGTGGAACCTTACGAGGAAGGCATGAGTACGCCGGACGACCTGAAGGTCCGCGATGTTAAAGAACATGATCTTGACTGGGGCGGTAAGCTGGTTTTTCAGAACTGCATTGTTGGCGGTGTGATCGATAATCGGTTTATGCCTGCTATCCTGAAAGGTGTAATGGAAAAAATGGAAAATGGTCCAATGAGCGGTTGCCGGGCACGAGATATCCGGGTGTCTGTTTACGACGGTTCCATGCATTCTGTAGATTCAAATGAAGCGGCTTTTAAAACAGCCGGTCTGATGGCCTTTAAGGATGCGTTCATGCAGGCAGGACCAAAACTAATGGAACCTGTTTACGAGATCGAGGTGAGAGTTCCTGCCGATTACATGGGAGATGTGATGAGTGACCTGAGTTCCCGAAGGGGACAGATACAGGGTATGGATGGTGAGGGTTCCATTCAGAAGATCAAAGCGCATGTACCTCTGGAAGAACTGGACCATTATTCTACTAAACTAAAGTCAATGACGCAGGGTAGTGCCACCTATACCAGAAAATTCTCTCATTATGCGCCGGTGCCTCACGATGTTCAGGAACGGGTTGTGAAAGAGAACCTTCAGGAAGCTTAATTCTGACAAACCACGGCTCAAAGAGCCGTGGTTCTTTTGAAGTTAAATTCAGGTGTCGAATTTCCCACTGAAAAGATCCGGATTCCATTTTCTGCTGCTCTTCAGAGAGGTATTTCTCATTTAAGTCCAATTTCATCACACGGATCTACTTAAACACAAAATGAACCATGCAGAGGTCATCGGGAGAATAATTGCTGAAAACTCCGGACCAATATAAGGTAGCAGACCATGAACCAATTACAATTTAATCACTGAACTCACTTCAGAATATTCCGTCAATTTGTATCTTTAAAGTGTAATCTATATTCATCAAATCAGAGAAAATTTTAAAGATGAGCGCAACCGATTCAACCAAGGAGAAGTCGAATACAGGTATCCTTATCATGGCGCATGGAGGAGGTACCACCTGGAATAATATGGTGAAGCAAGCGGCTAAACCATTGTCTGAAACCTACCCGGTGGAATATGCCTGGGGGATGGCCAATTATGTTTCCCTTCAAAAAGCAGTGCAAAGACTGGAAGCAAATGGCGTAGAACGTATCATAGTTATCCCATTATTTATATCAAAGCATAGTCCGATTCTGAGGCAAGCTGAATTTTTGTTGGGTGTGAGAGATGAACTGGAAGATCAGCCCATGCCTGTTATGCATTACACGGATGAATTCGCAGAACAGGCCGGGGTGGAATTAAACGAGTCAAATTTCATGCATAACATGATCTTTCCACCAACACTCAATCAAATTGAGATAAATACCCCGGTTCAGTTTACAGATGCATTAGATGATCACTCCAGTGTAGCTGATATCCTGAGAAGGCGGATCTTATCGCTGAGTGAGGATCCTGAAAACGAGACGGTGGTATTGGCCGCTCATGGACCTAATGGTGAAGAAGATAATATCGGTTGGGTGAAAAGCATGGAGTCACTTTCGAGACAGGTACAACAAAAACAGAAAGAGGAAGGGTTATTACTTTTCAGGAATATTTTATCACTTACCGTTCGGGATGATGCACCGGAAGATATTCATGAACAAGCCAAACAGCATTTGAGGGCAGTAGTAAGGCAGGGAAATATTTCGGGTCAGGTTATCGTAATACCGGTATTCCTTTCACCGGGTGGAAGGGAGAAGTCTGTGGCTCAGCGTCTGGAGGGACTTGATTTCAAATGGAGCGGTGAGACATTACTCCCTGACGATAATCTTACATCTTTCCTGATCAATTCAGTTGAACAGGCTATTGGATGAGATATTGTTTCAGGAAAAAAGGAAATCCACAAAGTATAGAACCTGTGGATTTCTTCATTAGAAATGATCTAATAACTGGATCAGTTCGCCAATTCCACTTCCTTGCTTGAAGTAAATGGATTCCAGCTAACCGCTTTAGCTTTCTCTAATATGGTGTCGGCTGTAACATAGACCACCGGAATAAATACCAGGGTCACAAGTGTGGAGGCTGTTAATCCGCCGATAACCACCCGTGCAAGGGAAGCTTGAATTTCGGCTCCGGCACCAAGCCCAAACGAGAGGGGAAGTAATCCCAAAACGGTTGTCAGGGTAGTCATTAAAATTGGCCGGAGTCTGAGCCTCCCGGCTTCAACCACAGCTTCAAAGACCGGCAATCCTTTTTCACGTCTCATAAGGTTGATGTAATCAACCAAAACAATTGCATTATTTACTACAATACCTACAAGCATGATCATTCCCATCAGGCTTTGAATATTGATGGTTGTACCGGTGAGAAGGAGGGCAGGGATCACACCTATCATAGCCAAAGGAACAGAGAACATGACGATCAGTGGATCCAGAAAACGCTCAAACTGTCCGGCCATAACCATATAAATAAGGATCAGAGCCATAATAATAGACATACTGAAATCAGCAGCTGCCTTTTGCTGTTCCTCATATTCACCACCGTAAACAATACTGAAACCTTCAGGAAGTGGGAAATCAGCGAGTTCGGCCTGTATGGTCTCAACAGCCTCACCCAAAGCCACACCCGATTCAAGGTTGGCAGTGATATTGGTCACGCGCTGTCCATTGATCCGATTGATGTCTTCAGGGCCACGTCCACTTTCTTTTACGATTACAGCCGAAACAGGTATAACCCCACCATCCGGCAGGTTTACTGAAATATTGTTTATATCTAGAGTTCCAAGTCGATCTTCAGGTCGCAATCGTACAGTGATCGGATATTCATCACCACCTATGCGGTATGAACCGGCGCGGCTCCCGCCAATATTGGTTTGAATGACCTGTGCCACCTGCCTGACAGAAAGACCAAGGTCTGCGATCTTTTCACGATCAAATAATATTCTTTCTTCAGGAGTACCTTCGGACTGTCCGGACCGAACCTCAACGATACCCGGGAGTTTTTCTACCCGAAGTTTGATCTCCTGAGCAAGTTCATAGGCTCTTTCAAGATCGTAACCACGCAACTCAAACTGTAGATCCTCAGCTCCACCTCCTCCGAAGATCCGGCGCATGATCCATAGGCCAGATTGAGCACTGACTCTGATATCGGCACCCGGAATTTGTCCCTCTAGGTTTTTACGAATGTCCTCCGCAAGTTCTGAGGTGCTTTGAGAACGTTCAGACTGGGGTACCATAGCGATCTCAACCTCTGCACGCCCATCCCGAACCTCCGTGGTAAAGTACTCAACGTCATCCATAGGTAAGGTAGCCCTTACTATATTTTCCAATTCTTTGAGATAGATGTTCTGAACGGCGATGTTGGTTCCATCTGCCATCTGGAGATCGATATCAATTTCATCGGCATCGGTTTGGGGGGCCAGCTCAACAGGGATAATTGGGATAGCCAGAAAACTTCCAATGATCAGAAACCCGGTGACTCCGAAAACAGCAGGTTTATGGTTGAGAACTTTTTCCAATCCCAGAGAATATCGTCCTTCCATCCGGGCAAAGAATTTTTGAAAACGCCCTTTTTTGTTATCAGTTCCTTTTTTTACTGTCAGGAACCGACTTGAAAGCATCGGAACAAGTGTGAGGGCAACCAGAAGGGAACAGGCGAGAGCAAAAACTACAACAAGAGCCAGTTCCTGAAACAGAAGTCCCGATACGGTTTGCATGAATACTACAGGTAAAAAGATCACACAGGTTGTTAGGGTTGATGCAACAATTGCACCTGCAACCTGTTTGGTTCCGATCAATGCACTCGGTTTCAGGTCTTCACCTTCTTCTTCCCGCAGTCTTATGATATTTTCGAGTACAACAATAGCATTATCTACAATTAGTCCCACACCAAGGGCTAACCCCCCAAAGCTCATTTGATTCAACGTGAGGTCACTAAAGTAGAGTAATGCAAAGGTGGCAATAATAGATATTGGGATGGACACTGCAATAATGAAGGTTGAAGATCCATTCCTGAAAAAGATATAAAGGATAAAAACTGCCAATAACGCTCCCCATAAGGCAGAATTTTGTACGTTATCGATGGAGCTCTGAATAAATTCACTTTGATCGGTTGTGACAAAAAGTTCAAGATCATTTCGTTCTTGATTTATCTGCTTCACTTCCTGCCTGATATTCTCAGCAACGGCGACTGTATTTGCCCCTGTCTGTTTACGTATACCAAAGCGAGCCATTGGTTGCTCATCAATATATACCACTCGGTCAAGATCCTGATAACCGAATGAAACTTCAGCAACATCCTTAACACGAATTGGCTTCTGATCAATGGTTGTAATGACCGTGTTTGCGATCTGCTCAATAGAATCATACTCACCAAGTGTTCTAACATAAAGCTGTTTCACACCTGAATTAACATTACCACCGGGAAGGTTGGCATTTTCACCTGCTATCGCCTGTTGTACGTCAGCAGTTGAAAGTCCACTTGCTATCAAACGATCTCGTCTGATATTGACTTTAACCTCTCTTTCGATACCACCCCAGATATCTATAGAACCAACGCCATTTATTTGCTCAAATCGTTGTAAGATCTCGCGATCCAACACCGTAGTAAGTTCCGCAAGGTTCATGTCAGAATTAGCCCCAATGATAACGATAGGAAAGTTATTGGGATCGAATTTCCAGATCCTTGGAGGGTCAGCTTCAGGAGGGAGGTTGTCCCTTACACGATCTAGTGCTGCACGAACATCGTTTGAAGCCACGTCAACATCCACGCTTTGGGCAAATTCAAGAGTTACACGGCTGCTTCCCTCGCTTGAGCTGGAACGCACACGCTCAACTCCGGGAACACCGGCTAAGGCATTTTCAATAGGTTCAGTTATGATCTGCTCCATTTCAGCAGGCCCTACATTAGCGTAGTCTGTTGAAACGGTTAGTTGTGGATATTCGATTGGGGGTAGCAGGTCGACCGGTAGAAATCGAAATCCGATAACACCAAGTGTGATGATGATCAAAAAGACCATCGATGTAGCAATGGGTCGCTTGATCGAAGTTTCTGTAATTGGCATGATGTATCAGATTATAGATTCATATTGTTGGCAGACCGATCACGCTCCTGCATGATCTGTTCAAGCAGATCCTCGCGTTGGAGATTTTGCAACTCATAGATTCGTTCCCATCCCATACTTCGAACTCGGGCCTGTTCCCTTCCTTCAGCTAGAAGGTCTTGACCGATCGTAACTACCCACTGTCCGCTTTCAATACCGGTAACTCCCAGTTCCATCCTTCCCTGTGCAATAACGTTAATGGGTACAAATTCAACAGGTGTTGGGGCAGACATAGCTGCAGGCCTGGAGGAGTTATTTGAAGAACTGTCACTAACCGGTTCGATCTCAGACCCAAGAGAACTGGCCAGGAAAACACCGCTCTCACCGGTCTGAGTATTAGTATAAAGAGCACTAACCGGTATGAGGGTCGCCTGTTCACTTTCGCCAAAAAGGATATCAACCGGCACGAACATACCGGGCCTTAATAGCCCTTGTTCATTATTGACATCGATCTCTGCTTCGGTGCTTCTGGTGACTTCATTTAAGAAAGGTGAGATCCGAGAGATCTTTGCATCGATGGCTATTTGCTTTCCTTCGTTGTTGTTAACAAAAACCCTCGCCGTTTGCCCCACATTTATCTGGTTGAGCATTTCTTCAGTCAAAACGATCTCGACTTTAAGTTTAGAGAGATCACCGATCAGGAATAATTGTGTACTGGTGTTGGCCTGCATGCCGATCTCTGCATTCCTTTGCCCGACCGTACCTGATATTGGAGCTTTGATAATTGCCTTACTTAGTTCTTCTCTTCTCTGTTCAACCAACGAAGCGGATTGGTCTCTCTGTGCTTCAGCTAATTCAACATCCGCTTCGGCTGAAAGTAATTGTCCTTCGATCTGATCAACTTCAGCCTGACTGCTCAGGTCTTTTTCTTCAAGTTGTTTAACTCTGCGATACTCGCTTTGTATTTCGTTTAACTGAGCCTGCGCCTGTTTTAACTGTGCATTACTGATCTTGAGATCTGCTTCAGCTTGCTGTAATTGCTTTTCGAGTATGCCTGTATTTAGTTTAACGATCGGTTCACCCTGTTCTACAAAATCACCGTTCTGTACATACACTTCCTGAACCACACCTGATATCTCTGGGTAGAGGGCTACCTGATTTTCAGATCTTACATTACCACTGAAGCGCTCTACAAGTGGCAATGAGCCAAATCGTGCCTGAACTGCTTCGACAGATGGGATCACACCCGATTGATTTTGTTGTTGATTGGAATTGCTTCCTTCATCTCCAGAACAGGCAGTGAAACCTGAAAAGAGAATGGCGACTATAATTTGTCTGATCAATTTTGAAGAATTTTTCATTTGCTCGATTTGTGTGATTTGACCCTTTAACCTGTTTTACGACAAAAGCTCTCCCAATAAATTGTTAAATGCTATTAAAAGGCTTTACAGATGGTAAACGATCCTGATACCCTTTAAACTTTTAGAAGTGAACCTGCATTCCCTCTTATATGTAAAAAGTATCAATAAAGCTTTGTTAAAAAGCTTATTTGATTTGGAAGGAGGGGTTTTTGCTTTGCTTGAGGCGTTCCTGATTCAGTTTATCCTTAAATAACCTTTCAACGTCTTTGAGGGTGTCCACATCATCCGGTGAAAGATCCCAGCGAATAGCTTTGAACCGGGGAAATCGCAGGGTATAATTGGCTTTAGTTCTTTTATTGATCTGAATGTCATCAAACTCAAGTTCCACAACAATGTCAGGATAAAGGCCTAATGTAGGCCCATACTTTTCTGCTACGATCTCTTTGATCCTGTTATTGAGTTTTTTTAATTCTTCATCAGTGTACCCACCATAAGCCTTTCCTATGGGGATGAATTCTTCTTCATATCTATCATCATCTTTTACAGAAACTCCCAGGGTGAAATCTGAATAGGTACCACCACGTTTGCCACTACCTGCATGAGCATACATCATAATGGTATCAATGGAACCACCCGGTTTCTTGACCTTTAGCCACGATTTTCTTCTTTGGCCATATTCATAAGTGGAATGTTTGTGTTTTAGCATTAAGCCCTCGTTTCCATGTGCCAGGGCACGTTCAAAGAGAGTTTTGATCTCATCTTTGTGATTGATCGTATGCTGGGTAGTGACCGGAAAATTATGTTGCCTGGATAATTTCATCAGCAGGTTACGCCGTTCGATCAGAGGAAATTCAAAAACGGGATTTCCATCATGAAATAATATATCGTAAGAGATCAGTATGGTTGGATGCTGTTCCTGGATCTTTTTTGAGGGACTTTTCAATCCCATTCGCTTTTGTAAATGCTGAAAAGGCATAATGGTGTCATCCTTGAATACGCAGATCTCTCCATCCAGTACCATGCCGGGTAAATTACGTTCTGTAAAATATGAGACGATCTCAGGAAAGGAATGGGTGACCTTGTTAAGATCCCTTGAAAAGATCTGAACCTTTTTATTTTTTATGTGGATCTGACACCGCATACCATCAAATTTTTCTTCAGCCAGGTATTCTGAATAATTTTCAACAGATCTGCTTTCTATCGGTGAAGCCAGCATAAAAGATATGGGCTGAAACAGATTGAATTGTGCTTCATCAAGTTGACTGTTGCGTGCAAGTACGGCAGTTTTACCAATGCTGCCTGTGATCATGTGAGCATACCGAACATCCTCCACCTTCTTTTTAAATGCCTTGGCAATAGATGAGACGATACTTTTTGATTCAAACCCTATTCGAAGCGAGCCCCTACCCATGATGCGAAGAAAATATTTTACTTCAATAGGAGTCATCCTTATCCAGGCGTTGGTAAGTATTTGCTGTTTATCTGCCCTTGAAGAAACAGCCTGCAGATCTTCAAAAAAACCTTCTATTTGTTTGAGCGACAGGTTTTGTGGCTGCCACTTCTTTCTTGCTTCGGGGATGTTTGTGAAGAGTTTTTCTATGGTTTCAGATGAACTGCCCAATGCCGTTTTACTGGGTTTGAATACCTTATCATAATCGATCTCACAGATTTCTGCTGCCAGGGTAGAGTAAGTTCGGCTTCCTACAGAAGCCCGTTTACCGGAGAGATCTGAAAAGGCCCCTTCTCCAAGAAATTGTGCTGCCAGCCTGAGATCATCGTCATCATCGAGCGATCTGAAGTAATCTGCACAGATCCTGATCTTAGCGTTACTGCCACGAGTTTCATTTATTTTCTGAGCCGTTGTGGCCAGTTGCAGGAAGGTATGGTTTTTCGATCTACTCACGTGTTTATGGCCTTGTGCAATTCAAAATTAGAAATGAAAAATTTAAAATTGGTGCCAATGCTATTAAAGCAGATGAAGTTGTTTTAAGTATCTCAGATGGAAGAGCAACCAGTGCCTCATTTTTCATTTCTAATTTTAAATTTTGAATTATATCAAACATCCTGTTGGACCTCCATGTCTAAAAACCGTGCCGGAATATTCCTTTGATCCAGGTAGTGCTTTACAACATTGGGATTGGGTGTGTGCGTGATGTACGTCATTTTGGGACGAAGTTGTTCGCAGAGAGAAATGAGCTCAAAGAAATCAAGATGATCCGAGATCGAGATCAATTTATCCACGGTAAGTTGTGACCGCCTTGATTCCATCGCTGCCCAGCCGCTGCAATAGGCAATGCGTTTCCTTCGCACGTTGGAAGCAAAACCGTTATTAATAGCCGAGCTTGGGCAAACCAGGATCTTTCCTTCACAGGTCTCGCGATCATAGGTTTGGTAATTGCCCAGGTCGATACCTTCCTCTTCGTAAACATCACAAAGCTTGAAACCGGCACCGTGAATTTGAATGGGGTGTTCCAGGTCTTTTACCAGATGCATGATCTCTTGCGCCTTACCCAGATTATATGCCAGGAAGACCGGTGTGTAATCCTCTTCTAAAGCAGACCTGGCAAAGTCCATGATATCCGCTTTCAGTTCCTCATAATCGGCCCAGCGGTACACAGGAAGGCTGAAGGTGGCCTCGGTGATAAAGTTATCGATCTCGGCATCGGGGAGCTCAAAGCCCTCTGTGGCTGGAGATGGTGGAGTTCTGTAATCACCGGTATACAACAGATTCCCAAATTCGCTTTCCACAAAGGTCATGGCTGAGCCGAGAATATGTCCCGCCGGGTAAAAGGTGATTTTGGCGTTTTCGGTTTCTACAGATCGCTTAAAGGGAAGTTCCTGCACCTCGTATTTGGCGCCCCGCCGGTTCATAAATTTTTTGGTAGGGGGAGTGGCGTACACCACTTTGGCTTTGGAGCTCCAGGGAATGTGATCGGCATGCCCATGGGAGACAAACACGTGTTTTGCCTTTTTTCCGCTATAGTCTAGTCCAATACCTAATTGGGGCAGCAGTATTCCATGATTTCCGGCCTTTGTGATCTTGAGCATGTGAGTATCTTATTGGAGTCATTCTGAGGATACTTCCGAAGAACCTTCACAAGTGAATACTTTGTAGGTTCTTCGTTTTCGCTTAGAAGGGTTTTTCAATTCCTATATACCCTAAACTAAGAAGAGAGGGTGACAGTTCGTGGCATGCCAAATTCGAAATTTTAGATTTAAAATTTTGAATTGGATGGATTCACATATTATCAAGAACTAAAAATTGCAATTTAAAACCTTCCACTCCCGGTGTACAATTGCTTATTGCGCTTGTTTTCTAAAATTCTTAGTTAGGTGACACCCTAAATTAATATGGATAATATGAAACGAACGATTTCTATTGCACTTCTTATTGCCGGTGTGCTCCTTCTCTATTTTGGATACCAGGAATACAACTCACTGGGCTCAGAGATTGACCAGGCCTTTGGCGGGGCAGGTTCTACCGAAGCCATCCTGATGCTCGTTGGCGGAGCTTTATGCGTTGTTTTGGGCGGATCCGGGTTGTTAAAGAAAAAGTAGCTTCAGATTAACAAACCGTCAATCAAGCTGTTGAAAACGATCGGGGCAAGTAAGCTTTGTTCCCTTACTCAATTACCATCTTTTCTTCCTGGGTACGCAGGTCTTCCGGGATAGAATCTTGTATAACTTCTGCAAATGCTTCGATCAGATTTTTTTTCAGGAATTCACGGCTGTATACCAGGCGAATCTTTCTGGATGGAATGGGATCATTGAAGTTTTTGATCACACCATTGGCACATCGTTTGTCAATATCATTAAGGGCCAGGTAAGGCATCAATGTGACCCCGAAATCTTGTTCAACAAGACGCTTCAGGGTCTCAAGATTTCCGCTTTCAAAGATGATGGGAGACTTATTGAGCTTCTCGTTGTTTTTCTTGCATAGCTTTATCGTTTGATCACGAAAACAATGCCCTTCGTTCAGTAACCAAAGGTCTTCCTGATACAGATCGTCTATGGTGATCCGGTCTTTTGTGGCCAGTTCATGATCTTTACTGACGTACCCCATAAATGGTTCAAGGAATAGGTCTTTCTCAAATATATTCTGATCGGTAGGTGTAGCTATGATCCCCACATCAAAATAATCCTCGTTAAGACCTTTGAGTACTTCAGCAGTCAACGCTTCTTCAAAGATCAGCTCCACATCCGGATATTTGTCAATAAACGGTTTTAGAAATAATGGAACCAGGTAGGGGGCTATGGTTGGTATGATGCCAACCCTGAAAGTACCCTTCAGTGTATCGCCCTGAACGGCCACCATGTCCTCAATGTGTTTGGCTCCACTTAATATTTGCTTGGCTTCCTCAATGATCTGTTCACCCATAGCCGTTGGCACAACGGGAGATTTTGACCGGTCAAAGATCAAGACACCGAGTTCATCCTCCAGTTTCTGTATCTGCATACTGAGAGTAGGCTGTGTGATATAGATCTTTTGTGCAGCAGTAGCAAAGTGACGATATTTATCGACTGCTACGATATAAGAAAGTTGAGTTAAGGTCATTTTTCTGGATATTGGTGAACTCTAAAGGTAATGATTCCTTTGTATTAAATAGAAAAGGAAAATAGAATTTAAATTGTAAAAAGTAAGCTGTCTGTGAAAAAACATATATACATAACCGGTAGGGTGCAGGGTGTTGGCTTCAGGCATTTCACCCGTAAAAATGCCGAAAGACTGGGCGTTAATGGATGGGTGAAGAACCTGCAGGATGGCAGGGTGGAAGCTGTTTTTCAGGGATCTGAAGATAAAGTTATGGAACTCATCGAGCGCTGTAAGGATGGACCAATATCAGGCTACGTCAAGGATATTGAGGTCAGGGATTCAGAAGAGTCCAAAGACCACAAATCTTTTGAAGTGATCCTCTGATATTTTGGCTATTAATTTATTTGATCGTAGTAGTTCAATAGTGCTACCACATCCTCCTCTGACCTAAGACGAAGATCGCTGGATTTGATGAAGTCATTCAGAGCATCCTTATGATCGCCAATATCGCGTAGAATATTTCGTTTTCGTAAACGTGTTTCGGTCAGTTTGCCGTCTTTCAGCAGAAAATAAGTTTTGGTCTCATCGTATTCACTGTATCGTTTATTAGTGACAATATCACGACCTCTGTTTCGGATAAAAATTGTTTCGTGCCGGGCAAAGAACTTAGTATCACCATTGTAGATCACGCGGAGCAGGTCATATGGATCTATTCCATGTTGTCGGTCAGAAATACCGGTAACAAATTCCTGAGTCTTATTTCCTGACTCATCCACAAATTGAAATCCCCTGACCTGACTGGGATCATAAGCTTTCATAACATCACCGTCTCTGAAAATGATCTTATCCTCGTAGGTATTATAATTGATGTCATGAATTTCAGTAATGCTGTTGTCCCGTAAAATAACCCTGCCGGGTGTCCAGTCTTCCCGGTACCACTGTGTCCCTCTAACTTCCTCATTGCTTCCCTGCACGATCGGAGTTTCGCTGTTCCATATATCAACATGGACATTGGTGCCAACAGTAGACTGGGCAACTAAGCCATGCGTTGATAGAAGCAGAAAAAGAGTAAAAAGTAATGGTTTAAATGGTGTGGATAGGATCAGGTCTTTCATGGTGGCTAACGTTTATTGGATACGAAACTCGATATATAAGCTACAATGTAATAAAACTATGGTAGATGAGAAATTGTATTGCGGCATGCAGGTTGGATCCAAAATGTGGATAACTCGTGTGGAAATAACTTCGACATGTAGGGGAATGAATAGTATATTCAATCTTCGAAGTTTTATTCAATGAAAGCATCTATATGTATCTGATATTTGATACCGAGACGACCGGGTTACCTCAGGATTTTTCAGCACCAATTTCTGACCTGGATAACTGGCCAAGGCTCGTTCAGCTTGCCTGGCAGCTGCATGACCATACCGGGAAGCTGATCAACAGCGGAAATTACATTGTTAAGCCCGAAGGTTTTACCATTCCATTTAACTCTGAAAAGATTCATGGAATTTCTACAGAGCGTGCTCATGAAGAAGGAGTAGAACTCGATTTTGTGCTGAAAGAATTTTCCAAGGATATAGACCGTGCTTATTTTTTGATCGGTCATAATGTCAGTTTTGATGAAAAGATCATGGGGGCAGAATATCTCAGAAAGAAGATATCATCTGCTATCCTCGATAAACCCAAGATCGATACCAAACTGGACGGAACAGATGTAGCCAAGATCGAAGGAGGTCGGGGTGGAAATTATAAGTGGCCTTCCCTGGGAGAACTTCACCATGCTTTATTTGATGAGGGGTTTGAGGATGCCCACGATGCCGCTGCTGATGTAGAGGCAACGGCGCGTATTTTCCTTGAGATGGTTCGTATAGGTGCCACCAATATCAATTTCCCGATGGATGCCAGGTTGTATGAATCGGCACAAAGTTATATGAAAAGGGATGAATACATCGATCTAGTTTCCCCATCCCGGTTCAAGACCAAGCAAACAGACGAGCAGCTTGAGGCTCAAAAAAAAAGTGGAAACAAAGAAGAGACAATTGGTAGTGAGGTAATTGAGAAGGCTACTTTTACTCACCTTCATAATCATTCAAAATTCTCAGTACTTCAGGCTACCGCCGGGATAAAGGACCTGGTAGCCAAAGCCAAGGAGGAGGGCATGTCTGCTGTAGGCCTCACCGATCTTGGAAATATGTACGGAGCTTTTGCTTTTGCATCGGCGGCGCATGCTGAGGGAATCAAGCCGATCATTGGATGTGAATTGTATGTGGTAGAAGACCGGCTCCAAAAGAAATTTACCCGTGATAACCGGGACCGCCGGTATCAGATCCCGATCTTTGCTAAGAATCAGAATGGATATAAGAATCTGTCTAAGATCAGTTCAGTAGGATTTACTGAAGGTTATTACTACAAATATCCACGTGTGGATAAAGAAACGATCGCCAAATACTCGGAAGATCTGATCTGTCTGAGTGGTGGAGTAAGAGGCTGGCTGGCTGACCTGATCCTGAACAAGGGACAGGAATTTGCTGAAGAAGAGTTACAGTGGTGGATCGATACATTTGGGGATGATTTTTACCTTGAAGTACTAAATCACAGGCTTGAGGAAGAGAAGAGGGTCAATGAAGTGTTCAAGTCATTTTCTGAGAAATATGGGGTGAAACTTGTAGCCTCGAACAATGTGTTCTACCTGAATGAAGAAGATGCCAAAGCCCATGATGCCCTGATCTGTATAGATGATGGCGAATTGATGAGTACTCCAAAGGGTAAGGGACGTGGTTATCGCTATGGTTTCCCAAACGATGAGTTTTATTTTAAAACTCAGGATCAGATGAAGGAGCTGTTTGCAGATATGCCTCAGGCTATTACAAGCACTCAAGAGATCGTGGACAAGGTTGAGCCGATCAAACTTGAAAGGGATATACAGTTACCGAGATTCGAACTCCCTGAAGGGTTTGAGACCGAGGACGAATATCTGAAACATCTGACCTATGAAGGTGCTAAGCCTCGTTATAATGAAATTGATGAAGAAGTCACTGAGAGGATCGAGCTGGAGCTCGGAATTATTCGGGAGATGGGTTTTGCCGGATATTTTTTGATCGTTCAGGACTTTATTGCCGCCGCCAGGGATATGGGGGTTTATGTAGGTCCCGGCCGTGGTTCTGCGGCAGGTTCGGTGGTAGCCTATTGTACGGGTATTACCAATATTGACCCATTGAAATATGACCTGCTCTTTGAGCGTTTCCTGAATCCTGAACGTGTATCGATGCCTGATATCGATATTGATTTTGATGATGACGGCAGGCAGCGTGTCATAGAGTATGTAGTTGATAAATATGGAAAAGATCAGGTTGCCCATATTATCACGTTTGGTTCGATGGCTGCCCGTTCTTCCGTTCGTGATGTAGCCCGGGTACTCGACCTTCCGCTTTCAGATGCTGACCGCCTTGCAAAACTGGTGCCTGAAAAACCCGGAACATCATTGGATGATGCATTTTCTGAAGTGAAAGAACTCAGGAATATCAGAGATGGCGAAGGTCTTGAAGCAGAAACACTGAGAATGGCTCATGTATTGGAAGGGTCGGTACGCAACACCGGGATCCATGCGGCAGGAGTGATCATTGCTCCTGACAAACTCACAGAATTCATTCCGGTCAGTACAGCCAAAGATGCTGATCTTTATGTGACCCAGTTCGATGGCAGTGTGATCGAAAATGCCGGTATGTTGAAAATGGATTTCCTGGGGCTTAAAACCCTCTCCATTCTAAAGACCGCCATCGGTTATGTGAAAGAGAATTTTGGGAAGGAATATGATCTGGATGATATTCCCCTTGATGATGAGAAGACCTATAAACTCTATCAGCATGGTGGTACCTTGGGTACCTTTCAGTTTGAAAGTGAAGGAATGCGTAAACATTTGCGCAACCTCAAACCCACAGGCATCAATGACCTGATCGCTATGAATGCCTTGTACCGTCCCGGTCCAATGCAATTCATTCCAGATTATATTGAACGGAAACACGGACGGGAAAAGGTTGAATACGATCATGAAGATCTGAAAGATATTCTTGAACCGACCTTCGGTATCATGATCTATCAGGAGCAGATCATGAAGGTAGCCCAGAGGATGGGGGGATACTCACTTGGAGAAGCGGATGTGCTTCGCCGTATCATGGGTAAAAAGAAGCCTGAATTACTGCCACCTGAGGAAAAGAAATTTGTAAGCCAGGCTATTGAAAAAGGCTATGATGAGTCTACCGCTAAAGCGGTTTTTGAAAAGATGGCGATGTTTGCGGGCTATGGTTTCAATAAGTCTCACTCTGCTGCTTATTCTGTTGTAGCCTACCATACCATGTATTTCAAGGCAAATTACCCGGCTGAGTACATGGCTGCAGTGATGACGCACAATATGAGTGACGTTAAGAAGATCGCGTCTTTCATTGAAGAGTGTCAGCGTATGAATATTCCGGTTGATCCGCCAAATATAAATACAGCTCGTGGAAAATTTCGGGCCAAGGATGGCAGGGTACAATATGGAATGTCTGCCATTAAAGGCGTTGGTTCATCAGCCATTCAGCATATTGTTGAAGAGCGGGAGGATAATGGGGATTTCGCTTCCATTTTTGATTTTGCCACACGTGTTGATCTCAGGGTTTGTAATCGAAAGACCTTCGAAAGCCTGACCATTGCCGGCGCCTTCGACACTCTGAATGATAACCGTGCCCAGCTTCACGAATCACTCGAAGATATTTTATCGTATGCCGTTCGTAAGCAGGAGGAGATCCGATTAAACCAGGGTAATTTGTTTGGGGGTGAGAGTGGCGGGCCCGGATCGCAAGAACCAAAATTGCGTGAAGTGGTCCGGTGGTCACAGATCGAAAGATTGAATAAGGAACGTGACCTGATCGGACTTTATCTGAGCGGGCATCCCCTGAGTCGTTTCAAGGAAGAGATCAGGCTGTTTGGTAAACAGGACCTTAGTGATGATGTGATGAGCCGGATGTCGGACCGGGCAAGTATACGGTTCATAGCTATTGTTACCGGCATCAAAAGAGTGACTGATAAAAAAGGGCGCCCTTTTGCATTTTTACAGGTTGAGGACCTGAATAGCTCATCAGAGGTGATCGCATTCAGTAAGACATTTGATCAATATGCAAACCTGTTGCAAACTGATAATGTATTATACATTGATGGCGTTGTGGATAAGCGGGGGGGTGAGCCAAAAGTGATCGCCAACAGTTTTGAAAGGGTGGAAAATCTCAGGGAAAAATACCAGGAACAGCTGAATATCAGGATCGATCTTAAAACCTCAGATATTGACAAGAATGACCTGAAGCGTGTGGAAACCTTGTTTTCGTTAAATAAAGGAAGTTCACAGGTTCGGTTGCAGATTCACAGTGAAGAGGCTAATGCCCCCATCCGCATGAATGTGAGAAATTTTGTGGTTGAACCTAACGACGAATTGATTCGGGGATTAAGGGAAGTATTGGGTGAAGAAGCGGTTCAACTGATACATGGTAAGTAAATTATGACTGACAACATCCAATTAATTAAAAGGACAATATTCAGTTACTATAAAGGTCTGCTATGGACCCAATAACTTAAAAGAATGTGATATCTTGAATGATTTATTCCGATATTTGTTCAGAATTTAAAGAAACCAATAAATCAATAAATACAGCATTATGGCTAAACCAATAGAATTTACAGACTCAAATTTTGAAGACGAAGTGCTAAAATCGGATAAACCGGTATTGGTAGATTTTTGGGCTGAATGGTGCGGACCTTGCAGAATGATCGGACCGATCGTAGAGGAAATGGCTGAAGAGTATGATGGAAAAGCCAAGATCGGTAAAGTTGATGTTGACAGCAATCCTGAAGTATCTGTAAAATATGGGATCAGAAGCATTCCATCACTTCTCATTTTTAAGGACGGTGAAGTTGTAGACCAGATCGTAGGTGCGGTTCCTAAATCACACCTAACTAAGCAACTTGAAGCCCAGGTAGCCTGATCCTTATAACATATTGATCGTAAAAGCGGTGTTTGGAGACAAATGACCGCTTTTTTTATGCACTTTTACAATGCTTTTCATCAACAAAGAATTCTTACTGCTGCTTAGTAGTTATCTTTGAACGAAATGAAATAATTCAACATAACCTGATACATGAAGCGAGTATTAATAATAACCGGTGTAATTGCGGTTCTTGCACTGCTGGCCTATCCAAAATTAACAGAACAGTCTGCAGGTGAAGGGTCTTCATCTGCTCAGAATTCGGGAAATGATCCACTTTCTGTAGATGTCCATGTGGTTGAACCGCAGATCTTTGAAAATAAGATCTTTACAACCGGAACATTAATAGCCAATGAATCGATTGAACTGAGGAGTGAGATCTCAGGTAAGATCGTTGAATTAAAACTTGAAGAGGGCAGGCAGGTTAAGGCCGGTGAAAGGCTAATCAAAATAAATGACAGTGAACTTCAGGCTCGTCTTGAACAGTCTGAATTTAGAATTGGGTTAGCTGAAGTCCGTGAAAGACGTCAACTGCAACTGTTGGAACGCGGAGGTATAAGCCAGGAAGAATATGATGCAACCCTTAATGAACTGAATATCCTGAAAGCCGAAGCTGAATTGATCAAAGCTCAGATCGATAAGACTGAGATCAAGGCCCCATTCAATGGGGTTGTAGGCTTGAGATATGTAAGTAATGGGAGTTATATAAGCCCGACAACAAATATAGCCAACTTTCAATCCATTAATCCAATAAAGGTGGAATTTTCAGTTCCGGAAAGATATGCCGGTGTTGTTGAAGTTGGAGACCGAGCTGTATTTAATGTTCAGGGTCAGGATGAAGATTTTAAGGCAGTGATCTATGCGATCGAGCCTCGTATAGAAACCCAGACCAGAACCATCCGTATCAGGGCCAGGGCCAATAATGACAACAGTAAATTACTGCCCGGTGCTTTCGCGAATATTGAATTGATCCTTGAAGAGATCAATGATGCATTAATGATCCCAACCATAGCGGTCATTCCTGAATTGCAAGGGCAAAAAGTATTTGTTCTAAGGGATGGTAAGGTTGCTGAACAGCAAGTTACTACCGGTATCCGGACTGAAAGTGATGTTCAGGTTGTGGAAGGACTTGCTCCCGGAGATACGGTATTGACAACCGGTTTGCTACAGGTGAGAACTGGCATGCCTGTTCGCGTTGATCAGGTTGACAAATATGAGGAGGGAGAATTGTGAGTCTGTCATCATTAAGTATTAGAAGGCCGGTACTTGCTACTGTTATGTCTTTGGTTATTCTGATTCTTGGGATCGTAGCTTTTACTTTCCTTGGAATCAGGGAATACCCGGCGACTGAACCTCCTATTGTGACTGTTAGTACATCATACACGGGTGCTAATGCTGAGGTCATTGAATCACAAATAACGGAACCGCTTGAAGAAGAGGTGAATGGTATTGCAGGTATTAGAACCATTACCTCAACCAGTCGTGAAGGCCGCAGTACCATAACTGTTGAATTTGAACTCGAGATAGACCTCAATGATGCCGCCAATGATGTTCAGTCGAGGGTATCACGTGCTGTCAGAAACCTCCCGCCGGATGCTGACCCACCTGTTGTTTCCAAGGCTGATGCCGATTCGAGTCCCATTGTGTTTTTGAATGTAAGAAGCGATAAGAGAAGTTTACTGGACTTGTCGGATGTTGCCTTCAACGATTTTAAGGAACGGGTACAGACCATTCCGGGGGTGAGTAGCGTACAGATCTGGGGTGAAAAGGAATACTCAATGCGCCTTTGGATGGATCCGCTAAGGTTAGCTGCCTACAGGCTTACACCGCTTGATGTTCAGCGCGCACTTCAACGTGAGAATGTGGAACTGCCATCAGGCAGGATCGAGGGCAATTTAACGGAACTCACAGTTAGGACCCAGGGAAGACTTTACGAACCAGAGGAGTTCAATAACCTGATCATTGCAGAGTCTGATGGTAATGTGATCCGCTTCAGGGATATTGGCAACGCTGAACTGGGAGCAGCTAACGAGCGGACCATCCTGAAAAGAAATGGTGTGCCTATGGTGGGGGTGGTTATTGTACCACAACCCGGAGCTAATCAGATCGAGATTGCCGATGAATTTTACAAGAGAGTTGAACAGATCAAACAGGACCTTCCGGAAGATATCCAAACGGCTGTTGGTTTTGATACCACAGAATATGTACGGGCATCCATCGATGAGGTACAGCAAACTATTTTTCTGGCCTTGGGATTAGTAGTACTGATCATATTCCTATTTCTACGTGATTTCCGGACCACCGTTATTCCGATCATTGTAATTCCAATAGCTCTTATTGGAGCATTCTTTGTGATGTACATTGCCGGATTTTCAATTAATGTGTTGACCTTACTTGCGATCGTACTGGCAATTGGATTGGTAGTGGATGATGCCATTGTGGTTCTTGAGAATATTTACGCTAAGATCGAAAATGGAATGGATGTGATCGAGGCCGGTATTCTTGGCTCACAGGAGATCTTCTTTGCGGTTGTTGCAACATCACTGGCTTTGGTTTCTGTTTTCACTCCGATTTTGTTTCTTGGTGGCCTTACCGGAAGACTCTTTCTGGAATTTGGTGTTGTGATGGCCGGGGCCATAATTATTTCATCTTTTGTGGCCCTCACGCTCACTCCGATGCTTTCAACAAAATTTCTGAGATCGGATGCTAAACATAGTTGGTTCTACAAAAAAACCGAACCTTTCTTCATCAGGATGAATGAGGTTTATAAATCCAGTCTAGAATCCTTCATGAGGAAACGCTGGATGGCATTTGTGATCACGGTTCTGTGTATTGGTGGAATATGGGTGTTTTTTAACAATCTTCAGCAAGAACTGGCACCGCTTGAAGACCGTGGCCGTCTAATTGTTAGTTCAACAGCCCCGGAAGGCGCCACCTATGACTATATGGATCGGTATATGAATCAATTGACCAATTTTTTACTGGATGAAGTTCCTGAAACTGAGGGGCTCATCACTGTGACATCTCCCGGATTCGGTTCTTCAGGGTCAGTCAATTCCGGTTTTGGCCGACTTATTTTAACCGACGCCTCAGAAAGAGAAAGGACTCAGCAAGAGATCTATAATGACCTTTCTACGAAGATTCAGGATCTAAGTGGTGCCCGTACCTACATTGCTCAGGAACAAAGTATTGGCGGAAGCAGGGGTGGACAACCTGTGCAATATGTATTGCAGGCTAATACCATTGATAAGTTGAAAGAGGTTATTCCTGCCTTCATGGAAAGAGCGAGCCAGGATCCGACATTTGCTTTCGTGGATGTGAATCTGAAATTCAGCAAGCCGGAAGTTGAGGTAAGTATTGACCGTGACAGGGCACAGGCTTTGGGTGTATCAACAAGGGATATAGCGGAGACGCTTCAGCTGGCTTATAGTGGACAACGTTTTGGATTCTTTTTAAAGAACGGAAAACAATATCAGGTGATCGGGCAAATGTCCAGAGAAGACAGGAATGCGCCGATCGACCTAAGGTCACTCTATGTGCGAAATGATGAAGGAGAGATCATTCAGATGGATAACCTTGTGACACTAAGAGAAACAAGTAGTCCACCTCAATTATATCGATTCAATCGATATGCATCTGCAACTGTATCGGCAAGTCTTTCACCTGGTAAGACCATTGGTGATGGAATCAATGCAATGGATGCTATTGCTGATGAAGTGTTGGATGCTTCCTTCACAACGTCGCTGTCAGGTCCGTCCAGAGACTTTGTTGAAAGCTCTTCAAGTTTGATCTATGCATTTCTGCTGGCACTGATACTTGTCTATCTGGTGCTTTCTGCTCAGTTTGAGAGTTTTCGGGATCCTTTGGTGATCATGTTTACTGTTCCGCTGGCACTGACGGGAGCATTACTCACCCTTTGGTATTTCAATCAAACTCTGAACATTTTTAGTCAGATCGGTATGATCATGTTGATCGGTTTGGTAACCAAGAACGGAATATTGATCGTTGAGTTTGCCAATCAAAGACAAGTTCAGGGATTATCAAATCTTGAGGCGATCAAAGAAGCTGCCGTAGCTCGGTTCCGGCCTATCCTGATGACAAGTTTTTCAACGGTCTTGGGTATCCTTCCAATAGCCCTGGCCTTGGGGGCAGGAGCTGAGAGCCGGAAATCAATGGGTATTGCGATCATTGGAGGACTGATTTTTGCCAGTATCCTGACTCTGTACGTAATTCCGGCTCTTTACAGTTATATCTCGGCCGAGCGATCTGAAAAAGGAGCTGTAGATGATGATAAATTGGAGAAAATAGACAACATGGAACCCGCAAAAATATGAGATCAGTTACATCGAAGAAGACCGATTTGGTAATGAAAGGTATTGCACTCATTCTGTTCATTGTAACAGGTTTTTCAACACAAGTGCAGGCACAGGTTCTTCTGGAGCTTGAAGATGCAGTGAGAATCGGTCTTGAAAATAACTTTTCAATTCGGATATTTGAAAATCAGGCTCGTATCTCAGAGAACAATAATTCGATAGGGAATGCAGGGTTTTTACCGGTTATTTCAGCTGATGGCTCTATAAATGAAAGGGTACAGGATAACGTGACCGTTTTTGGAAACCCGAATATTGCAGACCGAAATGATGAAGGAGCAGTCACCACTGTCTACGATTATGGTGTAAATGCAACCTGGAGGATCTTTGATGGGTTGACCATGTTTGCAACACTTGACAGGCTTTCAAATGAAATGGAGATCAGTGAGGCTGAAGTACAATTACAGGTTGAAAATGTATTAGCTGAGATAATCTCCGGATACTACCAGATCGCCGGGCAACAAAAAGCAGCCGAAGTACTTGAGAATACAGTTGAGATCTCAGAGGAACGCATCCGTATTGCTGAGACAAAACGGGATCTTGGTTCCGGTTCAGAATATGAATTACTTCTGGCTCGAGCCGACTTTAACACAGATCGTACGGCTTTGATCCGTGCCAATACAAGTCTGAATCAGCTTAAGGTCATGTTAACATCTGTTCTTGGAGATTCAGTTAGGGTAGAATTTTCTGTACAACCTGATATAAAATTGAATGAGCGACTTGATTATCAGAAACTTCTAAACGAGGCTCTTAAGGAAAATCAGGAACTCAAGATCGCTCGTTTGAATGAGCAGGTTGCTGAGGCTGAGATCCGCGAGATCCGTGGTGACTGGCTGCCAAATATAGATGTAACGGGTGGATATGGCTACTCCAGAACAGAGGCCAGTTCCGGGTTTTCTGAGTTTTCTGAGTCCAAAGGCTGGCGTTATGGGATCAGTGCTTCGATCAATCTGTTTGATGGGTTTAACAAGAACCGGCGTATGCAAAATGCACAGATCAGGCTTAAAAATCAGGAGCTTTCAAAACAAGACCTTCAATTACGGATCACAGCTGAAATAAGCAGGATATATGCACAGTATACAGATGCCCTGGATCTAATAGATCTTGAGCTGGAAAACCTGGAGATAAACAAAGAGACGGTAAGTATTGCATTAGAACGTTTTGAGCTGGGTACGATTAATTCATTGGAATTGCGGGAAGCACAACAGAGTCTCTTGAATGCAGAGAACAGACTCATTGAAGCACAAATAGCAGCTAAATCAGCAGAAACAGAGTTACTCAGACTTAGTGGCAGACTCATTCAAAAGAATTAGGGAAAGCTATACATCCAGATTAAAAGAAAGGGTGAGTTTGCTTCCATCGTCTTCAAAAAAGACCTCATCCGCATATTCTTTCATTAAATAAACGCCACGGCCACTGGTATTGAAAAGATTTTCTTCAGCAATGGGATCTGGCAGTTCCTCCGGCTTGAAACCCTCGCCTTCATCTGTGGTGATAAATGTTAGTTTATTGTCATCAAGATAAGCAGCCACTATAGCATTTTTTGATTCGTCCAGTTTGTTGCCATGGACTATTGCATTTGTTGCTGCTTCACTGACAACTAACATCAGACGGGCATAGAATTCGTCATCAAATCCCAGCTCTTCCTGTAGTTTGTTCAGCAGTCCTTCAAGTCTTTCTACTTCTTCGAAGGCAGATCTAAGAGTAAGTTTATGTAGTAATTTCATTGATTATGCATAAATACCACGCAATTTCAGCGTTGTGGCAACACGATCGATCGCGTACACATACGCCGCCTGTCTTAGCGTAATACTATACTTTTCACTTACCATAAACAAGTTGTCGAAAGCTTCACGCATCATACGGTTGAGTCTTCGGTTTACCCGTTCTTCAGTCCAGAAATAACCGTGTCTGTCCTGTACCCATTCGAAGTACGATACAGTGACTCCACCGGCGTTAGCCAGGATATCAGGAATTACCATAATGCCATTTTCTTCGAGGATCTTATCAGCGTTGGCCGTAACCGGTCCGTTAGCTCCCTCGGCGATGATACGAGCTTTAATATTGGGAGCATTATCCTTATTGATCTGATCTTCTTTGGCTGCAGGTATCAGAACATCACACTCCAATTCGAGTAGTTCTTTATTTGTGATCTTTTCCGCCCCATCAAATCCTTCAAGTGAATTATTATGGGTCTGGGAATAATTCAGTGCTTCAGGGATATCGATGCCATCTTTATTATAATATCCTCCACTAATATCACTAATGGCCAAGATCTTGGCACCCTGTTCATACATAAGCTGTGCCGAGACAGACCCAACATTGCCAAATCCCTGAACCACAACTGATGTGTTACTTGGGGAAATTCGGAGTTTACCTAAAGCAGCTAATGTACAAGTCACAACTCCGCGCCCGGTTGCTTCCTTACGACCTTTGGAACCACCAAGAATTATAGGCTTACCGGTTACAACAGCTGTTTCAGTTTTTTTCTGTTTCATGCTATATGTATCCATGATCCAGGCCATTACCTGTTCGTTGGTGTTCATATCAGGAGCAGGAATATCACGGTCAGGTCCAAATACATCCAGCATGTTGGCTGTATAACGACGGGTCAGTCTTTCCAGCTCATTTTGGGAAAGTTCTTTGGGGTTGACACGTACGCCTCCTTTAGCTCCACCAAAGGGAACGTTGACAACAGCGCATTTCCATGTCATCCAGGCAGCCAGGGCTTTGACTTCATCGATCGTTACATCCTCTGAATATCGTATTCCACCTTTTGATGGGCCTAGAATACTGTTATGTATCACACGATAGCCGTCAAAAACTTCAATACGTCCATCATCCATAGTTACCGGAATAGAGACCATGATCACTTTCTCAGGACTTGATAGATATTTGAAAATACCTTCATCCAGATCAAGAATTTCTGCTGCAAAACGAAATCTTTCCATCATCGATGCGAAGGGGGAGTCGTGCGCGATGTGAGGAGTTGGTTCTTTATAATAGCCGCTGGAAATAGAGTCTTGTTTAGACATTGAAATGTGTTAATAAAAATGTTGTGATTTTAGGTCAAAAAAGCGGTTCCAAATATAATGGTAAAACTTAAAACTATCGCTTTTTTTGAATAAATATCAGGTAATTATAAACTTTTTCATTAAGTGTGAGGATGAACAGATTTGTATCCGGTCTTTCGGGAGTATGATGTTATCTAATTGTTAAGTATGGCGGGAAACACCTTATCGTAATACTGTCTTAACATTTACTTTTTACACTTGGGCTCAAATCAGCACACATACAAAAGTAAATGTCAGAATCTTCTAATAATAACGGCACAAGTCCAATCGAAAAGTTTATTCCAACCGGTTTTTATGACGTCATAAGGCAAGAACGAGTTTTTATCGGACTCATTGGTGTTTTCTTTTTTATTGCGGGAGTAGCTTTTCCCTATGCTGAACTAGCCATGTGGGTAGGTTTTTTCTTTGCAGGCTATTCGGCAATTGCAAATGATAGCATACAAACCATAGGTACCTTCCTCGCTTCCAACATGGATAAAAAGTGGTGGGTCTTATGGCTTTGGATAGGTGGTATATTTTTAATAACGGTAACAGCTAGTTGGTATATTTATGATGGGGATGTAACCTATCAGCGATTGACCTCCAAAGGATTCTCTGAAGCGCCTACCAATTTTTCATTTTTACAGGTGGCTGCACCGATCTTTCTTTTGATACTGACTCGAATGAGGATGCCGGTTTCCACCACTTTCCTACTTTTAAGTGCGTTTGCCACTTCTGCTGAAGGCATTACATCAGTTCTCGGAAAGAGTTTGTCCGGTTACGGCCTTGCGTTGATAACTGGGCTTGTGGTATGGTTAGTGGTCACAAAAACAGTTGAAAAGAAATTTAATGGGGAACCAAAAAAATATTGGCTTCCTCTACAGTGGATCATTTCCGGTACCTTGTGGGCAGTCTGGGTGATGCAGGATGCTGCAAATATCGCTGTTTATCTTCCAAGGACTCTTGATGTTAGCCAATTCCTTGGATTTTCACTCTTTATATTCTTCGGGTTGGGATTACTTTTCTATCTGAGAGGAGATAAGATACAGGAGATCGTAACTGAAAAATCCAGAGTCACCGATATCAGATCAGCAACCATCATTGATTTTGTGTATGCAATACTGCTTGTTTATAAATTGACCGTAAGTACCGTACCTATGAGTACCACCTGGGTATTTTTAGGATTACTGGCCGGTCGTGAACTGGGGATCAGTATCATGGATAATAAAGAAATGGGACGTCCGCTGAGTAAAGTGTTTATAATGGCCTTTAAAGATCTTAGTTATGCACTCATTGGTCTGGCAGTATCTATCATTCTGGCAGTTTCAATTAACGATGAAGTAAGGAGGGAACTGCTCCAATTCATTGGCTATTGATATTTTGAGCCAAATATCTCATACTAAGGCGTCCCGTTTGAAGGTTTTATAAACGGGACGCCTTTTTTGTTTTAACAACTGCATTCTCCATGAAAGAGTTAAATATTGACATATCATCAACAGAAAATAAAATGGATGCTCTATGAATGCGAATGTTTTGGTCTTAAATCAGGATTACCAGCCTTTAAGCGTTTGCTCCGTGCAACGTTCCATGAAACTGATATTTTTAGAGAAAGCAGAGCTTTTGCATGATGATCCTGAAAAGGAGTTAAGGACAACCCGAAGATCCTTCCAATTTCCATCGGTTATTAGGCTGAGAAATTATATTCGGGTTCCATACAGTAAGATCGTCCTATCCAGAAGGAATGTGATGAGAAGGGATGATTATACTTGCCAGTATTGTGGTAAGAAATCTGATCTTACTATTGACCACATCATGCCTAAAAGTCGGGGAGGAAGGGACACATGGGAAAACCTGACTACAGCTTGCGATCGGTGTAATGTTAGAAAAGGTAACCGTACCCCAAAAGAAGCAAAAATGGAACTTAAGAGTAAACCTTACCGGCCTGTTCCAATTACTTTTTTCAGGGACTCCAACGGTGGCGTGCAAGAGCCGTGGAAGCCATACCTTTATATGACCTGATCTTTCAGTATCAGTTGAAAACCAATGGTACGTATCCATTTTGAACATGCGTAGTAAATACCGTAAGCATGGATAGCCCCAATGCAACCTGATCATAGATCTCAGTATATTCATATTCTCTGGCAATTAAAGATTGCCCGCAAACAAAAATTCTGAATCCTGCTTTATGCAGTTCGTTGATGAGTGCGATGTTTGGATTATCCATCTCATATCTTTTTTGATAGGCTTGGTGGGTCAGGGTTACGTCAGTTGCACCACCATGAATGACGACACTCACATCCAGCTTGTCATGTTCAACGCCTCCTAAAGCATGTAGGTTGACCAGTCTGGCCACGTTATTTAGCCCCGGGTTGATACTTGACTTATCTCGTTGAAGGGTTTTCAGGTCTATCACGATCTTGTAATCACGGTCACTTTCTGGATTGATAGAATTCGGTATATCATAAATTCCACCATGGTTTTTGATAATGGGAAATTTTGCATCCTGAGCTTGAAGGGTACTTAGAAAAAGTGGGGAAAAGAGGAAGATGGCGAGAAGCAATTTCTTGGTCATAGATCAGTTATTAGTTAGTCTGTATCATGAGATTGCTCCATATATAAGAGACTATTGGTCAAATAGCCATTAACAATTATCGATCATCGTCCTTCACCTAAAAAAACCTTATCTTTCAGTTTGGCTTCTGCCATAAAAAGTTTCAAAAATAGTACTATGAGTAAAAAAGGAAGAGTTTTAGTAGCCATGAGTGGTGGCGTGGATTCGTCAGTCGCTGCCGTAATGTTGCAAGAACAAGGCTACGAAGTAATTGGAATTACGATGAAGACCTGGGATTACCACAGAAGTGGTGGGAATTCAGGGAAGGAGACGGGTTGTTGTACCGTTGAATCTATGAATGATGCCCGGCATATTGCAGTCAATCATGGCTTTAAGCATTTTATTGTGGATATCCGTGAGGAATTTGGTGATTGGGTTATCGATCGTTTTGTAGATGATTATATGGGTGGGAGAACGCCCAACCCTTGTGTACTATGCAACACGCACATTAAATGGGCTGCTTTGCTTAAACGGGCTGATAACCTTGGGTGTGATTATATCGCTACCGGACACTATGCTAAAGTTCGTGAAGAAAATGGCCGTCATGTGATCTCCCGAGGACATGATCCCAAAAAAGACCAATCCTATGCATTATGGGGGGTCGATCAAAAGCACCTGGCCCGAACCATATTTCCACTGGGTGAGTATCCTAAAACAGAAATTCGTCAGATAGCAGAAGATCACGGACTGATAAATGTAGCGAACAAACCTGATTCTTATGAGATCTGCTTTGTACCTGATGATGATTATCGAAGATTTTTGAAGGATCGTGTAGACGGTCTGGAAGAAAAAGTTTCTGGAGGTAAGTTCGTCGATCAAAAAGGGAATATTGTTGGAGAGCATGAAGGATATCCTTTCTATACTATTGGGCAAAGAAGGGGACTTGATCTTGCTATGGGTAAACCTGTATATGTAACACATATAGATCCCATATCCAATACCATAACCATCGGTGAGAAGGAGGACCTGGTAAGTTCCACACTTATTGCCGGTGAAATGAATCTGGTGAAATACGACAAGATCCCGGAAAACGAGATGGAGGTCACAGGGGCTATTCGTTACAATGATGATGGGGCTATCGGGCATCTTACTCAAATAAGTGACACTGAAATGAAAGTACACTTCCCTGCGGGTCGTGAGGCGATCACACCGGGACAGGCAATTGTATGCTATGAAGGTGATGATGTCCTTGCCGGTGGGTGGATCAAGAAAGTCAGTGTTGGAATGGAAGATCTAATTCCTGCATGATTGTAACAATTACTTCCTGCCAACGTTAAAGTTTAGACTCCCAACATCAAATTAATCTAATTATGCTATCAAAAAAATTTTCTATTTCAGGGCTGTTGCTCATATTTAGCCTTGTCTTTACAACCGGAACAGCTTTTGCTCAATTTGAAGGGCAGATCACCATGGATGTGTATTCTGATGAAGATGGAAAAATTGAAGTAAGTCAGATCAATTTATTTGCCACATCTGACAGAATTATGCTTCAGGGGGAAGAAAATTTTTCAGTGATGGACCAAATGAGTACCGATGGACTGTTGATCAGAAATGATATGAAAGACTTTGTGATCATGACCGGAAAAGATCAGGCTCTTCAGGTTACCAAAGTGGAGATCGAGGGATTGATTGAAATGCTAAGCAGTTGGGGAGGTAGTTCATCAACGAAGCAGCAGGACACTCCAAAAACTGAATATAGTTTTTCTGACCGAACTCAAAACATACTTGGTTACGAAACCGCAGAAATGATCGTTACTGATGCTGAAGATCCAAATAAACATCTGTCTATATGGCTGGCACCTGAAATCGATATCAATTGGGGAATGTTAGCTGAAAGATGGAATAATATGCCGGAAAGTATTGATTCAGAGATCAATGGGGTAGCTCAGGATGTCGTATTCAAAGGGAAGAACTTTCCTCTATTGATCGAAGCAGTTGAAGGAAATGAGCGTAAGACCATCATGAAAGTGAATAATGTAAACAGGTCTTCTGTGGCTAAAGCCATGGTTGAAATTCCTGCAGGAGTCTCACTGATGAGTTTTAAGGATTACGTATTCAAAATGATGATGGAACGTTAGGCCGAAAGATATACTCCGATTCAAAAGCTCTCCTTTAACGAGGAGAGCTTTTTTTATTGATGTAATGTGTTAAGCATTTCTTCAAGGTCGTTGATAGGCTGTTCACAAGTGAAATTTGTGCATACGTAAAGGGTGGGTTTACCCTCTTTTAGATCCTGATCCTTAGTATAAGATGCAATCTCAGAAAGTTCAGAGGCATTATCAGGGTGTTTCACATGCACTACGCTGAATGGATCGAAGTTATCTCTGAAAACAGGCTGAATAAGCTCATCTTCATTTGCAGGCGTAACCAGGGTAATTTCTTTTGGATCTGCATGTATGAACTGAATAGCCTGCATGCTTTGTGTGATACTTGAACCGGACCTGATGAGGTCTGATGAAAAAGCTTTGCCAATTTCGTTGGCTTTATCTTCCAGCTCTGTATTGCCGGTCAATCGACTCAATCTGATGAGATTATTCAGTGAAACTGAATTTGAAGACGGGACCGCTCCATCATAAAGTTGTTTCTGCGGGCCATAGACCTGGTCCTGATGGTGTATACTGAAATAGTACCCGCCATTTTCTTCATCCCAAAATGCTTCAGAAAATTCAGAATTCCACTTCAAAGCCAGTTTCAGGTATTCTGGCTTGAAGGTAGCTTCGTAACATTCTATACATGCCCAAATAAAAAATGCGTAGTCATCTGCCATAGCTTGTATACCGGCTTCTTCATCCTTGTATCTGTGCAATAACTCTCCGTTTTGGATGAGGTTTAAACGTATAAACCGGAGGCCTTCTTCAGCCGTTGAGATTAACTGCTCGTCATCAAAGATAGCTCCGGCCTTTGCAAGTGCAGCGATCATCAGACTATTCCAGTCAGTCAGGGTCTTGTCATCCAAAAGTGGTTTTTCACGGCGCTCTCTTTCAGTAAACAGATGTTCTCTAATAGAACGGAAATCATCCATTTCACTTTTATTGAGAGTGGAATTCAAGTGTGGGATATTGGCACCCGTCAATTTTTTGGTAGCTTCATCCTTGAAGTTACCTTCATCTTTGATATTGAACCTATTGGCAATGAATTCATATTCATTCTCTTTTAAAAGATCATTCAGTTGTTTAGAGGTCCAGACATAGAATTTACCTTCTTCACCCTCACTATCCGCATCCTCGGCTGAATAGAAGCCTCCCTCAGGATGGCGAAGCTTTCGCTTTACGTAATGGATGATCTCGTAAGCGGTGTTCTTATAAAGCGGGTCCTTGGTCACCTGCCAGGCTTCTGCGTAAGCCATCAACATTAGCGCCTGATCATATAGCATTTTCTCGAAATGGGGGAGAAGCCATTTATCATCGGTTGAATACCGGTGAAATCCATATCCTATATGATCCCACAAACCTCCCAATCGCATGTTGGTCAATGTTTTGGTTACGATGTCAAGGAAACGTTGATCGTTACTAATCTTCCATTGACGAAGTAAAAACATTAGGTTGTGAGGACTTGGAAATTTCGGAGCTGATCCAAAACCACCATGTTCTGTATCAAAACTCTTGGCAAGCTGTTCAGCTGCAAAGTCAGTAGCTTCGGTTCCCGGAAAATTTCCTCCTTCAAATTTCTGAGATCTTTGGAAGCCTTCTTTTATTTTCTCGGTAGCTTTTTTCACCCTTTTAGGTTCATTCTTCCACATACCGGTCACCCCGGGAATCAATTGCCTCAATCCGATCCTGTTGAACCTTGCATCCTTTGGAATGTATGTACCTGCAAAAAATGGTTCCTTATCAGGAGACATGATTATCGTCAAAGGCCAACCACCCTGGCCGGTTAACATCTGGCATACGGTCATGTACATATTGTCAATATCCGGCCTCTCCTCACGGTCAACTTTGATATTCACAAAGGCTTCATTCATCATTTCAGCTATCTCGGGATCCTCAAAGCTTTCGTGAGCCATAACATGACACCAATGGCAGGTAGCATATCCAATAGAGAGAAATATTGGTTTATTTTCCGCCTTTGCTCTTTCAAAAGCTTCATCACCCCATGGAAACCAATTTACAGGGTTGTCTGCATGTTGTTGTAAATATGGGCTTTTTTCCTGGGCTAATTTATTCGACATCGAAATCTTTTTTGAATCGTTGGCTGTAGTCTACGATGAACCGGTCATATTTTGAATTCATAAGGGGAGAGGTGATCAAAAAGTCTGCTGAAGACCTGTTACAGGCCATAGGAATGTTATACACTATACTTATGCGCTGCAAAGCCTTAACATCCACATCATGAGGCTGAGCCTGAAGCGGATCCCAAAAAAAGATCATTACATCGATCTCATTCTGTACAATAGCAGTTCCGATCTGAAGGTCTCCACCCAATGGTCCGCTTTTGAATCTGAATACAGGAAGGCCTGTTTTTTCTGACACCAGTTTTCCTGTTGTTCCGGTTCCAAAAAGGTTATGGTCAGACAGTTTTTCACTGTTGTATTCAGCCCAGTCGAGAAGGTCCATCTTGCGATGATCGTGAGCGATAAGTGCAATATTTTTCTTAGGCTTCATAGGCTGAACGGTGTCAGCTATGGATGGATGCATTTTATTTGCAGGCATTATGTTATTCTTTGAGTGAGAGTTGTCCTGAAAGATGTAAAGGTAAGGACTATTATAAAAACAATTCTAAGCTGAGTCCTAAAATGAGAGGGGGAGCAAACGAGTATCTTAAATAACCAATCGCATGGGGGGACGTTCGAGGCGGATCTGTTTAACCTTGAATTCTTCTTCACTGAAGCCCTTGAGTTCTTTCGAACTATCTTTTACGAAGAAGGTCTTGGAATTTTTATCCAGATACAGCTTAATGTCAGGATGCTCATAGAGGGCTTCTGAAAGCATGATCTCTTTCTCAGAAGCAGCATCTACAAGGCGGGATGCCAGATTTACGGTAGTACCAAAGTAATCGATGCGCCCATTGAGGTTCACGGCCGTACAATCCCCAAAATGGACCCCGGCTTTAATTTTGAAAGCATTACCTACAGCAGAAGAATTGCTGAATATTTGCTGTATTCGCTGAACGGCTTTTAGGGCAGATACAGGTTCCCAGAAAACAGCCATGACCGAATCCCCTATAGTTTTTATAATGCCACCCCGTTCTTCAGCAATGATCTGTTGAATAACCCTGAAATGTCCCATCACGCGTCCGATCGCTGTTTCATCCCCTTCCTTCACATAAAGTTCAGTTGAATTCATCAGATCTGTAAACAACATGGTTACCTCTGAGGCCTTTACCTTACTGGTTTCCTTAAGTGTTTCATTAGGAAAAAGTGAATTGAAGTCTACATTAGAACAAACCTCAGTTGCGTAAATTGCTTCTTCCTTCCAATTTAATTTATCAAAGAAACAAACCATTGGTTGCGAGGAATGATTGAATATCCCAAGGTTCGGGTTTTTAGAAATGGTGATACTCTGGCTGTGAAATTCTTCATCTGTAACATAAATATTTACGTTATCAGTACCATTTTCCCGTACATGGAATACCAGGTGTCCCTCATGGTTATGAGTTCTGAAAAGATAAGTTCCTTCCTCAAGCTGTAATTCCGGGTAGCGTTCATCTCCGATCGCCAGATTTTGTTGAACCACTCGATGAGGTTTACTGCCCGGCCCACCCAAACAGTAGGTTTTGTCCGAAATATTACGGATTAGGGGATGTGGTTTAAACACGAGGTGCGTGTTCTTGTTGAAATCCATTATGTAATCGTCGTTGCAGTCATCACAATACAGGTGTCCACGTGTGTCTTGGAGTTTTCTGAAATTGTTTTTGGGGCTTTTGCACCGGGGGCAGCAAATATCCCAGCTGAAGTCAAGCAGATCCAGATTGGTGGCGTGTAGAAACACATTCAATACAGAGTATTTCTTTTCACCCCAATACTCAGCTAAACTGTATGGATGAATACGTTCCAGGTCTTCATCTTCAGCTTTACGTATCAGTTCAATGAGGTGACGAACGATCCGTTTACGTTTGGTCTTTTCAACCAGTTGTTTAGAGATCCTTTCAATTTTATGGTCAGCCCCTCTTATAAGCGTTTTGGGTTCATTCAATTCATACGGATGTAATCCCTGACTGACAGCTTTGTCTACGATCTTTAGGTAATCGGCCAGTTTCTTTCTTAAAACATGGTTCACATACAGCTTGATAGGATAGTAAAGTAAGGAGTTAGAAGGATCTACAGTGACGTTTACGATCAGTTTAGTTCCCTCATCCGTTTCAATGCATTCCGTTAGTATGGACATGTGTTCAAGAAACCCGACTTTATAATTCCGGGTGACTTTAAATCGAAAGGGGATCTCCCATGAAAATGGTTCTTCCTGCCAGGTAACCTGAGAATTCAGAATACTGTGGGAAAGTTCTAGGTGTCCTTTGGGGGTATTTCTGGATAGGGGCATTTCTTGAACCGGGGGAGCTCCAAGAATTCGGAATATACGGTTGGTGTCAGACACATATGGCCATAACCTGGCAGGGGGGGCTGCCAAATTAAAAACCCAACGATGTATTTGTTGTCCTTCCTTCATGAAAAATAAATAACAGGATTTCTTAGCCCAAAAAGTACTAAAAGTTCGAAACTTGATCTACGAACCCGTATCTTCAAGGTAAAGAAATAGAGTATCTCTATAACTAAATGTTACAAAAATATAAGACACAATAATAATGGCAAAAGAAAGAACACTGACTATTCTAAAACCTGATTGCGTAAAAAAAGGGCTGATCGGAGAGGTAACCAAACGAATTCAAGAAGCCGGATTTAATATTCTGGCGATGAAAATGACCCGCTTGACCAAAGATACTGCCGGGGGATTCTATGCAGTTCACAAAGAAAGACCATTTTATGATGAGCTTTGTGAGTTCATGAGCAGTGGTGCCTGTGTACCAATGATCCTAGAAAAGGATAATGCGATCGCAGATTTCAGAGAATTGATAGGAGCCACAAATCCTGCCGAAGCTGAAGAGGGAACTATTCGCGCTGACTTTGCTGATAGTGTTGGAGAAAACATTATCCACGGGTCTGACTCAGTCGAAAATGGCAAGATCGAAGCCGCATACTTCTTTGCTGAATCTGAGGTAGTTGCAAATCAGGCTTGATCCAAGTGGTATTTTGAATACTTTAAAGCCTCGTTTAATTATTTTAAGCGAGGCTTTTTTATTTCAATGATAAAATGACAATGAGAACATCACCCCTGATATTAATTTCAATTTTACTCCTGCTGAGTTGCAACGATACCCGGAGTCAGTCTGCAAATGTGGTTAAAACCGGAGCTGAAGTTTTACTGGATCATCATATTGATGAGCTTAAAGGACGCAAAGTGGGATTGATCATGAACCCAACATCGATGGTGGATGGGGTACATATGCTTGATACATTAATAGACCTGGGAGTAGATGTTAATGCATTATATGCTGCAGAACATGGCTTCAGGGGCGAGGCAGGGGCAGGAGAGGTTATTGAAGATGGTGTGGACCAAACCACAGGCTTGCCTGTTTTCTCTTTATATGGCAGTACAAAAAAACCGACTCCAGAAATGTTGGAAAAAGTTGACCTTCTATTGTTTGACCTGCCGGATATGGGGGTTAGATTTTATACCTTCAGTGCCACATTGGGACTGATCCTTGAGGCTGCCTGGGAAAATAATATAGAAGTATGGATCCTGGATAGGCCGAATCCATTGGGCGGAGACTTTATCGCCGGCTGGACGTTAGAAGACGAATACAGGTCTTTTGTCGGTTACTATCCTATGCCAATTGTATATGGGCTTACAATGGGGGAGATTGCAGGTATGGCTATCGGTGAAGGCTGGATCGAAACCGGAAAAGGACTGAACTATAAAGTTATCAGAATGGCCGGTTGGGACCGAAGTATGATCTGGCCAGAAACCGGGTTACCGTGGATCGCACCGTCTCCAAATTTACCCTCGTTTGATCATGCCTTTGCCTATACCGGAACTGTGATCTTTGAAGGAACAAACCTTTCAGAAGGGAGGGGAACAAAAGATCCATTCCTCACTATAGGTTCTCCCGGGTTTAATTTTGTGCCATCAGAAATAAATGAGATAGAAGATAAGTATCAGGTTCAGCTTGCTCCGATAAATTTCACACCGCGATCAATTCCCGGAAAAGCCATGAGTCCAAAATTGGAAAATGAGCCTTCAAAAGGTATAAAGATCAAATTCCCAAATGGATATAAAAATATTGATCCACTGAATTTAGGGTTGGAGCTATTGCTGTATGCAAGAGATCATACAGATAACTTTGAGATCACCGACTTTGCCAACAAACTATTTGGTATAGACCTGAAGTCGGTCATTGAAAACAAAGAACCAATTCCGGGCTGGGAGGATGATGTGCAAAGTTTCAGAATAAAGAGAGAACCATATTTACTGTATTAAACAGTTTTCAGAGCTTTCGTCTTCTCTTCCATTCATATGAAACCAAGGCTGCACTTACTGATGCGTTTAATGACTCCACATCATTTTCCATGGGGATCTTAACCAAAGAATCACATCTTTTAAGGTTCTCAGGCAGAATACCCTCTCCCTCGTTTCCTATCATGAAAGCAACGGGTCGGTCAAGATCTGCTTCCCAGAGTTCTTTGTTTGCACTGCCATCTAAACCAACGATATCAAAACCTGTTGCTTTGAGATCTTTTATTCCCTGATTTAAATTATGCACCCGAATGATGGGAATTCGTCCTGCTGTTCCTGCAGAGGTTTTAAAAACGGTAGCATTAACAGGGGCTTGATTTTGCATTGGGATGATCACAGCATCAATTCCGGCTGCTGCAGCCGAGCGAAGGATCGCTCCAAAATTATGAGGATCCTCGATCCCATGGAGTAGTAAAACGGCAGGATTCTGACTGAGGATCAAAGTTTCAGCCCAATCATAGAATTTCGTGTATCGTGCGGCACTTATCTGGGCTACAAACCCCTGATCGTTTACTTTCCCCACAAGCCCATAAATTTTGGCACCGGGAACTTTTACAAGGGGAACTTCATTTTGATCTGCAAGCTCTGTGATGTCCTGGTAAGTAGAAGGTTTGATATTATTTTTTACAAATATCTTATCCACCTCATGCGGCCTGTCTTTCAAGGTTTCTTCAACTGGATTACGACCGTATATGAAAAAGTTATCAGTATTTGGCATAAATTATTTTAAATCCATCTTACTTTCATTATAATGAATGAAGGAATAGATTAGTTATGGGTTAATAAGTTAGCAAGAAAGATAAAGGTTATGTTTGAAGAAGAAGAATTTAAAAATCCTACCGTAAGCAATGATCTTCAGGATCGGATAAGATCAAACAAAACATCGCGAATCTCGGTATTTATGGATAAGGTGCATTCGGTTGATGGACTTTATTTTGTATCTGCACTTTTGCAATTATTTTTGGGGAGTGCTGTGGTAGCGCTTTCCCTGGTTGGCAGTATTCAACCTGTTTGGGTCGCAACTCTAATGACTGTTTTTGGTTCCATTACACTGATGAGTGGATTGTTTATGCTTCACCGGACCATAGTGTATGCAGGTACATTTGATTCACTGCTTCAAAAAGCGATCAAACGGGTCATCAACAATCAAAATTGAAAATTCTGAATAGCAGATGCCACTTAAGCCCCTATATCGGTAAAGCGGGTTTAGGTTGCTTTGTGTTCCTTTCCCTACTTCTTCTAAATATTTCAGTTAATGCACAGGTGAATGATATGCCTCTTCCTGTATCATTGTATTCAGACAATAAAGATAATTTTGTGATCATAGGGCACCGGGGGGCAAGTGCTTACTATCCTGAAAACACAATGAGTGCATTCAGAGCTGCTTATGAAATGGGTGCAGAGATGATCGAGCTGGATATATTACTGAGCAAGGATGGAGTTCCCGTTGTAATACATGATGAGTCATTGGAGCGGACGACAAATGGCACAGGTAAGGTAATGGAGTACACATATAAAGAGTTGAGCAAATTGGATGCCGGCTCATGGTTTGGGGATGAGCATACCGGTGAGAGGATCCCATCTCTGGAAGAAGTTCTACAGTTTGCTAAAGGTAAGGTCGCGGTTAACATTGAGATAAAGACGGAAGCCGTTTCCAATGACCTTAGGGAGGGAATTGAAGAAAAGGCTTATGAGATCGTAAAAAAATACGATATGCAGGAATACGTGTTATTCTCAAGTTTTGATTATCGGGCCATTGCTCATTTAAAGGAATTAGATGTGAATATCGCAGTTGCATTGCTGTACGAGAAGCAACAATCAAATGATAAAGACCCAAAGGAATTGGTAGAAAACTATAATGCCGATGCCTTTAATTGCAGTTATCGTCAATTCTCAAAAAAGTGGGCTGAAGTGACTTCAGAAGCAGGAATTCCGGTTTTTGTGTATACAGTGAACAACCGGAGAAGAATGAAGAAAATGATAAAACGGGGAGTAAACGGAATATTCAGTGACAAACCGGATGTATTAAAGCAGCTTGTGGATAACATGTGGAAAAGTAAGGGCGGTTAATTCCTGTTTTACATTGAATGAGGATAGGGAACCCCCTATATTTTACATCCATCAACCATACTCACATCCCGCATGTCCACTAAATATATTTTTGTAACCGGAGGGGTTACGTCTTCATTAGGTAAAGGTATAATCTGTGCTTCTTTGGGCCGTCTACTTGTCGCTCAGGGGCTTAAGGTAACCATTCAGAAACTCGATCCATATATCAATGTCGATCCGGGTACGATGAATCCATACGAGCACGGCGAAGTATATGTAACCGACGATGGAGCCGAAACAGATCTTGACCTGGGCCACTACGAACGGTTTCTGGATATTCAGACCTCTCAGGATAATAATGTCACCACGGGTCGTATTTATTATGACGTGATCACTAAAGAACGTCAAGGGGCCTATCTTGGCAAGACCGTTCAGGTCATTCCTCATATTACAGATGAGATCCAATCTCACGTCCTTAAACTCGGACAGTCAGGAGACTATGATGTTGTGATCGTGGAAATAGGTGGAACCGTGGGTGACATCGAGAGTCTGCCTTACATAGAGGCTGTACGTCAGCTTCGGTATAATGTAGGCCGGCACAACACACTCTCTATTCACCTTACATTGGTCCCTTACCTTGCTGCTGCCGGTGAGTTAAAAACAAAGCCAACGCAACATTCTGTAAAAACATTATCTGAAAGCGGACTTCAACCGGATATTCTGGTTTGCAGAACAGAACACCATTTGGATGAAACGATCCGCAGAAAGGTTGCACAGTTCTGTAATGTGGATCTGGAAGATGTGATCGAATCGATCGATGCCAGCAGTATTTATGAAGTGCCGTTGCTGATGCAAAAAGAGGGGCTGGATAAACGGGTCATCGAAAAGCTGAAACTGGAAACGAAAGAGCCGAATCTGGATAACTGGCTAGGTTTTGTGGAAGCTGTTTGTAATCCGTCCGGACAAATTGAGATCGCTTTGGTTGGGAAATACGTTGAGCATCACGATTCATATAAATCGATCGTAGAAGCCTTTATACATGCCGGTGCTGTCAACGATTGCAAAGTAAAAATTCGTTGGGTTCAGTCCGAGGAATTATCCGGGGATAATGTATCAGACCACTTGAAGGATGTTGCCGGTATTTTAGTTGCTCCGGGCTTTGGCGGACGTGGAATAGAAGGTAAACTGGCAGCTGTAAATTTCGCCCGGGTAAACAAAATTCCATTTTTTGGGATCTGTTTAGGTATGCAATGTGCTGTAATTGAATTTGCAAGGAATGTTTGTGGCTGGGAAGATGCAAACAGTTCAGAGTTTAATGAGGATGCCGAATATCCAATTATCGATATCATGCAAGACCAAAAAGATATTGAAAATATGGGTGGAACCATGCGCTTGGGTAAATACACCTGTAAACTCGATAAAGACTCTAATGCTTACAAAGCGTATGGTCAGGAGATCATAGAAGAACGGCATCGCCACAGGTATGAGGTCAATAATAACCTCCGATATAAGCTAACTGAAAATGGGATGAAGCTTTCAGGAATGAATCCCGAACGGGACTTGGTAGAGATCGTTGAGATCCCTGATCATCCTTGGTTTGTGGGTGTTCAATTTCATCCGGAATTGAAGAGTACGGTTAACAATCCCCATCATCTGTTTGTGGATTTCGTCAAAGCTAGTCTTCAGAATGCCAAGGAATCAAACCTCTACAGTTCTTTAAAAGCAAAAGAAGTTGCTAAGTAACCATAATGGGCAGGAATAAATATTCCGGTAAAATCAGAATTCGTTCTTGTGGAATTCTGATCGAGGAAGAAAAGATCCTGCTCGTAAAACTTCATTCTCCTGTCACAAATGAACTGATCTGGATACCGCCAGGTGGTAAAGTAGAATTTGGTGAAAGTCTCAGTGAAGCTCTTAAAAGAGAATTCAATGAAGAAACAGGGGTGGAGGTATCTGTCCGCGAACTGCTAAATGTGAATGAGCTGATAAAGAATGACATTCATGCCATCGAGTTCTACTATCTGGTGGAAAAGACCGGAGGGGAATTGAAAATGGGGTCAGACCCTGAGGTCAGTGAACAAGATCAGATCATTAAAGATCTGAGATATTTTACTAGGCAACAGCTCAAACACATTAACACTGTTCCCGATTTTATTTCGGAAGGCTTGTGGGAAATGATAAAGGCAAAACAAGCTAATTAAATTACTCTGGACCATATTCAGGTCAACTTTTGTAAAATTGCCTTCTCTAAAGGCATAAATTTGGTGCACATTTATCATATCTGCATTCAATGCTTATATTCAGTAAAATTCTAATCAAACTATGAGTATGAAAAAACTAATAATTTCTGTTTTTGTGTTATCTGCGTTGCTTACAGCCTGTTCGGATAATACGGATGTGAAGACCTTTGTTAATGCGAATGGGTATACCTTTTATAACGACTCATTGATCACTTTTCAAAAAATGATCATCGAAAATGGTAAAGTGAGACAAGTTGGTGGCGATGAGCTAACTAGTCTGGGTGATGTAATTGATGTTGAAGGAAAAACTATTTTACCCGGATTGATTGACGCCCATGCCCACGTTATGGGACTTGGGTTTCAGGAGTTAAATATTAATGTTGCAGGTATCGAGTCTCTCGAAGCTACTTTGGATTCCATAAAAGCATATGCTGAAGCAAATCCGGAACTTGAATGGATACAGGGGCGTGGTTGGAATCAGACTTTATGGCCTGAAAATGAATTTCCTACGGCAGCAGATCTTGATAAAGTTGTCTCTGATCGACCGGTCTGGTTGACCAGAGTTGACGGTCATGCAGGCTGGGGGAATACAAAAGCCATGGAGATAGCGAATATCAGTCAGGATACACCTGATCCCCAGGGTGGAAAGGTAATTCGCGATAGAACCGGTAAGGCTACAGGAGTTTTCATTGATGCTGCAGAGAGCTATGTGACTCAACACATTCCTGAACCAACTGAAGAGGAGAGAAAGCTTGCACTCGAAAAAGCACTCGAAAAAATGTCGAGTGAAGGAATTACATCTGTACATGATGCAGGTATACCGACACAAACCTGGGAATTATATAAAAATTTCGCTGATGAAGGTAAGATGATCACACGGATCTATGCCATGATCGGTGGTACCGGAGATGATTTTGATGAACTATCTGAAAATGGACCTATTAAGTCGTATGCTAATGACAGGCTGGCACTGAGAAGTGTTAAGATCTCTGCTGATGGAGCCCTGGGGAGTCGTGGAGCAGCAATGAAAGAACCATATTCTGATGATCCCGGCAACCGGGGTTTATTGTTCTATGAACAGGATGAATTGAATGCAATGGTAGATAAATCTATCTCAAATGGTTATCAAACCAATATTCATGCAATTGGTGACAGAGCAAACGATGTAGTATTAAATGCATTTGAACAAGCCATTGATGAGTTTGGTGATCAGGGACTTCGCCACAGAATAGAACATGCACAGATCGTTTCACTTGAGGACATTCCCAGATTTAAGGAACTTGATATCATTGCCTCCATGCAGGCCACACATGCTACCAGTGATATGAACATGGCTGAGGACCGTGTAGGATCAGAACGTATAAAAGGAGCCTATGCCTGGCAGAAATTTCTTGATCAGGGCACTGTGATAGCCAATGGTTCAGATTTCCCGGTTGAGCATGTCAATCCTTTCTTTGGACTGTATTCTTCTGTGACCAGACAGGACCATGAAGGGAATCCACCGAATGGTTGGTATCCGGAAGAAAGACTAAACAGAGAAGAGACGCTCAGGTCTTTTACTTTAGATGCAGCCTATGCAGCCCACCAGGAAGAAGTGCTTGGAAGCCTTGAACCCGGAAAATGGGCTGACTTCATAATCATTGATCGTGATTATTTTGAAGTGCCAGCAATAGAGATATGGCAGACCAATGTACTAGAAACCTGGGTTGCAGGTGAAAAGGTATACAGTGAATAATATTTGAATTGACGGTTTAAAAAGGCACAGATCTGTGATCTGTGCCTTTTTTATTTTCTGTTTGTATTGGGCTGATATTGATGATCATCTTACATATATTATATGTGCAATATATGTAAGGTAATTATGATTTCAGAAAAGAATGCTATAAGAGGACGAGGTGCATCCGATAATCCAGTAAATAGGTTTGAAGGAAACTATGTGGATTATGAATTGGATGAAGAAACCGGAGAGAAACCGGCTCCAAAAACCCAACTAATACGGGATGCATCAAAATCATTGATCACATATAACAAAAGTCCGGACATTGGTTTTAATGCCGGCATCAATCCATACAGAGGATGTGAACATGGTTGCATATACTGTTATGCCAGGCCTTACCATGAATACCTGGGGTTTTCATCAGGGTTGGATTTTGAGAGTAAGATCATGGTCAAATATGATGCCGCCTCGATCCTGAGAAAAGAATTACGGGCTGATAATTGGAAACCTCAGGTCATTGCCATGAGTGGAGTGACGGATATCTACCAGCCTATCGAGAAAGAACTGGGAATAACCAGAGAATGTTTAAAGGTATTGTCTGAGTTCAGAAATCCTGTTGGGATGATCACCAAAAATCATTTGGTAACCAGAGATATCGATCTGCTTGTTGAACTCAGCCAGTATAATTGCATTAGCGTGACGATATCGATCACGAGTTTGGATAATAAACTTACCGGTGTAATGGAACCCAGAACCTCACGTCCGGCCAAAAGACTTGAAGCTATACGAAAACTCTCAGAAGCAGGAATTCCTGTAGGAGTGAATGTAGCTCCTGTCATTCCCGGTATTACAGATCATGAGATGGTATCTATACTTGAAAAAGCGAAAGAGGCAGGGGCAGGTTTTGCAGGATACAGTATTGTTAGATTGCCATATAAGGTCAAGGATATGTTTGTAGAATGGTTGGAACAGCATTATCCGGACCGCAAGAACAAAGTATTAAACAAGTTACTCGATATCAGGGATGGAAAATTGAACAATGGTAAGTTTGGAGAAAGAATGAAAGGTAAAGGATCGTATGCTAAGCAGATACGAGATATGTTTCATGTTCAGGTAAAAAAACTGGATTTGAATAAACGAAATCTTGATCTATCAACCGATCATTTTATCAGGGATACAGGAAAGCAACTCAGGCTGTTTTAAATAAATGTTAAATAAAATAGAAAAATGAAACTCTTCGGTAAAAATTTACGTCCTTTAGGTGTTAGATGAGCCCGATATCACTACACAAGAATTTTAAAGTAGCTTTTTTAGTTCTTGGTCCTCAGACAAGTAGATATCGGGTTTTTTTGTAACCGGCTGATCCCCAATTCACTCAATCTTCATTTTGAGATCGTATTTCTAATTTGACATTTGATTACTTGAAAATTACAATTCAGGTGCCAATCTAAATACTCAGTTGAGGAGGATACGTCATGAATAATGAAGCATTTCTAGAAGCCGCAGAAGCCGGCGACATCGAAACAATTTCCCGATTACTTAACGAGGGAATAAATGTTGATACTAAAGATAGCCATGAAAGAACCGCGCTTTTAAAAGCGGCTAAACATGGACATATGGATATTGTAGAATTATTAGTTAAAAATGGGGCAGAGGTAGATCACAGGGATAACAGAGGAACGTCGGCTTTGTATTGGGCTTCGACAAACGGACATTTTAAAATCGTACAGTTTTTGATAGAGCACAGCAGTGATGTGGATGTCCATGATGACAGAGGCTGGTCAGCAAAAGATCAGGCTATAACACATCATCACGATAACGTTGTGGAGTTATTAAACTCTGCAGGAGCTCATTGAGCTTTACACATAATATTTTTAAAACAATAAAAAAGCAGTGATAAGTACTTATCACTGCTTTTTCTGTTTTAGGCTTTAGGCCATTCTCAATTAGTTATCAATTGGAATTGAACGTTGTTCAATTTCCTGGATCAGGTTAGGCAGCTCACCCTCAAAGATCGGAGCAACTTTTTCTAACTGTGCATCAACTTTTGCTGCTAGGTCAACATACACTTCGTACTGTTGTTGTGTAGGTCTGCCGTCACCGGTTGCAACTGTACTGGCAAGTGATGCTAACTTGTTGTTTAGCTTGATCGGGAAATTAAGAACATCCTGATATGACTCCGCTTTAGTTTGCATGAGTTCACTTTCCACTTCTTCAAGGACTTTCAGCATGGCATCGGCCCTTTCCTGAATTTCAGTATTGCCGGAAAAGTCTGATTTCACATCATTGATCTGAGTCCGAACATCTCTGATTCGGTTGATCGTCTTATGAGTGGTATCGAGTTTGGCAATAATGGTTTGATGCAGATCGAACTGTGCCTGGAAATCTTCCTGTGTGGTTTCAATTCGAGGATCTTTTGTGACCTCAAAATTTTGAGTTCCAACTGTTTCTCCATCAACTATGAGGCGAACCTGATAGGTTCCCGGAATGGCTCTCGGTCCGGACGTATTACCGGCCCAAAGTATCTGAGTTCCATCAATATCGGTAGCACCGGGGTATCTGAGGTTCCAATCGAACGTATTATTACCCATCTTTGTGGTCAGTACATCACCGGGCACATTATGTTCTTCCTCATAGAAGTCCTGTGATTCTTTAACGGGTGTTCCGTCAAGTCTTTCTTTATTTGAGAAAGTTCTGATCACAGATCCATCATCTTCAAGAAATTGAAGTTGTACTTCAGATTCAGGCAGTTCATTGAGGTTATAGTATACAACTACACCTGTTTTTGGATTTTCGCCAAACGTTTCTCCCGGTGCAGGTTCAGAGTGTCGTCCGAAGAGGTAGGTTGTTTCAGGCTTATATAGATAATGATCAGAATTTTTAACCTCATCACTTAATTGATGTAACACAGTTAAATCATCGAGGATCCAGAAGGAACGACCCTGAGTGGCAATGATCAGATCTTTATCTCTTTTGTGAACTGTAAGATCCGTAATTGGAACTGCAGGCAGATTCAATTGAAGAGGTTGCCATTTTTCACCATCATTAAATGATACATACACTCCTGTTTCGGTTCCTGCATATAGCAATCCTTTTCTGTTAGGATCTTCACGAATAACGCGAGTGAAATCCCCTTCAGGTATTCCATTTGTGATCTTGGTCCAGCTTCTTCCGTAATTGGTAGTTTTATACAGCATTGGTGAGAAGTCATCAAACTTATACCTGTTTGCTGCAAGGTAAGCCGTTGCAGGATCATGCGGTGATGGGTCAATGATACTTGCCATAGCTTCCGGCATTCCGTCCGGGGTCACTTCTGTCCATGTTTCACCATTATCACGGCTAACGTGGATCAAACCATCATCGGCACCGGTCCATAAAACGCCAGGCTCAACAGTGGATTCTGCAAACGTAAATACTGTATTGTAATACTCAACACTGGTATCATCTTTGGTAAGCGGTCCACCTGATTCACCCTGTTTGGATTTGTCATTTCTGGTTAGATCATCACTGATGGTTTCCCAACTCATTCCTTCATCAGTTGATCTGTGCACATACTGAGAGGTAGCATATAATACATTAGGATCGTGAGGGGAGATGTAGATCGGGAAGGTCCACTGAAATCGGTATTTCAGATCTTCCGCTCCGGCACCCATGGGGTTGTCCGGCCATACATCAATACGGTCACTTTGATCAGTGAATTCATTGAATTTGTTGAAATAACCACCGTAACTGCCACCATAAGTTACATTAGGATCTTCAGGGTCGGGAGCAATGTAACCACTTTCACCACCTGCAACAGGGGCCCAGTCTCTTTCGGTAATGCCTGAACCGGATGTGCGGCTCAAAATTCCTACGGTACTGTTATCCTGTTGGGCACCATATATCCGATATGGAAACTGATTGTCTGTAATTACCTGATAGAACTGTGCAGTAGCATATTTGTGGTAAGAAGACCAGCTTTTTCCACCGTTGTAACTGACCTGTGCTCCACCGTCATCAGCTACTACCATTCGGTTACCATCCTCAGGTGAGATCCATAGATCATGGTGGTCACCGTGTGGGGTATTTAATCTTTCAAAGGATTTACCACCGTCAATCGACTTATGGAATCCTACGTTCAATACATAAACTTCGTCTTCACTGTCAGTTCCGGCAACAACATGAGTATAGTACCAGGCACGCTGACGTAGATTTCGGTCAGCAGTGGTTCTGGTCCATGTTTCGCCACCATCGTCAGAACGGAAAAGGCCACCATTATCAGCTTCAATGATCGTCCATACACGGTCTGAATTCAGGGGTGATATAGCCACTCCGATCTTACCTTTCATACCGATCGGTAGTCCGGGTCTCTGTGAAATGTTTTCCCATGTTTCACCACCGTCAACACTTTTGTAAAGGCCACTTCCTTCACCGCCACTAGACATTTCCCATGCGTTACGATAAGCTTCCCACATAGATGTATATAGTATGCGCGGGTTATTAGGATCGATCTCAATGTCAACGGCACCTGTTTTATCATTGTGGAATAGTACTTTATTCCATGTTTCACCGCCATCGGTGGTTTTGTAGACGCCACGTTCAGAGTTTCCTTCCATGCCAAATGCATGACCCAGAACGGCAACCCATACAACATCTTCGTTATCAGGGTGAACAACGATCTCTCCAATAAAATGAGAATCACCTAAACCAATGTGTTCCCAGGTTTTTCCACCATCAACCGAACGATACATTCCGTCTCCGGCTGACATGTTTCCCCTGATACAGGTTTCACCCATACCGGCATAAATGACATTATAGTTTGAAGGGGCCACCTGGATGGCACCGACAGATCCTGTTTTGAAATACCCGTCAGATACATTGTACCAGTTATTTCCACCGTCGGTAGTTTTATAGACACCACCACCGGTAAAGCCTCCATAATAAGTGTGAGGCTGATCAGCATGTCCTGAAACAGCAACTGAACGGCCGCCACGGAAAGGGCCAATATTTCTGTATTCTAATTCCTGCATGATGGAATGTTCATAATCGGGATTATCAATATCCTGACCATGCCCAAATATCTGTGCCTGAGCAGGTGTAATGCCCCAAACAAACAGAGCAGCTACACATGCAAATATGTAGGCACTGACTTTAAATTGTAAATTATTCGGTATCATAGATAACTAATTTTATTGAAGATTTATGCTAAGCGCATGTAGCCCAATGTATAAAAAATAAAATGAGAGCAGCGTAAAAAGATGTGAACCTCAATTGGTTTCACAAAAAAATTAATTTGTTTAAAAAAAGCCCCGATTACTCATCGGGGCTCTGTTTTTAGAATCGCCTAAGTATTAGTTATAGGCAGAGTTCTGCACCATGTTTTCGTTTGAATCCATATCCCGGGATGGAATAGGAAACACCTGACGACCGGGGGTTGTCAGAGAAACCGGGTCACCATTCAATCGGTCAATTCCGGTTAATGTGCTTAAGGCATTTCCGGTTCTTGTAAGGTTAAACCATCTGTGGCCTTCCATGATGAATTCGATCCCACGTTCAAGCTCGATGGCTTCGAGGATTTCTGCTTCAGTGTCAACTCCTGTACCTGTTGTGTCAGCCATGCCTGCACGGTTGCGAATCTCATTGAGATCAGCAAGTGCCCCTGGAATATCAGAAGGCGTTTTACGTACACGGGCTTCGGCTCGGTTAAGATACATTTCGGCTAAACGAAGAACCTGTATGTTATCATCACCACCGGCTTTGGCATATTTCGTTGGATAGTAAGCTCCAACATTTGCATCAAATCCGATGAGATCACCTCGTTCATCATTTGCACGGGATGTAGCCAATGCTTGCATTTCATCGTGAAGAGCAATATCACCACGTCCACCGGCACTTGATGGGAAATACCAGAATCTGATATCGTTGCCATCGGTTGTAGTGTAAGTAAGCTCAAAGATGGCTTCATCTGTATTTTCATCTCTGAAAATGCTTTGGAACTCCGGTACAAGCTGAAAACTATAATTATCGATCACATCAGTAGCATAGGTTTCCGCCATACCAAAATCTTCGATATAAAGTCCAAGTCGGGATTGAAGCGCTTTAACGGCTGCTTCGGAAACCCGGTTTGGGGAATCAAATCCAGATAACAGGCTCTCTGCCATGTCAAGGTCATCCTGTACCTGTTGATAGGAATCAACAATGGAAGCCCTGCTTGGGAAACTGTTTTCGTTGATCTCTCGCGATGGAGTCGTAACAAGAGGTATCCCAAGTTCGCCGTAAACGCCATCTACACCACCAAAGGTTCTGGTCAGATCAAAAAAGGCAAGAGCTCGTATGAAGTAAGCTTGTCCTAATATACGATCTTTTGCAGCCTGTGGGATCTCATCAATTGTTGGTACGTCAGCGATAAGATTATTTGCATGATTTACAGTTGAATAGGCCTGAGACCAGAGGTTCCTGTTCTCAAGGTTTCCGGCTGAAGTAACGTAGGTATCCATCTCTCGATAGAAATCCCAGGTACCAATACTTTGTGATACGTCAGCAGTTACATCTGCCATGATCAGTAGATTACTGCCATAGTAATCCGTTGATTGCAATTGACTATAGAGACCGTTCAGTGCAGCTTCTGCACTTTTCAGGTCCCGGATAGCTGTTTCATCCGATATTGCCGTTTGTGGCTCCTGATCGAGAACGTCGCACCCGACTGCCACCAGCAATGTTATGAGTAATATGTTTCTAAAGTTTTTCATAGGTAATAATATTTTCAATTAAAATGAGATATCAATTCCACCGAGAATAGAGCGGGCTTGCGGCATAGTGTAGAATTCTATACCACGTGTAAGTGATGTAGAAGCAGTTGCCGTAACCTCAGGATCAAGTCCACTGTAGTTTGTGAACGTGAGGAGGTTTTGTCCACTCAGGTAAATACGAGCTCTTGAAATTCCAACTCCAACTTTGTTTAGAATCTCTACAGGTATCGTATACCCGATGGTTGCATTTTTGAGTCTCATATAAGATCCGTCTTCAACAAAACGTGATGGTCGCAGGTTACCCGCGTAATTTGAACTCGTCATGCGAGGCACCATGGTGACATCACCGGGTTGTTGCCAGCGATCAAGCTGTGAACTCAGGTATCCGGTATTTCTGGTTCCGCCATGCTCCTGGAAGAATCGGTTCCAGTTCAGCTGGTCGTTACCATAACTATACTGGAAGAACAGAGACAAGTCAAAGTTCTTGTAGTTCACTTTGTTTGTGAAACCACCAAAGAAATCAGGGTTGGCGTCGCCAACGATCTTACGGTCAACATTTGGATTAAAGGTTCCATCACCGTCAACATCTGTAAAGATCGGTTCACCCGTCTGAGGATCAACTCCGGTCTGCTCGTGGAAATAGAAGGAGTACATTGGGTATCCTTCCTGATATCGGTAGATATCACGATTGTATACGTTAAATGGAGCCGCAAGCTTCAGGATCTTATTTCTGTTTCCTGAGATGTTAAGACTCAGATTCCAGTTCAGATCTTCTTTTTGGATCACATCTGCAACGATCCCGAATTCCATTCCTTTATTCTCAACTTCACCGAAGTTTTGAACGAGCTCTTCAAAGCCTGTTGAGAATGGTACCGGTACTGCTAACAGAAGATCTTCGGTTTTCTTGTAATAGTAGTCATATACAAAGTTCAGACGGTCGTCAAACAAACCTAGATCTACTCCGATATCCAATTGCTTGGTGGTTTCCCATTTTAAGTTAGGGTTACCAAGCTGGTTTGGACTGGTTCCGGGACTGTCACCGTAACTTTCACCACCCCACAGACCGCGAGATTGGAAGTCGTTGATACCACTTTGGTTCCCTGTGATTCCATAACTGGCACGAAGCTTAAGTTCTGAGATATCATCGAAGTCAAAGAAATTTTCCTCTGACACAACCCAGCCCAAAGCAACGGATGGAAAGGTACCCCAGCGGTTGTTGGCACCAAATCGGGAAGACCCATCATGCCGTACTGTAACAGTGGCCAAATATTTGCTGTCATACTCGTACTTAACTCGTCCAAAGAATGAGGCAATACCCCAGCTGCTACCCGTAGAGGAAGCCTGCTGTACCGCTGCATCCTGAATGCGACGAAAGTCATCACTTGGAAATTGTTCACCTTCTGCAGTAGTTCTTTCAAACTCTGATTCCTGTACGGAAGTACCTATCAGTGCACTTACATCATGATTACCAACATTAAATAGGTAACTCAGTGTGTTTTCAGCAGTCCAGTTACGAATTGTAGCTACAGTGGAAAGCGCACTTCCGTTAACAGCTGCCCCGTTATTAAGTAAGGTGTTGTCGTAACGGTCTTCCTTGATCTCGTTATAGTCAAGACTCCAGCTTGTTCTGAAGGTAAGACCCGGGAAAAACTCATAATCAGCAAATACATTACCGATGATCCGGTTTGTATCCATGTTGAAGTCCACTTCATTGGCAGCTGCAACAGGGTTTTCAAAAATACTGAATTTGGTATAGTTACCGTTTGAATCATATATCGGAAGGTTTGATGGCAGGAAATAAACACCTCCAAGAACCCCTGTAATATTATCATTATTACGGGCACGGTTACGATTTGAAAAGGAATAGGTTGAACTGGTTCCAAATGTCAATTTTTCAGATGCCAGTATATCCAGATTCAGTCGGGCACTGCTTCTTGAGAAGGTTGCAGGTTTGACCACACCATCCTGACCATAATTGGAACCTGAGACAGAGTATTTAACATTTTCGTTACCACCGCTCACAGTTACATCATAGTTCTGAACAACACCTGTTCTGAAAACGGTATCAGCCCAATCAGTATCAATAGCATTTTGTGGATTGGCATATGGTTCAGGTTCACCATTGTTTGCTGCTGCCTCGTTCATAAGCATTTCAAATTCGGGACCGCTTACCAGGTCCGGTGTGTTTACGGGCTCTTCATACCCACGATAGATATTCACGTTTACTCTCGGTTCAGAGAAGCTACCACGTTTTGTTGTAATCAAAACCACACCGTTAGCCGCACGGGCTCCGTAAATAGCTGTGGCAGAGGCATCTTTCAAAATTTCGATCGATTCGATATCTGAAGGATCAATATCAGCAAGGGCACTTGTGGTCTCACCGCCAAGTCCAAGCCCATAATTTCCTGTTTGAATGGGGATACCATCAACGACATAAAGAGGATCACTTCCACCTGAAATCGAGGAGGTTCCACGGATCTTTACGAAAATTCCGCCACCGGGAGTACCGGAGTTAGTACTGATCTGTACACCCGCCGCTCGACCCTGCATAAGCTGGTCAGTACTGGCTGAAGGTGTATTTTGAAGTTCTTCAGAACTAATAGAAGAAACCGCACTGGTTAATGTTTTACGGTCTTGTTCACCGTAACCCACAACAACTACGTCCTCTAAAAGTTGCACATCTTCAGAAAGTTGAATGTTGATCGTGGTTCTGTCTCCAACAACAACTTCCTGTTTGACAAAACTGATATAACTGAATTCCAAAACGGCGTCTTCAGTTGAAACTGTGATCTCGTAATTACCATCTGCATCTGTACTGGTACCATTCAATGTTCCTTTTTCCAGAACATTTACACCTGGAAGTGGGTTGCCGTCCTGTGCAGATGTTACGGTTCCTGTAACTGTTATCTGAGCATAGCCCAGTGTACTAATTCCAAACATGAGAAGTAACAGGCAAGCAAGTTGCCGGGCCGTACTCCGCAATTTTTGGAATTTACTGTTTGGGTTGGGTGCATTTATCCCTGCACCTATATTGTATCTGTAGGTCATATTATACCTTCTTTATTGGTTAGTGATTTGATGTCAGGAGCCTGTTTATTTAATGTTATTGAATAGGAGAGTCAGGCTGTTGACTTGTTACATTTCTTGCAAGTGACTATCTCACAAACATTAATGTCCTCTAATAATTAGCCTTAGGCTACTTAATCAGAGTGATAAGTTCAATTTTTTAAATTGATTATATATGTGAGGTAAAGGAGAGGTTAAGTAAAATAAAATCTGACTTATACAGATATAATGTGAGTAAATGGAATAGTAAATCTTTGTAAACAATCAACTATCCTTCACAATAATTTAACATTAGAACCAGCAAGACAACCTGTTATTTTCCGTATAACAAAAAGATAGTAGGCCGCTTATGAAGATTGGGTAATGGCTTAGAATTCCACTCACTGATATAGGCAGTTCGGATGTCTTCTGAGGGTAGTGTGATATCCGTTGCAGTACATAAGCTTGTGGTTGGAGAGGCCGTTTTCAGGATGTCTTTCAGTAACTCATTATTTCGGTAGGGTGCTTCCATAAATATCTGAGTTCTGTCATGGCGCCTTGATTCTCCATCCAGTTGTTTGATCATGGATCTCCGTTTGTTTTGATCCATAGGCAGGTAACCGTGAAAAGCGAATTGTTGTCCGTTGAAACCTGATGCCATTAAGGCGAGTAAAATCGAAGAAGGGCCAACCAGTGGCACCACTTTGATCTGGTACTGATGAGCTAGTTTGACCAGTCGGGCTCCAGGGTCAGCAACACCGGGTGCTCCTGCCTCTGACAAAACACCGGCATCCCGGCCATTCAGGATCGGCCTGAGGAAAGAATGAATTTCCTGGTCCGGTGTGTTCTTATTGAGTGGGTAAAAGTCGATCTCGTATTCAGGGACAGTATCTCCAACCCATTGCAGGAAAGAAGAAGCAGATCTGATATTTTCCACCATCATAACATCCAGATTTCGGATGATCTCTAAGGTGTATTCAGGTAGTGTATTGTTTTCCGGTGTTTTACCGAGAGTTGTTGGAATAAGGTATAAAGTGCCTGACATTAGTCTACCCGTTCAATTTCAAATTCGTCGGCATGTTCGTCTGCAGAACGCCGCTTCACAAACCTGTTTAGAAGTATTCCGGCAATAAAAGTCACGATCAGGCCAATTCCGGCCACGCTCATGTTGAATAAGGATGTACTTTTTTGAATTTCATAAGTGGGGAAGAGAACGATCTCCTGAAAGGCTCCTTTTTGGTACCTGATAGGGATAGTGGAGGATTCCATCAATTCCTGAGCCATCTGTACAGATAGTGAAAGCCTACGTTCTATGATCTCACCATCCACTTCAAATCTGATATCAACATAGCCGTTACTTTGGGCAGCAATTTGTTTAATATCAAAATCTGTTACTTCTGCCAGATATGATTCGCCATTATCAAAGGTATCAATTGATCCCTTGTATACCATACCCTGTTGGAAAACAAGAAATAACAGGTAAGCAGGAACAAGCCAGTAGGCGTACAAAAATCGGAATTTACTCATCTTCAGGTGTTATTGCTTTAAGGGTAGTTTCATAAAGAGCCGGATCCCATATCAGGCGTTGCTGAAAATCTTCCTGCATATAATTGGCTGACATGTGAACCCAAAACCCAACAGGCAATCTATCAAAAAAGACAGCCTGAACCGAAGTGTGGCCGTCATACGCGGAAGTGCCAAAATCGATTCCTACCAATAGCCCCATTCTATTGTCATATATAGCTCCATAATCTTCAAAACTGCGGGCAATAGGTTCAGAACCCATTGGCCATCGCAGCTTGGTTTTAACCCGTTCAGAGATCTCTTCACTTAATATATTATCATTCCATAGGCGTAGCATCAGGTCAGTCAACTCTCTGGTTGTTGCCTGGGGGAAATATTCTAAAGCATCACGTTCTTCCATAAAGGTCAGAGAGAGCCTGTCTTTATCGAACTGTTCCTTGACCGAACGATTGAAATCGGGATCGTTTTTAAGTTGTTCAGCGATCCTGATGACTTGTTCAGAAAACTGCTCAAATGAGATAGAACTTAGATCTGATGTGTCATTTAGAGAAGGATTGATCCGAGAATACATTCCGCTGAATGGGAGAGGGAGCAAGTATTCAGAGACATCCAAAGAATCCATTAAAGTTCGGATATTATCCTCACCGAGTTTGAACCAGATGTAATCAGCGGAAACCAGATCACTGTTTTCTAGCATAGCCTTGATGACATCATCAAGCGGAGCCGTTTTATTTTCAAATTCATTTATCAGTTGATCGTGATTGTTTTCGCTGATCTCAGGCAAAGCAAATTTATTGATCTCTTGCAGGGTGATCTCCTCGGTTGGATCCAAAATGCCCTCAGCCACCTGACGTTCATATTCGATCAGCAGAAACAGATTTGCTGTGGCGCCTAAGGTTCTTGGTACATCAGATTGATAAAAAAATCCTGAATCAGGATCATTGACGTTGTATGAAGTGATAGAAACCCATTCGGGGTGATCACCCACAAATTCGGCAAGGCCTTTGAGAGAATAGGTACTTTCAATGAATTCACTGCCTTCGGCCATACCTTCTTCATTCTGAAACAGGGTTTTGAAACCGGAATAGTTCAACCCTATAACCATTGCAAAGACAAGGGCGGCCACAGCTAAAAAGACGAATAGAAACTTTAGTGCTCTCTTCAAATAGATCAAATTTGTTACTGAGGTTAATTTCAGTCCCAAAGATACAAAGAAGAAAAGAGCTTATCCCGAATTGTTAATGGTAAAATCCTATGTACTCAATTGAGACAACAATAGCTGGAAAGGCTCAAAATCCTGAAACAATGCGCATCATTTCTGCACTCAACCAGGCTCCATAGGTACCAAGGGCATATCCCAGTACAGCTAGCAATACTCCCACCGGGGCCAGTGCTGAGTGAAAGGCAGAAGCCACGATCGGAGCAGAAGCCGCACCCCCAACATTTGCCTGACTTCCCACTGCAACGAAGAAGAAAGGTGCTTTTATAAGTTTTCCGACCAATAGTAGGATAATAACATGAATGAGTATCCATACAGCACCAATAACAAAATATCCGGGGGCATCGAGCATGGAAGCTATGTTCATCTTCATACCGATGGTCATCACGAGTATATAGAGGAACAGGCTTCCCATTTTTGATGCACCGGCACCCTCAAGATTTCTAACCTTCGTGAAGGAAAGGATCAGTCCACCGGTGGTTGCAACAACAATGATCCAGAAGAATGATGAATTAAGACTAAGTTGCGAAAGGGTCGGGGCATTTTCTGTGATCCACGGAGCAATGGTATCTCCGGCAAGGTGACCTATGGCAACCAGGGAGAAAGCAACCGCAATGATCTTGGTAAAATCGACCAGGGTTGGAACTCGGGCAATGCTTGCCTGATAATCAGCAATATTGTGTTTCAACTCATCAATAGCTGATGAGTCGGCTTTGAACCAGGTATCCACACGATCCGAGATCCCGGCACCATAGAGCAGGAAGGCCATCCATATATTAGCCACAATTATGTCGACAGTGACCATTGCACCAAACAGGTCCGTACTTGGTTCATAGATCTCCAGCATGGCTGTTTGATTGGCTCCGCCACCGATCCAGCTACCGGCAATAGTTGCCAGTCCACGCCATACTTCCTCCGGTCCAGTTCCACCAATGATCTCAGGGTTGATGGTTCCTACGATGAGGATAGCGATAGGTCCGCCAAGCATGATACTAAAGGTTCCGGCCAGAAACATGATCACCGCTTTCGGGCCAAGGTTAAGAATACCTTTTAAATCGATACTTAAGGTTAACAATACCAAACTTGCCGGTAACAGATAACGGGATGCCACATAATAAAGGTTGGAGTCAGCCTCTGAAACTACACCAAAAGTTGTCAGTAATGAGGGAATGAAATAGCAAAGAAGCAATGAAGGGACAAACTTGTAGAATTTTTTCCATTTAGGACTATCACTATGGGATGTGATGAAGATCCCGGCTAAGATCGCCATTAGAAGACCAAACGTTACGGCATCGCTTGTGATAAGAGGTGTTGATTCCATGCTTCAAATTAATTTCATTCTTATTGTCGAAAGAGAATACAAAAAACTGAGCTTTCCATCATAGGAGTTTTACAGTGAAAAAAAGTGTTTAAAACATATAAATAGAGCTTTTCTATAAGGGATTGGTCTGGAGTGTGCTTATTTTCAAGACTTCACTCAACTCAATTTCAAAGTTTAATTTTTTATAAATGATCGTTTCGAAATTTGGCGGTACAAGTGTAGGCACGTATGAGGCTATGCAACGCAGTGCCGAAATTGTAGCTGCAGAACCTGAGAGAAAAATTGTGGTGATCAGTGCAACCTCAGGAACCACCAACGATCTTGTGGCTCTTTCGGCTTCTGAACTTGATTCCACTTCTAGGGAAGAAATTCTTGGAAGGCTTGAAAAACGGCATATCGATATAATCAAACGGTGTGATAAGGCGGAATTCCTTGAAAAAGAATTTTACTCACAACTTTCTGAACTCAGAGAGCATCTTGATTTTGTAGGGCGTGATAAACGCTGGAAAGACCGATTATATGCTTTCGGTGAACTTATGTCCACTAAGATCTTTGTAGAAGTTTTAAATGAGAAAGGTATTGGTGCTGAATGGCTGGATGCCCGGGATGTGATCAAAACAGATTCAACATTTGGAAATGCTGAGCCGGATCGTGAGGTTATCACCAAGAAGGCAAAAAAACTGATCGACTCGAATAAGATCTATCTCACCCAAGGATTTATTGGATCTGATATCTTTGGAAATACGACAACTTTAGGCCGTGGGGGGAGTGATTTTTCAGCCTCACTCTTTGCTGAGGCTGTGGGTGCGGATACCCTGGAGATCTGGACCGATGTTGCAGGGGTATATACAACAGACCCAAGAATCGTTTCAGGGGCTTTCCCTATTCATGAAATATCGTTTGATGAAGCAGCTGAGCTTTCTGTTTTTGGAGGAAAAGTTCTCCATCCGGCTACTTTAAAACCTGCGATAAGGGGAGGAGTGAATGTACGGGTAGCCTCAAGCAGTGATCCGGACATGCCGGGGACACTCATTGTTAAGGAAGCAACTAAAAAGCCAGCTATCAGGGCAATTTCACTTCGAAAGGATCAAACATTGCTTACTGTAAATAGTTTACAAATGCTTCATCAGCATGGTTTTTTGGCACAATTATTCAAAGTACTGGCCGAACACAGGATTTCTGTTGACCTGGTTAGTACCTCAGAAGTAAGCGTGGCTCTTACATTAGATACCGCTGTTAACGCTTCAAACAAAGTGGAACTCACTGATAAAGTTCTTGAGGAGTTGCGTGAATTTGCAGAAGTATCTGTAGAAAGCGACCTGGCCTTGATCGCCTTGATCGGAAATGACATGCAAAAAACATCCGGCTTAGGTGGTCCATTGTTTACCGCCTTGGAAAAATATAACATTCGGCTGATATGCCATGGGGCAAGTTCAAATAATTTATGTTTTCTGGTCGATCATGATGAGGCTGAGCATATTGTACGTAAGCTGCACGATAAATTTATCACAGAATAAAGTATGGATAAGAATATGAAAATTTCAGTAATAGGAACTGGTAAGACAGGTGGAAGAGTAGTAGAGCTCCTTGGAGATGAACTCTGCGAGGCTTTTGATGAAGGTAATCCGCCAACCGTAGATAAACTAAAAAATGCGGACGCTGTAATTATTTTTGTTCCCGGAGATGCCGTACCCGAAATAATAGATGATGTGATCGAATCAGGGGTACCGGCAGCATGGGGCAGTACCGGTTACGATTGGCCTGAGGACCTTGAAAAAAGAATAAAGAGTAATAACTCCAAATGGGTATTGGCATCTAATTTCAGTCTTGGAATGAATATCATTCGTAAAAGTATTGAAGCCATTTCAGCCGGTTCAGATATACTGAAAGATCCGGAATTCCATATTCATGAAGTACACCATGTACACAAAAAGGATGCCCCAAGCGGAACAGCACTTTCGTGGAAAGAATGGCTAGATAAAGAAGCTGAGGTTACTTCAGCAAGAGAAGGCGACGTGAAAGGTATCCATGAACTAACATTGAGAACAGGAACGGAAGAGATCACTCTAAAACATAAAGCTCTTGACAGAGCCTTATTTGCAGAAGGAGCAATTTGGGCTGCAAAGCAATTGATCAACAATTCGAGTATAGAAACAGGAATTTGTACCTTTGGTCAATTATTTGACCAAGTAATGGAGGAACAGTAATTATGGAAAATTTTCCACTTTGGACCGCAATAGTGACCCCGATGAATACTGACGGGAGTATCGATTATGGTAGCTTTGAAAATATTTTGAAAAAACAGGAAGAAGCCGGAAATGGCGTTCTGGTTTTGGGCAGTACCGGTGAAGGATTGAACCTGAATGAAGAAGAAAAACGTGAAGTGGTCACCTTCACTAAAGACCTTGATCTGGAAGTTCCGATGATGGTTGGGGTTGGGGGATTTGATCTTCCGGCTCAGGCTGACTTCATTCATTTTTGTAATGAAATTGAACCGGATGCCTTACTTCTGGTGACACCACTTTATGCCAAACCCGGAGCGGAAGGACAATTTGAGTGGTTCAGTGAGCTGATGGGCGAAACTGAGATACCATGTATGTTGTATAACGTTCCATCAAGAACCGGAGTGAAGATGCATCCAAGTGTTCCTGCCCGGTTAAGCGAGGAATTCGATCACTTAATGGGTGTAAAAGAAGCAAGCGGAAGCGTTGAAGAATTCAAGGAATTCCGTAGGCAGGCACCAAAAGTTAAATTTTACAGTGGTGATGATGGACTGACACCTGCATTTTCAAAAGAAGGTGGAGTCGGACTCGTTTCGGTTGCATCCAATGTATGGCCCAAGGCGACTCACAAATACACGGAACTATGTCTCAAAGGTGAAACAAATGACCTTTTCCCACTTTGGAAAAATGCTACTGATGCTTTATTCAAAGCTCCAAATCCGGTTCCAGCTAAAGTTTTACTGAACCGAAAGGAATGGATCGCAAATGATACGGTTAGGTTACCGCTCTCACTTGGGGATATTTCTGATGAAGTGGAACAGGAGTTATTAAAAGCAGACAAAGAGATAACAAACTGGTTTTCCGGAAAATAAAGAACATTAACTGAATACTGAATTAAACAGATACATGAATTACGAAGAAGTTTTAGATAAACTGGAAGAAGGTACGCTAAGAGCGGCTAATAAGAATGAAAACGGTTGGGAAGCCAATATTGAGGTTAAAGAAGCCATTCTTGAATCCTTTAAGAATGGCGAGAATACCTCTTATGAAGGTATTTACGAAGGTTTTGTAGATAAGCATAATTTACCTCCTCGCTTTTTTGCACCTGAAGATGGTGTAAGATTGGTTCCCGGTGGTTCTTCTGTTCGAAGAGGAGCCTATGTAGCCCCAAGTGTGATCATTATGCCACCGGCATATATCAATGTTGGTGCCTATGTGGACGAAGGATCAATGGTGGACAGTCACGCACTTGTAGGCTCATGTGCTCAAATAGGAAAGAATGTGCACCTTTCAGCCGGTGTACAGATAGGTGGAGTATTGGAGCCGGTGGGCATGAATCCGGTGATCATTGAAGATGATTGTTTTATTGGTGCAGGCTCTGTGGTTGTGGAAGGGATACTGATCAAGAAAGGGGCCGTGATCGCACCCGGAGTGACCTTATCAAAAGCTGTACCTGTCTATGATATTGTTAACGAAAAAATGCTTGAAAGGGGAGCGGATATACCTGAAAACGCAGTGGTAATTCCCGGAACCCGTCCTGTAAATAATGAATGGGCCAAAGAAAATGGCTTGAGTATGGCATGTCCTATCATCGTAAAGTACAGAGATGAAGGTAGTAATGCCTCGCTCGAACTAGAGAATGCTTTGAGGTGAGTGGAAAAGGGATAAGGGATATGGTGTAAAGGTTGATTAAATAGATATTGGGAGAGCAATAGAATTACTTTTTATAGTTTTTCTTTTGTCTCTTTTGGTAATTGATAAATCCGTTCACTAGTTTTTTTGCTTCTTCAATTAGCGGAAATCCCTTATCCAAAACTTCTCTACCCACATAGTTAAAATCATAGCATGATATTAGATGATCCTTTAGTTCATAAAGGGATCCTAGGGATATTCTGTAATATTGAATTCCTTCCTGAAAATGGAATCGCCCATAAACTTCTGCTATGTTTGCAGTTGTACTTACAGATGCTTTTCGAATTTGTATATCCAAATTGAATTTTTCTTCAGAAGGTAAATTTGGAGGAACATCCTTATAGAAGAATAATTTAACTTCTCTACACTTTATCCAAGCCTTTAAAGTGGTAAAGTCTTTATCAGCTGATTATTCCTCACCAGATTCATTCACTGAAATAAATATATCATCCATAATAGTTAAGCGTGTAGTTTTAGATACTTAAAACAAGAGTATGGCCTAACCCCTTATCTCCATATTCCCTATACAGCCAAAGCCTTATTTGCTACGGCAAGGCCTTTCACAAATGCCTGTATAACGGCTTCCAGGGTATCAGGTGAAGCACCTTTAGAGGTAAATTTGTGACCCTCTTTTTCGAGAGTGAGTGTCACAACAACAAGGGAATCAGTATCAGGACTCAGTATCTCTACTTCATGATTTATCACTTCTAGCGGTAAGAAGGCATCGGTTTCAGCTTTAATGGCTGTAAGAATGGCGTCAATTGGGCCTACACCCTGATCCAGTGATATTACTTCATCCCGATCCTGAATCTTAAGTTTTACTGCGGCACTGACTAATCCATGTTTGCGCATGGTCAATTTGTAATCAAGTACCTCCACAGGATGAGTGAGATCTGTATCCTCATTATAGACCAACGACCGCAACACTTTGATCTCTTCCTCTTTTAGAGTTTTACCTTTACGGTTGATGTTGTGGACATACTCATCATACAATTTGCTATGCCCTTCGTCCATGTTCACGTTCTCAAAACCATTGTTCCGTGACTGTCCCCAGCTGTTCTTTTGCATTTCTGTAAAGCCGGATTCGATATACTGCTGTATTCTGTCAAGATTTGGAGGTAGTACCGGTGAGGAAAGTGAATATTTTGCTACGATATGTGCACTCTTTAAACCGGTACCTGTGAGTACAAAAAGGCATTTTTTGTCTTTAAAGGTGTCCAGATTATTCTTGAATGTTGCAAGGGGAATGGCACATGCTGGTTCAGTGAAGTAACCTTCCTCAACCGTCATTTCTTTCATGGATTCAAGCAGCTCATTCTCAGTTGCTGTAAAAGCCAGGCCATCGGTTTCTTCAATTCCCCGAAAAACCTTATAAAAATCGAGAGGGTCTGCAACAGCTACGGCATCCGCCATTGTATTTACGTGATCTTTCACGATCTTATCTTTTTTGAAGATTCCCTCTACCACCGGAGAACTTTGCTCGGGTTGAACCGCTACAAAACGAGGGATCCTCTCGATGAGTCCTGCAGCTTTAAGCTCTTTGTATCCCTTATAGATCGCGGCAAAATTGGTTCCGGCGCCAATTGGAACAAAGATAAAATCAAAGTCTGTCAATCCCTGTTCCAGCAATTCATAGGAAAATGACTTTTGACCTTCCTGCCGGAATACATAATCCCCTGCCAGATAATAATTTCCGGATTTAGCAAATTCACGGCAAAGCTTTTCACACACCATGAAATCACCCTTGATCTTGATGATAGTGGCATCATAGATGGTTGCCTGTGCCAGTTTGACCTCAGGCGTTTTTTCCGGCACAAATACAAAACATGGGATCTTGAAATAGCAGGCATAGGCAGCAACGGATGCGGCCATATTTCCGGTTGAAGCAAGGCAGATCGCATCTGCACCCAATTCAAGTGCCTTTTGTACCTCTATATAACTTCCACGGTCTTTAAAACAACCCGTTGGATGTTCAAATTCAAGCTTTCCATACAGTTCTGCATCATATGTTTCAGAAAGCCGGTTAAGTTTCTTAAGTGATGTAAAATGGTTTTTAAGCGGATCCGGTTTGATCTCCTTAAGTGGGTACTGGATCTCTTTCCGGGCTTCGTTGTACTCTATTTCAAGAACACCTCCACACTCCGTACAATATGTACTCGTTTCGTTCTCATCGTTGATCTTGCCGCACATAATGCAGCTCATTGTATATCCGGAATTGGTCGCTTTCATTAACAAGTTGGTTGTGGAATTGCTTTGATTTTGAGTTTCAAATGTATCAAAAATTTAAGAAAAAAGCGCTTTTTTAACGATTCAGATCACAATGGAAGTAATATGATCTCTTCAAAATCAAGGTCAAGCTCAGAAAGTACCGGCCCAGCAATTTCCTCGATCTCACCTTCAGTGTAATCGTTAAGTCCTTCCAGTTTAACATAAAGGATCTCATTTTGCTCGTCTATGAAAAATTGAGCATCAGTGGATTCAAAGCTTTCCTTCAGGGTATTGATCAAAAACTCAACATCCTCAACAAATGCTTTGATTTCGTCTTCGGTAGGTTCACTCATTTTTATTAGGTTCTTACTTAAAAGTTAGACCTGAAACTATGAATAAATACATCACAAAACTGAGTGAAATTTCATCAAAAACTGAACGCATGATCATTGGGTTGATGTCCGGTACATCATTGGATGGATTGGATATTGCCTTATGCAAATGTAGAACGGATGATATTCAAGTGATCAATTTCCGTTCTATTCCATATTCGGATGAATTAAGAAAACGTATATCAGCCATTCAGTCGCGGGAATTAACAAATACGCGTGAAATGACACATCTCCATTCAGAGCTGGGAGAATATTATGCTGAAGCCTTAACAAAGGCTTTAATGGATTGGACCATTCCGATGGAGGAAGTTGATCTCATCGCAAGTCACGGGCAAACGGTCTATCATGCCCCAGCTCAAAACAAAACCGGCACCAATGCCACATTTCAGATCGTGGATGCTGATCACGTAGCTCAGAAAACAGGTATCATTACGATATCGGATTTCAGGCAGAAACATACGGCGGCAGGAGGCGAGGGAGCCCCATTGGCTGGCATTTTTGATGAAGCCGTCTTCAGACATGATACCCGGCATCGACTACTTATAAACCTGGGAGGGATTGCGAATCTCACCTGGTTACCTTCCAAAGAAAGTGGCAATGACATGGTAACCGGCGATACCGGCCCGGCAAATACGCTCATAAATGAAGCCATGCAAAAGTACTTTGACAGGCCCTATGATGAGGGAGGTAAAGTGGCTGCATCCGGCATGGTTCATTCAGAACTGGTCAGATACATTTTGTTGGAACCGTATTTCAGGAGATCATTTCCAAAAACAACCGGACAAGAATTATTCCGGCTAACATACATTGAAGAATTGATGCAGGGGCATGGTATTGAATGTTCTGATGAAGACCTGGTTGCTTCACTGACTTCACTTACAGCTCAAAGTATCTCTAGAGCAATAGATGAGATCTCTGACGATAAGCCGTTTGAATATTTTGTGAGCGGAGGGGGCGTTCATAATAAAACTCTGATGAATGAATTGAAGGAGCGGTTAACTAAGGGTGAATTTAAAAACTTTGATGAATTAGGCCTTCCTCCCGATGCCAAAGAAGCTGCCATGATGGCTTTTTTCGCCAATGACCTTTTGGCGGGCGATGGATTTTCCATTCCCGGAGTCATGGACCAGAACATTCACTTTGGAAAGATAAGTTTGCCGTGGTAGGGTATCTTAGAGTCTTAATTTGAAGTCTGCTCTAAGGCCATTACGAGTACATCCACGATCTTTTCGATCTGTTCTTTGGTGATCACAAGTGGAGGTAAAAATCTTACGACTGTTCCATGGGCGGCATTACCCAAAACATGATATTCAAACATCTTATCAACCACAGGGCGGGCGGGCCTGTCAAGTTCAACGCCGATCATTAGCCCTTTACCTCGTATATCAATTACTCCTGGAATTTCCTTTAGTCTTTCTTCAAGTAGTTCCATCATGAATAACCCTTTTTCGGCAGCTTGTTCGGTTAGTTTTTCCTCTTCAATGGCTTCGATAGCTGCATTGGCAACATGGCAGGCAAAAGGATTTCCGCCAAACGTCGTACCATGGTCACCAAAGCCAAATGCGGATGCAACGTCTTCTTTTGCCATGACAGCACCAATGGGAACTCCACCGGCCAATGCTTTTGCAGAGGCCACGATATCCGGCACCACATCAAAGTGTTGATAGGCATAAAATTTACCGGAACGGCCAACACCGCACTGCACTTCATCAATGATCATTAGGATATTGAGTTCGTCACATAAAGCCCGTGTTTTCTGCATGAAATCAGCATCGATCACATTCACACCACCGGATCCCTGAATGGTCTCAAATGCAATTGCAATTGTGTCTTCATTGGCTGAAGCTTTTAGGGATTCAAAGTCATTGAAAGGCACTTGCTCAAATCCTTCAGGAAGGGGATCATAACCTTCGGTATATCCCGGCATACCCATGGTAATGGTTGCCAGGGAACGCCCGTGGAAACCTTCACTCAGCGTGATCAGATTTCCGGATTTGCCATGTTTCTTACCCCACTTGCGAGCCAGTTTTATTGCGGCTTCCATGGCTTCCACACCGCTGTTACAGAAAAATACACGATCCAAGCCTGATACCTTAGCCAGTTTTTCAGCCAGGAGGCTTTGAGGCTCGTTATAAAAGAAATTGGAGGCATGCAGTAGCTTCTCCGCCTGCTCCTTAATGGCTGCTACGATCCTGGGGTGGCAATGTCCCAGGTTATTCACGGCCAGTCCGCCAAACGCATCCAGGTATTCGTTACCGTCGGTATCCCAAACGAGAGCGCCTTTTCCATGAGATAAAGTGACCGGGAGTCGGTTATAAACCTGAAAGTGATACTGCTTTTCGAGCTGCTGTGCTTTGTTCATGCGTGAGGTGATAATTTATTTGTTATTAATGTCAACAGAATGGAACCGGCGGTTCCGTCATGCATTCCGAACGGGCCGTTCGGAACGAGCATTTCTAAATTCAAAAATTGAGAATGCTCGTTACCAACCGTCCCGGTGACTCGGGAGTAATGCATGCGTGAAACTCTGGTCAAAATGGTTCTATCCGTTAACTAATTTCAATCCAATTCGTCCTCGTTCAAGATCCAGGGTAATAATTTCAATACTTATGATATCCCCAACACTAATCACATCATGTGGGTCTTCCACTTTCTTTTTGTCACTCATGTTGGATATGTGAAGGAGGCCGTCCTGTTTCACACCAATATCCACAAAAGCACCGAAATCCACCACATTTCGGACGGTTCCTTCCAGTTGTTGACCTTCTTTGAGGTCCTCCATCTTCATTACATCGGTTCGGAGCAATGGTTTTGGCAATGATTCACGAGGATCACGGCCTGGCTTCTGCAGGTTTTCGATAATGAGCTCTAAAGTTGGAACACCTACGCCTATTTGCTCAGCGGTGTCTTCCAGGTTCACACCTTTGAATTTACCGGTGATCTTATCTTTTTCTTCCGATAAATTATCCAGATTGATACCGAACAGGTTACATAGCTTCTCAGCGGCTTCGTAACTCTCGGGGTGAATGGCTGTATTGTCCAATGGGTTCTTGGATTCGGGAATTCGCATGAAACCGGCGGCCTGTTGGAATCGGAAATCGCCTACACCATCTATATCTCGAATTTGTTCACGGTCAATGAAAATACCCTTTTCTTCCCGGTGTTTCACGATATTTGTAGCTACCCGCTTGCTCAGTCCTGATATATGTGACAAAAGTGGAGCAGAGGCAGTGTTTAAATTGACTCCAACTTCATTTACACAACTTTCCACAACGTCATCCAATTTCCCAGAAAGTTGATTTTGATTGACATCATGCTGATATAAACCGACCCCGATGGATTTCGGATCGATCTTCACTAACTCTGCCAGTGGGTCTTGTACCCTTCTGGCGATAGAAATATTACCTCGCTGTGCAGCATCGAGTTCAGGAAATTCTTCACGAGCTACCTTAGAGGCAGAGTAAACGGAGGCTCCGGCTTCATTAACTATCAGATAGTGAAGATCCTCGTCAGGATGTTTCTGCTTTCGTTTTTGAAGAAATTCAGCTACGATCTGTTCTGTTTCACGACTGGCCGTGCCATTTCCAATAGCGATCAATTCCACACCATATTTGTCAATGAGTGTTTCGAAAACAACTTCAGCTTCGGCTACCTTGTTTTGAGGAGGTGTGGGATAGGTGGTTGTACCTTCAAGGTACTTTCCGTGCTGATCCACTACTGCCACTTTACAACCGCTTCGGAAAGCCGGGTCAATGCCCATTACTACCTTATTATCCAGTGGGGGCTGCATAAGCAGGTTACCAAGGTTAGTGGCAAAGGTTTCGATAGCGTGGGCATCGGCTTTGTCAGTGAGTTCATTCCGGAGTTCCCGTTCCAGTGAAGGGAAGAGAAGCCGCTTATAGGCATCTTCGACGGCATCCTGTAAGTATTCAGTGAAGATGCTCAGGTCATTGGTGATAACCGTATCATCAATATTTTCCAAAGTTCGTTCTTCCCACAGATCTACATTCACAAAGAGGATATTCTCTCTTTCACCACGATTGATCGCCAGGATCTGATAGGGTTTTAATTTGTTGGTTTTGGCAGAAAAGTCGTAGTAATCTTCAAAATTGGTTCGATCTTTAACCGTGGGATTTTTCTTGGTAACAATGCTAGAGTGTTCTGAAAAGACCTTTCTCAGCATCTCTCGAACCTCAAGGCTCTCGTTTATCCATTCTGCAACAATATCAGTGGCTCCGCTAAAAGCATCCTCCACAGATTCCACCTCTTTTTCCGGGTTGATGTATTCCTTAGCGTATTCCACAGGATCTCCGGATTTGATTTCCTGTTCCCAGATCAGCTTCGCAAGAGGTTCAAGGCCTTTTTCTTTGGCTTTATCGCCACGGGTTTTACGCTTTTGTTTATATGGCAGATAAATATCTTCCAGCGTTTTTAGATCGGTACAGTTCAGGATCTGTTCTTCAAGCTCAGGAGTCAGTTTCTCCTGTTCTTTGATCGATTTTAGGATCGTATCCTTACGGGCTTCCAGAGTACGCTGGGTTTCAAGTCCATCGCGAATGGCACGGATCTGTTCTTCATCAAGACCATCAGTTGCTTCTTTCCTGTAACGTGCCAGAAAAGGAACGGTTGCCCCTTCATCCAAAAACTTGGCAACGGTGCTGATCTGTTTGTTTGAAAAATTAAGTTGTGATGCTAAAAAGCTAAAGATCTTGGTATCGCTCATTGATGATATTCAGTTGTAGTAATTATTTTTCAAGGGAATGAAAATAAGGAGACGTAAGGGAAAGTTTGAATATTAAATGATGATTTTTTCAGATCATTTAAATCCGTCTTCATAAGGATGATGACCATAACGACAAGTGAACATCAGTTGTGGAAAAAATTTTATGTAACCTTTTTCCTTCTAATCAGTGTATAAGAGTGAAAACACTAAACAAGGGATCTGAGTGAGATCAAATTCAGATAAAACATTAATGATGAAGGTAAGGAACGGTGATCTTGATAAGCTTGGCTTATTGTTTGAGCGTTATCACCGTGGGCTATACGGATATTTTTTTCGTATGTGTAAAGATCAGCAGACCAGCGAAGATCTGGTTCAATCTGTTTTTGAGAGACTTTTGAAGTATCGGCACAGTTATTCTGGAGATGGCAAGTTTTCAACCTGGCTTTTCAGTATAGCACGTAATCAATTTATTGATCACTATCGCATGGTCAAAAGAAATGGTGTTCCTGTTCAAATTGATGAATCTCGAATTGAGATGCCTGAAAGTGTGGATGAACCAATTCATCAGAAGATGAAAAAGAGAGATATCCTTGAAATGGCGATGAATGAATTACCTTCTGATAAAAGAGAAGTGATCATATTGAGTCGCTTTGAAGGACTTAAATACAAAGAGATCGCAGAGATCCTGGAAACAACAGAAGGAGCTATAAAAGTTAAGATGTTTAGGGCAATGAAAGAACTAAAAGACCTTGCAGCGTCTTTTGAAAAGGAATACAGTTATGAATGAAGAATATGAAAAACTGATAGCCGACTACCTGGCCGGTGAGCTGAACAATGAGGGCAAGGAAAAACTGGAAACTCTTATTGCAGAAGGAAAGATCGATTTTGTAGAGTTTAGGGAAGTAGAGGATATTCACGATAGACTTTCCGAACAAACAGTACCCAAAGCCACTGAATCGGTTAGAGAACGTTTTTACACGATGCTTGAGGATGAAAAACGATCGAATCGAATCGGTCTGAAACAATGGATCGAAGATCAGTTATCCCGAGTCGTTGAGTCGTTCTCGTTACCCAGAATGGCCTATGCCTTTGTCTTATTGTTCATTGGTGGATTCATTGGTTCCTATATAGATCAGGATAAAACTGAGATCGATCAGTTGAGCCAGGAAATGCAAACATTGAAGGAAATAATGATGGTAAATATGCTGGAAGGTTCATCTGCTACAGATCGCCTGAAAGCAGTGAATATTAGCTCAGAGTTGCCAAATGCTGATCTGGAGGCTATTAATGCGTTGCTCTTTACCCTGAATAATGACCCCAGCGTGAATGTGAGAGTCCAAACCATTGAAGCCTTGAGACGATGGGGAGATAATGAACGGGTCAGGCAAGGATTGGTGAGGTCTATCGCAACTCAAGAATCTCCGATCGTTTTGATCGAACTGGCTGATGCCATGACGGAACTTGAAGTGAGATCATCCGCCAGAGAGTTTGAAAAAATATTACAGGAGCGGGAGCTCGATTATAATGTTCAACAAAAATTACAAAGCAGTATTGCTGTACTTATGTGAGGAATGAGACCATGAAAAGAATATACCTGATACCATTAGCCCTTTACCTCTTAACTATAGGGGTTGTGGCTCAGTCCAATATAATGACTGAAAGAGTTACAGAAGATGTGGAGATGAGGATCCCTGCATCTGAATTGACGCGAGAAACCCTGTTTCATTTCAATAATATCAACGGAGACCTGAATGTAGAGGGTTATGATGGGGATGAGATCCTGATCACCGGCAAAAAGATCATAACAGGGAAGCCAAACGTAAGGCGGAGTTTTAACCCTGAGGACTTTTATCTGGACAAAATATCAAATTACGGACACTTGTTTGTATTTGTTCGTCACCCCGGGCTTGAAGTGGAAATTGAAGATAATAAATTGAACTATCGCTCAAATAGGCAAAATGATTGGGAGGAGAGAATTCAGGGTTTTGAATTTAATATTCAAATGAAGGTGCCGCATTATTTGATGTCAGAGATATCTACTATCAATGCGGGTGAGGTGGTTGTTGATGGAATGAGTCACGGTTTGGATGCCAGTAATATCAATGGTAGTGTAATTATCAGAGATATTTCAGGTGGTGTGATAAATGCAGAGACCGTAAACGGAAATATAAAAGCGGTGTTTAGTGAGAATCCAGTTGAGGATGTAGAACTTCATACGGTCAATGGAAATATTGAAGTATCAGCATTAAAAAGTTTTTCAGCTTATGTAACCTTTAAAAGTTTACAAGGTGAACTATATACTGATTTTGACGATAAAAGCTTTCGTTCAGATCGGTCAGGAAAAAAGGATGGGATGAGCCGGTTCGGCATTGGAAGTTCTGAAACCATTCAGTTCGGACAAGGTGGGCCAAAGGTGCTGCTTCGTTTACTTAACGGAAATGCATATATCAAACAACTGTAATCAAATAATATAATACCATGAGAAGTATCAAGATCAATTTATTTACAGCATTATTTTTATGCATCCTTTCCGGTCCTTTATTTGCCCAGAATACAATCGAGGTTCCATTGACGGATCCGGGAGAACCGGGCAAACTAAGCATCAATGCCATGTTTTCAGATGAGATCACAGTAAGAAGTCATGATCAGCAAAATGTGATCATTAATTATAGCGGTGATGGAATTCGAGAGGATGAAAGTGAAGCTATGAAAAATGGTATGAAACGCATATCCGGAGGCGGAATGGGCCTGGAAGTAGTTGAAGACAACAATGAAGTGGAGATATCAACAGGTCCGTTCCCAACCGATGATCTGGAGATGACCGTATATGTACCCCGTAACTTTTCTATCAAACTTAGTACGGTACAGGGTGATGTTAGGGTATTTGGTGTGGAAGGAGAATTGGAGATCAGCGCCGTTAATGGAGATATTGAGCTTGGCGATATCAGTGGGACAGTTCTTGTTAATTCTGTAAATGGTGATATGAATGTGGACTTTAACAGGGTCACACCGGGATCGCCCATGTCGTTTACAGGTGTGAATGGCGATATGGATATTGCTTTCCCGGCTGATGCCAGGTTCACCGCTAAAATGAAGACTGAATGGGGTGATGTCTATACTAATTTTGATATGGATATCGATCGTGAAGGTACCAGGTCAGAGTCAGATAGCAACGAAGGTTTTAAGATAGCTATTAACAAATGGATCATTGGGAAAGTGAATGGAGGAGGACCTGAATTTTTATTCAAAACTCTTCATGGAGACATTTCCATCAGGAAAAAGTAAAATAAACAGTAACTTTTTCTTTTACTCTTCGTGTAAGACCTAAACCTAACCAAGGAGCCGTAACATGAAGCTACATATTGTGTTGCGGGGATAGGACTCCTTTTAACAAAATCAAATTTACTATGAGATTCGTATGTCTAACCCTGGGATTACTATGTCTTGCTGTCGGAGCAAATGCCCAGAATTCTTATCAGGAAAGTAAAGTTATTAACGCGCTAAAGGAGCAAAATATCCGCTCGGGTAGAGTGGCTTCCCCTTCACTCACCGCCATCAAATTAACTGACCTGTCAAATTTACAACTGGATGGCCTGGTTAACGAAAGTGTTTGGAATAATATCCCTACTGCGACACAGTTCACACAAAGGTCGCCTGACGACGGGGCACCGGCAACCCAACGAACCGAAGGCCGCATATTATACACCGATACACATGTGTACATTGGGATAAAGGCATATGATTCTGCTCCGGACTCAATAGTTGCTCCATTGTTTAGGAGAGATGGTACCGAATCAAGTGATTGGGTAACAATAGGCTTTGACAGCTATAATGATAAGCGAACGGCCTTCATTTTTGCTGTAAACCCCCGGGGAGTACAAAGAGATTTTATGATCATCAATGATACCAACGAGGATGATACCTGGGATGCCGTATGGGAAGCAAAAGCACAAATAACCGATTATGGTTGGTCGGCTGAGATGAAGATCCCTTTATCACAGCTCAGGTTCGATTCCAAGGCTAATGAACAGAGATGGGGTATCAATTTTCAGCGCAGTATAGCAAGAAGCGGTGAAGAAATGTTTTGGAAACCCACTTCGCAGAATGCCTCAGGAATTGTATCTAATTTTGGAGAACTAAGTGGTATCAAACAACTGTCTGAACCCAGAAGGCTTGAGATCATGCCTTACGTTTCAGCCGACTTTACCCGTATTCCTGAACAGTCTACCTCTGATCCTTACTATCAGCGAAATGATCTCTCGGGGAGGGTAGGAGCCGACATCAAGTATGGAATAACTTCAGATCTGACCCTTTCTGCTACCATAAACCCTGATTTTGGTCAGGTGGAAGCGGATCCTGCAGTTATAAATCTGACAGCTAATGAGAATTTCTATTCAGAACGACGTCCTTTCTTTTTAGAAGGAAGAGATATTTTTCAATTTGGTCAAACCAAAACCTTTATCAGATATAATTCACCCACGCCATTTTATTCCAGAAGGATAGGGCGTTCGCCACAAGGATCACCGGGACGTGCCGGGGTCAATTCTGAATACAGTACCATTCCTGATCTCACTACGATCGCAACAGCTGCAAAATTGAGCGGTAAAACCAAAAATGGGTGGTCGATTGGTCTGATGGATGCTTATACCCTTCAGGAAAATGCAGATTATACTTTGGGTAATGGTAATGATGGTTCTATTGCAGTTGAACCGGCAACAAATTACCTGGTGGGCCGGGCCAAGAAAGACTTCAACAAGGGAAACACCTATGTGGGTGGATTTGCAACAGCTGTTAATCGTTCTCTGAATGGGCGCTACTTTGAAGATTTCCTGCATAGTTCGGCTTATGTGGGAGGAATCGATTATGAACATCAGTTTGCTGATCAGAATTGGGTAGCGAGTGGTGCTTTCTCAATGAGTAGTGTTCACGGTAGCAGTGAGACAATAAGTAGAACACAGCGATCACCGGTAAGGTATTATGATAGAATAGATTCTGATGTTCTTTCTGTTGACCCCACAAAAAACTCATTACAAGGATTTTCAACTGAGATGAGTATCAAGAAACAGAGTGGCGATGATAACTGGCTTGCTGCGTTGACCTATTCGCAAACATCACCTGGTTATGAGATCAATGATCTTGGATTCCAAACACGTGCAGATTTAAAATGGATTGGAGGAGTGGTGGTCTATCGTGAGATCGACCCGGAATTCGTAAGATACTATGAGTTCTTTGGAGGATATGATTCCGGCTGGAACTATGACGGTGATCAGATCCGAAACAGTATTTTAAATGGGGGATATGTATCCTTCGATAACCAGTGGTCATTCAATTACAATTTTGGATATAACTTTAAGCAATATTACGACCGGATAAGTCGTGGTGGGCCGGTGTTAGAACGACCAAAGGACTGGAATTTGATAGCTAACATTAATACCGATCGAAGTAAAGATATCAGCTTCAATGTAGGTGGAAATTTGCGTCGTGAGGTTGCCGGAGAATATGACAATGCAGTTTGGTTTGGAGTAAATTATAGACCGACCAGTTTTATTCAGCTAAGTTTTGGCCCTGAGTACAGGCATCAGGTAGATATCGATCAGTACATTACGGCTGTTGCGGATGTAAATGCTACACAAACTTACGGTAATCGTTATGTGTTCTCTGATATTGAACAACACACCATTATTGCAAACCTGCGTTTGAACTGGACCTTCAGCCCAACAATGAGTCTTCAAACCTACATAAGACCATTTGTATCAACCGGGGATTTTTCAAGATTCAAGGAAGTAGCAGAACCATATTCGTATAATTACGACGTATATGGCGAAGACATCGGTACCATAACTGAACAGAATGGAACCTATTCGATCGATCCGGATGGAAATGGAAGTTCATCTTCTTTCACAATTTCTGATCCAGATTTTAATTTCCGTTCACTTCAGGGCAATGCTGTGTTCAGATGGGAATATACCCCGGGTTCAACTCTGTACTTTGTATGGCAGCAGCAACGAGAGGACTACTCGCGAATTGGAGCATTTGATCTTGGTGACCAGCTAAATGACATGTTCAACGCTAAACCAACCAATGTTTTTCTTGTCAAACTAAGCTATTGGTTTGGAAGTTGATAATATTAACCTGGTTATAGCTGACATGAAAAAGGGCATATTTAATTATATGCCCTTTTTTATTTATTAAGTTCAGACCTGGTCAGGCATCTGTTTTACAGGTACTCAATCCAAAAGGAGCATACAGCGGACAAAAACTTATCAAGCTTGTCAGTACAAAAACGGCAGCCAGTACCAATAATACAATGCCTAAGGTTCCGCTTACTGTACCGGTAAAGTAAAGTATTACGAATATTGCTGCGAGTATAAACCGAATGATCTTGTCTGTGGAACCCATATTCTTTTTCATAAAAACCTCAACTTAATTTTAGATTAAAGGAGCCATTCAAATAAATAAACTAAACCCGTAACTATGAGAATACATAGTATACAAACGCCGATGAATTTTAGTATTTTATTCATGCAATATTTGCAGATTATCGTGGTTTAGTAATTTTATTCAAACACGCTCAATTTTAAACTAATTATTTATCATTAAGAAATAATGAATACACAGCAATTAACAGCAGAGCAGGTAAAATCGATTCAGGCTACCTTTATAAACAAAGTCTATGGCTGGATGGCTCTTGCTTTGGCAATAACCGGATTTGTAGCACTCAGGGTGGCGAGTTCAGAATCACTTGTTAATACTATAGCAAGTAATCAGATCCTGTTCTTTGGGATTATCTTAGCCGAATTAGGTCTTGTCATATGGTTGTCGAGTGCTATTGAAAGTATGAACGCCACCCGGGCAATTACCTTATTTTTGCTGTATTCAGCATTGAATGGCCTTACATTCTCTGTACTATTTTTGATCTACACAGCTGCCTCAATCGCTTCTACCTTTTTTGTGACAGCAGGTACTTTCGGTGTGATGAGTGCCTACGGTTATTTCACCAAAACAGACCTTTCAAGTTGGGGAAATATTCTCTTTATGGGGTTGATTGGAATCATTATCGCCAGCATCGTAAACATATTCTGGCACAGTGAAATGCTGTATTGGGCAGTTACATACATAGGTGTTCTGGTTTTTGTAGGACTAACCGCATACGACACTCAAAAGATAAAACGCATGAGTCTTGAAATGGATGTGGAATCGGATGAGGGAAGTAAAGGGGCTATCATGGGGGCATTGGCTCTTTACCTTGATTTCATCAACATGTTCATATTCATGCTGAGAATATTTGGGGACCGAAAGTAAATAACGTATCAAAATTAATTGAAGATTTAAGCTCTTGTCTTAATCGACAGGAGCTTTTTTATGGATTGAATTCTATGTGAGAATTGTAGTATTCAAAAACTATTTACTATGAATAATAGAGATACTTTATCTAAGGTCGATAAAAGCAGGATCATTGAAATGGCATGGGAAGATCGCACACCCTTCGATGCTATTGAGTTCCAGTTTGGATTGAATGAGGAGGAGACTATAGAACTGATGCGTTCTGAAATGAAGCAATCTAGTTTTAAAATGTGGCGCAAACGCATGTCGGGCAGGGATACCAAACACCGAAAAAAAAGAAAGAATTCTGTGGATCGATTTCTAAGCCCAAAAAAGTATTAAAAAGAAATATTTAAAGGGAGATTTTTAAATGCCGCACAGGTTCTTCAATAAGAGTCCAGAAACTTATTCAGGAATAATATATTTGATCTAGCCATTGTTCGAATCTAAAAGATCGATCACTTTTTGGGCACAACCCCAGCTTAATGTAACTCCGGCTCCACCATGCCCATAATTATGGATCACTAACTTATTTCCAATTTCTTCAGCCTCAATTCTAAGCCCGTCACTATCAGAACGAGTGAAACGATAACCCAATTTTGATTGCATTTTTGAGATAGGAGGTAGATCAAAATCAAAAGAATTCTTTAGAATTTTTTTATGAAGATCAATGATCTGAGAAGGTAATTCCAGTCCATTTACTTCGGTAGTCGGACGCATATTTTTTTCACCCATCCACCGGCCATCTTTATTAAGGTAACCCTTTTGTCTGCTTCCTCCCAAAACCAGGCCATCCTGACGCGAGTAGCAATAAACGTCTTGCTCAAAGCCTTGTTCAGTTTGATAAACTTGTTTACCGGGAGAGTAGTTATAGGTTACAATATTATTTTGAGGATCTTTCATTGACGGTGCACCCGGAAGGTTGATCAGGTGCCCACGGTGGATCATGATCCCAGAATTATCCTCAAAAAGTTCAATGCTTCCAATCTCCGTACAATTTATAATAATATCAAAAGGGAGGTCATTCAGGTCTTCTTTCTTTAATCTCCTTATCTCAAAACCTGTAACATTTGTAAGAACTTTACGGGTCAGGGCTGGAAAATACACCGGCCAGTCAGCAAAATATGCGTTGAACCTCCATCCATTTTTTACTTTATGAACGGGATGCTCAGGGTAGAACCCGTTCCTGAATTCATCCAGGGTCTGGAATTGATCCATTTCAAAAGCATATTTCGGTATCTTTTTTTCATGTGAAAAAAGCTCGAAATGCTGAGTTGTCCTGACGCCCGGGAATTGCTCAGAATGAAGTCTCTTAAAATGAGCTTTGCTTATCCTGAATATTTCAATGAGTTCATCTGAGTTAACAGCATGAGGAATGATAGATGCAGCAGGAAAAAGACTGGAGAATTCGGGCTTCAATGTTGTCGTTCTTGGATCCTCTTTTGTTATGATATGTACCTGATAACCTAGCTTTAACAATCGTAAAGCTGTACTTAATCCACTAACGCCGGCACCCAGTATACAAATGCTCTTTTTGTTGGTCATGGTAAAATATATGAGCTTTTGAATTTAATCACCTGCCGAAATGATAGTTATCACTGTTGTTTGACCGTACTTAAATTGGTACTTTATGTCATCATCAATTAGGTATCAAAGGCGTGCAAAAAATCATTCCAATCTTAATAGTGGCAGCAGGACTTCTTTCAATTTCTGCCTGTGATATGCTTACCATCAGTGATGATGCCCTCGAATATCCAACAGTATATTCCAAGGTAGAACTTGGTGAACTTCAATCGTTGAACGAAGAATATCATGAACTTAACAATGGACGATTGTGCTCCACACTCAATGAGTATGGATTCACCGGATTCAGTGAGGTTTTGTTTATTGATGGGCAGAACCCATGTGAACGCGTTAACCGTAATGTAGTTCGGGTTGAAATGACCAATACCGATACATTGCTGAGTGCTGCAAAACGGGTGTTGTATAAAAATCGAGAGTTTACGGGAATCCAGGATACTAATCTGCTCAGACTAAAATCAATGTCTCCACAACCCGGTTGCATAAATTGTGGTCGCCCTGATGAATACAGTGCCAATATAGAATGGAGTCTGACCTTTGAAAATCAACTCGTTGACTCTGCCGAAGTACTAGGTACTGAAATAACCGTGTTTTTAGACGCACTTGGTGTGAACCGGATCTGGGGCAATTGGTACTCTAATTTCAAGGTACCTGATTTTATCAATTTTGGATATGTGGATGTGAAAGAGGAAATGGCAGGTATGGAAATTGAACTTCAGGGCTATACCGGAGTAGATTCCATTTATACTGTACAGGCCCGGGACTTGCAGGAAATTCCAACTAAAGTTCATTATCCGATCGAAAGTAATAATGGCCAGGAATTAAAAATAAGAACCTGTTGGGCAGTGCCGATCAGTTACGGAATCGATGAAACATTCCCTGGCTGGATCGCATATGTAGACATAGAAGAGGGAATAATGGTAGATCTTGTAACCAGGTTTTCAAATGAAGAAAACTTTTTCTCAACTCAGCAAAATAAAAGTGTAACATTTGACCACCTTTCTCCTCTTTAGTGTTAGGGTAAACAAGATTAATCTCAAGCTTTTTAAGGAAATACATTGGCAGAACCAGTAAAGAAAATTCTTATCGTTGAAGATGATATGATTATTTCACTTGTTGTCGAAAACATGATCAAAAAATTAGGTCATGACCTTGTTGGTAAGGCAGCTTCAGGTGAAGATGCGATCAAACTCGCTGAAGAACACGAACCGGATATAATTTTGATGGACATCAGATTAAAGGGAGATATTGATGGTATTGAAGCGGTAACGCGGATCAAAGAAAAGATCGATACGGCTGTTATATATTTAACCGGTAATTCTGATAAGGTTAACTACGACCGAGCCAAGGCTACCAATTGCGTTGATCTCATATCTAAACCATTTACAATAGGGGAACTGACCCGTTCGCTGGATCTGGTCGATTAAATTTCTAACGTATCTTTTTAGAACTATTATCGTAGGTTCCCACATAACAAATGGGTATCACTATGAGTACAAAGTTTAAAAATCTGAAAAATGACCTGAAGGACCTGGAAGAAGGCGGTGGATTTCAAACCGTTGAAAGTTCGACCACACCTGAAGGAAACTCGGGTTCAAAAATTGCTAATTACATTCTTCTTATTGCATTCATTGCAACACTGGTTTTTTATGCCGGTTCGAAAATTAATTTTCCCACTTTCGATATTAATCCGATCGAATCAATAGTACAGGAACTCAATCAGCCGGATGAAGATCTGCTAAACCGTATGGGAGCCTGGATGGAAGAAATGGGATATGGAGCTTTGACCCATGAAGAACTAATGGAGCTTCGTGAGGAAGGAGTTACGGCAACCTATACTTCTCAGATCAGAGACATAGGGTACACTGATGTAACCCTTGACGAACTGATAGCTCTGCAAAATGCTGACGTAAGTGGCACTTTTGCAAGAATGATGAAGGAACTTGGTTACGATCTGAATATTCAGGATCTCATCGATCTCCGAAATGCTGATGTTACAGCTTTCTTTACCAGCAACATGCTTGACCTTGGTTACACCATGGAAGACCTTTCCAAAGAAAACCTCATCAGGATGAGAGGTATCGGAGTGACTCACCAACAGGCTGCGCGATTGATGAACGAAAGGGGAGAAAGGCTATCTATTGATGAACTGATAAGAGATCGTATCAGTAATCAGTAATATGAGGAATCGGAACAATTAAGGCTGAGATCATTAAAAGTAGTGAAGTTGAATCAAACACTACAATAATGAAAAAGTTAATTGCAATTGTATCAGTAATAGCGTTCACAAGTCTGTTCACCCAGGCCTTTGCTCAACAATATATAATAGAGGATGGATCAGGAATTGGCCCAAAAATAGGGTATTACAAAGCCCCTGATGCTGAAGATGGAACCATGTTTATTGGTCTTCAATCCCGTTCAAAAGGAAAATATCTGGGCGGTGAATTCTCGATTGAATATAGGGGTGAACAAACGTACACTACTACCGGCGGTGAATTATCCGTTAAGCAAGTGCCTATTACCGGCTCATTAATGCTTTTTGCCCCCCTTGCAAGAAATTTTTCACCCTATGGTTTAGCAGGTCTGGGAGCTTATTACACTTTTTATGATTATGACGGTGGTTTTGTTAACCCAGGGGATGACACAGAGGTAAAATTTGGATACCATCTTGGTTTTGGAGCCGATGTCGCGATATCAGAATCAGCAGCTTTCAATTTTGATTATCGTTACCTGTTTCTTGATGGAAGTGAAGATCTCACAGAAAAAGAATTCAGTGGTAATGTCATATCAGCCGGACTTACATTTTATTTCTAATTGAGAATAACCTATTTTCAAAGCCTGCATCTGAGAAGGATGTGGGCTTTTTTTATTTGAACCAAATCACCGAATTAGAATATGGCGGAAATAACTCTACCTGAAGTTGAACTGAATATCTATTCTCCCAAGGATCCGACCGAGATCACAGTCGTTGAAAATTATATTTGCACCAAGGAAAGCAGTCCCAACTTTGTCCGTCATGTGACTTTTGATGTTTCGGGAACCGACCTTGAGGGAAGAGTGCGAGTTGGGCAATCGATCGGTATTCTGCCTCCTGGTGAGGATGAAAGAGGAAAGCCCCACAAGTTACGTCTATATTCGGTTTCATCACCAACGGTAGGTGAAAATGGTAAGTCGAATCTTATCTCAACAACAGTAAAAAGAACTATAGAAGAATTAGACGGGAAATTATATACCGGTGTGTGTTCAAATTACCTTGCAGATCTCAAGCCCGGTGATAAAGTTAAAGCCACCGGTCCTAGCGGTAAGCGGTTTTTACTGCCTGAGCATCCGGAAGATTTCAATTTTGTTTTTTTTGCGACAGGTACCGGTATAGCTCCATTCAGAGGAATGATCATGGAAATGCTCGAATCCGGTTATAAAGGAAGTATCGCACTTGTTTTTGGCGCAGCCTACCGTACAGACCTTATCTATCCCGATTATTTCATGGAAATGGAAAAAAAGTATGACAATTTTCATTACATCGCCAAGATCTCCAGGGAAGATCGCCGGCCTGACGGGTCGAAGTACTATGTGCAAACAGCAATTGAAGATGAGGCAGAAATTCTGGATCCAATTTTCAGTCAGGACAATACATTGGTCTACATCTGTGGTATCAAAGGAATGGAATCGGGTATCTACAAAGGTTTGGCCAAGAAAGGGTATCCTGAATACCTGCTGGTTAAAGGAGATTATGTAGATATGGATCCGGATGAATGGGATTGGGAAGACATGCGCCGAAAGGTTAAGCCCGGCGCACGTTGCTTTGAGGAAGTTTACTAAGGCATCAGGTGTGAATTTTAGTTACACCTCCGGATACCACAAATCGCATGAAGTTGGTTGGATCGGTCTTGATGGGAGTGACTTTATCTCTAGGAACAATATATAGGTTGCCGGAAACATTATAGGAGTGTGGGCAATATACGGCTACTTCATTTTCCAGCCCAAAATGGGAGAGGGAATCTTCCGTTATAAAACCAAAACGCTTCATGCCAACCGGTTCACTGAATTCCACTACCACCGGTTTTGTGAACTTCTTTCGTTCTCCCACAAATGCTTCCGTAAGATCCTTAAGTGAGTTATATACTATGTTAATGAATGGGGTTTTGGTCATAAGTTTTTCAAACAGGTAGACAATCGGCCTGGCAAAAGTCCTGGACATCACGTAACCAAAAATAGTAGTTAAAGTGAATCCTGTAATGATACCTAAACCCGGAATTTCATAATCGAACCAGCTGAACAGTAAGTTATTGAAAAGAGAATTTGTCCAGATAATGGTGGAATAAGCGAGGTAGGCCGTAAGGGCTACCGGAAAAATGATAAGTATGCCACGGAAGAAATAATTGAGGATGGTTTTCATAATTGGATCGATTAGTTGATTTGATAAAATCTAAATGTAAATCACCAAAGATGTTGAGAACTTGTGGCCTTAATTTAAATTGTTGCTTAGTCACTACTTTTGATCTTGTCAAAGATATGATAGGCACTGTGAATGGCACCCTCCATGTAACCGGGGGCGATCTCCGATGTTTCAGCTCCTGCAATAAATAATTTATCATCTAAATAAGGTTCCCGGAAGATCTTGTGCCCATTATTTTGGTGTGGCAACACGTGGTTGCTATAAGGTGTAAAAGTGAATGGCTCGTTAGTCCACACCATTTCGAAATATTCCTGGTAATTATTTACCACAGTACCATAATACTTTCTGAGTTGTTCAAGTATCATGTTCAGGCGCTCATCTTTTGAAATTGAAAAGTAGCTGCCATTCAGAAATCCTTTTATGGCATGTCGGTTACCATCACTTGTGGTATGATCATACATCTCATTGATCGGCCCTACATTACTGAAAACTGTTCCACTGGTGTCTTTCTCTAGCCAGAAAGGTTCATTAAATGTAAACCCAAATTTGATGGATTCACCCATCCAGGTATGTGTGCCAGACAAAACCTTCAAGATGCTTTCAGGTAGTTTCGGTTCGATCTCAATCTTTTCAGCCAAAAGCTTTGGAGGAAGGGTGGAGACTACCTGATCTGCTTCAAATATGGTATTGGAAGATTCCACAAGCATTTTGTTAACCCTACTTATTATCTTGTTTACCTGTTCTCCAACGACGAGTAATTCATCGTCTAAATAGGAGACTAGGGTATTGATCAGGGCTGAGGTCCCACCCTCAATTCTATAACTTGCCTGCTGTTTCTTTGGAAGAGTAACCAGCTGATGCGGACTCATGGAAGTTGGTTCATAAATGGCTTTACTTCCCAATTTTTGTTGAAAGGTATTCAGACCTAATTCATTCAATAGTGCCTTGAGATTTGAGTGAGCCTGACTGAGCCATGTAGCACCCATTTCAACAGTTGCCTGATCCTGACCACCAACGGTCAAAATTCGTCCACCTATTCGATCCCGTGCCTCAACTACTATCACTTTTCGGCCAGTATTCCTGAGTAAATACGCAAGCGTTAACCCGGTTAATCCACCACCTATGATGAGAATATCAGTCTTAATCATTCTGTGATGAGCTCAATGCTGTCAATAAGGAGTTTAAATGACTCGGACCTGTTGTTACCGATCAGAAACCGAATTTCTTCAATAGAATCATGATCAAAATCAGGACGGTCCAGTTTCCTTCCACGAAAGGTTGGATAAAGATCTCCAAGCCGGAATTCAACATCCTGCCATTCTCCGGTTGTTTCGAAATAGCTGGTGTAGGATGCATAGTCGCTGACTTCGTGCTTAACTCTAAACTGATATCGTTTCCCATCCCCTTTAAGCCGGATACGTATCAACTGATCATTGTTGACGGTAATAGAAGGAAACTCGTAGCGAACCGAAGAAAATCCACCATTATTCTCAAGAGAGATATCTCCTGAAAAAATGCCGTGTCCTTCAGGGTTTAAAGCCATTGAACCACTTGAGCGGCCACCCATGACCACATCATCCACGATAATCCAATTCTTAAGGTCCGAGCCCTCTTCAAAATTGAATATAAGTTGAGTATTCATAGAAAGAGTGAAAAATAATATTCCGATTACAAACTTCATCGTTTATTTAATAATGTACGATCATTACATGGTGAACTAAACCAAGAGGCTCATAAATCGTTCCTGCTTATCTGATTTAAGATTGTTCACCTGATCCCTTTTCATCGGCATATTTGAATAGTAAAGCAGACACTATAAACCACGTGATAAAGAAGCCGTTCACGGCAATGATCTCCGAAACGGAACTGTGTGGAAGTTCAGCCATGCCGGTAAATATTGCGATAATAGTCAGAATCAGTTGTGTGGCAGCCATAGCAAAAAGGGTAAGGAATAACCTCCAGGCTTTTAGTTGTGAGGCAAATAATCCAATGATCCCCACAAAGATCACCAAAAAATAAAGGATGTTGAAGTCGTTATTCTCAGAACCGATGATTCCAACGGCACCATTGGCCCAGATCAAAAACAAGCCACTACCTAAAGCACTGGCAGATGCTATCTTAAATAGGTTTGAAGAGGCATTCCGGGTCACGATCTTAAAGGTCAGCCCGGTTCCAAAGAGGAGGGTTCCGGCAAATAGGAAATCTGAAAAGGTCCAGTTGACCTCTGTACTGAATTGCATGGCAATTAAGGGGATCATAAGTAAGAGTATGGTTGCAATGGCAATATAGATCAGGTGTCGGGATAATTTATTCTCAGTTGTCATGATAGGGTCTCCGTTTAATTCATGTGTTGTACTTTGAAATACAAAGTGAAAGGTTAAATTTTTTATTTCTTTTTCTTGGCCATTCTAAATCGAATAATGGTAAACCAGATGGTTCCGCCGATAATAAGAGCCAATGGCAAGGCTCCCGGTTCATCTTCTACAATGATCATGTAGGCCATGAGTGCAAGGCCCAACAGAATGATCAAAAGTGAGATTGTAAGTTGTGATCCTGATCTATCCATGCTTGCTTTGATCTATTTTTGAGTTTTTATGATCTGTTCCATCACATTCAGATGATCATTGAAAGCCTTTCTGCCTTCGGGAGTCATTGAATAGCTAGTGTTGGGCTTATTGTCTATAAAGGACTTCTGAACTTCCACAAATCCTTCCTGTTCAAGCTTCTTAATGTGAGTGGCCAGATTGCCATCCGTCACACTCAGGAAATCCTTGAGTGCTGTAAAATCAAGGGCATCGTTTACTGCCAGGGCTGACATGATGCCCAGCCTGACGCGGCTTTCAAATGCTTTATGTAGATCGTCAAAAGAGATTTTCAATACAGATCACCGCTCATACCTAAGGTGCATGAAAATTCCATAAAGAATGTGTACGAGGCCAAATCCCAGCGCCCAGAAAAGGAGTCCATATTCCATGAAGGTAAGGTTCAGCAGGCCAAGAAGCATTTGTATCAGCCCCATGATCCTAACTTCTTTAACGGTATAAAACCCGGCGTTAAATAATGAAAGCCCATAAAATAAAAGGGTCAAAGGAGTGATCAAACCGAGTAAACTTCTGGAGATCAGGATCACGATAAGGAATCCTCCCGCGAAGAGGGGGACAGACATTGCTGACAACATTTTGCGTGAAGTAGGATTCCATGCTTTTTCATCTCGTTTGCCTGCTTTTTGGTGAGAATCAAAAATGGCCCCAGCCAGTGCAAGAATTAAAACACCGAGAGAAAGAAGTATCAGATCAGTGAGATCAGGGTAGGGATATAAGATCTCATCCGGCCTGAAATCCATAACAAAATGAGCAATGGCTGCCCCTGCTAATGCAGCCATACCGGCTATGATACCTGCCCATCCGGAAAGGGACAAAAATTTGGAAGATCGCTCCATCATGGAACGGATCTCAGCAATATCCTGAATGTAGTCTTGTTGATCTTTCATGCAAAGTACTTTTTATTTAAAAGTACAATTGAATTTTATGTATTGCAATAGTGGCATAAAAAATAATTGAATGGAACGCGGATGAGGCTGATGTTGCGAATGATCGCAGATTTGGTGGATTTATGGATTGCCCGGATTTTTAAGGCTCCCCGACTCCATAGGAGTCAAACTTAAATAGCCCCGGGTTTCAACCCGGGGTAAATGATGGAGAGGAAAATTTTTGCCCGGTGGGTTTTTGTGCAGAGATCGTTAACCAAAAATTAGGCTTGGTGCTAGTTTCAACGCATTTGGACCTGGTGGTCCATAGTTGCATTCCCAACGGGGTCGTTGGGAACGAGGTTAAATTATTAATCGATAATTCGGTCCATCGGTCCATCGCAAATCCAGCCCCATATATTTTCGATGAACCGATTTGCGAATAACGACCAACGAATCACAATCCAAACATGAGTTCAAACCATATTTTTCCTATCTTTAAGGCTCTGTAAAATTCAACACTCACACATCGTAATTAATGTCGCACAAGACTTCCGCCCAGATCCGTCAGGAATTTTTCGATTTCTTTGCTGAAAAAGAACACGCCATTGTTGACAGCGCTCCTGTTGTTCCCAAAAACGATCCCACTTTATTGTTTACCAATGCGGGGATGAACCAATTCAAAGCTATTTTTCTTGGAGAAGAGGATGCACTCAAACACGACGGAAAACTGTGGAAGCGTGCGGCCGATACTCAAAAATGTATTCGGGTAAGCGGCAAGCACAATGATCTCGAAGAAGTAGGTCATGATACCTATCATCACACGCTGTTCGAGATGCTGGGTAACTGGTCATTTGGTGATTACTTTAAAAAGGAAGCAATAGGTTGGGCGTGGGAATTATTGGTAGACAAATGGGGACTCGATCCGGATCGTCTTTATGCTACTGTTTTTGAAGGTGATGAAGCAGACGGTCTGCCCGTTGATGACGAAGCAATTGCGTTGTGGAAGAGTGAAACAACTATTAACCACGATCATATCCTGAAGTGCAGCAAGAAAGATAATTTCTGGGAAATGGGTGAAACCGGTCCGTGTGGTCCTTGTTCTGAAGTACACATCGATCTACGCTCGGATGAAGAACGAAAACAAAAACCCGGTCGCGACCTGGTGAATATGGATGATCCTCGCGTGATGGAGATCTGGAACCTGGTTTTCATTCAGTTCAATCGTAAGCCGGATGCTTCTCTTGAAAAATTGCCTGCACAGCATGTAGATACCGGGATGGGTTTTGAACGAATTTGTGCGGTATTGCAAGATAAGACCTCCAATTACGATACAGACGTTTTTACTCCGGTGATCGATGAGATCGCCGAATTGGCCGGATTGACTTATGGGGAGGATGAGGAAAAGGACATAGCCATGAGGGTGATCGCAGATCATATTCGGGCTGTGACGTTCTCCATTGCAGACGGAGCTTCTCCCGGAAATGAAGGGCGAGGTTTTGTGATCCGCCGAATTTTACGACGTGCTATCCGCTATGGCTGGGACGTGCTGGATTTCAAAGAGCCATTCTTCTATAAACTGGTGGATGTATTGGCTGAGCAATTCAAGGATATCTTTCCGGAGATCAAAGCTCAGAAAGAATACATTGTGAATGTGATCCGCTCGGAAGAAAAGAGTTTCCTTAAGACATTGGGGCAGGGGATTGAGCTATTCAACGAAATGGTGGAAGGTAAGAAGAAGCTTTCCGGTGAAGATGCTTTCAAGTTACATGATACCTATGGATTCCCGATCGACCTTACTGAATTGATGGCTCGTGAGCGCGGGGTGGAGGTGGATACAGAAGAATTCAACAAACACATGAAAGCCCAGAAAGAAAGAGCTCGGGCCGCCGGTAAGTTTTCGGTGGATCAGAGTAATGTTTTAAAATTTAAAGCTGTATATCACGAAAACACCGATTACACGTCTGAATTTGTAGGATATGACAATGCGGAAGTAGAGACTGAGATTCTAGGTTATAAAAAAGAAGGTGATAAATTTGCTATTCACCTTGCGAAGACTCCATTCTATGCTGAAAGTGGTGGTCAGATTGCTGATACTGGGACCATATCGAATGGTAAGAAGTATTTGAAAGTTTTAGATGTTCAAAAGGGGATAGATAATTTTCACATTCATTATGTGGATAAACTTCCCGAAGACCTTTCAGGTACCTGGACTGCATCCATTGATCTTGATAGACGCATAGAAATTCAAAAACATCACTCAGCCACACACCTGGTTCATGCTGCACTGCGCGGTATTCTCGGAGAACATGTGGCACAGAAGGGATCATTGGTGGATGAACACCATTTGCGGTTTGATTTCTCTCATTTTGAAGCCATGACGGATGAGCAGCTGGATGAAGTAGAGCAGTTGGTAAACGAGAAGATACAAGAAAACATCCTGCTGCAGGAAGAGAGAAACGTTCCCATTGATGAAGCCAAGGAACGAGGAGCCATGATGTTGTTCGGTGAAAAATATGGTGAAACGGTTCGTGTGATCACTTTTGATGAAGATTATTCGGTAGAATTATGTGGAGGAACCCATGTTGGCGCCACCGGTGAGATCGGGTACTTCCGGTTCACCAATGAAACCTCGGTGGCAGCCGGTATTAGACGAATTGAAGCGGTTTGTGGAACCCAGGTAGATGAGATCCTTCGGAGCGAAAAGCGATTATTGCAGCAGGTGAAAGGAGCTATAGGTCAAACAGAGGATCTGGCTGCCGATGTATTGAAGCTGATCGAGGAGAAAAAAGCTCTCGAGAAAGAACTCGAAAAAGTGCAGATGCAAAATACCGGCGCCAAATTGGATGAGCTCATCCAGGGAGCCGGTGAGCTCAATTCAGGTATCAATTTAGTCAAAGGTGAGATCCCGGGCGCAGATATGGATGCATTGAAACAACTTGGGTACGATGGTCTTCAGAAAGTGAAGAAGAATTCGGTGATCGTTTTAGGTGCTAAAGATGAAGAAGAAGGGAAAGTATACCTGATGGTGGCAGTTACAGAAGATCTTATCAAGGATAAAGGATTAAAAGCCGGAGCGTTGGTTGGTCAGCTTGGACGACTGGTTGGCGGAGGTGGAGGTGGCCAGCCAAACCTGGCAACTGCCGGTGGACGCCAGCCTGAAAAACTCGCTGAGGCCCTCGAAAAAGTGAATGAAATGATCGAGGAAATTATTCAATAAGTGACGGTTGGACAGCTCGAAAGGGTGTCATCCTGAACGCATGATAGGCTATATAGATTGAGGCTGTATTCCGCGAAGGATCTCAAATTTGAAATCTTAGCAGTAGTTAAAATTGAGATCCCTCGTGTTAGACACATTGGTCACACTATGTTTTAAGGCACTCGGGATGACAATCTAATGCCAGTTTTAGCAGCTGGAATCAAATCACAAAATCTTCATAAAAAATGGATATATTTGCAACCTTTGATGCAAAGAATGATCTCAAAACAATATTATGGCTAAAAAGAAAACAGACGAAATTAATTTTGCCCCACGGGGAATAGGAAGTGAGAAAGAAGGCGCTGTCCAGAAAGGTGTTGATCTCCCCAATCCCACTAAGAAAAAGCATAAATCACTAGGCTTGAGTGAGGATAACCTCAAAGCCATGTATGAGCAGATGTATCTTCAGCGACGATTTGAAGAACGTGCCATGCAGCAGTATCAAAAAGGGAAATTCGGTGGATTCTTGCACCTTTATATTGGTCAGGAGGCTGTTTCGACCGGAACAGTGTTTGCACTGAATGATGACGATGATATTATCACGGCTTATCGCGATCACGGCTGGGGATTGTGCCGTGGCATCACTCCTAATGAAGGAATGGCCGAATTATTTGGGAAGAAAACCGGATGCTCTAAAGGCAAAGGTGGTTCTATGCACTTTGCCAAAACTGAAAACCATTTTTGGGGCGGTTATGGAATTGTTGGTGGTCATATTCCGATCGGTGGCGGGCTTGCATTTGCAAATAAGTATAACCAGAATGGTAGAATTTCCGCGACTTTCTTTGGGGACGGCGCAGTGGATCAGGGGGCTCTGCACGAGACCTTTAATATTGCGAACCTTTGGAAATTGCCTGCCATATTTGCGGTAGAGAATAATGGATACTCTATGGGTACCGCTGCTCGCCGACATACGGTTACCGAGATCGTTGACCGTGCCAAAGCGTACGGAATGAAAAGCAAGGTTGTTAATGGGATGGATGTATTTTCAGTCTATGAAGCTATGAAAGAGGTCTCTGAAGAGGTTCGGAAATCATCAGAACCATACTTCCTGGAGATCAGAACTTATCGTTACCGTGGTCACTCAATGTCAGATCCTCAGAAATACAGGACCAAAGAGGAACTGGAAGAATATCAGAAATATGATCCTATTGAGCGATTGAAAACATATCTGAAAGATGAGAAGATCCTCAAGGACAAAGAAATTGAGGAAATAGAAGAAAAGGTGGAACAAGAAGTATTGGATGCCGTGGAATTTGCTGATAACTCGGACTTCCCGGATGAGTCGGCCCTTTACGATGATATGTTTGCCGAAGACGAACCTTATTTCCATAACTAATTTTTAAAACTGAGCACATAAAGTAATGGCTGAATTACAATTTAGAGAAGCAATACGAGAGGCAATTGACGAGGAAATGGCCCGTGAAGAAAAAGTCTTCATCATGGGTGAAGAAGTTGCCGAATACAATGGCGCATACAAAGCCACCGAAGGACTTTTAGATAAATACGGTTACAAGCGTGTGATCGATACCCCGATCTCAGAGCTTGGCTTTGCCGGCATTGGAGTGGGGGCTGCAATGAACGGTCTTCGTCCCATTGTGGAATTCATGACCTTTAATTTTGCGGTTTTAGCTGCTGATCAGATCATCAACCACGCTTCCAAAGCAGGCTATATGACAGGCGGACAAATTACGATGCCTATCGTATTTCGCGGACCCAATGCCTCCGCTGGTCAATTGGGTGCTACGCACTCCGTGGCTTACGATTCCATGTACGCCCACTTCCCCGGCCTGAAAGTGATCTACACTTCCGAGCCGGATGATGCCAAAGGGCTCTTAAAATCCGCAATCCGTGACGACAATCCCGTATTGTTCATGGAGTCGGAGCAGATGTATGGAATGAAAGGCGAAGTTTCAGAAGAAGAAGATTACATTATTCCCATTGGGAAAGGTAAGATCAAGCGAGAAGGAAGTGACGTTACAGTTGTTGCTCATGGTAAAATGTATCATGTCGCAAAACAAGCTGCAGCTCAGCTTGAGAAAGACGGTGTGGATGTGGAAATTATTGATCCAAGAACGGTAAAACCACTGGATCTGCCTTTGATCGTGGAATCGATCAAGAAAACCAATCGTTGTGTGGTTGTGGATGAAGCACATCCATTTGCCGGTTTTGCAGCTGAGATCGGGTTTTTGATCCAGCGTGAAGCTTTCGATTATTTGGATGCTCCCGTTCAGCGTGTTACACTTCCGGATGTGAACGCACCATTTGCCAAGAACCTGATGGATGCCTGGCTTCCGGATGCAAAGCAGGTGATCGAAGCGGTAAACCAGGTTACCTATAGAAATTAGGTGAAAAGTGAAAGGTCAAAAGTGAAAAGTATTAGACACACATTTCACTTTTGCATTTTGCCTTTTCACTCCAACACCCGTTAAATTAGACGAAATATAAAATTAGGAACAACTCACTCAACAGTTTAGAAATAAGATTATGGCGATTAAGATTGAAATGCCGAAGCTCAGCGATACCATGGAAGAAGGGGTGATCGCTTCGTGGAATGTAGAAGAAGGTGATAAAGTAGAAGCCGGTGATATTATTGCCGAAGTGGAGACTGATAAAGCCACGATGGAAGTAGAAGCTTTTGATGAAGGAACTGTACTTAAGATCCTTGTGGAGGCGGGTGATGCCGTACCATTGGGTGGACTTATGGCCGTTCTGGGTGAGGAAGGTGAAGATATTTCCGATATCCTTGAAGGTGCTGGCTCTTCAGACTCTAAAAAATCTGAAGATAAGTCAGAAGCCAAAAAAGATGCTTCCGGTGGCAGTGCAACACTGACTTCCCCAAGATCTGAAACTTCATCTGATAAAAGTAAGACTTCTTCAAAAGCGGATGATGGCAGGATCAAAGCTTCTCCATTGGCTCGTAAAATGGCCGAAGATAAAGGTATTGAACTCTCTCGTGTAGATGGGTCAGGACCAAATGGTCGCATCATCAAGGCAGATATTGAAAATTATAAAGAGACAGCTCAACCTGCTGTAGCCTCAGCTTCAACACAAAGTTTCGAAAGTCTGGAAAGCAAAGAGGTGAAGATCTCTCAGATGAGGAAGACCATTGCACGCCGCTTATCTGAAAGCAAGTTCACGAACCCACATTTCTATGAAACTATCGATATTGACATGAAAGCGGCTATTGCAGCACGCACGTCAATGAATGAAGCCAATGATGTTAAGATCAGCTTCAATGATATTGTCGTGAAAGCTTGCTCAGTTGCGTTAACTCGCCATCAGGCAGTAAATAGTTCGTGGCATGGAGATGTGATCAAAGAGCATGGCGATGTACACGTTGCTGTGGCAGTAGCTATAGACGAAGGATTGATGACTCCGGTTATCCGTCATTCAGACAAAAAAGGCCTGCTGCAGATCTCATCCGAAACGAGAGAGCTGGCCGGATTGGCACGTGACCGGAAGTTACAGCCTGAGCAAATGGAAGGCAGTACCTTCACGATCAGTAACCTGGGGATGTTTGGCATTGAGGAATTCACGGCCATCATCAACCCACCTAATGCTTGTATCTTAGCCGTTGGAGCTATCCGTGACGTTCCGGTTGTTGAGAATGGAGAAGTGGTTCCCGGCAAGCGCATGAAAGTGACGCTTTCCTCCGACCACCGTATCGTGGATGGAGCCAAAGCTGCAGAATTCCTGAATACCGTTAAGAATCTGCTGGAAAATCCACTTTCGATGTTGCTGTAATAAATACTGTAATCAAAGTTATTGAAAGCCCCGCATTTGAATAAAATGCGGGGCTTTTTTGTATCTGGTTGAAGCAATTGAATGGAACACGGATTGGACGGATTATCACGGAAAGATTTGTTTTTTAGCTACTATCCGCAAGATCGGCGTCATCTGTGTTCCGGTTGGATGGCAACTAAGGAATGGTACATGGATAGAGCGGATGCTTACCGGTTATTAATTATCAGGTATTGTCAATCATAAAAAGGATCAACCCCAATGAGTGTGCCTAATAACATATCCACCTTATTCTGACTTTTAAATTCAATTACATCTTCTTACAAACTTCTCAGATTTATTTACGTAATTGTGGCTGAACCATTAACCATGAAAAAATCTTATGAGAATGAGACTTCTATTACTATCGGGCATACTGCTTATGAGCGGAATGCTCCAATTCGCAAATGCACAGACTTCGCAAGAGATCGAAGTACAGGAAACCATAGACCGGCTTTTTGTAGGGATGTCAGCAAGTGACAGCAGTGTTGTCGCTTCAGCTTTCAAAAGGGATACCATCATGCAGACCATCAGAACCCATGAAGATGGCAGTGTGAGTGTTGCGGGCGGAGATCTGAGTCAATTCCTGTCTGATATTCATCGGGCTGAACCCGGTGTTTTGAATGAAAAACTGAACGGATATGAGATCAAGGTAGATGGCGATCTTGCCTCAGCATGGACACCCTATGAATTCTATGTAGGTGAGGAATTCTCTCATTGTGGGGTGAATTCCTTTCAGTTGCTTAAAACAGCTGATGGATGGAAGATATTTCATATTGTAGATACCCGTCGCAAAGATAATTGTGTGGAATAAGCGTCGTCCCGACTTTAGCTCTCGTACAAGTAATAACCCCAAACATAATTAGAAAATTAGATGAAAAAACTAAACATACTATTGTTGATCATCCTTTTTGGAGTACAACATATCAATGCTCAGGTAAGTGAAGCGCAACGGGAGATAGATGTGCAAAGCATCGATAATCTAATGGAAGCCTTGTACGCTTCAATTTCCGGTGAGAAAGGTGAACCCCGGGATTGGGATAGATTTCGTAATCTGATGTTACCCGGTTCAAGGCTCATACCAACGGCGAGTGGCGAGAGTGGAAAAAATACTTATCAGATCATGACTCCTGAAGAATTCGTTCAAAACACGGATCCCTATTTTGTTGAAAACGGATTTTACGAGTATGAGATCAACCGGGAGGAGCATCATTATGGGCGAATTGTGCATGTGATGAGTACCTACGGCTCAAAAAGAAGCAAGATGGATGCAGAGCCGTTCAACAAGGGAATAAATAGCATTCAGCTGTTTGATGATGGTGAACGCTGGTGGGTAGTTACGATATACTGGGCTCATGAGTCAGAAGATAATCCAATTCCTGAGCGATATATGGGAAAAGATTAATCAGCTGATTTCAATAGCTGATCGATCAATTTGGCTTTATCAGGATCCACATAAACGCCATATGAGAGGATCAAGACCCCATTAACGCCCTGGTCAGACTCAATAGCGTGAACGGTGGATTCACTGCCGGGATCAGTACCCTGGCCAAAGCTGTGTGATTCAACTATACTGAGTTGATCAGGTGTATACTTAGCATTGGTAGTGCTGCAGGTAATGTGGTCTTCTCCCAATTCAAATACATGATCAAATCCTTTCTCTTTAAGCGATTCAACGGCGTCGGCTAAGTCTTTGTACATAAGTGTATTAGTTGATTTGTTTACTATAATATACAAAATAAAAAAGCCGCTCGTTCAAGCGGCTTTATACTAAAAATAAAAAGCTGTAATGAATCAGTCTTTATTCTTGATGTCCTGGATCTCAAGGCGAATTTCCTGGGCCAATTTCTTTAGTTCTTGTAGGCCTTTACGTGCACGAGTACCTGCAGCTTTGTTGCCTTTGTCGTAGAATTTTTCCATTTCAACTGCGGTTTCTTCTACGAGATTTTTGATTTCTTCAACTCTGCTCATTAATAGCTCCGTTAAATTATTATTGGTTAATATTTTCTGTTTTCAGAAAGTGCGTTGAAGCTATTCAATCGGGGGTATTGAGTCAAATTAAAAGTGCAGTTTTTTACCTAAAAGTGAACTTTTTGCACTTTTATCTGAACTATCCCCGAAATTTCAGGCGAACTATGCCTGACTTTTAGCTTTATTTCTGATTTTATGGGAAAATATAAGAAGGAAGTTAGGCGATTAAATTAGAAATAGAACCCGAATTTATTTTTTCAGGGAGTCGGAAGTGAAATTAAATGGCAATAGGTCATTCATGAAATGTTCCGATATAGTCTTGTCAGCATGGTGGAGCACGATCTTACTGGTTGGCATGAATTCCGCAATAACCTGCCGGCAAGAACCACAAGGGCTGCTTACCTGACCTTTTTTCGTAAGGATCTCAAAGCGTTTGAATTCTGTGTGACCTGCTGTGACGGCCTTTGCGATAGCCACACGCTCAGCACATAGGCCTTTGGTCCATTCACTTACTTCAATATTCACTCCTTCGTAATACCCATTATCAGTAAATAAAAGAGCTGCAACCTGGAAATCAGAGTTAGGAACCACAGCTTTTGAGAGTAATTCCTGCAGTTTACTCGAGGCTGTTATTTGATCAGTATCAGGTTGTAAAAGGTATTCTAAGTTATCTGTGGGTAGATCTGTTTCAAATATGACCTCAAGTTCAAACTCGTTTTTCCAGAAATGGAGTTGTTCGTAGTTAGACTCATTTAAGTATAGCTTGGACGGGGTATCACCCTCGCTTAAACAGATGGTACAGGCTGCCTGAACGGCCGGTATGGTCAGGGGATAAGAGATATTTTCTATTCTGACTCCGGCATAAAACCTACCTGAGCTGCCCTCAACTACACAGGTTCTTGGGTTTTGAGAGTATGGAACATAGGAATGGGTTGTGAAAGTATCTGGCATAATTTATCAATTCATTATAGCTGAGTAGGCTGCATCTGCCACCCGAGCTCTGATCCTGCTGATGCGACCGCCATACGAACGGTTGGGGTATGTGCGATTGGTCAATAGAATGACCGCCATATTTTTTTCACGATCTATCCAGAAACTGGTGCCGGTAAAACCAAGATGTCCGAATGTGTCATCACTGGCATTACTACCTGCAGTCGTGAAACCGGTAGAGCTTTTGCGGTCAAAACCGAGTCCCCGGCCACTAAGTTCAGATTGTTTGGACGTGAAGAGTTGAACGGTCTCGGGTTTCAGGTATTGTTGCCCTGCATAAGTACCATTGTTAAGTAACATGGTGCTGAATTTGGCCACATCAATAGCAGAGGAAAATAAACCGGCATGGCCGGCAACACCATCCAGGTAATAGGCCCGTTCGTCATGTACCTCAGCCTGAACCAATCCGCGCTCATAAACTGTATCAATTTCTGTCGGTGGTATTCTGCGTGTTAACCAGCGGCTGTTCTTACTTGGATTGAAGAAGGTACTGTACATGTTCATTGGAAAATAAAATTCACTTCGCGCATACCGGTCAAGCGGTTGGCCAGATACATCCTCTATGATCTCAGCCAACAAGATCATTCCAAGATCACTGTAAACGTATTGAGTACCCGGTTCGTAGGTCAGGGGTTCATTCTTTATGGCTTCAATGATCTCACTGCGGGTTTTCAAGGAGTCTACATATACCCTGAAAGGGGGTAGTCCTGTTTGGTGAAGGAGGATATCCCGAATGGTAATGTCTTTTTTGTCAGGAGTGTTGAATTCCGGAATAAATTTAGCGATTGGGTCATCCAAATTGAGTTTGTCTTCATCGATAAGCTTCATGGTGGAAGCGGTGGTAGCCAATACTTTGGTAATGGAGGCCAGGTCATATACATCCGTGTTCTTGATGGCATTGGTTTTCTCATAGGTCTGATAACCATAGGGTTCATTGTAAGCCAAAACGCCATCTTTAACCACTGCAACCACTGCTCCCGGAAATACCGAATCACGGATAGCCTCATTTACGATCTTGTCGATCTCAAATAACTTATTATGGTCCATTCCCACTTCTTCGGGGGTGCCGAATCGAAGAGTGGTATGTGGGATCTCAATGCCCTCACCAAGGTCATAGAGTCCGGGGATCTCAATGGGTAAGCGGGCTTTTACTTCTGTTGCGCCAAAGATGGCAGGAACCACACCGCTGATCTGTTGTGAGGAATTATACCATCCAAGAATATGAGCGTCCGCATTTTTGAGGTCACTAAGTACATAAGGATTTCCGAATGATACCAATATGGAAGGTTTATTGGTTCTGAGAACGCGATTCAGGAATGAGATCTGACTGTCTGACAAATGAATGGATTGTGCAAATCGCAAATATATAAATGAACTGATGATAACAAGGTCCACGTCTTTGGCTTTTTGAAGCATCTCACGTTTATCCTTTTCACCGGTGCGTTTGTCATATACATGGAAAGAGACATTTGGGTGGTAATCTCTGATCTGACGGGCAAATGAAGAACCGGTATCCCCATCACTGTCATCGGCTACTGAAATGACCATGATCTCAGGATATTTTGAAGGAAGAAGAGGGATCAGGTCTTTTTCGTTCTTCAAAATGGTTGTGGATTCACGGGCAATACGATCGGCCTCAGCCCTGTGGAAAGCCGTATTGATCTTCAGGTCCAAAGAAGAGATATCCACCTGGTTAGTTTTATTCAATAACCCATACTGTTGCTTCCAGGCCATGAGCTTACGGAAAGATTTATCTATGCGTTCTTCAGTTATCTCACCATCTTTAACCGCTTGCTCCACTTCATTGATAGCTGTAAAAACATCCGGACTTATGAGCATGATATCGGCGCCGGCATTCAGAGCCTTAACAACAGCCTGTCCCGGTGAATACTTGGATGATATCCCATTCATTTCCAGTCCGTCTGTAACCACCATGCCATCAAAGTTGAGAGAGTCGTTCAATATCTCTTCAAGTATAAAAGGACTGAGCGTTGCCGGTGTATACGTTCCTCCATTTAGTTTCGGAAATGCAATATGTGCACTCATTACGCTGCTGATACCACCATCGATAGCCGCCCTGAAAGGTTTCAGCTCTAAAGAATCAAGCCGCTCGTAGCTATGATTGACCACGGGAAGGTCGGTATGAGAATCTGTGTCGGTGTCGCCATGGCCCGGAAAATGCTTAGCGGTTGCTACAACTCCCTCACTCTGGACTCCCTGGATGAAAGCAGTTCCAAAATCAGAAACCATCTTTGGATCACCTGAAAAAGAACGAACGTTGATAACCGGATTATCCGGATTGTTGTTCACATCCAATACGGGGGCATAAACCTGATGAACCCCAAGAGCCTTGGCCTCAAGGGCCGTTATTTTGCCCATCATAAAGGCATTGCGTTTGTTACCGGTGGCAGCCACCCCCATTGCAGGTGTGAACCGGGTAGTGCCCGATATACGCATTGCTGCTCCGAACTCCATATCCTGTGAGATCCACAGCGGAAATTTAGCCATTCGCTGCAGTTTATTGGTAAGTACAGCCTGACCATAAATATCACCGCGCATGAAAATGATGCCACCAACATTATAATCTTCAACCAGTTCTTCCAATAGCTTGAAATTTCTGGAATCACGATTGGTAAATCGGCCTTCAGCAGGAACAAAGAATAACTGCCCGATCTTTTCCTTGAGAGGAGTATTAGCGATAACAGAATCGAGGTATGCCTCAGAGTTGACGTCGAGTCCGGGATCTGAATAGGACTTATTTACTCTTTGACCGAATAGAAATTCAGTCAAGCTTTGCGCACTCAGTGAGGTACTCATTGTAAGTGCAAAGAAAGCACAAATGGAAATGATCTTAATAAAAACCTTCATAATGACGTCTGTAATACTATCTGAATTCTTTGGAATATATTCTATCGAAATGTACATGTTAGTAACAGTCTAAACCAATTGATTATTTTAAGAATAGTTAAACTGATACTGTATCATCTTACCAATATATACACTCGAAAGTGGATAAGGATCCGATTCAGAAAAAATCAGCATGAATTCATAATTTTACTTTATTCCGAGCCATTAAATGCTCATTATTAAGTATGATAAGTGACGATAAAAAAGAGGAAGTACGGGCGGCTGCAGATATTGTAGAGGTAGTGCAAGACTATGTGAAGCTGAAGCGGTCTGGCAGCGGTTTTGTGGGGCTCTGTCCTTATCATGATGAAAAGACACCTTCTTTTAATGTGACGCCCAGGTTGCAGATATTCAAGTGTTTTGGATGTGGAGAATCAGGGGATGTCTTCAAGTTTGTCATGGATCAGGAAGGTATAGGATTCACAGAGGCGGTAAGGCAACTGGCTGAACGCTATGGAGTCTTTATTCCTGAAGAAGATAACGAAGAGCATACCGAAACCACCCAGCTAAGGGAAGGGATCCTTCATGCCCTTAAATTTGCAGGGGTCTATTTTTACAGAAATCTGATCGAGAATCCCGAAGCAGAGAAAGCTCTTAAATACCTTGAAGATAGAGGGTATAACAGGGAAGTTTTTAGAAAATATGGCCTCGGTTATGCTCCGGCAGGTGGTGATGAATTGATCAAAGCTGCCAGAAATGCGGGTATCGATGAAAATTATTTACTGGAAGCTGATCTCATAAAACCGAGTAATCGGGGAGATGGTTATTACGATACTTTCAGGGGTCGGTTAATGTTCCCGATATTCAATCCCACCGGTAAGGTGATTGCTTTTGCCGGACGGGTATTGGGCACCGAAAAGACGGCGAAGTACATCAATTCCTCTCAGACCAAGGTATATAACAAAAGTGAGGTTGTTTACGGCGTGAATTTTGCGAAGAATGAGATCCGTAAGCATAAAGAGGTGTTACTGGTTGAAGGTTATACCGATGTGATCACCCTGATGGAAAACGGGATCGGAAACGTGGTGGCAAGCAGTGGTACCTCTTTGACGCCCGGACAGTTGAAGATCCTGCATCGTTATGGAGACCGTATCGTGATGATCTATGATTCCGATGATGCAGGTCAAAATGCGATGAAGCGGGGCATTAACATTGCCCTGGCGGAAGGTATGGAAGTCCAGCTGTTGGAGTTGCCGGACGGACAGGATCCGGATTCTTTTGTGAAGCAATTTGGTAAAGAGTCTTTTGATGATCTTAAGAATGAAGAAGCCGGTGATTTTGTGGATTTTCTTCTGCTAAAGGCCGGTGAGGAAGGGCGATTGGATAAACCAACCGAAGTGCCGAAAGTTATAACAGAGATCCTGGAGTCGATCGCAAGCATTCAGGATTCCATTCAAAGGCAGGTCTATGTTCAGTACCTGCATCAAAAGATACAGAAATTCCAGAAGGTCAAGGAATCGGATCTCTATGATCAGCTGGAGCGGGTAATGAACGATAAGCGCTGGGAAGAGAAACGTTCTGAAAGAAGAGAGGAAGTTCGTCAGCGTATTCAGAATCAGGAAGGACCACAGGATGATGCACCGCCGATCGGAGAAAAAAGGCTTTCGTCATCCAAAGACTCGGGGAGATTCAATGCTGCATCCAGGAAAAAACCCCATTTTGAGAAAGAACTGATACGTCTGATGATCACTTATGGTCGCAATATGGTGGAATACATTTGCTCATTCACGAATTCCAAGCTATTTGAGGATGACGAACTTCGGATGTTCTATAATGATATCATTGAGCGGTATAAAAGTGAAGAAGATTTTTCGATGAATACATACACCGGCGAAAAAGAACCCTTTCCAAGATTGGTAGGGGATGTTTTGTTGGAACAACACTCTGCCAGTGACCGTCACGAAGAAAAGATCGGCCTGAAGTATGAGAAGGATAAAAATCCATATAAGACAGCGAAAAGTTCAATTCGGGCGTCTCAGATCAGTTTTTATCGCAGAAAACTGAATGAACTGGCAGACCGTATAGGAGAAGCTGAAGGAGATGAAAAACTGAAACTGATGGAAAGGCAGAAGGACGTGAAATCGAAGTTAACCCGCCGTGAGACCACCGATCCTGACGATCTCTATCCTGATCCCGAAAAAGGCGTTAGTAACGAAGTCAACGAAAAGGTCTTTACCTACAAGATGAAGAATGAGAAGTAGGTAGTGATTTAGCTATATATCATGATTTAGTCACTCCCGTGCTGACGGGAGTCCATTACCTGCCAAAAATTCAAGACTTGATTCAAGATCAACCCATCAGATTTCGGGCCTGTTTCTGTCGGCAGAAAGGCATTCGCCGCGAAATGTTTTCAAACCATCTTCAAAAGTAAGGGCTTTGTCCAGCGTGATCAGTTTTTAGTGAGTGCGAAGACTAAAATATTGGCCCCCATTTGAAGGGCTCTCTGCCTCAGATCCTGTGGGGTATTGTGGATCTCAGCGTCCGCCCAGCCATCTCCCAGATTGGATTCGTAGCTGTAGAATACCACTAATCTGCCCTTGTAAAAGATACCAAAGCCTTGTGGTGGTTTTCCATCATGTTCATGGATCTTGGGAAGACCTGAATTGAACTCGAATATCTGGTCATATATGGGGTAGTTGAAGGGGATCTCTACTAATTCTTCTTCAGGAAAGATCCGTTTTAATATTGGCTGGATATACTCATCAAGCCCATAATCATCATCGATATACAGGAAGCCTCCATTTACTAGGTATTCCCGGACGTTCCGAATTTCTGCATTATTAAGCGTGATGTTACCGTGACCGGTCAGAAACAGAAAGGGATAGGAATGCAATTCGGCACTTCCAAGATCCACATCGTTGTAGGAATCTGAAATGCGGATCGGGATATTATTCTTGGTGAACTGAATAAGATTTTCGAGTGCCGAGGGGTCATTATACCAATCGCCACCCCCGCGGTATTTTGCCCGTGCGATCTCGAATTCTCCCGAACTCTGAGCCAGGATCGGCTCAGCCCAAAAGCAGGTTGCTAAAATTATCAATAATATCCTTGAGGTCATATCAGGAACCGGGACGTTTAATGTATACTTGTACCGTATCGGAAGCTAAGGCTCCAAACACACCAATTCCACCTTCGATATTATAAATTACATTTTGGATCTCTCCCGGCGAAAGGGTTGATCCGCCAAGTTGTGTTTCCTGCGAACGAATGAAATCATAGACGTTATCATCTATGGTGTTGGCAACGATCAAGTTGTCTTCGTAAAAAGCCACCCCTATCCACGGATATTGCACGGTGGCGCTTCCATCAGGGTTAAATTCAAAACCGCTTTCGTTGATGATCCCCGAGCTGTTGTTTGCAAATTCCTCAAGGTCTTCTTCGGGGTCATCGCTATTAGAAAGTAACTCAGCATAAAAAGGGGTGAGATTTTTAGAAAACGGCTGCAGGCTCACAGCATTAAATACATAGATATTCTGTCTTCCCGGATAGGAACTTTCACTGAGGGTGAATTCAAGCTGTTCGGTGGATTGATAAACGATAGAGTCCTGCACCTCTCCGATGATCTCGAAAGCCTCCGGTACGGTTGTCGTGGAGGTAATCCGTTCTGAAGTAACGGGCAAGGTAATATCAAGTTTGTAGGTTCTGCCCGGGATCACATTATGATCGGTCTCGGGTAAATAGATCCCGGGGGTATCAAGTCGATATACCCAACTTTGTACAGTAGCACTTTCCGGTCCACTTTCAAGTAACTGTATTTGAATGTCTGCATCGCTGATGGCAGCATTCTCAAAATCATAAAAGGCATCTGCCGGTACGGTGGTTGAAAGCCGGACCTGTGGAAGCAGAGCATTAGCGATCAGATATGACTCCACGATGTAGTATTCCTCGTATTCGTCCTGTCCATAGGGATCGCAGGAAGATAAGATCAATACAAGAGCGATTAACGGTATGAACAAATAATGCTTCATATTCTAAAAATTAACAGTGTATGATATGGATGGCAATATGGGCAGCATATTAACCTCATTGATCTCGATCGGATTTTCATTGAAATCGAAGTTATAAAACCATGTGTTGCGTCTTGAGTAGACGTTGATAAGCTGCAGCTGAAGTTCGGAATCACCCAGGTCAAAGAACCGTCCGGTTCTGGAAAATGAAATATCAAGTCTATGATAATTAGGGAGTCGTGAGGCATTCACTTTGCCAACGGTAAATGCATTGCGGTCTTCATTGGTCCATGGCAGATCGTATTGTACATAACGCCCCAGTACCTTAGTATAAGACTGACCGGTGGCAAAATTAAAGGAGGCCGTAAATTTCCAGCGGTCATTGAGCTGGTAGTTGCCAACGACATTAATATCGTGCCGGCGATCATATTTAGGCGGATAAAATCGAGCCGTTTGCTCCTGATTGGAGATCTCAGCATTAAAGCCGGGGAACTTACGCCATGTAAAGGCCAGCGTATATCCGAGGAAGCCGGTAAACCGTCCGGCTCTCTTTTCAAAAAACACTTCGGTTCCGTAGGCATATCCTTCCCCAAACCTGAATACATCCTGGTACGGTAATCCGCCCACGTCCGGAAGGAAGGGGTCCAGTTCGAACAGGTCATTCATGCTGCGATAATAGAGTTCTATATCGAGTCCATAATCTTGAAATGGGATAGTTTTAGCCCCAATCACAAATTGATCACCGTAAGCCGGTGAAACCCCCTCAGCGGAGGTCAGCCAGACATCAAAGCCGGAAAAAGCTTCGTTTGAAATAAGGGTAATGAACTGGTTGTAACGGCCATAAGCTCCCTGCAGGCGTATGCGGTTGGTTGGACGGTATTCGACAGCCACTCTCGGTTCAACCCGAATATATTCTCCATCTGAAAAATAATTGAATCGTGCACCGGGAGTCAGGATCCAGCGGTCCGAAGGCCGCCATTCGTCCTGAACATAAAATGAGGCATACTGATTTTGAATGCGACTTTGAAAGGTGGTTCTGTCATCGAAAATATCATTTAATTTGAACGTAAAAATACCTGACCAGAATCCCAATTTCAGGCGGTGATCATTATTTGGAAGATACTCCAGGTCCGATTTGAGAGAAAAATCATAAATATTATTTTCCCGGCTGAAGGGTGTACCGGCCAGATCAAAATCCGGATAGTTGAAATAGCGGGAACCGGTTAAAACGGTGTTGGCAAAAAGTTTTTCGGAGAAGATGTGTGTCCAGTTTCCGCTAACCGTCTGGTTGCCATAATCCAATTCAAACACAGCATCATCAGTAAAGGGGAAGGTTACCCGGTCTTGCCCGGCATAGAAAGCCAGGGAGAATTTGTTGTTGGCATTAGCGTCGAAATTGATCTTCCCATTCACATCATAGAAATAGAACTTTGATGGGATGTTATCAACAGACTGACGAAGACCCGCAAGCAGGGGTTCGAGTGTTGAGCGGCGAACGGCCAGCATCCATGACCCTTTCTTATAAGGACCTTCAATACTGGCACGCGATGCCAGCAGTCCTATGGTGGCAGAGCCAACCGTTTCTTTACGGTTTCCATCCTTGTTATAGATGGTGAGTACCGAACCGAGTCGCCCACCATATTCAGCAGGATATCCTCCTTTATAAAGCCTTACATCCTTTATGGCATCGGGGTTAAAGGTGGAAAAGAAACCAAAGAAATGACTTGGGTTGTATACCGTGGTCCGGTCGAGCAGGATGAGGGTCTGGTCCGGACTTCCGCCACGTATATAAAGTCCGCTTGAGAAATCAGAGGCAGCTTTAACACCCGGTAAAAGCTGCACGGAACGGAATACATCGGCTTCAAATACGGAGGGCAGTTCCTTTATAAGTTCGGTATTAACCTGTGCGGTTCCAATGTTCTTTTGTTCCTCAAGTTCGGCCTGAGAGCGCACTTCGATCTCTTCAAGTTCTATACTTTCGGGGATGAGTCCGATGTCGAGACGGAGGTTCTCGCCCGGTTCCAGGGAGATCTGACGACTGTAGCTCTGGTAGCCAATATAACTTCCGACCAATGTATAGGTGCCGGGTTCGATGTTAGTGATAGTATAATAGCCAAGAGTGTTGGTGGAAGCCCCGAGTCGTGTTCCCTGAAACCCAATATTGGCACTGATAAGAGTCTCACCGGTCTCAGAGTCAGTTACGTAGCCGCTGACCGAGGCCGTTTGTTGTGCGACCACTTCGGTTGTACTCCAGATGAATAGCCCCAATAAAATTAGAATAATGCGATGCATTGATGACTGAATAACGATGAATAGTTTATGACCGACTTACACGAATAATAACAATGAAAGTTATTGCAATGGTATTTTCTTTTCAGGGATGAAAACTATAGTTACATTTATTGCCAATTTAAAATTCCCGGAACCAAGATATGTGCGGCAGATACGTCCTTTATGAAGAACTTGATGAGATCGATCACTTTTTGGGTGTGATGGAAAGGCATGGGGAATATCATCCAAGTTATAACATTGCTCCGTCTAACGTGATGCCGGTAGCTTTTACCGGAGAGGGTGGAAGGCGCATGCTGGAGTCCATGCATTGGGGATTCATGGGATGGCAGCCCAAACCCGGCGAATCTCCTTTTTTGCCCATCAATACGCGGGATGATTCGGTGGCTAAAAAGCCCATGTGGACCAAAGCCTTTGCCGAGAGGCGGTGCATCATCCCGGCCAACGGTTTTTATGAATGGACGGGCACGAAGGGCAATAAAACGCCTCACTATATCTATCCTAAGGGGGAACCGCTCTTTGGCTTTGCAGGACTTTATTCTGATCTGGCACCTGATAACCGTCCCGCTCGAAGGTCGTATTCCATCATTACAACCTCAGCCAATCAGGTGATGGAGAAGATCCACGACCGTATGCCGGTGATCCTGCATCCCTCAGAATTTGGCAAATGGCTGGACCCGGCGCAACATGATCCCGGGTATCTGCAGGAATTTCTGCAACCCTATCCCGATGACGGCCTGCAGGAGCATATAGTTCCCAAAGCGGTGGGGAATGTCCGGAATAACGAGCCGGGGCTCATTGCCAAAGCAGATCTGTTTGGATAGTGAGAGATCACTATCGCACAAAAAAGAATTCCTCATCCACTTCCTGTATCAGGCGCCAGTCCATTTCATCGAGGATGTATACCAAATGGAAAAAACGCTGAACATCGGTTTCCACCACATAGTGCAGCTGCTTGGTGATCATGACATTCTCCATATGCTTGGTGGGAATATTGGTGATCTGTGCTGAGTTGATCTTTCCCGACTGAAACCGATAGGGCTGCATGCGCTGAACCAGGGGCAGTTCAATGCCCGGCTGTTCCTGTTGTATCTGTGACCTGGGAATGATCTCAAACCGGTAAGGCACAATACGATGCGCCCGGGAGGGCAGATGTTTATGCCGCTGTATCAGCGCCAGCATACGGTCCACGACGTAATCTTTCATCTCCGAATTGGGATCCAGCGACCACAGCAGTTCTTCCTCATTAAAAATCAGTTCCAGTATAGGTCCTTCTTTAGTTTCCACACTGTAGAACGACTTCCGGACCCCACCATCCACCTTACTGTGGCAGGAGCGTACCCGTGCCAAATGTTTCACATATGGTTTCCTCCAGTCAGGCTTTTGAGCCTGCGAATAACGGCTGAAAAAAGCGATCATCTCGACCAGTGGAAATTTGTTCATGACCAGTGATTTGGTTTGGTCGTTTTAAACTATACACATATTTTATACATATCAATATGTAAAGCAGAAAAATGTCGAAACATAAGCCCCATCCATATCAACCAGAGCAGGATCTCCATCGGATCACCCTGTACAACACCGTATATCCTGAGCATCAGCATACCTCGCGGAAAGAGCGGCTGTATCTGCATTTTGACTTCGCTTGTTTTTACGCACAAGTGGAGCAGCTGCGGAAGAATATCTATGGGATACCGCTGATCATAGGCGGGTGGCGCAAGGAAAACGGACAGGTCAAAGGTATTGTGGCTACCGCCAGTTACGAGGCCCGGAAGATGGGGATCAGTACAGGGATCAGTGCCTTTGAGGCTTTTCAGCTTTGTCCCTACGTATGTATGCTTCAGGTGGATTATGATGCCTACACAGCCATTTCCAAACAGGTGCATTTCATCTTTAAGGAGTTTGCCCCGGTGGTGGAGCGCTATTCCATGGATGAGTACTTCATGGAGATCGATTTTCTGAAGGACCGCTCGCGCAGGGAGATCGATGATTTTGCATTGAGGCTGCAGAAGCGGATCTACGAAGCCACGCGTTTGGTGGGAGCCGTGGGGGTAGCCCGGTCCAAGACCTACGCCAAGCTCTCAAGCAGCCTGAATAAACCCAAAGGCCGAACGCTGATCCTGACGGATGAGGATGAACGCAATGAGATATGGCCGCTGCCGCTGAAGAAAGTGTGGGGCGTGGGCCGCCGCCGGCATGAGCACATCCTGGCTGAAGGCTACAAGACCATCGGTGATGTGGCCGAGCGGGGAAATAAACAGACCTTTATTCGGCTGTTCGGGGCGAACTTTGGAAAGATGCTATATGAAACCATTACAGGGCAGGATCAGGGCAGAGTAATGGAGGAGATCTCTGAGGACTATAAGCCCAAACAGGGGGTCAGCTATGGACACACGTTTTCTGAAGGTTCAACGGAAGTGGACCGCATCAAAGGGGAGTTTGCCATCGCCGTACAGAAGGTCTGTTACCGGATGCGGGCGTATGGTATCCGGGCCAGCAGTTATTCGGGGATGTTCGGCTTCAATGAGCAGGGTAAATCGGGCGTGGGCTTCCGGTTCGTGACACCGGCTCACACCAATATCGATGATTATGTGTATCAGGCCTGTATGGATGCGATCCTGCCCTCTATAGAACAGGCCTGCCGGAACGGTCAGGAGATCCGCAATATCGTGTTAGGCACGCACGATATTGATAAGACGAGCCAGCTAAATGTGTTCTTTCAGGATGATGAAGAGAAGGCTGCGAGGATCAAGGCAATGGATCAGATCAAGAACCGGTTCGGGCAGCAGTATATCACCCGGGGAAACACCCTGCACCGGGTGACCGGGAATACTCATTTTTTAAGCCGGAATGCCTGATCGCACAATAAAAGGCAGGGTTATTATGTTATAACAGGGTTAAGAGATGAGCGTAAAATTTCGTATATTTAAAGTAGTTCATTGACGTATTGGGGGTGTTCTGGATTCGACGGGTTGAGTATCACCGTTGGTTGCGTGTCGAGATTGTCCAATGATTCTCGTAATAACAATCATTATGGATCAAAAGTAATTGACAATAATTACTCATACCGCTTAGCAGCTTAAACTGTTGAGCCGTCCCGCTGGTTAAGTGCCTATCATTGCCAGCCCGGACGTCATACAAGATAGGATAGCGTAAGTGTGCTTTCTGTCGCATTTACGTAAAACTTTAACAGAATAGTTTGAAGTCGCTTAGGTACTGGGCTCGGCTTCAGGCGAATGTCAATCAGTACCTACACATGTAGATGCTAACAGGTCTACCTTCCCGGACCGGGGTTCGACTCCCCGCACCTCCACCATACAGTTAAAACATAAGCCAAAGTGCCTTCAAAGCGCTTTGGCTTTTTTATTGGGCTACATTTTGAGCGAATGTCAGTGAACCATTCGGTGACCATTACACCACGAAGCAGAGTTCCGGAACGAGGACAGGCTGCCATATATCGTACCTACGGCGCGAGGGTAGACTGGGGTACATGGTGGTTACAAACGTGCTGCTCCGATGGAGCAGGGTTAGTGTGCTTGACGTTCTCATAGATGTGTTAGCGGGGCCGGGCTGACCGTTTGGTTCTCATGATGAAAAGGGTGTATAGCTTAAAAGCTTTTTAGGTTTGAAAGTACTCTGATCCTGTCCCGCTAGGGACAACATGTTTATAAAAAAGGATATGAGATTCCAAAGCCACGTCCCATAGGGACGTTATGTTGAGTTAAATTAGGGCTTTGCACCTCATCACGGAGCTCTGCTCCGTGATCCTTAATGGAGGCTCTGCCTCAAGTTGAAGTTTTAAGAGGATTCGTTTCTATTAACTTCCATGGTATGATGCGGAGCCTCGGCAAGGCATTTTGGAGCAGAGCTCCAAAACGAATTGGGGAAAAACCGGTTGTTTTTATAGATGAGGTTTAGCTAATTACTCAGGATCAGTTAACCTAATCCATAGCTATGAAACGCATCATTATTCCTCTTGTATTAGTGTTTATCCCAATGATGTTACTCAGCTGTAAACCTGAGAAACCAGTTCCGGCAGATAACCCGGAGATACAGGCATTTCTCGAAAATTATTACCAAACCTTCAGCGATAGGGACTGGGAAAGATTTGAATCATTATTCACCGATCAGGCCGTTCTGACAACCATCTGGCAAAGTGAATCAGATTCGGTGCCTGTATTATTTACCAATACGATCACTCAGTTTCTGGAGCAAACAGGATCGGGGCCCGATAGTCAGCCGATCTTTGAGGAACGCATGATAAGTTCTGAGGTCTCCGTCAGAAATGGACTGGCCAGTGCCTGGGTGGAATACGATGCAAGATTTGGTACTGAAGATAACTTAATGGAATGGAAAGGGTATGATCTGTTCGCTCTCATACAACATGAAGATCGCTGGTATATAACTTCATTATCCTATATAGCTCAATAGTAAAATATAGCCTTACTGAGATTATATCTTATCAAGACCGCTTAATATGTTATGGCAGGCTGCATGCATTCGATAGATACCAATAGAAAAATTAAGGGGTTCATTTTTTACTAAGTATTCAGATTATGCATACTGATCCTTAGGGTTGAAAATCAGTTTTGATGCTCAAAAGAGAGAAAAGAACAAGGTATAAAGGAATTGACATGAACTCATTTATCGAAAAAAAATGTAAATGGTTCCAATTTTGAACTATTTGAAGAGTTGCAAAATTTCGGAAATACAGAATAATTTCAAATGAAATAAAAGCTAATACTTAGTGGCTAAATTTTATCACTCGACAACGGCTTATCCCAAAAACTTATTTTGTAAAGAATAGTTAAAAGCGCTTCCAATTGAGCTGATCGTCTCCAAACGTATTTTTTCAACGAAATAGTTTCTACATATTCTACAGCAACGAGTTACAAGAAATTATTTAGTTGGATCATATTCTATGAAGCTTCCATTTGTACTAGCCAAAAAATTCGTTGCCGGAGAATCCTTTTCTGAAGCAAAACCTGAGGTTAAAGTACTTAATGAAAAACAGATCAAAGTGACCCTTGATCTGCTGGGTGAAAATGTAAGTGATAAAGAGACGGCAGATCTGACCGTCCAAAGTTACATTGATCTCATTGATGAAATTCATGATGCTGGTTTAGACAGTAGCATCTCCATCAAACTTACCATGTTGGGACTGGATATTGATCGGTCATACTGTAAAGAAAACCTATTTAGACTATTGGAAGTAGCCAGGAGGAACAAGCAGTTTGTTCGAATAGATATGGAGGGGTCAGATTATACAGATGTTACCATCCAACTATTTAAGGAAGCATTCAGTGAATTTGGCGAACATGTTGGTATAGTTATTCAGGCTTATCTCCATCGTACCAAATATGATATTAATGAGCTGGCTGGTTTAGGTGCTGATGTAAGGTTATGCAAAGGAGCGTATAAGGAACCCGCCGAAAAAGCTATTCAAGACATGAATATTATAAGAGCCAAATTTAAAGAGTATGCGGAAATATTATTTGAGAAAACCAATTACCCAAGAATAGCTACCCACGATGATCAACTCATAAACTGGGTCAAAAATTATACTCAGGACACTGGAATATCCAAAGAACAGTTTGAATTTCAGATGCTTTATGGTCTTAGGCAAGAAACCATGGAAGACTTTGTCAGGGATGGATACAATGCCAGGGTTTATGTGCCATACGGTACTATGTGGTTTCCTTATTACAAGCGAAGGCTAATGGAGCGCAAAGAAAATGTTTGGTTCATTCTTTCAACAATATTTAAAAATTAACTGACCGACCAATTTTCAGATACCAATTCATCAACCATACCATATCATAACAAAATCAGAAACATGTATACCTCTATCATTAATTATAAAAATAGCACGCTCTTAGCTATCGTAATTGTTTTAATATCATCTTCTATTTCTGTAAAAGCACAAAAAAGGGCATTACCTGCTGATACCACGATCATATCTACAGATGAAGTAACGGTGAAAGGACAAAAAGTTCCTTACAGAGTTACAGTTGGTACTCAACCTGTATACGGGGAGGATGGGGAAACTGATGCCGCTTTATTTTACACATACTATGAAAGGACTGATGTAAGAAACAATGAGAACAGACCTATTTTTATTTCTTTCAATGGTGGTCCGGGAGCAGGCTCATTATGGATGCACCTTGGTTACACAAGTCCAAAAAGGCTGAAAATAAGTGATGAAGGTTACCCTGTTCAGCCCTATGGTGTTGAAGACAATCCACATTCAATTATTGATGTAGCTGATATCGTCTATGTTAATCCTGTTAACACCGGGTTTTCAAGGATATTGAATGATGGTGAGCCTGAACAGTTTTTTGGTGTTAACGAAGACCTGGCGTATCTGGCTGATTGGATCGATACGTTTATCTCACGGAATGAGCGTTGGAAGTCCCCAAAATATCTCATTGGTGAAAGTTATGGTACCCCACGCGTTTCTGGATTAGCTGGCCAATTACAAGGAAGGCATTGGATGTTCCTTAATGGAGTTATTTTAGTGTCGCCAACAGGATTGGGACTCGAGCCAGAAGGTCCTATGCCACGTTCGTCTGTACTGAAATTGCCTTACTATACAGCCGCCGCATGGTATCATGAGCAGTTAACCCCGGAACTGCAAAATAAGGATCTAACCGAGATACTTCCTGAGGTTGAGCGATTTACCATCGAAGAATTGTTGCCAGCTTTGTCTTATGGTGGATTTATAAGCCAAAATAGAAAAGATCAATTAGTTGGGCAGATTGCACGGTACTCAGGGCTTTCTGAAGAATTCGTAGAGGATTACAATTTAGCAGTGCCTTCCAATGCTTTCTGGAAGGAGTTATTAAGAGATGAAGGCCATACGATCGGTAGGCTTGATTCGCGTTACATTGGGATCGATAAAACAGATGGCGGGGAAAACTATGATTATCCGGCGGAATATTCCTCCTGGAAGCATTCGTTCACACCTGCTATCAATCACTATGTTCAGGATGTACTGGGCTTTAAAACAGACCTTCAATATTACGTTTCAGGACCTGTCAGGCCATGGAACAGAGATGGAAACGAAACCGGTGAAATGTTGCGTGGCGCAATGGCAGAAAACCCAAATCTTAAAGTAATGGTACAAGCCGGATACTATGATGGGGCAACTGATTACTTCTCGGCCAAATATACCATGTGGAATATTGACCCAAGTGGCAAAATGAAAGACCGTTTTAGGTTCGAAGGCTATAGAAGCGGACATATGATGTATCTGAGAACTGAGGATCTGGAAACATCAAATCAGCATATCAGAGAATTTATAGAAGAATCATTACCCGAGATAGGTGCGCCTGCAAAGTATTGATTTAAACTGATGTCAAGAGAAATAAAGAATAAGGACAAATTAAATGTGCAACAAAACTCTAACCATTAACAACTAACCACAACTCAAATGAAAATACAGATACCAAATTTCATAATTATGGTTGTTCTGATGTGCTTGCCAGGAATGGCTTTAGCACAAAGCGGAACAATAGAAGGACAGGTTACTGATCAATCAGGAGAAATTTTGATCGGTGTAAACGTAACGTTAAGGATCGATGGAAGAACTCTGGGAGCTTCAACTAACGTCGATGGAAATTACCAGATCACAGGAGTTCCTGCAGGTACCCATGAAGTATCCGCTCGATTTGTTGGATTTAGAACTGAAGTAGTGGAGGTAACTTTACAGGCCGGACAGACCTTGGTTCAGGACTTTATTTTATCTACTTCTACTCTAAATCTTGATGAATTGGTTGTGACCGGTACTGGTGGAACAGTGCAAAGAAAATCGTTGGGCCACACTATTTCGTCGGTTGAATTTGATGGAATTGAAAATGTGGCTACCACATCCATTCAGGATGCCCTGACCGGGAAAATTGCCGGTGTAAATATCAATGCACAAAGTGGTGCTATTGATCAGGAACCTAAGATTCGAATCAGGGGTACATCCAGTTTATCTATGACCAATCAGCCTTTAATTTATGTTGATGGGGTTCGCGTGAATGGAGGAGGAGGTTTTGCTCCTGGTTTCGGGGCCGGTGGTTTAGGTTCTCCATCAGGTTTGTCTAATATTAACTTTGATTCTATTGAAAGGGTTGAGATCCTGAAAGGGCCTGCAGCTGCTACATTATATGGATCACAAGCAAGTTCAGGGGTGATCCAGATCTTTACCAAACAGGGAAGTCAGGAGTCTGAGCCACAATTTGATGTAGAGTACGGTACTACATTGTATCAAATGCCTGATCGCTTTAAGAAAAATGCCGGTTTTGCAGAAAATGCTACTGAGCAGCAGAATATCAGTGATATACTCGGTGTGAATGTAGATCTCTATGAACCGTTTGAAACCCCGATTAACCTCATAGATCTTTATGATGTTGGTGTTGGACAAGAGATTTCTGCCTCTGTGCAGGGAGGAGGTCAGTCTATGACATACTTCTCAAACCTAAGATATACATATACAGATGGTCCATTTAACCCAAAACCTTCTGTATTTAACGGAGGTGAGGTTGGGGAAGCTTCTGACATATATAAGAAGTTATATTTTACCGGTAACCTAAATTTCATGCCTAGTGATAAGCTTACATTCAGAGCTCAAACCTCTTATACCAATTCCGATATAAGTATTTATGAAAGTGGTATCACTATATATACACCTACCAGTACTTCTAGATATGCAAAACCTGAAAGGGTTGGCCAAGCTAGCCAGTATGATACTTTTGGTATTCCATTTTTTGCAACCACTCGAGAAGGTACTTATCCAACGGTAACTGACCTTACAAACCAAGGTCGTGTTGTACTTACTATCGATTATTTCCCATTGGATGGGCTTTCTTTTGATGCCTCATTTGGATTGGATTACAGAGATCAAAGAAGTGCAAACTTTCTTCCCTTTGGTTATAACGTAGACGGTGTAGCACCAACTGGTGACGGTCAAATTCAGATCGGAACAAGACAGCAAATGGTAAAGTCTCTGGAAACTAAAATGAACTGGATGAAGGATATTAATCAAGATCTTCGTTCAACATTTGTAGCAGGTTTTCAGGCCTATCAGGAAGAGCAAAATACAGCCAATTCAACCGGTACCGGTTTTTCTGGCCCCGGTCTTGAGGTTTTAGGCGCAACTGCTGCTCAAACATCAGATTCCTACTTTCAGGAAGTAGTAAATGCAGGAGCTTTCTTGCAAGAGCAACTTGATTACAAAGAATGGTTATATATGACTGTAGGATTAAGAATGGATGCAAGTAGTGCTTTTGGTGAAGATTTCGACTACGCTACTTATCCTAAGTTTTCAGCTTCATTCATTCCATTTTCTGCGCTTGATCTAGAAGTTAATAATGTTTCTTCTTTTAGAATTCGTGGAGCGTGGGGACAATCCGGGCAACAACCGGGTGCGTTTGATCGGTTTACAACCTTTGTGCCGGTTAATTCAGCAGAAGGTGCCGGTGTATTACCCGGAAACCCAGGAAATCAAGACCTGAAACCGGAAGTAGCAACCGAGTGGGAGCTTGGTTTTGAAGTAGGTTTATTTGAAGACCGGGTTGGTTTTGAAGCAACCTATTGGGACAGAATTGTTGAAGATGCCTTAATTGACAGAACTTATGCACCATCAGGTGGATTTACCACAGCACAGTTAACAAATGCCGGTAGATTGGCCGCAAATGGTTGGGAATTTGGGTTGAACAGTAATGTTGTTCAAAACCAAAACTTCACCTTAAATGTATTTGCAAATGCAGCTTACTTGAGTGAAACAGTTGAATCACTTGGAGGTCAGCCACCGATCAAGATAGACGCCTCATACATACGTGACCGTATGTTTATTAAAGAGGGCTATGCCCCGGGTTCCTATTTTGGAACCATGCTACCAGCGGGTATCGCATTTCCATTTGACAGTAATCAGGATGGAATTCCTGACAGCCAGGCGGAACTGGAAGCATTCTTTGCCAACCCTGTTGATCCGGGAACATTTAACTCGGCTATAATGGTAGCGGGTGCTAATGGGGATGCATTACCTGGTGGCTCAACTTACCTGGATCACTATTTAGGTAAACCAACTCCTGACTGGGAAGGATCATTTGGATTTACAGCAAATATCCAACAGAATATAACAGTGAGCAGTAGGTTCCAGTATGCATTTGGAAATTACTACCATCATAACCTGACGGATGCGTTCCGTAGAGTTAACGGGGCAATTGGCCGAAATACACTGAGCTCCTCAACTTTAGAGTCCATTCTTAAAAACCCTGCCAGTACTGTTCAGGAAAGAATTGATGCCGCACAGGAGTGGGTAACCAACAATGTTTCCCTGTCTCCTTTTGATGGTTTGAATGAGATCGAAAAAGCTGATTATTTAAGATGGGCTAATTTAAGTGTCTCTTATCGAATACCATCCGATCTGGTTGAAAGAGTTGGATTAAATAATGCTTCACTGACACTTTCAGGAAATAACCTGGCACTTTGGTCAAAATATGGTGGTGTTGATCCATTAGCGACGGGTGAGGCAAGTTTGGGTCAGGGAGCTTCACTGCAAGAAAACTTTGGTGGAGGAATGGATACTTATGGTACTCCTCTGCTTAGAACCTATGCATTGACTCTGAAGTTTGATTTCTAATCAGAGAATCCAACAAAGAAATTTCACTCAAAAATATTTCAGTTATGAAAAATACAAAGACCAATATAGTAATTAGATATGGCTCCTTATTTATGCTGGGAGCACTCCTTTTCTTCATGGGGAGTTGTAATCTACTCGAAGTAGAAAACCCAAACAGCCTGACAGTTGAAGATGTAGGTGCACCTTCATCAGCAGAGGGCTTGAAAAATGGCCAACTCAGTGCCTTGATGTCAGGTATGGGTTGGACTTTTGCTGCAACATCAACAATTAGCGATGAAATATATTGGACAGGTTCATATGAATCGTACAAGATATTTAATGAAGGAAGTGTAGCATTCGATGCCAATGAGATCTTGGTTGCGGGCTTTCCTGAGATTAGTCAGGCAAGATATATGTCAGATTTTGCGATCGAGAAGCTCGAAGAATTCGATTCAAATGATGAACTAACCGACCGATCAATACTAGTCAAAAGCTACATTTATGGAGCTTTAACGAGAATAGTTATTGCCGATTCATACGATAACTTTGTGTTCTCAGATGGAATAGAAACATCATCGGCAATTGGTGAAAGTCAGATGTCAACACTATATGACCAAGCCATTTCGATGTTGGATAATGCACTTCCTATAGTTCAATCTCTAAACAATGACGTACTTGAAGCTCAGGTACTTGGTTTGAGAGCAAGAGCTAAACATGCTAAAGGCGTTTGGAATAAATTGAATCCAAAAGGAACCATACCTGCTAACCCACTGGTATCTGGTACAGGTGCTGTGCAGGACGCTGAAGATGCTTTGGCTTTAATGTCTCAGGACTATAAGGCTACTATTGACTATTTAACACCCAATGTGACCAATTATTTAGCCGGACAGGTTAACTCACGTGGTGAACTTACTTTGTCACCTCCGTTCAATGACATTGTGACTGGTAATACAGATCCAAGGGCAGAGGCAATAATAAATGATTTCTATGATACTCAAACGTATACAGAAAACTACTCGCCATTTACTTGGTTATCTGCCCGAGAAATGCATTTGATCATTGCAGAAGAATTAGTTGGATCAGATGATATCAGAGCCAGAAACGAGATCAATGTTGTCAGGGACCTGGATGGATTACCTAATATGCAGCCGGGCGATGATTTTGAGTTGTTTATCGAGCACGAAAGAAGAGCAAACCTTTTACTTCAGGGAAGACGCCTAAACGACTTATATCGTTTTGGCTCTCAATCATCTAACTGGCTACCTAATGAAGATGCTGTTACAACTCCGGGCATCTTACTTCCAATTCCAAGAAATGAGCAGTTAGCTAACCCTGACCTCTAATCTTTAAATAATTAAAAACATTTAGCTTATTATTATGAAAAAATACAACTTAAAAACACAGTTATTAACCATGGGGGTTTTGATACTCTCCATGGTTGCTAACATAGCGATTGCACAACCTTCAGATCCGGCACCGGATCGATCAGAGGGCGAGGGACCATATGAGCGCCTAATAATCAGGGGCGCAAATTTGATCGATGGCACCGGGGCACCTATGACGGGTCCTGTGGATATCGTAATTGAAGGAAACAAAATTGTTTCTGTACATAGGGTCGGATATCCGGGGGTTCCTATAGACGAGGAAAGACGTCCTGACGGAGCAACCAAAGAATTGGATGCTTCAGGAATGTATGTGATGCCCGGGTTTATCGATATGCACGTTCATACCGGTGGTAAACCTAAAGTGCCTAATGCGGAATACACCTATAAGCTTTGGATGGGCCACGGTATCACAACTGTTCGTGGAGTACCGTTTGATAATCTTGAATCTTCTTTGAGTGAAAAAAGAAGAAGTGAGAGAAATGAGATCACTGCTCCAAGAATGTTTAGTTACCACCGTATAGGTTCAGGATGGGATAAGCCTGTTAATACTCCAGAAGAAACCCGGGAATGGGTGAGATGGGCAAAGGATCAAGGTATTGATGGGTTAAAAGTTGGTGCTCATGATCCGTTAATTATGGAGGCGTTACTGGATGAAGCTGAAAAATTAAACCTGAATAGTACGGCTCACCTTGATCAAATTGGCGTGGTTCGAATGAACACAGCTGATGCGACAAAGTTAGGTTTAGGAGCTCAGACCCATTACTATGGCCTGTTTGAGTCAATGTATGATGACCATGACCTGCAACCTTATCCCAATGATTATAATTATCAGAATGAGCAGGACAGATTCGGCCAGGTCGCGAGACAATGGAATAAGATCGTTGAACCGGGTGGCGAAGAGTGGAACGCACTCATTGATCTGTTTCTTGAACATGATCTAACCATGGATCCAACCATGACTATCTACGAGGCGAGTCGTGATGTAATGAGAGCAAGAAATGCAGATTGGCATGAAGACTATACACTTCCAACTCTGTGGGATTTCTATAAGCCAAACAGGCGTGCTCACGGATCTTACTGGTTTGACTGGACGACAGAAGATGAAGTGCAGTGGAAAAACTTCTATCAGCGTTGGATGCAATTTCTTGATGACTACAAAGATGCAGGAGGACGTGTGACCACCGGTTCTGATGCCGGATTCATATATAAGCTATATGGATTTGATTACATTCGAGAACTTGAATTATTGCAAGAGGCAGGATTTCATCCATTAGAAGTCATCAGATCTGCTACTATGAACGGCGCTGATGAACTTTATAAAAAACTTGATGAAGAACCTCCTTTTGGAATTATTCGCCCCGGCAAACTTGCCGACCTGATAATAGTTGAAGAGAATCCTTTGCAGAATTTGAAAGTCCTATATGGAACAGGGGCGATAAGAGTAGAAGGCGTAGATGATATAGTACGTGTTGGTGGTGTTAAGTATACCATCAAAGACGGAATAGTTTACGACGCAAAGCAACTTTTGAAGGATGTGCGTGATATGGTTGATGCCCAGGAAGCAGAGCTTGGCAAGAAAGACAAATACTAAATCTGTTTATAACATATAAGTAGCTTTATATGATAACATACAAACCCCTGTTCAAAGCAGGGGTTTCTTTTTAAAAATAATTTTAGGTGTAATTATGAAATGTATCAAAATAGCAGCGTTACTTACCTTAGTGGCGTTAATGGGCTTTAGCTCAAGTTTGATGGCTCAGAAACAATTTGGAGATCTTGCGGAAGGTCCCTACGATAGACTTGTGATTCGAAATGCAATGGTTATTCCCGGTCATGGCGGACCTCCGGTTGGTCCTTATGATATAGTGATCGAAGGAAATATGATCACTGAGATGATCCCTTTTGATCCGGTGACAGCAGAAAGAAGAGGTGACAGTAACAGGCCTACCGGAAACAGAGTAATTGAGGCCAATGGGAAATATGTAATGCCGGGTATGATCGATCTTCATATGCACCTGCGTCAGGATCCAATGGAAATTGAATATGTATATTATACAAAGCTTGCACATGGTGTGACCACCATGGTACCAGCCCCTGATAGAGGTTTGGATAATGCCATGAGTGAAGCCCGAAAAAGTGAAAATAATGAGATTCTGGCTCCAAAAATGTTCCCAATTTGGGGATGGGGAACAAATACCGGTTTTGATCGTGAGTTTATCGAAAATCCGGAAAATGCTTCACGGGTTGCTGAAGAAATGTTTCGGAAAGGAGCACATGTAGTTAGCGTTGGAAGCCTGGGCTGGAATCAGGAATTATTAGGTGCTGCAACTAAAGCAGTAACCGATGCAGGAGGGATTACTACCTATCATATTCCACCAAACACTACTTCAGTTACACAGGCCGTGGATGCCGCTAGATTGGGAGTAACCATGATAGAGCATCATTATGCATATGCTGAGTCTTCACTTGACAGATCCGTTCAGGATTACCCGCGTGATTATAATTATAACGATGAGAATGCCAGATTTCGACATGCCGGTAAGGTTTGGACTGAAGCTAACAAAGAAAGATTATTGGGTGAAGTGGCTGACTCATTATTTGCCTATGGTGTTCATATGCTGCCCACAAGAGTTGTGTATGAAGCAAATAGAGACATTTTAAGAGCCTCAAGTTTGCCATGGCATGAAAAGTATACCCATCAATCCCTGATCAATTGGAATTTACCAAATCCCGCTTATCATGGTTCTTACCATTATGATTGGACTTCTGATGATGAATACTATTGGACATATGCATTTGACCTTTGGGGTGACTTGATCTATGAATTCAATAAACGAGGTGGCCATGTTTCTTATGGCACGGATGATAACTATATCTGGGCAACACCGGGTTTTTCTAATGTGAGAGAATTACAGCTCATGCGGGAAACCGGTATGCATACCTTAGAAGTGTTAAAGGCGGCTACTCATAATAGTGCTGTTACTTTAAGACAGGAAAAACTTGGCCTTGTCCGACCGGGATATATCGCTGATTTGATCATAGTAGATGAAAGTCCTCTATATAATCTTAGAAATATGTATTCATTTGGTGCTGTTAACACCGATGAAAATGGTGACATGTATAGAACAAAAGGGATTATTCACACTATCAAAGATGGTGTAGTAATAGAAAATGCTCTTTTAATGAAAGAGATCGAGCGAATGGTAAAAATGTCGAAAGAAGGAGTTGATCCTGAAAATATCATGACCTCGCCCTTTTTAGTAGACTAAAAACAGTTTCTATGATCAGGTCTTTTCAATCTGTTGATAGGACCTGATCCCTTATTATTCATCTCTTCCAAAATATTATGATCATGGTTTTTACAAAGTACACCCCGGGTTTTTTAATCCTGTTTCTGTTGATCGGATTATTCAATACCATTTCAACAGATCTAATAGCTCAAAAGAAATTCGGAGATCTTGCCGAAGGCCCATATGACAGATTGGTTATTCGCAATGCAATGGTCATACCCGGGCACGGTGGTCCTCCGGTTGGGCCATATGATATTGTGATTGAAAAAAATATGATCACTGAGATGATCCCTTTTGATCCGGTAACAGCAGAAAGAAGAGGAGACAGTAACAGACCTACCGGTGACAGGGTTATTGATGCTGAAGGAAAATATGTGATGCCGGGATTAATTGATCTCCATGCTCATTTACGACAGGAACCCATGCCTTTGGAATATATTTATTATCTGAAACTGGCGCACGGTGTTACCACACTTGGTCCTGCATCTGATCGGGGAGTAGAATATGCGATGGATGAGGCCAATAGGGCTGAGAAAAATGAAATACTTGCTCCAACCATGTACCCATTGTGGTCATGGGGTTCTACTTTAGGTTATGATGAGATCTTTCTGAATGATCCAAAGAATGCCCCTCGTGTTGCAAAGGAAATGGTTGAGAAAGGTGCTCGTCAGGTCTATTTAAATGGAATTGCCTGGAATCAGGAATTATTTAAAGCGGCTGCGAGATCTGTCTGGGATAATGGAGGTGTTACCGGTGTGCATATTCCACCATCATACACTGCTGTTATAGATGCAGTGGATGCCGCCCGTCTTGGTGTTACATTTATTCTTCATCATTATGGGTATGGGGAATCTTCACTTGAAAGATCTGTTCAGGACTATCCAAGAGATTACAATTTTGATAATGAAAATCATCGTTTCAGAGAAGCAGGTAGAGTTTGGCAGGAAGCGGATAAAGAAAAATTACTTAATGAAGTTGCTGATTCTCTGGTTGCCTACGGTGTTATGATGCAACCCACACAAGTGGTTTATGAAGCAAATCGAGATATTTTAAGAGCTCAAAACCTTCCATGGCACGAAAAATATACCCACCAATCATTGATAGAATGGAACCTTCCAGATCCGGCTTACCATGGTTCATTCCATTACGACTGGACTTCTGATGATGAACAGACCTGGTATGAAGCTTATGATCTTTGGGGTGATCTGATCTATGCATTCAATAAAAAGGGGGGAACTGTAGCCTACGGAACCGATGATAACTATATCTGGGCAACCCCTGGTTTTTCGAATATTCGTGAACTTCAGCTATTACGTGAGTCTGGAATGCATACCCTTGAAGTTTTAAAATCTGCTACACATAACAGTGCTAAAGCATTAAGAATAGAAGATAAAACAGGATTGGTTCGTCCGGGATATGAAGCGGATCTGATCCTGGTTGATGGCAGCCCATTATATAACCTTCGGTTTCTATACTCATTTGGTGCTGTGACTTTAGATGAAGACAACGAGATGTATAGAACCAAGGGTATCATCCACACCATAAAAGACGGGATCGTGATCAACAACGATAAATTGATGGAAGAAGTAGCCAGAATGGTTAAAGAATCCAAAAAAGGAATTGGTTCAAACATTGCTGATGAACCATTTCGTATTCATAATTAAATTGTAATAATTGATACCAGAATTTTTAGAGTTCATATCTATGACCACACAGAATATCTTCTTCAAATTTCAAATAAGAATGAATAAATATTACAGGTTTAAACTCATTGGATTGCTCTTATTATCTATTATTCTAGCCTCCGCTTGTGGTAAGAATGCACATAATAATGCTGATAACCTAACCACAGCCACCCAGCAATTAGCGCAACAACGAACCCAAACCCTGCAGGTGCTGGAACAAGGGGTGACCCATAATGATGTTCAGAAACTTGTGGAACTTGGTTTATGGGATGAGGCAGAGGGTTACCTGGATGATTTGGGGGATTCTGACGAGACGAAACTGATTAGGGCCGGTCTCAACTACAAGAAGCACCGATACGAAACGGCAGAAACATTGGTGAATGAAGTTCTGGAAGGTAATCCCTCAAACAGGGAAGCCCGTCTATTGAAAGCGGATCTTGAGATTCAGGCATGGAGATTGGATAATGCCGGGGAGATCGCTGATGCAATATTACGTGAAAATGAATCTGATGCAAAAGCAGGATATGTGAAGGGCAAGGTTGCACTATTGAATCGTGATTATGATGAAGCCCTTAAGTGGGCACAGGATATTCAGCAATGGGATCCGGCTCTTGCTGAAGGATTCCTATTGGAGGGAGAGGTATTATTTTGGGATCAAGACCCCGCTGCAGCTGAGCCTGCGCTGCAGAAAGCCCTGGAGGTCAACCCATTTAATGCAGATGCTCGTTTCAGTTATGGATATGCCGTTTGGAGAAGGGTTGACGCCACTCAGCTTGATAATATGGCCGGCCATTGGAATCTGGCTTTTAAGGTAAACCCTTTGCATTACCTGACACACTGGCATTTTGGAAACGGACATACAAATCTGACCTATGCTGATTACACCCATGAATCGGATGAGGCCGTTCGTGAAAAACTAGAGAAAGCTGATGCTTTACTGGCACAGGACCGAGTGGAGGAAGCGATCGAATTGACGCGTGAGATCGGTGAAGATCATCCGGAATCTGTACTGCCTGAGATGATGAGAGGATCATTCTATTATATGTATTACAGCATGGATAGAGCCGAGCGACTCGATTCTGCAGAGGTACATTTCCGCCGTATCCTTGAGAGAAAACAGAATTATGGTCCGGCGCATAATGCATTGGCAGCTGTCATCAAACAGCGGCAGTTTCAGTATCTGGAGGAATATGAGGAGCTTGAACAGATCATAGAGAACACTGAGATCCCTGAGGAAGAGTCTGTATTTTATGATGTCTTTAAGGATGCAGAGTATTATCCGGGTAACAGGGTTAAAAGGATGATAGCCCAGCAGATCGGCCCCAGTAAAGCCTATCTGGAAATGATCCGGAAATTTGATTCGGATTTTGCCATTCCTCCGCTGCATATTGATCTGGCCATAGCCATGGATCGTAACTATTTCAGATTTGGAACCACCTTTGATAACCGGCAGTGGATGGATATCCGGGGTGTGGGAAGCGGGGCTACCGGGATCGAGTATCTGGAAAGGGGGGCTCATTTGGAAAGGAATGTTCTTGCCCATGAGTATGCCCATTTATACCATGGAAGGATACTGACAGATGCTGAAGACCGAAAGATCCGGGCCTTGTATCATGAGGCAATGGCCAATAATAAAACCCTGGATTATTATGCCTCTAATAATGAAAGTGAATTCTTTGCACAGGGCTACGCAGGATTTCTGGCAGAGAAAAAGGTTCATCCCTTGAATCACAAATCCATGAACACAAAAGAATTTATTCAGGAGAAAGATCCGGACTATTATGCATTTCTGGAAGAACTTTTGAAGAAGCAGGAAGAGTATCTTGCCGGCAATGAAAGCGTATTGGCTGAAAATTGGTCACAGACCTATCTGACTCTAGCTGAAAGAGAAAGTAATGACCACACTCTTGCAGCATCCTATCTTGACACAGCATTGACCTACAGCCGGGATTATGTGCCTGCTATACTGGAATATTCGCAAGTTCATGCCCGACAGGGAAATTACGAAGAAGCTTTTACATACATTCAAAGGGCAAAGAATATTGATGAGACATATGCCCCTGTTTATATCAATGAGGCAAATATCGTTCATTATCAGGCTCTAAGTGGCGAGGTTGGTTTTGATGAGGCACTTAATAAACAGGATGGACTGCTTGAACAGGCTAAGATATTGGAAGAAGATCTGGCTGAGGCTGCACAATTAAATCGTTTGATGCGTCAACGATATCTTGAATATGGAAGAATTGCCAAGGCTCTTAATACCGCAGAAGCCTATGTTGCCACCGCCCCAACCATTTCTACCTATCTGACTGATCGAAAGGAGGAAGCAGAAACCTTTACCAATGAATTGAAGAGTCAGCTTGGATACTCGGCTGATGTTACCCCGTTTTTCAGGGATTTGTTAGATCAGAATCCACAGAATTTTGATCTTCGTTCAACCTATGCTGATGTATTAATGCGACAAGAACTCAATGATGAGGCTCTGGGAGTTCTGGAAGAAGGTCAGCGTATACTGGAATCAGCGGGTAATAATATATCAGGATATCCTATCAGGATCGCCCGGATCCATGTCCTTAATGGTAATAATGAACAAGCCAGGGAATTTCTTGATAAAATTGAAGTTGAGGGGCTTAACAGTCGGGACAAAATGCTACTTGCTGAAGTTCACGGGTTACTTTCTGAGGTTGACAACGGAATGGAGATCCTGAATAAGCTGGAAATGGAGGTAAAACTGCCTCTTCATAGGGCTGAGGTATTAGCCTTGAAGGGAAAGTTAGCTCATACACATGGTGATACTGATGACTCACGAGGCTTTTATACGGAGGCACTTGAGTATAATCCATATCATCTTCAGGCTAGATCTGCTTTGGTTGTTTTATTGGATCAAGCCGGTGAAACGGAAGCAGCCAACCAACTGATCGAAGAAGCCGGTGAACTGGAAATACCATTGGGACCTGATCTTTCCGCAGATATCAACTAACGGTTAATACTACACTACATACTTTATGAAAAACTTATTGAACCTCACTTTATTTCTTATTCTATTTGTTAGTCTGAATCATTGTACATCAAAAACTTCTCAGGAGAAAGCAGATCCTGAAACTGAGGTCACAGTACAAAAGGTCTATGAAAATGAAATAATGGAACTGACCGATCATGATAGGGTCCAACAAGCTTTGGCACATATTGAGGCTGTAGATGAAATTACTGTCAGAAATCAGATCCTGATCACTGAGATCCCGGCTCCGCCGTTTTTGGAACAGCAACGTGCGACAAAATTTTCAGAAATGATGGCAGAACTGGGGCTAAAACAGGTTAGAGTTGATAATGAGGGTAACGTGATCGGTATTCGGCCAGGAACAGAAGGAGAGCGAAATATTGTGATCTCGGCTCATTTGGATACCGTATTTCCCGAAGGAACAGATGTTGAAGTTGAAGTCAGAAATGATACTTTATTTGCTCCGGGTATTACCGATGATACCCGTGGCTTAGCTGCACTACTTACTTTGGTCGATACCTATGAGACCCTTGGGATCTCGACCCGGGATAATATCTGGTTTGTAGGCACCGTAGGTGAAGAAGGTATTGGAGATCTTAGGGGTGTGAAGCATCTGTTCGAAACAGAAGGTGAAAATATCGATGCTTTTATTTCCATTGATGGAAGCAGTGATTCCAGGATCGTTAATCAGGCACTTGGTTCACATAGGTATCGTGTGACTTTTAAGGGGCCCGGAGGACATTCATGGGGAGCCTTTGGGATCGGGAATCCGGCTCATGCATTGGGCAGAGCTATTGCGATCTTTGAAGATATGGCTTCTGATTTCGTCAAGAATGGAGCAAGAACCAGTTATAATGTTGGAAGAATTGGAGGGGGAACGTCAGTTAATTCAGTTCCCTTCGAAAACTGGATGGAAATAGATATGCGATCCGAAAGTCAGGAAAGCCTGAAGCAGATCGATGCCCTTATGCATGAAGCGATCGATAAAGCTTTGGCGGAAGCGAATAGCATCAAAACGGAAGGACCTGATCTATCTGTTGAAATTGAGATGATAGGGAATCGTCCCTCCGGAACCATTGATCCATCCTCACCTTTTATTCAGAGAGCTATCGCGGCCACAAGATTTTTTGGAGAAGACCCGGAACTGGCTCGTTCATCAACAGATAGTAATGTTTCGATCTCTATGGGCATTCCTTCTATGACCATAGGTGGAGGTGGAAGTAGTGGAAACTCACATTCACTTGATGAGTGGTGGTTCAATGATGAAGGCTACAAGGGAATTCAAAGAGCTTTTTTGATCTTAACGGCAGAGGCAGGTTTAGCAGACTGATGAAAAGGCAAAACTATAGCTCCGGAGCGGAGTGGGAAAAGAAAGTTGGTTATAGCCGGGCTGTTCGTGTAGGTGATCAGGTGTTTGTTTCAGGAACCACGGCTATAAATGAAGAGGGCAAAATAGTGGGAAAGGGTGATCTCTATACCCAAACGGTTCAGTGTATCAAAAATATTGAAAAAGCTCTATTGAAAGCGGGTGCTTCACTGAATGATGTGGTCAGAACCCGAACATTTGTGACCAATATTGAAGATTGGGAAGCCTTTGGTAAAGCCCATGAAGAGTATTTTGGATCAGTCAAACCGGCGGCTACACTGGTTGAGGTCAGTAAACTTATAGACCCGGAATTGATCGTTGAAATGGAAGTGGATGCCGTGGTTTCCGAATCAGATCAAAACCAAACCTGAGCACTGAAAGAAGGCTGAAAACCCAGATCATAGACATCCACAGGTTGTGAGGTAAGGCGTCGCTCATTTTGAGGGACCGAGGTATCGATCACCAGATTCAGTTCGCGATACCATGTGTTTTTTCTATCCAGAACATTAAATACTGATGCTTTAAGTTCAATTTCCGCCCGCCCGATAGCTCCTGAGTATTCAATGCCCACATCCAGCCGCTGATAATCAGATAGCCGTTTCTGGTCTTCAACCTGCAAAAAATACAATCGATTAGGGGATCCGGAAGCATAGTTGAAGCTAAGGAAAGTAGTGAGATTCGAGGTAATGCCGATATCTGCAGAGCTGTTAAAACTATGAGTCTGGTCCCACTGGGCATAGAATTCCTCGCCGTTAAGGATATCAGGGTTGCTGAAGGTAGCTTCCGACAAGGTATATGAATTCGTGAGGGTTACCGGTCCCAAACGGTTTCTGAGCAGTACCTCAAGGCCTTTCGAAATACCATCGTTATCATAAAGCCAGGGCAGGGCTTCAAAACTGTTGGTAAGTGTTTGAGAATTGATCTCAAACAATCGGGCATTATCAAGCATTTTGTAATAGCCCTCTACCTGAAGCAGTGTATTTGAACCCATGCGGGCATAGATCCCGGCTGTAAAATAATCTGATGAGGTTGGTGGTTGCTGATCGGTACTGATCACCCATATATCGGGACTGCTTACGTTGTAGAATGATAACCGATGCATGAATTGATAGTTTTTACTATAACCAACGCCAAGTGAAAGTGGTCGCTTATCCAAAAATTTTAGTTTGATGCGCGGGGAAAAGTATACTTTTGATACATCAGTATAGTAATGCAGGCGACTTCCCAGGTGCAGGTCTAACAGATCCCAATTGGTAAGGTCCAGTTGCCCGTACACATCAATAAGATTGGATTGGAATTCATTGAGTAAACCTGGACGATCAAACGATTCCTCAAAATATTCACCAAAGAAATATTGATAGGATGCACCAAAGGTCCAAAACCCTGAAGGCATGCTAAGGTCAAAGCTCTGATCGAACTTGATCTCGTTGAATACACTCTTATTCTCCAGTGGAAAAGTAAAGACCTGTATACCTGTTCCATCAGAATTCACCCGGTTGTAAACAAAATCATCTTTTTTGAATTCGGTATTGTATATACTGACAGCTGTCAGGGTTTGACTGTATAATCGGGTTGACAGCGGAGATTTATAGGAGATGCTTGAGCTGAAGTTACCCCATTTATTCAGAGTTTCAACCTCTTGTAAACTAAAGCGTTCAAGAGGTTGATTCGGGTTGAACCTGCGCACCAATCGTTTGGCATCCTGAGAAACATTATCTGCACCGTAATATGCCCCAAAGGTCAACCGGCCTCCATTCTTATTTTCAAGATAGATCTTACCATGCAGATCATAAAAAGCAGCATTATAGTCGCCCGGTGTTACCAGGCGTGACTGAAGTTCAGTTAAATTATCGGCTATGACCTCACTGGGGCGGTCAATATTCAACCCATAGGCAATCAGCTCTTCATTACCCAGCCAGTTGACGGTATTCATTGTGGAAGTTCTGCCTGAAAAGAGAAAGCTGCTGCGTCCTTTTTTCAGTGGGCCTTCGACTGTAGCATTAAAAGCAGTATTACTAAGTCCGGCTGAGCTGTTAAATTGATTCAGGGAACCGGATTTGGTTAGCATGGAAAGGGTACCACCTGGAGAGGAGGGCAGTTGGGCCGGTGTTACATCATAGAAGAAACCGGATGTTTGAAGAGCGTTGGGGTTGAAGCTGTCCAATAATCCAAACAAGTGACTTTGGTTATAGATGGTGATGCCATCAAGGAGGATCTGTGTGGCATCAGGTGAACTCCCTCTTACAGTGATTCCATTGTTGACAGCCGGTCCTGTAGAAACTGAGGGAAGGGATTGCAAGGCGCGTGTGGTATTGTTTTCCCCAAAAGGACTCAAAACACCGGTATTTATAAAACTTCGATAGATACTGTCAGAACTTGATGGAAAGGTGATACCGGTGATGACAATATCCTGTCCCTGAACTGCGGTTGGGGTGAGCCGAATGGTCACATCCTCGAATGAGGTCCCATCGCGAAGGTCAAGTTTTATTTCGTTGGTTTCGTAACCCAGGTAGGAGCTTTGAAGCGTGAAATCAGGACTTCGAACCGTTGTATTGATATTGAAAACTCCAGAAGAATTACTTGCTACCCCATACGTTTTACCGTTTCCTTTCCAGAATATAGTGGCGTATGGGAGCCGTTCACCGGATTCATTGTCTACTACCTGCCCACTGATCGTTAAAGTAGGTGTTTCACTGTTCCTTTTGCGATATAAAACGATCTGTTTTCGTACCTCATCAGATTCTATAGAGATCTGGTAAAAGGCCAGTTCTGTTTTCAGATCCTGTATGAAATCATTACGGTTCGTTTCAAGTGTGACCTTTATACCGGAGACCTGTGATTCTCTGTACAGGAACCTGTAATCAGTTTCATTTTCTAAGGTGGTAATTACATCGATCAGCGGTGTTGACTGAAAACTGAACTGAGCTATGGCAGGAGAAGATAATCCTGACAAAATGATCCCCAAAAAGGCCGAACAGATTAAGTTTTTGATCATTGATTAAGAATCGGTGTTAAACTCGTATGAATTGCCGTCAATTTTTGTGAAGCTGCCACCCAGTACCAGTTCGAAATCACGCAGTACAGCATCAATTTGGCCTAGCTCTATCGAACCGCTAAGCGTTTCATTTTCGATGGACTCTGAACTCTGAATACGAATATTGAAATGTTGTTCAAGTTCATTGAAGATATCTCGAACCCGATCATTATCAAATATAAGTTCATTGTTCAACCAATCGGTGAATATTTGAGGATCTTTCTGAGAAACAACTGGTGTTGAGGTCGTGTTATTAATTCTGGATGACTGGCCCGGTTCAAGTACAACTGAACTGCCTGAGTTCAACGATTCAAAACTTATACGGCCTTCTTCCAGATACACATCCGAGGAATTACCCCATGCACTCAGAATGAACTTAGTTCCAAGAACCTGCACTTTGGATTGCCCGGTTTTTACTGAAAATATTCTTTGGGGATTCGAAATAACATCAAAATAGGCTTCTCCCTCAAGTTTATAAGACATCTCACCCTCATGCTCATCAACCAGATAGATCCTGGAGTAGGGGCGGAGGCTGACGCTTGAGCCATCTGTTAATGTGACTCTTGAAATAGTAGCAAAGCTTTCACCGATGAGGGTTGGCTGCATTTGTTGCTGAAACATATAACTTCCAACAATGGCAGCTATCAGGATAGAAGCTGCAATAGCAAAGCGTTTTATAGCAGGTGAGAAGTTCAGGATCCTGCTTTTGGATTTTACAGAGCCTGAATCAATAATGCTATTTTCTATGGTATCCCAAATGGCATTAGAATCAATGGTATCCTTTACGTCTGCTTCTACTGATCTCTTATAATTGAATAGTTCGTTGAGCAAAGGATCTTTTTCTGGATCTAAGGTATACAGATCAGGTAAAGAATTGCCTATTCTTTTAGCCAGGATCAGATCAGGATCATTGGGAGGTAATATGTTATTGTTGTTTGCCATAGAAATAACCGGGTAAGAGTTACTTACCCGGTGTTGTGTTGTTCTTTCTTATGATTTAGTTGTCACTGTCATCATCATCATCATTGTCATCGTCGTCATCGTCACTGTCTTCGCCTTCGTCATCATCCTGATATTCGAATTCGATCTCATCTGCGATGAAACGTGAGTTATCCTGAGGACTGATATAACCTTCAACATCAGCATAAACGGTGGTTCCGGCTGCTAGTGCGGCGGCTACTTCTTCCAGGGTTTCGATGCCATCATCGCCTTCAACTTCGGTTCGGCCTGTAACGATCACTAATATATCATTGCTAAGTAAGACCGTACGTTCAACAGTATCCACTTCACTTACAAGAGCTTCCATTTCATCTTCATCGTCAGTTACTATACCAGATTTAAGATTTACTTTGAAAACTTTCGTTAGATTTTCGAATCGGAGTAGGGCAGTTCCATCACCATCCATCTCAATGGTTCCTGAAACAGTTTTGGTTGACTCATCACCATTATTGTTCTTATAAAGACTCATTTCATAAGTGAGAGTTCCGGTTACACCTTGCTCGAGGGATCCATAATACGCTACGGTATCCTTATTGATCTGTACATCGAGTAAATTGATCTCGTTTACAAACGAACGTTCAAAGGTATCGCCGTTTCCTCGTACTCCTTGTATGGAGCCATTACCGGTGTGCTTACCATCCAGAGTAAGGATAGATGAAGCGTTGCTCACGCCGGTGATCGCAAAGGTATCAGCTCTGCTGAATTCAGAAGAACGGAAGTTACTGGTTTTGTCTCCGTTTCTGTTTGCGGTAAACTCAATATTTTCGATTCGCTCTTTATTAGCGCGTGGAAAAACGATGAATTGATCATCCACGTCTGTAAAGATATAGGTCAGCAGGGCCGACATATTTTTCTCGAAATTTGGTTTTACCACACTACGTTCGAAACTTAGAGTATGAGTACCTGTGGCAGGGTCGTATTCATAGCTGAAGTTGCGCTCATTACCACGTCCTGAGTAGTCGTCGTCATCATCGTCATCACTTTTGAAGGCGGTATTGCCTGCGGAAAAACCATCACTTGAAACGGTAGAAAGGGCGTCATTCAAACTCGAGAACACCCCATCGTTATCATCAGAAAGGGCTTCTCCCATGATCTGACTGGCTGCTTCAATTTCTTCCGGGGTTAATTCATTATTGTTTAGTTCACTGGATACATCTCCAAGACTACAAGCTGAGAAGATCAGTGCAGAAGCCAGAAATAATCCCGTTGCTTTTGATAGGTGAGTAATTACTGTTTTCATATTTTTGTTATTTGTTGGTGTTCAATGGTATTACACTTCACATTGCACAAACCCCTAACTGATAGTAAAAATAATTTAGTTCAATTAAATAAAAAAACCCTGCCACGTTTCAGGTGGCAAGGTTTATGGGTTATGTTTAAGTATTAATTATGATGATCAGTCATCGTCATCGTTATCGTCGTCATCATCATCACTTTCATCATCATCGTCGTCATCATCATCACCTTCTGCATCAAATGATTTTTCGATATTATCCTCAATGATCTCTTTGTTTGAAGGATCACTTGGATCTAATGCATTGCCGTTGGAGTCAACAAACCAGCCCGCAGGATCAATATTGATAGCAACTGATGGTGAACCACTGGTTTCACTGATCTCCAGAGGTGGATTCAGGTCCATTTCGATCTCGAAATCAGTATCTGTTCTGAACATGAAGTCCTCACCGTTATAAGATCCCTTAATAACCATGGAATAGCCGTCATCATCACCATCTTTTATGAAATCCGGGTCGCTGACATTGTTACCGTCATCATCATGTTCGATCTCCATTTCGAACTCATCATAAAAACCGGATGGAATATTCTGGGAGGTTAGTTCTATTACGCTTCCATCTAAAGGCAGGTTTACGATCAGATCTTCGACCTCAAAGTCAGCGGAGTCATCTGATACGCTTTCCAATTCCAGTTCTTCAACCAGAAATTTGATCTCTGTGAGTGAGTCGAGTGAAACAGCTTTATATTTGGCAGCAGTGGAGCTTGTATTCAATTGCATTTTGACTGCCACATTTTTAGGGCCGTCGTTCCCGGAATTTGCGAGGTCACATCCCGTGGTAATTAACAAAGCAGCAATTAGTAGCGTTAATGGGGTAGTTAATCTTGATAAATTCATTGTATTGATCCTTTCATTTGCAATTAATTGGTTAAGTGGACAGTATCATCTGTCTTGTTTTCACCATTATTACACTTGCAAAGGAAAGTACCCCTAAAAGAAATTATAAATAATCTTTGGCTACCTGGGAAAGAGAAGCTCGAAGGTCTTTTAAAGCCAGCCCCATATGATTTTCAATGGTTTTGACTGATACCTCCAGGGTTTCAGCAGCTTCTTTATAGGTGAACTCCTGAAGAAAGCACAGTCTGAAGACCTCTTGCCTTTTGTCGGGCATGGAAGAAATCGCTTTTTCAATGGTCCGGTTCAATTCTTTCCGGTTAAGTGGAGCATCTGCGGAATTGTTAGACTCTGCCACATCAGGGACTTCCTGATTTTTATCAAACTTGGAATTGTCTCTGAATAAATTAAGCATTCTGGTATAGGCGATACGGAAAAGATAAGCCCGCAAAGATCTGGTCTCATCAATGCTGTCACGGTTTTCCCAAATATAGACAAAGGCTTTTTGTATCAGATCCTCAGCTGCTTCTTTAGCCAGTCCTTTTTGTTTTAAATAGCGATACAGTTCATCATGATGATCATCAAAGAAGGTTTTGAATGCTTTTTGATCCCCATTTTTTATTCTGAGGTAGATCTCAGAATCAGCGGAACCCTGATCGAGAGTTGCACCTAACAGCAGTAAAATTTGAATTAGCGATAATTCCATTTAAGATGATATCTTGTTTTTTTCGATATTTATGAAGTCAATTTCAAAAAGAAATGCATATGAAAACGATCTTGTTCCTTTTGATATTCATGGTCACCGGCCTGACCCAAGATAACAGTTCGGTGAATGTTTACCGAATTGAAACAGAGACCGGTATCGAAATTTATGCAAAGAATTCGAACTTGTATCCGGTTACGATCGAATATATGGTGGATTATAAGAACCTGAAACCTAGTAAAGAACTTCCGCTTGTTCAGGTCCTTCAACCAAATATTGAAGAAAAGCTCATGGTGTTTGAATACACGGATCTTTCAGCAGGGTGGGATTACAGTTCCCGATACCGTTATTATATGGGGAACATAGGCGTTAGTCACAACGATTCCTTTGCGTATCGATTACCGTTTCCGATCGGGGAAGAGTATTTACTTACACAGGGGTTTAATGGATCATTCTCTCATCAGGGTGAGTTACCTCATGCCCTTGATTTTGCTATGCCGGAGGGTACACCTATTTATGCAGCACGCCATGGAAAGGTAGTTATGATGGAAGGTGGGAATACAAAGGGAGGGCCAACCGCAGAATTTATGGAATATGCAAACTTCATAACGGTTATGCATGATGATGGTACCTTCGCTGATTATTCTCATTTAAAACATCGGGGGGTGAATGTTCGGTTAGGTCAAAATGTACGAATGGGGCAGCTTATTGGATATTCGGGTGCCACCGGGTTTGCCACCGGACCTCATCTCCATTTCGTTGTCAAAAAAGCAAAAAGAGGAGGCGGATTTATCTCAATTCCGGTCAAATTTGCCACCCGGCGAGGTATCAAAGAGCTGCAGGCTGGAGAAACCTATATAGGCTATTAGAGGAGGAATAGATGTTAGACGTGAGATTTTAGACATAAGAACACATCTAAAAACTAACACCTAAAACCTAACACCTAACACCTAACACCTAATGCCTAAAACCTATTCCCCCTCTTTAAAGTATTCATTCACCAAAATAGGTTCTCCAAAACCCAGCTGTTCAAGACGGTCCATCTGAGTTTCTGCATCACCTACTACCAGCCAGATCATTTTGTTGGGATCTGCATAGGTTCGGGCCATTTCCTGAATTTCGTCTATTGTGATCGATTGAACGGTTTCCTGACGGTCTCGCACATAACCAGGTTCCCATCCATAAGAGCTAATGTTTGCCAACATGTTCAGTTTAGAACCGGATGTTTCAAACTGACGGGCAGAACTTTTAATAAGATAGCTTTTGGTATTATCCAGATCTTCATCCGTAAAGGTTTCCGGATACTCTTCCAGGATCTGTTTTACCAGGGCTGCAGATTCATAGGTAACATTTGTTCTCACCCCACTGGAGATGCTAAATGGGCCGGCGATATCAGAACCCGAGAAACCGGAGCGAATGCCATAGGTATAGCCTTTGCCTTCACGTAATTCCTGGGTCAATCGTGAGGCAAATCCGCCTCCGCCAAGCTTATAATTCATGATCGTGGCCTTATAGAAATCCGGATGGGTCTCAGGCATTGCAAGGTATCCAAACCGTAAGACAGATTGTTTGGCATCGGGAACATCGTAAAAGTAAACGGTGGATGATTCAGGGGCACCCGGTATATCAAATTCGGGAATTTCGACAGCTTTGCTATTCCAATTCTCTTCTAATGGAGCTAATGAAGCAACGACCTCATTCTTGCTAATTGCACCAACGATATGCATATCTGCCACAGAAGGAGAGAAATTGGAACTGTAGTATTCCTTCAGGTCTTCCAGTGTGATGTTCTCAACGGTATTTGTAGTACCGATAGGATTATAGGATAGAATGTGATCTTCACCGTATAAGAGCTTATTGAAGGTATTGGATGCAATGCTGTTAGGGTTGGCACTTTGCTGTGCGATCTGGCTGAGCGTACTTTGTTTGGCAAGTTCAAACTCCCGTTCATCCCAGCGAGGTTCCAACATGATCTCTTCAACCAATGCCAGGGTTTCTCCATAATTTCTGGCAAGCGAATTTCCCCGTATGGTGATTGATTGTCTGCCTGCATAAACATTGATGTTAGCTCCCAAAAGGGCGATCGCTTCTTCAAGTTCTTCAGGGGTTCTATTGGCGGTTCCTTTGGTCAACAGATCAGCCATGAGATTTGAAATTCCGATTTTATTTGGTTCCTCAAGCATCAAGCCGCCTTCCAACGTGATTTCGAACTCTACCAGGGGCAATTCATAGCTTTCTATTCCATAAACGTTCATGCCGTTCGCCAGTTCTGTCTCCCAGACTTCAGGAATGGCAGGAACCGGAGTCTCACCGTAAGGTGGCTCCACAGAACGGTCAAAGCTGGACGAGGTGCGTTCGTATGCAGTTTCTTCAGGTAATTCAAACTGTTCACCACGACCTTCAGCCACGATCTGCTCTTCAACTACTTCAGCTTCATTGGATTCTTCCAAGATCAGGTCAGTTTGACCGCGAGGCACAAAACTAGTGGCTACAAATGGCTTGTCCTTGATATATTTTTCATAGACACGCATCACGTCATCTTTGGTGACGGCCAGTGTTTTTTGAATATCTTCATTTATATAACCGGGGTCGTTTGCAAATATGTTGTACTGAGCCAGCTGAAAGGCTTTTCCGAGCACACTTGAAAGGCCGTTGTAGAAATTCGTTTCAATACCTGCTTTGATCCTTTTTAGGTCATCATCCGTGAATCCTTCTTCCTCAAAACGTGCAAAAGCCTCATTCAGACCTGACTCAACCTCGTTAAGGTCGGTGCCGGGGTATGCACGGGTTATCAGTGTTATCTCGCCGGCAATTTCTGAATTACCATTACGCATGAATACATTCGAGGTAAGCTCTTTTTCTTCAACCAAAACCTGGTAAAGCGGTGCCTTTTTCCCATCAGAAAGAAGTTGGGTGAGAATATCCAGGGCATAGGCATCTTCATGATACAGATCAACACCCGGCCATACCATACGAAGCTCTGGCAGACGTGCAAAGTTATCCTCATAGTACAGCTTCTTAGTTTCATTCAGGGAAGCAGGTTGGTCGGCCAACGGTTCAATTCCCTCACCACGGGGTATCTCATCAAAATATTTATGTATCCATTCCTTAGCCTGCTCACTGTTAAAATCTCCGGCAATCACCAGTGTAGCATTATTGGGTACATACCATCGGTTGTAGAAATCTTTAACATCCTGCAAGGTGGCATTTTGGAGATCCTCAAGTGAGCCGATCACTTGCCAGCTATATGGATGTCCTTCAGGATATAGATTTTTATCTATTACATAACTTGCATGTCCATAGGGCTGATTATCTACGCCCTGACGCTTTTCATTCTTCACTACCTGTTTCTCTTTGGCAAGAACTGCATCGGTCACAGTGTTGATGAAGTAACCAAGTTTATCCGCTTCAGCCCATATCATCTTTTCAAGCGCATCATTGGGTACTGTCTGGAAATAATTGGTTCGGTCACGACTCGTAGAGCCATTAGCTCCGGAGCCGCCGATACGGGAACTCATCTCATCCAATCCGCCTTTTCCAAGATTTTCGGATTCCAGAAATAACAGGTGTTCGAACAAATGAGCAAAACCGGTTCTTCCTTCAATTTCCCTTGCTGAACCCACATGGAATGTTAAAGCTACTGCAGTCACTGGATCAGAATCATCTTTATGGAAAATAACCTCGAGCCCATTGTCTAAAGTGAATTTCTCGTAATCGACTGAGAATTCAGCTTGTTCTTGCTGAGAGCAGGAAGTGGTTAGAAAAGCCAGGAGGAGAAAAGAAGAGAGGAAAGAGAAAATACGTGATTTCATACGAGATTGATTTGGGATAATTTTCATCAAATATAACAGCACAGCCTGTACGTGTTTGTAAATGTTTTGTTGCTATTTACGGGACCCTAACCCTGTCCCTTTCCCTCCGGCTCGCCAGAAAGATTGACTTGGCCATGGCGTGGCCGCAAGGAAAGGGGACGCTTTGAAGACGATCTAGGTTAGATAAAAGAATCTGATTATGAATCGGCACCTATTGAAACATCACAGGATGAATAGGTAGCTGTGCAAGCTAAGGCGTCTCCTTCCTTGCGAAGCGTCAGCGCCACGCAGGGAAGGAACAAGGAAGGGTCCCGGTGGGGCGAGCTTGCAGTTTTTCACAAAATGAAGCTAATTCAGGAATGAAACTAACGTGGAAATCCATAACAGAAATAGCCAGGGAGCTAAGAAGTAACCCAACATCCTCAGAAAAACGTCTTTGGAGATATTTGAGAAAACGTCAGCTTGGTGGATACAAATTTCTTCGTCAAAAACCATTTGTCTATGAAAAGCGTGATAATCAAAAATATTTTTTTATTGCCGATCTTTACTGTGCTGAGCTAAAACTGGTGATCGAGATGGATGGCAAAATTCATGATTTCCAAAAAGACCATGATTATCAAAGAGATCTTGTATTGAGTGGACTGGGATTGAAAGTGCTTAGGATAAGGAATGAGGAACTCAAAAAACCTGACGAAGTTTTGGATAAGATCAAGGAATTTTCAGGAATTTAATTGGTTTTCCTATCCCTGCCTCTTTTGACCCTAACCCTGTCCCTTTCCCTCCGGCTTGTCAGTAAGGTTGAATTGCCCCTGGCGTGGCCGCAAGGAAAGGGGACTCATTTATGACGATATCGGTTAGATCAATAACCTGATATTGCATCGGCACCTATTGAGACATCACAGGATGAATAGGTAGCTGTGCAAGCCAAGGCGTCTCCTTCCTTGCGAAGCGTCAGCGTCACGTAGGGCAGGAACAAGGAAGGGTCCCGGTGGGGTGACCTCATTCTTTCATCACACCTACTCACCGGGTACCAAATGCATCGTTTTAACATCAGATCCCTCAAATAATGCCGTTGAATCCTGGTAGAGCCATCGGTATTCACCATTAAGCCACATGTTGGTCTGATTACCAAAGTGATCTGAAAGTGGGTTACCGGACTGTCCGGTCGGAAGGATGCTTTTGCTCTTACTCATATCAGAAAGATCAGAGATACGTCTGATCGAAGGACCAAGGACCATCTCGAAGGGGGCATCCCAGTTATACTGACCATTGTTGACGCTCATACCATGGCTTTCTACCTCATAAGGACCTTTACTTAAAACATTATTTGAGATCAATCTGAGTGCTGTGGGAGCATCAGGGTCTTCAGCTGCCTGTGAGAATAGAGGGGGTTCAAAGGTGATGGTATGAAGCTGTTCCCATCGCCATTCATAGGGTTCACTACCCAGTGAATCACTAAGAAACAGAATGGCATCCTGCATGCTTTTAACGACCATCTCATCCCTTGTTTCAATTATATTTGTTGAAATATCATCAAAGAGTGAGCTTTCGGTTTGAATGAGTGAGCTCATGGTACGGACCGGAATCGTTTCATGGTGAATGAAATTATTATAGGCCACTTTACCAAAATCATCCTGAAGTGAATTCTTACTGAGGTTCAGGAAAAAGACATCGAATATTGAAGCCGCTGTAGAACTCAGGCTATATTCAAAATTCCAGTTTTCGAGGTAGGATATAGGGAGCTCAAAGTTGTAGGCATCCTGATCACGCAGGATCTCCAGTATAATAGGGGTGATCTTAGCAGCAAAATTAGAATAGGAATCATTTTGAAGGGACTCGAAATCCTGGTAAGTAAAATTATCTTCATTTAACAGGATCTGTTCGATGCGTTCAATTCTGCTGGGTGGTTCCCAGAAAGTTGCAATGTAGTAAGGGTAGTTATCCGTGGTCAGTTTGTTGTTGGCATTGGCGATCCACCCATCTTCAGGGTTAATAACTCTCGGTAATTGCTCGAACGGTATGAAACCCTGCCAATTGCTTGCGGGATCCCAACCTGCCCTTAAAGTAATTGGGTCACCGGTTCTTAAGGGTAGTTTTGCTACTGAATACATGGCAATATTTCCTTCAACATCTCCATACATGAAATTCAAACCCGGAACCCCAAAAGTGGGAAGGGCCTCTTTGAATTCCTGAAAGTTATCAGCCCAATTGATGTTATAGAGAGTTTTCATCTCATTTGTGAGCTCAAATCCAGTCCATTGCATCGAGATAAGTTTACCATCAGTCAGTTCAGGAACAGGGTAGATGTCTGAAATAACCGGACCGTGCTGTGTATAGCGTATTTCTATAGACCTATCATCACCGCCCTTAACTTTGATGATCTCACGAACCCGTTCAAATGATTCGAATGCAACCTCTCCACCGGATAGAGAGTCCACGACATATCGCCCACGATCCTGAGGGTCCTGTTGTTCAAGGAAAAAATCGGTGTCATCACTCATTATTGAAGTGAAACTCCAGGCCATATGATCATTCTGCCCAATTATAACAGCGGGCACACCGGCCAGGGTAGCTCCGGATACGTTCTTGTCATTCAGATTCAAGTGTACCTCATACCATTTGCCGGGCATGTCCAGTCCGAGGTGAGGGTCTCCGGCTAATAATGGGTATCCGGATTCAGTCAGTGAGCCATCCACAACCCAGGCATTGCTACCAACATGAGTTCCTTCCATTTCAAGCAGCTTTCTCTTCTGCATCTCCTGTTTAAGCATGGGTAATAGGGCAGAGGAATACCCCAGGGATTCTGAATCATCTAACGAGGTGGGGGCATTTTCCGGAAAACGAAGCTGAAGTTGATCGAACTGCTGAGCAGGAAGATTTTCCTTGAGATATTGGTAGGTGACTTCACTCCACCATCCCATATTTAGCTCCCAGCCCATCAGTCGGCTTACAGCTAAGGAACGAACCGGGGTCCATTCCAAAGGCTCTACTTCAGCCAAAGAGAACTCAACAGGAAGTCTATTTGAATTATTATCAATAAAAGCATTTACACCGTTTGAATAGGCATTGAGTACTCTTCGTTCATCCTGCCCCAAAGTGTCGACCAACTGTTGTGCGATCTTCCAGAAACCAAGGGTCCGCTGATATTTATCAAGTTGTATGAGTTCTTCATCCTCTCCAAAGAATTCCGCAAACCGACCTTCCGCCATGATCTGTGTCAGGGTCATTTGCCATAACCTGTCCTGAGCATGAACATACCCCAGGGCATAATAGAGGTCCTGCTCATTTTTGGCATAAATATGAGGTACACCGAATTCATCCCAGTGGATATCAACCGCATCATTTAATCCATTCAGGGTGATGGTTTCCTCATAGTCGGGCAGGGGTTTGTAGAAGGTCCAGTAAAAAGCGATTCCGGCAAAACCGATGAACAGGATCAGGAAAAAGATCAGCAGTTTGAATATGGTATTCATGTGGCAAATTAATGGATGAACGGTTACAGCTGAAATTAATCATTCTGAAGGGTTTATAAATGAATTATTTATGTTACAAAAGTACTCCCCCCCTAGGGCTGTCATATCGAGCGTAATGTAAGGAGCGAATGCGAGTGAAATGCAGTCGAGAGATCTTCGGGGGTGGAACAGGCATTGGTAGTGTTGTCACGCCTCGAGGATTTCTCCGCTCCATTCGTTCGCCTTGAGGGCGCTCTCATTCCGGTCGAAATCACAAGTGGGAGTGAATGTAAGATCTCTATTCGCTATAATTACATATGCCATATTATACCTACATAGTCACAAATTCCTCCAAAACTACATTGTATGTTGGTATGACAAACAACTTGCCATCCAGAATTTTAGAACATGGTCTAAATGCAGGATACTCGAAAACATTCGCAGGTAGGTATCGGTGTTATTTTGTGTTGTGGTATGAAGAATACAAGTATGTTCAGGATTCAATAAACAGAGAAAAGCAGATCAAGAGATGGAGTAGAAAGAAAAAGCTTGAGTTGATCAAACGTTCAAATCCAGATTTAAGGTTTTTAAATGAGGACCTAGGGTTGTACCCATTCGGGGATTTTGCTGATCAACGGAATATTCGGTTGAGTAAGAGGGGAAGGCAATAATAATTGCCCCCAGAGCCTGTCATCTCGAGCGAAATGTAACGAGCGAATGCGAGTGAAATGCAGCCGAGAGATCTGCGGGGATTGAAATGGAATGTGTAAGCTTAAATATACCCCGTGGATTTCTCCGCTCTATTCATTCGCCTTTGGGGGCTCACTCATTCCGGTCGAAATGACAAGTGGGTAGAGAGGGAGTAAGATATTGACTCAGTAACATACAAACCCCCTTTGCCTGTCATCTCGAGCGTAGTGAAGCGAGCGAATGCGAGTGAAATGCAGCCGAGAGATCTTCGGGGGTTTAAATGGAATATGGAAGCTTAAATACACCCCGTGGATTTCTCCGCTCTATTCGTTCGCCTTTGGGGCTCTCTCATTCCGGTCGAAATGACAGATAGAAGGAGTAGACTAAGAAATTATCTTTGAATGATTCTCGCACAACACGTATCTATAGGGTGAACCAATCAAAGAATTATATCATGGAAGTAAATTCACATCGTATCACAAGAGAACAGATCGTACAGCAGCTGGAAGGGGGGCAAGCATTTTTGAAGATCGAAGAGTTGCTGGAGGAAATAGATTTCGATGATCTTGGCAAAAGACCGGCCGGCTTACCCTATTCATTTTATGAACAGTTTTTCCATATGCGTGTGGCTCAGTTTGATATCCTGGATTTCACCCGAAACGCATATTACGAACCAAAGGACTGGCCTGAAGAATACTGGCCAGTAGAAGCTGCTCCGGATTCCAAAGAAGAGTGGGAGGAGCTTAAAGCCTCCTTTTTAAAGGAACGGGATGAAATGATGAATTTGGTCCTGGATGAGTCAAATGGCCTGAATAAACCATTTAATCACGGCGATGGCCAAACCCTGTTACGTGAAGTCTTGTTGGTGTTGCAGCACAATGCGTATCATACAGGACAGCTTGCCATTATTTACAGGTTGCTGAACAAGGATCAGGATCATTCTTCAGAATCGCAGGGATAAGCAACTCAGTCCACCATCCAGTTTTTCAAACTCGGTCATTTCGATCTGAATGGTATCATAACCGGCTGCTTCTATTTTTTGTTTGGTTATTGGGAACCCGGCTGGAACCAGAACGGTACCATTGATCCAAATACCATTTGCGGCATAGGCTTCTTCATCAGGTACAATGATCGTTTTAAACGATGAAAAAAGATCAAGTGCATTCATTTCAGCAGTTAGTAGGAGAGTGTTATCCTCCAAATATGAAAGACCGGTCTTGAGGTGAAGTATATCACCCAGTGGAACCTGAATTACTGAATAATCATATTTCTCCATAATACAGCGGAACTGATCAATTCCTGAGGTATTGGTACGGTCAGATAAACCTACATAAAACGTGGTGCCCACCATCATTACATCGCCTCCTTCAAGGGTTCCGGGTTCCTTTATCGATTCAACGTGATCAAAGTTAGACCGGATAACATCTTTGATGAGTGTTATTTCATTCCTTCTGGAACCGGCTCCGGGCCTGGTGATCACCCCAAGGTTTCCTGTACATACAGCGACATCCTCCACAAATACGGAATCAGGAAAACGATTATCAGCCTCCAAAACCGTTACCTCTAGACCAAGGTCCTTTAGCGCGTCTACGTATCTGGAATGCTGTAACAGAGCTTTATGATAATCAGGTTTGCCAAGATCAGCTGTGGTGATTCCAGATACCAAATTCGGACAGGGTTTTCGAACAATGGCTTTTTTAAACATAGATTGAGTGCTAATATTTATGGGAAAATGTGGGTACCTTCAATCTTATCATTTGAAAGCCACATAGCAAGCTAATTAATTTGAGCCATATCCATCATAGAGTTGATGCAAAAATTTAAACTGACCATTGAATACGACGGAACCGACTTTTCAGGATGGCAGATCCAGCCCAAAGACAGAACCGTTGAGGGGGTGTTAGAGAGTGCATTTTCCAAGGTTCTACAGCAGGATATCGATCTGATCGGGCAGGGACGTACAGATGCCGGTGTGCATGCCAGGGGACAAGTAGCGGACGTCCTGTTACCTGAGGACACGGATATTGAGAAGTTGCTAAACGGAGTCAACGGGTTGGTGGGAGATGAGGTCCAGGTGACAGACTACGAGCAAGTTCCGGAATCATTTCATTCCCGGTTCGATGCCATAGGAAGGGAGTATGAGTATACCATTACGACCCGCCCCATGCCACTGATGCGTCACAATAGCTGGGCATTGCGGCATCCGGTAGACCTAAATCTTTTGGAAGATTGCGCAGCCCTTCTAAATGGAGAATTTGACTTTGCGGGATTTTCAAAATTCAATGAGGATAACTTTACTACGCTTTGTGAAATACACAGTTCGTTGTTTGAATCAGAAGGAGAGGTGATCCGATATCGTATCAGAGCCAATCGCTTTCTTAGGAATATGGTGCGCCGATTAGTGGGTACCATGGTGCGGGTCGCACAGGGAAAAATGTCGATGAATGAATTTAAAACGGTACTTAAAGAACCCGGTTCAGATATTCCAACTTATACGGCTCCGGCGCGGGGATTAGTGCTTCAGAAAGTTTTCTATAAAAAGTGAAGAAAAGTGTTGAAAGTAGGTGATGAATGTCATTATATTTGTCGCCCCTTCAACAAGGGAATTCACTGATATTCCTCGGTAGCTCAGTGGCAGAGCAGTTGACTGTTAATCAATTGGTCGTAGGTTCGAATCCTACCCGGGGAGCTAAAGCCTGATTCGCGAAAGCGGGTCAGGCTTTTTTCTTTTGGGAATGCCCCGTTCTCCAGTCTGCCCCATCATTGCGCAGTTCTCATCTTAAGTCCTTTTTGGTAGAAAGATTCGGGAGAAGCCGGGGCTGAATTTCCTGAGCATTCCACAGAATTGACCGAGTGGGAAGTAGGGGTTTTACGTTTAATCATTGAGGAGTATACAAATCAGAAAATAGCCGAAGAGCTGTACATAAGTAAGCTTACCATGGATACTCGTTGAAATAATTTGTTAAATAAAACGGTTTCTAAGAATACAACAGCTCTAGTCAGATATGCCCTTAGAAATGACTTAGTTTAGCGTGAATTTGAGACCGATCTTTATTGTCACTAATCTATTGTTATGATAAAAGGATAGGGGTAGTATCTTAGGACCTCAAACAATTTGTCTTTGGCAATTTCCATTTGTGTAAAGTTTCCCACAATGCACTTGTATAGTTGATCCTTCTCATTAAATAATATTTTGACGGATTCACCGATAATTTCAGAAGCAGTCTGAGCAAATTTATCAGCATTATTTTGCTTTTTGAACGCGCCAATTTGAATGGCAAATAATCGATCCGGTTGTGGAGCTGAGATTTCTTTATTTAAGTCGCTAACAGTGAAGTTTATTTCTTGAACAATGTCTCCATCCACGGTGGAGGATACTTTAAACAAAATGGAATCCTCTTCCACTGCCAATGAGCGATTTTGTAATTGTTCCTTATCCAAGGTTGCTATATAGCGTCCGGGCATCAATCCTAAATAATAATAATGCCCCCCTGTGTATGTTTGAGTTGTCTCTGAAGCACCGCTCTCTTTAGAGGTGATATTGACAATCAAACCATTTACATCTGTTGATTGTCTGTCACTATTGACCACACCACTGACCTCTCCAACAACAACTACAGGTATATTTAGAGTATTTACCATATTCGGCAATACCTGAATAGATGATGAAATATCTTTAATCCGATAGAAAGGATCATTCAAACTTTCCGGATTAATATTTACAGTATAGTATTCATAGGGTACCAGGTTTTCGATAAGACGATCTTTAGTTTGTAATTTCTGATGTCTGGATTCCCGAGTTAATGTGGCTGATATTTCATCCAAAACCTGTTCTTCGGCATCTTTTATGCCATTATTATTTTTATCTAAAAAGGGATTCAACACAAGAGATGCTCGCCCAATTTTACGGCGGTCATCAAAATTAATACCTGTTTGTGAATTTAATAATATGGAGCCGCCCGTATTTTGATTTAAGGTGATTGTCCCGTTTCTTTCACTTACATATGATGTGTGTCTTGCAAATGGCATATCCAGCCTAAATCTTAGCATAAATTGATTCGTCTTAAATAGATTATTCCTTTGCATGGATGCGTCAAATCGAAATTGCGAATTTATACGGTAATCGAGCTTGATCCCCATATTTATAATATCATTATGCGAGTGAGAATATTTGGCGTTAGCCCGGAGAAATGCTCTTTTTAGAATACGTCTTGAAATTTGTACATCGATCATTGATTGTTCCGGCATAAAACGTTCTATATTAACGTCAGTGAATTTAAACCGGCCATTAACTCGAAAATTTAATTGAAGGGGTAGCAAAGCCGAAATTCCACTGTTTATGCTCAGTTGTTGACGGGAGTTTACGTATTCTATATATCCGCTGTTTACGTATGTTGAAAATTTTAAAAAGGGAAGGTCAACCGGAATAGAAGTATTAAAGGAGGCCTCATGGAGTTTTCTGCTCCTGTTAAGCAAGTTGTTTTGTTCATATTTTTTGAAACTGAAATTTATTGTCTGCGACTTAGGCAGAGTATACCTAATAGTACCTGATGCCAGATGATTAAACATGTAATTTCCCGTCAATAACATTCTTTTGCCTACCCGAAACCAAGTTTGGATATATGGATATGAATGATCATCAACGGCATTATCCAAACCTTGAAATAGGCCGCCTCCAATAGTTAAACTTGAGCTCAGCCCTGCCCGGATATTGGACCGGGCATATTTATATCCCGACAATGAAGCGTATTCACCGGCTGAAATACCATATTCTACTTTTCCCGGCTGCAAAAATTCATAGGGAATTTGGATTAGATATTGTTTTTGGTGATGAAATCCTTTGGCATCATAATATTTTAACTGCACATGATTTGCACCATACAAAAGGGGGGAAGTAAAATTGTAATCCCCTTGCCGCTCCCCCAATTCATAGTCCATTAAATTTCTGTTTAAATAAAATTCAACATCCCAGTCATCCTGTAAGTTCCCTTTAAATATTTGGTCATTAAAATACACAGGTCTCAGGTTCGGCTGATTACTTATTAAAAATCCTCTAAAGCCCGACATAGATGGCTCCATAGTACCTGACTGCTGTATATCTCCAATTTGAATCTGCTGTATCAGGGGTGCTGAATGGATCGGGTAGGTCCAATTTCCTCGCATGCTTCCCCAATGCATACCATATTTTTTGGAGGCTGAACCATTTACGTTAATACTCCCTCCCAATAATTGCCCGCCTAATCCAAGGTTTCCCGAAATATTCGGCTCTCCCTCAAGGTTAAAACTATTATTAATGTTCCAGTCGGCTAAAAGACCATTAATGAGATACCTTCTGCTGTTAACTTTTTGACCGGTAAAAATTGAATTGTCTTTTTGGTTAGGATTGCTATCTACATGGTTATAGCGCTTTTTTCTGTTCAGTTCGTCAATCAAGGGGATATTATAGCTGGAGCTGAGGGTAAGTGACATTTTACGAAAGTCAAAATTGAACTTGAACCCAAATGTTTCTTCCAGGAATGAAGTTGCAAGATAAGCATCCCCTTCTGCCCATATTATTTCAAGAGAGTCATTTCTGCCATCTATTGAACCTGGTCCTGTTTTTAAGTCAACAGGAACAGGATTATTCTCATTTGGAAATTCAACATTGTACCCGGTACCGTATTCTTTAACGGAATACCTGATTTTTAGCAGATCAAAAATATAAGGGGCAGGGACAAAAATATGTTCACCTTTCATGTAGGCGTCAATATCGTAACTGACTTTATTTTCAATAATCAGTCGGACTAATATTAACTCCCCATCGGATTCATTAGCAGTATAGGGTTGGCCGAATATTGCATTATTTACCAAGAGTAAGGGTACAATTATCAGCCATATTTTTATCTGCCCCAAAATAATCATTAGTGAACAGTAACTGTGGCAGATCCGGTCGTCTTGCTGGTTGGTAATATTTCTTTGTTCTTCTCTTCTCTGTTTTCAGAATCTAATGTAAGTGTGATTTGGTAGGTTCCTTTCTCAAGATTCTTGCTTATATCAAATATGCGAACCTGATCTCTATAAATCGCAATTTCTTGTCTTTGTCGATGCACCTCCTGGCCGTTTTGAAGAACCGTTATAATGGCTTCTCCTAAATAAGCCGCGTTTCCTGTGCGCTGAATACTTGCTTTTATTAAGATTTGGCCATCATCATTTGTGGAAGCTTCAATATCTTCAATATCGATACCGGTGTGCACCCTTCCATGTCTATAATTAAGGGATAGAATGGTTCTTTGTGTCAGGTTAAATTTTGTGGATATAGTTTGCCCCCCATTTTCTTCATCTTCTTGTTGTACCGGGCTACTTGAAATAGCAGGCCTTGCCCAATATTCCCCGGGTTGTAAATGGGAGGGAGGACGGACTAAAAACCTAATAATTTGTTGTTGATTTGGCGGGAGAATTAATTGTCGTGGATAAATTCGAGTGAATTCAAGAGCAGAGGGGGCTCCATCCGGTATATCATCAAAAATGTTCAAATATACTTTCCCGTTTTCATCTGCATCGGGATATCCGTATAACAACTCGATATTTAACTCCTGGGGCTGTTCCGAGGAATTGTGAACTGTAATTTGTCCTGAAGTATTGTTGTTGTTTAAATAAATTCCTGTGGGGGCGATATGCACCTGTGCATTAGCTACAGGATTGCATATAAGTAGAATTACAAATACTAAAAGTGTATTTGATTTAAAAGTTAATTGAGTTCTAAACATGAATTATTTAATTAATTTGCGTAGCTGACATCAAGGATCAAACTGCCTTGATATGGATTACCCGATTGGGTATGCAGAGGAATAACAGTAGCTCCTATCCATACATAAAGTTTACCCTCGCTATTCAAAGTAGCTGTTGCTCCGTTGTTTGGATTAAAGACCGTGGCATCCATAGGATCAGCTGAATTTGAATTATAGCCTGCATCGGTTGAATTAAAGTCAATATCCAGAGAGGTACCGTTCTGATCATTCAAAGCGGGTGGAAGTTGAAATAAAATGATCACTTGCCGGTTGGAATCACCTGTAATTTCGAACTCGGCCGCATTTAGATCAGTAAAAAGGACGGTTTTTTCTACTCCGGGAAATATTGAATCACCAAAATCTATCTCTTGTATCGTATTTACAGACAAGCTTTGCGAAAAAGCAATATTGGTTGTCCATAAAAGAAGCCATAAAAGTATATATACTTTATGCACCGTGAACTTCCATATTTTAAATCACTGAGGAAAGAAAATTAAAAACAGGATACTGGTATCAGACCAATATCCTGTTTCAGAATTATTGAAGTTGCATACTGATTATTGGCCTGTATAGGCAACATCTACTTGCAGGTTGCCTGTATATGTACCTGCAGCTTGATTAACGGTTGGAGTTACTTCAGCACCAACCCAAAAGTAAAGATCACCTGAAGTAGCTTCCAGATTTGCGGTAAGCTGAGTACTTGTGTCATGATTACTTGTTCCGGTTGGAGAAGCAGAGGTTCCTGATTCACCTGAATATGTTACATTTATTGGATCTCCAAGACCTGTAATGGAAGGATCTAAAGTAAAATCAAGAGTAACTTGTTTACCGGGTTCACCACTGATAATAAATTCAGCAGCTCCGGCATCATTAGTAGCTATGGTGGTGGTTATTTCTTGTATCATTTCTCCTAAATCAAGAGCTGATACAGTAGTTGTAATTGGGGTAACAACCGTTCCTGAAATAGTGGTGGTTTCTGTTACTTGTGCTGTAGCAATGGTAGAGACGGCTAAAAAGGCAAGTATGCCAACCGCTGTTTTAAATGTTTTCATTGATTTATCTATTTGTTTATGTTTTTATATACACAAGTCTTCTAAATGAAGAGAGTGTGACCTGTGAAATTATTAGTAATTCTTAATGTTAAGAATTAAGAATATCTCCAATGCCCCTTCTAATAACATCGGTGTTAATACCTAAAATTCAGATTACGACTAAAGACGTATTTCAATATCCAAAGCCTGAAAAGAGCGGGTAACCTTCAAGTATGCTACGAAGTAAGGAATCATTTTGCCTTAAGTAATGAGGCTGAAAAATTGAGGCAGTAAACGTTTTAAACTATAAGAAACCCAGAGGCAAGGATTGAGGAGTAGGAAGTGATTGTAATGGAGAGACCTTTGATGTTGGTTCTTTCAAAATTAAAGTAATGAAGCAAGTAACAACTCAAAACATCAGTAACCCAAGCTCGACTAACCCCAAACTTCCTGGCAAGAGCAGCCTTGTTTTTTACCTTCCCGGAGTCTAGTAATTTCTGATACACTTTAGCTAGCTCAGCAGAGGAGAGCTTCTTCTTTTCTGGTGGCTTTTGGTTAACAGAAACACGTGGTTTTCCGCCAGCCGGCGAATCACATGATCCAAAAAAGGGTAGATTTCGAGCAATTTTTCCCAGTCAATTTCAAACTTAATTCCGTTGCGACCTCTGTTTAAAGCCTTAAGAGGCCATTTTATGGAGAAGAAAATTCGCAAGTCTGCTATTTCCGGGGAGCTAAAGCCTGATTCGCGAAAGCGGGTAAGGCTTTTTTAGTTTTTAATGGGTGAATAAAGTTCTCCAGTTCCCTGTGTTGGAAATAAAAGTCTTGCTTTAAAAGTACTTTAATATTTAATTAGATGGTCTTTCGGGTTATATGAGGTGCGGAATATTAATTTATGAGGGAAAAGTGCAAAAGCTGACAAGTGAATATCTGAATTTCGAAAAAGTAGGGTTTCTGGAGTCTTTTGTAAAAAAAACATTGGCCCTGGATCAGATATCAGAAAGTTTTTCTTGCCTGACCTGGCTCTTCCAAAATGAGTTTATTTATATTAGCAGGGGTATTGAAACGGTGTTGGGGCATCCTCATAAAAACTTTGAACGCTATGGTTTGGTTCGATTTCAGCACCTTATTCCTGACGATCAGATCCAGCGTATTTATTCAGGGTTAGATAAACAATTATTGGAAATGGAAAAAAGTGATGAATCCATATTCAGTGATATTATTTTCAAAATAGACGGTGCGATACTGGATGTCAATAAAGTAGCAAGGAAGGTATTGTTTCATGCCTCTTTAATGGATGTTCGCTACACTGAAATACCAAGCTATCTGATGATCGGAACATGGACGGTGGTTGAAGGTAAGTCAGATCCGGAAGTCACTGATCTTTCTAACATAATAAAGGAAAAGTTGCTGGAATTGAAACGGATATACATGAAGGCTAAGCCCGATCATTTCAAAGTGTTGAAGATCCAGAAACAGATCTCGGCAAGAGAAAAAGAAGTTGCCTGTCTTATTGCGGAGGGACTGAGTACCAAAGCTATCAGTGAGCGTCTACATATTAGCTTCAACACGGTTGAGACCCATAGAAAAAACCTGCTGACCAAGCTGGAAGCCAAGAATTCAGCGGAGCTGATCTATAAGGTGGGTAAGTTCATGAACATTAATTAGCATATGAGAATCCCTGAATTCAGGGATTGACTTAGCGGGTATGGAGTTGGAAGTTCATCTGATCTATTCATCCAAATTCATGATATGAAAAAAACACTGCTCTTCCTCCTTCTTGTAATCTGTTGTCATGGAATGGTCAATGCACAGAATACGGAATCGCTCTATTATCAGGGTATCGTTGACAGTCTTTATTCGGAGATCCTGAATGAAACCCGCTACTTTTATATATACGAACCGCAGAGCACAAGACAGCTGGAAATGGCTAAAACAGAACACCCCGTTCTGTATTTACTGGATGCCAACAGTCAGTTTGCATTAACCTCTCAGATCGTTAAGAATCTGAGCTTTGATGCCATCCCATCGATGCTCATTGTGAGTATACTCAACACTAATCGAACACGGGATCTTACGCCCACACATGTGCCATCTGATCCCTCAGGATTTGATCTTTCTCAGTCGGGAGGAGGAGACCAATTTCTGGATTTCATCGAAAATGAACTTATTCCATATATCGATCAGAAATACAAGACGACTCCTCACAGGACATTTATCGGACACTCGCTGGGAGGGTTACTTTCGGGTTATACGTTGGCTAAAAGACCTCATTTATTTAATAATGTGATCTCACTTGATCCGACTTCCACCTGGGATAATGAGCTAATGTTTAGAAGTTTGAAAGAAGCCGGGGATAAAGGCAAACTAGCCGGAATAGGGTATGCATTGGCTGTGGCAGATCCGGAACCCACAGGTAATGAAACTATCGATTCTCTGTTGGCGACCTTTCGGATTCCAAATGAAAAATTGGCCAATTACCTGGATCAAGTGGAAGGATTAAATTTTCAGTTTAAAAATTATCCAAATGGCAATCATACTGACATGGTCATTCCCGGCACTTACGATGCATTAAAGTTTCTTTTTTCCTGGTATGCTGATCTGAACCAACAAATGATAGATGCTGCAGATCCATTTATCAGTAAAGATCTGAGTGATCAGGAACTGATAGACCGGATCGAAGAGATCCACCATCAAATGTCTGAACATTTTGGGTATGAGGTTAAACCAAAAGAAGGGATGATCAATGCATTAGGATATTGGGCTATACAGGCCGGAGATATGGACCGAAGTAAACTTCTGTTCGAAATGAACCTCTCCAATTACCCTGAAAGCGCCAATGTGTATGATTCTATGGGGGATTATTATATGGCTGCAGGTAATTCGGAAGAGGCAGCCAGATATTTCAGGGAAGCATTAGAACGGGATGAGAACCCGGGTACGAGGGCAAAGCTGGATCAGATCGATAACAAGGATTAAGGAGGGTGAACAACCAGGTATTTTATGTGCCCATTCTTTTTTGGTCTATAGAAATGATTTCAGGGTATAAAACGGGAACGGAACACACAGGGCGATAAGTGTGGTAGAAGTTCTCATGAAAAAGAGCTTAGTTTTTTACCAATTGATGATGGCGCTCGATCTCAGCCTGTGATAATCCCAAAAATCGAGCGGCATTGTTATACAGGATATCTCTTTTCTGGTCATCGCTAAGCCAGTCGATATCCAGGATCACCTGCAGGTGTTGCTCCACGGTACCGAAATAGTCTGAGCCAAACATGAGCCTGTTGCCCAGGCCGGCTTCGTACAGCTTTTTGAGGTTGGGTTCCCACACACCTTTGGGCATAAACAGACTAACGGCTGATATTTCTGTATAGATCTGCGGATAGGCTTTCATGAGATCAATAGCCTCATCGGAGTATTCGCCACCAAAGTGCATCAGGTAGATCTTCAGATCCGGGTATTGCTCCAGGATCGGTTTCAGTAATTCGGGGTTGGCGTAGGCGGGATTGTAATTGGGATGTTCCTTTTTATTCACCCGCTCCATCGGGGGACCGAGTTCAGCATGAATGCCCACCGGCAGATCAAACTCAGCCGCGATCTTCCAGTAGGGAGCCAACCGCTTGTCCGTGGGAGGGATGCCATAGTAGTTGAACATTGATTCCCCAAGAATTTTTAGGTCGCCCTTGCTGTAGATCTCCCTCACTGAAAAATTCGCTTTCACAGGGTTGGTCCTGTTTTACGAGCTTGTTGAAAGGAAAAATGAGTCCGGCAGCAAAAAGGTCATCTGCTTCCGCGTACATCGTGGCGTATTTCTGATTGCCGCCTCCCAAAGCAAGCACCATATTATTTTCGGTGAAATTCTGCACCATCCATTCCAGCTTTGCCAGGTCAATATCCGGGTGCAGATCGCGGTACGATTCATTGTCTTCATACCCCTTGGTAATGTGAAAATGCATGTCGATCACGGGCTGGTTTTTGAGGAAAGATCGGAGGGAATTCTGTGGAAAAGCACTATTTTGTACAATTATCCATAGAAATGCGAGATAGAGGTATTTGTTCATTGTCTGGAATTTAAACTGAATAGCCGGGTGAATCTAGTTCTCAGGCTTAGTAAACGGTGGTTCAGCAATGTACTCCACGTCAAATTCCGCAGCCAGCTCGGCGATGGGTTTTCCGGGGTCTCCGGTAGCCTCTCTTTTTTCTCCTCTTGCAAACATGGCTTCCCAGAATTCAATGACATTCTTTCCCTGATCAAAAACATGCACCCATTTAGTGTTCCGGTCAGGAGCACAACTACAATAAGCCACCGGGGTGTTTGCAGGTACAAACGCAAATGAACCTGGGACCAACCGGTGGACTTCATTATTTATGAATAATTGAAACTCACCTTCCAGGACATAAAAAGACATGTCTGAATTTCTTTGGTGCACCGGCGTTCTGAACCAAAAAGGTTTTTCAGTGATGGTAAACATATATTCCCCGGTTGTGTTCGGTGTAGCTTTGAGTTCGGCTTTAAAGCCTCGTTCTTCTTCCACACCCTGATCCGGGGAAAGGATGTATGCTTTATGTTGTCCCAGGGCTGAGGAAAATCCTGCCACAGTCAATAGTAGGGTTATGAATATGGTTTTCATGGTTTGTTTTTATTGGTTTAAAAAAATTATAGTAAGTAAGCTATAAGGAGGGTTCAATCTCTGAATTCAGGTACTTGCTAATCCCTCGCTACAATTCCAAAAGCCGCCAATATTTTCTCAGGATCATAGACAGCTCCCTCTTTCACAACAAGTGTGATCTTTCTGATATCACTGATATTCTCCAGTGGGTTTCCATCAACCAGAATCAGGTCGGCTGTTTTTCCCGTTTCGATGCTTCCCAGCTTTGTATCCAGGTTCATAATTTTTGCGGCTCCGAGGGTCGCAAGTGAAAGCACATCCGCAGCAGGAATACCGGCCTCCACAAAAAGCTCTAGTTCGCGTGCCAGTTCAAATCCACCAAAAAAAGCATCACTGCCTACAATAAGTGGTACGCCGTTATCATGGAGGGATTTCAGTATCAATGGTCCGTTTTGCATCCATGTTCGATAGGCTTCTTCACTTAGCGGCGGGCGTATAACCGGCCCCCTATTAAAACGAACTTCTCTCGACACTTGGGCAGGTAATTGGTAACGAATGTGTTCTGCATATGGGAAGGGGAGCACTCCCATGGCTTCTTCCATCACCATGGTGGCATCGATCGCAATGTTGTGTTCTTTAAGTTTAGATATAGAATCACTCCAACCCGATTGGCTGGGAGCCACTTCTGCGATTGGAGATATACCTTCTTCAGTAAACCATTTGGAGGGAGTCATGGTCTCATTGGTCATTACAACCCTTGTGTACATCAAATGCTGAAACTCATCAAAGCCGGCATCAATAGCTTCACTACCGGTGATCCCATTTGGTAAATGGCCGCTAACCCTCATTCCGGCACTCCGGGCTCCCTGCGCAATGATAGGAAGGATACTGTCAGCTACACTGTTGTATATTTTGGCTTGTACATAGCCCATTTCACTATATCTGGCTATAACATCCACAGCTTCTTCCCGGGTTCGTATGTTGGCTCCCAAAAGTGCCGGTCCGGGATTTCCATACAGGATCACGGACTGAAGTATATTTGGAGCTATGGTTTTACCCAGAGATGTTTGTTCCCTGAGGTGAGAGGTCAGCCAGTCTCTGCCGCCCAGATCTCTGACGGTGGTAATGCCACGAGCCAGGAACAACGGGGCGATCACCTGATCACTTTTTCCGGGATGAAAATGCACATGCATATCCCAAAGACCGGGAAGTACGGTTTTTCCTTTCGCATCAATTCGTTTTAGACCAACGGGAAACCCATCCGGTATCTCTTTTTCTGTGGATTCGATCTTTCCGTTTCGGATCCAGATGCTGGTTTCCTGACTTACTATTTTGTTCTCCGGGTCAAAGATCCGTGCGTTTTCAATGAGCATATATTCACCGGGATTTCCTGTTTTGATCAGGGGATCAAGTTTTCGGGAGACATATCGGGATATTTCTTGCTGTGTGATCTGATACAGCTCCATAAACTGATCTTCCCAACCTCTCTGAATGGATATGCGATCGGCAAAAACCCGATTTTCAGCATCAACCCAAACAAATTCCGGACCTAAGCTAAGGCCATGAATGGCAAACAACCGAACATCTGCTGTAGCTTGCTCACTTACCACCCGGTGGTCCCTGACATATTCAAGTGAGGCTTCCCCTGCAGGAAGGAGTGGAATTGATGTATCACCGGATAGGTGTAGGGCTTCGAAGATGATGTCCAGGTAGTACGGTTTTTCGATGGCCACATAGAAGCTTCCCCCGGAATAGGCGATGGAGTCGGTTTCTCCGGGATGCTCCCACCGGGCCCTTCCGCTTTCAGAAGTAAATGTCTCATTCCATGGAAACCCATCCGTTGAAAAACCTGAGATCTCAATTTTAACGGGTAATCCCTTCGAGTCGGTTTTTACCCGAGATTCAAAGGCACGATTCCCCATCGGGATAACGTGATGATATCCGTCCGCTGTTTTGATCGCAATGCGCTGGCCAACGGGGATGCCCTCAATGATGGCCGTGTAGATCAAAGTATCAGAGGTTGCGGCTTGAAACTCATCAATAGCGAATAATTCTGTGGAGCAACAACTAAGCAGTAATAAAATAATGGCTTGTTTCATGAGGTATTTTTTTAAAATAATCTTGGGTTAAACCTCATCAATATCAATCCCTGAATTCAGGGATACCTAAAGTTCAATCTCATCAAATTCTCTCCACAAACTGCAGGAAATTTCCATCCGGATCTTTAATGTTAAATGCCTTGATCCCCAGTTTCTTATCTGTCGTCAACTCGAAATATATATCTACATCCATAGCTTTTAGGTATTCATTAAAACTTTCAATGTCTGTCACCTCAAAAGAGATCTTATAGTATCCCCGAATCGGTTTTGTTTGAATATTATACCCATCGACCAGTTCTTCAGGACGGTAAAATGACTCCCTTCCAACCAATTCAAAGCGTAAACTTTCATTGGCCAGGATATTCACCCGCATGTTGTCATATTCCGGGAATGAGAATTGCTGTTCCAATTCCACATCAAATATTTCCTGGTACCATCCGGTTGCTTTTTCCAGATCAGTGACGATGATCCCAACCTGATAGGGTAGAATTTTTACTTGATTCACGACATTTTGAGCCAAAAGACCAAATGGAAAAATGGACAGGAATACGATAGTAAAGTATGGTTTCATAAGTAAAATGGTTTCGGGTTAACGCCAGAGTTTCTTTACATAATTTATTCTCATTCACCAAAAGTGCACCTCATTCTATAGATCCACTATATTACCCGCCTTAAGCACTGTGTGTACGTCCCATATATTAAAAATTCTATCCACCGGGTTTTGGTTAAGAATGACCAGATCAGCTCTTTTGCCCACTTCAACCCAACCCGTTTGATTGTCTATTCCTAACAGTTCTGCATTAGTGAGTGTGGCTGCTTTCAGTGCCTGAAGGGGAGTCAAGCCTAGTTCTGTCAAAAAGATGATCTCATCCTGTATCCATTTTATTAGAACGGTTTGGTCTGTTCCCGCCGAAATGTTTACACCTTCTTCAATGGCTCTTGCCGTTATTCGGCGGTTCCAATCCACAATAGCTTGTCGGTCTAATTTGCTTGCAGCTCCTTCGATGTTTGCAGGGGTGGGCGTCCTGGTAGCCGGCCGCTGATGATCTGTATGCTCCCAGGCAGAAATAGTAGGTTCAAAAATGATCCCCCTTTCTTTCATTTGTTCAAATATTCTGGAAAATCTCTCATCCTGCTCATCAACTTCGCGGATCTCATTTTGAGGCAGCCAGTTGCGAATTGCGTCGTTGAATTCATTCGGCACATCTTCATACACTTCAAAAGCAAGGGATAAGGCATGAGTAATTCCATCAGGGGATGCTTGTACAAAATCGGAAGGTTTGGAGGGAAAAATGGTGGCATGCCCCCATATCATTAACCCTTGTTGATTCGCTTCTTTGGTTATGGTGATAATTTGTTCAGGAGTAATAGAAGAATAGAGTTTTATCCCTGTGGCTCCCGCTTTTTTGGCGTCCGAAACGATCTGTTTGATGTCTGAGTCAGGCTCAATAAGTCTCATCCAGGGTGATTTTCCGGGCTCATGGGATCCCGCAGCAAACTTCACACGCGGATCGATCATATAGGAAGGCCCAAAAACGGTCGCCGAAAAATAGATGTCCGGAAGCCGTGTTCCTTCAGCATCTGCATCCGACTGCAGTTTTTTATAGACCATGGCATTTCCACCCATATCACGAACGGATGTAATTCCTGATTTCAGCATTGCCTGAAGGTCCTCTTTGCGGTTCTGGTTTGCAGATAAATGGGTATGGCCGTCAATGAGCCCAGGCAGCACATATTTGCCGCTACCGTCTATTTTCCGGTAATGTTCTCCGGCAGTTATTTTATATGAGTAATCAATATCTACGATCAGGCCTTCACTGATCAAAATAGATTGTCTCGGATTAACGGAAAGATTTTTAACATCAATAATTGAAATATTTTCTATTAGCAGGGTATCAGGTTCTTGGGCATATAAAGATTGAACCCAGATCAGAGAAAGCAGGAACAGATAAAAGAAGCGGGATAAGAAATGTACTTTTATGTTCAATTGAGTGATGATCAATATAAATATGTGGGTTTGAAGGTCAATCTTCATTTAGCTGAACTAAAAAGTTTTTCAAAGGGTCTATGATTAATTCCGGACTATCTCGATAGGCATAATCAATGACAATGGGTATGTTCAGCTTAATGAGGTGAAGATTATCGCCAAATGCTTCTTTCATCCGGTTCTGAGCGGCAATTAAAGTTGGATAAACTGTCTTAATTTGAAAATCCAGCACCTCACGCTGCATCACGGTATCTGCGGCCAGTTCGAAGAAAAAGGCTCTGGCAGTGGAGTCCTGAATTATGTTGAATTGTTGCTCCCGATACTCTTTATCATAAACTCTGCGGTCTAAATCATCTCGCAGCGGCGATGGTGGAAAGGCTTTTCTGACTTCATCCATCAAAGGAGACCCTGCGACCAACAGTGCAGCCACATCCTTTTCATATCCTAGTCTTCCATCCTTATTGGTGAAGAACAGGGCTGGGACCTCAATCGAAAATTCTCGGATAAAATGTTCAGGCCTGTAGCTTGCTCTTGCTTGTAAGATTTCCTCAGCTTTGTCCTTCCGTGAGTTGGTTTGGGAGCCGTCTTCATTTAGTTCCTCGATTGGGTCTTCCGAATAGGCTGATCGGGCATACATTTTATTGGTTTGATGAGGATCCCTGGACGTAACCATTTCCCAGGCCCAAGGTGTGGAAAGTCCGGATAAGTAAACGGCACCAGCCACACGATCAGGATAGTTTTCGGAGAGATAAGTGATCTCTGAAGTGGCAGAGGAGTTACCGGCAAAGATTGCCTTATCAAATTCCATAGCATCCAAAAAACCAATCAGGTTATCACCCTGACTCGGTACATCATAGGTTTCACCTTCAGATTGGCCATAACCGGGCATGGTAAGGGCAATTACCCGATTGTTTTCTGTTAATAGTGGGCCAAAATCTTTATAAACTGAAGCCGCCCAGGTACCTGAGGGGATCAAGATTAAGGGCATTCCTTCACCTCCAAAATCGAGATAGTGTACCTTAAGGCCATTTAAAGTGATAAAATGATCTGTAATACGATTTTCTTTCTGGATTTGCACTCTAGCAAATGATTGGAGCCCAACACAGAAGGTGAAGAATAAGAATAAACCTAACCTCATAAGTATATTTTTTTAATCAATCTGGACTTTGTTCACCAGAAAAACAATCCCTGAATTCAGGGATTGCATCTCGTTGTTTTTAGAGGTAATTCAACAGCTAAATAAGTTTCGGTGGTACATTCGATATCATCAAAAGTAAAACTGCACCTATGAAGAGCCTCTTCTTTTTCCCATTAGTTCTATTTGTGTTCAGCTGCCAGGTATCGGCACAGGAACGTGTTTTTTTTAGTTCATTTTCGCCGGAGACCTGGGAGGTGTATCTCTCCGAAGATGACGGCAAGACCTTCAAACCTATTACGGATCATCCCGCTCTCGATTACGATGCTGTGATCTCGCCGGATGAACAATGGGTGGTTTTTACCTCTGAACGAAGCGGACTCCCACAGCTTTATGTTCAGCCTTTGGATGGAAGTGGACCTGCCCGGAAACTGCTCCATTCCGATTCGTTTCAGGATCAGGGAGCATTTTCTCCTGACGGCTCCAAACTGGCTTTTGTCGGATCTCATGAAGGAAATGCGGAGATCTACCTGATCGATTTTCTGCCTGAAACGACCCAGGATATATCTCGGGCAAAGAATATTACAGAACATCCGGGAGGAGATTTCCGACCCAGTTTTTCACCGGATGGAAAATATTTGGCCTTTTCAAGTGATCGGGGACACGATATCGGTCCCCATAGGGCTTTCCCTTTTGCCATGGATCGCATTGGCGATATTTACACCCTGAACCTGGAAACAAATGAGCTCAAGCGTTTGACTGAGGAGGATGAGTGGGATGGAAGTCCCATTTGGTCGAAAGACGGAGAGGAGATCTATTTCTATAGCCTTCGTCACGGTAACCAAGCCGCCGTCTTCAAGATGAATGCTGATGGCACATTCCAACAGGTATTGTCTGATACTACCCATCTTGGTATTTCTCCGGTATTGATGTCAGAGGGTCGGTTGAGTTACACGACCCTGAATCTAGGTGATGACCGTGTTCATAACCTTGTCCTGGATATCAATTCCGGCCGTTTGGATACACTGTATAAAGGGGAGCTTGACCTGTTTAATCTGCATAGAAGTCCCGGCGGTCTTTGGGTAGCTCATGGTGCGGTAACGGCAAAGGAAGTTTCCAGTAATCGGGGTGGATTTGCCGGGGGCTTGATCGGTGCCGGTTTTCCGTATGTGTGGAACGGGGATTCTCTAAACGTAGAATTGACAGCGATTCGACGGGCATTTGCTGCTCCGCCGGATCCCAACGGTCCTTTTCTGATATTTGATTTTTTGGATCAAAGGGAGCCTCTTCAGTTCTTACTAGAATTTTCTACGCCTTTTATATGGCCTTTCCTGCTTTTAGTTCTCTTATCGATATTTATGGTTTTAAGAGGGTTTTATTTGGGTTTCAGTTATCGAAAGCAAATAAAAATGTGGAAGTTTCTATTGGCAGGATCTACTGTTTTGGCCGGGTTGATAGTAACTTTAGGTGTCTTTATTAATTTTTTCCTGATCAGTTTTGAATCCTTTGATTTGATGCTGCCGGTAATGGCAATCCTTATGATCTTATTTTTATTGATGGGAGTTATGTTCAACAGGAAAAAAACCCGGGTCAAAATGACGGTTCCAGCTCAGTCCACACTTTATAAATATCTTACAGGCAGTTATGCACTATTGAGTGGATTGGCCTTTTATCTGGCCTTCTTTTCAGCAAACCTGGTGCAAACTCAATCCGAACTGGTACGGGTAAATTATGAGACGCTGGAAACGGAAACGATCCATATACTTGATAAAAATTATGGTGTACACCCCGCTTTTAGTACCATCATAGATATGAAATTTGTGAAAGACGGCTCCGGCCTTCTGATCACAACGGGACCATTCAGAGGGGGTGAAGGTACTAAAGCCACGGTATGGCAATACGATCTGGAGTCAAAAGAGCAGGTTGGACTTACCAATTCAGACCATAACAGTGGGTTTGGAGATCTATCCTTATCCAAAGAAACCTTCGTGTTTAGAAGTAACAGGGATGGCGATCAGGATATATTTGTAAAAGAGAACGGCTCGTTGATCAACCTTACGAACAATCCGGCCAGGGATAATTTTCCGGTCATTTCACCGGATGGAAATACCATTGTATATGTAAGTGACCAGAATGGAAAAAATGTTGGACAAGGCATAAAAACTATGAACCTGCACATAATTGAGCGTACCGGTGATGGGTGGTCGAAACCGGAGCAACTTACTTCTGGTCAGGGACAAACCGGGCATCCTTATTTCTCACCCAATGGGGAATGGATCATGTACACCAGTGAGGCATATGGTATCAATGATGAACAACCTATTTCTCAGAGTTTTATATTTTCTCCCCAAATGTATGGTGAGATCGTTGCTCTTCGGCTAAAAGATGGAAAGCGGATTCGTGTGACTCATAACAAATGGGAAGAGGGAGCCCCTATCTGGGTGAAAGCCCTCGATCAGAAGTCATCTTTCTTTAGGTAAATAAGAATGATCATTTATAAGAGCTTTTGATGGTTTTAAGATATCCTGTAACACCAATCACATAATTCTTACCAAGAATATGTTACAGTTGTGACAGATCGACTGCAGGTTTAAAAAATAAAATTGCACCCCAAAAGAACCCGGTCTCAAAACAAAAAGCCAACGATTTCCTTACGCCGGAATTGTCCGGTTCAAGTAATGGAGGTTCGTTCTCAGCCCTGCTATGCAAAGCACCCTCAATCGCTGGCCAAATCGCCGACACCCTGTTAATGTCAACAAAACCGACCGTTGCACACATATAAGCCTTCGGGATGGAGGGTGTATATGAAGGTTCGGTCAATGATTCAGACCTTATCACCACAAGTATCGTAATACCTATAGCGACCGTGCAATGTCATTAAGTCAAAGGTTCTCTCTTAACACTTATTAAAAATATAAGCTCAAACTGATCAGGGTTGTCAGGAAATGATTCATTGTTATGTAAAACATTTACCTACAAACCAACCGGGTCAGGTTCTTAATCTTCTAATACAAAGGTTACTTTTGCATTCACCCGATATTTTTGGATCCGATCCTTAGAGACTATACCCTGAATATTTTCACAGTTAACGCTCTTAATATTGTGCACGGTCTTAGACGCCTGCTTAACGGCATTTTCAACGGCCTCTTCCATGGAATTACCTTCGGCAATAACTTCAATGACTTTTGCTAGTGACATAATGCGTTCTCCTTTTTATTCTATTCTACCAGAATTACAATTTCTGTTGTTTTACAGAATACTGAACAGAATAATCGGGTCTTGTCGGTTTTTACCTTGATCCTGTGTAGGAGATTCTCTTTATCTGAAAGATGATATGATCGATCAGAGAGCAAAATTCTTACACCTGTTTTATCATTTGGGGAATGAAAAGGGAAGAATGGTCAATTATTCATCATGTCTGCCAAGCAGCATATGCAGGTACGCTCTTCTGATCTCATGACCGGTGTCCCGATAAGTATCAAAGCTTACATGATTATTAGGCTGGGTTGAGTCTATAGTAATACCCCATAAGGGAGATAGCGTGGTTGGCAGCATGGAATACCGTGCATCGCCTATTACGTCGGTATACTTTGGATGTTTGATAAGCCATCCGTCAGAAAGTTTGGAGAATCTTTGAATATCATCGTACAGGGTTGTGTTTTCAAAATCCGAAAATGCATCTTTCCAATTCAACAGAGGAGCCGACTCACCGGTATAAATTTTTGGTTTTGAAAAAGGCATTAAACGCACGCCATAACTATATACGGTATCATCACTTATATACCTGACATTCCAAAGTAACTGGTTGGCGATGGTCGGTTTCGCCACAATCTTTTCCAAAGGATGCGTAAGGTTGGCTGTGATCGATTCAATAGAGTCTGTGGCTCTGTTTTGTTGAATGAAGCCAAGGGAAAGGTAAACAACTATCTAGATCAGTGAATACCTGGCAAATCGCTTTTCATAATTATAAAAGGCAATAACGGTAAGGGTGAGGATCCCAAGGGTAAATACAGGATCAAATACTGAGATGATGTCAAGTGAATATCGTTCGTCAACAAAGGGCAAGAACAAATGCACACCATAGCTGGTCACATAATCCATTAGAACGGCGGAAGTATAACCGAGTAAACTTAAGAGATAGGTTTCCATGAACGTGAGTCTTTTTCTCACCAAAAACCAAAGTAAAACTGAAGCAACGAGTGTTCCAACCGGTGTGAACAAAAATGAATGCATAAAATGACGGTGCATCTCAATATTAAACAGGGGATCGGAAGATGACGATATAAACACATCTGCATCTGCAAGTAAAGCTGATGCAAAGCCTGTCAATGAAGCAGCACGAAACTTACCTTTATCTGCAAATGATTGAGAAAAAGTAGCTCCAACAAGGCCGTGTGTTACAGGATCCATGGTTTGTTTATTAGCTAATGATATAAATTAAGGCAATCTTAAAATTAAAGATATCAGATCGATCTGAATGCAGATCGGTAATTCACCGTTCATTACCAATAGGTTTGCATGAGTCATCATCTATCATGGGACATGTGTTACCTGTAGCTCTGAAGTATCATATAATTTAGTGTTTATGTGTATGATAACCACTTAGAACCTTTGTAAGAAATTAAAGTAAAAGAACGTCTGTGATAATAACGAACAAAAATTTATTGACAGGATCTGTATGGAATTAGAACTAATAAACGAATGGTTGATGGGACTTTCAGCTAACTATAATGTAAACCCGTACATATTTGCCGGGATCTACGTCGGAGCTATTCCATTTTTCACACTTTCTGTTGCCTGGTTGATACGCAATAAGAAAAAGAACAGATCTATAGCGCTTCCCGTCATCTCAACGGGATTCTTCTTGTCCTCTGCTTATCTTTATTTGATGGTAGCAGGTGAGAATGTACCCGCATGGGTTTATGTGCTCATGATCGGGCTACTTGGATATGGGATCTATTCTACAATTAAAAAGATAAGATCAACTCAAAAGGACAAGGTTACAGGATGAGGTATCAATATGATTTTATTGTGATCGGAGGCGGAGCTGCAGGATTAACGGCAGCAGGTATGGGAGCCAACTTTGGAGCCAAAACCCTGATGATAGAATCCAGTAAACTTGGTGGGGATTGTACGTGGCATGGATGTGTTCCGAGTAAAACATTGCTGCATATCTCAAAACTTGCAGCCGGAATCAAAAAAGCAGAGGCCTTCGGACACAAATCAGCGGAGACCCTGGATTTTGATTCAGTTCTTGAACATGTCAGGTCGGTACGAGAGGATGTCTACGAAGAAGCAGATGATCCGGACATATACAGGGATATGGGCATTGATATTGAATTCGGTAAAGCTCGCTTTAAGGATGATCACACACTTACTATTCAACATGATGATAATACAACTCTGAAAGAAGTTACCGGACGAAAAATTCTCATTGCCACTGGGAGCAAGCCTTTGATTCCACCTATTAAAGGTTTAAGTGAAGTGGAATACCTGACAAATGAGACCCTATTCGAGCTCTCCGAACAACCTAAGAAATTATCTGTTATTGGGGGAGGTCCGATTGGAATTGAAATGGCTCAGGCATTTCAGCGACTGGGTACTCAGGTAACAGTATTTGATATACAAGATCGAATATTATCAAATGATGATAAAGAACTGACCGATATGCTGAAGAACAGGCTGGAGAGTGAGGGAGTGAATTTCCATCTTTCTTCTAATGTGAGTCAGGTTGAAACGTCAGGTAATGGATCGATCCAGATAAAAACTGTTGTTAACGGTGAACAAGTCACAGTTGAAAGCGATGCTATATTGGTGGCGGCAGGGCGAACTGCAAATTTGCAATCCCTGGCACTGGATAAAGCCGGGATCACTTTTACTTATAAGGGTATAACGGTTGATGATAGGTGCAAAACCAATAAGAGTCATGTCTTCGCAGCAGGTGATGTCACCGGAAGATATCAGTTAACGCATATGTCGGAACATATGGCTAAGGTTGCAGCAAGTAATGCCATATTGAAAGCACCCATGAAAATTGATGCCAAACATGTTCCATGGAGTACCTATACCGATCCGGAACTGGCCGGTATTGGCGCCACAGAAAAGCAATTAGAGGAATCAGGTACAAAATTTGAAACCTACCGATTCCCATACAGCAAAGTAGACCGGGCTATAACCGATGGGGATACGGATGGTATGATCAAGATATTTGCCAGGAAATGGAATGGAAAAATTCTCGGGGCTACCATATACGGAAAGCAGGCCGGGGATCTTATCAGTGAATACGCGCTGGCTATGAAACACGGCATAACACTGAGAAATATTGCTGATACCATCCATCCCTATCCTACCTATGGTTTGGGTGTACGCCGGGCTTCAGACCAATGGTATGTTAAAAATCAGGCAGAATGGATGAGCAAAGTGGTTAAAAAGGTATTTGGCTACCGGGGAGAGATACCGGATCTGTCAGATAAGGACCGGATCGTTTGAAATGTTACCAGGTTTCAACTCAAATTAATGGGAAGTAGAAAAGCATGGTTTCTGATATGATGGAAGTTCCTGATAGCTAAAAATAAAACCTGAAGCAGAGGGCACTACTATCGATGAGTCAGTGGGTAGCTGCATTTTGATTATTGACAGTTTTCTAACCATGCTTCAGGTTTGTTCATCTAACCATAACTGGCTCAAAGTAAAGCATCGTTGATTACTGCAATGTTAAAATGCTGTTATGAAAGCATCATACTTTAGAAACGAGTAAAAGAGATCTTGAGGTGCACTTGTCAAGTATTCATATGTGCACATTTAAATAATATGCTGAATTATTGTTCACTCAAAGCCTTATTCATAGCCTCATAATAAACTGTGCCCATGATACTGTACCCCTCACTATTCAGGTGTACACCATCCCCGGATAAATGTTGGCCCGGATCCATTGCTGCTTCCATATCTGCAAGTATAATTTTATCGCCCTGAGACCGTCTGTTTTCTATGTGATCTCGTAGCGCTGCATTATAATGTTGTACCAAAACAGCACGGTCTCTTATCTCCATTGTAGATTTACCTACGTTACTGGAACTAACAGGGGGGATAGTTGCGGCAAGAATGTAAGTTCCCTGCTCTGAAGCCGAAAAGATAAGGTCGATCAGGTCATTCCACCGATCGGCTATTTCCTGCCCTGTTTCATCAAAATACCAAGCGATGTCATTGGTACCCACCATAAGGGCCACATATTTAGGTTTGTGAGTTTGCATCAGGGATTCAGCCTTGTCCATGATACCTTCGATCTTGATACCGCCAACACCTTCATGATCGGGGTCGGGAATAGAACTGCTTTGTTGCTGGTTTCCTACATAATCTAATTCATGTCCATCACCCTCCAGTAAATTCCAGAATTTAACTCTGGGGCGTGAGTCATTTGTCATACTGTCACCCAATGGCATGATGACCAGTGTTTCATCAGAAGGTGGAGGATTATAGGTAATTGGTTCGATCCGGTAATTTAGTTCAGTTTCCAGGGTCTGGTCATCAGAATTCATGACAACCACATCAATAATATGATCCCCTGAGAGGTCTTCAGATTGGCTCAATACAAAATGATTGTTTCCGACAGGCTCAATTGTAATTGCATCAGAAAACATCTCAACTGAGGTGATCTGGGCCTCACTTTCAAAGTAGTTGTCTATGTTAATTTCAGTACTTGTTCCTTGCTTACCATCAATATTATTCCTGATCTTGAAAATTTGAGCAGGTTCATCTGTATTAGTTTCGGGTTCATTGACTGCATAAATAAGTTCACTCTCAAGAGTATAATCATCTTCATTAGTCACCTCGGCATTTAATAGATAATGACCAGCCGAGTCATTTAATTGTGATACGCGAAATGAATCATTAGGTAGGGCTGTGACCTCTAAATGGTCACCATAAAATTCTGCAAACACAAAAGGTGCATCGCTTTCGAAATAATCTGTTAGATGAAATTCATAGACTTCGCCATTCTGGGCATATAAGGTATCAGCTAACAGCGTAATAATTTCGATATCATCATCCTGCTGCTTTTCTGAGGCCGGTTCATTAAACAGTTGATCGCAGCCGATCAACATCATTGCTGTGGCAAACAATATTGTTAACATAAGTTTTTGCATGAGTGTCAGGGATGATTTAAACCGTGGTTAAATGTACTAAAATGAGGATCAGATAACTGATTTGTTACATTTGTGAGATCTCTTTAACCATGTAACACATTTTCCGGGATTTTGTTCCTCTATAAACGCTTAACTTCGTATCCTATGCAAATTTTTTGATTTATCAAACCTTAACATTGACTTTGTATTTAGCAAATTGATCGGGTTGTAAAGATTTTTGAACCAGATTCTATCGAATTTTAATTTTTATCATCAATAGTTTTCATGTCTGACCCATTTTTTTCTCCAAAAGGTGTAGCAGTAATCGGAGCTTCTCAGGATGCCCACAAACTGGGCCATGGTGTGCTCAGAAATCTTATTCAATACAGATATAAGGGTGGCATATATCCGGTGAATCGGAAAGCGTATGAGATCCTGGAACGGCCATGTTACAGTTCTGTCAGTGAAGTTCCGGACCCGGTGGATCTTGCTATCATCGTGGTTCCGGCTCGTTCAGTGGCTGATTCTCTCAGGGAATGTGGTGAAAGGGGGATAGGTCATGCCGTTATCGTAACCGGAGGTTTCAGCGAAACGGGTGAGGAAGGCAGGGAACTTGAAGAAGAGTTATTGAAGATAGCAGATTCGTACGGGATGAAGATCATAGGTCCTAACTGTATAGGCACTATAGATACGCATACCCCGGTAAACACGACCTTTGTGGTGGGTATGCCTGAACCCGGTGAGATCGGGTTTATTTCTCACTCCGGCGCCATGGTGGCGGCTATCATTGACTGGGCCAGCGGGAGCGGAATAGGATTTTCAAGGATCGTAAGTCTCGGAAATCAGATCGATGTCAATGAAACAGACATGATAAGGTCCATTGCTGAGGATCCAAATACCAAAGTGATCACCGGGTATATAGAAGGGGTGGCTGATGGAATTAAATTCATGGAACAAGCAAGAAAAACAGCGAAAGAAAAACCCTTTCTCATGCTGAAGGGAGGTAAGGGAGAAAGCGGTGCAAAAGCCGTAGCCTCCCATACGGGTGCCCTAGCAGGAAGTTCAGAAGCTTTTCGAACAGCATTCAAATACAGTGGGATTCAGGAGGCTGAAACCATTGAGGAAATGTTCGAATGGGCTCGTGCCATGGCCTGGCAGCCCCTGCCAAAGGGTAACCGGGTGGCAGTGCTGACCAATGCCGGAGGCCCGGCCATTTTAGCAGTGGATGCTTTGGAAAAACAAGGATTGCAGATCGCATCTTTATCCGAGGATACAAAGTCGTTTTTGAAAAAGCGCCTTCCAAAAGCGGCCAGTATCAATAATCCTGTGGATGTATTGGCCGGATCAGGACCGGGAACCTATACGCTTGCCCTAGAGGCTTTGCTATCTGATGATAATGTGGATTCAGTAGTGGTCATTCAGGCTCCTCAGGACTGGTTTCTACCGGTTAGTCTTGCTGAGGTGGTTGGCGAGGTGGCATGGTCACACGATAAAACGGTGATCACATCCATTATGGGGAAAGCTTCAGTGGGTGATGCCCTGAAGATCCTGCAAAAACGCCGAATTCCAAATGTTGCATTTCCGGAGCGATCGGCCTCGGTACTGTCTGCAATGATAGAGCGCCGTAACTGGCTCCAAAGTGTAGAGAAGGAAACCGGTTCAACCTATGATGTAAATGTGGATGAAGCAGATCATGCTGCTAAGGAGTTGGATTGGAAAAAACTCCTTGAATTGTATGGTGTGAGATTTCCGGAAGAATTCATGGCAGAAACGATCAATGAAGCCGTTGATCATTCAAATAAGATCAAGGGGCCGGTTGCCGTAAAATTGGTTTCGGATGATATCTCCCACAAATCAGACATTGGAGGGGTGATATTGGGGGTGAATAATGATGAGGAAGTCAGGTCAGCCTGGAATAAGATCGAAACAGCAGTTAAAGCCCATGACGGGTCTATGAAGGGAGTGATCGTTCAGGAAATGGTCCCGAATGCACCGGAGGTGATCACCGGTTTTGTCAGGGATGATCAATTTGGGCCTATGGTATTATTTGGGTCGGGTGGTACAGATGTGGAATTATACAAAGATGTGGATATGGGTATTGCTCCATTATCTGAATCGGCCGCTTTGGATCTGATCAAACGTACACGGATCCATAAAAAGTTAACCGGTTGGCGACAATATCCTGAAAGTGACATCAAAAGTGTGATCAATGTATTAATGGCATTGGGTCAGATCGCCATAGACTACCCTCAGATCAAAGAGCTTGAAATCAATCCATTATCAGTTTTGCCTAAGTCAGAGGGGAGCAGGGCATTGGATGTGAGAGGATCACTAAAATAAAAATGGGAGAAAGCCTTTCAGACCTCCTCCCATGTCTTTATGGACCTAATGTGTCTTACGACTCATTTTACAGATGAGTTGAGTACAATAATTCTTACTTCCTGAATCGTAGTTTATAAGGATGTGGTAGGTGGTTTATGGTATCGTATGTCCAGATCTTAGAGGTGCTTGGAATTATTTATCAATCGGATATATTGATTTAGTAAGAACATCGAACATCATAACGTCTGTTTGACTGAATAATGACGCATCAATTATGGATACTACAACAACTCCCAAAGATCAGGAACCACAGGTTACTCATGCAGCGCAGTTTCGTTTTACGAAGGAACAGCTCATTTCAAAGTTCAAAAAAGTTCGGGCATTTACAGAAACCATTACCGAACCGCTTGAGATTGAAGATTATGTGATTCAGGTTACAGAAAATGCGAGTCCTGCAAAATGGCATCTGGCCCACACCACCTGGTTCTTTGAGACCTTTTTGCTGGAAAAGGAACTTGAGGATTATGATCCCATCCATCCACAGTATAGCTATCTGTTTAACTCCTATTACTTACAAACAGGAGTTCCACACTGCCGTGCACGCCGCGGAAATATATCACGGCCAACCGTAAAGCAGGTATTTGAGTACCGTGACAGTATTAATGAACATGTAGAGGACCTGATCAGTAATGCCACAGATAAGCAGTTTCGAAAATGGGGTCCCATTGTTGAAATAGGAATACATCATGAGCAGCAGCACCAAGAGTTGTTGATGACAGATCTTAAATATATGTTCTCTCAGAACCCGCTGGATATAGCCTATAAAAAAGTTGAACGACCACGTGTGAAATCAGTTCCGGATCTCAGTTGGACCTCATTCCCGGAAGGTGTTTATGAAATAGGTCATGAAGGAGACGATTTCGGTTATGACAATGAATTTCCAAGACACAAGACCTACATACATGATTTTGAGTTGGCTAACCGCCTGGTGACCAATGCTGAGTTTATTGAGTTTATCGAATCAGGTGCCTACAGGGAGCCAAAATGGTGGCTGGATGAGGGCTTTTCTACCGTACGTGATGATGGTTGGCAAGCCCCGCTGTACTGGAAAAAGAAAGATGGAGCATGGTGGCAGTTTACCTTGAGTGGGATGCAGAAAGTTGACCCAAATGAACCGGTTACACATGTAAGTTATTTCGAGGCCGATGCCTACGCTAGATGGAAGGGATTCAGGCTACCAACCGAGCAGGAATGGGAGGTGGCTGCTCAACCTTTACCTATTGAGGGCAATTTCGCAGATAAGGGCCATCTTCAGCCTGTAGCACAACAAAATGCAGAAGGCGGTTTGCAACAAATGTTTGGCGAAGTTTGGCAATGGACTCAAAGCTCCTATGCTCCTTATCCGGGATATGAGCCCTTACCAGGGGCATTGGGGGAGTATAACGGAAAGTTTATGTGCAACCAATACGTTCTGAGGGGTGGATCTTTCGCAACATCAAGATCTCATTTCAGAAAGACTTACAGGAATTTCTTTCATGCAAATGAACGCTGGCAATTCAATGGAATACGCCTGGCCAAATAATTCAAACAAAAAAGAAAATCATGATCCCAGCGGTACAAATGGAAGAAAGTAGCCGGAACATTCTCAATGAGGTAATAGCCGGATTAGGTAAAACACAAAAGACTCTGCCAAGTAAGTACTTTTACGATAAAATAGGTTCAGAGCTGTTCGAGAAGATCTGTGAACTGGATGAGTATTACCTGACAAGAACAGAGCTTTCCATTATGCAAAGTAACATAGAGGAGATCAGTGATGAAATTGGGAGTGATGTCAGTCTTATTGAGTTAGGAAGTGGCAGTAGTCTGAAAACCAGATTGATACTTGATCATGCAGATAATATTCATTCTTACATTCCGGTGGATATATCTGAAGAATTTTTAACGGATATTGTAAAGGATCTGCAAAGGGAATATCCCAATTTAAAGATCCAGCCCGTTGCAGCAGACTATACGGAAGGCTTCTCAATACCGGGAAGCCCTGAGAGTGGAAGCCGGAAGATCGCTTACTATCCCGGTTCAACGATCGGGAATTTTACGAGAGATAATGCCAGGAATTTTATTGGGTCGATCTCTCAGTTAGTAGGTAAGGATGGTGGTTTATTGATCGGTTTTGATCTCATTAAAGATCGCAAGACATTGATCGAGGCCTATGATGATTCTGAAGGGGTGACAGCCGCTTTTAATAAGAATATTTTAAACAGGATCAACAGAGAACTTAATGCTGATTTTAACATTGATCGATTTGAACACCGGGTACTTTTTAATGAAACAGAAAAACGCATTGAAATGCATTTGGTTAGTACCAATAACCAGAGAGTAACGGTTGCCGGAAATGAGTTCTATTTTGAAGAAGGGGAAACCATTCACACTGAAAATTCTCATAAGTATTCAATGCAATCATTCCGGGAATTAATCCGACCATATTTCAAAAAAGTAACCTCATGGACTGATGCAGAAGATCAATTCTGTATACAATTTCTACATAATGACGCTGCTATATCCTAACATCAAGAAATAAACTAAAAAATAATGATACGTATGTATGAATAGCCGAAAGATAAAATTTAAGGGGAGTCAGGGAGATCTTCTTTCTGCCAGGATCGATGAGCCTGATAATGGAATAAGTAAAGGCACCATTCTATTTGCTCATTGCTTTACCTGTAGCAAAAATTTAAAGGCCGTAGGTCATATCAGCAAGGCTTTAACAAAAGAAGGTATTGGCGTTTTTCGATTTGATTTTACGGGCCTTGGAGAAAGTGAAGGAGACTTTTCAGACACTAATTTTTCTTCGAATATTGAGGATCTGGTAGCTGCTTCTGAGTACATGAAAGATGAATGGGAATCGCCCCGAATGTTAATGGGGCATTCGCTGGGTGGAGCTGCGGTATTACAGGCTGCTCACCTTATCGATTCTGTGGAGGCTGTGGTGACCGTTGCAGCACCGTGTAATCCGGAGCACGTTACACAGCATCTTTTGGATAAAAAAGATGAGATCGAGCGAAAAGGAGAGGCGACCGTTCAGCTTGCAGGGCGCCCGTTCACCATCAAGAAACAGTTTTTGGATGATCTGGAAGAGCAGAACATGGATAATATTATTAAAAGTCTGGATAAGCCACTGCTGATCTTTCATTCACCCATCGATAAAACAGTTGGCATAGACAATGCTGCTCACATCTATAAAATGGCCAAACATCCGAAAAGCTTCATTTCTTTGGATGATGCTGACCATTTACTGACCAATGAAGAAGACGCCAGATATGTGGGGTCTGTAACGGCTGCCTGGGTGCATCGGTATTTTCAGGAAAGTTGAAATCGGTTTTAACTTTTTTCAATGCGCATCATCACAAATCAGTTAATGTGCCAGAAGTCACCTATTTACAGCTACGGTTGATGTCTTTTCATAGTTGAGTTTACGATCATATTATTAATAAAATCAGCCATGTAAGCTCACCGATTAAAGTGAATACTTCAGGATTTTTTAGTTCCCTGCCATTGGCTCATTGAAAATTATTTTGAACTTTTTTGACCTGATACTGAAATGTTTCTCGTAAGTATAGGTGAGTGCAACTATCAACTTTAGAGAAACTGTATCATTTTGCAGGGGAAAATCACTTTATTTATGGGGGTATTGTTGATCTTTGGGGTCAGCGGATTTGCGGTAGCCCAAACAGATCCGATACTGGAAGGAACGGATATTAGACCGTTTACTGCATCTGGAAGTATCGGTTTTAAAGCAAACGGTTATACAGCCAGTGGTATACAAAATCGAAGAGCACCGGCATCTTTACAAACCACTGCAAATCTTAATTTTTCCCTTTTTGGGTTAAGTTCTGGATTAAATCTTTTGTACTCAACAGATCAGTCAAGTTTGAGGCAAAACATGAATAACCTGAGTTTTAATGCTTCATGGGAATGGGTAACCGTTCAGGCAGGAAGTGTAAGTCCGAATTTCTCAGAATATGGATTGAATGGAACTGCGATCAGAGGTGGATATGTTTCGGCCACACCTGGAAATTGGCTCATTGAATTGTCAGGTGGTCAGGCAAGAAGGAAGGTTGAGTTTCAGTCAGAACAAGGATTCAGGGATCCGGCTTTCGAACGCTGGACTGCAGCCGGTAAGATCGGATACAGCGGAGATAATAATTCACATTTCTATCTAAGTTCACATTACTCAATAGATAGGGTCAGTGATCTAAACAGTGGGAGTAATGCTCTTGAGATCACACCTGCTGAAAACCTCACTTTAACTCCAGATGCTCAAATAGCCCTGTTTGATGATATTCTGACGGTATCAAGTCAGGTTACAGTATCAGCTTATACCAGAGATCTAAAAAGTGCCTCCCTTCCGATCGGATCAGCAGGTATCCCTTCTTTTTTAAATAATATTTTTACACCGAGAACCAGTTCGAGGGTCAATTTTGCAGGAAATGCAGCTGCAAATTTAAATCTTTCAAAATTCGGGTTACAGGTTGGTTATGAGCGAATTCAACCCGGTTTTAGGTCGCTTGGTATTGGGAGAATGAGAGATGATCAGGAAGAGATCCTGATAGCTCCAACCGCAAGGTTACTGGACAATCGATTATCACTTCAAGGTTCATTGACATTGGGTAGGGATAACTTACTGGGTACTCGTTTACAAACAAGGAGAAATACAGCTGTAGGGACCAATGTTCAGTATCAGTTGACTGATATGATCATGTTGAGTGCCAACTATAATTTAATGGTCAATGATTTTTCTTCCAGTGCAGAAGCTGATTCGCTACAACAAGCTGGGTTAGGGCAATTACAGGTTTCACATACCTTTATGTTACAACCTAATTTTACGGTTCAGCAAGGTGATCTGATGCACAATTTTGGTGTTTCTGGTTCATATTTCAAGATGGATAATGAGTTCAAAGCGACATCAAACCCGAATCAAAATAATTTTTCATCTGATACATATTCGGGATCACTCAATTATTCTCTGAGTTTTCCATCAGGTTTTTCAGTGAATGCGATGGGTAACTACCTGGTGTACAATTCCGCCCGAACAGATAATACAACACTTGGCGCTAATGCCGGAGCTACTTATTCCTTTTTTGATAATAAGCTGAGTATGAATTTAAATCTGGGTTTTAACCAAAACACTAATGAGTTGGATCGAAGCAGTCAGAATATGGCTGATGCGATCTTTAAAACCCGGCAAATGATGGTCAATTTATCATCCAATTACAGGCTTTATGAAAAGGGGACGCTTTCTCTCAACCTAAGAAGCAGAACAAATAATGCGATAGAGGGGGCAGGTACAAGATATACAGAGCTTGAAGGGACCATAAATTTTCAACACCGGTTTTAATACAAGGATCTTAAATCGAGGTTATGTTTAAAAAGTCAATCAATAAATCAGGGTTAGTAGCTTTTATAACAGTTTATCTGTTATTGTTAGGATTAACACCCGGATCCACAGAAGATGTCAATGCTCAGGGAGTTGCCAATATAAATGTAACCGGTATACCAGGTGTCATAAGCGAACCTTTCACCGATCAATTTGAAGAAAATTTCAGGAATGGTCGTTATCAGGTCATCTTCACTTATAATAATACCAACACACAAGCAGTAGATTTTCGGTTCGAATTCAGTTTGTTAAAAGATGGAAGAGAAGTCATTGAAGTTAATTCTGAACCTCAAAGTTTTGCACCGGGTGCCTATGTTTTTACTTCTGTGTTTGATGAGCTATTGTTCAAACAGACTTTTGATGATGTGTTGAATCAATTAACCAGTGAAGAACGAAATCAGGTTATTCAAGGGGGTACCATACCGGAGGGGAGTTATGTGTTGAATATTCAGGCAATTCCTGAAGACAATTCCGGGATGATCTCTTCAATGCCCTCAGTAAATCCCTTTACGGTCATATATCCGGAGGCTCCTATTTTAATTAATCCTCCGAATGAATCAAATCTTGCCCTTGAAACACCGGTGTTTAACTGGACACCTGTGCCATTATCAGGTTACAGCATAGACTATAATTTTTTATTGGTTGAAGTATTGAAACAGCAAACTCCTCTTCAGGCGATCAAGAGTAACAGGGCACATGCTGAAGCAAGACTGACTGGTCAAAACACTTTGATTTATACTCCAGAGTACCTCCCACTTGAAAAAGGCAAGGAGTATGCATGGAGAGTAGCGGCAACAAGCCCGAATGGTGAACTGCCAATAAAGAATGAAGGAGAAAGTACTATAAACACCTTTATCTATAAGCAAGGAATCGAAGCAGAAACACTCGCTGAGGTCAGGGAATTAGATGAATTACAGTTGATACCAAATTTTGCAAGTCTTGTAGACCTGAGCAGTATGGACGTTGAGGAAGGTACCAACTACTATTCATTGAATGGTAAGGCCACTTTGGAACTGGACTTTTCTGCTAAAGGGGTTCAAACCTTTGATATTATTGCCAATGATATAAGAATTCAAAAAGGCTCATTGGACTCTCCCATATTAATGGGTGGATCCCTAAGTGGGGGCGGAAAAGATCTGGGTTCAGTAATTGGTATAAATGATGAATTATTGGGTTTCAGTGATATTACCTGGAAAATGGGTGAAGGTGTCACTGCTGGTGCCATAGTATCGATACCTGATGGGGGGACGATTAAAGCACAGGGAAGAATCGTTTTGGACTCTCAGGGTGCCAGAGGCACAGTAAGGGCCTCAGGAAGTCCATTGTTTTCTTATCAGGATGAACTGATCGATGCTGAGATAAACACCATTGCGGCATCTTTTCCAGAAGGAACGGTTCGTGGAGAAGGGTCTGTGAAAGTATTAGGTAAAGAAACCGGGTGCGAAGTTAGCCGTTTTGCATTTGTAAACGGGGAATTGTTCACTTCATTCAGATGTACCTCACCGATGGTCATTCCATTGGTAAAAGATAGTAATCGATTAACCATGATCGCAGACCGTTTGTATGGTGATCTGATCATAGATACAGATACAGGATCAATGGACTATGACCTTGATCTCAATGCATCTATAGGTTTGCAAACCGATGATGGCCAGGCTTGCTCTGCTGATGCCAATATTAAGTTAAATAGTGAGGAAGGTCTTTCAGTAAATGACATTTCACAAAACAGTACGTGTAAGTACATAAAGCCAAAGGTAGATCTCGGTTTTTTCACACTGGAATTAAGTCAGAGCCGGTTGGACCAGCTTAGTTATGATCCTGAAATAAATGATTGGGATTTTGCACTGACACTTGGGGCTCGTTTTGAAATACCGGATTTTGGCAAATGGGGATCTCAGGAGATCAGAAACCTGAGGCTTACTGACGAAGGATTGCAAGTTGACGATATAGACTTTTCTGAGGAAATAGCTGACCTTCCACAATTTGGCATCAACTCATATAATATTGAGCTGGAAACACTGGAATTGGCTGAAATGTTATTTCCAATATTTGATTGGGATCAGACCGGACCAGGGCCGTGGGACCTTAGTTTTTCAGGAAAGGTGGGAGTTCCAAATAGCCCGGATTACCCTGAATGTATAAGAGGACAGCAATTAGGGTTGAGAGCCGGAAATGTAAGTGGCGATGAAGTTTCAGCATCCATCGTACCGCAAAATTTTGAAGGATGCAGTTTTGAGTTCGGTGCCGGTTATGCTTTCAATATTGATGAGCTGGCCGGTAAATTTGGAGTCCGGTTTACAGATAGCGGAGAAGAGCCCATTGGTCGCCTCGATTTTGGTGGAAGTCTGACACTCGGTCAGCCTTTTGCCTGTGAGGTAAATTCGGATCTGGACATTGGCAGCACTCAGCTTTCAATTACCACCGGACTGGTTGGCGAGATCGAAAATATCATCCCAAGTTGTGATGTACGGGTTGGGCCTTTTATGGCAAATATAACCTCCTCACAACTAAGTTTTGATCACACACCGGAAACCGGACAGGAGGCATCGTTGATAGCCTCAGCAGATCTGGACCTGAATGATGGGCAGACCGCATCGGGTAGTTTTGAGCTCAATTTGATCACCGGTCGTTTTAATTCATTGGATTTCCTGATCGATGAACCATTCGACTGGAATATTCCGGCTGAAGATCCGGTATTGAGTTTCCGACTGAATGAAGCCCGGTTAACAGAAGAAGGTTTCAGCGTGGATGGCCGGCAGCAGTTTAACCTGGGTTCAGATCAGGTAATGGGAACGACTTTTGACAGTTTGCTGATCGATATTGAAACCCTTCAGATACAACGTGGGCGCATATTGTTCGATAGTGAGTTTGGGTTTGCCGCCGGAATTGATCCCAACGACCAAAGTCTGAGTTATCGGGCCGTGCCATTAGATTCTGAGCTGCTACAAGACCCTGGTATGTATTTGGGGATGTCGGGACAGATCCAGATCGATTCACAAGGCATTCAAACAGAAGGACAAGCCGATGCAACCCTCAGGTTCAATGGTGAGGATTACGACCTGGCTCAGGTGGCCTATTCCGATGGTTTCCGGTTCAGATTGTTCCCTTTTGAGGTTGGCAGTGGTCAGGCTGATATCATGTACGGAGACAGCCGCATAGCCTGGCTGGATGAGGATGGTTTCCATCCCTCGCCGGGATTTTTTGCGGACCTGTTGATCCCTGAACATCTTCCATTACCAACGATGGATATTGCCTATCTGACACTTAAGGAAGAGGGTGAATTATTGGTAGAGATCACAGAAAATGAGGATGGAAATTATGCGATGTCAACCTTGCCCGGCAAAACACTGACTCTAACAGCTCCATATTTTGATCCGCAGGGTAGTCCTTCACTTTCAAATGTAACCCTGAATAACGTGGTGATCTCAGGAAATCCGTCAAATCCGGAGATCCTTGAGGGGAGCATCGAAGTGACCATACCTCAGGGCGATCCAATGTGGCAGTTAAAAGATCGTCAGGTTCCGATCACATTAAGAAAACTTCAATTCGGATCCAGGCCGGTAAATGGAACCCCATTGACGGCATTGCATTTAATGGGCGACCTCCATTTGTTTGAAAATGACCTGCCTGATGCCCAACAGGAATTTGGCTTCTTTATTCAAAGTAATGGGGTGTTACAAGCCGATCTGAATATCACCGGTATGGATGCTCAGGTGCCTCTTTTACCTGAAGACAAAGCCTTATTAAAAGTGGACGGGATCAGCGGAACGTTCACATTACTTGAAGGGGCTAATTCACCCGGTTTCGACTTCACCATAGACAGTGGTTTTGAACTGAATACTGAAACCGGGATCTCAACCGGAGCGGAATTTGACCTGAGATTGACCCCCGGAAGTATGAGTCTTGAAAATTTGGTTACTGAAGACCTCGAGGGGTTACCTGAATTTGATTTTGGCGTGTTTGGCCTAAAACTGAATACGATCGAGAGTATACCCCAGTTTGATTACACTCCGGGAGAAGGATTTGATTTTGCTTTTGCTCTGGATGCCGATATTCGGATTCAACCTGAAGGAGCTGAGGAGATCATATTCCCACTTCAGGGATTTGAGATCAGAGATACGGGTATTCAGATCCCAATACAGGACATCAGTTCGGCAAGTATTCCGGGCTTGAGTTTGCCGGAATTTGATATTGCCAGTTTCAACTTTAAACCGTTATCGCTTAAAACTACGTCTCCGTTCTCGTTCAACTGGGGAGAAGGACTTGATTTCAACCCGGATGTGAACATGAGTTTTGAAGTGGATCTGCCAGAGTTTGAAGGTACGGGTCTGAATCCACCGGATGGTCTCACATTCAATGATGTAGGGCTGGTTGATGGATTTTTAACCGGTTCCATTGAACCTTTTCAGCCATTGGGGGGAGCAGAAATAGATCTGATTCCGGGTATGCCGGATTCACCAACTCTAATGATCAGTGAATTATTTGGATCACTGGATGCGGGACAGGATGAAAATGGAGATCTCTTTCAGGCCGTCAATATCGACCTGAACGGTGAGTTGGGTAACCTGCCGGCTTTTAACATTGACGATCCGAATGCTTGTGTGGAAAACGGATCCTTTACATTGAGTCTGGTTCAAAGTAAATATTTTGAAGGTACGGTGAGTGGTATTCAGCCTTGTGGTTATCTGGAACTGGGTCCCGCCCAAATTGCGGTCACCAATGCAGATCTTAACTTCAGCGTTTCTGCCGATCAGCAAATGGCAGAACTGGATGGTGGGGTAATGGTCACCTTACCTGCAACGGATCAGGGTTCTGAAGTGACCGCCAACGGAAACCTGGTACTCGATCTGATCGAAGGTAAGATCAATAATGGTTCAGTAACGATCAATCAACAATTTGGTTTGGAATTCCCTCACGGGGCAAATGACCCTCTGTTTACCTTTGGGATCAATCAGGCTGTGCTGAGTAAAGATGGTCTACTGGTGAATGGAGGCGGAAATCTATCCGCAGACGGAGTTCAGTCTACCGTTCAGTTCAACGACCTTTTAATTGGGTTTAATCCGTTCGGGGTACAATCCGGTAATGCCTCCATAGCAACTAACTTTGCTATGGAGGTTGGAGTACAACCTTTGGCTCTCAAGCTAAAGGACCCTGCTACCGCAATGCCGGCAGACAATGCTATCGAATTAGGACTGAACGGCGATATCATTCTCGATAACAACGGTTTGAATCTAACCGGAAGTTCTACTGCTACCATCAGATTTCAGGGAGAAGAATATGCCGCACTGGAAGTTGCCTATGAAGATGGTTTTGCCCTGAATGCGGGTGGATTTGCCGTAAATCAGGGACGTGCTTTATTCTATGAAATTGAAAATGGAGTTCGGTCTCAGGATCCATTGGCTGTGCTCAGTCAGAATGGGTTTGATCTTGGGGAATTCATAGCCTCTTTGTTACCGTCCAGGATTCCATTACCATCAGAGGATATCGCTTATATCGACATAAAGGATTCCAACGATAGCCTGCTAGTGGATGTCACATCCAATGAACAAACAGGTGGCTATACTATCACCACTAATCAGTCCACATTGCCGATGGTGATCGCAGCACTTAAGGATCAAAATGGAGACTCCACGGAAGTCAATGTCGGATTCAGTTTGACCACGGACGGTTCTTATAATATCACGGGTGGATCACTTTCACTGGAAAGCAACTATTCTCTGGAATCTCAGTTAGACATTCCGGTCAGCATCACGGAATTCAGCATTGGAAATGATGGCAATGGCATGGAACTCAAAACCGGTTTGAAGGTCGATCTTCCGGGACCACTTAAAGGTCATGACGCCATTGCAAACGCTGTGATCGATCAGAATGGGTTATCTCAGGCCACAGTTTCGGTAGGGACACACTTGACAGCCTATCAAGACGGTATCACTCCGCTATTTGCCTATGAACACTCAGGCAACATAGATGGAAGTCAGGAGACGGATGTCTTTGAGGCCGAACTTTGGGGAATTGAAGCAGAGTTTGGTGGAACCAACAGTGTTGCCGTATCAGGAATATTGAATAGCAGTCTGATCTTTGAAGTAAGTGGAGGAACGGATCCGATCTTTTATACAGCATCGTGGTCTGATACCGGCTGGGATTTTAGCATAGACCCCGGATCAATCGGAGACCTTTCCATGGGAGATGCAACACTTGCTCTCAACCAGCAAGATGGAATTGACGTGGTAAGTACTGATGAGGCATTTTATCTGGTATTGAGTGGCCAGGTATCCATGGAAGATGTAATCGGCGAGCCGCTGGATGTTTCGGTACAGGATCTTGAAGTGGGGGTTGATGGGCTTGGTTCAGATCCCGCTCTGCATTTTGCTATTGCTGGAGCCTCAGGGACAATGGATCATCAATCCTTTAGCTTATTTGAAGGGGCCTTTACTGGTCAGATCAAAAACCCAACTATTACTTTGAATGGGAGAAATGTCGCAGTCAGTTCAGATTCCGGTCACGTAAACTTTTTAGATCGTGATATAGAATATCTGGGGCTTATGATCAATACTGATGGTGGATTTACTTTCTCAAGTTTTGAGGCACAGAATATTGAGTTGATCCCAGAGTATGTAATGATGAATTCATTGACATTATCCGGTGATGATGGACTAAGGCTCGACAGTGAGTTAGCTATCACTTTACCGGCACCTGTTGATCAAACCTCATCCTCTATCATTAGTATTTATCGGGATGATCAAAATGTGGTACAAATAGAAGCGACCGCTCCTGCCTTTGATATTGATCAGCAATATGCTCTGGGTGACTTTGGATACTTCCAGCTGAACGAACTACAGGCCGATATTGACCCTTATGATTGGGCAAAATCAGGCATTTATGCCAACGGGGATCTCTACAAATCGGGAGATACATCTCCCATCATAAGTTTTGGGGAATCCGGACAGATCACGCAAAATCCGGGAATTGGATTGTCTGCTGAATCACCGTATGTGCAATTCAATGCTACCGGGAATGTCGGTTTCGATTATGATTTCAGTGTATTCAGGGTAGCCGTCAATTTTGATGAGATCTCAACCACACCAGATGGATTTGAATTGGAGTTGAGTGGAAGTTTAAGAATGAGTGATGACGTTGATGCGTTGACAGTACGGAGTTCTATCAATTACGAGAATTTTGTAATAGACCATACCGGGGTTAAGAATTACGGAAATATTGATGGGTCCGGAGAACTCGAAATGGATGGAATCGGTAAAATTGGGATCGGTCAGTTCATTTATGAAAAATATGAGAACGGCAGAGATATTGAGATCGCAGATGCTTCTGAAAAGAAACCGAATGAAATTGATGGTGACCAAACTGGAATACCTACCCGCACAGAGACAGGAGTGACCGAATTACTGTGTTTTGGACCTTGTCCGGTTAGCACCAGTCAAGGAAGTGTGTCTCAAAGTGCACTCACGGTATCTATTGGAGGAGGCACAGACAGTGAAAGCGGAGGTTTTACAGGAGGTGTTAAAACCATATTCTTCATGAAAAAATCCACAGGAGAATATGAACTATTGATAGATAGTTTAAATGTTTCACTGATAGATAATTTTACCATCACTGCCAATATGCATTATCTGAATACAAATGACGGATTTCTGTTAAGAGCGGCAGCTAGTGGAGATTTTACTTTTGGCAATCAAAATGTTTCAGCAGCGGTAGCCGGTAAATTTGCCAACATTGGTGGAGAAATGAGTTATGGATTGTTTGTGGCTGCACAGACAAGTGTGGGTATTCCGATCGTTCCGGGCGTGATAGAATTAACAGGAGCCGGTGGAGGATTTTTCTGGAAGCCAACTGAGAAAGACCTGGATCTTGTTGTAACAGCTGTTGAAGGTATGGGGCACACGATCATCAAAAAAGACAGGTTTTCGCACAGTGATGATCTGTTATTTGCTGCTCAACTTTTCGGGAGTTTTGGTATAGCAGGCTCGGGCACAGATTATGTGATCGAAGGAAGTACTTTTTTACAGCTTACTGATGAAGGATTTTATATGGATGCCAGTGGGGTGGTCTTAGGTATGGATGGTACTTCAGAGGCTCCTGCAAATACGTTATTGAACGGTGGTATGTCACTTGAAGTACAATGGGATCCAAAAATGTTCATCAATGGTACATTCTTTGCGAATGCCAATGTACCGGCCATACTTACTGGTGATGGTGAAATAGAATATTTTGCTGCAGATAACAACGGAGAAACGGTTTGGGGAATAATGGGTAACGCTAACTTCTCCATTTACTCCGGAATTATGACAGGAGGAGGAGAACTCTTAGCTTCAGGTTCGGGCGTACTATTGGAAGTAAATGTTGGCTTTGATGTTGATATTCCGATCCTTGAAGTCAACAGTAATGTGACCGGCTCCATCTGGATGATCGATGATCCGGATTTCAGTATGCCATTTGGAGCCTATGTGGTATTCAGTGCAGAAGCCTGTCTCGGTTTTTGTATCACAGCTGATGCTAAAGCTGCCTTTGTAACAAAGAGATCGGGTGGTTTCCAGCTATATGGTGCTGTGAGAGGTTGTGTAGACCTCCTGATAGATGAAGCCTGTTTATCTGCTTGGGTATCACTGACTGAATCTAAACTGGATGGTGGATTTGGACAAGGTGATCATAACGATCTGATTGCTCAGGCTCAGGAACAGAGAGATCAATTCCGGCAGAGTATAGAAGCAATGAAAAATAGTATAGAAGATGCTAAAAATGCACTTTCAGAACCACCGGTATTCAGTGGTCCGGCATACTCAGAAGAGGATGTTTATAAAGCAGGCGCTAATATCTACTCTCAGGATCATCAGGCAAGAAGGAGCCTGGCAACCATTATCGAAGGTCAGGTTGAGAATAACCGATACTATTCACAAGGCGGGAACTTACCAACGTCATTGCAAAATATTCTAACAGATATGATGGTGAGACCAAAAGTGTATAAGCTGTATGACTTGTTTACGTCTCGGTCTAATGCCCGACAGGAACTTCAAACGGCAGTCAGTAATGCTGAGACAATTTCTGATGCCGTTACAGACAAGTTGAATAATAGTGTTGAAAAAGCTATTGAATTCAGTAATGATGCTGAAACAGCATTTGAAGACATGATGACAATGATGAGTCAATCTCCTGTTTCAAATGTGGTGAAGCCGACACCAAGCAAAAACACAACAGATTCTGTTTCCTTTACTGTAAATGAAACAATGGCTGAAAACCAGGCAAATAGCACAGAATCCTTAAGGGAAGAAGTGGATCAGCTGGATCAACAATTCAGAGAAAGTATTGCACAGGTAGAGGAAAATCTGGATGATATGCAGGATTTGCTTGCTGCGGAATATGATTTCAACTACCGTTCACCTAGTCAGAGTTCACAACTTTCAAGCCTCAATGCTCAGATAAGTGGGGGAAGCAGCAGTACAGAACCTGCTCTTAGTATTACACCAAGTGTTAATGCCCTGGCAAAAGCCTACACTGATGTGTACGAAAAATTTGAAAAGTATTTTGCATTAGAAGCAAATATTAATTGGATGGAATGGGAATGGGCCTATAACCTTAGGGAAGAGTACATCAGTAGTAGAAGTAGCATTCAGAATGGAATCGGAACGTTGAATTCACGATTTAACAATCGTTTAAATTCCCGGAATAGTGGTTCAACCGGTTTAAATGCTTACAGAAACGAAGTCCACAAGGTAGCACAACGTAATCAGGCCATTTTACGCTTCAGTAACTCAAATTTTGATTCCAACTTTCCAGACCCATCATCCAGTAGTGCTCCGTCTGCAGTAAATGATCTCTATTCCGAGCTATTAAATCCAAATTGTGATGGTAGTGGATTAGATTGTGTTCGTGATTCTGTATCAAATATGAATCAGGATTTCTGGTATAACATGCATGTTTTGGGACTTGAAGAACATGGAGATAAATCGGCTCAGGTAGTTGTAGATGAGGTGGTCCCAAATATGAACACGGTTCAAAGTACACTAAGGGAGGGTCACAAGGGAATGACAACTCTGCTTGACTCTTTTTACAGCAATAAGGCACAGTTAACTACCATTCTCTACAACATGATAGACAATTATGTGAATTGGAAAGCAGGTATCAATTTTTCTTCAGATGGGGAAACATTAACTACTTCATCTGATACGTCGAATACCGATTACAGAAGCCGTATACAAGAGTTGTCGAATGACCTGAGACCCCCTCAAATTTCAGATATACTGGCTGAAACGTCTCGCCATTCTGCAAGTGGAAGTACAGTTAATTTTAACACGTTCTTCAATGATACTGAGATTTCCTGGTCGGCTACTCATCCCGTTGGTGTTATAGAGAATAGTGTAAACGTTGAATTGAGTGATCTGGAGAATATGCAGGACATCAATAACACGTCTGTTGCGTTTGGCGATGACAATTACCTGTCGTTAGGGGAGGAAACCTCGTTAAACATATATCCATTTAAAACAGCATTGGGTACAGGTAACGCTGTAAGTGAAACTAAGATGATAAACCTGGGATTAAGAGTCAGAGGTAATGCCGGTAATACAGCTACCAGAAGAGCTCTGTTCTGGGTAGACGTGGGTCCAGAAGGTATTAACTTTTCTGACTCAGGATTCCTGGGTACAGACGGCGATCTTTCGGTATTGAATGAGGATAATTCCAAACCGGATAAGCCTGTTATTAAACTGGGAGATATTTATGGAAGTTCTTCCCGGTATGTTTCTATGGGTAAAGGATATTACGGAACTTATGTTTCAACATATTGGACCAAAGATCCATCAAATCTCACCCTTAAAATTCAAGCTTATGATCCACAATCTGATATCGCCAGTTATGAGTATGCAATCGGTACTTCTAAAGGAGCTACGGATGTGGTTGATTGGACAACCTTACAAGGTACCAGAGAGTTTATATCTGAAATCCCAACTTCCCAGATCACCGGAGAAACTCGGTTAATAAATATGAGTGAGGGTGTTTCCTACTATGTAAGTGCAAGAGCTATAAATGGTGAAGGACTAGTCAGCGATGTTACTGAAAGTTCCACTGCTATTAAACTGGATACTGATAAGCCATCAAAACCGGGAACGGCGTATATTACGGCCCCACTGATTATGACTATGAGTACGTTTGGGTACTCCACTCCTGTAGATCCAATGGTTACAACTGCACCCGACCTAAACATCAGTAACTCTGATAAAGATGACTGGGAGAATGCTCAGGTTCCAGAAATTTCGGCAGCATGGACTGAATCAAATGATTCAGATTCAGGACTGGATAGATATGAATATGTTGTATCCACTTCTGAAAATGTTGCAGTAGCTCAGTTTACTGATACGGATAAATTTACAACCGATGATCTGAATATGACCTACACCGGTGCAATGAAGAATTCCGTATTAGAAGACTTTGATACGGAAGTATTTGTACACGTGAGAGCTGTAGATGTAGCCGGGAATGCGAGTGATATTCATACCATTGGATCAATAAAACCTCGTGACCCAACTCCACCAAAATCCGGAAGGATGCGAGCTAAAGTAAATCCAACTGACGTAAAACTGTACTTTACCGAGTTACCATACGACCCTGAAACAGATCTAAATGGAATACAATACTCAATAGGTACTTCTCCTGGATCTGATGACCTAAGAGCCTGGCCCGCAGATGGAGAGGTAGGTTTTGGATGGAGTCATTATAACAATTATTATTTGTTCAATTCTAATACTCAGTCCTCGGGAACAGTACAAGAATCTTCAGGTGGATTTTATTCCGGTGTTAGTTCAGGTACTACATATACCTCAACAAACATAAATTATGTTTCCAACACCAGTAACTTGAGTGCCGATTTATCACCTGACAGATATTTAACATTGTCCAGATCAGAAATTCCTGAAGGTACAAGCATATACATCAACTACAGATCTGTAAATGGTAACAATAAGGTTTCCTCTGTAAGGTCAACGGGACCGTTGGCAATTGATGAAAGTATTCCGGAAATGCCATCATTGGATGTTACTTATAAAGTATCAAATAACAGGTTGCATATTGAATTAGATGACATAGAAGATCCTGAAACAGGAATAACATCAGTTCGGTATGCAGTATATAAATCAAAAAACCCTCTTCCACTGAAATCATGGGCTGATTTTGAGACTATATACGGTATTAACCATAGTAGTTTTGATGCAGACAGATATGTGTATTTTTCTGATGGGGAAGTTCCTGACTTTACAGATCTTGTTGTTAAGATCAAGATAACTAATGGGGCAGGGATGCAGAGGATCATTAACAGATCATTATCTTATTCGGATTCTTATACGGCCAAGAATTTTCAACCAAGTACAACCTATACGTATCCTAAAATTGGGTTTTAAAATAAATGTTTAAAATAGTTTACATGTCATATTTAAGAATTGGGTTAATCTGTTTGTTGATGATTGCATTATCTCTACTTAAAACAGGTGAATTGAAGGCTCAGTTAAATAATGACCGACAGATCATCGGTATAGCAAGCGAAGAAGGCCAGGCTTATATCTATCATGCACAGCAAATCCCGCTGTCTCACGGCTATAATGTTTATAGAAGTGAGAATGGAGATAACTGGACCAAATTAAACAGCGAGGTCATTTATCCTGCCCGCGATGGCTATGACCTTGAGTACCGTTTGCAGGATCAATTTGAACTGGCGCAGCAGTTAACGGGGCGGCAGGATCCGCAAGCAGTGTATCTGATGCTGAGAAGCGGTACCGGAGCCGGTATCATCGCAAATTTTGCATCACCCGAAATTGCACAGAATATGGGCCGCTTATACATCGATGAGGATGCCCCCATAGGTGAAGAAGTACATTATCGCTTCGAGATCATGGATGACCTGGAACGTTCAACCGGACAGACCATAGAAGGGGAGGTCGATCTCGATGTTGTACAACCACCCGCTCCCACAGAACTTGAAGTAACCAACCGCGGCAAAGTCGTTGACTTCAACTGGAACTATGTGCCGAATTCTGACCGAGATTCAAGATATGTGATCCGTTTTCAGATCTTTTACAGGAAAACAGGTGAGGAAAACTGGCTTCCCTTTCATGATCAATTCCTGGCGAGAACCACACAGACCACAGAATTTAAATTTACCGATGAAGTACCGGTTCTGGGTGAAGAGTATGAATTTGTAGTGCATGCCGTAGATTTCACCGGTGCAATTTCTGATGAAAGCAACAGGGTAACGTTAGATGTGGTAGAGAATACGGCTCCAGATCTTGTCAGAAACGTACAGGCTACTGATCTGGGGAATTACAGAAGTCGTGTGACATGGGCTGTTTCAACGGAATTGGATCTTGGGGGATATCACGTATATCGGGCGAGAGATGATGAGGAGGAATATGACCGTATTACCACGGAATTACTCCCTCCGCTTCAAACGGTTTATGAGGATTCCGTTACAGAACCGGGACATCAATACCGGTATAAGATCACGGCTTCTGATACTATGGGTAACGAAAGTGATCTCAGTAATCCGGCACATATTTATTTTGAAGATGAACGAATTCCTGACCCGATCACAGCTATCGAAGCCACATTGATCGATAATAAAGTTGCCAGGGTTGTCTGGGAGAATGGTGAAGTGCCAGGTGGGTTAAGATCTTATCAGGTGCTTCGGCGGGAAAGAGAGCGCGGGGCGGAGGGACTTTGGAGTTTATTGAATAGCAATGCCCATACTGAGACATCTTATGAAGATACCGGTTTTGGTGGAACCCGCTTTGTTGAGGGGACTACGATCGAATACGGGATCGCGATTGTCAGTGAAAACGGCAACATCAGTGATACCGTAACCACTGCTCTTAAGATACCTGATATCACGCCACCGGGAGCTCCCGGTTTACTGAAATTAACTATGCAGGAGGCCCGAAGAGTAGGGATCACATGGAATGCATCCTCATCTGGAGATGTAACGAATTATCGAATTTATAGACGAGAGTTAGATTCCGGTAATAACGCTGATACCTTGCTTACTGAAATTGGTAAAGGAGACAGGTATTTCAGGGATGAAAATGTACCACTCCATAAAACGTACATTTACTCGGTTTCAGCCGTTGACTCAGTGGGTAATGAAAGTGTTTCTGCCATATCCGATACACTCATCACACGTAACACCCATGCCCCTGACAGGGTGCGAAATGTGCAGGCCGTCAAATTGGATGAGGGCGTTGTATTAGCCTGGGAAGCCGGTGATGAAACAAAACTGGATGGGTATGTTATCTATAGGTCCGGTATTGCAACGGGTGTTTATGAAAAAGCAGGTACAGTGGAACCCTCAACCACACGGTGGACTGACAGGTCAGGTGAAGCCGGTACCTGGTATAAGGTCCATGCTATGGATAAGACCGGTAGGGAGTCAAGAACAGCCAAAGCCACTCAGGCTGTAGAAAGAAATTGATGTTCAGGGTTTATTTCAGAATCTTAGAGTTCAAGTATTTACAGATCTATTAAAGAGTCTATGAGGGCAACCCGAAGTTTGTTGAAGTTATTATTGTTGGTTTTCGCGTTCCTATCGGTAACAACCTTTCCGGGGTACACACAGTCGTTTGAACTGTCAAACGGGATCGCTTTATATCAGAATGGCGAGTTTGAAAAAGCCATTTCCCAACTTGAAAAAGCGGTCGACAAAGATCCCTATAATACGGAGGGATATTACTACCTTGCAGCCAGTCAGATGGGTTTGAAGATGTACGAAGCGGTCTTATCAACTTCAGATAAAGCATTGAAGGTGGCTCCTGAAAATATTCAGATTTTGATTGTTAAAGCCGAAGCTCTGTATCACCTTGATTATCCCAAAGCCATTCCGGTCTATCAAAAAATAACTGAACTTGCCGGGCAGAAGGGCGGGGATGTCATCAATAAAGAACAGGCAGAAGCTTATCTGGGATACCTGTATAAACGTAAAGCAAACGATGCCTTTTTATCAGGAAATGTGGATGGAGCTGTACAGGATCTTAAACGTGCCAGAAATTTAACACCGGACAGCCTGACTGTTCATAATAATCTGTCTTATATACTGATCCAGCAGGAAAGATGGGAAGAAGCAATTGAGGCTCTCGAAATTGGACTGGATAGGTTTCCTGCGAACGAGCAACTGTTGTTCCTTAAAGGACAAGCTTACCGGGGAGTTGGCAACAGTGAAGAAATGGTACAAACTTTTAAGGTTCTCTACGAATTGTATCCTGAAAATATAAATTACGGGGTGATCTACGGGCAGGCCCTGATGGCTGCCAATCAGGCAAGAAAGGCTAATGAACACATGAATCAGTTGATCGAAAAGTACCCCGAAAGTGAGCAATTGTATGAAGCGTTGAAATCAATGAGTGAGCAGCGTTTTGACATGGGGTCAAAACGCAATGTCCTGAAACTTCAAAGACAAGCCTTTCCGAAAAATCGACTGGTAGCCCATGAACTGGCTGATACGCACATCCTGCTTAAAGAATATGAAGAAGCCCGGGAGATTTATGACTCCCTCTATACTGCAGATCCAACCCCTGAACTGGCATTGCGCTCAGCTCGAACATGGATCTATGAGGAGATTGATGAAAATGGAATAGAAGTATACAGACAGCTCGTAAACGAATGGCCCAATAATTTTAACGTGATAAATGAAACAGCAACTGTTCTCAGGGAAGCAGGACTTAATGAGGTAGCTCTCAGGCTTTTTAAAAATGCTTATGAAATCAAAAAGGAGCCCAGAACCGCGATCCATATAACAGAAATCGAGAATCAAACCAAGGATCTGATTTCTGAAAATTACGTTAAGGATCTGATGGGTTCACCATATTATGCATTGGGGGAATATTTTGATTTAAAACACCTGATTCCATCAATCCAAAGGTCTTCAGAAATTAAACAATTTGTGTCATCTATCACCGGAATACTGGATCTGTATTCTGAATCCAGTTCAGCTCTCACCTCACAGACGGAGAAGGTGCTTGAGGGAGAAGTTTCCCCTATGCCTGAAATATTACAGGCAAAACGGTTCACTGAAAAATTGAGTACCTATGTGGATGACTGGTACGACTTGCTTAAAATTAGCTTCAATGCCGAAAAACAGGTTGACATTCTTGATCAGGCACTGAAAGAATATCCCCGTAGTTCACGTCTGTTGTATTTTAAGGGGGTGTCTATGTTAGAATCGGGCAATTTAGCAGAAGCTAAAACCATTCTTGAGGATGCCATTCGAAATGGTGCGAGGGATGAAACGATATTTATTAAGATTGGAGATATCTATTCTACTCATGAAGACCCTGCAAAAGCTATTTTGTTTTATGAGAGAAGCCTTTCTCTGAATGACCGGAATAATGAAGCTTACCGAAAGATCATTGCAATTGCTGAACAAAATAATTCACTGAATGATGTTTGTGATCGTTGGATGCTGAGATTTGAGACTAACAGTGACAATGAAATTCTGAAGAACCATCTCATCGCTGCCCTTCATAAAGCCGATCGTTTTGAAGAGGCCAGAAGAGTCATAGAAGAAGAATAAACTCTCTTCAAATACCGTCAGGGAAAATTTAAGCTAATTTGACCTGTTATTGCTTTCCTTTACGTAAGTATTAAATGAGGGGTACCCCATTTCCGGATAACAACTATTTATTTTAATACTTACATGAAGAAATTAACCGTTTATTTTTTCGCCATGGTGGCTATGCTGATACTGTTTAAGGCAGGCTGCAGTGACATAAACAGATCAGGGTTACAGGAACAGGTCGATGGCATTAAATCTGTAGTGCCGGCTCAGGGACCTTATGGTGCGAGGGTATTGATAGGGGGTGACGGTTTTACAAGTGATCCTCAGGTATTATTTAACGGGGTTGAAGCAGAAATTGAATCGGCCAGTGATTCAACAATTCTTACCAGGGTACCTCTAAATGCAAGTTCAGGGCCTATTGAAGTTATTGCGGGACAAGATATTCTATCAGGACCTGATTTTACAGTAGATTCAACGAAAACACTGTTTCTTTCTATCGATGAAATCAGACCTGAAACCGGAAGATATAGAGATACGATCTATATTGCCGGATCAGGATTTGATCCGATTCCTGAAGCTAATGAAGTATATTTCAATGAGCTTAGGGCTTCGGTGCAAAATGCTTCTGATTCTTTGCTATTAACAACCGTTCCGGTTGGTGCGTCATCCGGTTTGATCACAGTGATCGCGAATCAGGATACAGCGATCGGACCAAATTTTGAACTCTTACGCCACCAAATAGTTGAGATAGATCCTACATCGGGTAGAATAGATACACAAGTCAGAATAACAGGTTCAGATTTCAGTGACATAAGTTCTGAAAACAATGTGTTTTTTAATGGTGTACGATCTGAGATACTGGAATCATCTTCTAGTCAGATCATTACATCGGTTCCGGCTGAAGCTACTTCTGGGCCGGTATCTGTTGCAGTGAGACGCGATACAGTGGAAGGACCAGCATTCAGCGTACAGGAATTACAGATATTGGAAGTAGCTCCTATAAGTGGTGAAGTTGGAACTGATGTGCTGATCTCAGGTAATGGTTTTAGCCCTAATACTAATGAGAATTCTATAGAATTCAACGGTGTGTCAGCCCCTGTGATCAGTGCTTCCGAAACAGAGCTTCAAACACAAGTTCCTGAGGGTGCTACTAACGGACCAATCACAATATCAGTCGGTGGGTTAAGTGTGACCGGTCCGGAATTTACCATAGAGGCCGGAGCACCTGTTATAACTTCAGTTGAACCACTTAGTGGTGCCATTGGTGATCAGGTAACCATATCAGGTAGTAATTTTAGTGCCGATACATCGATAGTCACTGTGTTATTCAATGAAACTGAAGCTGAAATTATCGATGCCACCGAAACCGAGATCTTAACCCAGGTACCACAGGGAGCTGTAAGTGGGCCGATCACAGTTAGTGTGAACGGCAAAACAACAACAGGTCCTGAATTTGAGGTGATAACTACCGGAACCCTTATTGTAGATATTTCAACTACTGGTTCGGATATTGATGCGGATGGATATTTATTGACGATAGGTGCCGGGGACGGAATCAGAACGCAAGTGAATGATACTGTCAGCAGATCAGGACTTAAAGAAGGGACCTATGACATCCTATTAGGAGATATTGAAACTAACTGCTACCTGAATCAGGACCTGCCGAATCCAAGAACGGCTACTATTGAGGCCGGTGCAGCTACGACCGTTGAATTTTTCGTGACCTGTGAAGGGGTTAATGAACCACCGGTAGCTTCTTTTACCGTTTCATGTACCAACCTCACCTGTGACCTTGATGCTTCTGAGTCCACAGATCCCGATGGCAGTATTGCTACATTTGAGTGGATCTTAGGAGATGGAAATACAGGTACAGGTCAATTACTCTCACATACCTATGAAACCTCAGGCACTTATAGTGTAGATCTGAATGTAACAGATAATGAAGGAGCTACAAACTCCATATCACAAGAGGTAACGGTTAAGATACCGGAGATAACGAGTGTATCTCCGCTTTCCGGTGTTCCTGGCTCTATAGTGACAATTTCAGGAAGCAATTTCAGTTCAATAGCTTCTGAGAATAACGTTCAATTCAACGGAGTACGGGCTGAGCTTAACAGTGCATCGGAAACGGAGCTGAGGGCAATAGTACCATCTAACGCAACCACCGGCCCGATAACGGTGACTGTAGATGGGTATACGGCTCAAGGTCCGGAATTTACCGTTGAAGAGGTGCAGCAACCAAAAACTCTTGAAGTGGTAGTTAGTACCCAAGGCACTCTTCAGGATGAAAATGGGTATACCCTTTCAGTTACAGGGCAGGATGATCGAATTGTGAAACCAAATGACAACGTGATGTATAGTGATATCCTGGAGAATTCAGTTCAGGTTGAACTTACCGGGGTAGCTGAAAACTGCGTGGTCGAAGGAAATAATCCCCGAACAGTAGACCTGAATAATTCAGATAATGCAGGGTATACAGAATTTACGATAACCTGTTCTGCCCCTGAGCCTTCGATCACATCAATAGATCCAACTTCAGGAACAACCGGTACTGAAGTGGTGATTACTGGATCCAATTTCAGTTCAACGGCATCTGACAATATTGTGGAATTCAATGGAGTGAGAGCTGAATTGAATGGAGCTACCGAAACTGAACTGAGGGCATTAGTTCCAGGTACCGCAACAAGTGGCCCGGTTACGGTTACAGTAAACGATATAACAGCTAATGGTCCTGAATTCACAGTTATTCAAACCGGATCGATAGAAGTGAACACGTTGACATCTGGAAGCGACCTGGATACGGATGGTTATACCTTAAGTATCGAAGGATTGTCCGATCAATCTATAGGAATAAATGACACTAAATTGTTGAATGCACTGCCTACAGGAAGTTATTTAGTTGAATTATCGGGAATTGCTTCAAATTGTCAACTAAGTGAAGAGTTGCCAAATCCAAGAACATTGGATGTAAGCGCAAATACAACGACGAGAACGACCTACAGTCTGTCATGTTCAACTCCAAATGATCCACCGGCCGCTGTTATTGAATCCTTTTGCCTGGCGTTAGATTGTGGATTCACAGGTACATCCTCAAGTGACCCTGATGGTACCATAGTTGGTTATGATTGGAATTATGGTGATGGAAACGTTGCTTCAGGTGATTCAGTCACACATTCTTATACATCTGAAGGAAGCTATGAAGTTGAGTTAACAGTAACTGATGATAATGGAGCTACTGATACCGCTGTTAAAACTATTGACGTCGTGCTGCCAAGAATAACCGGCATTGACCCAACAAGTGGCCCGGTCGGAACTGAGGTCACGATCACAGGAACAGGCTTCAGTGACATAGCAGGAGGGAATACTGTTGGCTTTACCAGTGGAGAGACCATAATAGCTGCAGAATTGATCTCTGAAAGCACAACAGAACTGATAGCTACGGTTCCATCGGATGCTACTACCGGACCGGTCTATGTGGCTGTTGGAGAAGACTATGTTACTGAAGGACCGGTCTTTACAGTAGAACAACCACTGGAACCCAAAACGCTTGAGGTTTCTGTAACTACAGAAGGCCCAACCGGTGATGGATATACATTACTAGTTACCGGACAAGATGCGAGATTTGTACCAGCTAATGGTTCAACTACCTATACTAACATTCTTGAAAACGAGGTTTCAGTTGAATTAAGTGGATTGGGGGACAACTGTACAGTTGATGGTGAAAATCCACGATTAGTAAATCTCAATAATACAGATAATGCGGGCTTTACGGCCTTTAATGTAACCTGTACAGGGCCGGCGCCGACCATTGAAAGTATTAACCCGACATCAGGCGGATATGGATCCAGTGTTATAATTACCGGGACTAATTTTAGTACCACTTTCAGTGAGAATAACGTGCAATTCAACGGTACCAGGGCTGAATTAAATAGTGTTTCAACTACAGAAATTGATGCAATTGTTCCATGGGGAGCAACTTCAGGTCCTGTAACAGTAACAGTAAATGGTCAAACGGCAACCGGGCCTACATTTACAGTCGTCACCACAGGTACTGTCGAAGTCAACATCACAACGACTGGAACAGATCTGGATCCAAACGGTTATGAACTGTTCCTTGACAAGGATGGTCCAACTCAGGTAGGAATAAATGATAATCATATTTTCTCTGCCGTTCAGGAGGGCAATCATACTGTTGAATTGACCGATATTGCTTCAAACTGTTCAATTAGTAATGCAACTGCTAATCCGTTTCCGTTTAGCATTTCAGCCGGTGAAACACAGCAGATCAATTTTGAGATAACGTGCGATCAAATTGCGTCAGTTGAGAAGATCCTTTTCAGGGGAGGCCTCAATGATTCAGAAATATATATGAATAATCCCGACGGATCAGAGGTCGTGGCATTAACAAAATCAGGTTCCACTTCAGTATATAACCCTTCAATCTCAAAAGATGGAACAAGAATTGCCTACATACTAGGCGGCGATATACCATCATTGATCGTAGCTAACTCAGATGGCTCTGATCCAAAGTCTATTACCCCTGAAACTATAACCGGACCTAGATACCCATCATGGTCACCAGATGGAAATCAGTTGGTGTTTGTTGAGGATAAAGGGACAACAAAGGATCTATTCATTATTGATGCCGACGGATCAAATTTAACCCAGATCACCAAGACAGAGAATCTTGCAGAAGATTACGTGCATTGGTCGCCTGTTAATGATCAAATTCTCTTTAGCCAGAGAGCCCCATCAACGGGTAATAGAGTTTTAGTGGTTATGAATATTGATGGGTCTAACGAAAATGTTATTACGAGTACTCCAAGGTTTTATGGCTATGGACGCATATCTCCATCCGGAAAAGAAATAATATTTACTGATAGACCAGGAGATTGCTTCCAGATATTCAGGGCAAATATTGACGGTACAAATGTGAGAGAACTTACTTCAGAGGCAGAACTGGACTGTGCTGCTATAGATGTAATTGATTGGTCACCAGATGGTAATCAGATCGTATTTCAAAGTCGCTTGGGAGCCTCAACTTACAGTATCAGAACAATGCCGTCAGATGGGACTGCAACTTCAGTTATCATTTCAAATACTCCTGGACACCCTTCTTATTTGTATTCACCAACCTGGGGAGAATTAAAACAATAAGAATTTTTGATCTCATTTTCTCCAGTAATAGGTAAGTCAATAGATTAGGTGTCGATGTATAACTGGGTTTAACTTTAAAGAAGTTATTGGCAATATGAACTGATTCTGATCTCAGTTTCGTATCTAATATTGAGAGAGCGTATAAAGTAAAATAAATGAAAATCACTACCTATGTTAATAAAGCCAGGTTAAGAATTGAAATTTCGTTTCCTATGATATTTATAGGGATCAGGTAGGTATGATGTGTATATCGAATTTTATGTTAGTTTAAAAAGAGAAAATATGCGTTTTGAGTCAACTAATACTCAATGTCATTTATCTTGTCTGTAATTTCCAACGTGGTTATTAAATAAGCAGTAAGAATATATGACTTTGGGTTTGAAGCCATTATCTGAGTAAATCCAGCTCGGTTAATGGCTTTTATTATTTAACGAAAGATCCTGGTCTGCTATTCAACAAAAAGATACAATAAAGTAATTATTAGGAATCCTTCAATAAGTAAACCTGCTAAGAATAGTTGGTCGATCAGCTTTAATTGATCTTCTATTAATTAAGTGAGATAGATAGAGAGAGTATTTCTATGATCTGTGTTTGAGTAAGTAGGTACACCAGGGCAGTAACAGAAGCCACAGTATGTAAAACTGCTGTTATCATAAAATAGATAAGTTTTTCGGGCCCAATATTTCTGGCCGTGTTAAAAGCGGTCAGATAAAAATTAATAAAACCTATGAGTACGTAAAATGTAGCTAATGTAATTACAAGTGCTGTACTAAAGTCTGTCAGATAAAATGAGATCAGTAGGGTCAGGGTCATGTAGTCAGTATATAGTAAACCTGCATACAGGTTGGCGATCTGGCTGACATGATCTAAGTTTTTAGCCGGCAGGTAAAGCCAGAAAACACTTACGAATTGCAAGACGATCAAGGTGATAAAGGCCAATATTGAAATTGAGTAGTAACCGCTGCCAAATATTTCAAGCCAGGGAAGATGGTAATAAAGTGCTTCTAAGCCGGATTCGCTTAATAATAATGCTGATAAAACATAAACAACAATGCCTCCGGCGAATGCGTGAATTACCATCATGATGATACTTTGTGTAGCATATCTTTCCCGGTAGTGTAAAATATCATCCACATAAAAACGGTGTGCAAAATAGTATCGAAGGATCATTGCCCTTGCATTGGGAATAAATTTCACCTGAACAGCAAGTACGATCCAAAATAAAATTAATGCCAAAACAAGCCAGTTTGCTTCCAAGCTAGTTGATCCCTGATGAGGCAGTGGCATCGACCATGAACCTTCATGGCTATACATAGTCAGTGATGTTCTGAATTCAGGAAACTCTCTCACAGCAGTGATAAGCCAGGCGGAATGCATAAACAGGATCTGTTCTTCTGAGCTTTCAACAAACACCTTAAACTGACGATCAAATTTCGTCAGTTCTCCGGTTTCATAATCAGTATCAGTCAGTAATTGACCAAAGGGAAGGTCGGGGTTATCCAGTGAATACCATTTATTATTTAAAAAATGGTAGAGTGTTTTATCAGTTTGGGATGAGAATTGTTCAGAAGCTGAATAAAAAGCTGAAGAAAATTCAGAATTCTTAAAGTGGCTTTGTGAAATAATACCTAAACCGGCTACCCTGGAATAGGGTTTGTAGTCAGCCATTAGTTGATAGACATTTTCCTGAAACGAATTTTTATTGGAATCAAAGGATTCTAAAGTGTAGAATCTATTTTGAGATCTTATGAGAATTGAAAAGTTGCTGTTTTCAAGTTGAGTGAGCAGTTCTTCGGATACCGGATTCTTGATCTCAAGATGCGTGACTCCAAGTTTTTCGAAAAGATGAAGTTGCTGTTCTATACTTTGGCTGTCATTTGGTATATCCCATACTATACCGAGCGTTGGTTGGGCTTGAACAAATTGGCCAAAACTGAACAACCAGAACAGGAGACTAAAAACAAACAGATATGTTCTTTTCAGTCTCACTTATGCTACAACTTCAGCTCCGTAATATTCGGTCAGGGTTGTTTTCCGGATAGGAGTGGCGATCAGAGTAGCTGATGTAGTATCTGTTACTTCTACTTCCACATAATCTCCTGGGGCGTAGTCTTTTCGATCAAACACCACCATTTTATTGGTATCTGTTCGGCCGCTTAATTGATCTTCAGACTTTTTACTGGTGCTTTCAACTAGAACCAGATGTCGTCTTCCGACTTCTTCCTTATTTCGACGCTCTTGAATATCACGCTGTTGAGTGATGATCTCGGACAGTCGTCTCTTTTTGACCTCTTCAGGTACATTATCCTCGAATTTACGGGCTGCCAGGGTACGTTCACGTTCAGAATAGGCAAACATATAGGCCAGGTCATATTCAACTTCTGCCATCAGCGACAGTGTTTGCTTATGTTCCTCTTCAGTTTCATCACAAAAACCGGCGATGATATCAGTCGATAATGATACTCCGGGTATGATCGCTTTCATTTTATCGATCAGTTCCAGGTAACCTTCTCTGGTATATGGCCGACGCATTCTTTCGAGCATACTGTCGCTGCCTGCCTGTGCCGGGATATGTATATAATTACATAAGTTAGGCCGCTCTGCAATCAAATGAAGCAGGTCATCCGGAAAATCTTTAGGATGTGGAGAGGAGAAACGAAATCTCATTTCAGGATCTACCTTGCTTGCTTCATCCATTAGTTTCGTAAACGTGTTTTCTCCATCCAGGTACGAGTTTACGTTCTGGCCCAGTAGTGTGACCTCCTTATACCCTTCATCAGAAAGTTGCTTGATCTCTCGAATAATCGATTCCAGAGGGCGGCTGCGTTCACGCCCCCTTGTAAATGGCACCACACAAAAAGCACACATATTATCACATCCACGCATGATGGATACAAAGGCATTTACGCCGTTGCCGGTTGTTCTGACAGGGGCGATGTCAGCATAGGTTTCTTCAAGTGAGAGAAGCACATTGACTGCTTTTCTTCCATCATCAACTTCTTTGAGTAGTCTTGGTATGTCTCTATAGGCATCAGGACCCACTACAATATCTACCAGGTGTTCCTGTTCAATGATCCTGTCTTTGATACGTTCTGCCATACAACCAAGAACACCGACAGTCATTTCTCCATTTTCTTTTTTTATGGAGCGAAGTTCCTTAAGCCGATTCCAAACCTTGGTTTCTGCGTTTTCCCGTATCGAACAGGTATTCACCAATACAACATCTGCACTCTCAGCTTCATGAACCGGTTTCATGCCATCTTCCAATAGTATGGAATTCACGATCTCTGAGTCAGCAAAATTCATCTGACAGCCGTATGTCTCTATGTAAAAGGTCTTTTGTGCCACTTTATAAATTGTTTTTTGTATTAGATAGCCTGTTAATCTTCTTCAGGTGAATTAGGCCAAATATCAGGATGTTCTCGCCAAGATGAAAGGAGATCCAGATCATCACCATCAATGGTTCCTTTTTCAACCGCTACATTAACCAGCGTTTTATAATCTGTGAGTGAATAGAGGGGTACACCTGCTTCCTTAAAGCGATCACCGGCTTTATCAAAATCGTAGGTAAAGATGGAGAGTACGGCATCAACATTGGCACCAACAAACTTCAGTGCTTCAACGACAGAAATTGCCGAACCACCGGTGGAAACGAGGTCTTCAATGACTACAGTATGCTCACCCTTTTTAACCCCACCTTCGATCTGATTACCCATTCCATGTGCCTTAGCCTTGGCGCGTACATAAGCCATCGGTTTATTCAGGTTGGCCGCAACCCAGGCCGCATGAGGAATACCAGCTGTGGCGGTTCCGGTTACCACATCAATATCAGAAAACTTTTCTTTGATTATGCGGGTGAATTCGTTCTCGATCTTGTTTCTTATCTCAGGATAACGCAGCGTTAACCGGTTATCACAGTAAATCGGTGAATTCCATCCGGAAGTCCATGTAAATGGATCGTTTGGCTTTAAAACTACAGCGTTTATTTCTAATAAATGAGCCGCTAACTCACGTGCAAATGAGGTGTCAAGTATCATCTTAAATTAAATTCTTTTATTTGGTTGCCGTAACGATGAGTGAGATCATTAAACCATCCCGAATATTTTCGGCCACAGGAAAATAAGGGTTTTTAAAGAGATAAGCGCATATAATCCTGCAAGTAAATCATCAGCTAAAATTCCGGTTCCCCCTTTAAGATCCTGAACTTTTTTTATTCCAAGGGGTTTAAGAATATCAAAAAACCTGAACAGTAAAAAACCGGCCAAAAGTACAGAGAGATCGGTTGTGAGCGTCCCGGTAACACCAATTGTCAGGAAAACCAGACTTTGACCGGCCCATTCGTCCATGACTAGTCTACCTGGATCCTTGCCAAATTCCTGCTCAAAATGGGGCGAAACCCATAGTGAGATGAGACTGCATATCACTGAAAAAATTATAATGTAGTACGGGTTCTGTGCTTGCAGGACCGGGTAAAGGAAAACAATAGATACCAGGCTTCCAAAAGTCCCGGGAGCTTTTGGAAGAAACCCAGAATATAGCCCGGTTCCCAGTAAGATCTTCAGCGTATCCAAAATGTATTTACCTGCTAAAGAGTTTTCGGTTTACCCATAAATATTCAATTCCGGAAAAGGCAGTAAGGGCCGTCACAAATAACATTGCGTAATAAAGTACCCCGGAGTTAAAGAATTGTGAGGCTTGATCCGCGAAATCGATATCTGCTTGTTTAAAGACACCCAGAAGTAAAACGGCGTATAAAAAAACCATTTGGACCATCGTTTTGGCTTTGGCCGTGAATCGGGTTTGCATGGTGATATTCTTCCGGCTGGCATATAAACGAAGTGTGGTCACCAGGATATCTCGAATCAGAATAACTGAGATAGCCCACCACGGAAATTGGTTCATATCTAAAAATGGAAGGCAAAGAAATCCTGCAAATGTGAGAAATTTATCAGCAAGTGGATCAATAAAAACACCAAAATCACTCTCAATTTCATAGTATCGGGCGATCTTTCCATCCGCAAAATCAGTAACAGCGGCTACAGCAAATACTGCGATACTCAGCGAGCGCCATATTAATTCATCCTGTATATACATGAACAGGAAGATTGGTGCCAGGATCATCCGGAGTGTACTCAGTATGTTGGGTATGTTTTTCATACGATCGATTCAACTTTATTGACCAAACTTACTAAGTAATTCAATTCATAACATGATTGATTTTTTAGGCTTTTACGGGAGATATATTATCTATACAGAAATATCAGTAATAACTTATTTAACTGTGGAAATTGGACAGGGTATTACGGAATTTATACGCCATGAAAGCACAGATTATCTCGGTCGGAAATGAATTACTTATTGGTGATACTGTAAATACTAATGCCTCCTGGCTTGGAGACTATCTCACACGTGCAGGTTTTGAAGTTACTTATATCCATACTATATCGGATGATCTTGAGCAGATCAAAAGTACGCTTACTTTCGCACTTGAAAATTCTGACCTTGTAATTTCAACAGGGGGGTTAGGGCCCACTCACGATGATATGACCAAGAAAGCTGTGGCTGATCTTTATAAAGTGGGCTTTAAACTAAATGAACCAACCCTCGATTATATAAAAAAAATGTTCAAGGAGCGGAATATTCCTTTTTCCAGTTCCAATCATGCACAGGCAGAAGTGCCGGAAAATTGTGAAGTTTTGATCAACAAAGCAGGGACCGCTCCCGGCATGTGGTTTTATGAGAATGAAACAGCCTTAGCAGTCTTGCCCGGTGTACCTTATGAGATGAAATATCTGATGAAGGAAAGGGTATACGAAAAGATCAGAGAAGTTTTTAGTGAATCAGAATACCTGCTGTCACGATACCTGAAAACTGCTGGAATTGGCGAAAGTACACTGAGTGATGAGGTTCTCGGAGATTTGAGTGAGTATTTCAATAATGGGGTCAGTATGGCTTTTTTGCCGGCACCGGGAGGTGTTACCCTTCGGTTGAATGCTAAAGGGGCTACAAAAGAAGAAGCTGAGGATCACCTTCACAACATTACTCAGGTGATTTATGAAAAGGCCGGCAGGTATATTTATGGTGAAGGTAAACGGTTTCAATTAAGTGAGGCAGTGGGGGCATTACTTCAGGAATCTGACCTCTGCTTAGCCACAGCCGAAAGTTGTACCGGAGGTTTGGTTTCAAATAGTATTACAGATAAATCAGGCAGTAGTGCCTATTTTAAAGGTGGTATTGTCTCATATGCAAACTCAGTAAAAGTTGAACAGCTTGGAGTTCAACAGGAATCCCTTGATAAATATGGCGCAGTAAGTAAGCAAGTAGCACTTGAAATGGCAAAGGGGGTCTCAGAGCGACTAAAGGCCAACATTGGAATATCAACTACTGGAGTAGCCGGTCCAACCGGTGGAACAAATGAGAAGCCTGTTGGTACCGTTTGGATGGGATATTATCAAAAAGGTGGTCCTCATTTTGCTGTAAAGGCTATGTTTACCAAAGACAGACTCATCAATAAAGAACGAAGTAAAATGGTATTGCTGGAAATCACAAGGCGTCAATTAATGGGAATACAAGAAATGCCCTATGACCTAAAAAAGCACTTTTCTTGAGTCGTATTATAGCTATTCATATCGTTTTATTTTTCTCCACCGGTCATGTATTGGGGCAGGTTGTGGATACTATGAAGGTAGCTGAACCTTCAGATTCTATTTCTATTGTGCCTGACACAACTGTTTTTCAGGATACGACAATAAATAAATCAGAACCTGAGGAATTGGATCCACTCATTCCATGGAAAGAGAAATTTCCTGAACAGGCTGATCTCATTACAACAGACAGCTTATTAAGGTGGCAAATTTGGCCAAACTGGGGCGATCATCAGGCATATAGAGATGATGTCATTTCCTTCAGACAGGGAACCATTGGTCGAGTTGATGCCTATCATATCAATGGCTATCAACCTTACGAACAGGAGATCTATTTGGATGGACTTATTATAAACGATCCGGTTACAGGGCTTCCGAATTATAATCTAATCCCTCACAGAAAAATTGGTAAAGCTGTAGAATATTATGGAGGCACATACCGATCAGATATCAGGATCAGGGATTTCTATCTGCTGAAACCACGCAGTTATCTGATCTATGATGAAGCAGGAGGAGCATACCGAAACCTTGAGTTTTTGGTTTCACGCAATTTCTCTCAAAGTACCAATATCGAATTATCTTATTGGGATAGAAGAGGAGGCGAATATTATCCAAACAGCAATGTAAAGGGTAATCAGATCACGGGTAGATTATATCATCATCTTAGTGATAAGTTTTTACTGAGGGCGATGTATTTGAGAAATCAGTACGACAGGGGAGAGTCGTTTGGGTACATAATTGGTAATCCGGCTGAGTTTCCATTTGATGAATTCAGATCTCAACCCAGGAATAACAGTGCCAACTCAGAGATAAGTCGCTGGGATCTTAATACCGGAATTTATCATCGTAAGGATACATCCTCAGCTGAGGATGCGGGTTTAGAGATCTCATATACAAAAAACAGCAAAGATCTGTTTTTTGTGATCGACACTCTTACACAAAACATTCGTTCAATTAATCCAAGAGTATTTAAAAGAATAGAACTTGGGAGCTTGGATTTGGAGTTAAGGGGTAATGCGGCATTCCACAGCGTTGATGAAAAAACCTCTTTGTCGTTGTCGGACTGGTCGGAATATTACGCCGGTGTAAATGTCAGTCTTGGTGTGTCAGATAACGTGTCCATTTTTGGAAATGCAGGAGTTCAATATGATTCCAATGAGAACTCAGGTTATGAAACTGTATTAGGTATGGATATCGGGGTACTGAATTGGGCAAAACTAAAAGTAATTGGCGCCGGATTCAGTAATATACCTTCAATACAATCTCAATTCTGGGATGGAAACAGGTATTCCGGAAATCCTGATCTAGAGAATGAAATGGGTTATTCAGCAACAGGCGACCTGCAACTCATCCTAAACTCAAAACTTAGGTTTGGATTAAAAGGGCGATATAAGATTTCAGAAAATTCGGTATGGATTTCCTCTGACACCACATTTATCAACAGTTCCGAGTACGATCAGATGACCGGTACGTTCTATGGTAATTTTGAGAATCAATTATTTGAATTCAGCAGTTCAGCAACCATTCAGCAGTTCAACTATTCAGAGGCAGATCCATTAAATTCATCCATCAATGAACAGGATCAGGTTCTGTGGGTACGTAACTCAGCCTTTGTGAAAGGATACGTATTCGACCGTGCGGCTTATCTGAAAATGGGATTTAAAACACTTCTTTCACCTTTAGCCTATGGAGCCAGAACTTATAATACGGAACTTGGTATCTGGCAAGGAAATAGCATGGAACAGGATATCCCTCCGTTTTTTAGACTGGATGCTGAATTATCAGCTAGGATCCGGGGAATCATGGTTGTAATGAGATGGGAAAATGCCCTTGACGGATTTGGTCAGGCAGGCTACTTTGAGGCGGCCGGTTTTCCGATGCCACCTCGACGTTTATTAGTAGGAATTAGAGCACAATTCAGAAATTAATATGAGTATAAAATACATTGTTAGGGAAGGTATTTCAGGTATCAAGCGCACGAAACTTGCGGCCACCACATCCATTTTTTCATTGTTTGTCGCTGTTTTGTTGCTTGGTGTGCTCTCGCGCATTGGCTTCAATGTATACAGTCAGGCCATGTCTATTAAGGAACTGGTAGAAGTGGAAGTGTTCTTATTGGATGTTGATGACAGAACAATGAATCAGATCCGTCAAGAAATAGAGGCAGAGGAACTGGTAATTGAAACCACCTATATTTCCAAAGACAGTGCATCTGCTATCATGAGGGAAGAATTCGGAGCAGGTGTGGAAGAACTTGCTGAACTTAATTTTCTGCCGGCCTCGTACAGACTCAGCGTAAATACTGATGCCGGAGCCGAAAGTATTGAAACCATGGTCTCAAGGCTTCAAAATATTCGCGGAGTGGATGAGGTTGAATACAATGCAGCCTTATTGAGAGTGATGGAATCAAATCTGAATACCTTTACATTAGTGGGGGGAGGAATCGGGATACTGATTTTACTGGCTGCCCTGGTTTTGGTTTATAATACCATTCGCCTGACCATATACGCTAAAAGAGACTTGATCAGGGCCATGAAATTAGTAGGAGCTACTCATAAATTTATCAGAAGTCCGTTTATAGTAGAAGGAATACTACAGGGCCTCATTGCGGGTTCCTTAGCTGTTCTCAGTGTTTTCTTTATCTTTGAATTGGCAACGCCTTACTATCTGCCGGATCTGGGTGTTTTGGAATGGCCGTTCGGAAGGTGGTACTTCCTGACAGGAGCCATGTTACTGCTTTCAATGCTCATGGGTTGGTGGGGAAGCCGCTGGGCCGCCCGTAGGTTCATAAAGGAAACCTATATTTCTGAATGACCTTTAGAAGAGTTTATTGGAGTCTAAACCTTTCTATGTGGGTTGAATAAGAGTTTTACTCCTTAACTGAAGCCAGCTTATTATTATTGGCTTTTTTCCGCTCCGCACATGCTTCTTTGTCTGTACAGGTTCCGAAGAAGTGCAAAGAGTGTCCGTCAATATCCATGTCATGTATTTCAGATAACATTCTCTGGATCTCTCCGATCCTGGGGTCACAAAATTCAAGTACATGTCCGCATTCACGACAAATGATGTGATCGTGCTGTTGATAGGCATAAGCACGCTCGTAGTAGTATTGACTCTTTCCGAATTGCTGACGCTGGACCAAACCGCATTCCACAAGTAGGTCAAGGGTATTGTAAACCGTCGCTCTCGAAACCCTGGTTCCACCTTCTTTCATCCTGAAAAATATATCATCGGCATCAAAATGTCCGTCGGCCGTATAGATCTCTTCCAGAACCATAAAACGTTCAGGGGTTTGTCGTTGATTTCTTTCCTTTAAGTAAGAACGAAATATCTCCTTTACAAGATTTACTGTATCTTCGTGTGCTGGATGTGCCATAATACTCTTTTGGTTTGCGTAAATATACAACTTGTAAACATGCATATGAAACTCATGCTTTTGATTTTAAGAGTATTATATTTCAGCGGAGTTAGACCAGGAATAAATTTGTGAAATATGCCAACTGTAGTCCCTTTTGAAACACTGACAGAACTATTTTTGAACCTATCCCACAAGTACAACGGGACGGATAAAATGCCTTTTTACTATAAACCAAACCCTGACCAGCCTTATGAGCCTATTCTCTGGGATCAGGTTACGGATGATGTTTATTCTATTGCTACCTATCTTATGGAGAGAGGTATACAAAAAGGTGACCGGGTGGCCATTCTAAGTGAAAACAGGTATGAATGGGTTGCAGTTGACCTAGCCATACAGTTGGTAGGGGGGATTAATGTATCTCTGTATACCACTTTACCGGCTCATCAGTGCGAATATATTCTTAAGGATTCGGGATCTAAGATCTTCTTTGTGTCGACTGGACTTCAGCTTAAAAAAGCCGTGGAAGTTTTTGAGAATTGTAAAGAATTGGAACAGATCGTGGCTTTTGATGAACCGACTCTGAAGCACTTAATGGATAATGATTTTGTACAAATGTATGATGATATGCTTATTGAAGGGGGGAAGTATATTGAAAAGCATAAAGAAGCCATTAAAGAGCGAAATAAAATGGTTGAGCCCTCTGATGTAGCTACTTTGATCTATACATCCGGTACTACTGGTCAGCCAAAAGGCGCTATGCTGACTCACAGTAATATTGTATCGAACGTTAAGGCAGCTACCCAGCATATTTATTGGGACGATACCGACCGTTTACTTTCATTTCTTCCTCTTTGCCACTCATTTGAAAGAACTGCAGGTTATTATGCAACACTCTCAAGTGGAGTCGAGATCTATTATGCTGAAAGTGTGGATACGGTTTCTCGCAACATGCCGGAAGTGAAGCCAACGATCATGATCAGTGTGCCACGGTTATTCGAGAAGATGTATAACCTTATAGTAAAAAGTGTGGAGGAGGGTAGTGATACCAAGAAAAAGATATTTGATTGGGCAGTAGAAACCGGGAAAAAATATGCCGAAGGAAAACGAGGACTTGTTAGCATTCAGAAGAAAATTGCTGACAAATTGGTTTTCGATAAGCTAAAAGAACGAACGGGTGGCCATGTCAGATTATTTGTTTCCGGTGGGGCTGCTTTACCGCCTGAGATCGATACCTTTTTTCAGTGTGCGGGTATGAATATCCTTCAGGGTTACGGACTTACAGAAACCTCTCCGGTGATGGCTGCTAATCAGCCGGGTAAGGAAAAGGTTGGAGCAGTTGGAACCGTTATTCCGGGGGTTACAGTAGGTATTCAAAGTCTTGAAAACGGAGAAATGCTTGCTGCGATCAGCGGTGAGGACTATCCTACTGATCTTAGTTCCGGAGAAGGAGAGATCCTATGCAAGGGACCAAATGTGATGAAAGGATACTGGAACAATGAGGAGGCAACCAAAGAGATGATCGATAACGACGGTTGGTTGCATACCGGAGATGTGGGTAAATTCGAAGACGGGTTTCTCAAGATCACGGATCGAATCAAGCATATGATCGTAAATGCCGGTGGTAAGAATATTTATCCAGGTCCGATAGAGGATCTGTTCAAAACCAGTAAATGGATCGACCAGATCGTTGTGGTGGGTGAGGCTCAGAATTATATGGCAGCTATCATTGTCCCCGATTTTGAGGCAGTAGGAAAATGGGCCAAAGAACAGGGGTTATCATTTAAAGACAATGAAGAACTTATTGAATTGGAGGAGGTAAAGGATATCTATAAAAAAGAACTGCGGTCTTTCTCCAAAGAACTGGCATCACATGAAAAGGTTCGAGATTTCAGATTAGTGCCAAATGAGTTTTCAGTTGAGACCGGTGAGATCACGCCAACGCTAAAAGTAAAAAGGCGTGTGATTGCGGATAAATACGGTCACCTCATTGAAGATATTTTCAAAGACGATGATTGATCAGACCTTTAAATACGTGAGATTTTAGAATAGATAGAAATAAAAAAGGCCTCAGATGAGGCCTTTTTAAGTGGATAAATTATTAATGCTAATCTTCGTTATCGGTACCTGAGAGGTTTCCGATCGCAGATGCTTTGGAATTTCCATTTGCCAGTTCCTCAAGCTTGGCAACAGCATCCCATAGAGTCATAGCTTTCTTAAGCGTGGTATCAAATACATCATTAACAACAGGGTAGAAGTATTTCATACCCCAAACCTGACGTGCAAGTTCAGCTTTCATTCTGCCTTCAAGTAGCCATGAAATTTCTTCAAAATGTCCTTTTGGTACAAATAAGGTATCATTTCTGAAATCAGGCGTTTCAACTGTATCTGAAATAAACATTCCTCTTTCAACGAGTAGAGATCTTAGTCCTTCAACATTTGTTTCATCCCAGTTAAAATTCTCTCTGAAGTCCTCAAAATCAGATTCCCATTCTGCTCTAAATGTATCACCATTGTCATCAAGGAAATTACGAACATAATCAAATGAAGCTTGTTCACGGATGGCAAAGTTAAATATATAGGCAGATGTAGAGGTATCCGATGGTACAATATAATCAGGTACAATACCGCCTCCACCATAAACCGTTCTGCCACCATCGGTTTTGTATTTGAGTGAGTCCGGTATATGATTAATGAATTCTGAGGCATCATCCATGGCATCATCCCGCCGGTAGATCTCGTAAGCATATTCTTCACCACCCTCAACAAAAGGCTTTTGAATCAATCGACCTGATGGGGTATAATATCGAGAAATAGTTACGCGTACGCTGCTTTTGTCCACCAATTCATACTGTTGCTGAACCAATCCTTTACCAAAGGTGCGTTTACCCACTATCAGTCCACGATCATGATCCTGTATTGCTCCACTTACGATCTCACTGGCTGATGCGGCTCCTTCATCAACGAGAATAATGACCGGTTTGTTTATGTAAGCCCCATCTTTCCTGGAAAAATATTCACCGTCAAACCGCTTGTGTTTACTTTTAGTAGATACCAGTTCAGTACCTCTTGGGAAAAATTCTTCAGCAATGGCAATGGCCTGGCTAAGATATCCGCCCGGATTTCCCCTAAGGTCTAATACAAGGCGATCCATACCTTCTGACCTGAGTTCCCGGGTGGCTTGCATAAACTCATCGTGTGTAGTGGCTGCAAAACGATTGATCTTGATGTAACCGGTTCGTTCATCCAGCATATAAGAGGTATCTACGGTGTAAAGCGGTATATCATCACGAGTTATCGTAAAATTAATGGGTTCCCTCACATTGGGACGTTTGATCGTAACGCCTACTTTGGTGCCTTTTTCACCTCGCAACCTGCGAAGTACCATTTCATTCGTGAATCCCACTGCCGTGGAATCCTCGATCTCGATGATGCGGTCACCTGAGCGGATGCCAAGTTGCTCACTGGGTCCACCGGATATCGCAGTGATCACGGTTATTGTGTCCTGTATGATCTGGAACTGAACACCTATACCCTGAAATTTACCGGCAAATTCAGCCTGTATCTGTTCGTTATCCTCTGCTTCAATATATACCGAGTGGGGATCAAGAGTCGAAAACATACCTCTAATGGCAGCCTCAGTTAGCTTGCCCATATCTTCGTCTTCTCGGTTATTGGCTACATAAAGATAGGCTCTTTCGAAATTCCTGAAAGAATCTCTGATCGTGGCAATATCAACCCCTTTGAATGTGGTGTCGATCGGTGTATCATTGATCTCTAAAGTACTGTCTTTGATGGCTTTGACCATGTATTTGATACTAGAGCGATACATCTCATTGAGATCAGGTTCCCTGAAGTAATTTGTTAAAATACTCCGCTGTGCCTGGTGGTACTTGGTCAGGTTTTCAGTATCGTTATTTTCTGATTGTATGACCGGATCTACCCCTGTAAAACGAAGGGCAGCAAGCAACAACAGTATTAATATGTTTGGGAACAATATCTTTTTTAAATGCATGTAGATCATATTACGTCTTTACTTATAGATCAAAACCAATTCTGGCATGAAAAGTTTCTTTCAGAACGAGTGTACTAAATAATTAAGTATCCCACAATTGTGTGTGTACTTTCATTTAATAACACTTAACATGCTCTTATAGTATATAGTGGCTCAGATCCTTGTCTTTTACAATGTCTGTTAATTGCTTGTCCACATAGGCTTTATCAATAGTGATCTTACCTGAACTGATATCATCAGGAACTGCAAATAGCAGTTCATCAAATAATGAGGACATAATAGTGTGCAATCTTCTTGCACCGATATTCTCAACAGAGGAATTTACCTCAGCGGCAATTCGGGCAATTTCTCTGACCGCATCGTCTTTAAATTCTATTTCAACCCCTTCTGACTTCAGCATGGCAATATACTGTTTGGTCAGGGCATTTTTGGGTTTGGATAATATGTCGACGAAGTCATCTTCAGTCAGTGAGTTTAATTCCACTCTGATCGGAAACCTTCCCTGAAGCTCGGGTATCAGGTCAGACGGTTTTGAAACATGGAATGCCCCGGATCCAATGAACAGAATATGATCGGTCTTGACGATACCGTGCTTGGTGTTTACCGCACTGCCTTCCACAACCGGAAGCAAGTCACGCTGTACCCCTTGCCGGCTTACATCGGGACCACCTTTGCCGCCACCACTTGAAGATTCTGCGATCTTGTCGATCTCATCAATAAAGACGATACCTTGCTTTTGAACCCTCTCAAGGGCTTCCTGAACGGCTGATTCATGATCGATCAGTTTTTCAGCTTCTTCTTCGGTCAAAAGTTCACGTGCTTCACTGATGGGCAGTTTTCGCTTCGATTTTTTATTCCCTTTACCAATATTACCCAGCATATCCTGAAGGTTGATTCCCATCTCTTCCATGCCCTGCGGGCCAAAAACCTGCATCATTGGGCTTTTGCTGGATTTTACTTCGATTTCAATTTCTCGGTCTTCTAATTCGCCGTTCTTAAGTTTTTCCCTGAAGCGTTCCCGTGTACGCTCGTTCAATTCTGAGTCACTGGCATCTTTAGGATCAAAACTTTCGTTACCGGATGTCGAGCTGTTAAAACCAACCCCGCTCTTCTTAACAGGAGGGATGAGGATATCCAGTATCCTTTCTTCCGCTTTCTGTGCTGCTTTCTCTTTCACACGATCCTGCATCTCCTGTTTAACCATGCTAATGGCCACGTCGGTCAGGTCACGGATCATGGATTCTACATCACGGCCTACATATCCAACTTCTGTGAATTTAGAGGCTTCCACTTTCATGAAAGGGGCGTGGGCAAGTTTAGCCAGTCTTCTTGCGATCTCCGTTTTACCGACACCGGTTGGCCCGATCAATAAAATATTATTAGGCACGATCTCTTCACGGATCTCTTCTTCGGCGTTCAGTCTTCTCCAACGGTTACGGAGTGCAATAGAAACCGATCTCTTGGCAGATTGCTGGCCTACTATATATTTATTCAGCTCAGATACGATCTGCTGCGGTGTTAAATTCTTTTCTTCAATAGTTAGCATATCAATCGTCAATTTCTAAAATGGTAATATTATGATTGGTGTATATATCAATGTCAGCAGCAATGTTCAGGGCATCTTCAACGATCTGTTTAGATGTTAATCCCGAAGCATGTTTTACCATGGCACGAGCTGCCGAAAGGGCATAGGAACCACCGCTTCCTATAGTGGCAATTTCATCATCGGGTTCAATGACGTCACCCTGACCGGATATGACCAAAGATTTTTCGTTGTTCATTACGATGAGGAGGGCCTGAAGTTTTTGAAGGAACTTGTCCTTTCGCCATTCCTTGGCAAGTTCAACAGCGGCCCTTTCCATATTACCGTTGTATTCATTGAGCTTTTCCTCATATTTCTCGAAAAGGGTGAATGCGTCAGCAGTGGAGCCGGCAAATCCTGCCAGTATTTTACCATTATATAACTTGCGCACTTTCTTGACGGTGCTTTTCATGACGGTCTTGTCCATTGTTGCCTGACCGTCACAACCAATTGCAGCTTTCCCGTTGTGGATCACACCCACAACGGTTGTTGCATGTAGTTCAGATAAATTCATAAATAATATTTTGGTGAAAGAGTTTAAGAGTTAATCACAAAAACCAAGCCAAGGTCTAATTTGAAGACTTATAGTACTTGGAATTTCCTCTTCCGTTCGAATTGTCATTACGACCTGACGAACTGTTCTCTTTCTTGGATATATCCAGATTATCTTTGTCAGCTTTTCCACTCTCGAGCTCTATAAGCTCTCCTTCACGGTCCAGGACCTCTTCAATAGATTCGTCTCTCATTACAATGTCAGTGATATCTATATCAGAACCAACAAGAGTTGCTCTGAACTCATTCATTGAAACCGTCTCATCTCCGATGAGGGAGATCTTGATACGGAAACGTGCCATCCATTTCCAGCGAGTGCTGATCATTCCTCTGGTTAGAACAGAACGCAGATAAGGATTTACATAGATATCAACTGCACGATAATTAGTGTTGTGCTTGAATTTACTTAACCAGGTTTCGAGGTCCGTCAGGATGGTATCTTCCGTGACCACACTTCCGGAACCACCGCAGACAGGGCAAACCTTAGAGACTGAATTTACTACACTTGGTCTGATGCGTTGTCTTGTGATCTGGACTAATCCAAAATCACTCATACCAATGACATTGGTCTTGGCAGGGTCTTTTACAAATTCTTTCTTGAGCTCATCATAGATCTTCTTACGGTTTTTATCATCCCGAAGGTCGATGAAATCAACAACGATAATACCACCAATATCACGTAATCTAAGCTGTTTTGCGATCTCTCTGGCAGCTTCAAGATTGGTTTTAAGGGAATTATCTTCCTGCCGTTTTTTAGCGGCATAAGGTCCTGAGTTAACATCCACTACATACATAGCTTCCGTTTGTTCAAAAATGAGATAGCCGCCTGATTTCATTCTTACACGGGGGCTGAAGATGGAATTAACATCATGAGCAATCTTCATGTAATCAAAAATATGCTCTTTGCCTTTGTATAGCTGAACATTAGGTACCATCTGGGGTGCGATCTGACTTACATACCCTTTGATCTGTCTGTAAAGTTCAGGATCATCGATCAGAACCCGGTCATAATTTTTAGCAAAAAGATCACGAATGAGACTTTCTGTCATGTTCAGGTCACGATAAAGCAGGGAAGGGGGCTTCGCATCTTCTAACTGGTCGACGATCTGTTCCCACTTCTTAAGAACGTTTCGAAGGTCATCTTCCAGTGATTTCTTGTCCTGACCCTTGGCCACGGTACGTACGATCACACCAAAGCCATCAGGTACCATATTATTCAGAATGCCCTTCAGACGTCGTCGTTCTTTATAGTGGCCTATCTTCTTGGATACTGCAATGTAGTCACCCATCGGGATAAGTACCAGGAAACGCCCTGCAATGGTGATATCAGTAGAGATACGGGGACCTTTTGAACCAATGGGTTCCTTAACGATCTGAACCAGAAGCTTTTGTCCGGTGCGTAACATTTTACCGGCCATGATCTGTTTCTCAATGTTAGAAAGATTGTCTTTGTTAGCGACATCCTTTTTAACATTGTTCGGTATAGCGTCCGGACCGTTTAGTTTGGTTATGTATTCATCAAGGTGGTCACCTGCATCAGAGAAGTGAAGAAAGGCATCTTTAGGGGTGCCCATGTCAATGAATGCGGCTCTGATTCCGCTCAGCACTTTATGAACTCGTGCTACATAAATATTACCAACAGTACGCTGGTTTTCTTCTGATTCTATGAATAACTGCGCTAATTCGTTGTTTTCCAATAGCGCAATACGGGTCTGATTGCCCGAAGAGTGAATAATAATTTGATTCTTCATTAAAATTCTTCCTTTCCCAAATGCCACTGCTTCCCTTGCAAACGAACCATCTGATTAATTTACGATGCAAATCGATTAGGGTCTCATTAGTGAGAGCACGGTTTGAAGCAATCGGTCGAGCGGCTGCTTTGGGTATAATATCTGTTAAAATTGTTTTTTGAGTTGATCCCGTTTCGGAATCTGAAAAGAGTTGCTGCGTAAGATTTGTAAGTAATAATCCGCAGAAAAAGAGAAAATCAATGAGAGCATCTTCAATACGTGTAGACATTGATGCCGTCATAATTTGATTTTGATATGTATTCTGTGCGTTATGCAATCGAAAATTGTTTAAAAAAGCTTTTTTAGGCTGATTTTCTCTTCAATTAATATACATGGGAAAAGCCATTAATGTAAACGCATCTGTAAATAAAAAATATAGTTTTACCAGCCTAAAATGGATCCGACCTTTGAACCCGGGAAGAGGTATAGATCTTTCTTGATAAAAGAAACCGATGCGGTTAATTATTCCTCGTCCACGCGCTGTATCGTTGCACCTACTGCCCTTAATTTATTTTCAAGAGATTCATAACCGCGGTCCAAATGATAGATACGTAGAACCTCGGTCGTGTTTTCAGCGACCAAAGCAGCCAGAACCAGGCTAACACTTGCTCTGAGATCAGTACTCATGACTGATGCTCCTGCCAGTGGCGTTTTCCCTGAAATATGAACACTATTTTTTTCAACATCCAGGTCAGCCCCCAGGCGCGTAAGTTCTGGTACGTAGCTGAAACGGTCAAAATATACGGTGTCGGTCACTTTAGATTCACCATTTGCCTGCGTCATCATGGTTGCCCACTGTGCCTGTAAGTCTGTAGGGAAGCCGGGATAGATCTGTGTTTTGATAGATACCGGTTTAAGGGCATTTGGAGCTATTATATCAATTGTGGTGCCATTGATATCAACGGCAGTTCCAGTTTCTTTAAGTTTTTTAGTAAAGCTTCCAAGATGTTCCGGGTTACAACCGGTCAGCGTTAGTTCCGATCCGGGTAACATAGCACCAAGGATCATGAACGTACCTAACTCGATCCTGTCAGGATCATTGGAGACTTCAATACCTTTTAATTCATCAACCGCTCTAACGGTTAGCGTTTCGGTACCAATACCTTCAATGTGGGCACCCATTTTTACAAGGTGTTCACACAATTGGACCACATCGGGCTCCCTGGCTGCATTTTCTATAGTAAATTCTTTAGCCTTTAATACGGATGCCAGGAGCAGGTTTACGGTGGCCCCAACTGAACTTGGTTCCAGCTTGAAGGTTCCACCATCAACTTTGTCAGGAGCCTTTGCGATCACATATCCTTTCTCAAGTGAGATATCAATGCCCATGGCTTCCATACCTTTCAGGTGAAGGTCAACAGGTCGGGGGCCCCAAGCACAACCACCTGGCAGGGAGACCTTAGCATATCCATATTTACCAACCAAAGCTCCCAGCATATAGAATGAAGCACGCATCTTCCGAACAAGATCATAGGGTGCTTCAAGGTGATTCACATTTTCAGGGTCAATGATAAGGGTATTCTCATCTTCCCTGAAAGTAACCTGAGCACCAACTACACGGATCACGTTGTTGAAGGTGTAAATATCTTTTAGCCGTGGAATATTTTTTAATGTAGATGAAGAACTGCCTAACAGTGAAGCGGCCATCAAAGGAAGTGCGGCATTTTTTGAACCGCTGATAGGAATTGTGCCTTTGAGAGGGGAGCCGCCCTTAATAACGAATTTATCCAATGGTTTCTATCTCCAATATGGGTGAATTTTTTTCTAATGACTGACCAACCACAGCTGAGATCGAGGAGATCGTGCCGCTGATCGGTGCTTTGAGTTCGTTTTCCATTTTCATGGCTTCAAGAATGGCCAAAGGCTGGTCTTTCTCAACCTCATCTCCTTCTTTGACCATGATCTCGAGGATCTTTCCGGGCATAGGAGCATTCAGCAATCCTTCGGCAGCGGCAGCACCGGTTTTGAATCCTAACCGGTCGAGCAGAAGCTCCTGCTCATCTTTCACAGAGATGCTGTGCCAAACACCATTCATGGAAAATTCAATGTTTGAACCTTCCTTACTGATATTATCGATCTTGTAAGTTTTTGTTCCGGTTCTCAAAAAGTAACGGCCATTCACATGTTCAAATGTATAGGAGCCATTCAAATTTCCTGATTTGAAAGTTCCATCCTTGGGGGATAATTCAATATCAAGTTCATTTTCTCCAATCGTTGCCTGAAATTTCATGATTGCCTTTTCATTAGGTTAATGCCTGAGTTGGTGATCCTGTAAGTTGATTCTTTTACGTTATCAGAATCAAAAGAACCGGTCGTATTAGCGTTAGGGTTATCCGGGTCTACGGTTTCTATGAGACGTGAATTCATAAGATTGATAAGGTCATCCCTGATCTCACCATAGGCTAACTGTGTTTCCTCCTGAATAACCTCAAAAGGTTCAGGATACAAAAGCCGATCCAATATTTTTTTCTCTGATGGTGATAATTTTCGCATAGGCTATGAAGATAGAGCCGATCGGAAATTATCACAAATATTATGGCGGTTTATTTATAGTTAACTTTTCCATTTTATTTCGTCTAAATGAGATAATGAAAAAGGTTTCATCGAAAATAGTTCTGTTGATTGTTATCTTGCATCATGTTCAAAGTAAAAAATACCATTTTATCAGATGACATTGCCACAGCCCAGTTTGCCTGTGATCTTCCCAGATGCAAGGGAGCCTGTTGTGTGGTCGGTGATGCCGGAGCTCCGGTTTCGAAAGATGAGATACCGGTACTTCATAAAGCTTATCGGACTCTCAAGGATGAACTAATGCCTGAATCAGTCGAGGTGGCTGAACGCGATGGTGTGGTCATTGGTTCAGAAAAGACAGGTTATGAGATCTCAACGGTCAGAACTGAGGAATGTATCTTTGTAAAATATGATGACAATGACGTTGCTTATTGTGCGATACAAAAAGCTTATTACGAAGGGCGGTTTAATTGGGAAAAACCCATCAGTTGCCATTTGTTCCCGGTCAGGCTTAAGCACATTGCAGGTTTTGATTATGCGAATTTTGAATATGTACCAAAACTTTGTTCCGTTGCCTGTGAAAAAGGAGAAAACGAGAATACCTATTTGGCTGAATTTTTAGAAAAACCTTTGGTTCGCAGGTATGGAAAAGAGTGGTTTGACGAATTCATAGAATCTTGTAAATCATTAAGAGAGAATAAATAGTGCTTCGAAATAAGCAAAATATTGGGCAAAAGCAGCAACAGAGCCTGCAACAAAAATTATCGCCACAGCAGCTACAGTATATTAAATTATTGCAGCTGCCTACTATAGCTCTTGAGCAGAGGATCAAGGAGGAAATGGAAGAGAATCCGGTGCTCGAAGAGGTGGACCCAATGCAAACTGAGATCGATAGTTTAGAGGAGCAGGATGCCCCTGAGGAGGATCAGGAAGAGGCACTTGAAAGTCTGGATGACCATGAAGTCGACTGGGATGAATTCGAGAATAATACAGAATACGATGGTGAGAATTTCAGTACTTCCTATAATCCTGATATAGAAGAGTGGAAAGAACTTCCAAATCCCTATCACGCAACGCTTCTCGAAGAACTTGAAGATCAGGTAGCATTGCTGGACCTTTCAGATGAAGAAGAATTGATCGCAGATCAGATACTCGGTTCATTGGATGAAGATGGGTATTTCCGCCGCGAGCCGGAAGCCGTAGTTGATAATATTGCCTTCAATCACGGTATTCTTCTGAATGAAGAAAAAGTAGAAGAGGTACGCAAGAAGATCCAGCAACTGGAGCCAACCGGTATTGCTTCACGTGATCTGCAGGATTGCTTATTGGTACAGCTTATGGCTTCAGAAAAGAAATTACCGGCAAGGGATCTTGCGATCAGGATCGTTAGGGATGCCTGGAAACAGTTTGAAAAGAAACATTACTCCAAACTGCTTCAAAAATTCGATATAGACAGGGAAGAATTGCAGGATGCCGTTGAGACTATCAAACATATGGATCCAAGACCGGGAGCTGTCTCAACAGGTATGGAACAGTCTCAAAATTATATTGAGCCGGATTTTGAAGTATACTGGAAAGGAAAAAGCAGTGGAGAGACAGAACGTGGCGAGTTTTTAATAACCCTGAATCAGCGGAATGCCCCATCTTTGAGAATATCTCCTGAGTACAAGGAAATGTGGGAGGGTATAAAGGCCAAAAAGAAAAAGAACACAGATTCCGAGACGCGAAACTTTATGAAGCGGAAGATCGACTCTGCACAGTGGTTCATTGAGTCGATCAGGCAAAGGCAGAATACGCTTATGAATATCATGAAGACCATTGTGGCACTACAGGAAGATTTCTTCAAATATGGTGAAAACCTAAGGCCAATGATCCTAAAGGATGTAGCTGAAAGGATCGGAATGGATATCTCTACGGTATCGCGTGTGGTAAACGGGAAATACGTACAAACACATTTTGGTGTATATGAACTTAAATATTTCTTTAATGAAGGGCTTGAAACGGACAGTGGGGAAGAAGTATCGAACCGTGAAGTGAAGAATGTACTTCAAAATATTATTGATAAAGAAAATAAAAGAAGTCCATACAGCGATCAAAAACTTACAGATATGCTTAATGAAAAGGGATATAAAGTGGCAAGGCGAACTGTAAGTAAATATCGTGAACAATTAAATCTACCGGTGGCGCGGATGAGAAAGCAGGTGATTTGAAACCGGGTCTTTACTGATTCTTAATTTCAACCATCAGGATGACCGACTCTGCTGAAACACCTGAGTTTATGACCCGACCTTTAAGCTCATTGATCCGGGACCAGCCCTCCATTAATTCCGAAGTAACAAAGTAGGTTTCCTTGTTTTCATCGAGTAAGACTTTTGTATTGAGCATGAGGGTACTTTCAACCTCACGGCTATATTCAAATGCCTGTTCTTTGGTAGTAAACCCATGAAATAGTAAAATAAACTCAAAACTAAGGTCTGTGGTCTTTACAGGAGGGGCATATCTGCGGATACTTGCATCAGCATAATTATCCAACTGTCCTCTTAGTTCTCTAAGTCTACCTGCTGCTTGCCTCTCAGATCTAAAAGGCCCTATACCAACTCTGACACCAAATCTGTCGCCCGGTATCTCGAGGGCTTTAATGTTACTTACGTCATTCAGGTCACGAATATATCTCAGGGCATTTTCTTCTGTTGCAAACTCTGCAATTTGAATATAGTAGGTCGTGGTTTCCGGGTTTAGGTCAAGATCTGCATAACACTGACTGACAACGGCAGCATTGAAATCATAAACCCGATTTAGTTCCTTCGTAGCTGTGGTTACTCTGCCAAGACTTTGATACTGTATCTCACGAAGTCCATATAACTGATAGGGTGTATTATAAATAGTAAACGTAAGGTGATCTTCTTCTAATCTCCTTGAAAGATCGTCAGCCTGACTTTCCTGAGAGTAGGAAGCAAACTGGATCCCATAGATACATCTACCCGGTGTCAATGATTCTATAGACTCATTGGAACTGAAAGCAGAAGGAATGGCATCAGTTACGTTTTGGACAGGAGTGAATTGATCTGTTGTCATTGTCTGTACAGAATCAGCTGCTTCTGTTTGTTGAAACGGTGGCTGTGAAACTGCAATATCCTCATCTCCAGTGATGTCGTGTTCCATGACGGTTGAATCAGCAGGGATAGACTGAGTAGTATCTCCATCTGCTATTTTGGGATCAGATACTAATGGGAGCTGAACTTCCTCTGCCCCTTCATTAGCTACAACATCAAGTGAATCCACCGTTTGTTCGATATCTTGCTTATTTACGGCGATAATGCTGTCAGCTGAAACTTTTGCTTGATCATCGGCATCACTTAAGGTTGAATCCGCTCCCTGAATAGTTTCTTCATCGATCAACTCTGCTACGGGTACCGATACCTCAGTTTCTTGCAACGAATCAGCTCGAACTGAATCTACAGGAAGGTCGGTTAAACCGGTAACCGGTGGGTTGACAAGGGGAATCACAGGAGGGATGTCGGTATCAATATCTATAGCATCCTGTTCGTCAGTTTCTTGTTGAGTATTCGTCTCTTCTCCGGTTTCGGTTTGTTCTGTATTTTCGTTCGTTTGCTGTGTTTGAGTTAAAGTGTCAGTAACCTCTTCAGTGTTGATGGTTTCATTTACTACGATCACACCTGATGAGTCCGGTATTATGATAGTTTCTGGCTGTATAGGAGTATCGGTAATACCAGTAGTATCAGTAGTAATGGTAGTATCAGTTTCGTTAACCGGTTGTTCTGGAATGTCCTTAACTACTGCAACTTGTTCTAATTCCTCTCGGGCCATTCCGGTTGGAACCAGTTCAAATGAGAGTCCTTCTACGAAATCACCATCTGATAGCCGTTCAACCTCGAAATCAATATTATCAGGTACAGAATAAACATTAAGAATATCAAGCTGAGCTGAATCTACCTGAAGTACATAATTACCCGGCGGGACCTCATAATCATAAAAGCTCCCATCACTGAAGGTCCGAAGTTCTTTACTGTAAGAACTATTTTCATTGGACAGTGATAACTTCAATCCTGCAACACCGGTGGTGTTTCCACTTTCAAGTAAACGCTGAACCGATCCCTCAATAACTCCGGACATATAGAAAGGAACTTCAACTTTTTTGAACCTGTTCGGGTCTGTGATCAAACCGAATTTCTCAAATTCGGGAACCAGCATTGGATTCTGTATTAGGGATTTATTGAGCTCCATATTGTAGTAGAAATATGGCTGCATTTGCGTGTAGTAGATAACCCCATTTTTGACCGTACTGGTGGCTCCCGATCGTTGAATTCTCAGGGCATTCCCGGCTATGGGGTCGTCATCATCTCCAAAATTGCCGTCCGCATTATTATCTACAAAGAGTTTGACCGCTGTTCCGGAACGTCCAACCTGATCCCGGCTTGTAAATATGAAGTTATCATAGTTGGTGTCGTAACCGATCGATCCACGTATATTTTGTGTGAGGTTACCTGCCCCGCGTATATTGCTGTAAGTGGTACTGGTCCGGATCTTGTCGAAGTCCACCACGAGATTGAAGCGAAGGCTGTTATAGTCGCTTGCAAAATTCCGGCCATAAGAAAGCTGAAGGCGCCCCTGTTCAAAAACATTTTGGGATAGCAGGACTTCGGCTGATTCCAGCTGGTTCAAACTTGGTTGATATCTGAATTGCCCCCTTAAAAACACTCCTCTGAGATACACAGGCAGGTTTCGGTTTCTTGATACATTATAAGTAGCAGAGGTTTCAAGGAATGCAGTGTTAGTTGGGTTGAATGGATCAAAACTACCTGTGAATCGATCGGTATAGCCAACTCTGAGATTTAGCTTACTGATCCTTGAGTTCAGATCGAGTCTGAAATTGGTTGAGCTGGAAGAGGTCCTATACCTTGAAAACACTGAAGTTCTAACGTTAAAAGGGACTCCCCAAAAAATAAAAGGGTAGAAAGCACTGGCAACCAGTCGCTGTTCATCATTTGAAGGATTATAGATACTGAATCCCTCATTGTAATTGGTATAATCCAGGGTGAAACTGGCAGAATTTGGGTAGATCACATTTAGTAAACCCCGGTAATAAGCTTCACTGGCAGCTTCCAGGGTCAGGATATAGTTACTTTTGACGCGTGAGGAAAGAGAGGTTGTGAAAGTTGGCAGTGATTCATGATAGCCCTGGTAATATTCTACCCCCGCCTTGGCAGTTAACCATTCATTGATGCCGTAAGCACCGGCCCCCTGTGCAGTAAAATCCTGCGTGGTTTGCCCAAATATTGGATTATCGAGCCGGCCTGCATTGATGGTATAATTGAATACACCGCTTGGTTGAAAGGTGAAAGGAACCTGAAGTCGCTCAGAGCGCTCAATGACTTGTCCTGTGGGACCATAGATCCTCAGATCAAGTTGAGAGGAACCGTAACTGACCGGTGTCAGGAAGCGATAATTACCAAGTTCATCCGCTTGTTGGAAATCTATGAGAGCGTTATTTAAATAGAGTTCGACCTCAGATTGGGGAATGGTTGTTCCCTGAACTTCGAACTCATCAAAAAGGCGCCTGGGTTCAATGGGTTCATTGGACAACCTGATACCGGTGTAAGCATTGCGGGCAAAACCATCTGTAGTGGTTTGTCCAATGGTCAGTTTAGTTAGCCAGGGCTGATCGCGGTACATATAGCGCCATCTGAGATTGTCAGTGGCAATGTTAGAGAAATTCTCCGAATAGCTCCCAAATATTGACCCCTGAAGGTCCCCGCCATATACCTGAAGGCCCAGGTTGGTATTGAAGTTATAAACGTTCTGATTGGCATTTACATTGGCAGAGAGATTGTAATCCACAAAGCCACCATCCAAAAAGGGACGTTCCCGATCATATCTTAAAGGGTACCTTTCCTGTTGCAGCCTGTTTTGATCAGCCACCTGACGCCTTTGTCTCCTGATCGCTTGCTGTATTGCAGGCAGTTCACGCTGGGTTTCCAGGTTAAGGCTTAGGTTATTGAAGTCGATAGTGAAATCCAGCCCAAAAGCCTCATAAAAGATATCTGCACGAAGGTAGGAATCTATTTCTCGAAGGATATAGTCCTCAGTTGTGATCTCTATCCGGTCCTCTCCAAATCGGATCTCGCCCGATTGAAAGTTAATACGATAGGGGATCTGTTCGATACCGAACCGGCCGTCAATAACAAGACCGTTAATTGTGTGGTCGATATTGAAAAGTGAGAAAAGCTCGGAGACCGGCAGGTAGAATTCATCGTTCTTATAGTAAGAAATGATGACTGAATTAATGACGCCACGGTGGCGAAAATCGAGATAGACCTCGATCTCTTCTGTATTATTGCTTTGTGCAGAAAGTGGGCCGGTCATTGAACCGGCGCTCAAAACAATAAGAAATATGATGAATGTTACCGTGAGCCAATTTTTGCACACCTTATGGGATAGTTACAGTGGTTGTTGCAGTGACAGGATCCATTTGTATGATATCACGTGATGACACGTCATTTCTCTGTGATTCAAATTTTACTTCAATAGTGTATTCTCCGGGGTCTACACCTTCAATATTAAGCTCCTGACGCTGGGTACCATCAAAATAGAGGCTGGTTGAAATAAAACCGGATTGAACCACCGAACCGTTTGAATCTTTCAGGTTAACAGAGATGGTACCAAGAAAAGGAGCATTACCGGTACGGCTGTAATCGGTCAGTACGGCCATAATATTATCATCAGTCATTTCCGTTCTGATCTCATCTACATCAATTCCCGTACTGACATCACCGTTTTTATAAAATAGACCGGTTACCTGGTTGATCACAATTCCAACCTGAGCCGTCACGGACTGATCGTTTGAAAGTTCAATGGGCGGACTCTGCGGAGTAGAAGACGTTTTAATTCGGGACCAGTACACACCATCTCCAAGCGTATTGGGTGGGGTTATCCTCAGTCTCACGATCTGCCTCTGATTCGGACTCAAAACAAAATTTCTTGGGAAGGCCCTGATATTTTCAGCGATAGAGTGTTCGTCTGCGATCTCAGCGCTGTCTTCAACTGTGGTTCGGTTACCGTTTTCGTCCGTTTGGGAATAACCAAAAAAGAAATCGATTGAGACTTCCTGGGGGGTATTCGAGTTATTGATCACCATATAAGTCCCAAACTTAGACTGGCTGTCAATAAATAAATTGGTTGGGGCAATTGTTACCTGGGCTACTGAATATATAGGAAGCAGTAAAGCAATTGCTAGCAGTATGTTACGTATGGCAGTCATCTGAGATGATTTAATTCACATTTGTCCAAATTTAGTAAAAAACGAACCAACCTTTGAATTATTTGTGGAAAAAGGAATAGCTAAAAAAAAAGCCATGGAGTTAAACTCCATGGCTAACCTAATACCTAACTTGCTTTAGTTGTAATCAACCGTAACAGTGATAGTGTTACTGTACGGATCACCAGGTACCGCCTGAGAGGCATCTGTAATTTGTCCTCCAACATAGATATACATTGTGTTAGCTGTTGATGTAAATGATCCAGTTAATTGAGTTCCTGACACTGTACCAAATGTTGTTGACCCAGTTGCGTCATTGGTACCATCGAGTCTATAAGATCCTTCGTAATTTCCAAAAACAAGATCATTAGTAGCGTCAACATCTGCGTTATCAAGAGTTGCAGGGTAATCAATAGTCACATCCATCAGTACTCCAGATGAGGCTCCAACGATATCAACTGCACCAGCATTTGCATCTGTGGCAGATATTGTTGGGGTTTCAGTAGTGGTAATTGTACCGAAAGAAAGGTCATTTACATTATTCATGGTAAATGCACTTTGGACAGTTGCACTAGCTGTAACATTGGCATTTTCTTGAGCATAAGCAGTTGTGCTAAACAATGCTACTAAGGCGAAAAGGGTAAGTGTTTGTTTTAAAACTTTCATGTCCGTGAGATTGAGTTTGTTGTTTTATTAATTTCTGATTCAAAATTATCGAACATCTTCATTCTGTCCAATTAGATAGTCTTAATTAAAGCCGGTTAACGTTTGAATTTTGAAGCAGGTAGATGGTGGTATCACGCAGGAATGTAACGACTGAGTCACACATTAAACTTTAGAGTTCTTTAATATTCAGGCACAAAGCCTATTCAGGTCAGTCGTAATCAAGGTTTAAGATAATATCCCCTGTGTATATCCCATTGGGGATGTTCCCGATCACAATAGAACCATACACATAAATATACATTTGTTTCCATACGTCGGCGTCAGTTTCAGGAGTGGTATTTTGAGTGATGGAAACCAGGCCTTCGTTCAAAGGCAGAGGTGTGCTATTTTGCGCGTTGTCGGTACCGGAATTGTTAAAGGACATTCCCAATTCCAGTGGAATATCAGCGGTAACCCCGGGTTCATTGTTTTCCAGGGCATCAGGGTACTGAAGATCGATAAAGATATTTTGAGTATGATAGGCTCTAACACTGAAGATTCCCATATTGGCATCGCCCAGTTCAATACTGGTACGACCAGAGTTGGTGATCTGGGTTCCAAAATCCAGGGGCTGGATCACGGTTGCTCTGAGTTCAGGTTCTACGGTGAGACGGAGGTTGATGAATTGAGCCGAACCAGCAGCAGTGATACCAAGGTTGAACAGAATGATCAGCAATATGTAGGAAAGAGGCTTAGTCATATGTAACAGTCACATTGATCTGACCACTATAGGTACCGGCATTCACATTTCCGACATTGATCGAGCCATAGAGATATAAATAGGCAGTCTCGTTAAATAAGGCCGGATTATAACCTTCAAAAACGGGTGTTGGGGGCGGACCCGGAGGGCGATTACCCCGTGCCAAAACTGGGAATTGAGCACTTGCCACATTGGAAGCCACCTGCATAAGCACGGCCTGATTGGTGTTGTTGCTTCCTCGATTGGCATAGGCAGCCTGCAAGGTAAAGGGAATGCAATTCGAGTTCGTGCCATTGCAACTCACATCATTATCAAGAAACAGGTAATTATCGGCCGTTATGTCGACGATCACATCCAGGTATTTAACGCCCTCTATCATCAATACCTTGGCATCCAGAAGGTCTATGGTCTTTAACCCTTCATTTTGAATTACCATACCAAAGGCCAGATCCTCAGCTGGTATAAGTTCTGTGATCGAAACGGAGTATTTGCTGCTGAAATCACCAAAATTGATCTCCTGAGCTTTTAGAAGGGGGGATGAGAATAAGATGATCACACTAAATACCAGTGAGGTTCTTAGTGACCCTAAAAGCTTTTTAGTAAAAGGATTATGTGCTCCATGTTTTATCATATGTAATCGATCTCGATGGTGAAATCACCTTCGTAATTTCCGGGAGCTGCATTACTGAGGTCAATAAGGCCGCCCACCCATATAAAAAACTGCCCTTCTTCATTAAAACGCAGATTGCGGTTCTCCAGGTCAAGTAATTCGGATGTAGCCTGGTCATCCTCAGAGTTACCGGATATCTGATAATTGAAGATCAGAGAACCGTTGCCGTTAATTTGTGTGAGAATTCGGTCCGGAAGATAATTCAACCTGAATTCTGCTTCAGGATTTCCATTTGCGATCATAAACCCGGCGTTGAGGCTGGTTATGGGGTTGATATAGATCTGTCCGTCCTCAGGCTGAGTATTTCCAAACTGAATGGTGTTGACTGTGATCAGCTCAATTGAGTTCTGAGTTGAGCCTATAACCGTAGCAGAAACATTTATTTCAGCATTGTCATTACTTTGTGCCTTGAGGTAACAGTTCCCTAAAACTAAAAACAGAGCTATTAAAAGCGTTCTCTTCATAACCGATATCGAGTGCAAAAAGTCTTGCTTGTTTATACCACTAAAATATAGTGACTATGATAATGGTTTACCTGTTAGTTTATTTTAACGTCATTTCGATATAAGATCTCGGAAGGTGTCATCCTGAGCGCCTTAAAAGCTATCTGAGTACAATTTGTTGAACGCGAAGGATCTCAAACGATAATGCAACCCAATTTTTTAGACCCTTCGCGGAATACAATATGATCCTAATTCTATGTTTAATACGCTCAGTGTGACAACAAAGGATCAATTTTATCTAGAACTGACGTTTTTTTGTTTTTGAACAGTAGTTACTAATTAGATTCCCGTTTTCACGGGAATCATCAAATCCGTAAGTGTTGGTTAGATTTAGAAAAATATCACCAAAATGATGAAAAATTTAAAAAGAACCGGGAAGGGGAAGCTATTGCAAAATAAAAATCTCCTTTTACCTCAGCCACCGGGCAAAGATAAAAGGAGATAGGGGTAAGCTAAATAAGAACGACTAACTTCTTATTCGTATGTACTAAGTCTTTTATAACGGTTTTGATTGAGCATGCCAGCTGCAGCTGCTTTGGCCGTTTCTTCTGCTTCACAATCATAGCTGACAGTGATATTACCGTTTAGATTTATGTCTATATCATCAAATGAATCGTCTGTTTTACCAACCAGGACCGAACCATTAATATTTACAGTACCTTTTCCATCCATATTATATGCATTTTCAAAGATCACCAGACCATTGAAAGTAAATCCACCTTTAAGATCTAATGACCCGGTGACCTCATCGATCAAACCAGTGGTGTCACCTGATACAGTTCCATAATTACGAACTACCATGATCCCAAAACCTTCTGTATTTGACGCAAACTTAGTGTCTCCCTCTACAAAAAATACGCCAGGATCATCTGCTGACCCTAGATCCTCTTGATATACCCCATCTGGTATTCTGGTAACGCCGTCCATCTGTCCCAAACGGGCAACTAGTTGATCGACCGGTTGGTACGATAGGTCTGGGTCCAGATTAAGTTCTCCACCTTCACCCACTAATCTTGAATAAGTATCAGCATCCCCTGAAATAGCATCATAAGATTGCTGATCTTTAACAGATACAGCTGGTTTAGCAGGGCATGTTCCGCTGTTATCATCCCCTGAAATTATAGAAGATCCCTGTGCGGAAAAAACAAAATCATCATAATCAGCAGCAATTGAAATGGCAGACTGGAATTCCGGCACAAAATGCAGTGCTTGTTTTACGTATGATGTTATAATATCTAGATCTCTTTCTTGACCGTTGATAGGATCCCGATACCATGAACGGGCGTGTATTTCAACCGTATCACTATCCAGTATGGCATAGGTTCCTCCTCCTGAAGAAGGTTTTAGGTCATAATAAAGCGAGATAGAATCTCCATCGATCTCTTGAACCCAGGGGCTGGTACTGGTAGGATGCCAGGTTCCACCACTTTCATTTATTCTTTCCATTGAAACCTGAGCAGCTGTAAAAGCTTTGTTTCTGATCTGAACTTCATACGCATCAATTGCCGAATTTTGAGCAATACCAGTGCGTTTACTTTGTACACCCAGCTGTAAAATTCCTACCGCAATAATGGCTCCGGCAGCGATAATTAACATTGCACGTCCCATATTTTATCTCCTAATCTTTTCTAAGGTTAACCGGCGAAAACCGCTTCTGCCAGGTTGTTGTTACATATCTATCAGGATCTGAAGCCCGATAGTTCAACGAATAATCGTTTTGCATTTCGAATTCGATCTCAATTTGTAGGATATCATCAAAATTAGAGCTGCTGACCGGTGTACTCATTGGAGTACTTGATCCGTACTGATTGTAGTACCTTACTTCAAAATCAGTGATTCCAACCGGTATTTCAGTTGAAACTCCGTCAACGGTTCTGGTAAGCATATCCACGTGTGGATTGTTTGCATGATCCGGAGCGTTGTCGGGATCATACGTCCAGGTTATTATTTCCACATCACCACTGTTGTCAAGATCACTATAAAAAGAAATTTCATGGTCATCGGCTTTTATGAACTTTGTAGCGATAACACTGTCTTTTTGATACCCAATTTTAGGTATATCGTTTATGATCATCTCCTGTACGGCCTGAGAATGTGTTTTCTTGATCAGTGTGGTGGTCACTTCCTGATTACTGAATCCCACGTTATAGTTGATCGTGAAGATCATGATCATTAGAAAGCCCGCAATCACATAACTTATAATGAGTCCAAAGTTCATAATCTAATCCGCGTAATAGCTTCTGATAAAGCTGAAGTTATAATTTGTGTTATCAGATCCCGGGTTCTTATTCAGGAATTCTGATTGTACGTTTACTGTAATTCGTTTGAGGGTTGATTTACTGCCTGAAACGGAAAAAGTATTGTATTGACTATCATGATTTAGGTAATCGACCACTACGTTAATGTCATAGTCAATACCGTTAATTGTCACTGTTTCAGTATACCCGTGAAAGTCATCGAAATCATTGAATGTCGTACGGCCACTTTCACCATCTGGACCTAATGTTGAGAACCCACCTGGTATATAAACCGGAACTACACTATTACCACTACCATCATCTGAAGTTTCTTCATCAAAGGCGAGCGCCCTGGATTCTTCAATGATATCCTGAGCATAGGCGATCACCTGCCCCTCAAGTTGTCCTTCGATCATGGACACATTGTTCACTTGTATCACACGGTTGGCATTGAGCGCCATGGTGGATACAATGACCATAGCAAAAATCACATAAAGTACTTCCGAATATCCTGACATGGCTTATTTCTTTTGTTTGTGTTGCCTATACAAAATATTAAAAAATCTTAATATTTGATAGCTCTTCTAACAACAAGAGCTGTCGTTCTCTCATTTGTTACGATTTAATATCACTACAGCGTGAATCAATACAAATTAGATTTTTTTATGGATACGAAATGAATGGGGGAGTGGATGGGCTATTTGACCAGGGTCATTTTCTTGGTTAGTACTCCGCCCTCGGTTGATAGACGATAAATGTAGACTCCACTGGCCAGTCTATTGGCATCAAAATTGACCTCATGGAAGCCGGCCTGATAATTTTGATCGACCAGTTGTGTGACCTTTCTGCCAAGGATATCATACACGTCTAACTGAACGGGGCCTTCAATTGGAACCGCAAAGCGAATAGTCGTTCTTGGATTGAAGGGGTTAGGGTAGTTATTGTAGAGCTCAAACTGATCCGGAAGTCCATCAGCATCCTCACCCGGAGCCAGAATAAGCACAAACCTTGATTCAAGATCAGCATTTGTTTTTGACCTGGAGGAAGAATTGGTCAGGCTGAAGTTTTGTACGGTATTTGTAGCAACCTTAGCGGCTTGCTGTGACAGATCAAAGGTATAGGTTACCTGATCGATCAGGTCTACGGATTGACCTGTCTGTTTGTCTTTAAGGGTAATAGACCAGCCTTGTGGCAGTTCTTCCAGGTCATGAAGTTGAATGGTATATGAGCCATTTATAGGAAACCCGTTTACATAACCACCAACATGAAGGGGAATTTCGATCTCTTTACCGAAATCACGAGCCAGGTTATTGATCGCCAGCTGAGTTCCATCGTCTAAAGTTGTGAAGAACTCGAGATAACTATTGGTCTCAAATGGAAGCAGGCGAATGGCATCCCGGTCATCTTTTCGGGTTTTGCCACCCGGCGATAGGGTGATGTGGGTCGGTTTGGAATGTTCACCCGTGGAAAGTTCAAGGGTAATTACCTCGGGCTCCTTATTATTCTTGCTCAGAAAGGTGCCACCGGTGGTACGGGCGCTTTGGTCGACGCTCAGTATCGGGTTATCTGCATTGGCCTTTATCCAAAATGCCTGGAAAGGCCGGATGATCCCGTTTCCTAATTTTGTACCGTCCAGATTACCGCCTCCAATGCCATTCCAGTAAAAATAATCGTTGTTTACCGGATCCCACACGTAGAGTACATTATCAATATTGGTTTTAGTCCAACCCGGATTATCCCAGTCAAGGCTAGAAGCAAATGGATTTCCTACAAGATTCCAGCCATCTGAATTCTCGTTGTAGGCTACCTCAGAAAAATTGAATGTACCTGTAGCTGCCGGATATTCCGTTCCTTCTATATCCAAAGTAAGCGGGAGAGGGGTATTGTACCTGGAGTCTGAAGCGATGTCACCAAAGAAGTACACAAAGTATCCGCGACCTGCAGTTGGAGTATCTGTGGCATTGCCGGGAGCTCTCCATCGCTGATTGTCAGTGGTTCCGAGTTCACCTTCAGCTACTTCAAAAGTTGTATCATACCACAGTACATTTGGCTGAAGGGAGTCAGCCGGGTCGTCACCCAAACTGGATCCTGTAAAGCCCTGAGTAACGGTCTTATCTAAAAAGTCATTGAAATCACTTTGAAATGGAGCCGAGATCATCCTCCAGCCACGAGAGGAATTTATATTTCTCAGCATTCTAAGTGTACCATTTACATATGAGATATTTGGTGCGATAAGGCTGTTTCCTGAGCTCAGTATCAAAGGACCGTTTTGAAGGGTCAGGTCACCGGAAATGATAATATCATCAAAGGTTCGAACCCCCTCAGTATTATTGATGATCGCGTTTTGCATCTCGGTGAAATTGGATATCTGCTGTTGTTGAAGATCAGGGTAGTCCACGAAATTTTCATCTAGCCTTATCCCAAAGATCACCGTTCCATCACTGGCATCAATATTTTCCAGACTTGCGTTACCTCTTAATACAAAAGTGTTGTTATTCAATAGAAGGGTGCCCTGACCGGTTAGCTGCTCTGTAATATCAAGAGTCATACCGGCACCGGCCTGTAGTTCAAAGGTGTTTCCACTTGCAATATTCAAAGTATTTACATCAAGAAGATCACCGCCAGTGTTATATGTCACATCATTTTCAATATTCAGGTTCTGAGCAAGAAAATTTGGTGTGGAGATCGTTTGTGGGCTTTCACCATTTAAGGTAATAATAGCTCCCTCATTACGGGCAAGGAAACTGCTAACAGTAATATCCCCACCGACTTGAACATTTGTTTGAGCACCGGCTGTAAACGTACCAGACCCTCCAAAGCCACCTACGGTCGTAAGGTCTGTATTATCTTCAATGTCAAGAATCCCATCCACGATCAGGGCTCCGCTAACAGTAATGGCATTACCTCCAAATAATGTTAAAGAGGCCCCGGTTTGAATTTCAAAAGTTCCCAGGTTGATATTCAGGTCCAAAATAGGCAGGTCAGCGACATCAGGAATGATCACATAGTCATCACTTTGAGGAACGGTTTGTGGATTCCAGTTTTCTGCATTGGTCCAGTCAGTTCTATTCCCTGCAGGGCCACCGGCACCGGAAGTCCATACGATCGGGTTCACAATGTCCACTGTTGCTTTTTGATTGATCTGAGTTGTTGGACCGCTTCCAAAAGCACCTGATATTTCAACGAGTTCGACGGTGTTGCTGGCAGTTAAAGTAGCAATATAATTTTGTTGGGTAGCATTCCAGGTCGGAGCAGACAAACTGGCATTGGCTACACCATCTGGTGATGGATTTCCATTTTCTTCAATTTGAGTCATACTGATTGAGACCGGAACCTGTTCCAATACCCTGTTATTGAAAGCATCACGAAGTACAATGGATATAGTAGACTCGCTGCTTCCCTGGTTTTGTAAGACACTTGGGTCAGCCACTACTGCAGAGGTCACCGGATCCGGATCATTTGCCTTGACAACAAATTCCTCACTTGTTGTTTCTACATTAAAAAGGTCATTGGCCGTAAGTGTGATAGTTGCAGTAGTGTTGCTTAGAGTCAGGGTAATATCATGGCCGATCAATTCACCATTATTGAATGAAGCATTGTTACCGGCGGTGATATTTGAATTAGAACTGATGGTTACATTTCCATTAAAATCAGTAACTACGTTTCCGTAGGCATCAATAGCCTGAACATTGATCGGGAATGGAACACCGGCTGTTTGCGTATCTGGACCTGAACCGGATGAAGGAAGACTGATATTGAACCCCGCTACTTCACCCTGGGTGAAATCAACAGTAGCGTTATCTGGAACCGAAATGGAGTTTACCTCTGCCGTGATCGTAGCCGTTTCAGAAGCATTTTGAGAGGAAGTCAGTAGAGCCGTATAAGTGCCGTCACCCTGATCCACAGCCATAAAAGCAGTGGTATTGCCTGTAAATGTACCAAAATCAGTAAAGACCTCTACCGAATCACCTCCTGATAACAGGTTATTGGAATATTCATCTCTCAACTGTACCGTGATGTCAGATGTACTGCTGCCATTTGCAAGTATCTCAGTTGGATCGGCAGTGATGAGGGTGGTCAAGGGATCAAGAGCACCGGGCAAGATATTGAATTCATTACTCTGACCGGAGCGGTTTAGATCTTCATTCTCAACACTTATCGTAGATAAACCTGAAGTGGTTAATGTAATGGTGGTATCGAGAACTCCATTTTCAAAGGGCAGTGAAGATAATCCTGAAACAGGGGTTCCATTAACTGTGATCTGCGAATTGGAAGTGATTCGAACCGTATCTGTAAAGTCGGTATAAATTTCATTATTACCGTTGATGGCTTTGATCCTGATATCAAAGGGTTGACCTGCTGATTGTTCCGAAATTGGAGTGTCAGAGGTTGATTCGATATCAAATCTTGCAAGAGAATTAAGACTGATAACCTCAAAGATGTTACTGATCTGTGAGTATGATCCGCCTGAATTTTGAACTCTGAGAGTGGCATTACCCAAGTCAGCGGTACTTCCAATTACAATATTATCAAAAATAGCTTTACCGTCTACATTCGTATTAGTTGAGGTTGTGCTGCTACCATCCAAGACTACGCTAGCGTTAAGGTCTATGGTCACGCCTTGTACGTCTGCAATATTTCCAAAAGCATCAACCAATTGGACTTCAACCGGTGGGGTGATAGTTTGATTTTGAGCTGTATTTGCAGGCTGCACAAGGTAAGTAAGTCCGGCCGGTACGTTATGATCTACTACTACTGAGGATGTAGTAAGTGAATTTAAACCACTGCTAATGATAGAAAGATCAATGGTGTTGGCAATATCGGATGAAAGGTCATCAAATGTTATGACCCCATTGACTGCTGTACGGGTGAGTGTTCCGGTTAGCGTACCATTTCCACTGTTGATAGAAACCGTAGCTTGGGTTGAGTTATCAGTGGTTACCAGGTTTCCAAAAATATCCTGTACATGGACGAGAAGGCTGTTAGTAAATACTTCTCCGGCAATGCCCGTAGCAGGTGGTTGTGTATCTATGACGATCCGATCTGCATCCCTTGGCAGAACGGTTATAGTACCGGATGGAATGTTGGTTACTCCTGAAAGTGAAGCCTGAATACTGGCCGATCCTGTCAGCTGAGAGGAAAAAGTGGCACTTTTAAGATTCACAGCAGGATCCAGCGCCGTTGATGGAATATCACCTGTTACATTTATTAGGGACCAGTCGTTAGCATTGGCCAAAGCTACGTTCTCTACAAAATTACCGCCTGTATCTCTTCCAATGGCATAAACGGTCAGATTGTTGCCAGCCAGGATATCCTGGTCAGGGACGACTTGCCCGGTGCCATCTGCAGCTGTTTCCACAGATATTTTTGTTATTGAGCCGGCGACCTTGCTCAAGTTTCCGTAGTTGGCACTTGGCCCGGTGGTTCCGGTATTTGAGATTGTACCGGTATCCGGCACAGTGGTGGTTGCCGGTCTAAGTTGCAAGCCCGAAATCTCTATACGCCCCGGGCCCTGACCATTTCCTTTGGTTTCACTTTCTCTGTCTATAGTAAAGACAGCTTCCTGGGTATTATTGAATCCTGTGAAACTTGCAGCTAATTGTGTATTTGCCGCACCGGTTGGGGTTATTGTCAAAGTGATGTCAGCCCCGGTCAATGCTGTATTCCATTCGTACCCGTTAGGCAGGGTAAGGATTATGGTACCATTTTGAGAGAGTTGCCCGGTGGCTGTTTCCCGTATTGTAGGACCGGTAATGGTGACATACTGACCACTTGAAATGAGATCAATGGACAGATCTGTTCCACCCGAAGCACGGATCACATCCTGTGCTTTAGTTAAGCCGCTTGCTGATAAGATCAGCAGAAAAACCGTAAATGATAATTTTAGTGCTTTGATCATATGCATAATTCCTGCATATAAATATAATCAGTATTCCAACTCTGAACAGGTAAATTAATCAATTCTAACTGCCTGCAGATCATTCATATGATTGGAAGGTAACTCCAAAATATTGATTTCAAATTCATCATCAGAAAGTTTAGTTTTAACCGTTGATTAATAGCACTCACATACTCTTATAAGCAATGAAAGGCATTATACTGGCAGGTGGCACAGGCTCAAGATTGTATCCCCTTACAAAAGTAACCAATAAGCATTTGTTGCCGGTTGGTGATAAGCCCATGATCTATCATCCAATTGAAAAACTAACCGAAGTAGGCATTGATGAGATCCTGATCGTGACAGGTACCGAACATATGGGAGCTGTTGTGAATCTTTTGGGATCCGGAAAAGATTTTGGTTGCCGTTTCACTTATAAAGTTCAGGATGAAGCAGGGGGGATTGCCCAGGCTCTTGGATTGGCTGAGAATTTTGCCGGAAATGATCCGGTTTTAGTGATCCTTGGCGATAATATTTTTGAATCATCTCTAATAAAAGCAGTTGAAGACTATCCAGGTAAGGGGGCTCAGATCCTGATCCAGGATGTTCCGGATCCAAAACGCTATGGAGTGGCGGAGTTAGACGGTGATATGGTGGTCTCTATAGAAGAAAAACCAGAGGAACCTAAGTCAAATTATGCTGTCACAGGGATTTATTTCTATGATCCTTCTGTATTTGAATGCATCAAAACATTAAAGCCTTCCGGCCGCGGTGAACTTGAGATAACGGATGTGAACAATCATTATATTCAAAAAGGCGAGATGAAAAGTTCAATTTTAAAGGGTTGGTGGACCGATGCCGGTACCCCTGAATCCTATCAGATCGCAAACGAATTAATTCGGAGTTGAGCATGAGAATTATGATCACCGGCGGTAATGGTCAACTTGGCAGTGAATGGGTATATTATTTGAATAAGCAGGGAGTGGAGTTCATTGCTTTACCATCATCCGACCTGGATATAACAGATCATTCTGATGTTAGGCGGGTTCTGAATAACTTACGACCTGACCTTATCATTAATTGCGCAGCTTACACCAAAGTAGATCAGGCAGAGGATGAAAGGGAAAAAGCTTTTGCTGTAAATGCAGATGGTGTGAAGAACCTGGCTGATTATTGTGCTGAACATAAAATAAAACTAGTTCATTTTTCTACAGATTATGTTTTTGAAGGAAGTGAGCAAGATATAAAACGCTTACCGGATGGATATCCGGAAGATCATCCTGCAAAACCTATCAGCGTTTATGGAGAGAGTAAATTTGCAGGGGAGGTAAGTATTCAAAATTCCGGTTGTGACTATTTGATCGTCCGTGTATCATGGTTATGTGGCAGGTTTGGAAAGAACTTTGTTAAATCCATGGTACGGTTGGGGAAAGAGCGGGATGAATTAAAAGTCGTGAACGACCAATTTGGCAGTCCAACTTTTGCGGATAACGTAGTAGAGAATTGCTGGCACCTGATCGATCAAAATATTTCCGGTCTTTACCATATAACATCAAGAGGCATGATCACCTGGTACGACCTTGCTCAGGCTATTTTTAAGAAGACCGGAGAGCAGGTTGTAGTGAAGCCGATCTCAAGTTCAGAGTTTCCAACCAAAGCCAAACGACCGGCTTTTTCGTTGCTTTCCACAAAAAAGATCGCAGCGGTTCCGGGTATAACCATAATGGACTGGCAGGAGGGTTTACATAACCTGCTGGCAAACATTGATACATGAATATTAAAGAAACCAGAATTCCAGATGTGAAGATCATCGAACCCAATGTGTTTGAGGATGAACGCGGTTATTTTTTTGAATCCTACCGCCAGTCAATTTTGAAGGATGCAGGAATTAACGAGCATTTTGTTCAGGATAATGTATCCAGATCGTACAAGAATACAGTTCGGGGATTGCATTATCAGATCGAAAATCCTCAGGCCAAATTGGTTCAGTGCCTGAGCGGCACCATTTTGGATGTGGCTGTTGATATCCGTCAGGGTTCCAAATCTTTCGGCAACTATGTGGCATTCAAGCTTTCCGATGTGAGTAAAAGAATGTTGTACATTCCAAAAGGGTTTGCCCACGGTTTCTCAGTGTTATCAGATGAAGCCATTGTAGCTTATAAATGTTCGGACTACTACAACCGAGAAGGAGAAAGAGGTATCAGATGGGATGACCCAACTATTCGCATTAACTGGGATATTGACCGACCGATCCTATCTGATAAGGACCGAAAGTTACCTTTACTGACATCAGTACAGGATAAAGATCTTTTTACGATATGAGAATAATAGTAACAGGCGGAGCCGGATTTATAGGATCAAATTTGATATTGAGGTTATTTGAAAAATATCCTGACTATGAGATCTTTAACCTTGATAAACTGACATATGCCTCAGATCAGTCCTATTTGAAACCCTTGAAAGATTCCGCCCGGTATTATTTTAAAAAAGTGGATCTGGTGAACCGTAATGAAGTTCATGATGTGATCAGGACTTTTCGGCCACAGGGCGTATTTCACCTGGCGGCTGAATCCCATGTGGATAACTCTATAAAAGGCCCTGAGCCATTTATACAATCTAATATTGTGGGAACCTTTAATATACTTGAAGAATGCAGGCAACTCTGGAAAGAGAATGAAGAAAACTGGATCAACAATCGGTTCCTGCATGTATCGACCGATGAAGTATATGGGGAATTGGAGGATGACGGTTATTTTACAGAAAAAACACCTTATGCTCCAAATTCGCCCTATTCTGCCTCCAAGGCAAGCAGTGATTTCATTGTTCGTTCATATTACCAGACCTACGGTATGAATGTAGTGACCACAAATTGTTCAAATAATTATGGACCGCATCAACACGATGAAAAACTAATTCCTGTGGTGATCAGGAATGCCATCGATCAGAATGAAATTCCGGTTTATGGGAAAGGTGAAAATGTACGCGATTGGCTTTTTGTACACGATCATAATGATGCACTGGATGTGGTGTTTCACAAAGGTAAAGCCGGAGAGACCTATAACATTGGCGGCAACAACGAATGGAAGAACATTGAACTCGTACGAATGATCTGTGATATCCTGAATGAAGAGGTAGGTGAGGGCCCCGGCGGTGATTACAAAAACCTGATCACTTTTGTGGAGGATCGTCTGGGACACGATTTCCGTTATGCCATTGATGCCTCAAAGATCAAGAATGAACTGGGATGGAAACCCTCTCAGGATTTTAACGGAATGCTTCGACAGACAATTTTGTGGTACGTAAATAAATACAATTCAAAGTGAAAAATTAAAGATTAAAAATGGAGTTACGATTTAACGGCAATTTTTAATCTTTAATTTTAAATTTTTAAATCTAAAGCGAATAAAATGAGCGATAGAAAATACTGGCTAATGAAATCGGAACCGGAAGATTACAGCATCGAAGACCTGGAAAACGATGGGGAGACTCCTTGGACCGGTGTAAGAAATTATGGGGCTCGTAATTTTATGCGTGATGATATGAATGTGGGTGATGGCGTACTCTTTTATCATTCAAATATATCCACTCCGGTTATTGTAGGAACCATGGAAGTATCAAGTGATCCATATCCGGATCCGCTTCAGTTCGATCCGAGCTCCAAATATTTTGATGAAAAAAGCACTGAGAGCGATCCAAGGTGGCAATTGGTGGATGTGAAATTTGTACAAAAGTTTGATGAGCCTGTCACCAGAGATGCCATGAAAGAAGAAGCAGCGCTTGATGATATGGAATTATTCCGGTTAGGCCGCTATTCCATTACACCGGTCACAGAAAGCGAGTGGAAGAAGATCCACGAAATGGCTGGAGCAGATCCAAAATAAACCGATTTAAAAAAGCTGAGATCAGTTTTCGATCTCAGCATTACTATCATCTCTAAAGCGTTCAGTTCCGCGCTCCTCTTCCAACTCCCTGAATTCCTTAATGGTGATCCCATATCCGATCAGGAAAAGTAAGGTTGTGAAAATACCTGCAAAAAATATTACTGAATCATCCATTTGAACCTCCGTAAATATTTTTTATGTACATGCCAAATCCCAGTAAAGAGGGTACCCAAAGTCCTACAAATAAACCGGCTTCTTTATCAACGGTAAACCAAAGATAGATCGATAGGATCATGGAAATAAGGGCCGAGCCCAAAATGAAATAGTCTGATGTTTTCATAATATCAATTTGATTGATTTTGATATTTAAATGGGTTGAGAATGAGAATCATTCCGTATAGCCTCAATTGCCTAGCCTTTTAAATGATATCGCAGGAAATGGATGTATCTAGCGTTCACCCGTTTGGAACTTTCATTTGAAATTGAAAGTTATGGATCTAACTATTCAACCTTAATTAACGGAGACGCTATGTTGGAGCAACCAACCTTAACCTTTGGAGAGTACACGCTAGTGTACAACATGCTTTCTTTTGCAATAGCAGCCATGATCTTTTCAGGGCTCTTTTTTGTGCTGGCAAGAGACAGAGTAGCACCTAAGTATAGAATTTCGCTTGTAGTTTCAACCCTTGTAGTTGGAATTGCAGCGTATCACTACTTACGAATATTCAATTCCTGGGAAGCAGCTTATATACTGAGTGATGCAGGAAACTATATTGCATCAGGAAAACCATTTAACGATGCTTATAGATATATAGATTGGCTCTTAACTGTACCACTGTTGGTCGTAGAACTGGTTCTTGTTATTGGTTTAGCTAAAAACAAACAAAGCAGCATGCTCACAAAGCTTGTTATTGCTTCGTTTCTGATGATACTGCTGGGATATCCTGGAGAATTATTAATGGATGATTCCATGTTTTCAATGAGAGGACTATGGGGTTTATTGAGCACCATTCCATTCATTTACATAGTATATGTACTTTGGGTTGAATTGGGATCAGCCATGGCAGACCAGTCTGGCAAAGTGCAGGTACTGTTCAGAAACATCAGACTGCTGCTTCTTGCTACCTGGGGTTTCTACCCGATCGTTTATATGGCACCATTCTTTGGATGGACTGGAGCTGAGTCAGAGATAGCTATTCAGGTCGGTTACTCAGTAGCTGATGTGCTTGCTAAAGCAGGATATGGCGTAATGATCTATGCCATTGCAAGAGCTAAATCTGAAGACGAAGGATATGAAGTTGGACAAAGTGCTGTTAGTGCCTGATCCAATCTGTTCATGAAGAGAGCAATCAGCCCCGTCGATAATCGATGGGGTTTTTTATGCAAACAATATTTCAATATCTGCGATACATTATCTCAACTATAAAGATATGAGGTAAGGTAAGTACACTTATTAATATGAAGAGGAGGGCTATCAGTAACTTTTCATTGCCGAAAGCCTGTGTTGCAAAATATAATATAGCTAGTCCAACATAAGACATCACACTTAGAAATAATGTCTTTTTATAGAACCATTTCATTGAGACATTTAGGTCTCTACGGTTAAGGTAGTTCAGCATGGTTTTAGCATGGTTGTAGGAGTGCCACCCTCCGAAATACACAGCAAATGCAAAAAATGGATCTGCAATGGCAAACAAGGACGGTACAACAAAAGCATCAGCGAGGTAAATAAAGGGTGGATTTGTATCAGCTACAAAAGAGATAACAAATAAGTATGCAATGGGATAAATCAATGAAAAGGATAGAGGGATAATGAAATAATTATTTACTGAAGCGATAAGGTTCAGGGAGTCATAACCGGTTATAACTTTAATAACCTCAGAGATATAAATGGGGTCACTTCCATAGACGATCAGTCCAACGATTGTAAGACCCCTGGAATATTGTAAGATCTTTTTGGCTGTTGAGCTCAAATTAAAGCGTTCTGCGTCAGCCTGGCCAAAATGATAAAGGGTAATAGCCAAAAAGATCAGAAAGCTTAATAAAGGCAGCCAAACCCATAGGATTGCATATGCAACCATGATAAAAGTATAGTAGCTATAGAACAAGATCTTTTTTTCTTTCTCTGATTTGTCAGGGAATGAATAGTAAGATATAATGTGGTCAAGAGCCCCGTGAGGCATGCCGATGATCAAAATGATAACGCCAAGAAACCAAAATCTTATAGACTCAATAAAATTGGGGAAAAATAGATTTATTAAGAGTGCAAAAGCTCCAAAGGTAACTTGATGGACAGTGTGTCTAGAATATGTTTTTTCCAAAGTGAAAGCCTGTTTATGTTATCCATCCGGCAAAACTTTAATGATTTGAGATCAGTTCCTTAGTGTATGCGAATAAAAAGAAAATTAATTACGACCTTTCTGGGCATCATATTTCTGCTATACTCAGGCATCTGTGTTTATTTCTATTTCATCCAGGAAGAAATCATCTTTTATCCCAGGGTATTGGATGAAGCTGCAGAGTATGATTATGACTTTCATTTCACCGAACGTTGGTTTGAACCGGAATCAAACGTTCGAATTCATGCAATTCACGCTTTTACAGAAAGGGATTCTGCCAAAGGTTTGGTATTATACCTGCATGGCAATCGTGGTTCCAATCGTACCAGTAGTGACAGATATAAGTTATTTCTGGAAAACGGATACGATATGATCTACCCTGACTACAGGACATTTGGAAAGAGTCGCGGAAACCTTGAAAATGAAGATGATCTGGTTGGAGATATCCAATTTGTATTTGAGGAATTATCAAAAGAGTATGGTCAAGAGAATATCACAATTGTAGGGTACTCTTTGGGTTCAGGTGTTGCTGCACAGGTAGCTAAATTATTTGACCCCAAACGACTCATTCTATGGACTCCCTTTTATAGTTTGGTCGATGTTAAAAATACAGAATTCCCTTTCCTTCCTGATAGACTTTTGAAGTATCCCCTAAGAACGGACCTGGCACTTAAAAAGATTGAAGAACCGGTACATTTATTGTATGCTTCTGAGGATGAATTGCTGCCGGTTGAAAGATCGATCAATCTGACTGATTATCTTAAAGAAGGGGATACGCATACAGTTATCGAAGGTCAGGGGCATGGATGGTTTTATCGCAACAAGATCGTACAACAACATTTAAAGATGATCTTATCAGAATGAATAAAACGAATATGGAATACAGAAAATGTAAGCGATTTGACAAACCTATTAGCAGAATTGGGTTTGGTGCCTGGCAACTTGGGAACAATCAGGATTTTTCCGGGATGTCTGAAAAAGAAGGCATAAAACTTGTTAAAAAAGCGGTAGATGAGGGTATTACATTCTTTGATACGGCTCCAAACTACGCCGGGGGTAAGAGTGAAAAGATCCTGGGAAAAGCGTTGGAAGGTCTTGATTCAGATATATTTATAAATACAAAAACAGGTCATCATCCTAATGGGAATATAGATTTTTCAATAGACAGCATTACAAAGTCCATCTACCGGAGCATCGATGCATTAAACCGTGATAAACTGGATTCAGTGATACTTCACAACCCGGTTCAGGAAGTACTGAAAGGTGAGACGGAGCATTATTCTCGTTTAATCTCGCTGAAACAGCAGGGGGTGATCGATGGTTATGGGGTAAGTATTGACACTCCTGATGAACTGAAATGGGTATTGGACAGCAGTGATGTCGATGTCATAGAGATCATGTTCAACATCATTCACCAATCCCCTAAGGCCTGGTTTGATGAAGTCAGGAAAAGAGGCATCCTTTTAATTGTGAAAATACCATTTGATTCAGGATGGTTGACCGGGAAGTATGACAGAAATAATAAATTCGAAGGAATCAGGTCGCGCTGGACCAGTGAAGACATTGAGTTGAGAGCCGAACTCATTGAAGAGATCAAAGACATAGTTGGGACGGATGACCTGGTACCTTTTGCCTTATCATTTATTCTATCCTTTGAAGCGGTCACAACAGTTATTCCGGGAATCAGGAATATAAGACAGTTACAGTCGAATGTTGACTCACTGAATCACCCACTCAATAATGAAATGAAGAAAAAACTGGAGGATTATTATCAATCCAGATTATCTGGCCTTGAAATTCCCTGGTAAATAGTCACCAACGATTCAATTTTTATTAATGATGCATGAAGTGTCACGATATGTCACTCATCATTATTATATTTTTGTATTCGAAAATACAGATATAATTAATTTTTTAGGTGTTACATGGATTACTTACTGGCATTGGCAGGAATTATATTAGGGGGGATTGCCGGGTTTGCAATTGCTCACTTTAAATCAAGGTCTGAAACATCGAGGTTGGAGGAACGGAATCAGAACCTTAAGGAGCAGCTGGAAGAAACTGAAGCTGACTTGAGCCGTATTCAACAACAAAAAGAGGAAGACCTGAGAACCGAACGCAATCGTGCCAATGAGCTTGATAAACAGCTGGCAGAACGAAATGCAGATTACCGAAACCTTCAGGAACGGCTCAATGAACAGAAGAAGGAGCTGGCGGAGATGCAGGAACAATTAACCACTCAGTTCGAGAATCTGGCAAATAAGATCCTGGAAGAAAAATCAGAGAAATTCACGAAGCAGAATAAAGAGCAGATCGATCAGTTGCTTAACCCGTTGGGAGAAAAACTCGAAGCCTTTAAGAAAAAAGTAGAAGAGACACATAAGGACGAGGTGGAAGCCAGGGGCTCCCTTAAACAAGAGCTAAAGCATCTGATGGAGCTTAATAAGACCATGAGTGAGGACGCCAAGAATTTAACTAAAGCACTGAAAGGAGATAACAAAGCTGTGGGCGATTGGGGTGAGGTCATCCTGGAAAGGATCCTGGAGCGATCAGGTCTCACAAAAGGACGTGAATACGAAACTCAAAAAGGTTTTGCAAAAGAGGATGGTATGGGGCATAATAAGCCCGATGTAGTAGTGTACCTGCCGGATGAAAAGTATATGGTCATCGACTCCAAAGTATCATTGAAAGGGTATGAAAAATTCAGTTCCTCAGATGATGAAGCTGAACAGCAACGATACCTTAAAGAACACGTGAATTCTATTCGTGCCCATGTTAAAGGGTTGAGTGGAAAAAATTATGAACAGATCCATGGGGCAAAAAGTCCGGATTTTGTATTACTATTCATTCCCATTGAACCGGCCTTCAGTTCCGCTTTACAATATGATTCTGATCTTTACTATGAGGCCTTCGATCAAAATATAGTGATCGTGAGTCCATCCACATTGTTGGCTACACTGGCAACTATTGACAGTGTCTGGAAACAGGAATACCAAAATAAGAATGCCATGGAGATCGCTAAAAGGGGAGGCGCCTTATATGATAAATTTGTTCTATTTGTGGAAAGTATGGAAGATATCGGGCAGCGTATCCGGCAGACCCAGGATAGTTATGATGAGGCAATGGGACGACTTTCTACAGGTGCTGGAAATTTGGTTCGTCAGGCAGAGATGATCAGAAAGTTGGGGGCAAAAGCTTCAAAACAGTTGCCTAATGGCCTTACAAATGAATTTGATGATGAATTATTGGAAGATACTACGGAATCTGAGTAAATATTGATGATCTCACTGATTCGAGCATATGGGTAATACTTGCTAACCAATTAATGAATTACCCTATATAGTAAGAAGCTACTTCATAAACTCTTATACAGAAAACTGATCATATAGAAACAATTTCATCCGATCAAAGTATCTCTTTCTTAAAATTGATACCATTGGCTTATGGAAGAACAACAACAAAAACCGATCTCCTGGATTAAATATGTTAAAATAACCGGTGGTGTTATACTTGGCTGGTCTTTTTGGTTTTGCATGCTGATACTGGCTCTTCGATGGGTCGATCCTCCATTTACGGCATTTACATTGCAAGAAGATTGGGATAAAACAGGACGTGAAAGGTATAATTTGAGACAAACCTGGTTACCTGACAATGAGATTCCTGATCACCTTAAATTAGCTGTTGTAGCATCGGAAGATCAGCGGTTTTATGAACATTGGGGTTTGGACCTGGCTGCCATTGATAAAGCACTTGAAGAAAAAGAAAAAGAAGGACGCATTCGGGGAGCAAGTACCATAACGCAACAGGTAGCCAAGAACCTGTTTTTATGGCCGGCTCAAAGTTATATCAGGAAAGGTATTGAGGCTGCAATTGCCGTATCGATCGAACTATTCTGGACAAAGGAAAGGATACTGGAAGTATATATTAATATCGCTGAATTTGGTCCCGGCATGTTTGGTGTGAACACAGCATCAGAATATTATTATGGTAAATCAGGTTCAGGGCTTGATCCGATAGAATCTGCTCGAATGGCTACTGTGCTTCCCAACCCGAAACTCATTGAACCTGAACCACCTTCCGAATATGTGTTGGACAGAAGTCAGTGGATCCTTCGAAATATGGAGCAACTGAGTGGATATTCCTATTTACCTAAGCCGGAACCGGAATCATTTCCTGACTCCATTGGATTTCGTTCAGACTCACTGATCATGATCGATTCTGTTCCGGACATTCAGTTAACAGATACTCTGAATTCTATTGTCTTAGACAGTATTAGACGCTTCTAAGCATTATCACGAAATACTATTCTTACTTTAGCCCTCCGTAGATCCATTTGAGAACCTATTACCATATTTAAAATTACCGGTTTTATGGCAAACCTAGATACTAAAGAGCAGAATCGTTTAGAAACACTTCGTAGTTATGATATTATTGATTCTCCCGAAGAGGAAGAATTTGATCGTTTGATCCAGCTTGCAGCTGAAATTTGTGAAGTACCTTTTGGCAAAATTAATTTTATTGATGAATCTAGAACCTGGAGTAAAGCCAATTTTGGAAACGACATTAAAGAAACGCCGAGAGAGATATCGTTTTGTCATCACACCATTCAAAATGACTCACATCTGATCGTTGAGGATACCCTCGAAAATGAAAATTTCAGGGAATTACCGTTCGTTATTGAAAATCCTAAGGTTCGTTTTTATGCAGGTTTCAATATAAAATCCAAAGGACACAATTTGGGTACTGTATGTGTATTGGGCACTGAACCAAAAAAGCTTTCAGACTCTCAATTCAATGCTTTGTCGATCATAGCCAGTGAAATACAAACCAGATTGGAGCTTAAAAAGAAGAACAAAGACCTTGAAACTCTGACAGCCTTTTTGGAAGCCTCTGTGGAAGCTATGTTGATCGTGGATCCCGTCGATTTTAAAATTCTGCATACAAATTCAAATGGGTCAGACCTGCTTAACCGAATTCTGCCTGATGGAAGAAGCAAAGGACTTTTTAAAGCGCTTCCAGGATGGAATTTTGTTGAAAAGCTTAAAACGTGGAATAAAAATGGAGCTTCAGATCCATTTAATATCGAAACTCAAATTACTGTTCATTCGGGTGATAGGGTTTTCATGGAGGTAAACGCGATCAGTAAATTTGGAAAGTGGCTTATTACTTTTCAGGATATCACCAAAAGAAAATTGGCTGAAGAGGGACTGATCGAAGAAAAAAAACTTAGTGATGCCATCATAAATGCCCTGCCTATTGATTTTTATATGTTTGATGAGGAGATGAATCTTAGCCGGTGGAATAAGAATCTTAGGAATAATACAGGCTATTCAGATGACGAGTTAGGCAAGTTAAAACCTACCGACTTTTTTATAGGAAAAGATGTAAAACGTATACAAGAACATATCCAAAAGACTTTGAATGGCGATGCAGACTTCATTCAAGCAGATCTGGTCAGAAAGGACGGGGAGAAGATCCCATTTTTGTTTAGCGCAGTTAGCTTCAAGGATGGAGATAAAACCTATTTGCTTGGAACCGGTCAAAATATTTCAAATCAGATCGATCAACAGGGCAGACTGAGAAATTTATTAAATGAAAAAGAAGTTCTATTGCAGGAAGTTCACCATAGGGTTAAGAACAACCTTGCGATCATTTCAGGATTCCTGCAATTGCAAGAAGTAGTTTCAGAGCACGAAAGAACAAGATCGGTATTGAGGTCAAACTATAGACGGGTAAAATCAATGTCACTGATCCATGAAGAGCTATACAAAGCAAAAGATTTTTCCGGAATAGAATTTGATCATTACTTGAATCTTATGCTTGAAGAGCTAAAAAATTCTTTTCTTCATTCTGATAAAAATATAGATCTGGTTATTGACTCAGATGCCTTATATATGAATTTGAATCAAGCTGTACCACTTGCTTTGATCATTAATGAACTTGTCTCCAACGCGTTTACTTTTGCATTCGAGGGAAAACATCAGGGAACCATTTCAGTTCAGGTCAAAGAAGAGGATGATATCATTGAGGTCTGCGTAGCAGATAATGGAAATGGTTTACCTGAAGATTTTAAATTTGAAGAAAGCCCAACTTTGGGTACTACGATCGTCATGTCCTATTCAAAACAGTTAAAAGCAGAAGTGGAAATAGAATCAAAAGAGGGAACAAATATCTATTTAACCTTCAAAAACAGACTGGATACCAGGGGAACTTCATTTAAGGTTGAAGTTTGAGATCCTTTTCAATCAGTCAAGCGAAGCTTATCTAATATTCTGCAATTGATAATTTTCGAGTGCATTTTGTTACACTTCCGCAATTTCACACAATGTTCACAATTATTAACTAGTGTGATTTATTCAAAAAGTTAAGCGGTGTGAAGCGTTAAAGACAATTGATCACACAATAACTTATTCAAGGATTCTGAAAAAGTTAGTGTTATAGTAAAAATAGGTTAGTTGTCAGCATTGTGCTTCTATTTAAGAATTAGGCGGATTCGGATATGCGAGACACTGTTAAGGAGTTGTTAATTAGTAAAAATGTAAGGCTTCAATTCGAGCAAATAGAGAGTGTTGATAAATTAGAGAGCTATGTCAGGCCTTGGAATAAACTCTCAGAAAAATTCAGTAACCCTCTGCTTGATGTAAACTGGTATCTCGCTGGTTCAAAAGGTTTTTCAAGTTCCAGTAAACCGGCTATGATCATGCTTACAACCGGTGAAGGGGAATTAAAAGCCATAGCTCCTCTGGCTTCCAAAGGTAAGTTTCTCCCACATCTGGAAATATTGGGTACATCCATACTCCGTGAGCCTTCTGGTCTTCTATATGATTCGGAAAATTCACTAAAGATCCTGCTGAACTCTATTCTGAAACTTCGCAGACCTTTATACCTTAGAGGTTTATATGAAGATTCCCCGGAAGTAAGAATACTGAATAATAAACTTGAGATGAGAGATTCAGAGTTCTACTCCAGGGAAACTTCAAAAATTCCCTATGTGAATACGAACGGTGACTGGTCTTCTTTTGAAGCAGGCTTGTCTTCAAGCAAGAGAACTAATATTCGCAGGTTACAACGTAAGGCCAAAAAACAGGGTGAGGTTTCTTTTGAAGTAATTACTCCTACAGCTTCAAATTTGGATCATTATTTAGATGTAATGTTTAAAATCGAAGCTTCCAACTGGAAAGGGCGAATGGGAACTGCGATTGGAAAACACGAGGCACTTCATGACTTTTTCAAAGAGTATGCCTATCTGATGGCTTCTGAGGGGAAATTGAGATTAAACTTTATGTATCTCGACAAAAACCCCATTGCAGCTCAATTTGCAGTTGAATATGCTAACAGTTTATGGTTATTCAAGATCGGTTATGATGAAATATATAGGTCAATATATCCTGGAATCTTACTTATGAATTATGTTGTCAAGTATTGTTATGATAGTGGATTGAATAGCTGTGAGTTTTTGGGAAACAATGATAAATGGCTTCATCATTGGGCTACAGGGGTCCATGAATTAGTTTCATATCGAATTTATCCCAACTCATTGTATGGTCGTATGGTCAATAGCTGGGATCACATAAACCGTTATTATCATGACCTGAGAAATACTATAACTTACAGATGGGCCCAATTTAAAGAGAGGTAACAATGTTTGATAAGGTACGGCATAATATTGTGTCAAGGATAGCTTCAAGGCATGTAGCGGGTAAAGATTTATCAAAGGCATTGGAAGTATGTCAGTGGGCTGTATCTAAAGGTAACAATTATATACTATCTCCCTGGGTTGATGGTAATAATAGGGATCTCAATGAAGCTTCAAAGGAAAAAAATGCGAATAGTTTTATTCAGGCTCTTAAAGCAATGGAAAAAATTGAAGGCGATGGCTATCTATCCCTTAAACTTGATGCCATAGATTATGACTATGAGCTTTTTATCAGGATTCTTGATGTTGCAAAAAATGGAGGGACACGAATTCATATTGACTCACTAGCACCTGATACCACTGATTTGAATTTTGATTTTTTAGAACGTGCATCAGGATATCAGGATTATCTAGGATGTACATTGCCATCGCGTTGGAGGCGAAGTATTGATGATGCTGAGCGGGCCATTGACTTGAACCTTCCAGTAAGAATGGTAAAAGGGCAATGGGAAGATCCAGAGCACAAGGTCGATTCTCGGTCAAATTATATCGCTATAGTAAATAAAATTGCTGGGAACGTACCTTATATTGGGGTTGCTACTCATGATAAAAAATTAGCAGACACCTCTTTAAAAATATTAAAACGTGCACAACACCATTTTGAATTAGAGCAATTTTTCAGCCTGCCTCTAAATGGTATCGCATTAACAAAGAAATACCACTGTCCGTATAGGATATATGTATCCTATGGATATCCGGCTATACCATATAATTATCGGTTCGCTATGACGCGTCCGATATTAGGCGTTTGGATGGTATCTGATTTTGCTTTTCGTTTTAAAAAGCCCTGGGAGAATTCTTACTGAATATTCTAGAGAATAGATTGATGATCAATACTCAAACATATTCCATGGCTGACCTGTAGGTTTGGGAGCCTTGAGGATCATTAATTCTTTTGTGGTAGGGTGTTCCAGCTCAAGCTTAACGGCCCTTAAAGCTATATCTTTATCACTAGTACCCTTCGAATTACCGTATTTAAGGTCCCCCCAAAGAGGATAGCCTTCTTCTGCAAACTGCACTCTGATCTGATGAGGGCGTCCGGTTATCAGATCTACTTCAATGACACTGTATTTGTCATTGGTCTTAATGGTGATGAATTTCAAACGAGATTCCTTAGCTTTTCCTTTTGGAGATGTAAAAGCCTTCACTGTATTTGTACGGTTGTCTTTCTCAAGAAAGTGGACAAGTTCCCCGAAGACCGGAGTTTGTCCTTCAACCAATGCCCAATAGGTCTTGTTGATAGTTCGTTTTCGGATCTGATAGGAGAGTCGTGAAGCCGCTTTGGATGTTTTGGCCAATACCATTACTCCGCTCACCGGACGATCTAATCTATGCACCAAACCGAGGTACACATTACCCGGTTTGTTATATTTTTTCTTGATGTAGGCTTTACAAAGGTTCAGCACATCCGGATCACCGGTATGGTCTTCCTGTGAAAGTACACCTGCCGGCTTATCAATAACCAACAGATGGTTATCTTCATAAATAATGGGGATGTTGGGGGAAGTTTGAGTTGTTTCCATGAATCAAAATTATGAATTCTAGGAACCAATAATGAATGAAATTTCCCGGAACTGACCTAAGTTGTTAGATCAAAACAGGTGAGATCTTATAACTCCTTAAAATCAAACAATGGAATTGGCCTATATACACAATATATCCTGAACGATGGGATCTGGAGTATTGAATTATAAGGTGAGTACCTGGGGAAATTATATGAGGATTTTATATGTACGAATTTTCGCTTGCCATTAAACCATGATCAAATTTCTCTTATCTTTGAGCTATGAGTAATGAAGGACAAGTTAAACTCTCGGAAAAAGTCGCCAATTTACCCACATCTCCGGGGGTTTATATATATAAAGATACCAACGATTCAGTCTTATATGTTGGAAAGGCAAAAAGACTCAGGAACCGTGTTCGTTCTTATTTTCAGGAATCACGGCCGGTGGATGGTCGCATAAAGACCATGGTGTCGAAGATCGATAACCTGGAGGTGTTTGTAACTGATTCTGAAGCGGAAGCACTTATACTGGAGAATAATCTCATCAAGCAGTATCAACCGCGCTATAACATCATGTATCGGGATGATAAGTCATACCCATACATTTGCATCACTGATGAGACCAAGCCTCGTGTGTATCCCACCAGAACCGTAGTAAAGGATGGCAGTAAATATTTTGGTCCTTATGACAATGTAGGAGCCATGAAAAGAATGCTGGAAACGATCCGAAAAGCATTTGGTCTATGTACATGTGCTGTCTCTCAAAAGAATATTGATAAGACAAAAAGTGTTCCAAACTGGCATTCTTGTTTTGATGATTACCTTGAGAATTGTTCAGGAGATTGGGACGACGAAGTGTATCAGACTACTATCAAAAAAGTAGAAAGAATGTTGAATGGGCAGACCGATCAGCTGATACGTGAGTTGAAAGAGGAAATGCAGATCGCATCAGACGCCCTGGCTTTTGAGGAAGCAGCTCAACTGAGAGACAGCCTTGAAGCCGTACAGCACTACAGTCAAAAGATGAAGATGGTGGTCTCCAAAAAAGTAGACCGCGATGTATTTGCCATCCGAAAAGATGAGGAAATTGGAGAGGCTTGTGGAGTTCTATTCAAAGTTCGGGAAGGAAAGATGATCGGGAAATTCCATCGGTACCTTAAAAATATTGAAGGATTGGAAATGGGGGAGATGCTGCAATCATTTGTTGAAGATTATTATACGGGTCAGTACATGGCCGCTATCCCGGATGAGGTATACCTGAGTCATAAGCTGCCTGAAACGGCACCATTGGAACAATATTTACAGCAGGAACGAGGGAAGATCGTTCCCGTTCATGTGCCACAGATCGGGGAGAAAAAACAGCTTATCAAAATGGCACAAGCTAATGCGAAATTACATCTGAACGAACGGGCCCTGGAAAAGGCCAAAGCAGAACGAGATCGTATACCGCATGCGGTAAAAGAGTTGAAAGAGCACCTGAAATTAGACCGGTTGCCACGAAGAATCGAATGTTTTGACAATTCAAACCTGCAAGGCAGTGACCCTGTAGCCTCGATGGTTTGTTTTGTAGATGCCAAACCCAGAAAGAGTGAATACAAACGGTTCAACATAAAAACGGTGGAAGGCCCGGACGACTTTGCCTCCATGAAAGAGATCCTTACCCGCCGATACTCGCGCGTCATGAAGGATAAACTACAGATTCCAGATCTGATAATTGTAGATGGTGGGAAAGGTCAGTTGAGTTCAGCTGTGGAAGCTTTGAAAGAAATAGGTTTTTACGGGGAATGTGAGATCATAGGTCTGGCCAAGCGACTTGAGGAAGTATTTCTCCCGGGAATGAAAGACCCAATCATGATCCCCAAAAAATCGTCTGCCTTAAAATTATTACAACATGCCCGTGATGAAGCTCACAGATTTGCCATTACATTTCATCGGCAAAAACGAGCAAAACGTACGGTAAAAACAGAGTTGCTTGAAATTGAAGGGATTGGAGAAAAGACAGCTCAGAAACTTCTGACTGAATTAGGGTCAGTGAAGGAAATTCGCAAAAAAAGTCTGCCCGAAATACAAATGGTTGTAGGTGAAAAAATTGGGAAAAAAGTGTACAATTATTTACAGGATTAAACGTAAACGCCCTGATGGGAATTTGCTCGCATTATCATGTTATTTGAATGGGCTGATGTAAGTGTTAGAATAGATATAGCCGAAAGGTTGTTCGTTCAGCTTTAACGTGCTATACGTTCTGACAAAACATATTGAAACATTTAACCGTCAAAATTGTTTGACATGTTAAGAGCAAAATCCCAAATTTAGGGTGACCATTATGAAATTAATTAAAAGACACGTAGATAAACCGGATTACAAGGGTCTTAAAGACCGTGAGCTTGTAAAGTATTTTAGAAAGAATGGGGATGAATCTGCATTCAATGAGCTTATGAATCGACACCAGCAGAAAATTTATTCTTACATCTACAGTATGGTGATGAACCCTGAGATTGCTAATGATCTGTTTCAGACAACCTTTACTAAGGTTATCACAAAGATGGATGATACTTATAACGAGCAGGGGAAATGGATCGCATGGGTTATGAGAATTGCCCATAATGCAACAATAGATTATTTAAGAAAACAAAAACGATATATCGACGTTAGTGGATGGAGTGATGAGGACTCTTCAACCGATTATTTTGATCGTATGGAAGATGAAAGCATTGTGGATGCAGACGAACAGCTGGTGGAAGATGAAACCCGCTCAAGTTTGATGAAACATATTGCTAAACTTCCAGAAGAGCAGCGTTCAGTAGTTCTTTTAAGACATTATTATGAAATGCCTTTTAAGGAGATCGCTGAACTTACCGGTGTATCCATCAATACGGCTTTAGGTCGTATGAGATATGCGCTCATAAATCTGAGAAAATACTTCGAGGAAGAAAGAGAAAAAGAAAAACATGCACAACACGGATGATCATAAGGCTATTCGGTATCTGATGAGGGAAATGGATCCTTCTGAAGAACTGGAATTTGAAAAACTAATGCGGGAAGATGAAGATCTTTTGATCGAAGTTGAAAGTCTGAGAGCGACCAATAAAAAGCTCTCAGCACTTCCCGACCTGGAGCCACCAGAAAATATTGTTGAAAACATATCTAAAGAAGCAGAACGGGCAGCAAGGCAAAATTCTGGATACAACTATAAAAATGTATTTGTGAGGGGGGCTGCTGCAGCGGTTCTTTTTGCATCACTGGCCGGAGGCTATTTGTATTACAGTTCAGTGCCTGTTGAAACAGAGGCAACAAATATTGCGAATGGCCAAACTATTGAGCCTTGGGTAGATCGTAATAATATACTTCGATATGCCGGCGAGGAACCTAGTACTTCTGAAACCACAATTCACCCCGATCTGCTTAAAAGTTATGATAAGCTTCAACTTGTAAGTGAACCAATAGGTAATTCAAGCTCTACAAATCGGATATTGCTAACTGGTTCATCCAACTAAACGATTGCTGGCCAATACATTAAGTATAAAATGTGGAAAACTTCACCTTTAAATGTGAATAAGTATTTTTGTATGGCAGTAGACCTCGCTTTATATTGGAATTTATCATAAAACTATTACAAGCATAAAGCAGGATTTAATGGGAAAAGTAATTTCAATTGCCAATCAAAAAGGTGGAGTAGGAAAAACAACTACGGCAATTAACCTGGCTGCCAGTTTAGCAGCTATTGAACATCCAACACTTGTAATAGATATAGATCCGCAGAGTAATACCACGAGTGGGTTAGGAATTGATACGAAAACAGTTTCAAATTCCGTCTACGAAGTAATGATCGGTAGTACGGAGATCGATGAAACGATCAGGCAAACGGAACTGGATTTTTTGGATCTGGTCCCATCTCATATAAATCTGGTTGGTGCAGAGATCGAGATGATCGACCGCGACCAGCGAGAAAACATATTGAAACGTGCTATAGAAAGTGCCCGTGAAAAATATGATTTTGTAATTATTGATTGCCCGCCTTCTTTAGGACTCCTTACTATAAATGCTTTAACGGCTTCAGATTCTATTGTTATACCTGTTCAATGTGAATATTTTGCACTGGAAGGGTTAGGCCAACTCCTTAACACTATCAAGATCGTCCGGCAACATTTAAATCCTGAACTGGATATTGAGGGTGTTCTTCTGACCATGTATGATACACGAACAAGATTATCGAATCAGGTAGCTGATGAAGTTAAGAGATATTTTGATGACCGGGTATTTAAGTCAGTTATTGCCAGAAATGTTAGATTGGCTGAAGCTCCAAGTTTCGGGAAACCTGCCTTGCTTTATGATTCAACCAGTGTTGGTTCAAAAAACTATCTGGCTTTAGCCCGTGAGATCATAAAAAATAATAAGAAACTATTCAAGAACAGTCCGGTCCTTACTGATTAATACTAAATAATTATGGCTACTAAGAAAGTTTTAGGGCGAGGTTTAGGAGCTTTTTTCCCTGAATACCGAGATGAAGATAACGCTGGTGCAGGTGAAGGATCATCTGATGGGGAAGGTGTAGAAAAGAGTTTTGTCAAACCGGAAGAAAGAGTAAATATCGTACTTTTTGTACCGGTTGATCATATCAGAAAAAACCCACATCAGCCACGCAAGGAATTTGATGAAGAAAGACTCGAAGAGCTTGCTGATTCAATTAAAGAACATGGGCTTATTCAACCCATTACGGTTCGGTATATTGGTGAAAAGAGATTTGAATTAATAAGTGGAGAACGCCGACTCAGAGCGGCCAAGCTCGGTGGGCTTAAGGAAATTCCGGCTTTTATCCGTGAGGCCGATGATGAGCAAAGTATGGCATTTGCACTCATTGAGAATATTCAGCGAGAAGAGTTGAACCCACTTGAAGTTGCCTTGGGATATAAAAGACTCCTTGAAGAATTTGATTATACACAAGCTCAGGTAGCAGAAAGAGTGGGTAAAAACAGGACCACTGTTACCAATATGCTTCGTTTGTTAAATCTGCCTGATTTTATTCAATCAGCTCTTAAAGCGAACAGGATATCGATGGGTCATGCTCGTTCATTGATCACAATTGAAGATGAGGATGTACAAAAGAAGATCCTGGATAAAGTGGTTGAAGACGGTATCTCTGTACGTCAGATCGAAGAGGAAGTTCGAAAGATCAGCGCTCCTTCAAAAAAATCAGGTAGTAATTCTAAGACGGCAAATGATACCACGGATGATCCTTTCTATAAAGATATTTCTGCCCGATTGCGGCGTACATTCAGTACTAAAGTGAACGTGAAACCTAAAAAAGAAGGTGGCGAAATAAGGATCGAATATTATTCAGATGACGACCTTGAACGTATATTGGCAATCCTTGATACGGTCGATTAGTATCGTATTATTTACGTTGGTTATGATACCTATACATGGTATTTCCCAACCCGTGAAGATACAGAGTAACGAACAGTCAATAGTATCGTTCGTTCCTCAACAAATAAATTCAGAATCTTCAGGTGAGGAATACCCGGATCCCAAAAAAGTATTAAAACGATCGCTTATGATACCTGGATGGGGACAGGTGACCAACAAACAACTTTGGAAAGTGCCCATTGTTTATGGACTTTTGGGTGGGCTTTCATACTATAGCATTCAACTTCACAGTGATTATAAGGATTACAGGGCGGCTTATTATAACCTAAACCCTAATACACCTGATGATCTGAAGTTTGGGCCTACACCGGGGTACATTCCCGAAAACTCAAGTCTTGAAGCTTTAAGACAAAATAGAAATTTTTACCGAAACCGGCGTGACCTTGTTTTCGTTTTCATTGGACTATCTTACGCACTGAATGCAATAGATGCCTATGTGTTTGCACATTTAAGGTCTTTTGATGTAAGTGATGACCTCTCGTTGCGTACTGACATTGAACCGGTGCTTATAGCACAAAATTCATATAGATCAGTACCAACTGTATCTTTTTCAATAAATTTTTAGAACAGAACGTATGACCAAAGAAGAAAGAGAATTTCAAAATCAGCACCAATCCAAGGGCTTTGACCGGGATATTTGGAGTGTATTCAAGATCATGGGCGAATTTGTTGAGGGCTATGATAAGCTCTTCCAGATCGGTCCGTGTATATCAATTTTCGGATCAGCAAGAACAACCCCGGAAAACGAATACTATAAGCTGGCAGTGGAAACCGCAGATAAAATTACGAAAAAAGGATTTGGGGTGATAACCGGTGGAGGTCCCGGCATAATGGAAGCTGCTAATAAAGGGGCTGAGCTTGCCAAAGGAAAATCAGTAGGTCTTGGTATTAGTTTACCGTTTGAACAGGGAATAAATCAACATGTTGATCCAGATTTTATGATCAATTTTAACTATTTCTTTGTTCGAAAAGTTATGTTCGTGAAGTATGCACAGGGATTTGTAGTGTTTCCAGGTGGATTTGGCACACTTGATGAATTATTTGAAAGTCTGACCCTGATCCAGACCAGAAAAATTGATCAAATCCCTATCATATTATTTGGCAGCTCTTATTGGGAAGGGTTGGTTGACTGGATGGAAAAGACCATGAAAGAATGGGGGACGATCTCCGATAAGGATTCAGATCTGTTTCATGTAACTGATTCAACCGAAGAAGTTGTGGATATAATTTGTGATTTCTACAGTAAAAAAGAGCCAATGCCAAACTTTTACTTTTAAAAGGGAACATTCTGTTCTCATTTTTGATAAAAAATACTAAAACATTAAAAAAGCAGTTATTAATTTAATATCAGTGTCATTTTTTATTAAATTCGGCGCTGCAACTAACGATAAAACTCAATATAGATATGAAGGTTTTTAAAATAAGTTTATTTGCTTTGGTCTTAGGGCTAACAGCAACCTCTATTCATGCTCAAGACAGAACGCAAGCAGTACAACTGTATAATGCAGGCCTTGAAGAAGCGCAAGCCAATGATTATGAAGCTGCTATCTCTTCGTTTGAACAAGTTATTACTATGGCTAATCAGTTGGGACCTGAGGGTGAGGATCTCAAGCAAAATGCCGAGAGTCAGATTCCTAAGATGTATTTTGCAAAAGCACGTACCTCTTACCAGAACTTTCAACAAAGTAAGGATCTTGCTGATCTTGAAGAAGCGATCAATGACTTTAGAGATGTAATAACTGTAAGTGAAGAGTATGGTGATACACGATACGCGCCAAGTGCTGAGGGTGCAATTCCTCAGTTATACTACAGTAAGTCTGTTCTACTTTACAGCCAGAATGATATGACAGGTGCACAAGAAGCTGTTGACCGCGCATTGAACCTGAATTCCAATTATGCAGCTGCCTACTTTCATAAAGCAAAGATCTTTAAGAAAGTGAATGATACCAATGATGATGGTATCATTGATCAGGGAATTGACGAGATGTTGGAATGGTATGACAGAGCTATTCAAGTTGGTGATGCAACCAATAAAATGAATATTTCGAACAAGGCAAGAGAAGCCGCTCATGATGAGCTTCTTGCCGTAGGATCAAAGGCTATTACAAATGGCGAGATCAACACTGCCGTTGAGACTTTGACCAAGGCTCTAAATTACGATAACAGTTCTGCTGATGTGCATTATCGTTTAGCTGAAGCTTACAATAAGAACAGTAATGCACAGCAGGCTATTGAACATGCAAATCAGGCACTCGAGTTTGAAAATGGCGGTAGAACTGATAAAGCAAAGATTTATTTTGAATTAGGCTTTGCTTACCAAACTTTGGGCAACAAAGCGAATGCTTGTGATGCATTTTCAAATGCACTTTACGGCTCATTCAGAGCTCCGGCTGAGCACAAAATGGAGTTTGAGCTCAAGTGTGATTCAACAGCAGAATAGTATTCTGGTGTAAATGAAATTAAAGCCACGTTCTTAATGGACGTGGCTTTTTTTATGCAATAAATTCAAGAATCCTTTTCTTCCAAAATCCTTAATTGGTATCTTTGGGACCTTTCTCAATCCAATATCCTCAAAATTTAATTACAGCCTTTTATGCCTGCTTCTAAACTAGATCAATTATGTGTCAACACAATCAGAACTTTATCTATCGATGGGGTTGAAAAAGCCAACTCAGGACACCCCGGAATGCCTATGGGGATGGCAGATGTAGCTTACGTTCTTTGGACCAAATTTTTGAAGCATAATCCTGTAAACCCGAAATGGTATGACAGGGATCGTTTTATTTTGTCTGCCGGCCACGGTTCCATGCTTATCTACAGCTTGCTTCATTTAACGGGTTATGGTCTAAGCCTGGACGAGATAAAAAACTTCAGGCAAATGGGAAGTAAGACACCCGGTCATCCGGAATATGGTATGACACCGGGGGTGGAAACAACCACAGGCCCATTGGGGCAGGGATTTGGTACAGGAGTAGGAATGGCGATGGCTGAACATTTTCTGGCATCAAAATTCAATAAAGAGGATCACAAGGTGGTGGATCACTACACATATGCAATAGTGAGTGATGGAGACCTGATGGAAGGGATCTCCCATGAGGCTGCTTCTATGGCCGGTCACATGGGGTTAGGTAAACTAATATATCTTTATGATTCAAACCGGATCTCAATTGAGGGTTCAACGGATATTACCTTTACAGAAGATGTATCAAAAAGATTTGAAGCTTACAATTGGCATGTAATTGAAATAGATGGACATGACCACGATGAGATTACGGATGCTATTGAGAAAGCTCAAGCGGTCACCGATAAACCTTCTCTCGTTGTATGTAAAACTCATATTGGGTTTGGGAGTCCTAACAAACAGGATAGTGAAACATCTCACGGTTCACCTCTCGGAGAAGAAGAGGTGCGCCTAACGAAGGAAGCATATGGGTGGGAAAGTCAGGAACCATTTCATATTCCGTCTGAAGCTTTAAATAAATTCCGAGAAGCCCTGGATAAAGGAAAAAAAGCCGAAGAACAGTGGAACTCAGAACTGGAAAAATATGATAAGAATTTTTCTTCTGAGGCGGAGCTTTTTAAGAACTGGATGAGCCGAACCTTATCAGAGAAACTGGCAGAAGCTCTGCCAGTTTTTGAAACAGATGCAAAAGGTATGGCTACCCGGGCAGCTTCAGGTAAAGTTATAAATGCGATTAAAGATATTGTCCCTAATTTATTCGGAGGGTCAGCTGATCTTGGCGGAAGTACCAAAACGGATATTGAAGGTTATGGATCGTATATTGAAGATTCGCCAACGGGCAGAACCGTTCATTTTGGAGTAAGAGAACACGGAATGGGGGCTGCTGTGAATGGTATGGCTCTACATGGGGGGATGATACCTTACGGAGCAACTTTCTTTGTCTTTACGGATTATATGAGACCTGCGATCAGACTTGCTGCGCTCATGAAAGTACCTTCGATCTTTGTATTGACCCACGATAGTATTGGTTTGGGTGAAGATGGACCTACTCATCAACCTATTGAACATCTAGCCAGTTTAAGGGCTATGCCGAATATCACAATACTCAGACCGGGTGATGCCAATGAAACATCATATGCATGGAAAACGGCCATTGAAAATGAAGATGGACCGACACTGCTCGTTTTAACTCGTCAAAACCTGCCGACCTTGGAACGATCTGATTCAAACAGGGCGGAATTGGTTGAAAAAGGGGCGTATATCTTTTCAGATTCTGAAAGTAAAACCCCGGAGGCTATCATCATGGCTACGGGCTCTGAATTACAATATGCAGTTGAAGCAAAACTAACATTGGATGAAAAAGGAGTGGACACACGTGTGGTAAGTATGCCAAGCTGGGAATTATTTGAGAAACAGGATGCGTCCTATAAAGAAGAGGTATTACCAGGTTCAGTGACAAACCGTGTATCAATTGAAGCAGGGTCCGTCTTTGGATGGGAAAGGTATGTTGGCCCTAAGGGTAAAGCAATTGGAATGCATTCTTTTGGAGAATCTGCACCGTATGAAGAGCTCTATGAGCACTTTGGAATTACATCTGAAGCAGTCGTTGAAGCTGTACTGGCTAATAAATAAACAAGCCAGGCAAAAAGAAGGCTTATTTTGTCATTGGGCGGTGAACACAGGTAAATGTGATATCGTCCAATGGGTCTTCTTCACCTATAAAAGCTTCAAGTGATGATTGTACTTTTCCGATGATCGTTTTTGAATGAAGAGACCCGTAGATCTCCATAAGAGATTCGATCCTCTCCTCACCATATTCCTCGCCATGGACGTTGCGAGCCTCATTCAATCCATCCGTATAAAAGAAAACAGAATCTCCTGGTTTAAAATGAAATTTCTTGACCTCCATGTTTTGATCAAGAAGCTTAGTTGAGGTCATTCCCAATGCAAAACCATTTGACTTGAGCTTATAAGTTACATCGCGGTCTTTATTATAGTAAATAGGGATATTATGGCCGGCTCTTATGTATTCAAAATATTCCTCATCATTGGGGAAATAGGCTACACAACCTGTGACAAAAGTCTTGTCACGACTATTACTTTTAATGTAGTTATTTAATTGAAGGAACAATTCTTTTGGGGACGGTTTTTCCTTTTCAATGATCATACTTACCAATGCCTGTAAACGAACCATATAAAGTGCTGCACTCAAGCCTTTTCCTGAAACATCGGCTATAATAACGTAGGTTCCGTCATCCGTTTCGATGACATCCAGATAATCTCCGCCAACCTCTTTAGCAGTGTGGGCAAAGGAGTAAACCTCAAGGTTCTTCTTATTCAATGATGTGCCCGGTAAAAGACTCAGTTGGATCTCACGGGCAAGGTCTATCTCTTTCTGAACATCTGATTTTTCAAGAAGTTCGATAAGCAGCAACATGAACATGGATATAAATCCAAAGGGAAGAAGAAGGTCTCCAATAAAAAAGTAAGGAAGGAGGCCAAAGAACCCCAGAATGTAGTGGGATAGAAAACTGACGGATCCCAACCCGAATATCAGTCGCCTGGTTGGGTTAAGCCGTTGTGTAAGGTCTGAAAATAACCGGAGAAATTTTACATGACCCGGAAGTTGTTGACCCTGCTGTCTTTCAATATCCTCAACAGCCTCTTTATAGACCAGTTTTAACCGTTCAGTATCGGCACTTAATTCTTTAGAAAACCGCTCCCGGCTCATACCGGATACATATTCCTTATAGAATTTTTTTGTTCCGTATCCGGATTGTGCTTCGTTCTTTAAACCCAATGTTGCCTATGGTTTGCTTTAATTCGTTTACTTGTTCGTAATAATACACAAAAAGTTGAGTATTAATTACCAAGATTTATGCGGGTTCAAATGTAGAAAGAAAAAGTGATCTATCGATCTTCCTTTCGGATCAATTCAATGTTTGCAGTATCTGCAGGTACATTACCGGGTTTGACGTTGTCATATACTACCCACGCATCCTTAAAAAATCTTTTAACGATGTTTGAGAATTCAATCGCCTTATTTCTTTCGTGAAAATCGCCTACATGAACCCTGTAATAGGGGGTTTTGAAGAAGACATACGTTTGAGGCTGATAACCAGAAAGCGTTGTATCGGCCCAGGCTCTGAAATTACCGGCTGTTGTATCAGCACCAACCACATCTTCGCCAGAAAAGATCTGCACTCTGTATCCTTCGTAGATATTTCTTTCATCTTTCCTTTGAACCTTTGTTCGGTTAAAAGCTTCAGGTATATCATTTTGTTTACTTGAGTAAGAGTCTGAAAGAGTGGTTCTCAAAGATTCAAGTTTCAGCATTTTGAATTCTTCACTCGAGGTATAATTACGCTCGATCTCATCCATAGTTTCTTCCAGTGTCTGTTCAGTTGATGAGCATCCAGACAATAACAAGAGTACGTATGGTAATAATATGAGTAATTTTTTCATTTGATCCTTAATATCCTACCGGGTGCCAGGTCGTTTTTACTTCCTGAAAGTCAGTAACAAAATAGGGGGATTGGGCTTCCTTTTCGTACCAATCTTTAATTTGTCGTTTAACAACCCTTTTAACGTTCAGTGAAGCATTTTCATCTATTAATTTTTTCATTTCCTGCGGAAGTTCATCTGTGTAACACATAGCATTTACATCCATATGGGAACTAAAATGTTCCCCTAATTCTTCACGGGAACCTGTGAGGATATTCACAACCCCGCCTGGAACATCAGATGAATTTAATACTTCAGCAAAACTGATAGCAGGAAGTGGAAATTCTTCTGAGGCCAGTATGACACATGTATTTCCTCCGGCAATGATCGGTGCCACAACTGAAACCAATCCAAGTAGTGGGCTCTTTTCAGGTGCAAAGGCAGCGACAACCCCTGTAGGTTCTAGCATACTGAAATTGAAATGAGAACTTGCAACCGGATTGATCGCCCCAAAGACCTGTTGGTATTTATCGGTCCAACCGGCATAGTATATCAACCTATCGATAGAAGCATTAATATCGGCTTCGGCTTCAGCTGTCTTGAAACCTATTGGGCCAAGTTCTTTCATGAATTGATCCCTGCGATCTTCCAGCATTTCAGCTATACGATAAAGGATCTGGCCCCGATTGTAAGCACTTCTGCTACTCCAGTCATTAAATGCAGATCGCGCTGTCTTCACTGCGTCACGAAAATCCTTACGGGAACCCTGACAGGCATTAGCAAGCAGTTTTCCATCTGCATTCAATGCCTTATAAGTTCTTCCTGATTCACTTCGGGGAAAGTCACCGCCGATATACATTTTGTATGTTTTCTTGATGTCAATTCTGTCTTCAGCCATTATTCAGATCTTATTTAATTCTTAATGTATGCTGCCAATCCATGCATTCCGCCTTCCCGGCCAATACCACTTTCTTTATAACCGCCAAATGGGGAAGTTGGATCAAATTTATTGTATGTATTCGCCCAGATCACCCCTGAACGCATTTTACTTCCTACCTTGAAGATCTTGGATCCCTTGTCTGTCCAGACTCCGTTAGCAAGGCCATATGGGGTGTTATTGGCTTTTTCAATACCTTCTTCAGCTGTCCTGAAAGTTTGAACTGTCAGAACAGGGCCAAATATCTCCTCCTGAACTATTAAGTTTGATTGAGAGACATTTGTAAACAGGGTAGGTCGAATGAAATAACCACTCTCTGGAATTTCACATTGACTTTGATAAATGTCTGCTCCTTCTTCAACACCCAGTTCCAGGTACTTATTCACAGTTTCGAACTGTTCTTTGGAATTAATGGCTCCAACATCTGTATTCTTATCAAGTGGGTCGCCGACAATAAGTGTTGCAAGTCGGTCCTTTAATTTTTGAATGACCTTATCTGCTATTCCTTCCTGAACCAACAATCGTGAACCGGCACAGCAAACATGCCCTTGATTGAAGTAAATTGCATTGATAATTCCTTCAACAGCCTGGTCAATAGGAGCATCTTCAAAAATGAGCATGGCTCCTTTACCGCCTAATTCAAGTGTGTACTTTTTATCGGTTCCGGCAAGGGAGCTTTGAATAAGTTTGCCCACTTTTGTTGAACCTGTGAATGCGACCTTGTCGATATCCTTATGGTTAACGATCTCAGCTCCCGTCTGGCCGGCTCCCGTAACAATATTCACAACTCCATCCGGTAGTCCGCAATCTTTGATTAATTCAGCGAATTTAAGGGCTGTCAGGGAAGTAGTTTCAGCCGGTTTTAAAACAACGGTATTACCTGCAGCAAGGGCAGGAGCGATCTTCCAGGCCAGCATCAGCATTGGGAAATTCCAGGGAATGATCTGTCCACAAACACCATGAGGTTCTGGTTTTTTTCCGGGAAACGCATATTCCAATTTATCAGCCCATCCCGCATAATAGAAGAAATAGGCAGCTACCAACGGTATATCAACATCACGTGATTCCCGGATCGGTTTTCCGCCATCCATACTTTCAAGCACGGCAAATTCCCGGGCTCTTTCCTGAATCATTCTGGCGATGCGGTAAATATACTTACCTCGTTCCTTTGCTGAAATTCGTGACCATTCTCCTTCGTATGCTTTTCGAGCAGCCTTAACGGCTTTATCTACATCCTTCTGCGTAGCCTCTGCAAATTCAGTGATCACCTTTTCTGAGGCCGGGTTGGTACTTTTAAAATACCGCCCCTTTGATGGTTTGACGAAATTTCCATCAATGAAGAGATCGTAACGTTCTTTTACTTCAGCAAAGTCTGAATCTTGTGGTGCGGGGTCATACTCCCAGACAGAAGCAAAATCCAGTTTTGAGTTAGGAGAGGTTGGTTTAAAAGGAACTTCTTTAGTTTCAGTGTTGGACATGGCAATAGTAATCTAAAATTGAAAATCTATTATAAGGAGTTTAATCGTTGCTAAAGTAATTCAAGGATTGATATCGACCTGTTTCTTGCTTAACGATCTGCATCAGTATATCATTAGTAAGTGAACTAGCCCCAAATCGAAAGTAATCTTTATTCAACCAGGCTGAACCAAGGGTTTCTTTTACTAATACCAGATATTGGATCGCTTGTTTCGCAGTTCTGATACCTCCGGCAGGTTTCATGCCGATCATTTTGTCTGTGTCATAATAAAAATCCCTGATGGCTTCCAGCATCACCAATGTAACAGGTTGAGTTGCAGCCGGGCTAACTTTACCGGTCGAAGTTTTAATAAAATCAGCACCCGCATGCATGGCAAGATCACTTGCTTTTCGGACATTTTCTAAAGTTTGAAGCTCTCCGGTCTCGAGAATAACTTTTAAGTGAGCTTCACCGCAAGCTTCCTTAACAGCGGCTATCTCATCAAAAACTAAACTGAATTCACCATTAAGGAAGGCACCACGACTGATCACCATATCTATCTCATCTGCTCCTTCATTGACTGCAAAACGTGTATCATCCAATCGGTTGGAAAGAGGAACCTGGCCGCTAGGAAATGAAGTGGCTACACTTGCAACATGAATGTCAGTACCTTTTAGCTCCTTTTTAGCCACACTGACCAATCGTGGATATACACAAACTGCTGCAACTGTTGGCAGTTCAGGTATGGCAGGATAGGGGTGCTTTGCTTTTTTGCACAACTGTCTGACCTTGCCGGGGGAATCACTGCCCTCTAAGGTAGTATGGTCTATCATACTGAGTGCAAGTTTTAGAGCCTGTACCTTTGAACTTTTCTTAATACTGCGTGAGTTTAACCGGGAAACCCGTTCATTAACTCCGATCTCGTCAATTGGTACAGTCTGATTAAAATCAGGATACGTCATAGTGTGTTTTTTTCAGATTTAATACAGCTTTAAAGGTAAGAAAATTAATACAAAAGCTGTGTTAATTACTCATTTAGTACAGCTTTATTTACGGTGTATTGTAGAAGCCGTCCTTTTTTTGTTAATTCCTAATGAAGTGAGGGTTCAATTTGTGTTAATAAAGCGCATAACTACCTCTTCGACAATAAATTAACGGAGGATGTAAATGGAAGGTGTTACAATTAACTGGTTAGCAATTATTGCTGCCTCTCTTGTGGGTTTTGCTGTAGGATTTCTTTGGTATGGTCCTGTATTCGGAAAAAAATGGATGGAAGCTACTGGACTTACAGAAAGTGATATTCAGGGAGGAAATATGGTCAAGATCTTTGGGTTTACCCTGATCTTTCAATTCATAATGGCTTACTGTCTGGCTATGTTCTTTGGAAATGAAGTAGGATTGCAGGAAGGAGCCATTTACGGATTCCTGGCCGGATTTGGATGGGTAGCCATGGCTATTGGAGTTAATGCCCTTTATGAAAGAAAATCTTGGAAATATATTTTCATAAACGGGGGATTCTGGGTGGTCGTCTATACGCTGATGGGGTTGATCCTTGGAGCCTGGAAATAAGCCGTAGCCAAAAAAGAGATATTACTTCAATGTAGCTTTCAGTACGACTTTTTTGTCATTTTTGATGGAATTGTCATCTAGGTCTGTGTTTTCCTGCTTAACAGTTTCTTGTACTGCTTCCGGTTGGTCAGCGAGGGTGGAGGTAGATTTTTGAGGAATTTGAGGGGTAATCAGAAAAATAAAAGCAAAAACTAAGATGCCGAAGGATAATGCGATAAGATCATTCGGGTTTTTATCAAAATATGCTTTGATGGCTGCATTTACCTTTTGTATGAATGAAATAGGTGCTTTTTTCATAACAGGTGATTTAGTTGAATACATAAGTAAGTTAGTAAACTCTAATATTAAAAAAAATTAATATTTATCACTTACATTGCTTTATTTCCTATTAAGAGACATCAAAACCTGATTTGTTCCACAAAGATTTGTAAAAACATTTCAAATCGCACTTAACGCCCTGATTATAGATGTGAAGTGTGAAACTTATATGAAGAAAAATAACATCGATATAAAATAAAGATTATTAAGAGCATAAGTAGATCAGACCTCTTTCAAATCATCTGGCATATTTTTTTCACGGAAGATCTCTGCTGCTTCTGCGAAACGATCGGCAAGCCCAACCATGATGAGCCTGTCACCGGGTTTAAGGGTAAATTCGCCGGCAGGGTTTCCAAAATTATTATCACCCCGATGAACTGTAAGAACAGTGATCTGATACTTATTTCTTAACATGAGTTCACCAAGTGATTTGCCAGCAGCAAAAGATCCTTCACGGACTAATACAGCACGTGTGTGTAAGCCTTCATCGTTCAAGCCCTGAAGTACCATAAGATGAGCTTCTTCAATACTTCCTCTAATTATCTGATAATCTTCTTTTCGCAGTTCGCGTATGTGTTGTTCTATCTCTTCATCAGGGATCATATATGATTTTAACACATTAGAAAAGAGTCTGACCGTAGTCTCCATTTCAGCAGGGACTACCTGATGAGCTCCAGCTTCTTTAAGTGATTCAGCCTCTGACATGTACCTGGTTCTGGCAATTACCTGTATGGTAGGGTTTAGGTAGTTGGCAAGTTTAATGATTCGTGGAGTGACTCTTGGATCATTGATGACAACCACACAGAGTTTAGCTTTGTAAACCCCTGCATGTTCAAGAATGTGGGTTCTGGAGGCATCACCATAAATAGCATTAATGCCATTCTTACGCATTTCATTAACAGATTGTGGATTCATCTCAATAACCACAAACGGAATTTCTGTCTCACTGAATACTTTTGCGAGGTTACGTCCGGCGGGTCCGTAGCCTACCAGGATGACATGGTCTTCAAGGTCGGTGGATTGAACCTCATCCGTTGAATCTTCCCGATTTGACCCCAATTTTCTGAGGGGCGTTTTTGAAAGGAGTTCCCCTACATTTGGGCTCACTTTTAACATTAGTGGAGTGAGCAGCATGAGTAGTACAGATACTGCGATAAAAGTTTGGGAGCCAACTTCGCCAAAACCTCCGGGAGTTAGGCCTGCAGCCCGACCTGCCCGTTCCAGTACGAATGAGAATTCACCGATCTGAGCAAGAACAAGTCCGGTAGCTGCGGCAACCCTGACCGGGTATCCCAAGACCAAAATACTGGCTGAACTGATAATGAATTTGAGAAGTAAAATACCGAAAGCAACTCCGAGTAAAAGCAGAGGGTTATCGAGTACAAACTGAAGGTCAAGAAGCATGCCGACAGAAACAAAGAATACAGCGTTGAAAATGGTTTTCAATGGGAGGATCTCACTGAGGGCATGGTCACTGTAATGGCTTTCACTCACAACCAGACCGGCAAGAAAGGCCCCAAGTGCAAGACTGACATCGGCTAAGTTTGTAAGGGCAGCCGTTCCAAAACAGATAGCCATAACGGTTAAAAGAAAAAGCTCCTGACGACGGGTTTGAGCAACTTTTTCGAGGATCCAGGGCACGATCTTTCGGGCCGAAAATACTACTAATGCGATCAAAGCAATAGCTTTTCCTAATACCCAGAATACATCCGAAATGGAATCACTTTGGCCGGACAAAATTGGTACCAGCAACACCATCGCTATGATGGCAAGATCCTGGAAGATCAGTACTGCCAGTGATAACCGGCCTACAGGAGTATCGGTTTTACCTTGCTCACTTAATAATCCCAAAATAATGGCTGTAGAGCTTAAAGCTACCAGACATCCGGTATAGATCGCGATCTTATAATCAACCTGAAACAACAGCAATATCCCAACGACCGAGGCAATTGTAAAAATTACCTGAAGTCCACCACCTACTAATATGGCATTTCGGATACGAGCCAGTTTTTCCAGGCTGAATTCAATACCAATAGTAAATAACAATAGGATGATTCCGATCTCAGCCAGCATATCCACCAGTTCAATATCCTGAACAAGAGCCAGCGCATTGGGACCGATGATCACCCCGGCAATAAGAAATCCGGCAATGGGAACCAGTTTGATTTTATAGCAAATGTATGCAATGACAACGCTGACCAGAAACAGAGCTACAATTTCATTCAGAAATGGAAGGCTTACCGCAAAGAGCATTCAGTTAGTTTTTGGATGGATATTCATTTTCGAAAAGATATCGATTAGGAACTGTTTTAAGAAGAAAATTTTAAGAGAAAACAATTCTACCCCTAAAAATAAAAGAGTCAGTTCACTTGGTAGCCTGAACTGACTCTTATAAAACTTAAAAAGTTAGATCATAATGAACCTTACGGGAAGGTCATTGCCATAGATCTAATTTTTATACCTGTCGAACCATCCAACAATATAACCAACCTTGCGGATCAGGTTACTTGGTTTGCCGGCAATACCATGACCGGATCCCTGAATTCTAACCATTACGGCATCAATGTCCTGAATTTTGAGTGCAGCATAATATTGCTCAGTTTCACTCATTGGTGTTCTGTAATCCTGTTCACCAGTTAATAGCATGGTTGGGGTTTTTACGTTGCCTACAAGAGAGATAGGGGAACGCTCGAGGTATTGTTCGGGATCTTCCCAGGGTCGTTTAGAAAACCAGTACTTACTGTAAAAAGCAGCACCATCTGCTGTGAGGGCAAAACTATACCAGTTTATGACCGGTTTGGCTACAACGGCAGCTGCAAAACGATCGGTCATCCCAATCGACCATGCGGTAAGTACACCACCACCGCTACCACCGGTGATAAATAAATTATCTTCGTCAATATAACCCTGACCGATCACATGATCCGTTGCATCCATTAAGTCGTTATAATCTTCACTTGGGTAATTGAGATTGATGTAGGAAGCGAAATCCGGACCATAACTGGTGCTGCCACGAGGATTCGTATAAACCACTACATAGCCTCGGCTTGCCATAAGTTGTAATTCGGGCGTGAACTGAGGTCCATAGCTCGAGTATGGTCCACCATGTATCTCAAGGATCATGGGATATTTCTTATTTGGGTCAAAATCAGGAGGAGTGATGATCCAGCCCTGAACTTTGAAATCATCCACAGAAGAATCCACCCAGAATTCCTCGACAGCGCCGAGCTTGTTTGCTTTCAGAAATTGTTCATTCAGGTTCGTCAGAGTTTTAGGTGCCATCCGTGTTGGGAAGTGAGCCACACCCAGTTCGGCCGGTTTTGTGGGGGATCCAACTGAATAGGCAATGCGTCCGTTCTTTGCAATAGAAAAAGAGCCACCGCTGTATGGCCGGCCAATAGTGGCCCCACTCAGGCCTGCCACAACGTTTGAATATTCGCCATTCAATTTAATGTTACCAACTTTACTATCACCTTCCTCAGTGTATCCAAAAAAGATGGAGCGACTATCTGAGGCCCAGTTAATGGATGAAATATCCTGTTCGAAATCATCTGAGATCTTTCGGAGGTTTGAACCGTCCCGGTTCATTATATAAAGATCGGTAAGTTGGTATCCCACAAATTCATCCTTGTACCCGGTGTACGCTATCAGTTTACCATCTGGTGAGATCCTTGGGTTGCTGTGCGGGCCTCGTTTATCAGTGATCTGTGTCATCTCACCAGTTTCAATGTTCATTTCGTAGACCTGCTCATTATTTGGGTCCAGTTCGGCATTTCCTGTTCGATCGGCTGTAAAAATAATATGATTGCCATCAGGAGCCCATGAAGCAGAACCGTGGTCGTAATCACCATGCGTAAGTTGACGGGGTGAACCGCCTTCTGCAGAGATCACAAATATATGATTATACCCCTTCTCAGCATATCCACCTCCATCTCTTCTGTAAACGACATCATCAATGACCTGTGCCGGTTTTTCCCATTCTGCACCTTCCGGAGGTGAAGGTAGTTGTGCTATTCTTTGAGATGAATTAGCCGGAACAAATTTTGAAAAGAGTAACATGCTTCCATCGGGTGACCACCTAAGGTTACCTGGACTTTCTGTTAGATTAGTGAGAGAAGCTGAAATTCCGGAATCCATCCATCGCACAAAGATCTGACTGGATCCTTCCTCACTTGATGTGTATGCGATCCTGTTGCCATTAGGCGACCAGACCACATTACCATAACCTGATTTTCCGGATGTAAGTGGTTTATGATCCTCACCGTTGAACCCAATGGTCCAAAGATTGACCATTCTGCGGTCTGTCATCACATCAAACTGATGCCTTTGATATACAATGGTGTTACCATCTGGTGAGATCTGGGGACTTGCGACCATCTGCAGGTCAAAGATATCCATGTAATCGAAGTAGGATTCATCAACCTGTGCATGTGCATAACTGAAACCGGTTAATAGGACCGCCACAAGTGTCAGAATAGAACGTTGTTTTGTAAGCATAAGTGGGCAATTGGTTAGAGGTTTTGGCTATTATAAGTTCAAATCCTCAGTTCTGAAAGAAATAGGGACCGTTCTTATTATAAATAATGTGAAAAGTAGAGAGTTGTATTACAAATAGGTTTTGTCAGATTCCCCTTTGAAAGGGCCGATGATCTCTTTAGTTACCCAACCACCATAAAATTTTCCCGGTTGAGGCTGTACATGTTCGCCATTCAGATAACAATATAATTTCGAGGGGTAGAAGGCAAAGTGGCTCATAATTTTATTGAATTCTTTTTTGGGCTGAGGATAACACCACGCTGCTTTTTCAGCTACTTTATCATCCACAATTACATCCCAATAAATTGCCTCACCTTTCCACTCACACCTGGATACCCCCTGAGTTTTCTTTAGGTATTTATTATTAAGGTCTTCTTTGGGTATATAAATAGATGGGGGGCTTGCTGTTTCTTTAACCTTAAGGGCATTGGTACTTCTGGCAATGATCTTATTTTCAAAAATGATCAAAACCTCCCGTTCTTCCTTTTCGATGATCGGCGGCCTGGGATAATCCCACACCGATTCCTGACCTTCTTTTGGCACAACTGCAAAATCCGGCCGTTTTTGCCCATAATACTTCAAACCCGATGTATTGGGATCTGCCCCATTGAACTTTGTACTCATTTACCCATAATAAGATTAATATTCATTTCTTACCCATCACTTACATATCGGTAATGTTACAATAAATATATTACTCTATTGTAAATTTTCTTAATCGTCTACCCATTAAAATGAATCACTTTAATTTAGGGTATAGATGGAAAAATTGAGGATGGATGCAAAGCTTACCCACAGTAGATAGGGGATCAACAGCCAGGCAGCCAGAGGTTTGAGTTCTTTGAAGCGGAGTATCGTTAGAATGATCATACCGAGTAAAAGCAGGATCTCAATGAAAGCAATAAGAGGACTTTGAAACCCAAAAAACAGATAAGACCAGATCCCGTTGAGCATAAGCTGGATACCAAAAACAGATAAAGCATGCTTTACATCCTGTCGGTTCATACCAATTTGCCAGATCATAGCAGCTGAGATCCCCATCAGAATGTATAAGGTAGTCCATACGGGGCCAAATAACCAATTTGGAGGATTAAATGATGGTTTGTTGAGAGATGCATACCAGCCGGGAATGGCATCAATGGTAACGGTACTTGCTGCCAGCCCAACCAAATTACAAATAACAATAGCTATAATGATCTTTAGCCAGTAGGGTGGACGATCTGCATTCATATCTTGTGATAAATAATTCAAATAATGAATACAGTAACGTAACTATTTAGTTGGAAAGCAATAGCAGAAAGATAACGGATAGCACCAGAAGAGAGACCTTTATTCTGTACTTGATCTCATCATTCTCGTGCTCCTGTTCCAGGTAATCTTGGATTATTTGTTCACTGATCATAACGGTTGTCCTTTTTTATTTATTTAAAAGAGACACAGAACAGCCGATTGTTACAAAAAATTAGGCCTTAACGAGTTGGAAACCAGACATAATTACCGGATCTATCGATATATCCATAGTTTTCTTCGATCTCATCTTCCACCGGTTCGTAAATGATAACACGGGCTAAACCATTGTAAAATGGTTCAACTTCATCAAATTTTGGTGAAGTGATCTGATTGCCCGATCTATCAATAAATGTCCATTTATCATTGATGAGTACAGGCGCGCGTTCTTCACTAAAAGTTCCGGCCTGTTGGAACTGTTCTTCTATAACAAGTTCACCTGATCTATTGATGTAACCGAAAGAATTTGAGTTGATCCTCGCAGGGGCCAAACCATTTCCAAAGTTTCCAACACTTATAAATTGAGGGGAAATAGTGACATTACCGTTTATCCCAATAAAACCCCATCGGTCACTCACTTTAACGGCAGCCATCTGATCAGAAAATGGTTTTGCCTCTGCATATTTCAATTCAACCACGGTTTTTCCTGATTTATCAATGTAACCAAACAGGTCATTGTCACGAACCAGAGCTCTGCCATCTCTAAATTCACTTTCTTCCACGTAATCAATATTATTAGGTAATCCAATGGCTTCAATGCGGTTACCGTTTTCGTCTATATAGTAATAATTGGAGTAGTCAATACTGCGAACGAAAGCACGACCATCGGAGAAATGAGAGGCATCCCTAAATTTAGGATTTATAACAAAATTTCCTTTTTTATTGATGAATCCCCATCTGCCTTCAAACTGTATAGCAGCTTTACCATCAGAAAAGCGTCGAATGTTACTGAAATTGCCCTCGATGCTTATCTCACCTTTCTTGTTTATGTATTTCCAACCCCAAGAGTGCCTTACGGTAGCCATGCCTTCATGAAAGGCACCGGCATTTTGAAACTCAGGTTCCAGGATGATCTTTCCGTCTTTGTTGATATAACCCCACTCACCGTCGATGCGAACAGGGTATAGGTTGACGGTGTCATCATCGCTTCCTGTGATATTGTCTACAACATCGCAGGATGAAATTAAAAGTGCTAATAATGTGATCGTAATTAATAGTATGTATCTCATGATGTCTAAAATTATTGAGTTGGGTACCAAATGTATTCACCTTTAGTATTGATATAGCCATATCGGATATCATCATCGTTGCCAATACGTACCCTTGCAATACCATTTTTAAAACTATCTGCCTCTTCGTGTGGTTCAGCTATCGATAGCAGTTTGCTGTTCTTATTTATGTAGAACCAATCATTTCCCATCTGAACAGCAGCCATATTTTCTGAAAATGACTTCACTTCATTGAACTGCGGCTCAATGTAGATCTCGCCATTTTTATCAATAAAACCTACGTAGTCACCATCCCTGTACCAGGCCAATCCCTGAGAGAAGCGACCTGCGTCCTGAAAAGAGGGGGTAATTACAGGACTCCCGGACTTATTGATGAAGCCCCATCCGTCACTTGTTTCAATTGGAGCCAGGCCGTCAACAAATTCTCCGGCACTTGAGATCTGAAAAGTAGGGTTTATAATTTCATTGCCTGACTCATCTATATAAACCCAGCCATCAAAGGTCTCCACAGCTGCAAGTCCGTCCGAAAAAGGTCTGGCATCACTATATTTTGGTTCCACAATGGTATTTCCATCTGAATTAATAAATCCCCAGAGTCCATCTATTCTTACTGCCGCTTTGCCTTCTGAGATCGGTTGGGCAAAATCATACTGAGCTTCGATCACAAAATTACCTGACTCATCTATAAAACCATATAGTTGTCCGGGTAACTGTACAGGGGCAAGTCCATCGAAAAAATCACCGGCACTGGTAAATTGAGGTTCTATAGAAAGTTTGGGGGGGGAGGTTTGAATATAACCCCACAATGTGCCTTCACGTACGGCTGCCATTTTCCCGGATTCATCCCTGGCAAGGTCGAATTGTGGGTCCATAACAATATTTCCGGAGGTTGATATATATCCCCAGCTGCCATTAAGGAGTACAGGATGGATCATTTCATTATTATTGTCATCATCATCTCTGCCAAGAGCGGAATCTACTATATCACACCCTGTTAAAAGTACGATCCCAAATAATGCGATCAGCAAAAGTGATAGCAGCTTGGGTTTGAGTCGTTGTTTATGTGAGTAGGTCATTTTATTAAAGTCATTTTTTTAGTTTGAACCCCATCGGGTGTATTCAATTTGTAGAAATAGATCCCGCTAGAAAGATTTGATGCGTCGAACCGAATGCTGTAATCACCGGATGATCGTCGCTCATCGATCAGCGTTTTAACCAGACTTCCCTTCATATCATAGATACTGAGTTTGACATCGGCGGCCTGAGCCAGTGAAAAGGATATCGTGGTAGTAGGGTTGAACGGATTTGGATAATTTTGTTCCAATTTAAAAGACCTTGGTGGCCGCTGTGATATGTCATTGCTGGTAGCCAAACCATCTACAAACCCAAGGTTTTGATAGCCGCTACCTATGACGGCTCCGGTTTCCGTTCCATCCAAACCAAACCAGTCTTCCAGAATGGAAGTATAGACAGAACGATAATCGGTACTGAATACGGGATCTCCTGATCTATCGAGATTAGTCAGATCAGAATGATTTCCATATAGCCCACCGTTCACCGGACCAAAGACCATAACTGGTGCAGAAGAACCGTGATCCGTACCGTTGGATGAATTTTCATCCAGCGTGCGACCAAACTCTGAAAATGTCATAGTGAGAGCACGGTTATCAAGATTATCAGACTCGAGGTCAGAGTAGAATGCTTGAACCGAATCGGCAATATCAGACAGTAGATTTGCATGCCCTCCTTCAGTTCCCCCCTGATTGTTGTGAGTGTCAAAACCACCTTTAGAGACCAGAAATAGTTTGGTATTCAATCCACCCCTTATCAACCGTGCTACCACAGCCAGGCTGCGTGACAAAGATGAATTGGGATAAGTTACCAGGTTGGTGGCATTGTCGGCAGCCGTTTGGATAGATTCAAGGTATCTGAATGAAGAGTTCGCAATTTTACGCGCGAACGAGAGCGAGTTACCAAATTCGTTTTGGGGTACGTTATTTTCGTTATAAAACCCACCTTGTTCGAGAAATGTGGTAAACTGATTCGCTCCGCCAAAGGTGACGCCAAGGTTGCCGAACTCACTTTGAAATACGGTGGCCGATCCTCCAATTCGAACGCCAAGCGGGAATTCGGGTGGATTCATTATGAAATCTGGGTTGTCCTCAACCAAAAAACGACCTGCCCACCCTGAGTTTTCGACATTATTACTGCCGCTCCCGGTGGTCCAGATATCTGTGGCACGGGCATGTGATCGATTGGTGTCTGCATAACCTACATTGTTGATCACGGCCATATTCCCATCACCCCAAAGTGGCTCAAGATTTGCCATGGCCGGATGCATGCCGATCTCATCACTTAGCAGAATGGAATTTTGTTTTCTAATCCCAATGGTTGGCCTTTTTTGATAATAGATGTCGTTTTCAACGGGGATGATGGTATTAAGTCCGTCATTTCCTCCACTAAGTTGGATCATCACCAAAATGCGATCATTATCTGCTCGCGAAAGACGATTAAAGAATTTCGAACGTGCAAAGGTACTCACAGGCATCCCCCCAAGCATCATTGACGAGCCAATGGCTCCAAAGCCAAGTGTACTTAGGAAACTTCGCCGACTCCAGCATTCATGATCATGAGAGTGGGCTTCTTTGTCCTCAAGGCTTGCACCCTTTCGGTCATGAGATAGATCCGGATTTTTATGTTTTTTGCTATTGCACATAAGGCTGAGGCGGTCATTAAAGTTTAAATTAGCTGATATGCCGGTAGTTGTTGCAGATAGGATATATACAGTCTGATATTTTCAGCAAACACCTCCTGGTAATACAAATTACCGTCCTGATCTGTATCTGCATAGAATTCATACCAGGGTATGGTGCCAAGCAGGATCTTCGTCAGGTTGATCTTGTATTCGGGAAAATTGGAGTACCCTGAGACGTTATTGCTTGGATGAAAACTTGGATCACCGGCAAAGTCTTCCTCTACTTCACGTATACCTACCGTATTTAGTGGGGGAGACAACAGGTGTTGGGCCAGATCCTCAGCCAGTGTGAAGGGATTTGAGGGGTCTGAGATCTTTTCTGCTATTCTAATGGGGTCATATCTGTTACCGGAATCATTATACCCATATATGATATCGGTCAAATTATCCCATCTCGAGGGTAATAGATTGGTATTTAGCCATGAAAAATGCCCCGGGGTGCCGTCTGAATAAGGGGGATTGTAACCGGCCCAGCCAAATACGGTTTCAGGCCTGAGTAACTCTTCATTCAGTTCCTGCATACGCAATCGAATATATTCCTTAAGCTGAGAGGTTGGTGTGATCTCAAGTTCTCTCAGGTAAGACATGAAGACTTCAGTAGGGCTTTTGATCCTGCAACCCATGAACTGAGTTTCATAAAAGTGAGCACTGCTCAGTAATTTTTTTAACACAGCAGCTATATCAAAATTCTGGGTCACACAATAATCAGCCAGTTCTGATATCACTGTTTCGTTTGGGGTGGCAGAGACAAAAAAGACATATAATTTTTTTGAAAGGAAATAGGCGACTTCCTGTTCTTTGTTGGAAAAAATAAGATCGATAACCCCATCAAGATCATAATTGGAGGTAGTGCCAAATATCGTTTTAGCAGTACTGTCATGTCGGCTCTCATCAAAATAACCACTTAATGTGTCATTGTTGACTCTCCAACCCGTAACTGCCCTGGCTACTTCAGCAACATCGTTTTCAGTGTAATTATCACTTCCGGTTTTATCTTTTGGCCCCAAAGTGAACAATTCCATGAGTTCCCGGGCAAAATCTTCATTGGGTTGGCCAACCACATTATTGTAGTTATTCAGATAGTATAGCATGGCTGAGTTTTTACTCACTGCCGTTACGAGGTCTTTAAAATTTCCAAACCCGGAACCGTAAAGAAGTTTCCAGTACTTATACATATGACTGGCATAGCTGTTGCTTGCCTTAACCGTAAGCTCGTTCATATTACTGTATGAAACTGCGAAATGATTACTCCAGAATAAGGTCATTCTTTCCAGAAGGCCGCCATTGTACATTTCATCCATCCATCTAAACTGAATGTCATAGACATCATTTACATCTCCTGAGTTGCCACTTGTATACCATTGCGGGTCATCCGGAAGGGGAGTCGAAACCGCATTGTCTACAATAGCATTTACTGCATCCGTTGCATTACTGAAACTGCGCGCATAGTTCAGGTGGTTGATCTTTAAACCAAGGTGTGTACGTCTAATCAAATGTGCTGCCTGGATCTTACCCCATGAACCATTGTAGGATTCTAAACCAGCCAGACTTGCCTGATTGCTGGCAATGGTTACAGAACTACTAAGTTCCTCTTTCATATTATTGTTGATCATAGGTTCCGGATAAATTCTTACCGCTTGTTATTGCCTACAAGAGAGGTATTAGAGCCCAATTGTTACAATAATGTTTTCTAACGCATATAGGCGGTTTAGAACAAATGGTTCCCCAAACCTTTGGAAGTTTTTTTGATACAACGACATGCAGATGAGGCTGAAATGAATAAGAAAACTCAATTCTAATCATTAAGTATGACTTAATGATTGACTGTTTTTTTAAAAATTTTTGTAAGGAATTCCTCTGAACTAACTCTTACATTGCAAACAAATAACAAAAAAACAGGATACGACATGAGTTCACTTAACAAAGCAATGATAATAGGGAATCTGGGTCAGGACCCGGAAGTACGTTATACACAATCGAACACAGCCGTGGCTACATTGAATATTGCCACGAGTGAGAGATATAAAGACAGTAATGGAGAATATCAGGAAAATACGGAATGGCACCGCGTGGTTGCCTGGGGCAGAACTGCAGAGATCTGTCAGCAGTACCTGACCAAGGGTTCAAAAGTATATATTGAAGGACCGATCCAAACCCGCCAGTGGGAAGACAAGGATGGTCAGAAACGCTATACCACTGAGATCAAAGCTCTGCGTATGGTTATGCTGGATAGCAGAGGTGATGGTGGCGGAGCTCCACAAGGTGGAAACCGTCCGCAAAACCAGAATCAGAATCAAGGTGGCGGAAAACCGATGAACAGTAACGTTGAACTGGATAGTAATTTCGACGATATGGATGATGATCTTCCATTCTAGACAATCCATCAGATAACCTAATTAAAGCGGTATGGAGCCCTCTCTATGCCGCTTTTTTATTTGTAGCTACCGTATGCATAAAGTTTTATATTTTGCAGTGCGCCATCACCAGAAACATTAATTAACGAAACTTATTCATTGGATTTACAAGAAGACCCATTTAGTTTGGTTCAGGATTCCGTTCTTAACCTGCCCGTTGATATGGCAATACCGGGTATAGATCCGATGGTACTTGGAATTCAGCTTCTCTTTTTATTTATCGGTCTTGCATTGTCCGCCATCTTTTCGGGATCAGAAGTGGCTCTTTTCTCACTGGCCAACCGAATGGAAGAACTGGATACCAACGGTGGAAACAAAGCAGACCGCCGCATATTCAGAATGCTTGACAAGCCAAGGCGTTTGCTGGCTACCATACTTATTGGAAATACCTTTGCAAATATTGTGGCATCCGTACTTGCTGCAGTTATCACCGGAGATATTGTTGAAGCGTATGGATTATCGGAAGTGGTGGTATTCACGGCAGAAGTTCTGGTTCTGACCTTTATGATCCTGATCCTGAGTGAGATCACCCCCAAGATCATTGCCATCAATAACCCACTGAAGGTATCACGTACGAACAGTGCGTTTATTTATACCATTTTTATTTTACTGAAGCCCTTCGCCAAGCTGATCGCGGACAGTACCATCAGTCTGGAACGTTATCTTCCAAAACCCGCCAGTAAGATGACCTCTGAAGACATCAGAACCATGGCAGAGGTAAGTGAACAGGAGGGATCTATTCATGAGGATGAACGGGAGATCATAGAAAATGTGATCGGATTTGGGGATATCATGGTAAGGGAGATCATGACCTCCCGTGTGAATATCGTATCGGTATCACTGAATGAGACTCTTCAGGAAGTACTGGCTAAGATCAGGGAAAATGGCTTATCCCGAATGCCCCTTATTGATAATGACCTTGATAATATTCAGGGTGTTCTCTATGCAAAAGACGTTCTTCCCTACCTGAATGCCGAAGAAGAGGAGCCTATACTGAACTGGAAGACTATTTCCCGAAAAGCACTCTTTATACCGGCCACCAAGAAGCTGGATGACCTGTTAAGGGATTTTCAGCAGGAAAAGACCCACATTGCCATTGTGGTTGATGAGTATGGAGGAACCGAGGGGATTGTAACCATGGATGACATCCTGGAAGAGATCGTGGGTGATATCACGGATGATTCAGGAGAAGAGGTCAAATTATATACGCGTTTCAAAAGCGGCATCTATATCTTTGATGCAAAGATCGATCTGGATGATATGGAAGAGATCCTGGATCTTGAGATCACGACCGATGACGATGAATATGAAACACTGGGTGGACTGATCTATCACCTGACCGAAAGCCTGCCTATGGTTGGTGAGCGCATCAAGTTCAAGAACATGGAACTCACGGTTCATTCCGTTAAAAACAACCGGATCAAAAAGGTAAGAGTTAAGTTAGAAAACCCGGAAGAAGTAAATACACCCGCTGAATAATTATATGTCCGACGCACCTGAGGTAAAAGAACATTTCGATCTCACTGAATATAATACGATGGGGGTTAGTGCCAAAAGCCGGTACTTTGCTTCCGTGACTTCAGCAAATGAACTCAGACAGTTATTATTGAAGCCGGACTATAAACTGTTGCCCAAACTGATGCTTGGCGGAGGCAGTAATATCCTGTTTGCCAACGATTTTGAAGGCCTCATTATTCACCTGGATATCAAAGGCAGAGAGGTGCTCGAGGAAACTGATGAGCACGTCTTATGGAAGCTTGGGAGCGGAGAGAACTGGCATCAGGTAGTATTAGGAGCTATCGAAAATGGTTGGGGAGGTATAGAGAACCTGTCCCTGATACCCGGTTCAATGGGAGCTGCTCCCATACAGAATATTGGTGCCTATGGCGTGGAACTGGTACAGGTGTTCGATTCACTTGAAGCGGTTAACCTGGATACCGGAGTACTCAAGACCTTTGATCATAAGGACTGCAAATTTGGTTATCGGGACAGTGTATTCAAAAATGACCTGAAGGGGCAGTATGTGATCACATCTGTTACCCTGAAGCTGAGTAAAGAACCCAGGCTAAACACGGCTTACCGGGCTCTCTCTGAAAAACTGGAGGAAAAAGGAATTGGTGATCCATCCATCAAAGACATCAGTGATGCCGTTATTGAGATCAGGCAGAGTAAGTTGCCGGACCCGGCCGAGATCGGCAATACCGGTAGTTTCTTCAAGAACCCGGTTATCCCGGAGTCCGAATTTGAACGTTTGAGATCCGATTACCCGGACATTCCTAACTATCCCGATAAAGAGGGAGTCAAGATCCCTGCTGCCTGGCTGATCGATCAGTGTGGATGGAAAGGGGAACGAATCGGCGATGCCGGAGTACATAAGATGCAGGCTTTGGTGATCGTGAATTACGGAAAAGCTACCGGGGCTGAGATCATTGCACTGGCCGAAAAGATCAGAAAGTCTGTGCATGAGAAGTTTGGAGTCGCTTTGACCCCCGAAGTAAATATTGTGTAATAAGGCTGCATACACTTATTTTATATAGTCTGTCAATTGAGAACTAGACCGTTAAAATTTTAATACACGGAATACCATGAAGATCAAAAAGAAGTTACTCACGCTCATACTAATAGTATCCGTTGGTTTAGGAGGATGTGTTACGCTTGAGCAAAATCCTATCTCGGGAAATAAAAGGGCTTATGGGTACAGTTGGGAACAAGAGGTTCAGATCGGTAAGGAAGCTGATTCTGAGATCATTGCCCAGTACGGATTGTATGAGAATGAAGAGCTTTCCGATTATGTATCTCAGCTGGGACAGGCCCTGGTGGAAGTCAGCCATATGAGAAGAGCGGATACCCCTGAAAAATTCAAAAACACAGAATTTACTTTCAGGGTGCTCAACAGTCCTGTTGTGAATGCCTTTGCCTTGCCCGGTGGCTTTATTTATGTGACTCGTGGACTGCTTGGCCATTTGAACAATGAAGCTCAGCTGGCGGTGGTATTGGGTCATGAGATCGGCCACGTAGCGGCACGGCACGCCTCTCAGCGAGCCATGCAGCAGCAATTTGGTCAGCTTGCCGTGATCGGTGGAGCGGTGCTTGGTGAATCTCTCGGATATGACGGACAAAGCATTCTACAGCTCAGCAGTCAAACAGCCCAACTCATGTTTTTGAAGTATGGACGTGACGACGAACGCGAATCCGATGCGTTGGGAGTTGAGTATGCAGCCATGAAACAATATGAGGCAGCTGAAGGGGCTGATTTCTTTACCTCATTAAAGAGAATTTCTGAAACACAAGGTGGAGGGATCCCAACCTTGTTATCCAGCCACCCGGATCCCGGTGAAAGGGAAGACCGTATTCCTGAACTTGCACGGGAATGGGCTGAAAAAGGATATGAACAGACGATCATAGACAAGCAGGAATACCTCAATATGATCGAAGGTATTGTCTTTGGGAATAACCCCAGAGAGGGATTTGAAAGAGATGGCATGTTCTATCACCCGGATCTGCAATTCCAGTTTCCGGTTCCCAATGGCTTTCAGCTGATCAATCAAACCTCGGCTGTGGTCATGGTGAATGAGGCTCAGGATGCCATCATTCAGTTTACCATCGATAATCAAAATGAAACCCCGGAATCGTCTGTGCGAACCTTTTTGGCGCAGGAAGGTATCACCGTGCTTGAACAGCAGTCATTTTCTACCAATTCACTGAACGGTTATCAGGGCATCGCAACAGCACAGGCTCAGGATGGTACTGAACTTAAGTTGAAGCTATCGGCTCTGAGTTATGGCGGAAATGTATATCGATTCCTGAGTTATACTACCAGTGCCCAGTTTGATACCTACCGTGCTGATTTTGTCAATGTTGAAAACGGTTTTGATCAACTTTTCGATGACAGCATTTTGGATATTGAACCGGTCAGGCTGGATCTTGTGACTGTTTCAAGAACCGCTCCATTCAGTTCATTTTTACCTAACGAATTGCCGATGGATATTCAGGCCATTGATATAGCCATCATCAACCAGGTGGAAATGGATCAAACCATACAGGCGGGAACCGTTCTTAAATTACCGGTTCAGTAAAAGGGTGAAAGAACCGCAAATACGGGCTTAATCTGTTCATTTAAAATCCTATCTTTGGGCCGAACTTTTAATCATCCAAAGTAAGATTACATGATCTCCCGATATTCCCGCAAAGAAATGTCCGACCTGTGGACCGACGAAGCTCAATTTCAAGCCTGGCTGGACGTAGAACTCGCCGCCTGCTGGGCCTGGGCCAAACTCGGTAAGATCCCGATGGATGACGTGGATAAGCTCTACGAAAATGCGGGTTTTGATGTAGATCGGATCAAGGAGATCGAAGCCAAGACCCGCCATGATGTGGTGGCTTTTACAAGAGCCGTTTCCGAAACGCTGGGCGATGAAAAGAAATGGGTGCACTATGGACTTACCTCCACCGATGTGGTGGATACCGCCTGGGGCGTGCGGCTCAAGAAAGCCAATGCCATCCTGCTTGAAGGACTTGAACGTATTGTGGATGTACTCGCTGAAAAAGCCAGGGCTCATAAGTACACCATCATGATGGGGCGCACCCATGGTATTCACGCCGAGCCAACCACTTTTGGATTGAAATGTGCGCTCTGGTATGCGGAAATGAACCGTAACCTGGAGCGATTCAAACAAGCCGCCGCTGATGTGGAGTTCGGTAAGCTGTCCGGATCGGTAGGCACCTTTGCCAACATCCCGCCGGAAGTGGAAGAATATACCTGCGAGAAATTAGGACTGAGTCCGGCGCCCATATCCACCCAGACCCTCCAGCGCGATCGTCATGCCTATTACCTCTCTACACTGGCACTGATCGGCTCCACCATGGAGAAGATGGCTGTGGAAGTACGCCACCTGCAGCGCAGTGAACTGAGGGAAGCCGAGGAGGCCTTCCGCAAAGGGCAGAAGGGATCCTCATCCATGCCGCATAAACGTAATCCCGTCAGTTCGGAAAATATCTCCGGTTGCGCCCGGGTGTTACGAGGGTATATGGTCACCGCCTATGAGAACATTCCGCTTTGGCATGAACGCGATATCTCACACTCCTCAGCCGAACGGATCATCCTGCCCGATGCCACCACGTTATTGGATTATATGCTGAACCGCTTTGCCGGGGTGATCGAAAACCTCGTGGTGTTTGAAGACAATATGGAAGCCAACATCTGGAAGACCCAGGGACTGGTCTTCTCCCAACGCCTCCTCCACAAGCTCATCGACAAGGGCATGCCTCGTGAGCAGGCTTACGATACCGTTCAGCCGCTGGCCATGAAGTCGTGGGAAGAACAAATCCTTTTCAAACCCATTGTAGAATCTGATGAAACTGTTACCGAAGCCCTGACACAGGATGAGATCGACGAAGCCTTCGACCTCGATCACCACACCCGAAATGTGGATGTGATCTTTAAGCGGGTTGGACTAGGGTAGTTTTGAGTTTTTAGTGTTGAGTGTTTAGTTATTCTAACTTGTCTCGGTCTGACGGATCGTTGAATTCGAGTAATACAGCCTTAAGCCATCCATCAGACGGGTGGTCCGTCAGATGTATTTCGTGCTAAAGAGTAACCTTGAAGCGTGCGAAGCTCCTTCAAGCGTTACGGGACTGAGGCCAACACCGAACGCTCCGAGGACCGCTGGACGCTCGGAGGTTCTCAGCTTCAATCCCCTCAAATTATCTTTTCAGTCTTGAGCGTAGCGGAGACTGGAAAGTAGTTGCTCAGGAAGTCTCCGACTTCCAATATGGGCAACGTACTCTATTCTATTTAATACCTGGCTGCCAGTATGCAAATCAGAGACTTGCTCAGCAAAGACTCTTAAGTCAGCGCTCGATAGGTTTGGGATAACGGATTATAATTGTAAGGCTCGCTGTAAGACTTAAGAGATGCTAGAAATTATATTTCGAAGAACGGAAGAACCTCCGAAACCATCTTTTCGTCCGGTCTTAACCAAATGATCATTCTGCAAAGGAGAGGACGGGGTGATGGATGGTGGCTTAAGGTCACAACGGATGGACTTTGGTAAAACAAAATGCTGTAGTGCTTTCCATCACCCGGCTCGTTTTGTAATCAAAGTGTTTTTCCTATTCAGACTGAGCCGAATGATGGGGTGGGTAGGTACCTTTATCATTTGGCTCTACAGATCACAACTTTCGAAAGACTGATTGTCTTCAAAATAGTAGAAAGTGGTTTATTGAAGGGCATAGAGAATATTGTTATATAGAGAAAACCCTCCAAAAATACCGTTAAATGATGATTTCTGAATTAAAATGGAACACAATACGTTTTTATAACTACGAATAATAAATACAAACTAAAACATACGGACATGAAAAAATTAGTGTTATCCTTGACTGTTATTGGTTTAATTGGGTTAGTGAATCCATTGAAAGCTCAGCTTACGGATGGTCATGAGAGATTAAAAAAACACGTGAATACGATAGTAAATGAAGTGGAAGAAACTAAAGACCCGATCCAAAAAAGAATTATATTGGATGAATCGCTTGGCGAGATGATAACCGCCATCGACCGGGTCAGTGAAAGAGGATCGGTTTCAGAAACAGATAAAAAGGGCTTGGCAAAGTTCAAAGAAAAGTTGAATAACCGTAAAGATGAACTAAACGGTATCAATGGCTTTAGCAAAGTTCCCAATAATCAGTTGAACAACTATGCTAATTTTATTCAACAGGAAATAGAGCAGGCAGATGCTGTAACAATTAGCGTAACGACTGCCTTATTGATCATTATCATATTATTATTGCTCTGATCCACCGTTATTTTAAGCGAAAAGCGTGGTTAGTCCCACGCTTTTTTTATGTTTGAGACATGAATAAAATCCTTTCATTTATCTTATTATTCGTGTTGGCCGCTTGTTCAACAGTGGATAAAACAACGCGACAACTTATACCTGAGGCAGACTACACCCTGGTTTTCATGGTACATGGGGATGCCAATTATACTTACCACGAAAACGGTGAAAGGTATCGGGCGGATGAACGGATGATCGATGAAGCCATTGCAAGAGGGAAAGCTTCAGCCAATGGGGAAGTTTTTATCTTTCATCAAAAACCGGAACACAAGAGATTATTCTTATTCCCGAAGAAAGATCGGGTGTGGTATCACTTTAGGGGAGGTAAGCTGACAGGAAAAGGGGCCTATTCACCGAAGGGTGGAGGTTTTGAAGCTGAAGCTGAAATATATAAAGGCATGGCCTCAGAACAGGGGCGAAAAATGTTTTTATATTTTGGACATGAAATACCATCACAAGCTTCTTTTACCTACCACAATTCTCAGCCGAAACAACTGTTCAATACCCGCATCTTTACTGAGGATATAACCTTATTCGAGGCTATGTTTGACCTGGTAGTACTTTCTACATGCAATAATGGAAATCCGCTGATGGCCTCGGAGCTTACCGGTAAAAGCAGATATTTGGTTGCTTCACCCCGGGATCTTCACTTATCTTATCTGAATACGCGGGCATTGCAAGAATTAGAGGAACGCCCATCCATAACAACCGGAACCTTAGCTGACTCTTTAGCTAAAGAGTCATTTAAAAGACTGAGTGAAGAGCTTCAAACCCTGGTAACTGTGGGTATCTATGACCTTGATGTTGTTGATACCTATATTCATTCATGGGCTGACATTTACTCATCCTATCTTGAAAAACTTGATCAGGAATCCCTCTTTCGAGATAATACTGAATGCAGTAAGCTGGATATATTTGCCGATAATAGTATTCCGGAGAGTGGGACTAGCTTATATTTCGAAGCCCCGGCTTTTGGCAGAGAAGCAGCCAGGAGTACACATTCTGTTTGGGGATGTAAGAATTAAAGAAAGGTCTTTTATAAGATTATGGAAGTCATAAAGTACTTAAATAGTAATTTTCCAGAGGCCATGTGCAAAAGGTCTGTGATACATAATATTAGCCGGGAGATGCTAACCTTCGTTTGGCAGGCAAACCAGGGTTAATTGAAAACCTAACCGGATCCGTAAAACCGGGGACGTTAAAAGTCAATGAATTATGGGAATAGATGAATTGTCGTATTGGTTTACATCGGAATTTGATCTTCAGCTAATTCTGAGCAACCTGACACTGCTATTTGTGGCCTTTCTTTTCGCTTTACCCGTTGCGTGGAACAGGGAAAGGACAGCCCGTTCTGCAGGATTACGCACATTTCCATTGGTATCTATCGCATCCTGTGGATATATGCTGATCGGGATATCCATCTTTGATGCAGATGGATCCGTGGCTAGAGTGACCTATGGTATCATTACCGGAATGGGTTTTATAGGGGGAGGGGCCATTCTGAAATCAAAGGGAAATATCATGGGAACGGCCACAGCGGCCAGTATCTGGAACACCGGAGCGATCGGTGTCTCGGTGGCTTTTCGCATGTATGAGATAGCCCTGGTATTATCCCTGGTTAATTTTCTGATCCTTCGTTTTGCCGAACCCATTAAGAACAAAAAACTAAGAAAGGATCAGAAAGGGCAAACTGAAGAGGATGTCGGTTGACTGAAATGAAAGATCAGAAATAAAAATCACCTAACACCTTTTAAAATATAGCGCTTTGATAAACTTTAACGCCCAAAAGTAATAACCTTTACGGGGTCGGTATTGGAGGCTACACGTGCAGGAAACCAGGAGGCTATACCGGATAATAGGAAGGTGACAAGTGTAACGATCACAAAGTCGATAAAATGGGGTTCCACCGGTGCATAACTCATATAATAATTCTCCTGAGAAAGTGGGATAAGCTGATAATTGATCTGTAAGTAATAGAATAGCAGAGATATGAAGACCCCAATGATCAATCCAACTCCTGCTACCAATAAACCCTCAATGAGGAAAACCCTGCGGATTGCTTTAGATTTACTGCCAATGGTTTTTAGGATCCCGATATCACGGGTTCTTTCCAATACCATCATCAGAATGGCACCAATAAGGTTGAAGGCAGCTACAATGATCATTCCGCTGATCACCAGCGGGATCATATTCTCCTGAAGCTCAACCCAGGCAAATATATTTCCGAAGATCGTAAAGATCGTTTCTATGAAGAAGGGAAATATGATGGTTTGTCCAAGGGTCTCTTTAAATACTGCAATATCCGTATCCTCATTAACCCTGATCTCTACCGCATCAGCTTGTGTGTCAGAGTATTTGAATAGGGTACGGGCATGTTGCCTGTCAACCAGCGCAAAGACCCCATCAAACATATCTATACCTGTTTCATAGATACCTGAAAGCCGGAATTGTTTGATCTCGGGTGAATTTATTAGAGAAGGTATACCTTCTATCGTATACACTGTAATTACGGATCCAATATCTGCCTGAAGTTCATCAGCCAGTTCTCTTCCGATCACGATACCGGCAAAACCGGATTCATCCTCACTGAGATCATATTCTCCTTCAGTCAGATAGTTGGCGACACCATGATTTGGAACCTCTTGATCTACGCCTTTTAAGGTGGTTCCGGTTACATTATCACGGGTCTGTATCATAACCTGACCCTGAATAACGGATTGCTTGAAGGTGATCTCAGGGTAACGCTCCAAGTGAGTCAATAAGGTATCGACACGCTCGATAGGACGATTAACAAAAGAATTGATGGTCACGTGAGGCGCAAACTCCATGATCTTACCATTGATCGTGGATTTAAATCCATGAACGATCGACAATGCGATCAAAAGGCCTGCTGCTCCAACGGCAATTCCGGCAATAGACATATATTTGATAAAGGAAAGAAATCCCGAACTTTTTCGGGATCCCTTGAAATATCTAAGTGCGAGATACCATTCAAATTTCATGAAATGATCCCGTTTTCGACATTCTCTATACCTTTTTCAAAATCCAATATTTCCTACTCCGGTTTCATTTGTGGGAAAAAGAGAACGTCACGTATAGAATCCGAGTTGGTCATGATCATAGCCAGCCTGTCAATACCGATACCAATTCCTGCCGTGGGAGGCATGCCGTATTCCAGGGCACGGATAAAGTCCTCATCGATGGTCATAGCTTCCTCGTCGCCACCTGCACGCAGTTTAGCTTGTTCTTCGAGGCGTTCTCTTTGATCGATAGGGTCATTGAGCTCTGTATAGGCATTAGCGATCTCTTTTCCGTTACAAATAGCTTCAAATCGTTCTACCAGACCCTCCTTGGAGCGGTGTTTCTTTGTAAGCGGACTCATTTCGATCGGATAATCCGTGATAAAGGTCGGCTGTATCAATTTGCCTTCCACATATTCACCAAAGATCTCGTCAATGATCTTGCCGGCACCGAATGAATCATCAAGCTCTATATGAAGTTCTTTAGCGACTTTTTTCAATTCATTCAGGTCTTTGCCATACAGATCATGACCGGTTTCTTTTTCAATGGCTTCAAATAGGGGAATTCGTGGCCATGGAGCCTTGAAATCGATCTCATGCTCACCCACCTGTACCTTGGTTGAACCATGAAGTTCGAGGGCTACTTTCTCAAGCATATTCTCGGTGAATTCCATCATCCAATTGTAATCCTTATAAGCCACATATAGCTCAACCTGAGTAAATTCAGGGTTATGGAATCTTGAAAGACCTTCATTTCTGAAATCCTTTGAGAATTCATAGACTCCATCAAACCCACCTACAATCAGTCTTTTGAGATAAAGCTCGTTAGCAATACGAAGGTACAGATCCATATCCAGGGCGTTGTGATGCGTCACAAACGGTTTGGCTGCAGCACCTCCATATATGGGTTGAAGGATAGGGGTTTCTACTTCCAGGTAACCTTTATCATTCATGATATTACGCATGGCCTGAACCATCTGGGTTCTCATCTGGAAAGTTTTACGCACATCCGGATTTACGATCAGGTCAACATACCGCATGCGGTACCGCTGCTCTTTATCGGTGAAAGCGTCATGGATTACGGTCTCTCCATCCTCATTTTCAACTTCTTTCGGGGTTGGGATAGGATGGATGGTCTTTGATAAAAACTCAAATTCCTGGGCATGAATGGTAGTTTCACCGGTTCGGGTTTTAAATACGAATCCTTTGATCCCGACTATGTCCCCGATATCTGCCAGTTTTTTGAATACCGTATTGTATTCTTCAACCCCCACATCATCGCGACGGATATATACCTGGATAGTACCTTCAGAATCTTGAAGATTAAAGAAAGATGCCTTACCCATGATACGTCGCGTCATAATCCGTCCGGCAACACTTACAGAATCAGTGTTGGGATTGGTTTCTTCATCCCGGATCAGTTTCTCATTAGCTAAGATCTGTTTTGAGGTATGGGACACATCAAAAGAATAGGGATATGGATTCACTCCCATTTCTTCTAATTGTTCAAGTTTTTCCCGGCGAATTTCTTCCTGTTCAGAAAGACTTAATTCCTGGTCAGACATCTAATATTTTTAAATTTTATTACAGGTTTTTGATAAGCACCAAAAATACCGAATTATGCTGAGAATTGTGAGTATTAGCATCAATTAGTTTGACATTCAGAAGTATTTACTGTTTAAGAATTATAGACATAGAATTTTTTAAAGCATCCTAACGTAAATTCCGTTAATGCTTTACTACTTTTTAGCCGATAAGTAAGTATCAAAGATGCTATCTTTTCAGGATCGTAAATCACAAACAGTAAAAACCCCACTATGCGTAAAATAATTTTTTCGTTTTTGATGGTTTTTGGAATGTTGTTATCAGGATGTGAAATGCCCGATGAACCAAATTTCAGAACATCACATCGAATCGAAGCTCCTGTCATGTATAATAAGACATTCCAGTTTATGGGGCAGGGTTCAGATGTATTTATTGATACGACCTCTTCAGATTTTGACTCACTCTTTTCTGTTGATGGAGATAACTTTATAACTATTTCTAAACAAGAAGACTTTGATTTTGGCGATCTTAATGATGCCATTCCTGAGGTCAATTTCACACCCACTTCATTTTCAACTTCAGTAGGAGAGATCGAGGTCGGAAGTTTTTCATCGGGAGCAGGTGGTAATTTAGGTGAGGCAAGTTTTCAGGATATCACCGGGCTAGATCCGGCTTTATTTCCAGCAGGAACACCTATACCTGGCGGGCAAACTCCAACACCGGTTAATATTCAGGTTGGGTCAAATACTGACTATTTTGTAAGCGCCGTCATTAAAAGTGGATCGGTTGAACTGACGATCACAAATGATCTCGGATTTGATATTGATGCAGCAGATATTGACCTGAAATCAGGAAATACGATCGTTACTTCAACAACTTTAAACAATGTGACCCATGGCAGTACGACGATCGGGCATTTTGCCTTTACAAACGGTGATGTGCTTCAAGACCTGAATGTAGATGTGTCCGTAACATGGTCAGCCCAAACTTCTCAGGATAACCCCGGAAGCCTGATCGTGGAAAGTCTTGAAGGTAATAACCTTGTTGCTTCACAAGTTGAGGCGGCTGTAGCTGCACAGACCTTTGAGAGCAGTGATGTGACTAATCTTGATAACACTGAATTCCAGTTTACAACCTCAGGTCATTATGTTGAATTGCAATCAGGTGATATGCAGATCTCTGAGATCGTTAATTATATTGATATCACAGTAGAGAATATGTCAATATCCTTTCCGGACATTCGTTCAGCTCCTTATGGAGCAGGAGATTCACTTATTATTAGTTATAGTGGAGTGACTGAGATCACGAGAAATGGAACGGCTCCGGCCAGAAATATTAACCTGAGTGGATATCGAATATATGCGGAAGGAAATCAGGTTGAGTATAATATTTCGGCTTTAACTGAGAATACCCAAACAGGAAGTGGATCAGAAACACGCATAATATCAGAAACCGATAATGTTGCAGCCACCGTTTCGATCAATAATCTACAGATCTCAGAGGCCTTTGGGATCATTACACCAAAGACCGTTTTATTAAGTGATGATGACCCAAATAATGGTATTAATGAGCTTGACCTCTTCAATAGTACAGAAGCTGAACTGACTGAGATCGACGGACTCTCAGATCTTTCTGGTAAACTTGATGGACTGGAGTTCACAGAGCCGACCATTAGTGTGGATTACATTACAAATTTATCTGTTGGGGCCACTATTTATGGAGCGTTTTTGGGGATTAATTCAAAAGGAGAGGAAGTATACCTGACCGGAAATGCAGGAAGTGAATTTGAAGTGACTTCACCTGTGTCTGGTTTAATGGTAAACGGTACTGCATTAAATGAATCTGAGCTTATCAAGTTTGAGATCGATTCTAACACCGGAAGTGGATCCATTACATTTGATGAAACTTCAACAAATGTAGATGATTTTCTTAATAACCTGCCGGACGAGATCCGATTCATTGGTAAGGCTGTGGTCAATGAAAACAATGGGGAGGGCACCGTTACCACTCCAATTCAATTTGACCCAACAATAAATGTGAACATACCGCTCGCCTTCAGAACTACGCAGGCTGCAACGTTCACTGACACAACAGAACAGGATATGGGTGACCTCCCGTCACCTCAAAAAGGAGATGACAGCCGTCTGACAGAAGGTCGAATCATCATTGATTATACCAATGGTATTCCCCTGCAGGTAGATCTTGCCGTTACCTTTTTGGATTCATTGTATAATCCAATAACCAGCATACCGGTATCAGGAGATGAGATCTTGTTAATGGCATCGGGAATCGATCCGGGTACTCAATTCGCTGATAATCCATCCAGCAGTACCATGCAAATAATTCTTACTGAGAATCAGCTGGAGCAACTTTATCAAACACGATATCTGGAGGTATCCGCCTGGCTTTTGACCACCGACACTGATAATGATGGATCAGGCAACGAGGTAAAGATCAGAACAACAGATGCGATCACATTATCCGTGAGTGCAGACCTTAGCATTGAAACGGAGGTAAACTAATGAAGACTTCAGGATATATGACTAAAATTCAGAGATCAGCTCTTTTAGTGATCCTATTTGCAGGATTATTGACAGTCAATACCTACTCACAATCCCGCCATTTTAATGCTCAGTCAACCGGTATGGGTGGGGGAGGTACAGCCTACATAGATGGGTTCAATGCTAATTTCGTGAACCCTGCAAACCTTATGCTGGATACCCATAGAGGAAGAACACAGATAGGTATCGCAAATACAGGGGTTAAAGCTGGCGGAACATTGGCAAATTTGTCGGTTTATAACGATTACCTTACAACCGGTTTATTGATTTCCGGAGATACCAGGGAGAATATGCTTAGCGATTGGTTTGGGGAAAGTTCAGCCAACACCAGGCAAATGGCAGGAACCGTGAATGTTTCTCCTATCGGAATATCACACCGTCGATCAAAGCAGGCTTTCAGTTTAGCAACACGGTTTAGGTTCACCGAAGACTTTAGTGTCAACAAAGGACTGGCAGAATTAGCTGTTTACGGTCTTGATGCCGATAAATTTTCGGATCCAACGCCAATGAATTTTACATCAAGTACGGTTGCTTTTGCAGAGATCTCATTTGGCTATGCCAGAAAGATCATTGAGATCCCGAATTTGCTGTTTGCAAAGGATGTAAAGCTTAATGCCGGAGTAGCTCCGAAATATTTGTATGGTGTATATGCTGCAGATGCAGATTTTCAGTCAACCTTTCAAATGACCAGGGGTGGGCAGGGGTCGCCGTTTACTGTAAATCACGATTTCAGCTATAGTGTAAATACGGTCGGTCAGCTTTCTCAGCAGCTTCAGGCTTTTGAAGCGGCCTATAATCAAGACAGCGATGCAAACATAGAAGACTATGTTGATTATGAGGGAGATGACGTGGGAGATGTTGATGCCACCGGTTTTGGTGTCGATCTGGGTGCTACATTAGAAATGGATGTATCCTACCTGCCTATTCCACTATTTGTTAATAAGGACAAAATACTCAGAATCTCCATGTCTGTGACCGATCTTGGATCCATCAGTTACAAGAAAACCCCGTCACGTATTTTTGCTGAAGGAGAGTTTACATATCAGGGAGCCCAAAACGAGGATTCTTTTAACGATTATTTTGACAATCTGGGCGACAGCCTTAAAACAGATATCTACGGTAATTTCAATGCGGAAGAAACCGAGGGTATAACGCATACTTTACCTGCTATGTACAATTTCGGTGCTTCACTTGAGATGGGCAAATTATTGGTAGCTCTTGATTATGGATTTGGTTTCAATAATGAAGGGGTCAATTCCAGAAGAAGCGTATTAAACTTAGGTGCTCAGTATCGATTATTTGGGTTTGTACCGATACGTGCTGGTACCAGACTTGGGGGGTATTCATCTGTTGCCTACTCAGCCGGAATCGGACTGGATTTTGACTTCCTTGAATTTACTGTTGGAGCGTCAACAGTGGCAAACTCCGCTAATTCAGGAAGTTCAGCAGCAGCAGCCTGGAGTGGATTCGTGATCAGGTTTTAAAGATCTTAAAGTCCCTTTCAGCGAATTATTTGTTACAAAAGCTCGTTATGTGGATCAGATAAAATTGATCTGTATGGCGAGCTTTGCAATTTATGAATTCGTTGCCCTCATCCTGGCATTACCGCTGAGTTATGCTATGGCTTGGCTGGCAAAGAAGTATACTTATGCCACCTATAGGGACGAAGTAGATAGACTTTATACTGCCGTATGGAATGGGGATGAGGAGGATGAACTTAATGCGTGGCTAAAGGTATACCGTATTTATTTGAATAAAAAAGCTCCAAGAAAGAAGAAGTATATTTTAAATAAAATTGAAACGCTGAATAAACAGCCTATTTATAGTTCGGTTATAGTTGATGCCAGTGGTCATCTAAAATACCATTCTGCACCAAATGAAATGGATTCAGGGAATATCTAGATCTCTGAAGAAGAGACCATATTAACACCGGCTTCCTTCATTTCTTTCATTGCGGTCTCTACAGAACCATCGATATCTATACCCTTTACGGCATCCGTGATCAGGTTCACTTCATATCCAAGTTTACGTCCATCCAGGGCTGTCCACTTTACGCAAAAGTCAGTTGCAAGACCTGCTACAAATAACGCATCCACACCACGAGCCTTTAGATAACCGTGAAGACCTGTAACTGTGGACTGATCATTTTCGAAGAAAGCTGAATATGAATCGATTTGTCTGCGGAATCCTTTTCTAATGATGATCTGAGAAGGTTTATTCCTTAGATCAGTATGAAATTCTGCTCCTTCAGTACCCTGAACACAATGATCAGGCCACAAGACTTGTGTGCCATATTCCATTTCAATCGAATCATAAGGTGATTTTCCCTCATGATTAGACGCAAAGGAGAGATGGTCACCCGGGTGCCAGTCCTGGGTTTGTACGATACAATCGAAAGAATCTGTTAACTTGTTGATAGGTTCAATTACCTCATCTCCATCAGGTACCGCCAGGGCGCCGCCCGGGCAAAAATCATTTTGAACATCAACTATAATAAGTGCTTTCATGTTTTAGCTATGCTTTTTTGAGTAATTCAATTTTAAGTTCGCGCAGGTTGTTACTTAAACCAACCTTATAAACGTGTGGATTATCAAAGCGTTTGTGTTCGTCGTTTAGTTTCTTAAGTCTTGATTTTGCGTAGTCAGCACTTTCTGTCAGCCTTGGTTTTTCAATGATCACTTTACCATTCTCTACAACTTTCTTCTGTAATTCTTCGGACTTTAAATGCCCAACATTAGCCGATCGGTGAGAGATATAAGGGTGATAGATCACTTCAGGAGTTTTTTCATTGGCGAGGGCGATACCATCACTATGAAAACTGCCGTCCTGATTATAGTACCTTATAACTTTCTTAGCATCCGGCAGTGTGATCTTCTCTTCATTCTCGGAGATCTTTAGAGTCGGTTGTCCATTTATGGAACTAAGCTTGTAAACCCCATCAAGGGCAGGGTCATCGAAGGCAGTAACCAATTTGGTGCCAACACCAAACATGTCAATTGGTGCTCCCTGATCAAATAAACTTTTTATAAGGTATTCATCCAGCTGATTGGACACTGCGATCTTTACATATTCCAGACCCGCTTTATCCAGCATTTCGCGACTTTTTCGGGCAAAGTAAGCCAGGTCACCGCTATCAAGACGGATGCCCACCAATCTATGACCTTTTTCCTCAAGCTCTTTTGCGACTTTTATGGCATTGGGAACACCGTATTTAAGCGTACTGTAGGTATCTACAAGCAAAATGGATGAATCCGGGTAATGCTGAGCATAGGTTCTGAATGCTGTCAGTTCATCCTCAAACGATTGTATCCATGAGTGAGCCATCGTACCGTTAACAGGGATGTCGTTTTGCATGCCGGCTAAAACGTTAGAGGTTCCCTGGAACCCACCGATCATAGCCGCTTTTGAAGCTTGTAGCCCACCTAATCCCTGAGACCGTCTTAAACCAAAATCTACGACAGGATTCTCACCGGCTGCTTGTTTGATACGAGCCGCTTTGGTTGCGATAAGGGATGAGAAGTTAAGTGTATTCAACAGAATGGTTTCAAGGATCTGGGTTTCAACAAGATTGCCATCAACTCTCAGAATAGGTTCATTCGGAAATACGACCTCACCTTCGTTTACTGAGTGAATGGTAACCTTCAATTCAAAATCCTTGAGATAGGTCAGAAATTCTTCCTTAAAACCCTGAGATCTTAGGTAATCAATTTCATCTTCATGGAATTTAAAATCTTTGATTATCTGGAGCAGATCACTTAAACCTGCAAAGATCACAAAGCCTCCATCAAAGGGAAGACTTCGAAAGAAGTAATCAAAGGTAGCGGTTTGTTCATGGCGACCGGAGAGGAAATATCCCTGTGCCATGGTCAGTTCATAAAGATCGGTGTATAAGGCTGGATTTTTTAAGATCATGCACACAAAATAAAAAGGCTTTCCGTAAAACAGAAAGCCTTTAATGGTTTTAGGAGAAATTAACCCCTGAAATTTCTGCGTTCTACAATTTTCTTGATCTTCTTGTTACCGATCCACACTTTTTGATTGGTTTCAACATTGATCAATTCCATGTTTACGGTATAGAAAACTGAAACCGTACGCCCGCTAGGTGTTTCATCAACAATTGAACTGATATTACCTATCAAAATGAAATCGGCGCCAAGTTCCTGTGCCATTGCCTTCATGGTTTCAGTGGAAGCATATTGTTGTTGCTCCATGCGTTCCTGACGTATCTCTCTGCGCTCATCACTGCTTGCTACGATACTAACTGAGCCGGAATTGACAAAAGCACGTTCGATCTCTTTTGTGATCACATCTGTATCAATGTGTTCCATGCTTTCATTTCTGACATTACCGACTATGACAACAGGTTGCTTCTGGTATTCTCTGCTGTACTGATTTAGCCATGGCTTGGTCATGGCGTCGCTTATCATTTCTTGAGATACCATACGGGCATCGGTTTCATTCCATCGGCCTGAGAGGTCCGTTGTTTCCTGTGGATCTGTACGAGTTACTTTTGCTGTTGGCCTGCACCCCGTGAAAAGGATAACAACGGCCATGGTTATTAATATTGCGTGTTTCATGATTTTAATGGTTGGGTTGATTAATTAATGTGAGTAAATGGATTCTACCAGTAACAACTCATTGGTTCCGGAAACGTTGATTTCATAGGTTTCGGAGTAGAGAAGGGAGTTATTAGCAGATAAATATTCTATTTCAAGTTCATGGGTACCTTCCGGTAATTTCAAAGTATTGACCCAGGCTTTTCCCGGAAGGGTTTGCCAGCCGCGTAGGTCCGCTTTTTCTGTGGTCTCCTGTCCGATCATACCCAATACTTCGAGCAGAAATCCCCAGTTCTTATGTTTCTTCTTAACGCTTGAACTTATCAGGGTTGATCCGGTTGCTTTTACTGTAGCTCTAAGTAATGAACGGGTGTAAATAATGGGTTTCTTAGCTTGATATATCTCAGCCGAAACTTCATCCATTTCCTCAACTAGATAGAGAGGCGAGGAAAGGGTATCAGTTCTTACACGTATCGCACGCACGCGGGAGTTATACATCAATAATTTGGGAAGGGAGAATTTAACATAAAAACTGTCATCATCCCCATCATCGAGCCATAGGCGAAAATCTTCCTGCACTTTAATGGGTGCTTGTCCAGAAAAAGCAGTGATCAATACATTGTAAGTCTGAGGTTCCTGTATATGGCTCAAATGGTCCGGATCAGACTTTAGCAAACTGCCAATGGTGTCTTGTTCCTTAATAGCGGAAGAAAATTTTTCAAATTCTATCCTTGAATCATCAAATTTACCGGTTTTGGCAAACAGTACTGATGATAAGAAATGACTGAAGGCACTGTTCTGTATATTGATCTCGCCTGAACTCCAGGCCTGTCCCGAACTGTCTGATTTTGCAAAAGCATCAACCAACCCTTTTAAACGGATATCAAGTCTCTCCATTTTATAGGACATTCTTCTGGCCTCGACCAGGGCAGATTCAAGATCCTGTTGATGCATGAAGTTGAGGCTTTTGAAGGCGTTCAGGTAAACATCTTCATAAGGTTCGCCATCATAAGTGAGAGTGTTGTCGTTGTTAAGGAAGGAACCAATACCACGGCTGACACTTTTTGTATAGGCGTCTTCGATAAGATATTCAGCATTATTCAGGTAAGTATTTGAACTATCATAATCACCGGCAAAATGATAGATCATCCCACCTTCGAGATTCTTCAGAACAGCATCCTTAGAGCGATAGACTTCATCACTCTCAAATTTCTTCATAAGCTCGGATGCGTTTTCGTAATTACCCGCTGTAAACGTATTTCTGAGATCGGCCTGGGCATCATCCAAAACATAAGCGTGACATCCACTAAGTAAAATGATCACCCCAACGTAAAATAGATGAATTCGGGCATGATTTATAGTTATCTTGGCAGCCATTAAGAGCAGATGAATTTTGAATCAGACAAACTTGAGTTATTAACTGTAGTGAATGTACGTGAATAATAGCCGATTGTTATATCACATGTTGGTGTTAGCTATATTTTTTGGATTTTGGTCCTGTGCAACGCCAATTGCCCCAACTGGTGGGCCACAGGATAAGGCCGGACCGGTTATTGTGAATACCATACCTGAAAGTGGAACCGTAAATTATGATGGCAGTAACTTTGAGTTCTATTTTGATGAATTCGTGAACCGAAATAATGCCAGAAATGCGATCACCATTGAGCCTGATCTGGGTATAAGTTATGAGGTATCCTGGAAGAGGAAGATGATGAGTATTGAATTTAAAGATGAATTTCCTGATTCCACAACGGTGATCATAAAACTGGGGACTGAGATCACAGATACCCGAAATAATAAGATGTCTAAACCATACACTTTAGCTGTTTCAACCGGTGATGAGATAGATAGTGGTGAAATTATGGGCAGAATCAGGCTGGCAGATACCGGAGAACCGGCTGAGAATACAAGAGTGCTATTATACCGTCAACCATTTGACCTGGCCCAGCGTGCAACCTATCAGGCACAGACCGATACCGGTGGAACTTTCAACTTTTCTTATCTGGCAGAGGGAAGTTATAAAGCATTAGTAGTGGATGACAGAAACCGAAATAAGATATGGGACCGGGGAAATGAATCTGCCTATCCGTTTTACGAGGAGATAATCAGGCTTCAGAAGTCTTCATCAGACACCCTGGATGTTGTGTACGTCGCCCAACCTGATACCATAAGGCCGGATTTACAAGGTGTAGGGCTATTTTCTCAAAACAGGATGCGTTTAAGGTTTAGTGAAAATATCACCACGAGTAAAGAAATTTCACTCACCATTGCGGACAGTCTGGAGAATCCCTATACAACAGCTTATCCTTTGTACATTTCAGAAAGTGATCCTTTTGTGCTTTTTGCCCAAAGTGAGGCGCCTTTACTGGAAGATGTTACTTATCTGATAGATCTTCGGGGTGTCACAGATCTTTCCGGAAATTCTCCTGATTCAGGATATGTTGAATTTACGGGCACAGCACAGGAAGACACCACAAAACAGCGCATTATTGGTCGTGACCTGAATAAAGACCTGTTGGTGAATGAGCCCATCACGATAATTTATGCTGCACCGATCACACAGCCGGAGATCGTAGATTCCCTGGTGGTGATAGAGGGCGAAATTGATTTTGATGACTGGCCTGAAATCAAAACAGAAGGCAATCGCTTGATAATAAGTCCTCAGGGAGGGTGGATCGAAGGGGTTGATTATCAGTTCCTGGCGTGGAATCCGGTCACGATGAGAAGGCAATTGTTTGAGCCGAATATCTGGGATTCCACTGAATTTGGTGATATTGATATCAGAATTCTGGATACTGATACAACGCAGACACACATCGTAACTCTTCATGATCCTTCAGGAAGTGAAATAAGATCATTAAATTTCAATGAGCAAATATACATAACTGACCTTCCCCCCATAAGATATACACTGAAAGTGTTTAGGGATGAAAACGGTGATCAGCAATGGAATATGGGAAATGCGGATCCCTATCGTACACCTGAAAAATACTATATCCAACAAAACGTCAATGTTCAGGTTGGTTTTACATCAGAAGTGCAAATTACCTTTGATTAGACATTTATGAGTGACTTATTATCAAATTATATCGATCAAACCTGGCACCTGCCCATTCTGGTAGGGGTGATCATTTTATTGACCATTATAATCGCCTCGGTCACTACCCGGATCATCAATCTGATGATAAAGCGAACCAAGGCAGCAGACGATAACGAGGATGTGACCAATCTTGTCTTTTTTAAACGATCTGTCATAGTGTTGATCTATTTGACAGGGTTCAGCTTTGCGATCTATATGATCCCGCAGTTAAGAGTAATTGCAGCTTCATTGCTGGCCGGTGCCGGTCTATTGGCCGTAGCCGTAGGTTTTGCCTCTCAGGCTGCCTTATCGAATGTGATTGGCGGACTGTTCATCGTGATCTTTAAACCCTACAAGATCGGAGACCGAATATTAGTTAGAATGGATCTCAACGGAGTTGTAGAAGACATAAATTTGCGTCATACCGTGATCAGAAATTTCGAGAACAAACGGATCATCATACCCAACTCTGTTATCAGTAATGAGGTTGTGATCAACTCTAATTACGAGGATAATCAGATCTGTAAGTTCATTGATATGGGAATCAGTTACGACTCTGATATTGATCTGGCTAAAAAGATCATGAAAGAAGAAGTTCTTGCCCACCCACTATTTGTTGATGTTAGAACTGAAGAACAAAAGGAAGCCGGTGAAGATATCGTCCCGGTCAGGGTTATTCTTATGGGAGAATCTTCAGTCAATTTAAGGGCATGGAGTTGGGCCAATAATCCGCCTGATGCTTTCGTTATGGGGTGTGATCTGCTTGAAAGCATTAAAAAACGCTTTGACAAGGAAGGTATAGAGATACCGTTCCCTCACCGAACGCTGGTGTATAAAGAGCCCAAAAATAAGGACTCAGGGCCTGCTATTTGATTTGCCACCTGGTTTAATAAACATCGTAAACAAGCATCGAAAATCCCTAAACAAATCGTTATCTTTTGGAACCGCTTCCAATTATCAAGAATTTAAGTTATGTCTGTAGAAACGAAGTCTAAGTCATCAAAGAAGAAAACTGCTGAAGAAAACGGAACTGTGAATCAACAGCCGTATCAATCAAAAAATAAGATCCGATTTGTTACGGCCGCCAGTTTGTTTGACGGTCATGATGCCAGCATAAATATAATGCGTCGGATTTTGCAGAGTAGCGGTGCGGAGGTCATTCATTTGGGACATAACCGATCTGTTCACGAGATCGTGAATTGTGCCATTCAGGAAGATGCACAAGGTATTGCAATAAGTTCTTATCAGGGTGGCCACGTCGAGTATTTCAAATACATGATCGAGCTGCTTGAGGAAAATGGAGCCGGCCATATCAAAGTATTTGGCGGTGGAGGCGGTGTTATCGTTCAGGAAGAAATTGAAGACCTGCACGATGCCGGAGTGACCCGTATCTTTTCTGTGGAAGATGGAAGTAAGATGGGACTTCAGGGCATGATCAATTTCATGCTTGAAGAATGTGACTTCGATCCTATTGAGGTGAGCAAACCGGATATAAAGAAAGTATTGAAACGTGAAAACGGACAGCTTGCCAGAGCCTTGACGGCCATCGAAAATGACCATACAGATATCCTGACTTATAATGATGGGAAACTGATCGATGATAAGGATAACGAAATCAAGACTGGTGATAAGACCATCCCATTAGTGGGAATCACAGGGACAGGAGGAGCCGGTAAAAGTTCACTGACGGATGAAATTGTTCGAAGATTTCTGACAGAATTTGAAGAAATGACTATCGGAATAATCTCTGTTGACCCTTCCAAGGTAAAAACAGGTGGTGCCTTACTGGGTGATCGTATCCGCATGAACAGCATTGACACTGAAAGAGTGTATATGCGAAGTATGGCAACCCGGGCCTCAAACCGGTCGACCAGCAAAGGATTATTAGGTGCCATCGAATTATACAAAGCTGCAGGTTTTGACCTTATCATCGTTGAAACCTCAGGAATTGGTCAGAGTGGAACTGAGATCGTGGAATACACCGATATTCCAATTTATGTAATGACCAGTGAGTATGGCGCTGCTACACAGCTTGAGAAGATAAATATGCTGGATCTTGCTGAGTTGGTGGTTCTGAATAAATTTGAGAAGAAGGGATCACTTGATGCATTGCGTGATATCCGTAAGCAAATGATCCGTAATTCAGGCAGATGGCATGCCAAGCAGGAAGAGACGCCTGTATATCCAACCATCGCGGCTCAGTTCAACGACGAGGGTGTGAACCGGTTATTCAAAGCTATAGTGGATTACATCAACGACCGATATGATATTGGCTGGAAAACAAAGATATATACCAATCCAAAACCGGCAGAGGATATTCAGGCACAAGCTATTATTCCTGGAAAGCGGGTTCGTTATTTGTCTGAGATCTCTGAAACCGTGCGTGATTATCATGAGTGGGTTGAGGAACAGGTAGATGTAGCTTCAAAACTGGATCAGGTATCGGGAACCATCGATCAGCTTGAGAATTGGAATCCGGATGAAAAAGAGGTCATGAAGGAGAATCTTGCCAAAATGCGAGAGCATTGGTTGACCAAGCTGGATGTACTGCCTAAACGCATCATTGAAGGGTGGGATGAACTGTTCGAGCAGTATCAACAGGAACACTTTGAGGTTAAGATCCGCAACAAGACCTTTAAAAATAAATTGTATCGGGAATCTCTTAGCGGGTTGATGATCCCTCGTGTTGCACTTCCTAAGACCAAGAACAAAGGTGAGCAGCTCAAGTTTGCCCTGAAAGAAAACCTTCCCGGATATTTTCCATATACGGCAGGCGTGTTTCCTTTTAAACGTGAAGGAGAGGACCCAACCAGAATGTTTGCCGGTGAAGGAACACCTGAGCGTACGAACAAGCGTTTTCATTATGTAAGTGAAGGCATGCCCGCTGCCCGGTTATCAACGGCATTTGATTCAGTTACCTTGTACGGTGAAGACCCCGGCTATCGTCCGGATATTTATGGTAAGATCGGTAACTCAGGCGTGAGTATTTGTACACTTGATGACATGAAGAAATTGTACTCCGGATTTGAGCTGACCTCTCCCAAAACCTCAGTATCCATGACCATCAATGGGCCGGCGCCTATGATACTCGCCATGTTTATGAATACGGCCATTGATCAGGAAGTAGAAAGGCACCTGAAGGAAAACGGAAAATGGGAGCAGGCTAAGAAAAGGATAAAAAAATACTTCAAGGAACGAGGAGTTAAGCCTCCTGAGTATGGTATCGAAATTCCAGCAGGCAGTGATGGATTTGGACTTGGTCTGCTGGGAATAACCGGAGACGAACTGGTTGATAAGGAAACCTATGATAGGATCAAGGAAGATACATTAAATGTGGTTCGGGGAACCGTTCAGGCTGATATTCTAAAAGAAGATCAGGCTCAAAACACCTGTATCTTCTCCACTGAATTTGCCCTGAAGATGATGGGGGATATACAGACCTACTTCACCGATCATAAGGTCAGGAATTATTATTCAGTATCAATATCCGGCTACCATATTGCTGAAGCCGGTGCAAATCCGATCACTCAGGCTGCCTTTACCTTAGCCAATGGATTTACCTTTGTGGAATACTATCTGGCTCGCGGTTTGGATGTGGATGATTTTGCCCATAATCTTTCGTTCTTCTTTAGTAATGGACTAGACCCTGAATATGCGGTCATCGGGCGTGTAGCCCGCAGGATCTGGGCCGTTGCCATGAAAAATAAATATGAGGCCAATGACCGATCCCAGAAACTGAAGTATCATATCCAAACAAGTGGTCGTTCATTACATGCTCAGGAGATTCAGTTCAATGATATCCGAACTACCTTGCAGGCATTATTGGCTATCTATGATAACTGTAACTCTCTTCATACCAATGCTTATGATGAGGCCATTACAACACCGACAGAGGAATCGGTTCGCCGTGCCCTTGCTATCCAGATGATCATCAACAAAGAGCTGGGAACTGCTAAAAATGAGAATATCAATCAGGGTTCCTACTTCATAGAAGAATTGACCGACCTTGTTGAGGAGGCTATTCTTACTGAATTCGACCGTATCACCGAACGAGGTGGAGTATTGGGAGCCATGGAAAATATGTACCAACGCGGTAAGATCCAGGACGAGAGTCTCTATTATGAATCCAAAAAGCATTCCGGCGAACTGCCGATCATTGGTGTTAATACCTTCCAGAAAGAAGATGGAGGGGAGGAAGAAGAGAAAACGATCGAGCTTATCCGTTCAACAGAAGAGGAGAAACGACAGCAGATCGAAAACCTGGAAGCCTTTTGGAAACGCAATGAAAAAGAGGCGGAACAGGCCATCGCAAGACTTAAGGAGGTTGCCCGGAACAAAGGAAACTTATTTGAGGAGTTGATGGAAACCGTTAAGGTGGCTTCACTGGGACAGATATCACATGCACTCTATGAAGTGGGCGGGCAGTACCGGCGCAATATGTGATCGCTGATTATATAAATGCAGAAAAACTTTTCGGTCTTAGGCGAAACTAAGATTGAAAAGATCGTGCTCAGGAAGTCTCTGATTTCCAATACAGGTTTTGTGTTTTCTTTAATACAATTCCTGTTATTCTTTATGCAAGTCAGAGAGTTGCTAGAGTTGAGCTCTTAAGTCAGCGTTCGATAAGTATTGGATGTAGTTAATACTTTTTTGGCTCGCTTTAAGTCTTAAGAGATGAAATATTTTCTAGAGCTCTTCATATCATCTTTACATACGAAAAAATGATAGTTACTAAGCATTTCGTAAGATCATTTTAGTAAGTGATGAATAGAGTTAAGCCCACCATTAAAATTCTATTCATAAGTGTAAAAACACAAGATCCTACCTATAATTCATATATACAGTGTAATTTTTCTTAACAAATTAGTAAAGATTTGTTGACATCAAATAGATTGCTTAAGAAACCATAAAAGGGCTTTTTAGGGGTAGAAAAGCGGTTCCATAGGTGGTGTATATACATTGTAAATATTGATATTCCACGTGTCTGATGTTAATGTCTCGAGTGCTGAGTTGATTATAACTGAATTGATGTCCTCTCAGGTACAAATGAACGAACACGACTAAACAAATCAGATATGAAAAAGCCCGTCTTTCTACTCATTGTGTTACTGGGTATTTCCACTGCAATAATGGGTCAATCAGAAGAGGTTACCGTTGAGAAAACGCCAGAGGGTTGGCAACTACTTGTTGATGGTGAACCAGAAATCATTAACGGTATGAACTGGGATTATTTTCCAAGGGGTACCAACTACGCGTACAGTTTATGGAATCAGTCACCGGAGTTCATTCAGCGAGCCCTTGACTATGAAATGTCCCTGTTGAAGAATATGGGTGTCAATGCTATTCGTGTATATACCGGCATTCCAAAACGTTGGATCACCTATATCTATGATAACTATGGTATCTATACCATGCTGAATCATTCATTTGGACGCTATGGTCTAACAATAGATGGTGCCTGGATGGCAAATACTGAATATTCTGATCCAAGGGTTCGAGAACTACTTTTGAGTGAGGTTACTCAGCTTGCAGAAGAATACCAGGATACTCCGGGCTTACTGCTATTCTTATTGGGTAATGAAAATAATTACGGATTATTTTGGGATGGTGCTGAAACAGAAGACATCCCGATGGAAGACCGAAAGTCAACAGTTCGGGCACGGGCCATGTATGAGCTTTTCAATGAAGCTGCCGTCCAAATGAAGAATATCAACGATAGTCGACCAATTGCCTTTGCGAATGGGGACCTTCTGTTTATGGACCTTATCGCTGAATTGGTACCTGACATGGATATCTTTGGAACCAATACCTATCGCGGTATGACCTTTACTGATCTTTATGAAAGAGTAGAAAATGAATATGGTAAACCGGTTTTACTGACTGAATTCGGGTCAGACAGATTTAACGCCAGAACTCTTCAGGAAGCCCAGACCGAACAGGCAAGTTACTTATTCAGTAACTGGAAAGAGATCTACAGGAATGCAGCCGGAATGGGGGGTAATGACAACTCAATTGGTGGTTTTACCTTTCAGTTCAGTGATGGTTGGTGGAAGTTTGGGCAAACAGAAGGCCTTAACACGCACGACACCAATGCATCATGGGCAAATGGTGGGTATCAGTTTGATTTTGCAGAAGGTGAGAATAACATGAATGAAGAGTGGTTTGGTATCATGGCCAAAGGCCCAACCGATCTGGAAGGGTATTACAAATTATTCCCTCGTACCGCTTACTATGTCTTAAAGGATGTTCACCAGTTCAATCCTTATCAGCAAAATACAAGGCCTGAAGATCTTGAACGTTATTTTGAAAATATATCGATTATTGATGCTGACCTTAGGGCAAATGCCGGTGGTGGGCAAGCAGAAGGAAGCTCAGATCTGATCACACTAAGCAGGTTCTCTGCCACATTTGAAACTTTCAATACCGGAGGGAGTCTGATCACAACACCTGAAGATGCAGATCCCGGTACCGTTCAATATCCGGACGAGCAAGGTTTTGATCACATGCAATCCTATTTTATTGGGGTTGAGGCCAAGCCGGCACCCAATATGAGAGCAGAAGTAGTTACCAATATTTTGGGGAATGTGGCCGAAAATCCGATCGATGAGATCTTTTATGAGAACAGAGGTCGTGCGGTAGAATTACTGGGTCAGAACGGAAATATCACGGCTGAATCACTTAACAGAGTAGAAGTTTACAGCGCCAGTTACTCCTGGAATCAGGAATACTTTAATTTGGATGGTTTCTACCGTACAGGCCATTACCACTGGGGTTACGAAGGTGATTTCTTTGGGCTTTATCCCGAAGCCAATTACGGTGAGCAGATCGATATCTATAACGGTATCGCTCCTTTTGGCTTTGAAGCAGAGGGTAAGAAGATGTTCGACGGATTTAAGCTCGCTTTTGGTCCACAACTATGGTGGGGTGCTAACCCGGCGGTTCTGCTGAAGTATTCTACCAATGTAGGACAAACTTCATTGACAGGAATTTACCACGAAGATATTGAGAGACAAGGGTTGACCGGTAGTTCTTTTGCTATTCCTCAACCAAAAACAAGGCGCGTAACACTGGCCGCCGGCCGTGATTTCGGAAACTTCGGTATTGAACTCGGAGGTATTTGGGCAGGTGAGCCATTGAATGGCCGTGAATTCCAGCTGGTACGGGAGCAGGCTGATGGCAGCTACAATGTGTATGTGGATGAGATCAAACCCGAGGATAACTGGGGTGGAAAGGTCAAATTCACTTATACAAAAGGGCTGTTCAACTGGTATGCACAATCGTCTGTGATGGGGCTTGTTGCCAATGGTGGTGTAGACCAAACCATGACCTTTACCGGATGGAGACTCAAAGACAGTGGAAGCGGAAATCAGTATAACGTCCTATCGGGCTTTACCTACAACATCGGTAACATACAGGTTGCTCCAAACTTCCTTTGGCAAAAACCGATCGAAGGACCAATTCCATCTGATCTGGATGCTCCAGCCAGACCCCGTAACATCCTGGATGACCCATTTGTTGTGGGAGGAAACCGAGAGCAAGTAGCCGGTGAACTGCTGTTGACCTATGATCCGACACCGGGTACATACATGTATGAATGGAACAACGATATGGCTGAAGACGCTCGTTTTGCTATGAGCCTGGGCTTTGTGTTCCGTCATCTGCCGACCACCCGTGATGCTGCCATAGGTATTCTCCCGGATGGACGTACCTTCTTCCCATTCCCGGGTGCACCACCCGCAGAAGATCTTTGGGAAGTCCACACAAGGATCGTATCCAAGGTTAACAGAGACCTCGGTATTATTGCAAACCTTTACGGTGGAGATGCACAAGCCAATGGCAGTGATCCAAGACTGATCAGCCGATATGGCGGCGATTTGCGTATGATCTACAAGAAGATGAAATTCAGCGGCTTCGTTAAAGTAGACGATTGGGGGCCATATGACTATCACCGAGATTTCAACCTGACCTTCCCATTACAATTGATGACTGATTTTTCCACTGACCTTGGCACACCAGATTGGTTCGATCTGCCATCCACGAGAATTGGAGTCAGAGGCACATGGAGATCACTCGATCAGTATTCCCCACGGTATGCTCCAACTTATATGATGGATCCAAGTGGTGAAATGGTTCCTGATCCAACAGCTCCCGGTTTTGACAACGGTACTGAGTGGGAGTTCAGAACATACATACAAATTGACATTACGAATTAAGAAGAGGCTAGAAACATGAAAAGAATGGTTTTAAAAAATACCGCACGTACGATACTGGCAGGTTTGCTACTCATGTTCATTGTGCAGGGTTGTGAACGATCTGTAGACGGCCTCGAAGAACCCGGTTTCACTGAAAATCCGGATGTTTTTATTGACGGATTCAGCTCCGGATTAGAATATTATCCTTTTGAAGGATCCAGGCTGGATGCTTTCAGCGTGGATGAAGAAGATACTTACGATAAAACTGCATTATCCATGCGCTTTGATGTCCCAAATGTAGGAGATCCTCAGGGAGCCTACGCAGGAGCCATTTTCAGAGATGATAACGGTGGAAGAGACCTGACATCCTATAACGCCCTTACTTTTTATGCTAAAGGGACCATCGCAGGAACTATAAACGAAATTGGATTCGGTCAGGATTTCTTTGGTAATGCATATGTTGTAACGCGTAACAATCTTAAGCTTACAACCAATTGGGAAAAGTACGTTATACCCATACCTGATGCTTCCCTACTTACTTCGTCACAAGGGTTGTTCTGGTATGCTGAAGGCCCTGAAGACGGTGATGGATATTCCTTTTGGGTTGATGAAGTAAAATATGAGAATCTATCAGGATTAGCTCAGCCAAGACCGGCTATTCAAAATGGTGAGGATGTTGTTGAAACCAGTTTTATTGGGTCAACGACGCAGGTTGTGGGTTTAGCCTATACTATCAATCAGGCCAATGGAATAGACGTTACTGTTGCCGCTGCTCCATCTTACTATACTTTTACATCCTCAGATCCGAGTGTTGCAACTGTTAACGAAGATGGTATTGTATCGGTCGTTGGTCAGGGTACTACCGCGATCACAGCTTCACTCGGTGAAAATCAGGCAAATGGTTCACTAACGGTTGAATCTATTGGAAGCTTCACACCGGCTCCTACGCCGACAGAGGCACCGGAAGATGTGATCTCTATATTCAGTGATGCATACGACAATGTGCCGGTAGATTTCTACAATGGATATTATGCACCATTCCAGACCACAACATCAAACGACTTTGCTGTTAATGGAAATAGTGTGCTGAATTATGAGAATTTCAACTTTGTGGGTATTGAGTTCAATCAAAATGTCCCGACCATTGATGGAAGTGATATGACCAATCTCAGCGTGGATATTTACTTGCCAAATAATGTCCCTGCCGGTTCAGCTTTCAGCGTAAATTTACGAGATTTTGGTGCTGATGACTCATTTGATGGCGGTGACGACACCATAGTATCTACTACTGTTTCAACCTCAAGTAACCCTCCACTGGAATCAGGTCAATGGATCAATATAGATCTCGATATTTCAGGTATGACCAACAGATCAAATCTTGGACAAATTGTATTTGACTCAGATGCAGGGCCTGCGTTGAATGGAGCCACCATTTATGTAGATAACATCTATCTCTATAAGGATGCCACGACTATATCAGAAGCTCCATCAGTCCCAATTTCATTTGATGATCCCAATATTGATTACTCATTTACGGTCTTTAATGGAGCTACTTTTGATGTAGTGAGTAACCCTGATCCTTCGGGTTCGAATGCAACTGCTTCTCAGGTTGGTGCAATCACTAATGCAGGAGTCGCTTATGAAGGAGCCTATGTGGACCTTGAAAACCCACTTGACCTGTCAAATGGATCTAATGTCACTGCAGATGTGTATTCCACCAGTGCCATTCCGGTACTCATGAAGTTTGAGGCCGGGGTAGGAGGAGCTCCTGACATTCAAGTAGAAGTTAACCATACAGGTGGTGGATGGGAAGAACTTACCTGGTCTTTCGGTTCTTCAGATCAGTATGGAAGGGTGGTGTTCTTTATGGATGGCCCCGGAACAACTGCCGGAACATTCTATTTAGATAACATAAGCCAAAACTAAGATTTAGCGGAACAGAAATGCATATCAGGAGGCTAATCTTTTCACTTTTCAAAATGCTCATTTTCGCATCCTTCATTATGGGGTGCGATAGTAATAATGAGCCTGAGAAAACTTATACCAAAGTGGTTTGGCAGGATGAGTTCGATCAGAACGGGAGTCCGGATGAAGATAACTGGGTCTATGATATAGGAACCGGCGTCGAGATATTCGGTCAGCCAGGGTGGGGAAATAATGAACTCCAGTACTATACCGATCGTCCGGAAAATGTTGTGGTTGAAGATGGTATGCTTCGGATCACAGCCAGCCAGGAATCTTTTGAAGGATCTAATTACACTTCCTCCAGAATTCTTACACGAACTAAATTCGAGAGGACCTATGGACGTTTCGAAGCTCGAATCCAATTGCCTTTTGGGCAAGGAATCTGGCCGGCCTTCTGGCTTCTTGGGGATGATTCAGGTGGAACCGTAAGCTGGCCTCAGATCGGTGAGATCGACATCATGGAATACAGGGGGCAACAACCAATTGTAGTACATGGCAGTGTTCACGGACCGGGCTACTCAGGTGGAAATGCAGAGACAGATAGTTACACACTGCCCAATGGCAGATTTGATACAGAATTTCATGTTTTTGCCATTGAGTGGGGGCCGGATTTTATCAGATATTATGTTGACGATACCCTATACAACACCATTACACCTGAAGATGTAAATGGAGAATGGGTTTTTAATGACAACACTTTTTATATCATATTAAACGTAGCTGTAGGTGGTTCATTTGTTGGTCCACCTAATTCCAGCACACCTTTTCCACAAACCATGCTCGTTGATTACGTAAGAGTTTTTGATGAGTGATTTGTGATAGTAAAGGCAAACAACCAATTAATTTCTAAATAAAACTTACTTCAGTATATCGTGCCAATATCACTAAATAAGATCAACGAAGAAGACTGGTTCAAGATCTCAGATTTTGACGAATTGAGACCTTTTTTTATGAGCATCGTAAGTGATTCAAATCATTGGATGTTTATTTCAAGTAATGGCGGGTTAACTGCCGGTAGAAAGAATGCTGAGTATGCACTCTTTCCTTATTACACGGATGACAAGATCACCGAACTTGCTCATACCACCGGAAGCAAAACTATCTTTCAGGTGCCTGTGAATGGGGAAAAGCTGGTTTGGGAACCTTTTTCTGAACGTTATTCTGATCGGTATAAGATCACCCGAAATCTGTATAAGAACAGATATGGAAACAAAGTCATGTTTGAGGAGGTCAATCATGACCTTGGACTTAAATTCAGCTATCAGTGGAATTCGAGTAATTTATATGGTTTCGTCAAGAAGGCTGTACTGACCAATCTCTCCGATCAGGCTAAACAAGTAAGTATGCTTGATGGTATACAGAATATCATGCCATACGGTGTCAGCAGTGATCTACAGATGAGATCCAGTAATCTGGTTGATGCCTATAAACGAAATGAACTTGAAAAGGATTCTGGACTGGGCATATATGCCTTAAGTGCGATCATTGTTGATAAGGCTGAGCCTAGTGAAGCCTTAAAAGCCAATATTGCCTGGTCACTTGGGCTGGATAACCCAAAACATCTGGTATCATCACTTCAGCTCGATCGTTTCAGAAAACTGGAACCGATCAGTGAAGAACAGGATGTTAAAGGAGAGAAGGGCGCATATTTTGTAAGTAAGGATCTTAAAATAGATGCTAAGGCTGAAGCTGACTGGTCAATTATTGCCAATGTGAATCAAAGTCAGTCTCAGGTAATAGAATTAAGTAAAGCAATAAATTCTGACAATGACCTTAGAAATAAGGTGGAACAGGATGTTTTTCGGGGTACCAATAAATTAGTCGAATTGGTAGCCGGTGCTGATGGTCTGCAGCATACAGATGATGAACTTCAGGACGCCCGTCATTACTCCAACACACTATTCAACATCATGAGAGGGGGTACTTTCGATCACAATTACAAGATCGAAAAGGATGATTTTTCCAAATATCTGAAAAACGCCAGTAAAAATGTTTTTCAAAGAAATGAGAGTTTCCTGAATAAATTGGGTAAAGACTTTGATAAGTCAGAACTAGATCAGTTACTGGACCTATCTGAGGATGCGGATCTTATCCGCTTAGGGAAAGAGTACTTACCATTGAAGTTCAGCCGGCGGCACGGTGACCCAAGCCGACCATGGAATAGGTTCTCTATTAATACGCATAGCGAAGAAGACGGGTCTAAGATCCTGGATTACGAAGGTAACTGGAGAGACATCTTTCAAAATTGGGAAGCACTGGCTCATTCATATCCCCGCTTCATTGAAGGTATGATCTTCAAATTCCTGAATGCCTCTACTTTTGATGGTTACAATCCATACCGTGTCACAAAAGGAGGTTTCGACTGGGAAACGATCGAACCTGATGATCCATGGTCATACATTGGATATTGGGGGGATCATCAGATCATTTATCTGCTCAAATTCCTTGAATTCTATGAAAGCCATGTTGAAGGTGGTTTGTCGGAACTGTTTGATCATGATCAGTTTGTGTATGCCAATGTTCCATACCGCATAAAGTCTTATGAAGACATTGCAAAAGATCCGAAGGATACCATTGAATTCGATGACCATTCTGATGCTATAATTCGCGAGAGAGTTGAAGAAATTGGTGCTGACGGAGCCTTGTTAAACAATTCAAAAGATGAGATCCATCATGTAAACTTTACGGAGAAGATCCTTGCTACGGTATTGGCTAAGGTTTCCAATTTTATTCCGGAAGCTGGTATATGGATGAATACACAGCGGCCTGAGTGGAATGATGCCAATAATGCCCTGGTAGGTAACGGGGTTTCAATGGTTACACTGTATTATTTGCACAGATTCCTCAAATTCCTGGAGCCGGTCGTAGAAAACCTTTCTCAAACAGAGCTAAAGATATCCGATGAACTGAAAGATATGTTTGAAAGTATTCTGCACGTACTCCAGAAACATGAAGGTTTGCTCAAAGAAAGTTTTAATAACTCTGACAGAAAAGCCATTACAGAAGGGCTGGGTCAGGCAGGCAGTGATTACAGAACTAAGATATATGAGCAGGGCTTCAGCGGTCAAATGTCTGATGTGAAGGTAGATGATATATCAAAATTCATTTCTACTGCATTGGATTATCTGGAGCATACAATTCGTGCCAACAAGCGGGACGATGAACTGTATCATGCATATAACCTGATGAGCTTTGAAGGTGACGGAATTGAGGTTTCTTATCTCGATGAAATGCTTGAAGGGCAGGTTGCTGTTCTGAGTGCTAACTATTTATCGGCTGAAGAATCATTGAAGGTTCTCAATGCTCTGAGAAACAGTTCACTATACCGTGAAGATCAGAATAGCTACATATTGTACCCTAATAAAGATCTTCCGGGATTCCTTGAAAAGAATATTATCCCTAAAGAGCTGGTTGAAGGATCAGAATTACTTAAAACATTGATAGCTGATGGTAATCAGAAGATCATTAATCAGGACATCGAGGGTGGTTTTCACTTCAATGGTAATTTCAAAAATGCCAGAGACCTTAAACAGGCACTAAATAAGCTGAGTTCAACACCTTATAAAGAACTCGCAGAGAAAGAAGAAGACCTGATACTCGAGATCTTTGAAGAGGTATTTGACCACAAGGCCTTCACCGGTCGTTCAGGAACATTTTTCGGATACGAGGGATTAGGTTCTATTTACTGGCATATGGTGTCTAAACTGTATCTGGCAGTGGAAGAGGTCTTCGAATCTGCTGAGAAGTCTGATGCTGATAAAAATACTCTTGAGGAATTAGCCAAGCATTTCGATGAGATCGGTGAGGGGATCGGTATACATAAATCACCGGAAGTATATGGCGCTTTTCCAACCGATCCATATTCACATACTCCAAATCACAGAGGGGCCCAGCAACCCGGCATGACCGGTCAGGTGAAGGAAGATATCCTGGTTCGAATTGGAGAATTAGGCCTGGATGTCAAAGATGGGGTCATACATTTTAAGCCAACCCTTCTGAAACGGCAGGAATTCACTAAGAGTGGTGCTACGGTAAAACTGGTATCTATCGAAAAAGAGGAATACGAAATAACTACTCCTGATAATTCTCTGGTATTTACCTGCTGTCAGGTTCCGGTTATTTATCAAATTGGAGACTCTGCCAAAGTCGAAGTCATGCTTACGGATGGTTCATTGAAGACCTTTGATGAACCTGAACTGGATGAACAAACCTCCCGTCATATTTTTGAACGTACGGGAATGGTGAAACAGGTCAATGTATCAATCAATAAAGAAAAACTACGGTAACCAAATCAGGAATCATGAAATACTCATTCACTCATCGTTTATTCACTTTTATGATCCTGTTTGGTACCGTTTTTATGATCGGTTGCAACAGTCAAACCGGCAATAACCAAGATAAAACCAACGTGACCGCAGAAGATATACTTAAAGATCCTGTTAACTATCCTGCTATATCATATAGCGGATACAGAGAACTTACACGAGACAGTGTGCCGTGCGTACCGGAATTAAAGGAAGACATGGAGATCCTTTCAGCCATGGGCATCAAGATCGTACGAACCTATAATGTCTACCTGGATGCGGTTCCACGGTTATTGCAGGCTATTCGTGAAATGAAGGAAGAAGATCCGGATTTTGAGATGTATGTAATGATGGGAGCCTGGATCGATGCCAAGAATGCCTGGACAGAAGAACCTGAGCGAATTCGGGATGTAGACAGTCCCCGTAATTCAGAGGAAATTGACCGGGCAGTGGCGTTAGCCAAGGAATATCCTGACATCGTAAAGATCATAGCTGTCGGTAATGAAGCCATGGTACACTGGCAGACCGAATATTATGTTGAGCCGGGAATCATTCTGAGATGGGTCGATCACCTTCAGGATCTAAAAAATTCGGGTGATTTGCCTGAGTCCCTATGGATCACAAGCTCAGATAACTTTGCCTCCTGGGGCGGTGGCAGTGAAAGTTATCATAAGGACGACCTGAATAAGCTGATACAAGCGGTGGATTATATTTCAATGCATACCTATCCGATGCATGATACTCATTATAACCCTGATTTCTGGGGAGTGAGAGAAGACGAGACCGACCTGAGTGATATGGATAAGATCGAGGCAGCTATGCAGCGTTCGCTGAATTATGCAACCTCACAATATCAAAGCGTGGTTGATTATATGAAAAGCCAGGGGGTAGATAAACAGGTTCATATCGGTGAGACCGGCTGGGCCACGGTTTCTAATGAATTTTATGGGAGCGAAGGAGCCAGGGCAACCGATGAATTTAAATCAGCCCGTTATCATGAGTTGATCCGGAATTGGTCAGAAGAAAATAATGTGTCTGTTTTTTATTTCGAGGCATTTGATGAAAAATGGAAAGACGCTCAAAACCAACTCGGTTCAGAAAATCACTTTGGGCTCATTAATTTGCAATCACAGGCTAAATATGTGCTTTGGGATGAAGTGGATGCCGGGGTATTTGACGGCCTTACCCGTGATGGTATGCCTATCACCAAGACATTTAACGGTAACCTTGATTCACTCATGAAAACCGTAAAAGTGCCACCAACAAACACCGAAATACAAGATAGAATAAATGAGGAGGCTCAGTAATAAATATGACTTCATCAATTCGATATATAATCCTGTTAGCTTTGGTTTTTCTAATATCAAATTGCAGTGATATGAACACCCTGAACATTGAAGTATATGAAACTTCTGAAAGCGGCAATAAGCTTACAAAAGTTGAGGAGTTCACACCTTCTGAAACAACGATCAATGTGACTCTGGATCCTGCTGAGACATTTCAGGAGATCACCGGCTTCGGAGGATCTTTTACAGAATCTTCCGCATATTTGTTGAATCAGCTGAGTGAAGAGAACAGAAACAGGATCCTTAAAGCCTATTTTGGAGAATCCGGAGCACGATATTCCCTAACCCGGACACACATGAATTCAAGTGATTTTTCATTGGGTAATTACTCATATGCTCCGGTTCCGGGAGATACAGCCCTTCAGAACTTTTCGATTGAAGAAGACCGAGATGATATCATCCCTATGATCAAAGACGCCATGGCTATTTCAGAGGATGGTTTTAAGATCATATCATCGCCGTGGACCGCTCCACCATGGATGAAAGACAATAATGACTGGAGAGGTGGAAAACTTCTGCCCGAATATTATGATACCTGGGCGCTGTTTTTTTCAAAATACCTAAAAGCTTACCAGGAAGAAGGCATTGACATTTGGGGTGTTACAGTTGAAAATGAACCTTTGGGTAATGACAGTAATTGGGATAGTATGCATTACACCCCTGAGGAAATGAATGAGTTCGTTAAGAATCACCTTGGTCCACAGCTGGATCAGGATTGGCCGGAGGTCGTATTGCTGGGGTATGATCAAAACCGTCATGAAGAGCTCATTGAATGGGTAGACGCTATGTATGACGATGAGGAGGCTGCCAAATACTATGATGGAACCGCTGTTCACTGGTACGCCAGTACTTTCAAGATCTTCGCAGAAGAACTGCAGTATGCCCATGAGAAGGCTCCAAACAAGTATCTGATCCAAACGGAGGCAACGGTAGATGCCGAGGTTCCCAAATGGAGGGACGATGACTGGTATTGGTCAAAGGAAGCCACTGACTGGGGCTATGACTGGGCTCCGGAAGATCGTAAGCACCTTCATCCCAAATATGTGCCGGTTTACCGCTATGCCAGGGATATGATCGGAACCCTAAATAATTGGGTCGATGGCTGGATCGACTGGAATATGGTCTTAGACAGGCAAGGTGGGCCAAACTGGGCTCAGAACTGGTGTGTGGCCCCGGTGATCGTAGATCCGGATCAGGATGAGGTGTATTTCACCCCATTGTACTACACAATGTCTCATTTTAGCCGGTATATAAGACCCGGAGCTAAACGCATCGGATTTGAAAGAACGGGAGATGAAGAACTTTTGCTTACAGCCGTTCAAAATCCGGATGGAACTATTGCCGTTGTTCTGTTAAATCAGGGTGAGTCAACAAAAGGGATCGAATTGGGTTTGAATGGAAACAAAACCTCATTCCAAATACAGGGCAAAGCTATTCAAACAGTAGTTATCCCTGCCAGTGAATGATCAGTTATGAAATTTTAAATAGGTAAAAGATGTCACAGGCTAATGCAGAAAAAAAGATGGTACCCTATCGCCACAAGATAGCATTTGGGATGGGTATGCTCGCCAATCAGATGTTTCCTGCAACATTGGGAATATTTATGGTGGTTCTCGTTCAGAATCTTGGGTTTCCGGGTTGGATGTGGGGTATTGTCTATTTTCTGCCAAGGGTTCTTGATGCCGTCACCGATCCCATAATGGGGTTCATATCCGACAATACACGCTCAAGGTGGGGACGAAGAAGGCAATATGTGATCACGGGTGCGGTGATCATGGGCATCGCGTTCACCATCATGTGGCAACTCTATGCTGAAAACACAGTCAATTATAATTTTGGCTACTTCTTATTCTGGTCCTTTGCCTTCTATATTGGCTTAACCATATTCAGCGTGCCTTATGTGGCGATCGGATATGAAATGAGTGACTATTTCCACGAGAGAACCGAGATCATGGCCATTGCTCAGTGGATCGGTCAATGGGCATGGGTCATTGCCCCCTGGTTCTGGGTGATCATGTATGACCCTGAATGGTTTCCTACGGCTGAAGTAGCTACACGTGAGCTTGCCATCTGGGTGGGGATAATTTTTGCCTTTTGTGCTATGATCCCCGGTCTATTTATCCCCAGTAAATCCACGGTAAATGAGGATTATGAACCACTCACACTGCATAACATTGGCCGGAGCCTGAAAGAGATATTCCGAGGTTTCAAGGAGGCATTTTCATCGGTCCCTTTTAGAAAGCTCTGTATATCAACCTTCTTTATCTTTAACGCTTTTAATACGGTTGCAGGATTTTCCTTCTTCATCATTGTCTGGTACTTATTTGGTGGAGACGCGGGTGAAGCGGGTATTTGGACCCCGCTATTTGGGAGTGCCGGAGCATTGGTCACCACTTTTTTGGTTATTCCAATTGTAGCCCGAATGTCCAGAAAACTTGGTAAGAAAAATGCCTTCATGATCGCTCAAACGATCGCGTTATTTGGGTATGCCAGTTTGTGGTTCTTGTTTGTTCCCGGAGAACCATGGATGTTCTTGCTGGCCTTACCGTTCCACTCTTTTGGGATCGGTAGTTTATTCGTTTTGATGATGTCCATGACAGCTGACGTTATAGATCTGGACGAACTTAAGTACGGTAAAAGGCGAGAAGGAATATTTGGAGCGATCTACTGGTATATGGTCAAATTCGGCTTTGCGATCGCCGGGGGCTTAAGTGGAGTAATATTAACCGTAGTTGGTTTTGATGGTAATCTGGAAGTTCAGCCTGAAGGAGCGATCACAGGTTTAAGAGTATTCTTCTCTGTATTACCAATGGCCGGAACATTGGTCGCACTTTGGGTAATGCGTGATTATGATGTTACTGAAGAAAAAGCAGACGAGGTTCGGGAAATTTTAGATGCCCGTAAAGCAGAAAAAGAAGCTGTTGCTGTCCCATACTCTTATCAGAAAGACCGGTTACTTTCAATGACTTCAGTGGATCCCGAAATTACGGCCATTGATGCTGAGATCAATAACCTCAGTTTGAATAAATTGAGAAGAGCATTCAAAGAGTCTTTGAACAGTGGCATACATGGATTTTGTTTTAGCCCTTACCTGGAAGGCCAAAATCTTAGTGACCAGCTATCAAGAGAACAGATTGAGAAGAGAATGAAAGTAGTGGCCCCTCATACCAAATGGGTGCGCTCATTCTCATGTACTGATGGTAATGAATTGATCCCTGAAGTAGCCAAAGAAATGGGATTGAGCACCTTAGTTGGAGCCTGGATCGATAATAACCTGGAAGCGAACGAAGTAGAGATACAGAATTTAATTAAAGTAGCTAAAGCGGGACATGCAGATATTGTTTCAGTAGGTAATGAATGCTTATTGAGGGAAGAACTGAGTGAAGATAAGATCATAGCATATATAAACCAGGTTAAAGAGGCTTTGCCCGGTGTGATGGTAAGCTACGTAGATACTTATTATCAGCTCCATCAGAGCCCGAAAGTGATCGACGCCTGTGATATTGTGCTAGCCAATTGTTACCCATTTTGGGAAGGCTATGACGCTGACCATTCATCGGTGTATTTGACCAAGATGTATGAAGTAATTAAGGAGGTAGCCGGTAATAAAAAGGTCATTATCGCAGAAACAGGTTGGCCAACATATGGGAAAAGTGTTGATCAGGCTGAACCTTCCATCGAGAATATGATGAAGTATTTTGTCCGCTTAAAGAAATGGAGTGAGCAGGAGGAGATTGAAGTCTTCTACTTCTCTTCATTTGATGAATCCTGGAAAGCCCGACATGAAGGTGATGTGGGTGCCAGATGGGGACTTTGGAATAAAAATGAACAGCTTAAAGTAAACTAAAATGTCTTTCAGAGAAGAAAAATATCTAACCTATAAAAGATCAAGTGATGTAGCCGCATTGAGCTACATTGAGAATGAACCTGATGTTGATCTCAAGCATTTATTCAGAGAGGTATTGAATGATGGTGTTCACGGACTTTGCTTTAGTTTGTATGAAGAAGGACAGGCTCCCGGTGATGTGATCCCGGAGGTACAAATTCGCAAAAGAATGGAAATTATAGCCCCCCATACCGAATGGGTGCGGTCATTTTCATGTACGGAAGGAAACGAAAATATACCGATGGTTGCCAAGGAATTTGGTTTAAAAACCATGGTTGGTGCCTGGCTGGGAAATGATAAAGAAAAAAATGAAGAAGAGATTGATAACCTCATCAAACTGGCAAAAGATGGCTATGTAGATATTGCGGCCGTCGGAAATGAGGTATTGTATCGGGAAGACCTTACTGAGGAAGAACTCCTTAGATATATGCAAAGAGTTAAAGCTGAGATAGGTGAGGTACCTGTGGGATATGTGGATGCCTACTATGAATTCAGTCAGCGTCCGGCGTTGGTCGAAAACAGTGATGTGATCCTATGTAATTGTTATCCATACTGGGAAGGGACAAGTTTTGAACATTCATTCCAGCATATGCGTCAAATGTACCATCAGACTAAGAATGTAGCTCAGAACAAACAAGTTATAATTTCTGAAACCGGATGGCCAAGTAAGGGTGAAACCCTGGGTGGAGCGGTTCCGTCAGAAGAAAATGCCCTTAAATATTTCATAAATACCAATCTCTGGGCTCAGGATGAGGATGTGAATGTGTTCTATTTTTCATCATTTGATGAGTCGTGGAAGAAGAGCAGTGAGGGGGAAGTAGGGGCCTATTGGGGCATCTGGGACCATAAAGGAAAGTTAAAATATTAGCATGAATACATTCAAAGACATAGGCATTTTGCCTGGAAACGCTATATGCTATTCAGGCTACAGAGATGGTCAGCAGCCCGGAGGTGATTTTCCAACCTATTCAGAAGTTAAGGAAGACCTTACCTTACTGAAGGATCACTGGAAGTACCTGAGGTTATTTGACTGTGATGCGCATGCACAAACGGTCATAGATGTCATTCAGAATGAAGGGTTCGACCTTAAGATCATGCTCGGGGCCTATATTGTGGCTGAAGAGAATAATTTCAATTGCCCATGGCAGGGAGGGGTTTATACTCCGCCACAGCTCGAGAAAAACCGGATTCAAAATCAGCAAAAGATCGATCGTTTGATCGAATTTGGAAACCGTTATTCGGATATCATTTTTTCTTTGTCAGTAGGGAATGAAGCCTGTGTAGACTGGACCGATCATTATGTGCCAGAACAAAAGGTACTTCAGTATGTAAATCAGGTGAAGGAAGGGGCCGGGCAGCCGGTCACTTTTTGCGAGAATTACGCTCCATGGCTGGGTAAACTGGAAGAAGTGGCTGGGGCCGTGGATTTTATATCCATTCACAGCTACCCGGTTTGGGAATATAAACCCATTCATGAAGGATTGTCATATACCCAGGAAAACTACCATTCTGTAGCTGATAAATATCCTGATAAACCGGTTGTCATTACAGAGGCTGGGTGGACCACCCGTTCAAACGGCAAAGGAATTGAACCGGCATTGGTCAATGAAGAATTGCAAAAGATCTACATTGAGAATCTGTTAGAATGGGTTTCCAACGATAATATTCTAACTTTTTTCTTTGAGGCTTTTGATGAATATTGGAAGGGGGCACCCGAACCACTCGAACCTGAGAAGCACTGGGGGTTATTTAATATCGACAGAACGCCTAAACTGGCTGCAAGGCAACTGTTTAGATAGAGAGACTACAAATGAAGACTTACCTTAACAAATCAATAATATTTCCAAACAACACAAATAATAAGCTCATACTATCGAGAAAACGCTACAACTCATCAACTCTTTAATTATAAAATCATGAAAACTACAATATTAACGACGCTTTTAATGGCAATATCATTTGTTGGCTTTGCACAACAAGTAGTTGTCCAGGATTTTGAATCTTCTCCTACGGTTGCAGGTTTCGAAGGTTTAACATCAGCTACAATAATCACTGATCCAACAACAGCAGGAAATGGATTGGTTTTCGAATTAGTCACTTCACCAGCTGGTAATCCCTGGCAAGGTGCAGAAGTTATTCTTACTGATGACAGCTCGCTGGATTTAACCTCAGATCTTACAGTTAGTGTAGATGTATGGTCTGATGTTGCCTTCTCTCCAATGTTAAAGGTTGAAACTACTGGAACTGCAACTGCTGCACCATTTGCAGCTAATACTCAGAATCATACCGGAAGTGGATGGGAAACTCTAACATTTACTTTAAATACAGGTGATGATGGAACAGCTACAGCTAATGGGGTCTATAACAAAGTTGTATTCTTCCCTAACAGAAGCTCAGACGGTACAGCCTGGAATGACCCAATAATAGATGGGACTTTTTACTTCGATAATATTACAGGCGTCAAAGGGACTATAAGTGCTGCTCCAACTGGTACACCGCCAAGTACGGCAGCACCAACACCTCCAGCAAGAAATGCCGCAGATGTGATCTCTTTGTTCAGTAACGCATACACTAATATTACTGTCGACACATGGTCAGCTACTTGGGATGATTCTAGTATTGAGGATGTGGTAATTGAAGGAAACGATACTAAAAGAATTACCTTCACCAACTTCTTAGGTGTTGATTTTGCTACGAATCCTTTTGATGCATCTGAAATGACCCATTTCCATATGGACTATTGGACTTCAGAAATAGATCTGGTTGGTAAAGTATTAAATCCGAAATGGTCTAACCATCTTGGCGGTGCTGGTGAAACCAATGCATTTGACCTTACTAACCCAGTGCCTGAAACCGCAACCGGACAATGGGTTTCTGTTGATGTACCTATATCTGATTTTACAGTTGTTACTAATGCAGATATGAGTGCTTTTGCACAATTTTTGTTAACATCGAATCTTGGAGAAGTTTATGTAGATAATATTTACTTGTATAAAGGCGAATCTACTGGTGGAGGAGGAGATACAGCTCCTACTACAGCAGCTCCAACACCTCCTGAAAGAACTGGAGAATTGATCTCTGTTTTCAGTGAAGCATACACTGATATCTCAGGAACTAATTTTAACCCTGACTGGAGTCAAGCCACAGTCGTAACAACTGAACAGATTGAAGGTAATGCAACCCTCAAGTATGCTAACCTCAATTACCAGGGAACAGAGTTTGCAAGCCCGCTTGATCTGACAAATGTGGATAATATGCATATTGATGTTTGGACAGGTGATGCAACTTCTATCAATCTCTCATTGATAAGTGGTCCTGCAGGAAGTACCGTTGAAACAGCTTACTCATTACCTGTAGTACAAAATGAATGGGTAACCTATGATATACCGTTAACAGAATGGAGCAATGTAGTCGATCTGTCTGATGTTGTTCAGCTAAAGATCGATGATGCAGGTGCCGGTGACTCACCAACACTTTTCATTGATAACATCTATTTTTATTCAGGTGTTGCCACTAGTATAGATGGCACGGATGAATTACCTAATAACTTTACATTAGAGCAAAACTATCCGAATCCATTCAACCCAACAACCAATATTTCTTACACACTTCCGGCCAATGCTGAAGTGACTTTGGAAGTATTTAATGTTGCGGGTCAACGAGTGGCAACATTGGTAGATGCTTTCCAAAGCACAGGTTCATATGATGTGACCTTTGATGCTTCTAACCTGGCATCCGGACTTTATACATACCGACTAACGACCGGTAACTCTGTACAAGTCAAGAAGATGATGCTGATCAAGTAAGCATGTGATCGTTATTTTAGATCGAACTAAGCCGGTTCCTTAAGTGGGGCCGGCTTTTTTTGTTTAATGAATATGCATTTCAAGATTCCATAGCTTACATTCAGAACCGACACTATTGCCCAATGAGCAGAACCAATTGGAATGCAGTGCTGAAAATAAACATTGCAGATATTTGTTAACTGAAAGCCAACAGAATTTGGATAATTAATAATACGGCTGATCTTAAAACCGGAAAACCTGATACGTTCTTGCACTTTATCCTGACCTACATATTCTTTGCTTTAACCTTTATTCAGAATCCTACTGTACAGGAACTGCCGGAAAAAGGAGTTCCATATTTAAAGAATTACTCACCAACAGATTATGAACACAATGGTAAAGTCTGGGATATTGGTACAGCAACAAATGGCTTGGTTTATATGGCATCCAATGGAGGGTTGTTAGAATATGATGGAAGGCATTGGAAAAGCTTTGAAGGGAGTAAAGGCATCACCCGCTCTGTTGAAGTCTCAAACGATTCATTGATCTATACCGGCTCTGATCTGGATTTTGGGGTTTGGAAAAGAAATAAGTATCAGGAATTCGAATATACATCTCTGTATCCATTCAGGGAAGACCTAAACCAGATCAGTGAGGAATTCTGGAATGTGCATTCCATTGGTAATAATGTGTTTTTTGTGTCAGCCAGCAATATCTATGTTTATAATGATGAAAACCTGACTAAAATACCGGCTCCCCATGAGATACAAAATAGCTTTGACCTGAATGGTACGCTTTATTTTGTGGATGAGATGAACGGGCTTTTTGTATTGCAAAACCTGTCTCCAAAAAAGGTTTCTGACCTTAATTTCGATCCTGTTCCTGAAATAGTTGGTTTATATGAAGATCAATCCGGTTTGATCCTTGTTTCTCAAAATTCCGGACTATATCGATATGCTCAGGGAGAAGTGAGACCTTTGAACACCGATCTGTCACGTACCCTCAGAGAAGCAAATGTATTCAGTTTTGAGCCAATTGGTGATTCTAGTCTGGCTTTTGGGACCATTTTGCAGGGGGTACTTATAAGTGATAGCGAAGGTAATATCACCCACCATGTAAATAAAAACAAAGGCCTTCAAAATAACACCGTACTCAGTATCCATTATAACTTCAGGGGAACGTTATGGATGGGCATGGACTATGGGATCTCTTACCTGGATCTCGATCATGAGTTCACTTTCTTTTATGATTACCATGGTGATTTTGGTACCGGTTATACCGCTGTTTTAAGAGACGATGTATTTTATCTGGGGACGAATCAAGGATTATATACCACAGCCTGGGAAGAACTGGACGATTCACATGAGGGTTTTAACAATTTTCGTTTGATCCAGGGATCTGAGGGACAGGTATGGAGCCTGAATATCATTGATGGCTCAATTTGGGTAGGCCATGACAGGGGTTTATTTACACTCGAGAATGGAAGACTAAACAGAATTGGAGATCAGCGTGGGATCTGGACCATAGAGCGTTATAAAGATTATATGCTGGTTGGCACCTACAATGGTATTTCGATATATCAAAGGTCGGAAGGGCAATGGGTGTTCTGGAAAAAAATGAGCCTAATTGTCGGATCCTGCAATCAGATCATAGTAGAGGGGGAGAATACAATATGGGTCAATATACCTACGTATGGAATAATTAAGGCAACTCTGGGGGATGAACTGGAACCGGAGGAACGGAGTATTTACCTTACGGACGAGTTTCAGGGAAATGACCATATGCTTGTTAATAATAATGAAGGTGTTCAGGTCATTACAGGGAATAATAAATATGTATTTAACTCTGCAACTAATTCATTTAATGAACCAATTGAATACAATTTCGGTCACGGTTTGGAAAACCTGATGAGGGATAATGCCCACCCTCAATCCCTCACATCAGATTACGAATTTTACCCGATCTACAATGGGTTTGCCCTAAGACATCACAACCTGAGCAAAGAAAGTGTTCCGGAGGAATTTCAGTTAGTTTTCAGGGGTTTAGAGGCATTTAATCGTAATGAAAGCATTAGATCTCATTTTGGAGCAGAGATCCCGTATAAATTAAATAATGTGAGAGTGAATGCACTGGTACCTAATGTACAGAACATCAGTTACCGGTATAGGATGGATGGGGCAGGCCCATGGATAGACATGAATGGTGAAAGCCATATCAACCTGGTAGGATTGGCTCATGGCGATCACAGAATTACAGTAAGAGCCCTAATAAATGATACGATAGTTGCTGAAAACTCAGCGGGTTTTAAGATCGCTGCGCCATGGTTCTTATCATGGTATGCCTACGTGATATATTTGTTACTGACTGTAATATTGATCTGGATAGTGTATTACTGGCAGGACTTGAGCCTGAGAAAACAGAAAAAATATTTACTGACCGATAAGAGAACATCCCTTCAAAAGCAGGAAGAGAAATATCGTCAGCGGCTCAAAACAGCTGAAAAAGCCCGGCTAAAGGCTCAAATTGAACAAGTCAAGGAACAACTTAAAACCAAGACCATTGAACTGGCAACCAAAGCCAAAGAAAATGATGAAAAGAATAAGGTCCTTTCCTCACTGAATCAGAAACTGGAAAGTATAGAAGAAAACCCTGAATCGCTGAAAAGACGGTTGAATGAGATGAAACGGATCATTGATTCCCATATCAATTCTGATGATAACACCTTCGAAATTCAGATCGACCAGCTTCACCAGAAATTTTATGAGACCTTAAGAAAAGAATTCTCTGACCTGACCAGGTATGACCTGAGACTTTGTGCTTACATTAAAATTGGATTCGATTCTAAAGAGATCGCAGATCTTTTAAATATAAAACCATCAAGCGTGTATATCAGTCGTTCTCGGCTAAGAAAGAAATTAAATATTGAGACGGATGAAGATCTGCATAGTTACCTGAATTCGATCTAAAAATTGAAAAATAATCATCAATGAAAACATTACTGCTAACTGTATCGCTGATCCTGTTTGCCGCTTCCCCTTTATTTTCTCAAACACCAAAATCAGGATCATGGAAAGGGATCATTGAATACAGCAATACTGAAGTTCCATTTAGTTTCGAGCTTGAATATCCGGATCAATCCCATGTTCCGATTTTAACCTTCATAAATGGTAAAGACCGTGCTTCATTAGAGGCAACAGTTGAAAATGATAGCCTTATCATTCCGATGTTTGCTTTCGATATCACACTCAAGATGGCTATGGGTGAAGAGCAAATGAATGGCACGCTTATCAAGCACTACAGTAATAGAAGTTATCCGTTCAAGGCAGAATATGGAAAACCGCGTTATGTGATAGTGGAAGAAGAAGATCCTATACAGGTTGGCCACCGTTGGGATATGATCGTTAATGCCGGCCGAAGGGGAGAGTATCCTGCTGTTGGACTATTTGAACAGACTGGAAACAGAGTGACTGGCACCCTAATGACTGAGGTGAGTGATTATCGCTTTTTTGAAGGTAAAGTAGAGAACAATGAAATAGTGATGTCAGTTTTTGATGGAGTGCATTCGTTTGTACTGCAGGGCAGCTATGATCGATCAAAAAACAGTTGGAGTGGGGAGCTCATACTGGATGATGGATATTCCAGGCCATGGGTTGCAACCCGGGATGATAACGCCGAATTACAGGATCCGTTTGAAGTTATAGACCTGAGTGATCGGAAGATCAAACCGGATCTGGATAAGCTTGCTGCTTTAACTGAGCAAAGAGTTAGTTCTGAGCAGTATGAGGGGAAAGTGCTGATCGTACAGCTTATGGGAACATGGTGCTCCAACAGTCAGGACCAAACCCGTTATTTGACCCAATGGATCAAAGAACACCCTGAACATCAAGTTGAAATTCTGGCAGTTAATTATGAAGCCAATTATTCAGTGCAGTATGGATTGGATAGAATTGAGACCTATAAAAAGCGATTGAATATTCCATATGATATAATTCTCGGAGGACCGCTTTCCAAGTCTAAGGCAGCCGAAGCGTTTAGTTTTATAGATGAGATCATGGCATTTCCTACGTTGGTCTTCATTGACAAACAGGGACATGCCCGATATGTACACAGTTATTTCACGGGGCCGGCAACCGGGGAATTCTATGAAGATTTTGATCGCCGGTTCAATACCATTGTAGATGAGCTTTCGGCAGAGTAATTCAGGAATCTCTTGAAACAAAAAAAGGCCTCATTTCGAGGCCTTTTTTAAAATCATTTATGGTCTAAGGGTCAGTTAGCTGCGATCATGCCTTTAAGTTTTTGCGATTCAGCAAACTGATTGCTCTGCGGATATTCTTCAATGATCTTTGTCACGAGTTCATTGGCCTTTTCAGTGTTTCCGGCTCGATAATAGGCCTGAGCCGCTTCAAACAGACTAGAAGGAGTGGTAACCTCATTCTCATTCCAGTTGGCTGCCTCAACGAATTTCTGCCCGGCCGCTTCATAGCTTTCGTTGGCCATCAGCAGGCGCGCATGGAAGGTAAGTGGTCCAACTCCCATAATGCCATCAGGTACATCAAAAGATCCCATGTAATTCAGGGCATTTTCAACATCACCCAACTCAAAGCTGGATACAGCAGCGTAGTATACTGCAATATTACCGGCATTGGTTCTTGGAAATTCGTCTGCAATTTGATCAAAGCCATAGGTCAATTCAAACTCATTGCCATAAAGCGCATTTTCGTAATCACCTTGTGAGTAGTAATCTTCTGCAATGGCCAGTAATTCCTGAGCCTGATTTTCCTGAGAGGTTGAGTAATAATTATAGCCAACAATACCACCGATCAATACAATGAGGGCAATGGCAGTGCTGAGAACCGTAACTCTGTTCTCAAAATAAAAGTTGGCCGCACGATTGTAATTCTCAATTAGCGGATCGGATTCTAATTCTTCTTTTGAAAGCCTTTTCGACATGATTTTTAAATTAACTTACTTTGATTTATTAAGAGTGTAAAAATAGGACAGTTTGAGCTTTTACCAAAACATTAAAATGGCTCAAGTACGCCTTTTTTAAGCTGTAGGATACGGTCTGAACGTCCTGCAATTTCTTTCTCATGGGTTATGAGCAGAACAGATACGCCCATGGCATCTCTGAGTTCAAAAAGCTGATCCAGAATGATGTCTGTATTTTCGGAATCGAGGTTACCTGTGGGCTCATCCGCCAGGATCACCTTCGGATTATTCATCAGGGCTCTGGCCATGGAAACACGTTGCTGTTCACCTCCTGATAATTGGGTCGGCCTGTGATCAGCGCGGGCTTTGATGCCAAACAGATCCAGAAGTTCCTGCGCACGTTTGTAGGCTTCTGAAGAGGATGTGCCGGCGATCAATGCAGGCATGGCAATGTTTTCAAGTGCCGAAAATTCAGGAAGGAGATGATGAAACTGGAAAACAAACCCGATGTATCGGTTTCGAAATTCAGCCAGCTCGTCTGATTTAAGTTCAGTTATATTCTTGCCATTCCAGAATACATCACCGGAATCCGGTGTATCAAGGCCACCTAAAATATGAAGCAGGGTACTTTTACCACTGCCACTTGAACCAATGATGGATGTAATACTTCCTTCCTCAACATCAATGTCCATGCCCTGAAGCACGTGAAGAGCTTCTTTATCCGGCCCACCGGGAAAACTTTTGTGAAGGTTTCGAGCCTTTAAAACGATCTTCTTGGATTCTTCCATCAGTCCTGAATAGAATTATTTAGCCCGGGATAGGTCACGGGTTCAATATGTACACACTTTCCGGTTTCAACATCTACTTTGGCTAACACACCGGAGAGCTGATTATCCCCTTTGGCTTGTTTATACTTTTGATGGACACCGGTCATGAATCGTTTGATCGCTACTTTCTTATCCATGCCAAGGCACGAGTTGTAGGAGCCGGTCATCCCTGCATCTGTGATATAGCCAAGTCCCTGTGGCAGTATCCGGGCATCATTGGTTTGTATATGCGTATGGGTCCCGGCAAGAACTGAGGCTTTTCCATCGATGTGCCAACCCATTGAAACTTTTTCGGCAGTAGCTTCAGCGTGGAAATCAACGAATATGATATGAGTTTCCTCCCTTATCTTTTCAAGTGCCCATTCAGCCGTGGAAAAGGGATCGTCAATGGCTTTCATGAAAGTGCGCCCCTGAATGTTGAGCACGCCTACCTTAATGGATTCGTTACTTTTTAGCGGAAAGATGCTGAAACCCAGACCGGGATTACCCTTGGGGTAATTGAGAGGGCGGAGGATATGATCATGCTCTCTCATATAATCAAATACTTTCCATTTATCGAAAGAGTGATCTCCTCCGGTAACAACATCAACTCCCAACTCCAGGAGGTTCTTAATGATCTTTCGGTTGGTTCCAAAACCCTCATGGGAGTTCTCGGCATTGGCTATCACAAAATCGGCGTTATACTTGGTGATCAGGCTGGGTAAAAAAGTATTGGTCATCTCAAGACCTGCGTCTCCAACAATATCACCTACAAAAAAAATGCTGATGGTATCAGCCAAAATAGTCTCCTGAAAATTAGTCCGTAATTAAGTTTCTTTTATCTCTTTGAGTAAACGCTCGAGGCTGTGGTTGACACGCTCCATCAGAACTTCTTCGCTGTCTTCCAGATCGCTGTTGGTACTTCTCATTTCAAAGAGTTCTTCTGCGATGCTGAGAGCCGCAAGGGTCATCACGGTAGATTCCGGCTGTTTGACCAATTGCTCACGGTAAGTCTTGAATCTTTCATCCACAAAGCGGCAAATACGCAGCATTGCTTCTTCCTCATGATCCTCCACTTTAAGTGGGTATTGCTTACCCATAATGGTCACTTTGATTGATTTCATGAGTCAGCTCCCAGATGATGATCGATCTTGGATATCAGGCCTTTTACATGCTGTCTTAAGGCAAGGCGTTCACTTTCCGTTATGGCCGAGAAGATATCGGTTTGTTTTTCGTGTTCTTCCTCAAGCTTTGCCTTAAGTCTTGCATTATCACGTTTAAGCTCGCGAATCTCAGTCTTAAGGTCATTCACCTCCGAGCCGACTTCGTCTAAAAGCCGCCTGAACTTATCGGTTTGTTGTGCAAGTTTATTCATTTAAGTATCGTTAGAACTAACCTCTCAATACAGCTGAAAATTCTTTTTCGAGGGATTTAACTATTCTCTGAATAATAGGTTCTACTTCTTTGATATTCAAGGTCTTGTTACGATCAAGGAAATGTAGTCTGAAGGCCAGGCTTTTGTTCCCTTTTCCGATCGATTCCCCTTCAAAAACATCAAAGATGCTTATGTCTTCAAGCTGATCACCGGCTTTCTTTTTGATCACGCTCATCATCTCGCCGGCGGTAACTTGTTGGGACACAATCACTGCAAAATCAAACTCAAACGACGGAAATTTCGGAACCGGTTTGAATTTATTTTCGGTAACGGCAGCCAATACTTCAGCAATAGCAGTTACTGATAACTCGGCAACAAAAGTTTCCTGTTCAAAGTCATAGGCTTTCTTGAGCTTATCAGAAGGTAAAAACAGGCTTCCGACTTTTTGGTCTTTCCAGAAATATTCCAGCGTATCGCTATCCAAAGCCTTTGAACTGATATGTTCAGACAATCCCATTTTCACAAAGAAAGCATTTACCAAAGATTTGAGGTCAAAGACCGAATATGGTTGTGCTTCCTCAGACCATGAATCCACATTCCTGAGTCCTGCCAATCCAAACAACAGATGAACTTCTTCCTTGATGCCTTCATAGTATGTTCCTTCTTTGTCGGCATTAAAAACATGTCCCAGTTCAAAAAACCGAACCCCGTATGCTTTACGATTGAAGTTATAAGAGGCAGACTTCATGAAACCATGAAGAAGGGAAGGGCGAAGTGTACTGTTGTCCTTATTCAGGGGATTGAGAGCATTGATCATTTGCTCATTATCACCATACAGGGCAGCATCTTTTTCAGCGATAAGCGAGTTGGAATAGATCTCACGTAAACCCAGCTGCTGTGCGGTTTCTCTAACCTTCTGATTCAGTTTTTCCCAGTCGTTGATGGCTTCTGATGAGACAAATATTCCGTGTTCAGGAGAGGGGATCTTATTATAGTCAAATAAGCGGCCCACTTCCTCGATCAGATCCACTTCGCGCTCCAGGTCAGGTCGGAAGGTCGGGATCTCATACGTAATAGTATCCTCATCCTTTGAGATCACTTTAAGTTCCAGGCCATCTAATATTTCAACAATGCTTTCAGTATCGAAATCAGTTCCTAATAGGCGGTTGGTATAACTTTTTCTGAGAGTCAGTTGATGTGTATCCGTTTTGGTAGGATATATATCGATTGTTTCTTCTGAGATATTTCCTCCGGCTACTTCAGCTATGAGTTGTGCCGCTCTTTCGGCAGCAATAGACTGCAGATTGGGATCAATACCTCGTTCAAAACGGTAAGATGCATCGGTTTGCAATGCCTGCTCCTTTGCTGTTTTACGGATCGAACCAGGTTCGAAATAAGCACTCTCGATAAGGATATCGGTTGTGTTATCGCTAACCTCAGAATCTACACCACCCATGACACCTGCAATAGCTACCGGACCTTCTCCGTCACAAATGAATAATGTGCCGGGAGAACACTTTCGTTTCACATGATCCAGGGTCTCAAAATCGATCTCTTTATCAAAATCTTTTACGATGATCTCTTTGCCTCCAATGGTTGCATAATCAAAAGCATGCAATGGTTGTCCCATTTCATACATCACGTAATTGGTTAAATCCACAACGTTATTTACCGGGCGAACACCAATGGCTTTCAACTTATTTCTGAGCCAGCTTGGTGACTCTTTGATCACGACACCATTGACCATTTTTCCCACATAACGATGACACTTCTCGGAGTTTTCAATGGAAATCTTGATGTCGTCCGAATTTACGGCTGTTTTGCCTGCTGGTACCTCTGGTTTTTTCAATTCCAGGTCCAATGCGGCTGCCAGGTCACGAGCTACTCCAAGGTGACAGGTTGCATCCGGCCGGTTAGGGGTGATGGCAATATCAATGATAGTATCCTCATACAGATCAAAGATCTCAGAGATCGGTTTTCCGATATCCAAACCATCATCGAGTACCATGATACCTGAGTGGTCGGTACCAAGTCCCAATTCGTCTTCGGCACAGATCATTCCTTCTGAAACCTCGCCCCGGAGCTTGGCTTTTTTGATAGTGAGGCTGGAACCGTCATCCAGCTTGATCGGGAGGGTGGAGCCAACAGTGGCAACGGGCACTTTCTGTCCGGCCGCTACATTTTTTGCACCACATACGATCTGAGTTTTGGAATCACCCAGATTCACGTCACAGATCTGAAGCCGGTCGGCATTCGGGTGTGCCCGGACATTCAAAACCTCACCCACGATCACTCCTTCAAGGGAGCTTCCAAAAGCTTCGATCTCCTCAACTTCGAGACCAATGAGTGTTAATTTTTCAGCCGTTTCCTCCGGCGTTAGCGGAAGGTCAATAAATTCTTTAAGCCAGTTGTAAGATACTTTCATTAAAGTAGAGGAGGTATTTAGTTAAACTGTTCTAAAAAGCGAATATCATTGTCATAAAAGGTTCGGATGTCATCAATTCCGTGGCGTAAGATGGCGATACGCTCCACGCCCATGCCCCAGGCAAAACCCGTGTATTTTTCGGGATCAACGCCGGCATGTTTGAAAACGTTGGGATCTACCATACCGGAACCAAGTATCTCCAGCCATTTGCCGTCTTTCTCAGAGCCCCACCAAACATCCATTTCCAAACTGGGTTCGGTAAAAGGAAAAAATCCCGGTCTCAGCCGGTATTTCACATCAGATCCAAACATCAGCTTGGCAAAAGTGATCAGCGTTTCTTTGAGGTCAGCAACGCTTACATTCTCATCAATATATAAAGCCTCAACCTGATGGAACAGGAAATAAGATTTTGGTGAAACCGCCTCATTTCGGTAAACACGTCCAGGCATGATGGCCCGGATAGGCGGCTCTGTGTTTTCCATCAATCGGATCTGAACAGGAGAGGTATGGGTTCTGAGAACGAGGTCCTGCATATTAGGATCATCACTCTTTCGTATGAAAAAAGTATCCTGCTCATCTCTTGCAGGGTGATTGGGAGGGAAATTTAGAGCTGTAAAATTATGGAAATCATCCTCTATCTCAGGACCGTCAGCAATGGTAAAACCAAGACGGTAAAAAATAGACTTCATTTCTTCCAGAGTCTGGGTAAGAGGGTGCAAAGATCCAATGGGATAGGATGGAGGAGTTAGGGTGATATCATCCCTGGCGCTGAGGTCTTTACTTTGGTCTTGTTCCAGTGCAAGTTTAGCATCTTCAAACTTGCCTTCTGCCAGGTTTTTCACCTGATTCATAGCTTTACCAACTTCAGCCCGGTCTTCTTTTGGAACCTTTCCCATATTCTTGAACATGGATTGAACCCGTCCGTTTCTGGATAGAAACTCCAGGCGGTACGCTTCAAGCTGATCTTCATCAGCAATTTCAAATTGCCGAATATCTTGTTCTAATACTTTTATGTCATCAAGCATATGATGCTTTTTCTATGTGATTTAATCATGATTTAATTCCCACAAATAAATGGGAGGACCAATATACAATTCGCTACGACGCTGAGCGTGCGTAGCGAGGAGGTAAATCTGTTACTAATAGGTTTTTTGATGTAAGTCCAGGTCTGGTTCTGACGCTCTGCGTCGGAACCAGGGCTAATGATCTGATAATGTAGCGGCAATTCATGAATTGCCGCTACATTATCAGGATAGCTAAATAATAGTTCCCAAAAATAAAAAAACCGGTAAACCTTATGAAAAAGATCTACCGGTTTATATCATAAATTATGCAATTAAGCAGTGGCTTCCTTTACAATAGTAGCAAACGTGTCAGCATCGTGTACGGCTAGATCAGCAAGAACCTTACGGTTGATCTGCATATCCTTCTGCTTCATCGCGTGGATGAGCTTGGAATAGGTAGTACCGTTTAGTCGTGCAGCCGCATTGATGCGGGTAATCCATAATCGACGGAAATTACGTTTACGATTCTTTCTATCGCGATATTGATACAGAAGACCTTTCTCTACTGCATTCTTCGCAATGGTGTAAACGTTTTTACGCTTGCCCCAGTAACCTTTCGCTTGATTTAAAATCTTTTTGCGACGGCGACGGGAAGCCACAAGGTTTAATGAACGTGGCATTTTGTCGTTAGTTTAAAGATTAAAATTTATAAGGGATCTGCTTTTTAATAGACTTCTCATCGGCTTTGTCAACCAATGTAGCCTTTCCAAGCTGTCTCTTAGTTTTACTACTTTTCTTAGTCAAAATGTGACGCTTAAAAGCTTTCTTACGCTTAATTTTACCGGAACCGGTAACTTTAAACCGCTTTTTAGCTCCACTGTTACTTTTCATTTTTGGCATGGAAATCCACCAACTTTTGTGAAAATTTAAAGACTTATAAAATAGGGAGATTTATAGCCCTTCGCAATGAAGGAATTAACTTTTCGACGGGGTTAGCATCATGATCATTCTGCGGCCTTCCATGTTGGGTTTTGATTCGATCTTACCAACGTCAGATAGGTCTTTAGCAAGCTGCAGAAGCAATAATTCGCCTTTTTCAGTGTATAGCATATCACGCCCACGGAACTGAACTGTGGCTTTTACTTTGTCACCGCCTTCCAGGAATTCGCGTGCGTGGCGTGTTTTAAATTCCAGATCATGATCATCCGTATTTGGACGGAAGCGAAGCTCTTTAACCGAAACAGTATGCTGCTTCTTCTTGGCTTCTTTTTCTTTTTTCTTTTTTTCGTACATGTATTTACCAAAGTCGATAACCTTGCAAACCGGAGGTTTGGCTTTAGGTGCGACTTCTACCAGATCCAGGTTAAAGGATTCGGCAATTTTTATGGCACGATCAACAGTTGTGATCTCATGTTCTTCGTCCGGTTTGATGACTCTAACCTGGGACGCATTTATTTCGTCGTTAATTCGGGGACGATCCTCATTTTGTGGTCGTCTCTGAAAGTTTCTTCTTGCGATAGTAACCTCGTTGTTTTGTTAGTCTTTAGGTAAAGTTTTTGTGTTAATTTCTTCTTTAATGTCTGAAAGAAAATCAGAAAAATTGAAAGTTCCAATATCTCCGTGCTTATGACGGCGTACCGAAACTGTATTATCTTCAACTTCTTTCGCACCAACTATTAACATATATGGTGTCTTGCTCGTTTCAGCATCACGGATCTTTCCTCCGATCTGCTCACTGCGTTCATCTACCGAAACTCTGACACCAATATTCAGTAGCGCAGTTTCAAGTTCTTTGGCGTATGAGATCTGATCATCCGAAATAGGAAGGATCCTGACCTGCTCTGGTGATAGCCACAGCGGAAAATCACCGGCAAAATGTTCGATCAATATACTAGTGAATCGCTCCATGGATCCAAAAGGCGCCCGGTGAATAATAACCGGACGGTGTTTCTCATTATCAGAACCCACATAAGTGAGGTCAAAGCGTTCCGGCATCACATAATCTACCTGTACAGTACCAAGTTGCCATTTTCTTCCTATAGCATCACGGATAATGAAATCGATCTTAGGTCCATAAAAGCTGGCTTCTCCGGGAGCGATCTTGTAATCCAATCCCATTTCATCTGCTGCTTCACGGATCTCAGTTTGGGCGCGATCCCAATACTCCGTATTACCGCCATATTTTTTATCGTTGTCATCACGATACGAAAGCCGGATATCCACAGGCATGCCAAAGGTATTGAATACCAGCTGTGTCAATTCTATGGTGTTCTTGATCTCTTGTTTCAGTTGATCGTGTGTACAGTAGATATGAGCATCATCCTGCGTAAATCCGCGCACGCGTGACAATCCACTCAACTCTCCTGATTGTTCATAACGGTAAACGGAGCCAAACTCAGCAAGCCTGAGTGGCAGGTCCCGGTAACTTCTCATCTCATTGGAATAGATCCTGTGGTGATGAGGGCAGTTCATTGGCTTTAGCATGTATTCCTCATCATCAACCTCCATGGGGTTGAACTGGGAATCCTTGTAATAAGGATAATGCCCTGAGGTTTTATACAATTCGATGTTTGCGATGTGAGGAGTGATAACCTCCTTATATCCACGTTTCTTCTGCTCATCTCTCAGAAAAGCTTCAAGCGTTCTTCGTAAGATGGTTCCGTTAGGTAACCACATCGGCAGGCCACTGCCCACCATGTTATCGATCATGTAGATACCCAACTCTTTTCCGAGCTTTCGGTGGTCACGTTTTTTTGCTTCCTCAATTCGGTTGAGGTGCTCACCCAGCATTTTTTGTTTTGGGAAGCTGATCCCATAGATACGGGTCAGTTGCTTGCTGTCAGAATCACCGCGCCAATAGGCTCCGGCCAGACTGGTGAGCTTCACTGCTTTCACATCACCTGTGGAGGGGATATGAGGGCCACGGCAAAGATCCGTGAAATCACCCTGCTCATAAAAAGTGATAGTTCCGTCCTCAAGATCTTCGATCAGATCGACTTTATATTCATTACCTCTTTCCCTGTAGAAGGAGAGAGCCTCTTCCTTACTGACTTCTCTGCGCTCGAATTCAGATTTCTTTCGAGCCATTTCAATGAATTTCTTCTCGATCTTGGGTAGGTCTTCCTGTGTGACCTGCTTATCCCCAAAATCAATATCATAATAAAATCCACTTTCTATGGGCGGTCCAATACCAAACTTGGCCTCAGGGTATAATTCCTGAATGGCTTCAGCCAGAAGGTGAGCCGATGAGTGCCAAAACGTATATTTACCATCCTCACTATCCCAGGTGTTGATCGTGATGTTCGCATCTTCGGTGATAGGTCGGTCAAGGTCTATGATCTCTCCGTTCACCGTAACACTGAGTGCAGCACGGGCCAGTCCGGCTGCAATAGATTGTGCGACTTCCAAGCCGGTGACACCTGATGAATATTCTCGTTCGCTTCCGTCCGGTAAAGTTAAAGTAATTTTTTGGTCAGCCATTCAATATTTAATTCTCAAAATTCTTAATGTCCGTAAGATAAAAAAAATGGAATGCACACACAGCCTTATTCCTTAGATATTTTCTAATGAAATGTAATTGGAATTGCTAGACTATTAATGTGATATTCGATCGGCACATAACTAAGATACTGTAGCACAGAAACTTCATGATTTTTAACTCCGAAGTAAGTTTCTTTGACGCTCAGCCTATGTTCGTATGCGAACAGGCTACGTTGAAGATCTTGGATGTAAACAAAGCAGCAACGGACCTTTTAGGTTATTCCCGAAAATATATGGTCGGAAAAAAGATCCTGAAGCTTGGTTCAAAAGTGGAACCTTCTGCCCTGAACCTGAGTGCCGGTGCTCAAAAAAAGCTGAATTCAAATGACATTTGGGAGTTTGGCTGTGAGGACGGAGGGCTAAAATACTTTCAGCTGTCTGCCCATATGATCAAATATCAGGGAAACCCATCTAAACTGGTAATTGCGCATAATGTCACCGATCTCATCTCTAAAAAGTTTGTAAGGGGAGAGTTGCTTTCGAGTCAGATCAGCTTTAATAATTTTCCGCTGGCTGAGATAGAATGGGATGCGAACATGAATGTCAGCCGGTGGTCAAAAAAAGCCGAGGAATTATTTGGTTACACTTCTCAGGAAGCGGTTTCAGAAAAGGGATTGATCAGTGAGTTCATTCACGAGAACGATCTGGAGTATGTGATCCATCAGGTAGAAAGAACGATCGATGAAGGAGGGAAGGAATTCACGGTGATTTGCAGAAATGTGACCAAAAATGGAAAGGTCATATATTGTGAATGGTATAATTCCCTGCTATATGACAGTCATAATGATCTGGTCTCTGTGTACTCTTTGACCCATGATGTCACAGACCGTGAAGAGGCACTCCTGGAAACCAAAAGGAGTATGATGAGTTATCAGGACCTCTTTAACTCCATTAGTGATGCCATTTATCTGCTGAATAATGAAGGGCATATCATTGAAGTAAATGAAGGACTGGAGCAAACCTTTGGGTATAAGCGGAGCGAAATTGTTGGTAAGCACAACAAGCTACTTGCCGCTCCCGGTAAATATGATGAAGAACGTATAAACGAGATCATTGAAAAAGCAGAAGAAGGACGAACTTATAAATATGAAGGCTGGGGACGCAAAAAGAATGGCGAGATCTTTCCAACCGAGTTCCTGGTGAATTCAGGTAACTATTTTGGGGAAGATGTACTCATCATCATTGAACGGGATATCAGTGAACGTAAAGCCTCTGAAGAAGCACTTAAGCAGCGGGAAGGGTTATTGAGTAAGTTATTCAATTCTACACCGATCGGTATAACTTTGTTGAATGCCCACCGTGAAGTTGAGATGGTGAATGATGGTTTTGAACAGATGTTCGGATACAGGGAAAGTGAATTAAAGGGCCTGGAGCTTGATAAGCTGATCGTCCCTGAAAGTGAGCATGATGAGGCTGTTAAATTAAGCGAAAGTGAAAAGGTCAAACAGGTGACCCAAAAACGTATCCGTAAAGACGGCACCGTCATTGACGTGATCATATATGTGGTGCCGGTAGTGGTGGAGAGAAACATTGTTGGTATCTATGGTTTATATGTGGATATAACGGACCGGATCGAGGCAGAGAGTAAGATCTATGAATCTCTGCGTGAAAAGGAAATGCTGCTGGCCGAGATCCATCATAGGGTAAAGAATAACCTGGCTGTTATTACCGGGTTACTCGAATTACAGACCTACTCGGCTGAGAGTGAGTCGGCTAAGCGGATCCTTCGGGAAAGTCAGATGCGAGTGAATTCCATCGCGCTGGTACATGAAAAATTATATAAGAGTGAGGATTTCTCTGAAGTAGATCTGGCCCAGTATTTTGAAGAACTGAGTAATGTGATATACCGGACGCTCAAACTAAAGGATAAAGAAATTAAGATCAGCCTGGATGTAGAAGATGTAAAGCTGCCAATTATTCAGGCCATTCCATGTGGCTTGATACTAAACGAGCTGTTGACCAATAGCATGAAGCATGCTTTTGAGGGAATTCCGGAGGGGCAGATCTTAATTAAACTGAGACAAGACCAAAAAAATATCTTATTTGAGATGTGTGATAACGGGGTGGGAATGCCGGAGGAAATGAAAGCTGATATCAACAGTTCCATGGGGATGACGCTGATCAAAACCCTGGCAAAGCAGCTGGGAGCCTCTTACGATCTTAATACTGATAATGGCACCTGCTTCCGGTTCAGTTTTGAAAAGAAAGAGAATGAGAAATTCGACGGCCCGGATAAAGAAAGGCTGTCGAGGGTGGTGTAGATGAGTAGGGATATATTGTAAAGTGCGTCCTACTGGATTCGAACCAGTGACCTCTGCAATGTCAATGCAACGCTCTAACCAACTGAGCTAAGGACGCATTTTATTAGAAGAAAGAGCCCCAAATATAGGCACCTTTTCGGGAGGATTACAACGAAAGTTTTTGAGTTTTATCAGTGGAGCCAGATTCGGTCCATCGGTGAATCGTTATTCAATGCATATGAATTGCGAACGACCGATAGACCGAATCACCGAACTACTTCTTTATAGTGATAAAATTTCCCATCACAGTACACAATTGTTTAAACAATCCCGTATCTTTGGCGCTCATTAAGATTAGTTATTTGGCATGATAAAACGCAGACAAGTTAGAGAAACTGTTCTCAAAGCAATTTACGCTTACCAGCTGAGCAAGGATAACACTCAGCATATTGTGGACACGCTTATCAAAAAGGAAGATTTTAACAAAGATAAAGAGCTGCGGAGATTTGCTGAAAAACTCTTCTTCAGAACGCTGGAGCATGAAGAAGAACTCGATGAGGTCATTATCGAACATATCAAAAACTGGGATATCAAAAGGCTCGCCCTCATCGACCGACTTATACTGAAGATGGCGATCTGCGAGTTATTATATTTTGAGGAGATCCCAACCAAGGTTAGTATCAATGAAGCCATTGAGATCTCAAAACGATACTCAACAGCCAAGTCGGGTCGTTTTATAAATGGAATTTTAGATGCGGCTTTGACCGACCTTAATGAATCAGGACGTATTAATAAAAAAGGACGAGGACTGATTCAAAAAACGTTGGGATCATAAATAATGCAGAAAGACAAAAAGATCATTGCCATTGGGGATATTCACGGTTGTGCCAAAACCACTGAGGTAATGCTTGAAACACTTGAATCCGAGTTTGGTAATCATGTATTCTATGTGTTTTTGGGAGACTACACCGATCGTGGCTCCAATTCAAAAAAAGTGGTAGATCACTTACTCGAATTCAACCAATATCACGATTGCGTTTTCCTGAGGGGTAATCACGATCAAATGTTACTGGATGCCTATGAAAAGGGGGAATGGGATCTCTGGTTGAGTAATGGAGGTGAAACTACCCTTAAGGACTATAATTCAACCCCCGGTGATTTCGATCTGCCTAAGGCACACTACGATTTTTTCAACGAGACTCAGTTATACTGGGAAACGGAAGATTACTTCTTTGTTCATGCCGGTATTTCACCCGATATGACCATACAGGAAAATCTGGACAGTGAATATGAGAGGGAGCAATTCATCTGGCAAAGAAATCATATTTATACGAATAACAATGAGTGGGAAAAAACGGTCGTGTTTGGACACACACCGGTTGAAGAACCATTGATCAAAAATAATATGATCGGTATAGATACCGGATGTGTGTATGACCGACCGGGTTTTGGTGTGCTTACAGCGATCTTACTTCCCGACAAAAAGATATTTCAACAGAAAAGTTTAGACGTTTAAAACAGAATTAGAAGATGAGTTTAAGATGTGGAATCGTTGGTTTGCCCAACGTTGGTAAATCAACTTTATTTAATGCCCTGAGTAATGCAGGAGCGGAATCTGCTAACTTTCCATTTTGTACCATTGATCCCAATGTGGGAATGGTGCCTGTACCTGATGAGCGACTTCATAAGCTGGCTGAACTGGCTGAATCGAAGAACGTACTGCCTGCCAGCATCGAGTTCGTGGATATTGCCGGACTGGTAAAGGGAGCCTCTGAAGGAAAGGGAAAGGGTAATGCGTTTCTGTCACATATCCGTGAAGTAGACCTTATCCTGCATGTGGTACGGTGTTTTGATGATGATGATATCATTCATGTGGAAGGCAGCGTGGACCCTGAGAGAGATATCACTATCATTGAAGAAGAGCTGATCCTGAAAGACCTTGAAAGTGTAGAAAAGAGAGTTGAAAAGCTCAAAAAGGAAGCCAAAAGCGGGGACAGAAAGATCGTTGCACAACTGGATGTGGTACAGCGACTGGCTGATCATTTAGGTGAGGGAAACTCAGCACGTACCTTTGAGGTATCAAAAGAAGAAAGAGAAGCCTATAAAGATCTTTTTCTACTTTCAGCCAAACAGGTACTATATGCCTGTAATGTTGGGGAGTCAGACCTGGAATCGGGTAATGAGTATGTAGATACCGTCAAAAAGATCGCCTCAAAACATGATGATGAAGTGGTGATGTTCTGTGCCAAGATCGAAGCAGAGATCGCTGAACTGGATGAAGACGAAAAGGAGATGTTCCTTGAAGAACTTGGGGTTGAAAGTGCCGGACTTGACCGGTTGATCAAAGGGGCATTCAGGGAGCTTGGCTTGATCACCTATTTTACAGCAGGACCAAAGGAGGCTCGTGCCTGGACCATCAAAGAGGGGACCAAAGCCCCTCAGGCCGCCGGAGTGATCCATACTGATTTCGAGAAAGGATTCATTCGTGCAGAAACCATTGCCTTTTCTGACTATAAGGAACTCGGTTCAGAAAAAGCGGCCCGTGATGCCGGAAAAATGCGGCAGGAAGGAAAAGATTACGTCGTAAAAGACGGGGATGTGCTGTTATTCCGTTTTAACGTTTAAAATACCAGTAGGGGCGTATCGCAATACGCCCTACGTATTTTTAAACCCTTCTATTAATCTTTTGCGTAATTTGTCTTTAGTAGCATCATCACAAAACGCCGCATTAATGGCGTAATGGTTGACCTTCAGGAAATGCTCATTTTGCCAGTCAAAGTGCCGGTTAAGTTTCTCGTATTCTTCGGAGAGGTTTACATTAGAAATGGCCCGTCCGTCAGTATTCACGCTAAGTGAATTTCCATTCTCGTAGATCTCATTTATGCGGTGTTGAGCCACATTTTCATAGATCCCGGTTTGGACATTACTGGTGGGGCATACTTCCAGGTGAATATTCATTTCTTTCAGATCATTCAATAATTTTCGGTCTTCGATACTTCTGACCCCGTGTCCAATGCGAGCGGGGTGAAAATACTCCAGCGTTTCCTTTACACTTTCTGGTCCGCGTGCTTCTCCGGCATGTGCAGTACATGGAATGTCATGTTCCTTAGCATATTCAAAGGCTTTGATGTGATCATCGATAGGAAGCGTTTCATCAGCTGCAATATCAAACCCAACTACATTGGTATTCTTGAATTCCTCAGCCAGTTTAATGGTCTGCATGCTTTGTTCTTCAGAAAAATGACGCAGTGTGCAGAGAATGATCCGGCCTTCCACCCCGGTTTTTTCTATACCTTTGGATGTTGCTTTATCTACGATGTCAACTACTTCCCGGGCCGTTAATCCCTGTTCGAGGTGTTGAAGGGGGGCAAAACGGATCTCGGCATAGATCACATGATCAGCTTTCAATTGCTTAAAGAGGTCGAGTGTGACAGCTTCAATCTGTTCCTTGGTCTGCATTATGGCAATGGGAGCAGCGGCGCACTTGAGGTATTCTTCCAGACTGGCACAATTTTTAGGAGCTATGAAATCCCGTTCGTAGTCTTCTCTTGTGGTTCCCGGACGAAGTTTTTGTACAACATCAAAGCTCAAGGAGCAATCAAGATGGAGGTGCAATTCAATTTTCGGGAGTTCTTGGATGTTCATATAAATTTATTTCCAAACTCCGTAGGGGTAATTCATGAAATACCCCTACGGAGTTTGATCAAGTTCGAATCTTCATTCGTATTTCGGGTCAAAAAAAATTAGTTTCCATCAGAAAATTAAGGCTCTAAACTTAACCAAATTCATGTCGAAAAAACTGCTTTATTTATTGGATGGTATGGCCCTGGCATACCGGGCTCACTTTGCATTTATCAACAGCCGGCTTAAAAATTCGGAGGGAATTCCAACCGGACCTGTTCTCGGTTTTGCCAATACCCTGCAGAAGATGCTGGATGAAAAGGAACCAACCCATATAGCCGTTGCCTGGGATACACATGCTCCCACCTTTCGCCATGAGAAAGATGAGGAATATAAGGCTCACCGCCCTCCACAACCGGAAGAACTTAAGATCGGGATCCCGCTGATAAAAGAAATGGTGGAATCATGGGGGATACAGAACCTGGAACAGGATGGATATGAGGCGGATGATATCATTGGCACGATAGCTAACGGAGCTAATGCTGATGATGTGGACGTCATGATGGTCACACCTGATAAGGATTTTATGCAGCTGGTGCATGATCATATCCATATGATGAAACCGGATAATAATAACGGTGGATTTGATATTATTGACCGGGAAGGGGTGATGGAATACTTTGGGGTTTACCCTGAACAGGTGATCGATGTGCTGGCTATGATCGGGGATACCGCTGATAACATTCCCGGTGTGCCCGGGATCGGTAAGAAAGGAGCCCCTAAGCTCATCAAAAAATATGGGTCACTGGAAGCAGCTATTGAGGATGCCCCAAATATCAAGGGGAAAAGAGCCCGTGAAGGTTTAACGGAGTTTGGAGATCAGGCATTACATGCCAAGGAAATGGTTACGATCAAGACCGATGTGCCTGATACAGTTGAGTGGGAAGAACTTGAATGGACCGGTCCGGATAATAAACAGCTGGGACTCTTTTTCAAGCGCATGGAATTCCGGACATTGACCAAAAAATACCTTGGGGAAAAAGGTCCGGTCGCCAATAAGGAAGGAGATCAGGTGGATCTGTTCGGTTCTTTCAAGGAGGAAGCTCCCAAGCAGGAACTGGATGAGGAGAAGGTCAATTATGCTCTGCTCGACACCCTTGACAAGGTGAAAGGCTTAGTGGATGAATACAAAGACGAAGATCATTTTTGTTTTGATACTGAAACGGATAGTGCGGATCCTGTCACGGCCTCAATGGTTGGTATTTCACTGACAGCTACCCCGGGCACGGCTTACTATATCCCGGTAAATGTTGAGGGTGGGCTGGATGAAAGTGAGGTCATTGAGACCATTACACCATTGTTTGAGGACGATCATATTCTTAAGATCGCCCATAACTATAAATTTGACTTTATGATCCTTAAACGGGCCGGCCTGGAAGTTAAAGGCAACGCTTTTGATACCATGATCGCGGCCTATCTTATCGATGCTAATCAGAGGCTTAAAATGGATGAATTGTCGAAAAGCCTCTTGAATTACAAACCGGTTCCCATTGAAGACCTGATCGGGAAGGGAAAGAAACAGAAATCGATGGCCGACCTGAAAGTAGAGGATGTGTATCTCTATGCCTGCGAGGATGCTGATATTACTTTGCGTCTATATGAGATCCTGAATGAACGGCTTAAAAATGATGAACTTCTTGAGATCGCATACAAGGTAGATTTTCCACTGATGGAGGTATTGGCTGATATGGAATTGAAGGGTATCAAGCTGGATACCGAGATGCTTAATGAGTTCTCAAAAGACCTGGAGACGGACCTTAAGGAACTTGAGGAACAGATCTATGAAAAAGCAGGAGAGGAATTCAACATCAACTCACCCCAGCAGCTGGGTACTATCCTGTTTGATAAAATGGGGTTGCCTGCCGGTAAAAAGACTAAGACCGGACAATATTCCACCGCTGAATCAGTACTTACAAATCTGGCTCCAAAATATGAGATGCCTAGCCTGATCCTGGATTACCGTCAGCTCACTAAGCTCAAATCAACTTATGTGGATGCCTTACCGGACCTGGTGGTTGAGGAAACCGGCCGTATACACACTGAGTTCAATCAAAGTGTGGCTGCTACAGGCCGACTCAGTTCCTCAAATCCCAATCTGCAGAATATTCCCATTCGCACAAAAAGAGGCCGCGAGATCAGAAAAGCTTTTGTGGCTGAAGAAGGTTTCAAGCTCATGTCTGCTGACTACTCACAGGTTGAATTAAGGGTTATTGCTCATATTTCGGAAGATAAGGCCATGATAGAGGCCTTCAAAAACGACGAGGATATTCACGCCAGAACAGCCAAGGAAGTCTTTGACCTGGATAGCCTGGATGATGTAACAGGTGATCAGAGAAGAAAGGCCAAGGAAGTGAACTTTGGGATTCCTTACGGGGTGAGTGCTTATGGTCTTGCCTCACGTTTAGGGATCGAGAACGATGAAGGGAAACAGATGATCGATCAATATTTTGAACGATTCCCAAATATCCTGAAGTACATCAACGACACCAAGGAGTTTGCCCGGGAACACGGGTACGTAAAAACGATGCTGGGTCGCCGTCGTTACATACCGGATATTAAAGCAAGTAACTGGAATGTACGTGGATTTGCCGAACGTACGGCCATCAACATGCCTATTCAGGGTACAGCGGCTGATATCATCAAACTGGCGATGATCGAGATCCACCATTGGCTGATCGAGAATCAGAAGAAAAGTCGAATGTTGCTTCAGGTACATGATGAACTCATATTCGAGATCCATGAAACCGAACTTGACGAAGTGCCTGACAAGATCATCGAATTGATGGAACAGGCTGTAGACCTGGATGTTCCTCTCAAAGTGGAAGCCGGTATAGCGGATAACTGGCTGGAAGCACATTAGCAGTGATCAGTTAGCAGTTAACAGTGATCAGTATTCATTCATGATATTCCATCATTCCGTTTCCTGTGATTCGATCTTTAGGTGTTATAAAGAAAGAAACGGGGTGATGGAGTGTGGCTTTGTTGAGTTATTAACCTTGAAGAAGTCAGGGTGCAATACCTAGATCCATCCATCACCCGGCTCACCCATTTTTAACATCTATTGCTAAAGTAACCTGAGCCGAATGATGGATAACGGATCAATGACTGAAATACGGTAGGATAAACCCTCCATCGCTCAGACGCTCTGCGTCGGAGCGAAAAGGGGTTATGTAATAACAATGCCGTACTTATCCAGTAAACCCGGAAGTCCCTGTAGCGAAAATTTAGCTCCCTCGACCTTATTAAGTTCCGGATCGATGGAGTAATTGTAAGAGGTGGTCAGGTCGGCATTTTGAAGCAGAGTGGCGGAAAAAGTGGCTTTGGCAAGATCACAATTTTCCAAGTCGGTGCCTTTCAAATTAGTTTGGGTGAAATCGACTTCCTGAAGGGTGCAGTCTTTAAACGATCCATTATTCAGTTTCACACCAAAAAATGAAGAAAGGTTGAGGTTGCAAGCTTCAAATTCGGCCGAAAATGAAAAATCATTACAGGTATCAAACTGAAGCCCGATCAGCTTACACTCCCTGAATATGCAATCCCTGATGGATGTACCATACAGTTTGGCCATAGAGAGGTCACATGCCTCGAATTCACATTCAATAAATGCACATTCAGAAAGTTCAGTTTTTGGGAAGTTACAACTGATGAACCGGCATAACTCATAATCACCGATTTCAAATGTCTCTTTGGTGAAATCGATACCGGTGTATGTTTCTTCGAAGGAATAAGCTTTACTCATGCAAACATAGTTTTTTGGTGGAGAATATATGCATAGCATGGATGGAATATTAACACTGAACACCGCTTGATCCAGCTATCCATCATTCCGTTTTCTTTGATTCGAAATTTTGGTGTTATCAGGAGAGAAACGGGGTGATGGAGGGAGGTTTTGTTGAGTTGTCAACTCGGAGCTAGAGCAAATATAGGGTGCAACAGCCTGATCCATCACCCGGCTCAACCCATTTTAATATCGATTGCCCAAGTCAACTGAGCCGAATGATGGATGATTGACGAATCCGCGAATGACCTAAGGCAAGCCCTCCCTCGCTCTGACGCTCTGCGTCGGAGCGAATTGTCCTGGTTTGATGTGATCTTTACATCAATGACCATCCGCCGGATCTGTGTCATCTGCGTTCCATTCGGCGGGAACAATTAGGCCACAAATTCATGTTACACCAACATGAAAATAAATACAGACTACGACGCTATTATAGTTGGTTCAGGTATGGGAGGTATGAGTGCCGGAGCTATGCTTGCCAGGGATGGATACAAGGTACTGATCCTCGAAAAGGCTCATGCTCCCGGGGGGTGCTCTTCCTCATATTACAGGAAAGGATATGTCTTTGAATCAGGAGCAACCACGCTTATTGGTTTTGATGAACACCAGCCGCTATGGAAGCTGGAACAGGAAACCGGCATCAAGATTCCCCGTGAGGAGATCACTCCAAGTATGTCGGTTTGGATAGATGGCGAACAGATCACTCGTTACAAAGACCGTGAAAAATGGATCAAGGAATGCGCTCGCGTTTTCCGAAATGAGAAAGCTCAAAATGAATTTTGGACAGAGGCCTTCAGGGTTTCTGACCTGGTATGGAAGGTTTCCCTGAAAAATCCATTCTTTCCTCCGCAAAAAATGAGAGAGTGGGGCCGGCTTGCCATCAATAACAGTCCACTTGATGTGTGGGTGTTAAAATATGCCTTCAGGTCGGTAAATACAGTAATGAAGAAGTTTGGAGTGGATACCCCCAAATTCAAACGTTTTGTGGACGAGCAGTTGATGATCACAGCACAGGCTAGATCAGAGGAAACCCCCTTTCTATTTGGAGCAGCAGGTCTCACTTATACCAATTATTCAAACTTCTATGTGCCGGGCGGTCTTCTGGAAATGATCAACACAATCAGGGCTTATGTACAAGGCAAAGGCGGAGCATTGCACACAAAGGAAGGGGTTGAGCAGATCATTAAAAATGAAAATGATTATACGGTTCATACCAAAAATAAACGGAATGAGACGTTTACATATCGTGCCCCGATCGTAGTTTCTAATGTTCCGGTTTGGAATATACAGAATATCACTGACGGTGAGATGAGTCAATACTTCAAGTCTGAAGCCAATGACTTTGACGAAGCCTGGGGAGCGATCACTATAGGTATTGCTACCAATGACGTTTATCCGGCCGACCTGCCATTGCACAATCAGATCCACTTGGATAATGGAGAAACCGTGCCCTATACAAACTCTGATTCCATATTTGTGTCGATGTCGAAACCGGGGGATGCCTCGAGGATCAAAGAAGAGGGCATGAGGACATTGAACGTATCAACACATGCCTCTCCTGAAAAATGGTATGCGCTGAACGGAACATACGAAGAAGCCAAACAACAGGTTCAGGATTTCGTCGTTGAAACTTTGCGAAACAAACTTCCAGGTTTTTCGAACGCACAGATCGATGTGATACATACGGCCACACCGGTTACCTGGGAAAACTGGGTATACCGTAAAAAGGGCAGAGTGGGTGGCATACCTCAAAGTATGGCACGAAGCTTGCTCAAGTGGACCCCGAACGAAACTCCATTCAAAGGTTTGTATCTTTGCGGAGATACCACCTTTCCCGGACAAGGAATTCCGGGCGTAACTTTGAGTGGAATCAACGTATATTCACGCATCAAAAAGAATCATCATTAAAGCAGATATTTTTGGATAATTTTTCACCTAATACCCAATTTACTTTATTTCCCCCGGTCATTAAGAACTTGTTGATCATTAATGGTTTGGCTTTTCTTTTGACTAAACAGATCTTTGGAGCCGGTTGGACTCCCATTGGAGCCGCGATAGCACCATACCTGGTACTGAATCCTTTAGGAGAGGGATTTATGCCCTGGCAATTGGTAACCTATATGTTTTTGCATGCTAGTCTTGGTCATATTTTCTTTAACCTTTTTGCCCTCTGGATATTTGGCCAGGCTATAGAGAATCTTTGGGGCTCCAAACGATTTCTGCTTTACTATCTATTAACGGGCGTCGGTGCAGCGGTCATTCATATGTTCTTAGGTGGGTACTTTACGTACACACTGGGAGCATCGGGTGCGGTGTTTGGTATCTTATTGGCATTCGGGATGATGTTTCCGGACCGCTATATCATGCTGTTGATACCGCCCATACCCATAAAAGCCAAATACTTTGTGATGATCTATGGAGCTTTCGAATTGTTCCAGGGTCTTTCCATGCCAAACAGTGGCATCGCTCATTTTGCTCACCTTGGAGGATTGGCTGTTGGTTACGCACTCATTAAATTATGGGGACTGAAAAAACCGGATAACTATGGATAGAGGAAGAGGTTCATTTAATTTTGGTGGCGGTGGTGGCAATATGCGCAACCAGATGCCATTTGATTCTTTTTGGGGAGGCATAAAGTATGGCTTCATGCGCATGCCGGTGGCTATCCGCACTATTATTCTGGCAAATGTCGCGGTATTTATCGTGCAGATCTTTGGCGGACAAAGCCTGAATAACTGGCTGGTAAATTACCTTGGTTTTGACCCCGCTTTCCCAACCTTTTTGACCCAGCCCTGGCGATTGATCACCTACATGTTCCTGCATGGCGGATTCCTCCATATCCTGTTCAATATGTTATGGCTTTGGTGGATGGGAAGAGCCGTCGAAGAAACCGTTGGTCCGCGCACCTTCACGGTGATCTATTTTGGAGCGGGTATTCTGGGGGCTTTACTTGATGCTGCTTTGGCTCTTGTATTTGGCAATGCGCTGGTGATCGGGGCCTCCGGTGCTGTTACCGGTATGCTGGTAGCTTTTGCAATGTTGTATCCAAAAGCACCTATCATGTTATTTCTATTCCCACCGATCGAAGCCCGCTATTTTGTAGCCGGGTGGATAGCGATCGATATTTTATTTGTAGGAGCCGGAGACGGAATTGCCCGGTTGGTTCATATCGGAGGTGCCCTGGGTGGATACCTACTGATCAAAGCCCATAAGAATGGAACTGACCTGAGCATGATCATCCGGTATTTTGAATACCTCTTTGGAAAAGTGAAACCCAAAAGTAAGGGTAAAGGATCGAAGGGAAGGAATAAGAATATGCACATCGTTCAGGATGCAGAGATCGTAGAAGAAGTGGATCAAACAGAACTGGATGCCATTTTAGAAAAGATATCCAAAAGTGGTTATGATGCGCTCACTAAAGAGGAAAAGAAGAAATTGTTTGAACTGAGTAAAAAAGATCAATAATGGCTGATATTCAGAGACGTAAATCCATTCAGGTGATGGTCGGGAATGTGCCGGTTGGTGGTGGTGCCCCGATCGCTGTTCAATCCATGACCAATACAGATACAGCAGATATTAATGAAACGGCCGATCAGATAGAGCACCTTTACCGTTCCGGTTCTGAATTGGTTCGGATCACAGTTAATAATGATGAGGCAGCCAAAGCAGTTCCATATATAAAAGAAAAATTGTTGAAAAGAGGGATCCCTGTTCCCGTTATCGGGGACTTTCACTACAATGGCCACAAACTGCTGACCAAATACCCTGAGATGGCGAGGGCTCTTGCAAAATTCAGGATCAACCCGGGAAATACGGGAACCAAGACCCGTGATGAGAATTTTACAACCATTGTGGAGCAAGCCATTAAATATGATAAACCGGTAAGAATAGGGGTGAATTGGGGCTCACTGGATCAACAACTTCTGGCACAGCGTATGGATGCCAATAATGAACTCGATAAACCAAAAACGGCCAAGGAAGTGATGCTGGATACGATGGTTGAAAGTGCCAAGCGTTCCTCCCAACTGGCAGAAGACGTGGGTTTGCCTTCAAATAAGATCATTATCAGCTGTAAGATGTCAGGTGTACAGGATGTGGTAACGGTTTATAAGCGGATTGCTGAGGAAGTAGATTATCCACTGCATGTTGGTCTGACCGAAGCCGGAATGGGAATGAAGGGCATGGTGGCGAGTGCTTCTGCTTTGGCAGTGATCCTTCAGCAGGGGATCGGGGATACGATCCGTGTTTCACTGACCCCTGAACCGGGAGCCGACCGTGCCCTTGAAGTTCAGGTTGCGCAGCAGATACTGCAATCGCTGAAGATCCGAAGTTTCATTCCACAGGTAACCGCCTGCCCCGGATGCGGAAGGACCAAAAGTACGTACTTTCAGGAACTGGCCCAGGAAATTCAGGAATATATAGTTGAGTCCATGCCGGTATGGAGAAAGGCCTATCCCGGGGTAGAAGAGATGGATGTAGCCGTAATGGGATGTGTGGTGAACGGTCCCGGTGAATCCCGCAATGCCAACATAGGGATCTCATTGCCCGGTACTTTCGAGGAACCGAAAGCCCCGGTATACATCGATGGAGAACATTCCACCACTCTCAGGGGAGACCATATTGGAGAAGAATTCAGAACTATTCTAAATAATTACATCAAAGAAAAATACGGCAGGAGTTCAATTGAACAGTGATCCCTGCATGATGTAAGCCCTTACATAAAATATTTGCCTGCAAGCATTTACAGGGTGAATTATTGAGGTTGATAGCCCGGTCACCATCAATTAAATAAGCCATTCTAGGGTTGTTAGTAATGTGTTAATTGCATAAAAACAATCACCTACCCCAAAGTACTATCAAAATCTAATATCTGGATTAGATTAATGGGTGTTACGGTTTTGTTAAATCTTTCTTGAAAAAATGTAAGCGCTTACATACCTTAATTGGAGAAATGAATTTTAACACTTCAGCCAATTAAAAAACCAACATTGGAGATTTAACATGAAAAAAACAGCGATACCGATATTAGGATCTACTGTCGACTGGTTTAGCTTCAACGCATTCAAGATGCTTGCAGTTATTCCGTTGATGGCCGGATTGCTATTTTCGGAGATTGGAAATACGGAAGCAACAGCGCAAAGCAGGACCACAATTACTGGTACTGTTATTGATGGCGAAAACGGAGAAACTCTTCCGGGGGTAAATATCTTAGTGGTAGGAACTACGATCGGGACCACTACAAACCCGGATGGTTATTATGAATTAGCAGTCCCAAGCTTACAGGATACTCTTGCTTTTTCATTTTTAGGTTTTCAGCGCCAGCTGGTTCCAATTAATGGAAGAACAGAAATTAATGTACAATTGAGATCCCAGACCATTTCCGGAGAAGAGTTGGTTGTAATTGGTTATGGCACTCAGGAACAGGGTGACAACACCGGTTCGGTCAGTAACATCAGTACTGCTGACTTCAATCCGGGTAATATTACATCTCCACAGGAACTTTTCCAGGGTAAAGCAGCGGGTGTAAGTGTTACCTCCGGTGATGGTGCTCCCGGTAGTGGTGCCACCATTCGTATTCGTGGCGGTTCTTCACTTTCAGCAAGTAATGAGCCACTTTTTGTAGTGGATGGTGTGCCTTTGGATGGTACAGGTGTTTCAGGTATGAGAAATCCTCTTAACACGATCAATCCGAATGATATTGAATCGATCAACATCCTTAAAGATGCCTCAGCAACAGCTATTTATGGGTCGCGCGCATCTAACGGTGTGATCATCATTAATACGAAGAGAGGCCGAGAAGGTCAGGCTCTTCAGGTTAATTATTCTGCCAAGGCCTCTTACCAGATCTACGGTGATGGGGTAGACATGCTTGACCCGGATCAATTCCGACAGGTAGTGGAAGATCAGTTTGGCACCAACGGAACACAGCGCTTAGGTAATGCTGAGACTGACTGGCAGGAACAGATCTACAGAAATGCTGTCGGCCAGGATCATAACATAAGTGTTTCAGGGGCTTACAAAACCCTTCCGTATCGTGTTTCATTAGGATTTTCAGGAAACGAAGGTATCCTGTTAACTGACCGTAATGACCGTCTTACAGGATCTGTTGCCCTGAACCCGTCTTTCCTTGATGACGCCCTTAAACTGGACGTTAATTTTAAAGGAACACAGGTTCAAAACAATTTTGGTAACCAGGGAGCTATTGGTTCCGCTGTTATTTTTGATCCAACTCAACCGGTTAAACCTGGTGGAGCTCCATACGACCAATATGGTGGTTACTTTACATGGACTGATGTTAATGGAAACCCAAATCCATTGGCACCTGATAATCCACTGGCGTTGCTTGAGTTGAGAGATGATGAATCAACTGTTTATCGTGCCATTGGTAATGTGAAACTAGACTACGAACTGCCATTTGTTGACGGCCTTAATGCCGTGGTAAATGCCGGTTTTGATTATTCAGATGTCTCTGATGGTAACGTTGTAGTACCTGATTTTGCAGCTTTTGAATATTCAGGTAATCTTTCGACATCAGGTCTTAGATCAAACTATGATCAGCGCAAAGAGAACGAATTGTTAGATCTGTATGTGAACTACGATACAATTATTGAAGACTGGGAAAGTGAAATTGATGTATTGGCAGGGTATTCCTGGGAGCACAGATTCTCAGAAGGATCCAATTATGTGACCAATTTCTACAGACAGGGTACTCTGGATGTTCGTGAAGACACCGATTATGCCACTGAAAACTATATTGTGTCATTCTTTGGTCGCTTGAACTACACATTCAAAGACAAGTACCTGTTGACAGCAACTCTGCGTCAGGATGGTACTTCAAGATTCTCAGAAGATAACCGCTGGGGTCTATTCCCGTCGGCAGCTCTGGCCTGGAAGATCCACGAAGAAAGCTTTATGGATGACTTTGAAGGCTTGAATCAGCTTAAATTGAGAGTAGGATATGGTGTTACCGGTCAGCAACAGATCGGGCAGGGTGATTACCCATATTTACCACAATACACCTACAGTCAGCCTACCGCGAGATATCAGTTTGGCAATGAATTCATTACCACGCTGAGACCGGAAGGATACAACGCCAACCTGAAGTGGGAGGAAACAACCACTTATAATGTAGGGATTGACTACAGTATCCTGAACGATCGCATCTTCGGTAAGATCGAAGGTTACTATAGAGAAACAAACGACCTTCTGAATGTTGTGCCGGTTGCTGCGGGATCTAACTTTACCAATCGCGTTCTTTCTAATGTTGGTACATTGGAAGTGCAGGGACTTGAGTTTGAGATCGCCGGCCGTATCATCAATACACAGGATACGTATTGGGAACTAGGTGTTAACGTTTCGAAAAACACTGACGAGATCACGAAACTCACTACCGTTGATGATCCTAACTATATCGGAGTTGAAACCGGTGGGATTTCAGGTGGTGTAGGTAACACGATCCAGATCCACAGTGTAGGCTTCCCAAGAAATTCATTCTTCGTTTATGAGCAGGTATATGATGCTAACGGAATGCCGATCGAAGGACTGTATGTTGACAGAAACGGTGACGGTGTTGTAAATGATGCAGATAAATACCGTTACGAAAGTCCTGCAGCTGATTATGAATTTGGATTCTCTTCCAGAATGGAATACAAGAACTGGGATGCTTCTTTTGCAGGGCATGCAAGTCTTGGAAACTACGTTTACAATAACGTAGCCTCAGGTAATGCTTTCTACAGTGAGATGCTGTACGAAGGATACCTCAGAAATGCTCCTGCATCAGTACTTGAGACCGGTTTTATGAACTCACAATTCTTCTCAGACTACTATGTAGAGAATGCTTCATTCCTGAGACTTGATAATGTTAACGTTGGCTACACATTCAATGATGTATTTGATGTACTGAACAGCCTGCGTATTTCAGCAACGGTTCAAAATGTATTTGTGATCACAGATTACAGTGGACTCGATCCTGAAGTCTTTGGGGGTATTGATAATAATATCTACCCAAGACCACGAACCTTTGTTCTGGGCTTGAACCTGAACTTTTAATTGAAACCATTTAATAACCAAGATCATGTTTAACAAAACATATATAATATTATTTACTGTACTCTTGGGTTTGACGATGGTGTCGTGCGTCGATGATCTGAGCACCACACCGATCGATGATGATGTTGTTACATCAGAAACGATCTACGAAACCCCGGAGGATTTTAAGCAGGTATTAGCTAAGCTATACGCCGGTTTTGCTACAACAGGACAGCAAGGTCCTGCCGGTAATGCTGATATCCAGGGTATTGATGAAGGCTTTTCCAGCTACATTCGTCAGTATTTTACACACCAGCAAAATCCAACTGATGAGATCGTGATAGGTTGGGGAGACGAAGGTCTGCCTCAATTCAATACCCTGTCATGGACCGCATCCAATGATTTTATCATGGGGATGTACAGCCGCATCTTTTATGAGATCGCGATGACCAATGAGTTCATCAGAAATGCAGAAGGCCGTAACGAAGCTGAAATTCAGGCATATGTTGCCGAAGCTCGTTTCTTGCGTGCTCTCAGTTACTGGCATGCACTTGATCTATTCGGTGGTAACGTACCATTCGTGACAGAAGAAGATGCTGTAGGCGCTCAGCCTCCAATGCCAACCAATGCAGAAGACCTGTTTGGCTTCATTGAAAGTGAATTGCTAGAAGTGGCGGGTCAACTTCCTGCTCCGGGTGATAACCAATATGGACGTGCTGACAGAGGAGCTGCCTGGATGGTACTGGCCAAGCTTTACCTGAACGCAGAAGTTTATATCGGACAGGATCGCTATGACGATGCATTGACTTACGCTGAGAACGTTGTGGACGCACCGGCTTATCAGTTACATGATAATTATGCTGAACTGTTCATGGCCGATAATCATACGGCTGACGGTATTATTTTTCCGATCACTTTTGACGGGATCAACACCACCGGATATGGCGGTACGACTTTTATCGCACACGCACAGGTTGGTGGAAACATGAACGCAGCCAACTTTGCCCTTGACGGTGGCTGGGGTGGTAACAGAGTGACTCCTCAATTTGTTGAGAAGTTTGCTATTGAGGCCCCGGGTTATCAAACACCTAATCCCGACGGTGATGATGTTGTATATGTTCCCGGAGGTTATCAAGGAGCCAGTGGATATACAAGTGACTGGACTCCACTTGAAGCTGCTACGTTAGTTTCTGACAATAATGACGGAGTCTATTCCGGTAATGTTTACTTTGACAGTGGTGCTGAATTCAAGTTCACTGAAGGTGACTGGGGAAGTGCAGAATACAGTAATGACAACGGTAATGTAGTTGCCGGTGGCGGAGGAAACTTCTCTGTTGAGAACGGTGGTATTTACTACATGGAACTGAATACTAACACACTGACTCTGACTATTGAATTGGATATTAATCCTGATGACGGCCGTGAAATGTTTTTCACGGATGGTCAATCACTAGAAGTGGAAGATATCACTAGTTTCGATAATGGGTATGCGGTTGAAAAATGGACCAACAAGACCTCTACCGGGGCTGATGGCAGCGACCTGACCTTCGTTGACACGGATTTCCCAATGTTCCGTTTAGCTGATGCTTACCTGATGTATGCAGAAGCCACTGTTCGTGGAGCATCAGGCGGAGACCTCAATAAGGCTGTTGGTCTTATAAATGATCTGAGATTCCGTGCTTACGGAGATAACTCAGGGGATATTACTTCCGGTGAACTGACTCTTGAGTTCCTTATTGATGAGAGATCGAGAGAACTGTACTGGGAAGGTCACCGCAGAACTGACCTGCGCCGATTTGGACTCTATACCTCAGGCGATTATGTATGGGCCTGGAAAGGTGGTGTTCAGGAAGGTCAGGCTGTGAATAACATCTATGAGATCTATCCGATCCCATCATCAGATGTGAATGCTAACCCGAACCTGACTCAAAACCCAGGTTATTAAAAACCGAGAATATCTAGGATAGTATTATGAAAAAATTAAACCTATTTACACTAATGATCGTCGGTCTGATCGCATTTGCTTCTTGTGAAGAGGCAAATGTGGGACCGAAGCTAAATACAAGCGTGGAACCACCTTCATTTACAAGTTCTTTATCCGGGCAGTCTTATGTGCTGACTGAAGAGAATGCTGATGAAGAGGCCTTTGAGCTATCGTGGAGAGAACCCGGATTGGGTTTCAAAACTGAAGTAAGTTACACTGTTGAGATGGCTGAATCAGGTACTGATTTTGCTGATCCAAAAACATTGGTTCAAACTACGGCAACTTCAGCTTCGATGACGGTAGGGGAGCTTAACAATAAAATGTTGGCTTCAGGATTCCCATCCAACGTGGAAAACAACATAGACCTAAGGGTAAAAACAGAAATCAATGATGATGTTGAGGATATGTATTCTGAGCCTATGTCAATCATGGTAACTCCTTACTATGTGGATGTTTCTTATCCACAGATCTATGTACCAGGAAGTTACCAGAGCGCCAGTGGTTATACGGCTGACTGGTCACCTTCTGATGCGCCTCCGTTGTTCTCAGCTAACAGCGATGATGTATACGAAGGATATGTTTACATGGCCAATGGTTCAAACCAATTCAAGTTCACCCCAGAACGTAACTGGGATGCTGATTGGGGAGATACCGGTGCTGATGGAACATTGGAACCGGGTGGAAATAATATAGAATTGGCAGATGCCGGATATTATAAAATGAATGTTGATATCAATGATCTGACCTATACTGTAACTAATACAACCTGGGGATTGATCGGTAGTGCTACTCCGGATGAGTGGAATTCTGATCAGGATATGACCTACGACCCGGTTGAAAAAGTATGGACCATTACGCTGACCCTGACTGCAGGCGAGATGAAATTCAGAGCTAATAATGCCTGGGATCTTGACTACGGTGACAACGAAGGGGATGGATTCCTTGAACAGGGAGGCGGAAATATTCAGGTTGCATCCGGCGGCACATATACTGTGACCCTGGACCTGAGTGATTATCCATATTCATACAGCGTAGAATAGACACGCAAAAAATTCAATAGAGACTGCTAAAACAGGCAGTCTCTCATTGTGATCAAACAACCCAATTATATTTGAAATTTTGATTCAGGCTGTGAAAGGTCTGTCTCATATCAAAACGACAAGATTTGGCAGCAACAATATACGATATCGCAAAAAAGGCCGGAGTTAGTATTGCAACGGTATCCCGCGTTTTCAATAACAGTGGGAAAGTATCGGATAAGGCACGGGAAAAAGTGCTGAGTGTAGCCAACGAAGTGGGATATCACCCACAAGCTTTTGCACAGGGACTTGCCAGTCGTAAGAATAACACGATCATGGTAGTGGTTCCGGTTATCTCCAATTACTTCTTTATGGAGATACTTGGAGGTATACAGGATAAACTGAGTGAAAAAAATTATGAACTCAGCATATTTAATATCTCACCCAATAAAGACCTGAAGAAACAGGTTGAGCATGTATTAAAACGCCGACTGGCAGAAGGGTATATGTTCATTTCAGTCCACCTTGAAGATAAGGATTGGAAGAGCCTGCAAAAATATAATGTACCCATCACACTCATTGATGAATACTTTGATGGATTTGATTCCGTCAGTGTGGATAACAGTCAGGGTGCCTACAGAGCAGTTAAGGCACTGACAGATTGTGGTTACAAGCACATAGCGATGTTGGGGGCCCTGGAATCTTCGAAACCGATCCGGGACCGGCTTGAAGGCTATAAAAAGGCTCTTGAGGAAGCAGGTATCGAATACGACAGGGATCTCTTTGTGACTGGAGACCTGACCAACCGTGATGGATTTACGGAACGTGCAGGCTTTGAAGCTATGAAGAAGATACTTGAAATGGATCCCATGCCGGATGCCTGCTTTTGTTCCTCTGATATTCAGGCGGTAGGTGCGTTAAAAGCCATGCAGGATGCCGGTAAACGAATTCCTATTATTGGATATGACGATATAGAACTGGCAGAGTATATGGGACTTTCCACCATACGTCAGCCTATGAGAGAAATGGGCTTTTATGCTACTCAGAATTTGATAGACCGGATGAATAACCCGGCAAAAGCCATTTCACAAACAATTTATACTCCTAAACTAATTTCACGGAATTCCACTGCATTGAACGGCAGAAAAGTGAACGCTTGATCTCTTAAAACCATGAAGATACTAAAAACCATTATTCTGACCCTTGTACTTAGCCTGTTTGTATTTGTGGCTTCAGCGCAGATCATTGTAACCGATCCGGCTTTTCCCACAGCAAATGAGTCAGTGACGATCACTTATGATGCTACAGAAGGTAATGCAGGGCTGGAAGGCTTTACAGGTGATGTATATTTGCATACCGGAGTGATCACAAATAACAGTACTAGTAGCAGTGACTGGAAATACGTGAAATTTGACTGGGGCGTAAACGATCCTTCGGTACAAGCGACCTCACTCGGTAACAATAAATGGGAGTTTACATTTTCTCCCAATGTACGTGATTTTTATGGAGTCACAGATCCTAGTGAAGAAATTGAACAGATCGCAATTGTTTTTAAAGGGGTAGAAAACGGTACGGTTGTAGCAGAAGGTAAGGATACCGGTAATTCTGATATTTTTGTGGAACTGTATAATGCTGAAACCAACGCTCAGTTTATTACGCCAAGTGAGGATTTTGAGATACTGGAAGAAGGAAATTCCCTTGAAATGGTTGGGGTTGGTACGGTCGGTGAAGGAACCCTTTCCCTCAGGTTGTTGAAAGAAGGAACGGAAGTCGCAAGTACCACCCAGGACACGTTAAGATATACCTTTACTCCTGCTGCCTCCGAAAACGATGTTCATTTCTCACTGATTGCTGACAATGGACAAAATGCAGCCGATACGGTTTCAGCCTTTGTAACCATTCGCGATAATGTGGGAGAAACGATTGCCCGTCCTTCAGGACTCGAAGACGGCATTACTTTATCAACCGGCTCCATGAGTCTATCCCTGTTTGCTCCCGAGAAAGAGTACGTGTATGTGATCGGTGATTTTAACGATTGGACTCCGACCTCAGAATATCTAATGAACAAAGAAACAGCCGGAACCGATAGTACCTGGTTCTGGATCGAAAACATCAGTCTGAATGCAGAGCAAGAATATGCCTTTCAATACCTGGTGGATGGAGAAATACGCATTGCAGATCCGTATTCTGAACAGGTTTTGGATCCATTCAATGATCAGTATATCCCGGAATCTACCTATCCCAATCTAAAACCCTATCCACAGGACAAAACAAGCGGGTGGGTGAGCCTTGTGAGACCGGGAGCTCCCGCATTTACCTGGGAGGCCACAAGCTATCAGCGACCTGAAAAGACTGAACTTGTCATCTATGAATTGCTGATCCGGGATTTTGTGGAAGCCCGAAATTTCCAGACCCTGACCGATACCCTGGATTACCTGGAAAACCTGGGTGTGAATGCCATTGAACTGATGCCGGTAAGTGAATTTGATGGAAATCTGAGTTGGGGATATAACCCAAGTTTCCATCTGGCACTGGATAAATTCTATGGAACCCCGGAAGCCTTCAAACGATTTGTAGATGAAGCCCATAAGAGAAATATGGCGGTCATACTGGATGTGGTCATGAATCATGCAACCGGGGCAAGTTCACTCTACAGGTTGTACGATTATGGATCTAATCCATATTTCAACCCAACTGCGACGCATGCCTACAATGTTTTTAATGACTTTGATCACTCGTATTCCGGTACTCAATATTATACCAGAAGAATGATCGAGCATTGGATCAATGAATATAATATTGATGGATTCCGGTGGGATCTGACCAAGGGATTCACGCAAAATTGTACCTCTACAGATGAAGCATGTACAGGCAGTTATCAGGCTGACAGGGTAGAAGTCCTGAAAAAATATGCAGATCACCAATGGGCTGCCGATCCTGATTTTTACGTAATATTTGAACACCTTGGCGGAGAACAGGAAGAAGCTGAGTGGGCTAATTACCGACTGAGTGAAGGTAAAGGCATCATGCTTTGGGGCAATATGAATGGTCCTTATAATGAGGCCACAATGGGATTCAACAGTAATGGAAGATCGAATTTGTACGGAGTTCTTTCAGAATCGCGAAGCAGTTTTCAGGCACGACACTTGGTTGGTTACATGGAGAGTCATGATGAAGAACGACTTATGTATAAGAACCTGCTATATGGGGCATCGTCGGGTGATTATAATATCAAAGATTTTTCAACGGCCCTGGATCGGCAAAAAATAGCCGGAGCCTTCTTTTTTACTTTACCCGGACCTAAAATGCTTTGGCAGTTTGGTGAACTCGGATATGAAGTAGGGATCAACACCAATGGCAGAACCGGCGAAAAACCGATCAGGTGGGAATATTTTGATGATACCGATCGCCGAAAACTCTATAAAACATGGAGTGCCCTGTTAGATCTGCGACATTCAAGTCCCGCTTTTACACAGCCGGAAAATGCTACTTATGATCTGGTCAATGCTGTAAAATATATTACCCTGGAACATCAGGACTCGGATGTTGTCATAGCCGGTAACTTTGGCATTGAAGAAACGAATATCACACTGGAATATACTCAGAATGGGACCTGGTATGATTACTTTGATGCATCAACCGTGGATGTTTCCAATTTACAAAGAGACCTGACCCTGAGACCCGGTGAGTTCAGGATCTATACGACCAGGGAATTTACGGCTCCTGATGAAGATATCGTGGTATCCAATGAAACACCGACAGGGGAAGGGGTTCCTCAAAAGTTTGGATTGGGACAGAATTACCCGAATCCCTTCAACCCCACAACTTCATTTACTTTTGATGTGTCCCGAGCCGCGGATGTGAAGCTTGAAGTTTACGATATGTTGGGAAGAAAAGTGAAGGAACTGGTCAATGAACGAAAAGCGGCAGGTACGTATACCATTTCATTTGATGCCAGCGAATTAAGCAGTGGAATGTACATCTACCGCTTGCAGGCAGGTGATATGGTCCTTTCAAAAAAAATGACGCTGATCAAATAATGAAGTTGGAAATAAAATGAAATCATATTTAAATAAGCTATCAGGTTTATTTTTAGCAACGATCATTCTTGCAGGTTGTACGTCTCCTATAGATGCACCAAGGGAATCAGAGATCATTGGGTTGGCTTCACCGGTCACGCTACAGAACGATACTACTGAAATTGTTACGGCCGATTATTTCAAGTCTCACTCACTCATCGATTCAGTTCAGGCACCGTCCGGACTGAATGTAGAATTGAGCATTAACGATTCACTCATAACCTTAACCGGTTCAATTAACCAGCCACTCGGGGTTCTTACCGTTTGGGCTGAAGGCTATGCCTATGATCTTCTGCTAAAGTCATCCAGTAAGAAAATGATCACGATCACTTATGATCCAGACGGTAACAATGTTTCATCCGTGAAGCTTAAGGGAGAAATGAATAACTGGAATCCCAATGCCGCCATTCTGGAAAAAAGCGGGGATATCTGGGAAACTACCATGACCGTGAATGAGGGGGTCTACCAGTATGTATTTGTTGTGGACGGGCAGGAAATGCCTGATCCCGATAATCCCAATACGGTTTCAAATGGAATGGGGGGAACCAATTCTGTTCTGAACGTGGGTGATCCTGATGCTGAAAAACTATACCTGGATACTTATGATCACTCCGGTCCATCTGTTTACTTAAAAAGTGAGGCTGCAGAAAACACCATCGTATTCTGGGAGAATCATCAGTTGGAAACAAAATACCAGGATGGTATTGTAAGTTTTGAGATCCCATCCAATGCCCGGCTCAGGGAGCGCTCTCACCTAAGGGCATGGACCTTTGAAGCGGATGGCAGGGTATCAAATGATGTACTTATCCCACTTAGCAGTGGATGGGTCATTGAATCAGCTGAGGATCTCACCCGTAAAGATAACCACAACTGGAACATGTACTTTGTGTTGATCGACCGTTTCAAGGATGGCAATCCTTCCAATACAAAGAAAGTGGATGATCCGGACATTCATCCTAAAGCAAATTACTATGGTGGTGATTTTGCGGGTATCACTCAAAAGATACAGGATGGTTATTTCGAAAAGATCGGAGTGAATACACTATGGTTATCACCCATAACCTTAAATCCTGAGGGTGCTTATGGTTTATGGGACCGTGGGGGAGTAACGACTAAATTTTCAGGTTATCATGGGTACTGGCCTATCTCGTCCTCAAAACTGGATTATCGTTTCGGTACCGAAGATGAATTCAGGGAGTTACTGGATGTAGCTCATCAAAATGGGATGAGTGTCATACTCGATTATGTAGCCAATCATGTACATGAAGAACATCCGGTATATCAGAAAAACCCGGATTGGGCCACAGATCTATATTTACCTGATGGTACTTTGAATACTGAGAAATGGGATGAATATCGCCTGACTACCTGGTTCGATACATTTATGCCTACCCTGGATTTTTCCAAGGAAGAGGTGGTTGAAACCATGACGGATTCAGCATTATTCTGGGTCAAGGAATTTGACCTTGATGGATTTCGCCATGATGCCACCAAACACATTCAGCTGGAATTCTGGAGAACACTGACCAGAAAGATCAAAGATTCAGTCACAATTCCGACCGGGAAACAGATATTTCAGATCGGGGAGACTTACGGAAGTCGTGAGCTCGTTGCCAGTTATATCAACTCCGGTATGTTAGATAGTCAGTTTGACTTCAATATGTATGATACCGGCCTCAACACTTTTGGGCAGGGAAACACCTTTGAAAACCTGCAGACCCAACTTCAGGAAAGTTTCAACTACTTTGGATATCATAACCTGATGGGCTACATATCCGGAAATCATGACAAAACCCGATTCATAACCCTGACAAGTGGAGAAGTGAGCTGGGATGAGGATGGAAAACTGGCCGGCTGGACACGGGAGATCGAAGATCCTCAAGCCTTTGCCTACGATCGATTAAGCATGTTTCATGCTTTCAATCAAACCATACCGGGCATTCCGGTGACCTATATGGGCGACGAATACGGCCAGCCTGGTGCCAATGACCCTGATAACCGCCGGTGGATGGAATTTGAAGAAAATGAACTTACAGAACCAGAGATCAAAAACAGGAATATCTTCAGAAAACTTACCGATCTCAGAAATAATGAAATGGCGCTCACTTATGGAGATTTCAGGTTCCACACCACCGATGAGGATATCATGGCTTACTCCAGAGCTTACTTTGAGGATCAGGTCATTGTAGTTTTCAATAAAGCCGATACAGACCGTGAGATTGAAATAGAACTTCGTGAAGAATTCGACTATTCGACCCTCTCGGCTCAGTTCGGCAATGATTTTGAAATTCAGGGTGATAACCTGATCATTACTCTACCATCAAATAAATTTGAAATTCTAACACTATAAATCACACTCATGTTTAAACTACCAAAACACCTTCTCACACTGTTTGCGGGGATTCTAATTGTATTTGCTTCATGTGCAGCTCCTGAAGTTGATACTGAAAATGTAACCATAGATGCTATTACAGCTCATCCTGAATGGAGCAAAGATGCCAGTATCTATGAGGTTAATATCCGACAGTATTCTGAAGAGGGAACATTCAATGCTTTCCGCGAAGACCTGCCAAGACTGGAAGCCATGGGAGTTGATATACTTTGGCTCATGCCTATTCACCCGATCGGAGAAGAAAATCGCAAGGGGCCTCTAGGTAGTTATTATTCCGTACAGGACTATAAAGCCGTGAACCCAAACTTTGGTACTGAAGAAGATTTCAAAGCTTTGGTGAGCGAAGCTCATGAATTAGGCATGAAAGTGATCATTGACTGGGTAGCTAATCACACAGCATGGGATAGTCCATGGACTGAGAATAAGGATTGGTATGAATTGAATGAGGAAGGAAATTTCATTCCACCAAGAGGGACTGACTGGACCGATGTGATACAGTTGGATTACGAAAATGAGGAAATGAGAGTTGCTATGACCGATGCTATGGAGTATTGGGTACGTGAATTTGATATCGATGGGTACCGATGTGATGTAGCCGGTATGGTTCCGCTTGATTTCTGGAAAAATGTGAGAACCAAACTGGATGAGATCAAACCGGTCTTTATGCTGGCAGAGGATGAAGGACCTGAAATGCACGAAGCCTTTGATATGACCTATGCATGGAGTTATGCTCATATCATACGTGAAATAGCAGCCGGTAACGATGATTTTGGGACTCTTGACAGTTTGATGAATGTAGAGGAAACCAAATTCCCTGAAAGTGCCTACCGTATGTACTTCACAACCAATCACGATGAAAATTCATGGAATGGTACAGATCCGGGAATGTACGGTGACAACTTTGAGAATTTTGCTGTATTGTCGGCTACTATAGATGGAATGCCACTGATCTATAACGGTCAGGAATCCATATTGGATAAACAGCTCGAATTCTTTGAGAAAGATGAAATTGAGTGGAAAGAATACGCTTATCAACCATTTTATACTATGCTCCTGGATCTTAAGGAAGAAAATAAAGCGCTTTGGAATGGACAGTACGGTGGTGACCTGAATATTTTTGAGTCACCTGACAATACCTTTGCCTACAAAAGAGCGAAAGGGGATGATTGGGTCTTTGTTTATCTGAATAACAGCTCAGAATCTATAAATGTCCCTTTTGAAGACTACGAGATCCCCACGGATGAATCTAGCTATGACATATACTCAGAGCAGTTACCTCCGACCGAGAATAATTACTTTGAAGTTGCTCCAAATTCATGGTTATTGATCGCAAACAGATAAACCTTGTCTTAATTGGCTAAATAATAAAATTACAGGTACCCTCTATGTCTCAAGAACTACTTAATAAACGGCCTCGACTCAGTTTCTGGGAGATCTGGAATATGAGTTTCGGTTTTCTGGGAATTCAGTTTGGTTTCGCCCTGCAAAATGCAAATGTGAGCCGGATCTTTGAGACATTGGGAGCCAATGTAGATGATATCCCAATTTTGTGGATCGCAGCCCCTTTGACTGGGTTGGTGGTACAGCCGATCATTGGTTATTTCAGTGACCGCACCTGGACAAGATTGGGCAGAAGGCGGCCATACTTTTTATTTGGAGCGATCGCTGCATCAGCTGCATTGATCATCATGCCTAATTCACCGGTTCTCTGGGTAGCTGCCGGTATGCTTTGGATCATGGATGCGTCCATAAATATATCCATGGAACCATTTCGGGCCTTTGTGGGAGATATGCTTCCTTCCGAACAGCGTACAAAAGGATTTGCGATGCAAAGCTTTTTCATCGGAACCGGTGCTGTGGTTGCCTCAGCTTTACCATGGATGTTGAATAACTGGTTTGGAGTTGCTAATACTGCACCTGAGGGTATTATCCCGCCATCTGTGAAATGGTCATTTTACCTGGGAGCCCTCGCCTTTATCGGAGCTGTTATTTGGACGGTGGTTAAAACGAAAGAATATTCTCCAGAGCAACTGAAAGCATTTGAGGATGCTGAAAAGGAAGAAATTGAGGATAAAAATGCCCTCAGGGAAGTCCCGATCGAAGCCGGTGACGGGCAAAGAAAGATCGTTATGGGTATCCTGTTTGCAATATTTGGTGCCATTACCACCTGGCTGACCTATGAGTACAGCCTTGACAAAGAAGTATTTGTTGCAACCGGTGGTTTGACTGTGGTTGGGTTGGTTATGATGGTTGCCGGAATGCTTCAAAAAGCAGGGAAAACAGAGCAGGGATTGGTTGTTGTGATGCATGATTTCATTCATATGCCAAAGACCATGAAGCAGCTGGCTTTGGTTCAATTCTTCTCCTGGTTTGCGCTCTTTGCACTTTGGATCTATACAACGGCAGCAGTTACATCTCACATCTATGGAACCAGTGATACCACATCAGCCTTGTATAATGAGGGTGCAGACTGGGTCGGGCTGATGTTCGGTGTTTACAACGGTATAGCAGCTCTCGTGGCTTTTGGATTGGCACCTATGGCGAAATTGCTGAGCCGAAAATGGGTTCATTCCATTTCACTTATGTTAGGAGGGGCAGGACTCATACTAATATACTTTATCTCAGACCCTGTGATGATGATCGTATCTATGGTTGGTGTGGGTGTTGCCTGGGCATCAATTTTAGCCATGCCATATGCTATCCTTGCAGGATCAATTCCGGCCAAAAAAATGGGCCTGTACATGGGCATTTTTAACTTTTTTATCGTTCTTCCTCAGCTTATAGCAGCAACTGTTCTCGGATTCGTAACCAGAACCTACTTTGGTGGAGAGGCTGTTTATGCTTTGGTTTTAGGTGGAATTGTACTCTTTATTGCTGCAGCAACCATGTATTTCGTGGATGATGTGGATGACGTCGACTGATCGATCTTATATGAAACACACAGGCCTATTTATATTATTAGCTTTTATTTTGATAGGCTTGCCTGCGTGTTCAGGCTCAGGCTCTGAGGTCAAAGGGTCTTACAATTCGCCCGAATGGGCCAGAGGTGTAGTTTGGTATCAAATATTTCCGGAACGTTTCAGAGACGGAGACCCGAATAATCAACCTGACAGGTTAAGGGCAAGAGGACCAGAAGGGTGGTTCATTACTGAGTGGACACAAGATTGGTACAAACGGGATAAATGGGAGACAGATCAAACTAACGATTTCTATGCGATCGTCAGGGAAAGAAGATATGGTGGTGACCTGAAAGGTGTTATTGATAAGCTCGATTACCTGAAAGAACTTGGAGTGGGGGCGATCTATTTTAATCCGGTGTTTGATGCCCAGTCCATGCATAAATACGATGCATCATACTATCATCACATTGACAGGAATTTTGGTCCCGATCCGGATGGTGATGTTGTGAAGTTTAAATCTGAAGATCCCGGAGCCCCCCAATCCTGGGAATGGACCTCCGCTGATTCTGTTTTCTTCGAACTCATTGATGAAGCCCATAAAAAAGGTCTTAAAGTAGTCATAGACGGTGTTTGGAATCATACAGGAACCGATTTCTGGGCTTTTCAGGATCTGATCCAGAATCAGGAAGAATCACCTTATAAAGACTGGTACATTGTGAATTCATTTGATGATCCTTCTACTCCGGATACCAATGAATTTGATTATGAAGGCTGGTGGGGATTTAAAGGGTTACCGGTATTTAGGGAAAAAGATGAAACACTTATCAAACCGATCCGGGAACATATTTTTGCTGTGACCAGACGCTGGATGGATCCAAACGGTGATGGAGATCCTTCAGATGGTATTGACGGATGGCGCTTGGATGTAGCTGAAGAAGTTGGTATCAATTTCTGGAAAGAATGGCACGAGCTGGTAAGGTCTTTAAATCCTGACGCTATTACCGTTGCTGAGATCTGGACGGAGAATGCCAAAGAGTACATATCAGGTGATCTTTTTACATCCGTAATGAACTACCGGTTTGCGCATGCAGCTAAGGATCTGCTCATTGATGATAAGATCAGCACTGAAGAATTTGTAAACCGACTGAAACAGATCGAAAGGGATTACCCGGAAGGAGCAGGACATGTACTCCAAAATCTAATGGATAGCCACGATACTGCAAGGCTCGCCTCGTTCACAGTTAATCAGGGAATTGACTATGAAGGGGAAAGTCACCCGCGAGATGGCTTTAAAGTACGCAAACCCAACGAAGATGAACGCCGGTTACAAAAACTCGTTGCCCTATTTCAGTTTACCTGGAAAGGAGCTCCAATGATCTATTACGGAACTGAAAGTGGAATGTGGGGGGCAGATGATCCGGATGACCGAAAGCCGATGGTTTGGGCGGACATGGAATATGAACCTGAAACCCATCATCCTTTTAATGAGGAACGGCCGTCAGATGACAATAATTTTGATCAGCAATTATTTGAGTATTACCAACAACTTGCTCATTTACGTAACAACTCTGACATATTAAAATATGGAGAAGCTGAAATTCTTCATCACAATAATAACAAGAAGATCGTGGTATTCTCACGTTTCCTGGATGATGAGAAGGTCTTTGTTATACTGAACCGCTCTCAGTCTGAAGAAACTCTTGATCTTACAGATTGGTCAAATGAACAAACCATGCAAAATATGCTGGAGGATATTACCTATCAAACTTCCTCTGTTCAAATAAATCCGGTTTCTGGTATCATTTTGAAGTAGAATCTTCTCTATCTTCAAAACAAAAAATTTATGCGTCTAAAACAAGAGCAATTTGTTCCATTCATGATCTCCATAGGTGTGATCACGATGCTCGTAATTATCTATTCATCCTTTCATTTTAAGAACAAACAACAGGAACGTTTCAAAACGAATTTGATCGAATCCGATTCACTGACCATGAAGTTTATGAGGATCATAGGGGAGTCTGATTCATTGCGTATCAGTGACCTGAAGGGCAAGAGATCTGTGGTAGTTTTTTGGGCCAGTTGGTCAGAAAAATCAGAGTTAATGATGGTAGAGATCGAAAAAGCTCAGTTTGAGACAGATTCTCTTCAGGTTGTAGCTGCTCTGGTCAAAGATGCTGAGGAATCACTGCCTGAAGTAAAGACCTATCCCACATTTATCTATACAGATGGTACAGAGATCTTCAATGACCTGAAAGTACCGGGATATCCAAGTTATATCGTATTCAATGAGAACTCTGAGGTGATCAACTCACAGGTTGGATACCGAAAAGGTGTGGGCTATGATTCTCTGAAAGTTTATTTAAATGACTGATGATTCCTATATATCGTTAAATGGATCTCTGACCAAGTCTAACGAAGCTTCAGTAACACCGATTAACCGTGCAATGATGTATGGTGATGGCTGTTTTGAAACTCTGAAAAGCTATCATGGCAGGTTTTTGGCGTGGGATGAACATTACATCAGGCTAATTGGGGGGCTATCCTACCTGGAGTTGGAGTCACCCGTTAACTCAGATGAACTGAAAATGGAGGTCATAGAACTTCTGCATGCAAATAACCTGAAGCATGAAGAGGCTATGGTCCGTATTCAGTTCTGGAGAGAAGGTGGGAGAGGGTATAACACATCCTCACATAAAACCTCTCGTATGGTGCACGCCAGCTCTTATGATTCACCAAAAGGCCCCTTAGACCTGATAACTGCAAAAACGCGCTGTATCCCTTCAGAATCGCTTGAAAGAAAATATAAGCTGACCAATGGCCTAAACTATATTAAGGCCTCACAGGAGGCTGTGAAGCACCGAAAAGACGATGCCTTGATGCTGACCGTCGCTGGTTATGTGAGTGAGACCACCATATCCAATGTGTTTTGGTTCAAAGATGGAAAATTCTTTACACCCTCACTGGAATGTGACCTTTTACCGGGCATCACAAGAAGTATTGTACTGAGGATCATAAAGGAGAATGGATTTGAGGTTGAATTAGGTGAATTTGAACCTGATTCAATATATGATTCGGATGCTGCTTTTTGTACGAATTCACTTATTGAGATCAGGGAAATAAGATCCATTGACGAAACCCATTTCAAAACCGGTTTAGAACCTATTATAAAGATCCGGGATTCATTTATAAACTATAAGCTGGACGCTCTTAAGATATGAAAGCTTTCACGCATATAAGTGATGTTTGGGCCTTCCTTGATAATATTCCAAAATTTCAGGATTCAGGAGTTTCTGCTGCCAATTTTTCCTTTGATAATATCACTGAGTTCCTCCGGCGAATAGGGAACCCGCATCATGAACTTCCTGCTATCCATATTGCAGGAACAAACGGAAAAGGAACTACGGGATATCTGCTTGAGAAAGTATACCATGACGCAGGATATGTCACCGGTTTGTTCACTTCTCCGCATCTTATTCGCTATAACGAACGAGTCAGGATCAGTATGAAGGAGATCCCTGATCAAGATTTGTTAGTTTTTTTCAATCAGTGGAATGATCTTCTTCAGGAAATTGGGCTTAGCTATTTTGAGATCAGTACAGTTTTAGCCTTCTGGTACTTTAAACGAAATGAAGTGGATATCGCTATTTTAGAGACGGGCCTTGGGGGGAGACTGGATTCGACCAATATCATTGAGCCACTATTGAGTATCATAACAAGCGTGGGGCTGGATCATCAGGATATACTGGGTGAAACTATAGAGGAGATAGCCGGTGAAAAAGCGGGCATTATTAAGAAAGGGACCCCTGTTGTTTTAGGCAATATGCCTGAAAACGCAGAACTTGTTTGCAGGAAGTATGCTCAGGGTTTGAAAGCACCTATTACTCACGCAAGATCAACTCATCCTGAATGGAATAATGGAGTTATCACGCTCAAAAAAATGGGATTATCCTTTCAAACCTCATTTAGGGAAGCGGTAAATATGTGGAATGTTGCGATGGTTTGTCAGGCTATAAAGACTTTAAAAGATAGATATCCGATTACTGATGTGAGCCTCAAAAACTCAATCGATGAATTTAAAGGAGCCCCCGGGCGTTTCGAAAAGTTACATCCGGTTTATGAATGGTATTTCAGTGGTTCACATAACAAAGAAGCACTCTCATCCTCGCTGGAAGCGGTAAAAGGATTAAAATCGCCGGAGGCTACGGTGGTTGTTTTCTCAGCAATGAAGGATAAGGTAAGCCCGGAATTTCTGGATAATTTCAGGCATTTTGGAAGCCGATATTTTGTGGAACAAAAGGGTGAAAGAGCAGCAAAATTTAAGGATATCAGTCAGGAGATGACCGTTGAATTGATGGATGAAACCAATGCAGGAATTATTTTAAATGAATTGAAGTCTGAGTTAGTAATTTTTATGGGAAGTTTTTACTTTTATCCCATCGTTAAGCGATGGACAACAAACGTATCATAACCATCATCGCTATTATCCTTACCTGATTGAATATCCATTATAGCCGCTTTGAATGACAGACGGTACGATGTTCACCCCAAATTCAGTAAGAATCATATATTTATAACAGCCACAATTTATGTCAGATAATCAAACTGCCGGAATCTCGGCCGGGGAGTTGGAATCCTTAGAGGGGAAAAAGCTTCACGAATTACAGACTATTGCAAAATCCATTGGTATCAAAAGGGTTACCGGAATTCGTAAAGTACAGCTTATCGAGAGTATTCGGGAAAAAGCTAACGAATTGAAAAACTCCGACTCTTCCAATAATAAAACAGACAATCAAAAGAATGACTCCACCCAAAAGGATTCAGAAATGAAGTCTTATGGAAGTCAGGATCATATTGTGTCTTATAAGAAGAAGGACGAGAACGATAATAAGAAGTCCAAGAAAAAGCATCAGCATAAGAACAAAAAGCGAAGAGCCGGGCATGAGCATAATAAGTTACCGGAGTCTGATGCGAATACCCTGGAAGAAAGGATCAAAGAACTTGAACCCGACCTTGGACCTTACCTTTTTAATGAAGGAACCCTGGAAATACTGCCCGACGGTTATGGTTTTCTTCGGTCAGTGAACTACAACTATAAAGCAAGTCCGGATGATATTTATGTATCACCCTCTCAGATCAAGCGTTTCCGTCTAAAACAGGGAGATTGTGTGATAGGAGTGATCCGCCCTCCTAAAGTAGGAGAGCGTTATTTTGCTTTGTTGCGTATTGAAGGTGTTAATGGGCGTATTCCGCACGATATGGATAACCGTCAGGATTTCGAGGACCTTTTGCCTATACATCCTGATCAACGTTATCGCCTGGAGTTTGAACCTACGGAACATACAACCCGTTTGATCGACCTTTTTGCCCCCGTTGGTAAAGGGCAGAGGGGATTGATCGTTGCACAGCCCAAGACAGGTAAAACCACCATACTGCGTAATATCGCAAATGCAGTGGCTGCAAATCATCCTGATACCAAGATCCTGATCGTTCTGGTGGATGAGCGACCTGAGGAAGTTACTGAAATGGAACGTACCGTTAAGAATGCCGAGGTTGTGGCTTCTACATTTGATGAAAAACCGGAGAACCATATCGGTTTGGCTGAGATCGTTTTTGAAAAAGCCAAACGCCTCGTTGAAAGCGGACATGATGTATTGATGCTCATGGATTCCATCACCAGACTTGCCAGAGCCTATAACGTTGTAGCTTCCAACAAAGGCCGCACAATGAGTGGCGGTGTTGATTCAGAAGCACTGAAGGCTCCAAGACAGCTATTTAGCTCTGCCAGAAACATTGAAAATGGTGGTTCTCTGACCATTATGGCTACCGCTCTAATTGACACAGGTTCCCGTATGGATGATGTGATCTTTGAGGAGTTCAAGGGAACCGGTAACATGGAGATCTACCTGGATCGCAGGATCTCAGAAAGACGACTCTATCCGGCTATCGATATCTTCAGAAGTGGAACCCGCCGCGAAGAATTGCTGGTTTCAGAGGCTGAGCGTGAGAAAGTGGTTCTGCTTCGTCGATACCTGACGAACATGAGTCCGTATGAAGCCATGGACTTCCTGCTCGAGAAGATCAAAGGCACCAAGAACAACGAAGAGTTTCTGATCTCTATGAATAAGTAGTTTACAGTGATCAGTAAACAGAGTTTAGTCGTATTTAGAGCGGTCTGTAAGTTTTAAGCTTGTCAGACCGTTTTTCTTTTCACAGTATTTTGTTGGGTGATGCGACTGTGGAATGAAATAATAGCCTATCAAACAGAACGAGACACTATCCACTTGATCAAACCTCCAAGAAGTAATCCTGCAAATAAAGATAGGATGAATAACATAACGTAAACAATGAGACGGTTTGCTAATTCAAGAGTGCTATATTCAAAGGGATCAGTAATAAAGATCAGTAAAAAAATTATGAGGGAGGGTATACCGATTATAACGGCATTAAAAATAGTGGGATGATCATCTAGAAAAGATTTCAGCATGTCGGTTTTGTATGATAGGGTACTTATTGGTCTTTTTGCAAAATGTACATATTAGCAAGGTCACCCGTTACACGGTGTCCATTTGAGTCCAGTTTTGCGATATAATTTTCCCCCACAAAATACTGATTTGGGACTTCTTCATTTTCCAGAGTGATGGTGTTTCCGGCTTCGTTCCAGCTGAAAGATCCTTGCGTTTCAAACGTATTCGGTTCACCTTCACCAAGGTAGTTCAAGTTCAGGGAATACGAGCCATCTGCTTTCAATACAAGAGTAGTTTTGATGCCTTCACACGAGGCACAGGGTAACATGCCTGAATAGCTGCCACGCCAATCCAGGGAGTTTTGTGATGTATGGCCATCAGGGATGGATTGTGGGGCTTCAGGATCCGTTTGATGTTTCTTTTGAACACATCCTGAAAGCATCAAGGAAAGTATTATCAATATAAGTTTCTTCATATACCAAGATCTTTTACCGATGATCAAATATTTATACTGAGTGAAATGATAAAGTTCCTCCCGGGAGCTGAAACCCCTGAACTGTAGGGTCGGTAACGCTGGTCTGTGATATTTTCAAGTCCCGCGGTAATGGTATAGTTTGAATTCAATTCGTAAAGGGCCTTGAAGTTGAGTGTATACCAGGCCGGTGCGTAAGTGTTGCCATTTTCATCGAGGGCGTATATTTCGGTTTTTCCCTGTTCACTGACTGAAAGATCATTGTGAGCCTTCTCACCCTGATATTCTGAATTCAATTCTAATACCATATTCTGAAGTTCATAGGTAAGCCTGGTTACCCCAAACCAGGGAGCTGCATGCCTCGATGGACTCGTACTTCCATCATCCAGTTCCTCTTCACCTTTTTGAAAGTTTAGATCAGAGATAAGTTCCAGTTCAGGTGAAAGATTGGCTTCCAATCCAAACTGTATTCCATAAACATGTGCTTCTGCTGCGTTTTGAAGGGCCTGAACCCGACTCATAACTCCATCATACATTAAACTGTCGGAACCATTCAAGCTAAAGTTTCTTCGAACAATGGCATCCTCTAAAATGGTGTAGTAGCCGGTAACATCTGTTTTTAGAACATTACCGAAGGTATGGGCGATCCCCAGGTCGGCATTATAGGCATATTCAGGTTTCAGGCCCAGATTGGGAACCACGACTGCACCTGGCTCAGAGTCAAAGATCTTGCCAATATCATCTACGTTGGGTGCTCTGAAGGCAGTTGAAAGATTTGTACTAATGATCCAGCTTTCTGAGGGCCTGTAAACAGCTCCAATGCTTCCTGTCAGCGAACCGTTATTGATATTGGCCTCTTCAAATGGAAAAGGGTAGAAACGGGTATCAAATTCAGCATCTATAATGATCCTATTATACCTGAGGCCACCTTGCAGAGTAAGGTGATCTGAAACTTCGAATTCATCATTGATATAGGCTGCAAGTGATTGCCAGGTAGCCTGCGGATAGCGGGAGGGACCTTCTTGTTCAACACCTGTAAATATCACCTCATTCAAACCTGCAGAGTTTACATCATTGAGTACATATTCAAATCCATAATACAGGGTATTACGTTTTCCTGTGATCTTCAGGAAATCAAGGTTGGCAGAATACGCCTGAACTTCCTCCATTCTGATCTCGCGGTTTGTGCTATTCAGGTCACGGCTGATCCGGCTTTCTTCAAAATATTGATGAGCCAGGTTCAAGCTAAGATTATCATATAGAACAGATGGATTCACTAATTCTGTTTTTAGATGGTTCATCATCCATTTTTGAGGACCATAGTTCCATTCTGCATAACGTGGAAGATCATTTCTGATTCTGTTGTGACGGTCATAGCGGCCGTAAGGTGTGGTTTCAGACAGGTGGAATCCATAGTTGAATTCGAGTTTGTCTGAAGCCTTATAACGAACTTTTTGAATGGCATTCAGTTGGGAATAGGCAGTAGGTATTTGCTGAAGTGGATTATCCTGTAGAATGATATCATCATTGTTGAGCCCCGGTTCAACATAATAAGCCTTCAAGTAGGCTTCAGGTCCATTGCTTCCCTGCCGTAGGTGGCCATAATCAAAATAGGAAAGAGAGCTTAGAATGGCCCATTTTTCAGCACCCACACTAAGGTCAATGTGGCTTGTTTTCTCCTTGTTAGCAGAGGAGTATCGAACTGTTGCTCCCAGATCGCTCTGCAGTTTCTCAGTAGTTGAGTAAGCAGGAGTTAACGTGTTGAAACTCATGACTCCACCAATAGCATCACTTCCGTAGATCACTGAACCGGGACCAAAAAGAACCTCGGTGTTCCGGATAGTGAATGGATCGAGGGAGATCACATTTTGAATGTTACCCCCTCTGAATATGGCGGTATTCATGCGGACACCATCAATGGTATACAGTAAACGATTTGTTGCAAAACCACGGATCATGGGGCTTCCGCCACCTTGCTGACTTTTTTGTATAAATACCTCACCTGAGAGATCCAGAAGATCAGCCGCTGTTTGAGGGTTTTGCAGTCTTACTTGTTCAGGACTTACCGTGGTAATTTTTGAAGGTACGTTTGAGGCACTTTGTGACCACCGGTTAGCTGATACAACCATCTCATTTAGGTCAAATGCTACAGCCTGCATAAATATTTCAAAGTTATCAGCCTCAATTGAGGAATAACTACGAATAAGAGTACGGTAACCCAACATACGAATCTGTATCCGATTTATGTCTTTAAATCGGGAGATCGATGCCTGCCCATTTTCGTCGGTTGTAATGAAGTAAGTTGGGTTTTCACTGCTTATGGTAACTGCTGGTAAAGGCTCACCGGTTTCAGCATCTTTGACAGTCACAGTTTGTGCTGCCGTGAAAAAAGGTATAAAAATTAAAATGGCAAGAAATAAAACGTACTTCATTAACCGGGATGTCTTGAGATGATAAATATTTGATCCTGATATTATCGAAAAGAGAATAGGATATTTATCAAATCTTGAAAAAGATATAGGCAGTTAATGCGATAGGAACTGCTAACGAATATCCCTCAGCGCAAACTTTTTATCCTTATTCAATACCAGCTTACCTGCCTTGGCATGTAGTGAATGATAAAATAATAACACCGCATTTTCTTTGAGAGCCTGTCGCAAGATCAAAGTTTTTGCCTTTTTCGATTCAATGGAGTTCACATCCATTTTACGCATGGCATAATGGTTGAGATGGAATTCGCTGGGGACCAGATCTCCCAAAAAATAAGCAGTTTCACCGGCATCCTGTATTTTAATGATCTGATGCCCGGGCGTATGCCCTCCGGTGCGAATGATCTCTATACCCGGTAACAGCTCAAATTTTTGATCTGTGATAAAAACCAGTTTATCCTCGGCAGCCAGCTTATAGAGTTCATCAAGTTGGTAACCTGCTCCTGGCCGTTGATTTCCCTTGGCTGTTTCCTCCAATGCAAAGTACCATTCCTTTTTTTGCAAAAAGTAGTTGGCGTAAGACATGGTTGGTTGGGTAGTTGTATTATGATCCACATAGGTTGATCCGGCGGCATGATCGTAATGAAGATGACTTAACACCACATGAGTGACATCAGCAGGGGTGAGCCCAAAGATATCGAGATTGGTAAGGAGGTTAGAAGTGTCTGTATATGAACTCTTATGATCCAGTCCCCAGCCAAGTCCGGTGTCAACCAATACGTTATGCTTTCCATCTTTTATCAAAAGCGGATTTATGCCGATGTATTGGGAGGTTTCCTTGAGTCCCGGAAGGTCCGGATCTTCCTTGATCTCTGAAAGGGTTGATTTTTGGATCAACCCATCTTCAAAGATCTCAAAAATTCCTTCACTTAATTGTTCAATTTCAAACCGCCCGATATTCATTGTATCACCTGACTGAGATATCCGTTGGTAAGATCAACCAGTTTTGACCTGCCGGCTGGTCCATCAACATTTTTAGGTTTCTGATTTCTTCATGATTCGTAAATGGGAACCAACTGTTAATGTAGCTGTAAATTTTTGCTTCAGTTCCAGACATCAATACTTCAAATAATCCTTTCTGTTTAGGATAATTTTCAATTCTATAGTCCTCCATATTGGCCATTTCGGCAGCTATGGCAATGGCATCATCAATAGAACCGAGTTCGTCAACCAAACCGACTTCCCGGGCGGCTGCTCCTGTCCAAACCCTACCCTGAGCAAGTTCATGTACCTCATCTCTGGTCATACCCCGAGCTTCTGCCACTCGACTTAAAAATACCTCGTAGCCATTCTCTACATTTTGCTGGATCACTCTTTCCTCAGTAGGGGTAAAAGGAGTTGTAAGATCCAGAAGGTCTGCAAATTGGTGAGTCTTGACCACTTCAAAGTCGAGCCCGATCTTATCTTCTGTAAGTTCTTTTACATTAAACAGCAGGTTAAAGATCCCGATAGAACCGGTAATGGTATTTGAATTTGCCACAACCGTATCGGCACCCATCGCTATATAGTAACCACCGGATGCAGCCACGCTACCCATGGATGCAACAACAGGTTTCTGTTCGGAGGCTGTTTTCAGGGTATTCCAGATCAGGTCGGAAGTTGTGGCAGAACCGCCCGGACTGTTAATATGAATCACGATCGCTTTCACAGACGAGCTGTTTAGGGCTTCATCAATATGTTTTTTTATGTTATCTGAAGTGATAGTTGCTGAATTATCAAAAGGTGTTTCAGATCCCAGTTCAGGCATGATCGGTCCGTCTGCATAAATAACGGCGATCCGGTCAAAGGTTGATGGAGTACTCACACCGGCTGTAGCAGCAGGGATCTGTCCGTATTTTTTGAAGGAGATCGTGTTAAGTTTGTCTTCAGGATTTATCCCAATTCTGGTCTTGATCAGGTCTTCAACATCGTTTTCAAAGATCAAGTCATCAATCAATCCAAATTCTTTAGCTGCTTCTAATCGGTTTATCGGTGCACTGTTGAGAAATTCTGTGATCTCTTCCACGGAACCTCCGGTTTTTAAGGCTACAGCTTCAGTAAAGGTTCCCGTTGCAGCATCCAGGATCTCTGATATTTGTTGCCTGCTTTCAGGTGATGCTGAGGTCTCCAAAAACGGTTCTACTGCTGATTTATATTTTCCAACCCTGAATATCTCAGGTTCAACCCCAATTTTATCGAGCATATCAGTATAAAAGGTAAACTGTGAAACAAAACCGTCGAACTCGAAATTTGTGTTAGGGGGGCTGAAAACACTGTCAGCAACGGTTGCCAGATAATAGGATTGTTCATTCATTCCAATATCATCAGTACTGAAGTAAAGAAACTTACCGCTCTCCTTGTATTCTTGCAGATAATCATAAGCTTGTTGTAGATTAGCCCATGATGCACTCATCAGGTTAGCTTTTACCCATACTCCTTTGATCTTGTCATCTGCAGCAGCTTTGGTCAGGTTTTCTTTAAGGGTTACCAATGATAGCCTGTTACCGGCTGCAGGATCAAAGTAAGTTTCAAAAGGACTCGGGAGTACACGAGCAGGTAGTGTTCCAGTCATCTCAATGGTGAGAATACTGTTATCTTTAACTTCGGGCAGGGGTTGTGAGGAACTGGATACCAAAAAGATAAAGAATACCAGCATCAGCAAGAGGAAACTTACAAATATGCCCAGGCATGAAGCTAAAAAGGATTTAAAAAAAGTCATGATTGTCTATTATTTAAAGTACTTTAGAGAATTGTTCATTGGAATGAATACAGGGGATAATCCTGTTTGCTCAACTTAGTAAAAGTTCCACTTCATTCCATCCAAAAACTCATAATTATATGTCAACATTTGATACCATTGTTATTGGTTCAGGCCATAATGGACTTGTAACCGCCTGTTATCTTGCCAAGAACGGACATAAGATACTTGTACTTGAAAGAGATACCACCATAGGCGGGGCTGTTCGAACTGAGACCATGTTTCAATCTGACGAAAATCCTAATGGTTTTCGGATGGATGTGGGATCATCGGTTCATATTATGATCCATCAAACAGGGATCATTGAAGATCTTGAGCTTGAGAAATATGGATTGGAGTACATAGATATGGATCCGATCATGTCCTATCCGGTTCCGACCGGTAAAGGGGTGATCCATTTCTGGAAAGATGTAGAACGTACCCTTGAATCTATTTCGAAAGTGGCCCCCGAAGATGTTAAGAACTATAAAGATTTTATAGATTTCTGGGGCAAGATCAACAAGGGGGTTCTAAAGGCTTTTATGACAAAGCCAACCACCGGTGGTTTATTTGCTGAAATGACCAGGGCGCAGATCAAGGAAGGCTCAATGTTCAAAAAAGGAGAACAGGCTGCCGGATTGCAAAAGATCTTATCAAGTTATGGAAAGGTGGTGGATGATGCCTTCGAAAGTCCATATATGAAGGCGGCAATTCTTTGGTTTGCTGCACAATCAGGACCCTTGCCGGATCATTCTGCCACAGGAGATTTCGCCGGCTGGCAATCCATGTTACATGAAAGTGGTGCTAAGCATCCAAAAGGAGGTAGCGGGATGCTGACTCAGGCTATGAAGAATATGATAGAGGCTCATGGTGGAGAGGTAAGGGCTGGTCAACCGGTTAGTGATATAATCATAGAAAACGGAAAGGCCATTGGTGTCAGAACTGAAAAGGGGGAAGAATTCAGAGCTGAGACAATCGTCTCTAACGCCCACGTTCAAACTACCATGATGAAGATGGTTGGCAGGGAACACCTGAATGATTCATTGTTCACTAAAGTAGAAAATATAAATGTAGGGAATGGGTTCGGAATGGTGATTAGGTGTGCTGTTGAAGAACTACCTGATTATACAGCTGCTCCGGGTGATCCTGATATACACAATGGAATACAGCTTTTGGCGCCTTCGGTTCAGTATATGAACAATGCGATCGGGGATTACACAAAAAAACTACCGCCGGAAAAACCGGCTGTTCTTTGCATGACCTTTTCCAAAATAGATCCCGAGGTGGCAAAGGATGGGAAACATACATTATTTGCCTGGGCACAGTGGCATCCGTATGAACTGGCAAATGGGTTGCATTGGGATGACATTCGTGAGCGGGAGGCTCAAAAGATCTATGATGTGGTCACAGAATATGCACCAAACATGAAAGGAAAGCTCATCGACTGGTACATTCAATCTCCATTGGATATTGAACGTAAACACGGTTTGTTGAGAGGGAATGTGATGCATGTTGAAATGAGTTTTGACCAGATGTTCATGTTCCGACCAATACCTGAAATGAGCCGCTATGAAACCCCCATTCAGAATCTCTATCTTTCAAGTGCTTCTTGTCATCCTGGAGGTGGAGTATTTGGTGCTGCAGGACATAATGCAGCGCAGGTGATCCTTAAGAAAAAACGTAAAAAATTCTTTTCATTCAGTTAAAGACAGATTTTGAGTTCTACTCTATACATACATCTCAGCAACATCCTCAATAACCTGAACGCTGTTAAAGATAAGGTTGGAAAAGAGGTTAAATGCATGGCGGTCGTAAAAGATGAAGCCTATGGCCATGGTATGTTGCCGGTGGCAGATTTCCTTAAGGATAAAGTAGATTGGTTTTGTACTGCCAGGCTTGAAGAAGCCGTAGAGTTAAGGAATAGTGGGATAGAAAATGAGATCCTGGTTTTTGAGATCCCACCAGAGGGAAGTGAACCAAAATATTTGGATCATGATCTGACAGCCAGTATTTCTGACCTTTCTGTGTTTAAACGACTGAAAGCCGGAACGAAAGCGCATCTTCATTTTGATACGGGTATGTTCAGGCTAGGTATGTTAAAGGATCAAGTTGGTGAGTCTCTTGAAATGATGGAGGCCCATGACCTGAATTACACAGGTATTTACACACATTTTGCCAACTCTGATGTAAAAGGACATCCAAGGGTCAAAGAGCAATTGAAAATATTCAGGAATATTCGTTCTGAATTTCCGCAACATCTTATGACACATACGGCAAACAGTGGGGCCATATTCTATTACGGTGATGAAGACCTTTATTTCGATGCCGTTCGTCCCGGGGTCTGTCTTTATGGGTATGCACCAGGTAAGGATGAAATAAGGGAGCTTGAACCGGCAGTGGAATGGAAATCTAGACTGGTTCAGGTCAAAAAGATCATGAAAGGAGAAATGGTTGGATATGGAAGCCGATGGAAAGCTCCGGAAGATGGCTTGATCGGAGTGGTACCGGTTGGATATGCTGACGGCCTCTTCAGAGGGTTGAGTAATAGTTTTCAGGTAGAAATTGATTCCTCTAAGGTTGACGAAGTAGGAACCATCAGCATGGATTACTTTATGATCTTCACTTCTACATCTAATATCGCTTCAGGAGATGAAGTTACCATCCTTAGAAATAATGATCTGTCTGCAAAAAGCTGGGCACAAAAACTGGGGACCATACCCTATGAGATCACAACGGCTATCTCCCCAAAAGTTAAACGAGTATATCTGAATGAGTGATAAGATCAGTCACTTACGATCTCAGCCAGCTCCACATCGAATCTAAGGGTATCATCACTGAGCCTTGAAGAAGGAGAGTTGCCGTAGCCAAGATCCGGCGGAATAATTAATACACGTTTACCGCCTTCCTTCATGCCAATCAGTCCTTCTCTGAATCCTGCAATGAGGTTTTCAAGTGATGCAAAACTGGTTGGTGTGGTATTTCTGTTTCGGTAAGAGCTGTCAAAGATCTCTCCGGTATTATTGATACGTCCGGTATAAAAAACCCGAACCTGATCGCGACGTTGAACCTGAAATTCACCAGTACCTTCCTCCACAATATAATAAACCAAGCCGGTTTCGGTCTCAACTCGTTCTGCACTGCTGATATCAAAAGGTTCAGGTACGGCAGAATAATCTACTTCAAATGGGTCATCATTATCACAGGACAGTAGCCCAAGGGTCAGGGTTGATAGAAATAAAAGTGAAAATATTCGTTTGCTGATTGTCATTATGAAAATTGAGGTGATTATTTTTTTATATCGCTCTGTTAACTATCCGATAGCTAATTTAGTATGATTGAAGATAAGGCTTAAGGATCATAATACCATATGATGACTTCAATCCTATCCAAAATTTCATTTAGGTTTTAGAGACACCTGTGATAGCTTCGTCAAGTTCTTTTTTACGCTTTTTGTTTGCATACCGACTCACCCAGATCGAGATCTCATAAAGAATGGTAAGTGGTAAGGCAATTAGTATCTGGGATATGGGATCAGGGGGGGTAAGCATGGCCGAAACGATCAGGCACATAACTATGGCATGCCGCCTGTAAGTTTTTAATAACTCTGGGGTTAATAGTCCAATCTTTGAAAGTGAGTAGCTAACAACAGGAATTTGAAAGATAAGACCACAGGCTACCACCCACATAGATACCGAACTGAAATATTCGTTTATGTCAAAATCATTACGGATGATATCCGATATTTGAAACTGAGCAAAGAATTGAAGGGCAAAGGGGACAAGGATCAAATATCCGAAAGCGACCCCCATGAGGAAAAAGAGAGTGATGAAGAATGCACTGAAGAATGTTTTTTTCTTCTCCTTACGCTCCAGGGCAGGTTCTATGAACGACCACATCTGAAAAATGAAAAATGGAGAACTGATGATAAAGCCCATAACAAACAACGTGCCCCAGAATGTGAAGAACTGTCCGGGCAATCGACGACTTTGAAGCTCGAAATTCTCAGCTTCAACTCTGAGTATGTCGTACATGAAAAAGTCTGCCCGGGTAGGTCCAAGCATCACATCTTCCACAAAGAAATCAGAAAAAGCAAAAGCGATCGCGATCCCAACCAAAACACCCACCAAACCTTTGATGATCCTCCATCTTAGTTCCTCCAGGTGTTCGAGGAATGACATAGTATCTGTGCGATCAGCCGGTTTTTTAGCCTCAGGTGGTTTGCCTTGCATTATCTGCCGTTGTTCCAACGCTTCTGATCCTTAAGTGGTTACAAAATCATAAAGTGGGAATTTGTCACAAAGATCTCGTACTTCCTGCTCCACTTTTTTGTGATTTATTTCATTTTCCGGCTTCTGTAATACGTTGTCGATCAGAACTGCTATCTGTTCAAACTCCGCTTCTTTGAGTCCGCGGGTCGTCATTGCTGGAGATCCGATCCTGATACCTGAGGTTACAAATGGACTTTCAGTGTCAAATGGAACCATATTCTTATTGACAGTGATCGCAGCTTTGCCAAGTGCTTCTTCCGCGATCTTACCGTTCAGTCCTTTATTTCGAAGGTCGATCAGGATAAGATGGTTGTCAGTTCCATTGCTGACAATATCATATCCAAGCTCTATAAATTTGTCTGCCATGGCTTTAGCATTCTTCTGTGTCTGGGTCTGATAAGCTTTAAAGCCATCTTCAAGTGCCTCGCCAAAGGCAACTGCTTTAGCTGCGATCACATGCATGAGTGGCCCTCCCTGAGTTCCGGGAAATACCGCTGAATCAAAGATCTCACCCCAGTTCTTGGTACGTCCGGATTTTCTTGCTGTTACACCAAGTGTATTCTCGCCATCTTTACCCACCAGGATCATGCCGCCTCTTGGGCCTCTTAATGTCTTATGTGTGGTTGTAGTGACTACATGGGCATGTGGAAGAGGATCCTTTAAGTTCTTTGTTGCTATTAATCCTGCTGTATGAGCCATATCCATCCACAGGAGGGCACCGACTTCGTCCGCAATACTCCTGAATGCCTCGTAATCATAATCCCGTGGATATGCAGAAGCACCTATTGAGATCATCTTTGGTTTCACCTGTTTGGCTTTATCACGGATCTTGTTCATATCAAGCCGGCCTGTATCCTTTTCAACCCCATAAAACTGAGCATTATAGGTAATACCTGAGAAATTTACGGGTGAACCGTGAGTCAAATGCCCGCCATGAGACAGATCAAAGCCCAATAATGTATCACCGGGATCCATACAGGCAAGATAAACCGCTGCATTAGCCGTGGCTCCAGAATGAGGTTGAACATTGACCCAATCTGCTCCGAAAAGTTCTTTAGCACGATCTCTCGCCACATCTTCGACCACATCCACAACTTCACAGCCACCATAATAACGTTTACCGGGATAACCCTCGGCATACTTATTGGTAAGTACACTCCCCATCGCAGAGATAACTGCCTTGGAGGCAAAGTTTTCAGAAGCGATCAATTCCAGGTTATAATTCTGACGATCGGTTTCTTCTTCAAGTAGCTTAAAGATCCTGGGATCCTGATCCTGTAATGACTTCATGTAAAGCTTTTATTTTGTTAGGGATTCAATTTTATCGATACGGCGCTTATGTCTGCCACCTTCAAATTCCGTGTTTAGCCAGATCTTAACAAGTTCTTTCATCTGTTCTTCGTTAAGTTCACGCCCAGGTAAACACAAAACATTGGCGTTATTATGCAGTCTGGTCATTTTTGCAGATTCCGTTGAGTAAACCAATCCGGCTCTGACCTTGGGAAATTTATTTGCTGTCATGCATACACCCTGACCGCTGCCACAAATAACAATACCCAGTTCATATTCTCCATCATTTACTTTTTGAGCCACCTGCACGGCATAGTCAGGATAGTCTACAGAATCCTCTGAATGCGTGCCATAATCAACAATATCATGGCCCATTTCCTTCAGGATCTTAATTACTTTTTGTTTGGCCGGATATCCGGCATGGTCACTGGCTATTGGAATGATCATTGGAATAATATTTGGATAAGAAATTGGGCTGTGAATATCTTCATTTTTTGCATGATATTAAAGGAGGAATAGGGAATTAACTGCATTAATTGGGATTGACTGCCATAGCGTGATATCTTTGAGATAAACCAATCAAAATAGGGAAGCACCTTGAGTTATAAGAATGAGTTGGAAGTAGCGACAAACGCTGCAAATGCAGCAGCAAAGATCATCCGGAAGTATGCCAAAGAGTCATCCTTTAATGTCTCATTGAAAGGAAAAAATGATCTTGTTACGGATGCTGACCTGGCTTCAGAACAAAAGATCATAGAATGCATCAAGCAGTCTTTTCCCGATGATGAGATCCTTGCAGAAGAATCTGAACAGAAAGATAAATTACCAAACGGTCGGGTTTGGATCATCGACCCTATTGACGGAACCACAAATTTTGCACATGGATTTCCCGCTTATTGTATCTCGATCGCTTTATGGGTTAACAAGGAGCCGGCAGTTGGGTTGGTTATGGAAGTAGCCAATGACGAACTATTTTACGCAGTTGAGGGAGAAGGGGCTTTTAGAAATGGAGAACCTATACAGGTCTCCTCTCAAAATGACCCTGCTTCATCTCTTATAGGAACTGGATTTCCATATAAAGAACTTGATCTGGTGGATAATTATTTGAAACTATTCAAGAGAATGATGGAAGTAACACATGGTGTGAGGAGGCCGGGAACTGCCGCCTGGGATCTCTGTAATGTGGCTTGTGGCCGATTTGAAGGGTTTTATGAATATGGTTTGAGTGCCTGGGATGTGGCCGCAGGTTCACTGATCATAAAAGAGGCAGGAGGAATGGTTATGGACTGGAATGGAGATAATAATTGGTTATATGGAAAAAGGATCATAGCAGGCAATATTGCGACCTGTGAGTTCCTGCTCAGCGAAATAAAACAGAGTTTCAATGACAGTGAACTTTCGATGTAGATAACATCAATATTTATTATTTCATGCAATAAAACATTACTGAACTGAAATTAAAATAAAAGTGATATCATTGGATCTTTAACAATAATAATCACGATATGGATATAAATATCCGACGGGGTACATTAGATGATCTTGAGGCGATCCTCAAGATTGAAAGTAGTACGTTTCCGTTTTTTCAACAAAGTTCGAGAAGGACCCTGCAGCTCTCGCTTAGAAGTAATTTTCAACAGGTTTGGATCGCCGAATGCAAGCCAACAGATGAAGAAACTGAGATATGTGGTGTTCTGATCTTATATGCCTATAAAAGAACCCTGAGGATTTACTCTATTGCTACTCCTCAGGCATATCAGGGCAGGGGAGTTGGTGATGCATTGCTGAAGTATGCGGAAAGGATCGCGGGTTTTAGTGGTATAGAGCGGTTAAGCCTGGAAGCAGAAGCCGGTAATAAGAAGTTGATCGATTGGTATAAAAAAAGGGGATTTGATGTGATTGAACTGATCAAGGATTATTACGCAGAAGGCGTGGATGCTTACAAAATGATCAAGATCATACCCGGAAGCACTTCGTTCGGCAGGATCAGGAACATTATTGTTACGGATACCCCAGATTCCTTGAAAATTGATGTTGATAATCTGGAAGTTATTTCGTCCAAAGATTATATCACCAATAAGGGATTATATTCGGAGAGAGCACTCAGAGTATTCAATCTGTGCAATTCATATCGTTACCAGAGTAAAGGATATTATGTATCGTTATTGGCGTCAGCAAGGGAGCATAGAGCTATTCCAAATGTTACAAATATCAGAGACCTGCAAAATATCTCCTTGATACGATCACTGACAGAGGATATTGATGAACTGATTCAATCCTCACTTAAGACACTTGACGCAAACCTGGTAACCTTAAAAATTTACTTTAGTAATACTTCAAATGATCGCTATAAGTTATTGGCTCACAGTTTATACAATATATTTCAATACCCTTTATTTCAGGTAGAATTTGAGAAAACTGACAAATGGGAGATACGGAAAGTCAGATCTTTGAGCCTCAATAGAATTGATAAGAATGAGATTCCTGTAATACAGGAGATGGCTGCTTCATATTTTAAGGCCAAGCGATATCAAAAAACCAAGATGAAGGCCTATAAATACTATCTGGCTATTCTAACTGACCCGGAAGAACCTTACCCGCCATCAGATAAGAAGGCTTTGAGAAAGCTAAGAAAAGTGGCTGAAAAAATGGGGGTTTATACCGAGTTGATCACCAAAGATGATTTTAACAAGATCACAGAGTTTGATGCGCTTTTCATTCGTGATACGACCAATGTGAACGATTATACATATAAATTTTCCAGGAAAGCATATGCTGACGGTTTGGCGGTTATTGATGATCCATGGTCCATTTTAAGATGTTCAAATAAGGTGTTTTTGCACGAATCGCTGAAATTGAATCATATACCAACACCGGCAACTAAAGTTTTTATGAAGGGGATGGTTACAAAAGAAGACCTGGCTTCAACTCCGTTGCCAGTTATTCTTAAACAACCTGACAGTTCGTTTTCTAAGGGAGTTATTAAAGTTAAAAGCCTCAATGAACTAGATAGTTCACTGAATGCTATGTTCAAAGAGTCGGATTTGGTGATCGGACAGGAGTTCATGGTATCTCGGTTCGACTGGAGGATCGGAGTGCTGGACCATAAACCCTTATTTGCATGTAAATACTACATGGCAAAAGGTCACTGGCAGATCTATAACTGGAAATCAGAATCAAAGAATATGGAAGGGAATGCTGAAACCTTACCGCTTGATCAGGTTCCGGAAAAAGTGGTAGGTACAGCTTTAAAAGCTTCCAGACTGATGGGTGATGGTTTGTACGGGGTTGACCTTAAAGAAGTAAATGGTGAAGTATACGTAATTGAAGTAAACGATAATCCCAATATTGACAGAGGAATTGAGGATAAAGTATTAGGTGATGAACTCTACGAAAAACTCATAAATTCTTTTATTAAGCGAATAGAAGTGGCTCGCAATATTGACCGCTACACCAGCAGCGAGCCGGATACCAGGGCTACCTATAAACTGTAACCCTGAAGTCTTTAAGCATCAAGTAGGCCCCTAAGCAGGATAAAATTAATAACATTGGTATGATGAATATCACCGGTATGATCTCATAACCATTTGCTCCCATGAATAGGATCTTGGATAATAAGGCAGTCATCATAAAGATCAGGAAAACGAGGTAAGCTGTTCCAAATACATATCCCTCAGGTTCTTGTTTATATAGCAAGTAACCAAATAAGAATGATAGAGGAAGTAATAAACTAAGGTCCAATGCCTGCACGATCAATGTTGTATAATGCTCAACACCGGCTGGATAAATTGACCCATCCAAAAGTGGGGGTAAAATAACCCCTAACCATAGAATGGTAATGGCAGTACCATTGACTATCAAAAAAATTCCACCAAATGATGTTTTTGCTTTACTTGAAAAGGCATTTTTAACTTCAGTGAGGTTTAGCGGATATAAGGTCAAGATCAGTACAAAGAAGGATGATCCTGTTAAAAAAACATATACCAGGAAAAGCTCGTTATACATAGCCATTAATTGATACATCAGGTAGCCAACAAAAAAATAGAATGCAGTGCCTGTAAAAATAATGCGTGCTCTCAAAGAACCTTTTAAAGAGTATATAAAGCTGATGATCAAAGCAGGGATGCCAATTATTAGCGTTATCAGGTCTTGAGCAATTCCCTGTATAGCCACTTCATGCGACATATGTTTATAAATTCCTGAGCCGTATATATTAACAGTTTGATCACGTATGGACTGATACTGAAAATTATCCGTGCCTCCGGAGCTAAAAAGGCCGGATAGAGCTGACACAGCACTAGCGACAACTATTCCGGTAACAAGAAATGCAAGGGCCTTTTTATATTTCATTTTGATCAGTAATTGTAACAGATCTTACTGAATTCAAATGAAGTGAATGTGAAGTACCAAAAAAACCGATCGCTTACCGTTTTGGAGCATGTTCAAAGAACACATCCATCGAACTTAAAGGCGTAGGAGAAAGATAGTATTGGAAAGCCTCACCATAGGTGAATCCTGCAAGATGCCCCAGATATCTGGCCCTGGCTTCTAATTGCTTGAAGTAATTCTCAGATGATATATAAGTTTCCGGCTCGTTTCCGTGCTCATCAACATTGAACTGCGTCTTAAATGCTAGAATTGCTTCTTTTTTAGTTTCCCAATGTTCTGAAATATCATAAACAAAATCGGTTTCAATGGGGCGGTCTTGCATATAATGAAGAATGTGGGAAGGCCGCCAGGGCTCTTGAGGGCCACCTGCCTCATTTGAGGTTGGGATCTTTTTCAGGCCTGAATAAAATAGGGCATCTAAAACAAGTTTTGTACCCTTACCATGATCTGGATGGCGATCAAAGGGGGCTCCGGTTATACAAATGTGAGGTTGTGTCTTGCGAACCTGCTCAATGATCTTGATCTGATTTTCGCGGGTGTTGGGTAAAAGGGAGTCGCCCAGGTCAAGATTCACTCTGTAAGAGACCCCCATTACCTCAGATGCTTTTTCTACTTCTTTGGCACGTGTTAATTCGGTACCACGGGTTCCCATCTCTCCTTTGGTGAGATCAACGATACCTACCTTTTTCCCGGCTGAGGTAAGAGAAGCAATGGTGCCTCCACAACCCAATTCTGCATCATCAGGATGAGAAGCAAAAACAAGTACATCTACTTTCATGAGCTAATATTTAGTTTTAAAAAGTTAGCGAAAAGATAACAGATAATGATGTGAGGTTCGTAAATAAAAAATCAATTTTAAGTGCAACGATTTATTATTAATTCCGTAACCTTAGTCTGAACCACTGAATATTTCATATGAGATTATTAAATAGTTTTTCTGAAGGGGCCAGGATCGCCTTTATTGCTCTTAAAACAAATAAGATCCGGTCAACACTTACAGCATTATGTATCATCATAGGTATCACCATGGTTACTGTAGTAGATTCTGTTACTACAGGCATGGATATTACCTTTGAAAAAAGTATGTCGATGCTGGGTCAAAATGTGGTATATGTTGAAAAATGGCCATGGGGTATGGGAGGAGAGTATAAATGGTGGGAATACAGAAATCGAAAGGAAATGGATCTTGATTATGTAGAACAGATCCGTGAATACAGTGAATATGCAGCAAATGTGGCGGCTTCGGCCAGTCGGGGAGTGAGCGTCAGGTATAAAGAAAAAAGCGCGGAATCTGTTGGGTTAGACGGTGCCACAGCAAATTATCTGGAGATACAAGGACTGAATATTGAGGAAGGCCGTATGTTTGTGGATCAGGAGGTCAGGTCTGGTTCTAATGTAGCTGTGATCGGAAATACCCTTAATGAATCACTCTTCGAAATGGAGACACCATTGGGTAAACAGATACGGCTGGGAGGGAAACGATTTACAGTGGTTGGGGTACTCGAAAAGCAGGGTAAATTCATGGGGCTCGAGGATACGGATAACCGGATCATTATACCCATTTCAGCTTATCAGAATATTTATGGCTTAAGAAGTGGCCTTCAGATCGGGGTCAAATTTGAGGATCAACAGGCTCTGAAAGAAGGTGAATATGAACTTGAAGGAATAATGAGAAGAATCAGGCAACTGGATGCGACAGAAGACAATGACTTTTCATTAAATAAGCCTGAGGCTTTTAAGCAGCAACTTGCCGGCATGAAAGCTGGAATTTATGCAGTGGGTTTTATTTTAAGTGGTTTGTCCCTTCTGATCGGCGGCATCGGCGTGATGAATATCATGTTTGTATCAGTTCGCGAACGAACCAAAGAGATCGGGATCAGAAAAGCTGTTGGCGCAAAATCATGGGAGATACTTTTGCAATTCCTGTTGGAAGCCATTGCTATTTGTTTGTTGGGAGGAGTGATAGGAGTAGCTTTAGCGGGTGGCCTTACAATTCTTATTAACCAGGCATTTGTGGCAGTAATGAATGTGAGTGTTGTAATACTTGGGTTCAGCATCTGTACGGCTGTTGGAGTGTTGTTTGGTTTCATCCCTGCATATCGTGCAGCAAAATCAGATCCCATTGAATCCTTAAGGTTCGAATAATATGCAGATCAAAGAAACTATTAGTCAGGCTTACGATTCTATAAAGGCCAATAAACTCAGGTCAGGTTTAACTCTTCTGGCTTTGGTCATTGGTGTGTTTTCAGTGATCGTATCCACCACAGCAGTGGCAGTACTTGATAATTATTTTAAGAATACGATGAGCATCATGGGTAGTAATGTGATCGTCGTAACAAAAACCCCTGCGGTTCAGATGGGGTCGCTTGATGATGATGTTCGCAACAGAAAAGACATTACCTTTGAAACAGCCGAACAGCTGGATGAACAAATGCAACTTGGCCGGGGGATGAGTCCGGATGAATTCTTTGATATTACAGAGGTCTCTTACATGGATCAGGAAACTGAGCCAAATGTTGGCATACGAGGGAGTAACGAGAATTACCTTGATAACAATTCATATGAAATTGAGGATGGCAGGAACTTCAACAGCGATGATATTCAGTATGGAAGAAATGTAGTGATCATTGGTAAGGATGTAGCCAATGTTTTATTTGAGACTCAATTTCCAATAGGGAAAGAGGTCCGTTTTAAAGGCAAACCATTTCAGGTAATTGGTACCTTGAAAGCGAAAGGACAGATCTTTGGCCAATCGTTCGATAATTTTATACTGATCCCTTATACCACGGCTATGAACATGTACGGTAAAAATCGCAGCATTGCCGTTCAGGTTAAAGCTCCTGAGATCGACCTGATAGAACGTACCGTGGATGAGATCACCGGAATTTTGAGGGTTATAAGAAAAGTAGGGCCCGGTGAGAATAATGATTTTGAGGTCTCAACAAATGAAAGTCTGGCCGGGACCTTTGACACATTTACCTATGCTTTGTATGTAGGAGGGTTTGCCATTGGCTTTATTACCCTGTTAGGGGCAGGAATAGGGGTCATGAATATCATGTTGGTTTCAGTTTCGGAACGAACCAGGGAGATCGGTATCCGAAAGGCTGTTGGGGCCACCCGTAAAGCTATAACCAATCAATTTCTCATGGAAGCAGTTTTTATTTGTCAGATCGGAGGAATTATGGGGATGATCTTTGGGATAGGAGTAGGAAACCTTATGGCTGTTTGGATCGAGACTGAAGCAGTGGTTCCAATATGGTCGGTTGTTGGGGGATTTTTGGGGATGCTTATAATCGGTTTACTTTTTGGTGTCTACCCGGCATTCAAGGCAGCAAAATTGGACCCGATCGAAAGTTTAAGGTACGAATAACTTTTTGCAAACGAATGATTTAAGCATCCGTTTCATTTTATTATATTGAAAGAAAAATAGGGCAACATTATGAATGAAGAGATCCTCCAAAATTTGAATGAAAGACTAGATAATGCTATAGAACGGGGACGAGTGATCCTGGAAGATGAAGAGCTTCAGATGAGACTCGATGAGATCAAAAACAGGACGGAAGATACTATACGTCGTAATCCGATAAAATCGGTTGTATTGGGTCTTGCGGTTGGGTTTGTGGTCTCGAAAATTTTCACCTCTGAAGATTAGAAGTTATGGATGACCTTGGAAAACGAATCAAGCATGTTACTCACGAGCTTAAAGAGTATGTAGAAAAGAGGATGGAGCTCACTATTCTGAATATCAGTGGTGGGATCACTTATTGGGTTGGAAGGTCCGTTCAAAGTCTTGTTGGATACACCATATTAGGCCTTGGTCTGGTTTTCGCCCTTATAGCTATATCCATCTATTTAGGAGATCTGGTTGGAGAACAGTGGGCCGGGTTTGCTATTGTATCAACACCGATCATAATTGCCGGCTTAATCTTGGTGGTTGTAAAACCAAAATCGATGGTCAAAAAAATTCAGGATCAAATGCTTGACGAACTTCTGACCTCACTTGAAAAAAAGGAATTGGAAGAGAAAGCACTGCTTACCGAAAAAACTTCAAACAAAGAAACTGAGAACAATGTCTGAAGCAAAATTGTCTAATCTGGAAAAAAAGAAAAAAGAACTTGAAGCCGAATTGGCCAATATCCAAACTGATCTGGATAAGTCAATTGACGATGTGAGAGAGGGTGTATCAAATAATATGGATCCTAAGAATATTATTCGACGGTATCCGCTGCCAATGGTAGGAGCTTCGGTAATTCTGGGGTTTTTTCTGGGTAAAGAGCGAAAGAAATCATCCAGACTATCATCAAATACTCACAGCGGGAGCAGTACCTCTGATTCAGGTATTTCGCGTGAGATCAAAAAAGTACTTGCACGAAAAGGCCTTAGCTTACTGTTAGATTTTTTGGATGAAAAAATTGCTGAATTAAAGCATAAAGACACTTCTGACAGAAATTGACTCGGGGCTAAAAACCGTTCTCTCCTGTAAAAGGATATAAATATCAAAAATAGGGCAACTATTGTGTAACTATTTTTGTCCAAAATCGTGTACCAACCTGTCAACACAAATCGAATACTAATCATGAAAAGATTCATATCATCATTATTTCTTATTGCCCTTCTGTTAGTAACCAATAGCGGCTATGCGCAAGAATCGCGCACTATTACTCTACAGGAAGCGATCGACATCGCGCTGGAAAACAATTATCAGCTGAAACAAGCTAAAAATAACCTGGATCTTTCAGAATACAGGCTAAAAAGTGAGTATGCTGATTTCCTCCCAACAGTAAATAGTAATATAAATGGTTCAAGAAGAACCGGTCAGCAGTTTATTTCTGATCGATTCAGTGAAGGACTTGACCCATTTGTTGATATAACTTCAAAATCTATCTCGGGAAGTATGAGTGCAAGTATTCCTGTATTTAACGGATTTGAGAATATCAATTCATTACGTGCAAGTCAGCAATCAAAAATATCTGAGGAAGAGAGTTATCAAAGGGCAAAGGAGCAGGTGATCTTCAATACGGCTTCTAACTATCTGCAGGTTTTGTTGGATATGGAATTACTCGAGATCAGAAAAGAGAATCTTGAGAATTCCCGCAAACAATTGGAGCAAGTTCAGGCTCAGGTAGAAGTTGGTTCACGCCCGACTGTTGATCTGTATAATCAGGAAGCACAGGTAGCCAATGATGAATTGTTGCTTACTCAACAAGAGAATAGCCTGAAGTTCAGTAAGCTGCTATTGATCAGACAGTTACAGATCGATCCTCTAGGAAATTATGAATTTGAGGTTCCTGAGATCGAATCCCAGGTTTCTTCAGCCAGTATGCAAACCTATTCACTAAGCGAATTGATCGATCAGGCATTACTAAGTCGGTCTGACCTAAAAAGTTCGATATCTAATATTCGAGCATTGGAGTATCAGTTAAATATTGCGAAGGGAAGTTTATATCCTTCAGTATCAGCAAGTTTTGGATTGTCAAGTTCTTATAGTGATCAGTATTCAGTTCTGGGAGAAAATGTTGGATTCGGCGATCAGTTTTTCGATCAGCGAATCAACCGATCATTAGGGTTTTCAGTGAATATCCCAATTTTCCAAAACTGGAACCGGATGACCAATATTCAGTCGTCCAAAGTACAACTAAAGAATGCTGAGTTGAATCTGGATAACTCAAGGTTGCAGGTTATTCAGGAAGTGACTCAAGCCTATAATGACTACAGCTCATACGTTCAGCAGTTATCTGCATCTGAGAAATCACTGAAAGCCAGTGAGCGTGCCTTTGAAACCCAACAGGAACGTTATAATGTAGGTTCAAGTACCTTGATCGAGCTCAGTCAGGCTCAGGCCAACTATGTAAGTGCACAATCTGATTATACACAGGCCACTTATAACCTCATTTTCCAGGAAAAATTACTGGATTACTATTTGGGTAAACTCAGTAGTGAAAACGTAGAATTTTAATAAACGAATAAGATTAGATAGGGTAGGTACACAGAATGGCGAATAAGAAATCATCTGCTAAGAAACCACTTTTTTGGATACTTGGAGCATTGGGCATCATAGTAGCGGTGGGATTAACGCTTCGATTTACCGGTGTCATTGGAAACACTGATGAAGGTAAAGAAGTAGAAACGGCTACCGCAAAATTGAAAACAATTACTCAGCTGGTTTCAGCCTCCGGTAAGGTTCAACCGGAAATTGAGGTGATCATCAGACCTGATGTATCCGGTGAGATCATTGAACTTGCCGTAAAAGAAGGAGATTTTGTTCGTCAGGGTGAACTTTTGGTTCGTATCAAGCCGGATATCTATCAGGCTCAGATCGATAATCTGAATGCAGCACTGCTTACACAACAGGCAAGGTTGGAACAAACCAAGGCTTCCCTGATCCGAGCTGAGGCAGCGTATCAGAGAGACAAGCAGTTGTATGAGAAGGATCTAATTTCAGAGATGGAATATATTCAAACGAAATCGGAGTATGATTCACAACAGGCTAGCCTTAAAGCTGCAGAGTATCAGATCCAAAGCGCTGAGGCCCAATTACGTCAGGCCCGTGAAGAACTTGAGCAAACCGTGATCAGAGCTCCTCAGAACGGTACCATAACCGGCCTTGCGGTTGAAGAAGGGGAACGGGTTCTCGGTAACTCACAAATGGCTGGTACTGAAATGATGAGAGTTTCACTTCTCGACCGGATGGAAGTATTGGTTGAGGTCAATGAAAATGACATCGTAAACGTGGATTATGCCGATACCGCACGGATCGAAGTAGATGCCTATCCTGAAAGGATGTTCAAAGGAGTAGTTACCGAGATCGCTAATTCTGCTAGAATCACCGGAAGCGGGACAAATGAGCAGGTAACTAATTACTCCGTTAAAGTTCGAATTACTACTCCACATAATCTTGACAGCAGTCCAGACCAGATGGTACGAACTGAAGCTTCCGAGGATCCCGAGGAGATGTTTGTACCTAACTTCAGACCTGGTATGTCTGCTACAGTTGATATTGAGACTCAGACTGCTGTGAATGTAGTTTCTGTGCCAATTCAATCAGTTACAGTCCGTGACTTTGCTCTAGACAAGGATTCAGAATCTGATACCACTGATAGTTCTCAGGATGAAGCAGATATTATAATGGCAGCCGATCAGGACAGTGATATTATGATCGAGCAGGAAGATATTCGTAAGGTTGTTTTTGTAGTTGAGGATGGTAAAGCCGTTCGTAAAGAGGTTGAAACCGGCATCAGTGATAATACCCATATACAGGTTCTATCAGGTGTTAAAACCGGAGATGAGATCGTAACTGGAAGTTATCGTATGTTATCCAATCAACTGAAAAATGGTGATAAGGTTACAGTAAATAATTCAAAATCGGCTAATAATTAATCAGGACTTCGTTATGTCAAAAAAAGCAATCATTCAAATATCTGATCTTAAAAAAGTATATCAAATGGGACAGACGGAAGTTCATGCACTTGCCGGTGTCACCTTCGATGTTCTTGAAAACGAATATATTGCTATAATGGGACCGTCCGGTTCCGGTAAATCCACGCTTATGAATATGATAGGGTGCCTGGATACCCCAACTTCCGGAGATTACATCCTGAATGGAAGTAATGTCAGTAAAATGGATGACGCCGAACTGGCTGAGGTAAGAAACCGTGAGATCGGTTTTGTATTTCAAACTTTTAACTTATTACCAAGAACCTCATGCCTTGCCAATGCTGAACTCCCGTTGATCTATTCTGGAATGAAATCAGCAGACCGAAAAGCCCGGGCCAAAGATGTGTTGACAAAAGTAGGTCTCGGAGATCGGATCGATCACAAACCTAATGAACTGTCGGGTGGACAGCGCCAGCGAGTGGCCATTGCAAGAGCCCTGGTTAACAATCCCTCCATAATATTGGCGGATGAGCCTACCGGTAACCTTGACACCAAGACTGGTGAAGAGATCATGATGCTATTTGAAGAGTTATACCGACAAGGAAACACACTGATCGTAGTAACTCACGAGCAGGAGATCGCAGATCATGCCCGGCGTATCATTCGCTTGCGAGATGGAGTTATTGAATCTGATACTCAAGTTGAGAATCCGATTCTTGAAAATCTGGAAGTAGCTGTTTGATCTGAGCAACTTCCAGCTAGAATTGTTTGCAATAAAAAAGGCGCTTACTAAGCGCCTTTTTTATTACTGATAAGATACTAAAGATCATCTAAAGCTCAGTCCCACACCGGCATTAGCAGTAAAATAATTAGCGAGAGTTGCTTCTCCGTAGATCGCAAGGAAGCCTAATTTAAATCTAAAACCGGCCAGGGCATGAACAGATGTTTCACTGTCTAAAGAAAATGAAATTGGGTCTGAGACCACAACATAATCATCACCAGGGGTAAATGGGTTATATGAAGGAACAGGATAATCACCATTCATACTTAGGTCAAAAGTGGCTTTTTGATATCCTAATCCACCGTAAACACTTACCAAGGGGAGCGACTTACCTACTATAGCGTTTAAAACTAAAGTTTCAGTATTTGTCACTACTTCCTGGGAGCTAAAGTCAGGGGTTGGATTTGAGGCGAGGTTAGGATCGTTTGGATCTCTTGTACCTTCTGCATTTAATTCTAAACCAGCATCAACATCAATCTTATTATATCCTAACATTATTGATATATCAACAGGCAATGCATTTCCTGCCGGTATCCATTGTGTTATGTCGTGTTTGATAGCTCCACCTAATACACCGAAACTTCCAAAATCACTTATATCTGTTTGAGGAAAGTATCGCACGGTTATGTCGGTATTTTTGATCAAACCAATACTTGCCTGAATGGTTGGTGCCGGTACAAAAGCGAATCCGGTTCCTTCCGGCATATTGAAGCGAGTCAATTCGTTTCCACTGTCATCAGTTACGATCATTTCCGGGCCCGGAGAATCATTACCCGCAATGGTTGGGGTGATGGAGCTGTTGCCCGGGGCAACTTCCATATTGGTCAGGCCTAAAGTGGATATATCAAATTCCTGGTCTGAAGACGGAACCAGTGCCAGTGAGGACCGGATCTGTAAACTAAATCCAAGTTTCTTTTTTGGAGCGGCTTCTTCATTCCAGCCGGCATTCAACCCGGTACCAAATCCGGTTGGAAAAGGCTTGAGATATTCTTTGGTTAGAATGGTAGCATCATCGGCACCGGCTCTCAGAAAGGCACCGATATCACCCAATTGGGCATACACCGATCCTGTTGCAAAGAAAGCGATAATTATAAATGATAACCCGATTTTTAATAAACGTCTGTAGTTGTTTAACATAGAATCACCTGATAGTTATTATTAGTTGAGTGCAATATCTGTAATTATTGATACAGACAACATTAAGAGTTTAAAATGAACAAAACGTTACGACTTTATTATAGAGACTCCAGCATATTAAGATAAGACTGATATCTGCTTGCAGCAATCTCTCCATTTTCAAAGGCTTCAGCTACACCGCATTTTGGTTCATGATTATGTGTGCAGTTATGAAACTTGCAATGTTCCCTTGGTTCAAGCATTTCCGGAAAGAAAAGGGAAAGTTCGTATGGTTCAATATTAACCAAACCAAATTCTCGGATTCCTGGAGTATCAGCAATATAACCACCGAAGGAGAGTGGGATCAATCGGGCAAAAGTTGTCGTATGTTTTCCCTTATTTGAAAAATCTGAGATCTCCCCGGTTTTTAGGGCATAATTGGGATCAATGGCGTTGATCAGGCTTGTTTTTCCAACCCCGGATGGGCCAATAAAAGCGGATGTTTTATCTTTTAATTGGGTCTTCAGTGCATCAAGTGATCTTTTATCCTCTATACTTGTCTGCAAAACAGTATATCCGAGACCCGAATACAGTTCTTGAAGTTCGTTCGCAAAATCTTTTCCGCCTTGTCTTGCAAGGTCCATTTTATTTATGATGATCACAGGTTTTACTTCGTAAGCTTCACAGGTGACCAAAACCCTGTCAATAAATCCCTCTTTTAAACGCGGTTTCTTTATGGATTGAACCACACAAGCCTGATCCAGATTTGATACCAGGATCTGCTCCCCCCGTTTACCGTGTGTAGCCTGCCGGGTAATATAATTTTCCCGGGTTTCAATGGTTTCGATCGTTCCGGTCCCATCATCATTAATGGAAATGTCCACAAAGTCACCGACAGCTATCGGATTTGTGACTTCTTTCTCATCCAGACGGAAGCGACCCGGTAACCGGCTTTCAACGATACCATCACCGGTATCCACTAGATACCAGCTCCCTGTTGATTGTATGATACGTCCTTTTTGCATGCGCCAAAAATACGGAAGAAGAGGGGATTAACAAGAACAAATCATTACTAAATAATGAGAAAGTGCTTAACTATGGACTATTGAGCTAAATTGGGGTAATTTTAGTTATGATCCATATAGTTCTGCATTTTTTGGTACCCCTTTTGATCGCTTTGATATTCTACAAAAATAGGTGGGTTTATGCTCTATTATTCATGATCATTACCATGCTTGTTGATGCCGATCATTTATTGGCTGATCCTATTTATGACCCGCTGAGGTGCTCTATAAACTTTCACCCATTACATAGCTACGGTGCCATTTTTATTTATGGTTTACTATTTTTTCTTCCTTTTGCATTCAAAGGAAGAACATCCATGAAGACCATTCAAAAGCGGTTAGATGCCATTCAGCTTCTGGGGCTTGGCTTGTTAATACATATGGCTTTGGATGCCATTGATTGTTGGTACTGAGGTGAGATAATAATTGAAGAGTGATCTTTTCATCATCAAGGAAAAAGCACAAAAGATATTTGGGTAGGAGAGGAGGGTAAAATACCTAAGATATTAGCCACAATAATAAAAAGGCAAGCTCATATAAGCTTGCCTTTCTTTAGTTCGTTTATACCGACCAGGTAATTACTTATCCTCATCGGTATCTCTGCTGGCTACCTGAACATCATCCGGAAGTTTTCCATTATTACCGGATACAGCCGCCTTGTGGGCGTCACTGACCTTAAAGAAATCTTTAGGTTCGATCTCAGGTTTCTTCTCCAATACGATATCCAATAAGGGGTCCATACGCTCAAGGTATTCAACTTCAAGATTACCGAGTACATCCTCCTCGATCTCCGCCACATCTTTCTCGTTCTTTTTAGGAAGGAGTACTTTTTTAATTCCAGCTCTTTTAGCAGCCAAAACTTTTTCCTTGATACCTCCGACAGGAAGTACAAGTCCTCGCAGGGTGATCTCACCGGTCATGGCAATGGTGCCTTTAACTTTACGCTGGGTAAAAATGGATGCTATTGCAGACATCAGCGATACACCTGCTGAAGGTCCATCTTTGGGTACCGCCCCGGCGGGTACGTGCACGTGAAGATCCCAGTATTTAAAAGCTTCTTCAGGAATTCCAACCTCTTCAGAGTGTGCCTTCAGGTATGAGACAGCCAACATAGCCGACTCCTTCATGACGTCGCCCAATTGGCCGGTGATATTTAGTTTACCTGATCCTTTTGAGACGCTGGCTTCAATGAAAAGAATGTCACCACCATAAGGTGTCCAGGCCATGCCAGTTGCAACGCCTGGAACGGTGGTTCTTTCGGCAGCATCACTAAAGAATTTACGCTTACCTAGAAATTCTTCGACATCTTCTATACCGACATCGAATTTATCAATTTCATTGGAGGCGATCTTGGCAGCTACTCCGCGACAAACACCAGCTATCTGTCGTTCCAGATTACGGACACCAGATTCACGTGTATACTGATCAATCAAACGCTCTATGGCTTTGTCAGTGAAGGAGATCTGTTCTTCCTTAAGACCGTTTTCCTCGATCTGTTTCGGAATAAGGTATTTTTTGGCTATCTGAGTTTTCTCTTCAAGCGTGTACCCGCTGATATTGATGATCTCCATACGATCTTTAAGTGGAGCCGGTATGGTATCCAGTGAATTCGCAGTGGCAATGAACATTACTTTAGACAGATCGTATTCAAGCTCGAGGTAATTATCAGTAAAAGTATCGTTTTGTTCTGGATCCAGAACCTCAAGCAGGGCAGAAGTGGGGTCACCACGATAATCTGCTCCAACTTTATCGATCTCGTCCAGCATGATTACCGGGTTTCCTTTACCAGCTTTTTTCATAGACCGGATAATACGACCAGGAAGGGCACCGATATAGGTTCTTCGGTGGCCACGCACCTCTGCTTCATCCCTAATTCCACCCAGGCTGAATCTTTCAAATTCACGATTTAATGCTCTCGCAATAGATTTACCAAGTGAGGTCTTACCAACACCGGGAGGACCGTAAAAGCAAAGGATAGGAGCTTTCATATCCTTCTTTAGCTTTAGGACGGCCAAATATTCAACAATTCGTTTTTTGACTTTTTCGAGGCCGTAATGGTCTTCATCCAATACCTTGCGGGCGAATTCCAGATCCAGTTTATCTTTGGAAAATTCATTCCATGGCAGGTCCAGGATCCATTCTACATAGCTATATATGATGCCATAGTTTGGTGAGGCATTTGGCGTCATTTCCAATCGTTGTAATTCCTTTTCGGCTGTTTCTCGTGCCTCTTTCGGTAATTTTTTCTTAGCTAAGCGATCCCGCAATTTTTCTATATCCTGCTGCTCAGCATCCTCACCAAGTTCTTCCTGTATGGCTTTCATTTGCTGACGAAGGTAAAATTCCCGCTGTTGATCATCAATATCCGATTTTACTTTGGTGCGGATCTTTTCACTCATGTCCAGAACCTGAACCTCTTTCTCAAGAAATTCCATGACTTTATCCAGGTTATCGGAAAATTTCCTGATCTCGAGCAGTGTTTGTTTTTCATTTACCGAAACATTCAGGTTCGAAGAAATGAAGTTCAGTAAAAAGGAAGGGCTATTGATATTATCAACGGCAATAGAAGCTTCCGAAGGAATATTCGGAGACATATTGATGATCTTGGCCGCAGTTTCCTTGATGTTGCGAACGGACGCGTCGAGTTCAACCCCTTCGATATCCATCTCTTTTGCATAAGGTTCGACCTTAGCCCTGAAATACGGGTTACTTTGAGTAAAGTCCTTGACCTTGAAATTTGATTTACCCTGGATGACGATACTCTTGCTGCCATCCGGCATTTTAATAAGTTTGAGGATCTGTGCTACGGTTCCAACGGTATGAAGGTCCTTATATTCCGGCTCCTCAATATCTTCATTCTTCTGGGTCACTACGCCAATGATCTTGTCGCCTTCGTAGGCTTCTTTGACGAGTGCCAGTGAGCGGTCCCGGCCTACGGTAATAGGTACAACAACTCCCGGGAACAACACAGTGTTTTTGAGAGGTAAAATAGGAAGGGATTCAGGGATCTCTGCTTCAGTGAGTTCTCGTTCTTCCTCCTCAGACATTAACGGTATAGCTTGTTCAAAATCATCAAAGTTGTCATCAGAGTCACTTAAATTTTGAAATAGCTCAAAACGTTGTTTCATAGGATGTATATTCTAAAAAAGTTTTTTTGTTTTATTAATTAATGGCAAATACAAAGCCATTTACAAAGTTGGAAACAAACCGTCATATATACCCGCTGCCTGTCAGGAAAGTAGGGCAAAGTGTCAGTCTTTAAAAATGAATTCGAAGTGCTGAGACTACAGCTCCTGTTAAAGATGGACGCTCTGACAGCGAATTTGGTTTGAACATTGCTGCTATAGAAATATCAAATCGGTCTGTTTCAATGGCGGTTCCTGCACTTATGAAATCGGGTCTTTGTGCCTCGAATCTGATCCCACCTCTAAGCGGTATATATGATATTGGGCGTACCTCCACGCCAAAAGAGGATACAACCTTGGTTGAATTAAATGCATTATTGGTCAATCCCACACTTACATCACCCATAAGCTTTAGCCAGTTTATTTCCAATAATGCACCACCATGCAATGCCATTGGTAAAAGGGTTGAAAACGTATTGTAATCAACAGTTGTGTTGGTGTTAAATGGATCTGATTCCGCAAAAAGATCAACGAAATGAAGATATTGTCCCTTTGAACCACCAAAGGATTCTGAGGCAGTAGTAATTGGGAGATCTGTACTTTGAGTGGTATCACTCTGTGATGTAACCGAAAGGTCATTTGACCGATAGGATACAAGTCCGATATCCGTCATCGAGAAGGATAGGCGCAATGATCGCCGGGTTGGTTGCCCGTCGCGGCGGATCGCAGAAAGGTCATTGCCAAGGGTAACCAGGTAAGTGATACCAATGTCCAATCCAGCACCGATTCCGTTAATATCAAAAGGATCTTTTGAAAATACCTGATTTGATTGAGTTACTGAGTTTCCGTTCAGGTACCGTGTGGTTGCGGATGCATGCTCACCTGTGGCACTGTAATTAAAACTTTGAACTCGTTCTGCGGTAGGTGAACTATCCTCTGAACGATACACATTTTTCCATTCTGCATTTTCGTATTCAGTCCCAATGATCACCTTAGGTGCAATGCCAATGATGAAATTATCAAGGCGAGAAGTTAAACCGGTCAGGAATTCAAATGATTCTGAGTACCCAAATGAGATCTCATACATACTTTGCCTGCGGTAAATCAATGAACGATCTACAAGGTTTTGTCCGGAAGAGTTGGTTTTATAATTGAGATCGTACCAGCCCAGCCCCACACGAAATGAATTTGAGGTTCTGCTTCGCAATGCAATGGAATATGACCTGTCGTTACGATGCCATTTCACACCGGCAAGGGTAATATCAGATCGAACACGGTTATCAGAAAGCGTGTTACGTCCCGGATAATTATCTTCAATGATACGTTCTCTAAGAGGGTTATCTATGGTGAGATCGCCGGGACGGTAAATATCAAAATGATCTCTGATGCTGTTTATCTGTGAGCGGAATGAAGTGTAGTTGAGCAGGCGGTCTGAGTAGATGCCCGAAATCCCAAGCCCAATCGTCAAACTGCGTTCATTATCTAGAATGAGGAGGTTGGCGGGGTTATAAAAGTTGGCATTGAAATCTGTGATGTATGTACTTCCTCCACCACCCAAAGCCATATTTCGGGGTGTTAAGGCAGGCTGGGCATTGCCCAAAGTATATCCTGCAAAAATAATAAGCAGTGTCGCTATAACCTGCTTCATTTAACCTTCCTTCGCTGAAAAAAACTAATCTATTACTTGCAGAGGCGCTGCTCTTAACATAAGTTTCTTTTGCCCTCTGTTTTTGAAAAATACAACAACTTTTGCATCTGTGCCTGTTCCGGTTCTTGAAATGATCTTACCCGGCCCAAATTTATTATGAAGTACTTGTACGCCAACCTGAAATGGGTCTTCGCCATCCTGATAATCATAATGAATGGTAGCTGAAGGAGACTTATAAGTTTTCTTGGTTTGATCCTGTTTCCAGTCATAATCAACCTCATAATTAGAAGAACCGGATTTTTCGTCGTTGTTAAAACGATCTTTTTTCTGAGTAATAGTAGCCCCCGTCTCAGTCTGTACGACGCCGGCATCCACTTCATCCAGAAATCTTGATCGAGCCTGCCGGGTTTCTTCTCCGAATTTAAACCGGCTCCTGCAATGGCTGAAATACAACCGTTCTTCAGCACGGGTTATTGCGACATAAAACAAACGCCGTTCCTCTTCAATATCTACATCAAAATTGTTTCTTGCGCCCATAGGGAAGAGGTTTTCTTCGAGTCCAACAATGAACACGACAGGAAATTCCAATCCTTTTGAGGCATGAACCGTCATAAGAGTGATAGCCGGCTTATTTTCATCAAATTTATCCTGGTCAGTGATCAGGCTTATTTCCTGCAAAAATGCACTTAAAGAAACATTCGACTTTCCTTTTTCGAAATAAGAGATCGCATTTTGAAGTTCAATGATGTTATCGCGGCGCATCATGGATTCGTGAGAGTTTTCTTCTACCAATGCTCGCATATAACCGGATTGCTCCAATACAGCCTTAGTAGTATCTGTAAGAGCAGCACCGTTTTCGAGGTTATGTCGCAGGCTATTGATCATATCCACAAATTCACGCACCCGGGCTTTGGCCGGTTTGTACACATCAAGCTGTTCCACGTTCTGAATAATGGTCCAGATAGACGACCCTTCTTCCCGGGCTTGTTTTATCAGGTCCTGAATGGATTTATTACCGATCCCTCGACTTGGTTCATTGATGATCCTTAAAAGATTGGTTTCATCATGGGGGTTTACCAAAAGGGTCAGGTAGGCTAACACATCCTTGATCTCTTTGCGCTGGTAAAAGGAAAGCCCACCGACCAGCTGATAGGTCAGATCTTTGCGTCTGAGAGCTTCCTCAAACACCCTGGACTGATAATTTGTCCGGTAGAGAATGGCAAATTTATTATTCTCATAACCTTCGCGCATTTTGAGATTCTGAATATGACTGGCAATCCGGTTCGCCTCATCACGTTCATCAAAATTTTCGAGAAGGGTGATGCGTTCACCATAATCCTGTTCGGTCCAAAGGGTTTTATCGAGCTGTTTGGTGTTTTGCTTGATAATGGAATCGGCACACTGGAGGATGGCCTTGGTCGAGCGGTAATTCTGTTCCAATGGGACCTGAGTGGCATTTTCGTAATCTTCCTTGAAATTCAGAATATTTGAAATATCAGCTCCACGGAATGAGTAGATGCTTTGGGCATCATCTCCAACAACACAAATATTTTCGTATTTGTCAGCTAGCATTTTGGTTACTTTATACTGAGCATGATTGGTATCCTGATATTCATCAATGAGGATATATTTGAATCGGTCCTGATACTTTTCAAGGATCTCCGGGTGTTTTTGAAATAATTCTATGGGTTTCACCAACAGATCATCAAAATCCATAGCGTTACTTTGCTTCAAACGCTTATTATATATCTTATATACACGAGCAGTAATATCATCCAGGGTACTGCTAATGAATTTTTCCTGAAAGGTATCAGCCGTGATCAGCTGGTTCTTGGAATCACTGATCTTGTTGTGGATAGTCTTAGGCTTGATCTCTTTCGGATCGAAATTCAACTCCTGAAGGATCTGCTTAACCACGGTCTGGGAGTCATTAGAGTCATAGATCGTGAAGTCAGATCCGTATCCGATCTTATCGGCTTCAAACCTCAGGATCTTAGAAAATATTGAGTGAAAAGTCCCCATCCATAATTTAGCGGCCTTATCACCGATCAAATTCTTGATTCGTTCTTTCATTTCCCTTGCAGCCTTGTTGGTGAAGGTCAGGGCAAGGATCTGTTCAGGGGCTGCCTTATATTGCTGAAGTAGATAGGCAATGCGATAGGTCAGAACCCTTGTCTTACCCGAGCCGGCTCCGGCTACGATGAGCAGGGGACCGTCAGTATGTGTTACAGCTTGTTTTTGCTGCTTATTCAAAGTGGACAGGAAATCCGGCCGGCCTTTAGGTTCTTCTGATGGAAGTGAAAATGTTTTCATAAAAAATATTTTACCACTCAGTTGGAAAGCTGAAGTGGGTTTTACAACTCATAAGTTAAATTTATTTCTGACGCACATCCCTCTGCTTTGGCTGCTGAAGCAACAAAACGGTCTCCCTTCAAAGGGAGAATTATATCAAACTATATATCTGTGGATCAAAAGTCATTGTCTAACATCATATCAGTAATTCTCAAAGAGAATTCCCTCTTCGAAGAGGGATCGGAAAATCAGCTTGCTGATTTTGCAGGGGGATGTGAGTGGTGCTGTCAGTTCTGATTTTCTCCAACTCACCCCTCAAAATCCTTCAGCTGCTCCCTAAGTTTTGCTAGGCTTTCCTCAGTATCTGCTTTCTTTTTCTTCTCTTTTTCAACGACGGCCACCGGTGCATTATTAACGAAGCCGTCATTGTTTAATTTGCCATTGATGCCTTTGAGGAAACCTTCAAGTCGGTCGATCTCTTTTTGTATCCGATCGCGTTCTTTTTCAAAATCTACGAGCCCTTCCAAAGGAACATAGATCTCATTGCCATCCACCATTGAGGAGGAATAAACTTTTGGTTTTTCAACCTTTGTGCCCACTTCGAGACTTGAAATACTTTCAAGTTTCTCCAGTACAACCCGGTTGGCTATAATAGAATGAGCCGTAGTGTCATCTTTTGTATTGATGAAAACGCTCAATTCTTCTTTTGGTGATACATTGACTTCCGAACGGATATTTCTCAATGAGGAGACCATTTCCTGAAGAATGCCAAAGGTTTGAATGTCTTTTTGGTTCAGTTTGGATTCATCTGCTTTTGGCCATTCTGTGATCAGTAGAGCTTCTTCTGTTGAACGCTTCTGAATGTGCTGCCAGATCTCTTCACTGATGAACGGCATGAAAGGATGGAGGAGCTTCATCAGCTGCTCAAAAAAACCGAGTGCGGTGTTCAATTTTTCCTTCGGGATATTTTGTCCGTACTCCTCAGGCTTAGCCAACTCAATGTACCAGTCACAGAAATCATCCCAGATGAGTGAGTAGATCTTCTTGATGGCATCATTCAGTTTGTAGTTGTCGAAGTCTTCATTCACTCCATTAATAGTTTCCTGAATACGGGCCGACATCCATCGGTCAGAAATATCATCTTCATTAATGTCGGTAGTGGGCTTGTATTCCACACCATCTTCCATATTCATGGTAAGGAACCGGAAGGCATTCCAGATCTTGTTACTGAAATTCCGGCCCTGCTCGCACAGCTTTTCATCGAAGGGGAGGTCGTTTCCTGCAGGAGTAGCAAATAGCATTCCCATTCGGATGCCATCGGCCCCGTATTTATTAATGAGTTCCAAAGGGTCAGGAGAATTTCCAAGACTTTTACTCATCTTACGGCCTTTCTTATCTCGTACAATACCGGTGTAGTACACATTGTCGAACGGTTTGTCGTCCATATACTCATAACCGGCAATGATCATTCGGGCTACCCAGAAAAACATGATCTCAGGGGCAGTTACGAGGTCCTTGGTCGGATAGTAATAATCTAATTCCTTATTCGGTTCCCGCTCCTGATATTCTCCGATATATTTCGGGTCAAATACAGAGATCGGCCATAACCATGATGAGAACCAGGTATCGAGTACATCCTCATCCTGTTGTAAAATTTCAAATTTTAAATTTTGAATTTTAAATTTTTCACGGGCTTCGTTCTCAGTTTTTGCAACTACAAAGTCTCCATCTTCATTATACCAAGCCGGAATTCTATGTCCCCACCAAAGCTGACGGGAAATACACCAGTCACGCACATTCTCCATCCAATGGCGGTAGGTATTTTTGAATTTTGCAGGGTGAAACTCAACCGTGTCATCCATAACGTTTTCAAGGGCAGGCTGTGCCAGCTCTTTCATGGATACCCACCACTGTAAAGATAGTCGTGGTTCGATTACGACATCGGTTCGTTCCGAATAGCCGACTTTGTTTTTATAATCTTCTACTTTCAGCAGGAGTCCGGCTTCATCCAGGTCTTTGGCTATTTGCTTTCGAACCTCAAAGCGGTCCATACCAATATACAATTCACCTTCTTCACTGACGGTTCCATCTTCATTTAGCATATTGATGGTTTCAAGGTCATGCTTCTGGCCGAGATTATAGTCATTCTCGTCGTGAGCCGGTGTCACTTTCAGGCAACCGGTTCCAAATTCCATATCCACGTACTCATCCTGAATGATCGGAACTTCACGATCTACCAGGGGAACGATCACTTTTTTTCCGTGAAGGTGTGTAAAACGTTCATCCTCAGGATTTATACAAACCGCAGTATCACCAAGAAGTGTCTCTGGCCGGGTAGTGGCTATCGTGACAAAGTCATCCTCGCCAACGATCTTATATTTGATATGATACAGTTTGGAGTTGACTTCCTTATGAATAACCTCCTCATCACTGAGGGCTGTTTTGGCAGCCGGATCCCAGTTGATCATCCTTGCACCGCGATAGATCTTTCCTTTTTCGTAAAGATCAATGAACACATCGATCACGCCTTCTGAGTATTCGGGATCCATGGTGAAATTGGTTCGGTCCCAGTCGCAACTGGCACCCAACTTCTTGAGTTGCTCAAGGATGATGCCACCATGCTCGTGCGTCCAATCCCAGGCGTGCTCAAGAAATTCATCCCGTCCGAGATCGCTTTTTTTGATGCCTTTCTCACGAAGTCTTCGAACCACTTTAGCCTCAGTAGCAATGGAAGCGTGATCTGTTCCGGGCACCCAGCAGGCATTGTAGCCCTGCATGCGAGCTCTTCTTACCAACACATCTTGAATGGTGTTGTTGAGCATGTGTCCCATATGCAGCACACCTGTTACATTGGGAGGAGGGATGACGACGGTAAAAGATTCTCGTTCATCCGGCTCAGAATGGAAATAATTGTTTTCCATCCAATGCTGATACCATTTATCCTCAACTTTGGAGGCGTCGTATTGTGCGGGAATTTCTTTACTCAAAACTTCAGATTTGTTTAAACAACTTGGTTCCGACGCAGAGCGTACGGAACCAGTTTATTTCAGTTGAATGTATTAATAAAGAGTAGCTCCTTAAATCAAGAGCATAAATTAATTAAAGATCTCGCTACATACGCTCTGCGTTGTAGCGGATAATGTGGTTAATTACTTAACTCGTTTCAGCAGTACACCAAAGTGACCGTCACAGCCATGCTTATGAGGAAGTGTTTGATAAGACAGTTTGTCTTCAGCAAGTACCTCTTCAGGTAAATAATCTTCTAATGGCTCCAGCTCAAAGTTGTCATACTTCTCGAGGAACTTCGATATTTGTTCCATATTCTCCTCCGGTTCCAGGGAGCAGGTACTGTATACCAGTCGGCCACCACGTTTTACCATGTTGGCAGCTTCTTCCAGTAATTCTTCCTGAAGGGCAACGGCATTTTTCAGGCCTTCTTCATCACGTTGCCAGCGAAGGTCGGCACGTTTACTTAAAACACCTGTTCCTGTACAAGGGGCGTCCAGTAATACCGCATCGGCCAGTCCAAGGCTGACTTCTCTCACATCACCACCGCGGATCTTAATATTTTCTGCACCGTAATTCAGGGCACTTTCAGCCAGTTTTTGCAGGCGTTCTGTTGAAATATCTACTGAGGTGATATCACCTTCTGCCTGCATCAGGTCGGCCATCATAATAGATTTGGTGCCGGGCGCTGCACACAGGTCAAAAACTTTTTCACCGGGTTGTGGATCCAGAATAGTAGGAGCAAAACCGGCAGCAATATCCTGTACCAGGCAAATGCCTTTACTCAATAAACCTTTTTCTATGAATGGTTGAACTGAATCAACTTTGTAATAGAAGGGTAGCCAGTCACTCGCTTCAAAATCCACGTCCATTTTCTCCATTCGCAATTCGAAGTTCTCAGGCTTGGTTCTCAGGCTGTTAACACGAACATAATAGTGAGGACGGGAATTATTGGCTTGCATGAGTTGAAAAGCCTCACGCTCTCCAAATCGTTTTCTCCAACGGGCTACCATCCATTCCGGGTGAGAGAAGGTAGTGGCCACTAACTTATTTCTGTCTTTAAAAGCTGGTTTGGGTAGTTTTTCGCGGTCTCTTTGGAGGTTACGCATGATGGCATTGACCAGGTCACCGGTCTTGGAACCGAGTTTCATCTTAGCGATCTCAACAGCTTCATTTATGGCCGCATAATCCGGTGTGCTGTCCATGAACAGCATATCATAGATGGAAAGTCTCAGGATATTTTTCAGTCCCGGTTTCATTTCCTTGACCGATACACTTGAAAATTCATCGATCAAAAAATCCAGATAACTTCTTTTTCTTAAGATGTTCTGAACATATTCACGCACCTGTGCACGTTCACGGGTTTCAAGTTCATCCGCTTTAGAATAATTCAATCGACCATTTTCGTCGAAATCAATGAGAATGTCTACACTTACTGAGCGTTCTGATAATTCAGTTTCCAAAGGAGTCAGATTTTTAAATTTGTGGTTGCCTGCTATAAAAAAAGGTGATTGAATTCACCTTCTGCACATAGTTCAATTCTTTCCGTGAAACCAATATTCATATTTGGCTTCTATAGCTTGGAAAGATAAAATTTTAACAGGGGAGTTGCTAATGTAAGTGCACTCTTTTACCATAAATTTAGTATCTGATTCGTTCGCCGGATGGATACTCTACCTGATAGTCGAAACGTATAGTATGCGTTGCATTGGGTTCGATATGGATTTTCCAGGTCACAATACCTGTTTGTTTATTCAGAATACCGCCTGAGAGTCGTGTGGCCTCCACATTTATATCCTCATTTCGTGATAGGGGAATTTGATCCTGCACTGATATAGATATGGATTCTGATTTGGTATTTCTGATACTGATCTCCCAGGCATTTTTTTCACGTACTTTATTCCCAAAGAAGTTTCGTTCCTCAAAATCACGAAGTTTATTACGTTCTATAATGATGCTTTCATCCCGGCCGAGTGAAACTGACAGGGTATCATCAAAAGAACTAGGGTTCAGCCTGGTAGTTCCAATAAAATTATTTTCAAAATAAACATTGCCATCACCGGCAATTAAATTCAAATTGTCCCAATTTGACATTTCCCCGATCAGGTAAGCATGGTTGGATAGTTTAGGAACAGTTGAGTACGAATAAGCCGTTTCAACTTCAGTACGATTGACTTCTATAGTTTTAGCCTTTCCATCTGAGGGTATGGTATATGATGTGCTTATCTTATAGCTAAAGGAAGTTTGATTCTGATTGAATTCGGTTATCGGTGCCTCAGCCTCCAATGCCATTTCGTCTTGTTTTGCTGACTCGGATTTGGAATAAGCTGTAACTACAATCTCCCTCAATGCCTGAGGATTTGCACTGATCGGATCTCTGCGAATAAAATCTACATAGGATGGACTGAGGTCAGGCAGTATAACATTTACCGATGGATTTCCTGAGTTGATCGTGATCTGCACATCATTCCAATCGATCCCTGTATTCTGATAAACGTCAGCCTTGTAACTGATATTAAGTGGTTTTGTGATGTCTTCAGAACGAATGTCATAAGAAGGAACCCAGCCGGCTGATCCTGCCAAGTAACTCAGTGTAAAAGTTAAGGTCTGAGGTTGTTCTGAACTTACCTCAGCTATTATTTCTGAGAATCGGGATTGTTGGTTCCCTTTCAAATCATTGATCTGAGATAAGACCTTGTTTAGCTGGTGATTTTTCTTTTTCAATGATTCATTAATCGATATTTCATCTCCTTTAAGTATGCCGGCTCGTTTTCGGTAGAGATCCAGAAACTGGGTCAGTTCTGCAGCTGTCAATTCCTTGTTATTGATATTGGAAACGGTGCTTTCCAATAATTGAAGCTCATTTTGCAGAACGTTAAGATCTGATTCCAGATAGGTTATTTGGTGTTTTAACGAATCGCGTTGACTCTCAAGTAATTGGATCTCAGGTGTGATTCGTTGATCTGAAAAATAATCATACCGCTGGGTTATTGAATTAACCGTGAATTTCCCACTGGCTTTAAGTTGAATACTCTTCTGATCGAGTGTGGGAGTGAGTCGTTTAAAAACAATGATATTCTTTCCTTCTTCTAAATTTACCTCAGCTTTTCTTTCAATTTGAGCCTGTTGCCTGAAAACCGTTACTTCATTTATTGAAGATGAAACTGTTATGGAATCGGTTGGGGTAAGTATATTTGCAGAAAGAAATAGGGTTAAAAGAAGAAAGTTCATAATGCATTTTCATGATTTGTGGTTGATCAAACATGAACATAGCATAAAAGAAATAAACCCGCATTTTGATGTTATGCTAAAATATTGATCAACTATTTTTGAATTTAGATCATATGCCACTCATTTTGGAATAAACCTAAGAATTTTGATTGCCTCTCTTTATGTATCTCCCTATCTTTACCAGCCTTTGCAGTAGTGCATATATTTGCTGCCAAATCAATAAAGCTAAATAAACAAAATCGCGATTTACCACATGAATAAAGGAACGATAGCGCAGGTAATTGGACCTGTAGTTGATGTTGATTTTTTAGAAAGTAAAACACCGCCTGTTCTCAATGCTCTTGAGATCGAGATGACAGACGGATCCACATTAACCCTTGAAGTTGCGCAACACCTTGGTGAAGACCGTGTGCGTACAATTGCGATGGACTCTACTGATGGACTCGTTAGAGGGATGGAAGTGATCGATACCGGCAAGGCTATATCAATGCCTATCGGTGAAGATATTCGTGGTCGCTTGTTTAATGTTGTTGGTGAGTCAATTGATGGGATTGAAGCTCCTGAAGGAAAGGATTCCTATCCGATCCACCGCGATGCACCTGCATTTGATCAACTTGCAACTTCAACGGAGATGCTTGAAACGGGTATTAAAGTAGTTGACCTGCTTTGCCCGTATGCAAAAGGTGGTAAGATCGGTTTGTTTGGTGGTGCCGGTGTAGGTAAAACGGTATTGATCCAGGAGCTTATTAATAATATTGCGAAGCAGCACGGTGGTTTATCCGTATTTGCCGGTGTTGGTGAGCGTACCCGTGAAGGAAATGACCTTCTGCGCGAGTTCATCGAATCCGGAATTATTAACTACGGTGATGAATTCAAAAAATCTATGGAAGAGGGAGAGTGGGATCTGTCTAAAGTAGATAAGACCAAATTAAAAGAATCTCAGGCAACCCTGGTATTTGGCCAGATGAACGAGCCTCCGGGAGCACGTGCTCGTGTAGCCCTGTCAGGATTGACGGTGGCTGAGTATTTCCGAGATGAAGTATCCCGCGATATCCTTCTCTTTATTGATAACATTTTCCGATTTACTCAGGCTGGTTCTGAGGTATCGGCTCTACTGGGACGTATGCCTTCTGCGGTAGGTTACCAGCCAACTCTGGCTTCTGAAATGGGTGATCTACAGGAACGTATTACCTCTACTAAAGATGGATCAATTACGTCTGTTCAGGCCGTTTATGTACCTGCTGATGACTTGACGGATCCCGCACCGGCAACAACTTTTACTCACCTTGATGCAACAACGGTACTTTCTCGTGCATTGACACAGATCGGTATCTACCCGGCGGTGGATCCTTTGGATTCTACTTCCACGATTCTTGATCCTAAAGTTGTAGGGCAGGAGCATTATGATGTCGCCAACCGCGTGACACGCCTGCTTCAGAATTATAAAGATCTTCAGGATATCATTGCCATTCTTGGTATGGATGAACTGTCTGATGAAGATAAGCTGGTTGTTAGCCGTGCACGTCGTGTTCAGCGTTTCCTTTCACAAAACTTCCACGTGGCCGAGCAGTTTACAGGTCAGCCTGGTGTGTATGTAAAAGTTGAAGACACGATCAAAGGCTTCAAAATGATCCTGGATGGTGAATTGGATCACTTGCCTGAAAATGCATTCTATATGGTAGGAGATATTCAGGAAGCCATTGAAAAAGGTGAGAAACTGCTGGCTGAAGCTGAGCAGGAAGAAGCAGCATAATTTAAAAATAAGAGCTGATCATGAGTACTTTTAACGCACAGATCCTGACACCCAACGGTTCCCTTTTTGAGGGTGAAGTAACCGGTGTCAAACTTCCCGGATCAGAAGGAAGTTTCGAAGTCAAGGCCAATCACGCGCCTATTGTATCAACATTGGATAAAGGCAGTGTGCTGGTTCGAAAATCAGACGGAGAAGTGACTTACATTATATCAGGTGGTTTTGTGGAAGTGAATAACAATAAATTAACGCTTCTCGCGGAATCAGTCAGCGAATCATAAGCTGTTTCCATTTAACACTTTTAAAGCCGTTACCTAAGAAGGTAACGGCTTTTTTTATATTTTATATATTCGTCAATACCATCGCAACATTATACGGATGACAATGAAAAGACCCACTTATATCCTGATTATCTTTCTTTTGAGTACCTCTGGGATCATGGCTCAACAAAGACCTGATACCTCATTTGTGGCTGAATTTAGTGATCCATTATTTGAAAATGGGGAAGGCCCAACAATTTGTATTGATGCTGCACATAATAATTTCCATACAACCGAGACCGGTTTTGCAGCTTTTGCAAAGGTCTTAAGGCTTGATGGATACGTGATCAGATCTGTGGATGAAACAATAGATAAAGAAACCACAACACTTGATCGTTGTCATGTCTTTGTAGTCGCTAATCCACTTCACGAAAGTAATATCAATAACTGGAGGCTGCCAAATCCCTCTGCATTCACACAAAATGAGGTCGATCGAATAAATGATTGGGTAAGTGAAGGAGGTAGTCTATTTTTGATCGCAGATCATATGCCTTTCGCTGGGGCAGCCAAAATGCTTGGAAGTTCATTTAATTTCGAATTCATCAATGGGTTTGCTTCCCTTGAGAAGAAACAGAACGAGCCGGATCTGTTCAATCAGGAAAATGGAAGATTGGTCAACGAGAATTTAACTGATAGGAGTATATCAAGTGTCACAACCTTTACGGGGTCAGCATTTAAATATCCTTCCGGGGCAAAACCGATCCTATTATTTAAAAAAGGAGATTTTAGCCTGGAACCGGAGATCGCATGGCAATTCAATGAAGATACCAAGTCTACTGATCTAGAGGGTTATAGCCAGGGTGCTTTAATGAATTACGGTGATGGTAAATTGGCTGTATTTGGGGAGGCAGCCATGTTTACGGCTCAGGTCATAAATACCCCTCAGGGGGAATTCAAAGTTGGATTGAATAATAAAGAAATGGCTCCCCAGAATATTGAGTTTCTAAGGAGCCTTATGAAGTGGTTAGCCGAATAAATGATCACATTTGGGCTGTTACGTGATACTACCAGCCAATTCTGCCTTTATTCTCATCTTTGATCAATTCATTACGGGTCTTTTCCGGATCCTCAGGCATCACAAATCCGGGGGGTGGCTCAAAGGCATCATATTTCCAGTAAGCCTGCTCATCGGCCGTGGCATAATTAATGAATTCACCTACAATCGGCAGGGCGGTTCTGGCACCCTGACCTATGCTATACGATAAATCCTGATTGAACCTAATTCGTCTATCCTCACCACCAACCCAGGCTCCCATTACAACATGAGGCATCATGGCCACAAACCAGTTATCTGCAGCCTCATTGGTTGTCCCTGTTTTGCCGGCAACATCCTGACGGACGCCATAAACGTTCCGTAATCGGACTCCGGTTCCATAAAAATCTTCACCGCCTCGAATGACTCCTCTTAACATATCGGTAATGATATAGGCTGTCTCCGGACTGATCACCTCAGCTGTTAGTTCCGGATGGTATTCTTTAAGGATATTGCCTTCTTTATCTTCAATTCGCGTGATGGCGATCGGCTCAATGTGTACCCCTGCATTGGCAAAGGTTGTGTAAGCACTTGTTAACTCTAACAGGGAGACATTGGCCGTACCTAATGCGATCGAAGGATAGGCAGGTGTATTACTCATATCGATCCCCAGTTTGGAAGCCATATCCTTGATCTTTCTGGCAGCAGGATCCAGTTCCCATAATTTATTGGTACCGGGCGCTCCGGCGATCTCAGGAAGTAATCGAACCGTAACATTGTTCATACTTCTTGCCAGAGCTTCTCTCAAAGGAACTTCAACCGGTCCTTCAGCAACCGTCTCATCTTTGGGAGTCCAGGTTTTTCCGTCACGCTGACGAAAAGTAACAGGAAACTTAGAAAACTTATGATAGGGCTTGTATCCGTTGTCAATTGCTACGGCGTATACAAATGGCTTGAAGGTTGACCCAGCCTGTCGTTTAGACTGATACACATGATCAAATTGAACGTTGCCATAATCGGTACCGCCAACCCATGCCAGGATATTACCGTTGGTGGGTTCAATAGCCACAAAACTGGCCTGAAGCCGGGTTCGTACTCTTTTAACGGAATCTACAAATGCGGTATCAGCAAAAAGGGAGTCAAAAACCACTTTTTCCTGATCAGTATCAAATTTTGAAAAGCCGTTTTTATAGCGATCGGTCTCACGAACGAAGCTTCTGAAAAACAGCGGAAACTCTTCCCAGAGCTTATCCATGTATTCATCACTGCCGGGTGTGGTCCATTCCTGTTCGAAAATAGTTTGAAGTGAATCCAGCTTGGTCTTTACAGCTTTTTCTGCATGCTGTTGAAGCCTTGAATCGATGGTGGTATAAATGACAAGGCCATCCTTGTAAAGATCGTATCCATTTTCCTCCAGCCAGGGGGTTACCTGCTGGCGTACGTATTCACCAAAATACCGGCTTTGTCGACCCGCCTTGGAAGGAGGGTGGTAGTCTAATTCAATTGGTTCGGAAGCAAGAACCTGAAATTCACTGTCCGTCAAAAAGTTTCGTTTATTCATCTGGCTCAAAACAATATCACGACGTGATTTAGAACGCTCAGGAAAGATGCGGGGGTTAAAGTAATAAATAGCCTGAAGAGCACCGATCATGGTTGCGGCCTCAGTAATATTCAATTCTTTAGCGGGTTTTCCATAGTGCGTTTGAGCCGCTGCCTCAATACCGAATGTAGAATTCGGAAATTCAACAGTGTTCAGATACATCTCGGTTATCTCACGCTTGGTATATCGTCGTTCGAGCTGTATGGCTGTGATCATTTCCCTGAATTTCCGTGTCACCGAAAATTCCTGCCCGATCTTTTTATACAGGTTTCTGGCAAGCTGCTGACTGATCGTCGAAGCTCCTTGCCATCTGCCATTTATAAGATGCCAGGGAATTGCAAGAGTTGCATAAGTGTCAATACCCCAGTGATTATAGAAACGATGATCTTCAGTAGCTATGAGTGCATCGATCACGTGTGGTGAAATATCCTCGTACCGTACCCAGTTTCTGTTTTCTACAAAGTATTTATCAAGAGTGACTCCGTCCCGGCTTTTGACCTCTGACGCAATGGCCGTTTCCGGGTTCTCAAATTCATCGGCAGAAGGTAAGCCTGAGATCAAATAGATCACATAGCCAAGAATCAACATCATTAATACTCCGGCAATTCCGCCGCCCCATTTCAGCGCCTTTATAACATAAGGATTCAACCCTTTGGAGTTGCTTTTGCCTTTGGCTTTGCGATCTGCCAGTACTTTTTTACGGTATTCAGGATCACTGAAATATCGCTTGTTATCAATAGGTCCGTTGTGTTCTTCGCTCATAGTTTACTTTGTTTGCCAGAAAATGGGGTAAATAAGTTCGATTCAGCCTTCCATTTAACGAGGTTCAACCCCTTATTGTTATATAGTGCAAGGGTTCTGTTATTAAAGAAGGCACCAAGGTTTATATAGTTTCCTTGAGAAAAAGTTTCTACACGGGGTACGTGATCATGACCACTTATAATATAATCTAAATTATGCCTATCAAATATCTTTTTAGCCTGCCTGTTAAGGGGTGCAGGATTATGATTATTCCTTCGTCGGGTTAGGTTCGAGAATGCCTTCATGGTTGCCAGGCCACGTTCGGGTGTAAAGATCTTCTGATAGACATTGATAAAATTTGGATTACGTAACAAACGATGAAAAGCGGCTCTAGGAAAATCAATTTTTGATGCAGCTACACCGTCACCATGCATCATGAGTATTCTCGCTTCATCGAGTTCAAGCAACCTGAAATTTTCTTCAACATCGAAACCACGGTCTTCAAAGTGCCCAAATGTCCAGTTGTCATGATTTCCGGTTATGTAAAGTGCAGGAGCAACTTTAGTGTTATATAGTTCAAATACTTTTAGAACTTCTGACCCAAGGGTAGGTACAAAATTCTTTTCAGGGAATTCCATCCAGTAATCAAAAAGGTCTCCCAGGATGTTGATCCTGATCCTGTGTTCTGTACAGTATCTTATCAGCCTGATAAGATCTTGTTCAATCCGGCTGTTGGTTTCCTGTGAAAAGGCCCCTAAATGGACATCAGAAATGAAAATATGCTCAGTGATCATTCACTTACTTTTTTCTTGTGATCACAAACTCTATAAGATCTACAAAGTCATTTCTAGCATCTGAAGGCGGTACAGACTTAAGTTTGTCAATAGCTTTGTTGGCATGATCGTACATAGCTTTTTTGGCATACTCCATACCTCCATTTTCGTGTACAAAATTTACGATCTCATCCACATTACCGGATGATTTTTTCCGTTTTTTCATCAAGGCTCTGATATGGGCCGACTTGCCCTTCGGAGCATGTTCCAATGCTTTGATCAGGGGAAGGGTGACCTTTCTTTCCTGAATGTCGTTTCTGGTTGGTTTTCCAATATCATAGACGCCGTAATCAAACAGATCATCACGGATCTGAAATGCAATTCCAATGTTTAAGCCAATATCTCTCATTAATTCATGTACAGCTTCATCTTCACTTACTGAAACAGCTCCACATTCACAGCAAGTTGAGATCAGACTGGCCGTTTTCTCAGATATGATCTGAAAATAACGTTCCTCGGTCATATTGAACAAACCGGCCGTTTTAAGTTGCCTTAGTTCACCTTCACTCATAGCCTGTACCGCCCTCGATTGAACTTCAAGAAGCTGATATTCTTTATTTTCGAGCGCAATAAGTAATCCTTTCGAGAGAAGGTAATCACCTAAAAGGACACCGGCTTTATTTTTCCAGATCTTATTTATACTAACAAAGCCCCGGCGACTATTTGCCTCATCCACCACATCATCGTGTATCAAAGTTGCCGTATGCAACAGTTCTATCATGGTTGCAGCTATATAGCTTTTATGTGTGGCGCCACCAAATAAATTGGCCGTCATAAATACCAGGGTAGGTCTTAATTCCTTCCCTTTTTGACGCAGTAAATACTTGATGATCTGATCCAGCAGATAAACATCAGACTTAATGGTTTGCTTGAAAAAACTCCTGAATTCCGAAAGATTATCTGAAACCGGAGCCGTGATCTCTTTTAAAGATTTTCTGGAAACGGTTTCAGAATTTATCTGTTCTAAGTCTTCGTTATCTGTCATCAATTGTGTTGAAATTTTCTTAAACTTGGCCGTGTAATAATTTACTGATAAAACAGAACAATTATTTACTCACAATCACTCACACTCATTGAAATTTATGACAGACGAATTAATTAAAGTTAAAACGATCGGCGTTTTGACCAGCGGAGGAGATTCTCCGGGAATGAACGCCTCAATACGGGCTGTAGTCCGAACCGCTGAGAAGTATAATATTAAAGTCTATGGTATTAAACACGGGTATTTTGGCCTGATTAATGATGAAATTGTAGACCTGGATACACACGATGTGTCCAATATCATCCAAAGGGGCGGTACGTTCTTGAAATCAGCCCGATCTGACGAGTTCAGAACAGAGGAAGGAAGAACAAAAGCTGCCAAGAATCTCAAAAAATATGATATCGATGCGTTGATCGTGATCGGAGGTGACGGAACATTCACCGGTGCAAACAAGATCAGTAAGGAGCATGATATCAATGTAGTAGGAGTTCCTGCAACTATTGATAATGATATCATTGGCACGGATGAAACCATTGGTTATGATACAGCTCTAAACACTGCTCTTGAAGCCATCGATAAGATCCGTGACACCGCCGATGCACATGAGCGCATGTTTCTTGTTGAGGTAATGGGTAGAGACACCGGTTTTATTGCTTTGGAGACTAGTATTGCCAGTGGGGCCGAGATCGCACTTCTGCCCGAAGAGCTTACCAATGTTGAAGAAGTTAAAAGGCAGCTTCACGATATGTTACAGGCTCAGCGCAGAAGCAGTCTTGTAGTAGTAGCTGAAGGTGATGAAACCGGAGGTGCTCTTAAGCTCGCTGAGAAGATCAAGGATGATTTTGCACAATATGATATGCGCGTCTGTATCTTAGGGCATACCCAACGGGGCGGTGCGCCATCTGCACGTGACAGAGTACTGGCAAGCCGACTTGGGGCTGCTGCCGTTAAGGTATTGCAAGAGGGGCACAGTGACGTTATGGTCGGTGTTGTTAACAATGCTCTCAAATTGACGCCAATGCGCGTTGCGATATCCAAGAAAAAAGATATCGATCACACTTTAATTGATTTAGCCAAAACACTGAGATAACCAATGATCAGAAGTGACATTAGTTTAGCACGAAAATTCATCGATGATAATTCATATCTGCATTCCAGAAAAAAAGCAGATGAAGCCCTTAAACAATTAAAGCATAAAACAGGCCCCGGTTCTGAATGGCTCGGCTGGAGGGATATTCTTGCTGATCCAAATGATGCAGAATTAGAACAAATATCCGAATTAGGAGCTGAGATCCGTTCCAAGGCAGATGTATTTATAGTTTGTGGAATTGGGGGATCTTATCTTGGGGCTAAGGCAGTTATTGATGCGTTGTCTGATCATTTCGATCATGATGGCCCTGAGATCCTGTACGCAGGCCATCATATGGGCGGTAAATATCTTGAACAACTGCTTTCGTATCTAAAAACCCCTAAGGCCGATGGTACACAAAAAAGTATATACCTTAATGTGATCTCAAAATCGGGTTCCACCCTGGAAACAGCACTTTCTTTCAGAATGCTTCGTGAATTAATAGAAGAGATGTACGAAGAAGATGCATCTGAGCATATTATTTGTACTACAGGAAAAGAGGGCGGGTTACTCAATAAAATGATCGATGCCAAGGGATACAGAAAGTTCATTGTTCCGGATGATGTTGGTGGTAGATTTTCAGTACTCACTCCGGTTGGACTCATTCCCATAGCCATTGCAGGGATCGATATACGCACATTATTTTATGGAGCCGTTACTGCCTTCAACCAGTATGAGGAAAATGCAGAGGATCTACTAGAATATGCAGCCCTTAGACATGCTATTCATGAGTCAGGCAAGACTATTGATGTATTTGCTAGTTTCGAGCCTGAGCTTACTTCGATCGGAGGTTGGATCCAACAGCTTCTTGGTGAAAGCGAAGGAAAAGAAGGAAAGGGGATCTTTCCAACGGTTGCCAGTTTTTCTACAGACCTTCACAGTCTGGGGCAGTTCATTCAACAAGGGCAGCGAAGCCTGATGGAGACATTTATCATTATTGAAAAACCATTCTCGAAACTTAAGGTCAATGAGCTGAAAGGGGATGACGATAAACTGAATTACCTTTCGGGTAAATCATTCCATGAAATTAATGCTAAGGCCAGGGAAGGTACTATTGAGGCACATAGTGAAGGGCATGTTCCCATCGTGAAAATATCTATGGAAGCTTTGAATGCAGAAAATATTGGTCAGCTCATTTATTTCTTTGAATTATTGACCGGCATATTCGTATATAGCCTGAATGTGAATCCCTTTAACCAACCCGGAGTGGAAGACTATAAAAAAGCCATGTATCGCTTACTTGGTAAATAAATATTATCTATGGATCAGCAGAATAAATCAAAGTACATCGCAGTAGCCGGAAATATTGGGGCAGGTAAATCATCTCTGACCGGCTTGTTAGCAAAACATTATAATTGGCAAGCCTTTTATGAATCGGTTGACGATAACCCATACCTGCAGGATTTCTATGAGGATATGCGACGATGGAGCTTTAATCTTCAGATCTACTTTTTATCCAGCCGGTTCCGTCATCAAAAGGAAATGCTTAATGATGATGTTAATTTGATACAGGACCGTACCATATATGAAGACGTTGAGATCTTCGCAAAGAATCTGCATCAGATGAATCTCATGAGCGACAGAGACTTTGTTAATTATGAGGCCCTATTCAATGAGATGAGTTTTTATTTGCGACCGCCTGATCTTTTGATATATCTGCGTGCGCAGGTTCCCACTCTCGTCAGGCAAATTCAGCAAAGGGGCAGGGACTATGAGAACACCATCCGCATTGAATATCTAGAGCGACTCAACAATCTATATGAGGACTGGATCGGCAGATATCCGCATGATAAGCTGATTATCGACACCGATGACCTTGATTTTGTTAATGATGACGAAGATCTGGGCAAAGTAATAGACCTGATTGATCAAAGGATGTTTGGTTTATTTAATTGATTGAACCACAGATCAATAATCCTTATTTTAGGTAGCTATTGAGGAGAAGTTCTATGTTAAAATTTAAGATCTTTGAAATACCTGAAGGCCAAAGCGAAAGAACCGTGGATCTCGGATCTGATGATCTGGATCTTGGTGACCTTGCTTTTAAAGGTGGTAAAATACATATAGATTTTTACCGTACCCTTCAATTTGTGAGAGCTCAGTTCAATGTTGTAGCTGATGTTGAATTGACTTGTGATCGTTCTCTGGATACTTACGATCATAAGGTGGATCAGAAATATGAAGTGCTTTTTAAGGCCGATGAGGTTGAGGAATCCGCAGATGAAAATGGAGCCGTAAGAAATTACGACCATGCATCTAAACAAATAGACCTTGAGCAAGATGTGAGAGATACAATCTTGTTAAATCTCCCGACAAAAAAATTACATCCCCGTTACCTTGATGAAGATGGAAATCCCAAAGAAGTTCTACATGAACAATTTGGGGATATACCTGATGAAGATGAGGAATCCATTGATCCAAGGTGGGAAAAATTGAAAGACTTAAAAGAATAACGATAAGGTAAAATTTAATGGCACATCCAAAACGAAGAACATCAAATGCCCGTAAGAACAAGCGTCGTGCACATCACGCTATTTCTGATGTAACATTGGCCAAATGCTCAAATTGCGGCGCATTGCATCGTTACCACCATGCCTGCTCAGAGTGTGGTTACTACCGTGGCCGTCAAGTAATGAAAGCTGCTAACTAAAACACATTTATATGATTGTTGCAGTAGATGCAGCCGGTGGAGATCACTATCCAAAAAATCCTGTCGAAGGGGCGCTACAAGCTGTTGATGAAAATGATGAGCTGACTGTTCTATTGGTTGGCCCTGAAAAGATCATCAAATCTGAGCTTGAGAATCACGATTACGATGAAAGTCGAGTTTTGATACATGATGCCCCTCAAGTCATTGGTATGGAAGAGTCACCTACTCAGGCTGTTAAAACAAAGCAACAGTCATCTATTGTTGTCGGGTTGGGCCTTCACAAAGCCGGTAAGTGTGATGCTTTTGTGAGTGCCGGTAATACCGGAGCTTTACTGGCAGCTTCAATGTTTATTTTAGGTAGACTTGAAGGTGTGATAAGACCAACAATAGCATCTTATTATCCTACATTAAAAGGATTCAGGCTTTTGGTTGACGCAGGTGCTAATCTTGAGATCAAACCGGAAACAGCAGAACAATTTGCGCAGATGGCAAAAATTTACTGCCAGGAGATCTTAAAGATTGATACTCCAAAGGTTGGTTTGCTTAATGTAGGTGAGGAAGAAGGGAAGGGAACTGAAGATATTAAAGAGATTCATGATCACCTCAGATCATTACCAAATTTCATAGGCAATGTTGAGGGCAAAGATATCCTTCCTGGTAAAGCTGACATATACATATCAGATGGATTCGTCGGAAATATTGTACTTAAATTTGGGGAATCTATACCTGAGGCCCTGGAAAAGATGATTGGAAAAGCAGTGATGGATATGGATCTTCCCGGAGATGATCTTAAAAAGGTCACTAAAATACTTAGAACAGCACTTGCACCATTTAATTATGAAAATGTAGGTGGAATCCCTTTCTTAGGCGTTAATGGCGTAAGCATAGTAGGGCATGGTGGAAGTTCTCCACTGGCTATTAAGAATATGATCAAAAGCGCCGTTAAGACCGTTGAAAATGATGTAAACGGTAAAATTGTAGCATCTCTAAACTGAGCAAATAATAGTTAATGGAAGTTAAAAGAGCCAAAATTACAGCTGTAGGTCACTACCTGCCTGAAGATCGTATGACCAATAGCGATCTCGAAAAGCTGGTAGATACCAACGATGAATGGATCAGAACTAGAACTGGAATTGAAGAACGCCGTATTCTCAAGGACCCTGATAAGGCAACAGCTTTTATGGGTACTGAAGCAGCAAAAGAGGTGCTCGAAAGAAGAGGTATCTCTGCTGAAGAGATCGATCTTATCATTTTGGCTACTGTAACCCCGGATTATTTTTTTCCTGCCACAGCATGCCTGGTGCAAAAGAATATCGGGGCTAAAAATGCATTTGCTTTCGATCTGTCTGCTGCGTGTTCAGGATTTTTGTACGCGTTGAGTACTGGGTCTATGTATATTGAATCTGGCAGGGCAAAAAAGGTGTTGGTTATTGGAACTGACAAAATGAGCTCGATCCTTGATTACAGTGACCGAACAACCTGTATCCTTTTTGGTGATGGAGCTGGTGCTGTTTTACTGGAGGAGTCTGATGACGACACCGGTATCATCGATCAAAAACATTATGTTGAAGGTGATACTGAATGTAGCTTATATCAACCGGCCGGCGGAAGCCGAAATCCGGCATCCGAAGAAACTGTTAAAAACAAGCTGCACTACCTGCAACAAGATGGAAAAGCTGTATTTAAAAAAGCTACTACAGGTATGGCAGATGTTTCGCTAGAGATCATGAAGCGAAATGATCTGGAACCTGAGGATGTAGCATGGTTGGTACCGCATCAAGCTAACCTTCGGATCATAGACGCTACTGCCAGAAGAATGGGACTTTCAACTGAGAAAGTCATGATCAACATCAATAAATATGGAAATACTACTGCAGCAACCATACCATTGTGTTTGTATGATTGGCAGGAAAGATTGAATCATGGTGATAATCTAGTACTTGCAGCCTTTGGTGGAGGATTTACCTGGGGTGCGATCTATTTAAAATGGGGGATTAAGTAATATGAATACTGCCTATTTATTTCCCGGACAGGGATCACAATTTGTTGAAATGGGAAAGGCTATTTACGAGACCAACCCGGAAGCAATGAAATATTTTGATCAGGCTAATGAAATTCTGGGGATCGATCTGAAAAAGATCATGTTTGCAGGACCAGAAGAAAAGTTAAAACAAACCGAATTTACACAGCCTGCCATATTTCTGCATTCGGTCGCCTTATTTAAGACTTTGGGTGTTAAGCCAGACATGGTGGCCGGCCATAGTCTGGGTGAATTCTCTGCTTTGGTTGCATGCGGCACAGTATCATTCAAAGATGCCTTGAAGATCGTACGTAGAAGAGGGCAGTTGATGCAGGAAGCAGGAAATTCCAATCCCGGTACCATGGCTGCTGTGATCGGTATGGATGATGAAGATGTTGAAAGTGTTTGTAAAAGAGCCACTGATGAAACCGGTAAGGAAGTGATCGCGGCTAATTTTAATTCACCCGGTCAGGTTGTTATCTCAGGATATATTGAAGCAGTGGAAAAAGCCATTGAATTAGCCAAAGAAGAAGGTGTCAGACTTGCTAAAACCCTTCCTGTTAGTGGCGCTTTCCATTCTTCACTTATGAAGCCGGCATATGATGGTTTGAAGAAACAGTTAGAAGAGCTGGACATCAAAGAACCAATTTGCCCGATCTACAGTAACTATACAGCTGAAGCAACCACTGATGTTGAAGAGATCAGATCCAATGTTTTGAATCAACTATTGAACCCGGTGAGGTGGACCCAAACTATGATCAATATGAAAAATGATGGTGCTGAATCATTTGTTGAAGTTGGACCTGGTAAAGTATTGCAGGGCTTGGTAAAACGAACATTGAAAGACGTAAAAATTTCAGGATATCAATAAGAAAATCATGAGTCTTACTTTAGAAGGAAAAACCTGTTTGGTAACCGGCGGTAGCCGGGGAATTGGTAAAGCAATAGCTATCAGGCTTGCGGAATTTGGAGCTGATGTAGCTATAACCTATGCACGCTCTGCTGATGCTGCTGAGGAAGTTAAAAAGGAAATTGAAGGTTTTGGCAGAAAATGTAAATCAATTCAAGCCGATGCTGTTGATTTCAGTAGGGCAGAAGAAGTCATAGCTGACATTGTTGATGACTGGGGCAAGATCGATGTGATCGTAAACAATGCCGGTATCACTAAAGATAATCTGATCCTGCGGATGAGTGAAGAACAATGGGATGATGTTATTACTACCAATTTAAAGAGTGTGTTTAATTACTCAAAAGCAGCCGCAAAGCCCATGATGCGAAATCGGGGTGGATCCATTATCAATATTAGTTCCGTTGTTGGTATTTCAGGTAATGCGGGTCAAAGTAATTACTCAGCTTCCAAAGCAGGAATAATCGGTTTTACAAAATCATATGCTAAGGAACTAGCATCCAGAAATATTCGAGCAAATGTGGTAGCTCCGGGATATATTTTGACCGATATGACCGGAGAACTGGATGAAAAAGTATTGCAGGGGATAAAGGATGAGACGCCACTTGGGCGAGCCGGAAACCCTGAAGAAGTAGCCGATGCGGTCACATTCTTGTCATCTGATATGAGTTCATACATTACAGGCGAAGTTATTCGTGTTGATGGTGGAATGGCGATGTAATTGACATATTGCAGATACTATACTGAATCTTTAAGTTGAAAAACTTATTTTATCAAAATTATAACTACTAATTAATCACTGAAAAGGACACAAAATGTCACAAGACGTAGAATCAAAAGTAAAAGCTATCATTGTAGATAAACTAGGCGTTGATGAATCAGAAGTTGTTGCTGAAGCAAACTTCACCAATGATCTTGGAGCTGACTCTTTAGATACAGTTGAACTGATCATGGAATTTGAAAAGGAATTCGATCTTAGCATTCCTGACGAAGACGCTGAAAACATTGCAACTGTTGGAGATGCTGTATCTTACCTGACAGGAAAACTATCGTAAATAACATAATTTAATTCATCACCTATGAGCACTCGTAGAGTTGTAGTAACGGGTATCGGTGCTTTTACCCCGATTGGTAAAAGTGCGCCTGATTTCTGGAACGGTTTAGTTTCCGGTAAAAATGGCGTTCGCAATGTCGAACATTTCGATACTTCCAATTTTGCCACAAAATTTGCTGCTCAGATTGAGGATTACGAACCTACTGATTACTTCGATCGCAAAGAAGCCAGAAGATTAGATAAGGTTGCACAGTATGCCCTTATTGCCTCTGAGGAAGCGATCAAAGATAGTAAGCTTGATCTGGAAAAAATTAATAAAGATGAAGTTGCTGTTTTAGTAGGTACCGGTATTGGTGGGATGGAAACATTCTATGAACAATCGGTATCCTTTCATGAGCATGGCCCAAGAGGTGTATCTCCTTTCTTCATTCCTATGTTGATCCCTGATATTGTTTCAGGTCAGATCTCTATCAGGTATGGATTCAGAGGTCCTAACTTCTGTGCCGTTTCTGCTTGTGCTACTGGCTCGCATAACATTGGTCTGGCATACGATTCAATTCGTTATGGCCAGTCTGACTACGCTGTGGCCGGTGGAACCGAAGCTCCTGTAACCAGGATCGGTATCTCAGGCTTCAATAGCATGAAGGCAATGTCTACCCGTAACGACTCTCCTGAAACAGCCTCAAGGCCATTTGATATTGACCGTGACGGTTTTGTATTGGGTGAGGGTGCCGGAATCTTTATTCTCGAAAGCCTGGATTCAGCTCTTGAAAGAGGCGCTCGAATTTATGGTGAGATAAAAGGATATGGCTTCTCGGCTGATGCCTACCATATTACTGCTCCGGATCCAGACGGGAATGGAGTTACTCTTGCTATGTCAAGGGCTATGGAAGCGGCCGGTATCAAGCCAGAGGATGTGGATCATATCAATATGCATGGAACTTCAACTCCACTTGGTGATGTGGCTGAGACCAATACCATTAAAAAAGTATTTGGTGATCATGCCAGAAATATTAATTTGAACTCTACCAAAAGTATGCACGGACATACTCTTGGGGCTGCGGGTGCCATTGAATCGATAGCTACGCTTTTAGCGATCTACCATGGTACTGTTCCTCCAACCATAAATATTGAGAATCAGGATCCTGAGTGTGATCTAAATTACACTGCAAATGAATCCGTGGTTCGAGATGTAAAATATGCGCTTAACAATGCATTTGGTTTTGGCGGACACAACTCAACCTTAGTGTTCAAGAAATACAAGGACTGATACCGCATGCCTAAATGGTTTAGATCACTTTTTACAAAAAAAGAGTCAGATCTTAGCCCTGAACTTAAAGGTAGATTAGAGAAATTAGAAAGGATCGTTGGTTTTGATATCGACGATCCTTCTCTATTTCTAAAAGCCCTAAGACATCGCTCAACCTTGTCTCAGGAGAAATATGAGACCTATGATTCATACGAACGTCTCGAGTTTTTAGGAGATGCTGTTCTTGACCTTATCGCAGCAGAGATCCTTTTTAATGATTATCCGGAAAAGGATGAGGGATTTCTTACCAAGGTCAGGGCAAAACTAGTCAGAGGAGACACTCTTTCAAATCTATCTGTCAGGCTGGGGTTAGATGAACTTATGGAATTAGGTGAAAGGAATGGTAACAGTGCTATTTCAAAGAGTATTCTGGCAGATGCTTTTGAATCTATAATTGCTGCTATCTATATCACTAAAGGATATCAGAATGCGTATGATTTCGTACATACAGTTATTCGCAATAATTTAGACCTATCCAAGCTTATCAACACGACTGATAACTATAAGAGCGCACTGCTGGAACTTGCCCAATCCCGAAAACAACCGATCCCTTATTACGAGCTTGTAAAAGAAACCGGGCCTGGTCATAATAAAACCTTTGAAGTAAAGGTAATGATAGGGGATAAAGAACTTGGAACTGGTAAAGGCAAAAGCAAGAAAAAGGCTGAACAAAGAGCAGCAAAAGAGGCATTGGATGCGTTTGAATCTTAAATGACTCTCTATAGAATCCTTTAAGAAGGGAGCGATTATATTTATTGATTTAATAATTGCATACATTTGTTTTTTGTTCGATTATCTCCGATTCTTAGCCCATCCCAACAAGGAAATTTCATCCGGACAGAATCATGTTTGTACAGCTAATAAAACCAGAATTTGAGGAGCTTATTGCAGCCAAGGACTGGGTTGCTCTCAAAGAGGTTTTAAATGATGTTCCATCAGCTGATATTGCTGACCTGCTACTGGAACTGCCCGGAGAAATAGCCATTGTTGTCTTCAGGCTTTTAAAAAAGCCCATCGCTGCTGATGTCTTCGCCGAACTGCCTACCACTAAAGGGGTAGAGTTGCTTGAGCTGTTCAATAAACAGCAGCTGAGTGATGTTATGGGTAATCTTGAACCTGATGAGCAGGTTTCTATTCTAGAGGAATTACCCGGTCACCTGACCCAAAGGGTCATGAATTCCATCGATCTGGAAGATCAAAAACAACTTAAAAAGTTACTGGGATATCCTGAAGAAAGTGTAGGTCGTTTGATGACCCCAAGGTATGTGAGGGTCAAATCTGACTGGACCATCCGCCGCAGTATGGAACATATCAGGATGTATGGAAAAACAGCTGAGACCATTAATGTTATTTATGTGGTTGATGATAAAGAACACCTGATCGATGACCTTAGGTTAAATCATTTGATACTTGCAGATCAGGAAGATCTAATCGAAACTTTAATGGATCGTAGTTTTGAAGCTCTTTCTGTTTATGATGATCAGGAAGAAGCAGTTAAAATGCTTGCTAAATATGACCGTGTGGCACTGCCAGTAGTTGATTCTGACGGAGTTTTGGTTGGTATTGTAACGGCCGATGACGTGATCGATGTGGCTGAAGAAGAGACCACAGAGGATATGCAGAAGATGGCGGGTATGGATGCCCTTGATGATTATTATTCTCAGTCATCTATCTTTGATCTGGTTAAGAAACGCCTTTGGTGGCTGATCGTGCTTTTTGTTGGGCAGATCCTGACAGCCATAGCCATGGGAGGTTATGAAGAAATTCTTCAGAAAGTAGTGGCTTTATCATTTTTTGTGCCGTTGATCATATCCAGTGGCGGTAACTCGGGTTCACAGGCTGCAACATTGGTTATACGAGCTTTGGCAACTGATGATATTAAACCGAATGACTGGTTACGGGTATTTAAACGTGAATTCACATCCGGTCTCATGCTGGGTGGACTTATCGGAATGCTTGGATTTGTCACATTAGTTGGTTGGGATTATATGATGGGCTTACCTTTGGTTACCACCACATTTCTAACTGCAGGAGTGGTCGGGTTAAGTTTATTTTCCATCGTATTATTTGGTAATTTTACGGGTGCGATGTTACCATTTATACTATCCAAACTTAATCTGGATCCTGCAGTATCATCAGCACCTTTTGTAGCAACTATTGTAGATGTGAGCGGTATCATCATTTACTTTTCAATTGCTATACTACTATTAAGCGGAACACTCCTTTAAACACATATTATTGATTTATGAAACAGTACCATGATCTTGTGAGAAACGTTTTAGAAAATGGAGTAAGAAAAGAGAACCGAACAGGTACCGATACGATCTCTAATTTTTCGGAGTTCTATAAGGTCGATCTGTCAGAAGGATTTCCATTGCTGACTACCAAAAAGGTATATTTTAAATCAGTTATTATGGAGATGCTGTGGTATTTAAGGGGAGAGGACCATATCCGATGGCTACGAGACGAGAATGATGTGCACATCTGGGATGCCTGGGCTGATGATGATGGTCATGTTGGACCGATTTACCCCGTTTTGTGGAGAAAATTCCCCTATTTTGAAAAAGAGTCAGTCCGGTTCGAGGGAAATGGTTCTGCTATAGATAAAGATTGTTGGGTTCAAAAAGAATTTGATCAGGTTCAACGTGCTATTGATATGCTCAAGGATAATCCAAATAGCCGTCGAATTGTGGTGAGTGCATGGCATCCCGGATTGTTAAGTGAGATGGCACTTCCACCATGTCACATCATGTATATTTTTAATGTCCAGAATGGAAAACTAAATTGCCACTTAACCCAACGTTCCGGGGATATCGCGCTCGGTATTCCTTTTAACATGGCATGCTACTCTGCTTTGACGATGGCGATCGCTCAGGAAGTAGGGCTGGAACCGGGTACTTTCGCACATACCATTGTGGACGCTCACATCTATGTAAATCATATTGATGGACTGAAAGAGCAGCTAAAGCGTGAACCAAAAGAACTTCCTACCTTAAAGATCGCAAATAAACCGGTAGATGAACTGACATACGATGATTTCACGTTAGAAAACTATGATCCAGATCCGGTAATAAAGTTTGAGGTTGCGGTATGATCAAAACGATAGTTGCTGCCCATGATCCAAACCTGGTCATAGGCAAGGAGGGAGGACTGCCCTGGAGATATCCTGAAGATCTGAAACACTTCAAGAAAACTACACTGGGACACACAATCATCATGGGTAGAGGCGTATTTGAAGAACTTAATGAGATTCCTTTACCTGGCCGCACAAATGTTGTCTTAAGTACAACTAGATCCTATGAAAATGTAGCTACATACAATTCATTGAGAGAAGCCCTTGATGCTTGTGATGAAAAAGAAGTATTTATCATTGGGGGAGGCGTGCTTTATCGTGATGCAATGGATATAGCCGATAAAATGATCATAACCGAGATTCACAAAGAATATGAGGGAGATACTTACTTCCCGGAGTATAGGGATGATATTGATACCGTATGGAAGGAAATTGAGAGAGACGATAGTGAAGAGCTATCCTTTATAACCTATCAACGTAAGTAACTGATCATTAGTAAAAGCTAATTAAGAAAGCCTAACCTGCTTGCTAACAATCATTATGATAGTTTTAGCCAACATTATTTGAGTAAATATAAAACTCACTGTTGGCTACATACCTTAACTATTAAATCATCGGTTATTATCCAAATACTCTAATGAAATGAGTATTTATAGGGATTACCCTTATCATTATACAGGTAGGAGTATTTAATTTAAATGAAGAATAACATACAATTATCTGAGATAGTTGATAAACTGTCTCATGAATTGCGAACACCTCTCAATATCATTTTAGGGTATTCTGAACTATTAGGTAAAAGTGATAACCTGACTGAAGTTCAAAAGTCGCATATAAGTAATATTTCAGAAGGGGGACAACAACTCCTGAATTTAATAAATGAAATCATTGAGCAAAATCAGGTTAAAACCGGAAAGGATGGATCTAGCAGCAACAATAGTCTGAAAACTGCAGCTGATCTCAATCAAAAAAAACGGCAGCAAGCCATGAGCCTCATCAAGCATGATGTTGCTATACCGGAAACTGAAAATACTCTAAATCCTCCAAAAGCTCTGATCGTAGATGATCTGGTAATGAACCGGACATTGGCAAGGATCATGTTGGAAACAAGAAATTTTCAAACTATTGAAGCTGAAAATGGAGAGGAAGCTGTTCAACAGTTCATCAAGGCTAAACCGGATGTGATCCTTATGGATATATCAATGCCTGTTATGAATGGAATAGATGCAATGCACCATATACGGAAAAGCAGTGATTCAGAATATTCTTCCATGCCGATCATTGCCATAACTGCAGGGGGGCATGCAGGCAGCCGATCCGAATTAATTGAGAAAGGGTTTTCAGAATACATACAAAAACCTTTTCGGGAAGAAGAGCTGATCAATAAAATATCAATGTTCATGCCTGTTCCAGAGCAGAACCTAAGTGCAGTATCTGAAGCTTAAAACGCGGGGTCAATTTCTTTCAGGTGAACACAATAATGTTTGATAACAGGTTCAGTAAGTGCAATGATGTTTTTGGTTTCTGCTGCTTTTGAGAATTCTATGGCTTTTTCATTTTCAAGGATCCAGATACTTTCATTCTTATATTTGTAAGCTTCCGAATAGCTGTTTTCAAAACCAAGGTAGTACTTAATATTACTTTCTGGGTTTGGGATCTTATTCTTTTTTAGCTGTTTCAGGGTCTTTTCTTTGACCTTACTGATTGAGGATTTGCTGAATTTACGATCTGAAAATGTAGTCCTGAACAATCCTCTGTTCAAAAACCTGAAGCTTAGATCAGAAAGCACTTTATCAGGGTGATTCAGCCATAATTTGATCGAAAGGTAAACATCATGATCATCGAGTTGGGTATAATGATCGATCACCTCAGGTGAGATCATCTTTTTTGCGGATGGTTGTTCTTCCATGAAATATTGAAGAGCAGGAGAAGCAAAATTAAGTTCAGATCCGGAATCGATCAGAAAACGTACCCGTTCAAAGATCTTTTTCAGTAAAAAATCTGCACTTAATACAGTTTTATGCTGATACACCTGCATATACATCAATCGTCGTGCGATTATGTAGTTTTCAATGGCATAGATACCCTTTTTTTCAATAACGATATTGCCTTTAAATACACGCATGGTTTTCAGGATCCGGTTGATGCCTACTGAACCTTCTGATACCCCTGTAAAAAAGCTGTCTCTTCGCAGGTAGTCTAATCTATCCAGGTCCAGTTGTGAAGAGATAAGCTGATGCAAAAACTTCTTTTTATATTGGTTGGTAAAAATTGAAACGGCTGTATCCAGGGCACCATCAAATTCCTGATTCAATTTTTTCATGATCGCCAAACTCATCATCTCATGATTGAAATCTTTAATGAGTGAATGCTCAAGTGTATGAGACAATGGACCGTGGCCAACATCATGAAGCAGAATAGCCATCAAAGTGCCATCGTATTCTGGCTGACTGATCGTAGTATCTTTTTCCTTTAGATTATTTAGTACCCTTTGTCCGAGTTCAAGAGCTCCTAAAGCATGTGAGAAACGTGAATGTTCTGCTGCAGGGAATACAAGGTAACCAAGACCAAGTTGGCGTATCCTGCGAAGTCGTTGGACATATGGATGATCAATAAGTTTTAGGATCGGGCCCTTGGGAACGGTGATAAATCCGTGTATAGGGTCATTGAATATTTTATACCGGGTGCTTTTATCCATTGATCATGATAGAATTAGATTTTGAAGCGCTTGAAGATATTTAAATTTGAACACATAAATGAGATATCTATGTATTATTTGAATGCCCCTTCAACCATCATTTTTTCAATATTATCAATGTCAGGAAGTCGGGTCGGTCTTTGTTTAGTGATATCAAACCAGACACCCTTGGTTTCAGCTACACACAACAGACCTTCAGTATCTTTGTTATAGATAGCCTGAAGTGCTGTAATACTTGAATTTCCGATCTTTCCTACCCCGGTACCTACCAAAACACTCGAGGGATATTTGATCTGATCAAGGTATTCAATAGTCGATTTAACAAGTACAAAGGTTTTTCCATCTGTAAATTCACTTTGCATTTTGCCTACTTCTCCTAAAAAACTGATCCTTGCTTCTTCAAGGTAGGTATTGAATAATGCATTATTTACATGATTTAGAGGGTCAAGGTCTCTGAATCGTACAGGGATCTCTTTCCAATGATAAAATAGGTTCTTATCGTATTTGGGTCTGAACATGTATAATATTCTGTTTTGAGTAAAGCTTCAGATTTAAATGAATGATACAATTGTCGTAATCTGCCTTACATAATTGTTATATTTGTAAGAATGAAATTTAACCAAATAAAGAAGTAGATGAGTAACAAAAAAGAGCGAGAATTTTTAGAGGAATTACTGATCACACCAAGTCCTACTGGATATGAGAAAGAAGGGGTTCGGATTTGGAAAGATTATGTATCTGTATTTGCTGACGAAGTGGTGACAGATGCATATGGATCCTGTGCGGCTAAGATCAACATGAGTGGAGATGTAGCCACCGTAATGCTGGAAGCACACTGTGACGAGATAGGTATGGTGGTTCAGCACATAAATGAACAGGGGTTCGTCTATATCAATAAACTTGGTGGCAGTGACTCCACTATTGCGCGCGCCAAGAAAGTTTACATTCACAACAAAAGGGGACGTGTAGTTGGTATTACAGGTAACACAGCAATACATCTTCAGGATAACAAGAACGGTGGTGGGAAGCAGCCATCCTGGAAAGATATTTATGTTGATATCGGGGTATCCTCAAAAGAAGAAGCGCTTGAATTGGTACAGGTTGGAGATCCCATAACCTATGCTACCGATACAGAGTTTTTAAATGATGACCTACTTTCTGCTCGGGCCATTGATAATCGAATTGGTGGATATGTGATCGCTGAAGCATTGAAGAAGATCAGTGCAAGAAAAAAGGATCTTAAAGTAAATGTGATTGCCCTGAATTCAGTTCAGGAAGAAGTTGGTGGTTTTGGTGCACGTATGATGAGTTATAGGTTCATGCCGGATGTAGCTTTGGTAACAGACGTTACACATGCGACCGATACCCCAGGAATTGATCAGAAAGAACATGGAACGGTTGAATTGGGTAAAGGCCCGACTGTTCAGCATGGTGGAGCTAATCACCCAAAAGTGGTTGAGTTTATCGAAGAAGTTTGTGCCAAACATAAGATCGAAGTTCAGCACGAGGCTACCAGTGTGAGAACCGGAACAGACACTGATAGTATTTTCTATCAACAGACAGGTATTCCTAGTGCTTTGCTTTCCACGCCACTTAGATACATGCACTCACCGGTTGAGATGGTTTCGATGAATGATGTTGAGCAACTGATTGACATTATGGTTGAGACTGTGTTGGCGATGAGTCCCGATCAGACATTTTCTGTGTTTGGAGATGAGAAATAATTCAAACTATACATAGCTTTCAATAGAAAAAGCCTGCTCGATATGAGCAGGCTTTCTTTTTGGATCAAATTTGACTTTAGAAACTAAAGTCGCAGATAAGATCTTAGTTTGCAGTATAACTTGGTGGTAACAACACACCATCAATGATGTGAATAACACCATTTGTTCCTTGTAGGTCAACAGTGGTTACACTTACACTGCCATTCAGAGTTACGTTGCCTTCAGCATCAACAGCTACAGTTATATCTTCTCCCTGAGCAGTTGTGACTGTTGTTGAGTTACCGGGAGCAGGTAGATCTCCTGAAAGTATTTCCTGACCCACTGCATGGTACAGTAGTACTTCCTCAACCTGTGCTTCGGAAAGTGTTCCGAGAGTTTCACTTACAGCATCAAATGCAGCGTTGGTTGGTGCAAATACTGTGAAAGTACTATTTTCATCAGAAAGAGTACCAGCTAGTCCGGCATCAGATACCAGTGTCACCAGAGTACTTAAGTCGTAATTCTTAGATGCGATCTGAACGATATTCAGAAACTCATTTGGAAGGATCACTTCGTCGATGGCATGGATGGTACCATTGTTGGTAGCAATATCAGCTTCTATAACACTGGCAGAACCATTGACTGTAACATTTCCATCAGCAGCTGTTACATAAACAGCTTCATCAGTTAATGACGCAGGTGCTTGCTCTGCTGCGAGATCGCCGGAAGCTACTTCAACAGGTAGTACATGGTAGCTAAGAATAGTTGCCAACTGTTGAGTAGTAAGACTACCTAACAAACCTTGTGGAAGAGCTGCAAAAGCATCATCAGTTGGTGCAAATACGGTATAATTGGCATCAGTATCACTTAATGCACCGGCTAAACCGGCATCAACTACAGCACTTACCAAAGTTTCGAAGTTATAGCGCTTGGAAGCAGCATCAACAACCGTTCCATATGCATCTGGTAGAATTACCTGATCAATGGCATGGATCACACCATTTGATACGTCCACATCAGCTGCAACTACTGAAGCTGAACCGTTTACAGTAACATTACCGTTACCATCTTTGGTTACAAATACTTCTCCGCCTTCCAGTGAAGCAGGGGCTTGCTCAGCGTTTAACTGGTCAGCAAATACCTCACCTGAAAGAACATGATAAGTTAGGATCTCAGTAAGTTGAGCATCGCTAAGGCTTCCCAATAATCCCTGTGGAAGAGCAGCGAATGCATCATCGGTCGGAGCAAATACAGTAAAGTCGCCTTTATATTTCAATGTAGAAGTCAATCCAACTTGCTCAATTGCTGAAGCTAGAGTTGTAAAGTTACCAAGTTCAACAGCCTGGTCAATTACATTAGCGTCTCTGTAACCTTCCGGTAAAAGTACAGCATCTACAGCATGAATTATACCATTAGAAGCTTCTACGTCTGCTGTAACTACATTAGAGTATCCGTTAACAAGTACGCCACCGTTAGCTTCTACAAGAATTTCTTCTCCAAGAAGTGTTTCTACATCCTGAGTTGCTGCAAGATCCCCTGATTCAATTTCACCATTTACCACGTGAAATTGTAGGATCTCAGCTAATTGCTCTGGAGTTAAACTTTCGAGCGTTCCTTCCGGAAGGGCTTCAAACGCCTCATCAGTTGGGGCAAATACTGTGAAAATTGGTCCTTCTTGCTGAAGGGTTTCTGCCAGTCCGGCATCTTGAATAGCTTGTACCAATATATCAAAGTTGCCATTTTCAGCAGCTACTTCAACAATGTTTGCTTCAGGTGCAGGACCTAAGCCTCCGCCGTCTTTATCATTACCACATGCCATAAAGGTCATGGACAACACAAATAAAGAAGCAACGAATAATGTAAATCTCGATGAATAGTAATGTGATTTCATTTTTTTCGATGTTTTTATAGTTAGGGTTCAACATATATACACATCGGAATTGGAGTATGACTATTCAATCACAGAAAAAAATCAAAAAGATATCTCTAAAGCGAGAGAAGGGGTAAAACCAGGTAGAGTTTTTCTATTTCTGTTGTAGGAAGTATTGTTAGACGACAGAAGCTGGGGACTTAAAGTATAATAAACAGGGTTAGCACGGTCCAGCATATTTACAAGATCAATTTTCGTCTCAAGTTGAATACCTGAACTGAGCATGACAGAGTAATTAAAACCGATGTCTAATCTAAGGAAATATGGTAAAGTTGTATTCTCCGGAGAAGAAAGATCATAACTTCCAAAATTTGTCTCTCCATGAATGCCCAGGTAATCGTAATAGGCTTTGTTGTATGCCCAATACCTAACAGGAGTCCATTCGAGATTTAAAAGGGCATTGAAATTATTGAAAGCGTTCCAATTAATGAATGAAGACAGGGAGTAGGGTTCACTCCATTCTGTATGAACCATTTCCTCATCGAATCGATCATCGATCCTTTCTTTTGATATATTGACCTGATGGGTCAGGTTTACAGTAAGTTTGGGCTCTTCAAAAACGAATTTTGTTGATAAGGAAATACCATATGCAAAGCCTTCAGATCTTGAAAAATAAGAATTCTGATCTTCAAGGATATTACCAGGCAGTACCTGTGGTTTAAGAAGTTCATGATAATTCAATCGCCAGTTTACAGGTTTCCACTTATAGTAAGATTCAATACTTAACATAAAATAATCTGAAGCAGAAACGGACCACGAAAATGCCGTATGATAGGCTTTTGGAACCTCAGTGGTTTGATCGTTGGCCTGCCAAAACTTATAGGAGGGAACTAATGCACTTGGACCAAAACTGGCAAGATCGAATCGATTGATAAATTGACGGTAAACACCGGCTGAAAATTTAAATGCCTGGTAACCTATTTTCGTCTCTTCTGTCAGAAACTCTGCTGAAAACCTTGGCTCAAAATAGAATGACCTATTATTAGCTAAAAAGGTGCCACGAGCCCCCAGATCAATTTTCGTGTGATTAGTGAAATTATGGGTCAGATTCCCAAATGAACTTAAGATATAAGAGGTCTTCGAAGTAGTTGTTGGAAAGTAAAACAGGTCAGTCAGGCTAAAGTCGTAAGTAACTACTTTTGGATCTAAACCAATTTTGAATACACTATTTGTATTAATGTTATAAGTTAGACCGGTTTCCAGACTATACTCAGAGATATTGTTTTCATTGGCACTTACGCTGTTCATTGTATTTAGGTCCGAGAAATACTCAAATGCAGCCTTTGGGCCAATGCCATTCTGGGAAAGGGAGTCATCACCGATCATCCTATAATCGTTCTCAAATCTTGATAAGGTGTAATATACTTTTATCCAATAATCTGAACGGGCATTTAAGACACCTCTATGCTCAACATTGATCATGGCATTATTTTGATCTGAAAGGTCTTCAGAAAAAACATAATAAGGTTGTTGGGAAACAACATTGCGTCTTTCTGAAAGAAGGCGTGTATCGATGTAGCTTTTACCAATATATGCTGAGATATCAGTGTTGGAATATTGGGCTTTTCTATTTATTGCAAAATGTATGTCATAGAACAGAACGTCAGAATCCTGAACCATTGAATTATAATGTGCAATATCATTTGTGCTACCCATAATGAAGTTTTGGAGAAGTGGGTCTAATTGATTCCATTGATCGAAGGTGTTGTTCAATTCTGGGGCTTCATACACATCCCATAGGTTGATACGGGCAGCAGTCATTGAGCTCCATTTACTATCCGAAGAAAAAGGTAATTCAAGTCGTGTGTTTACCGCGTAAGGGTCGGCCTGAAACGTTGTCAATGAGTTTTTACGGTCTTTGATATCATGGCTAAAATCCACAAATCCTGAAAGTGAACTTCCCTTGTCGGCACTAAATCCTGATTTTGAAATATTTATTCTATCAATTGCGTATGGACTAAATATTCCAAAGGTGTTTCCAGCAATAGTTGAATTATAGATGGGAACACCATCCAGTTTAACAGTATGATCTCTTGAATCGCTTCCCTGGATATTGAAATTCTGTTGTCCTGCTGAATAGGATATACCGGGAAACGCCTTAAGTGAACGAACTACATTTCTGTCTGTTCCAACATAATTGTCTTCAATGGTGCTATAACTGGTTCCCTTTTGCTTGTTACTTGAACCCATTACAGGAGAGTAAGAGCTTACAATAAGAGGTTCCATCAAGTAACTTTTGGGTTGTAACTCAATAACAGTAAGCCCTTCTGAATCCGGTCCTATAATAACGCTGCTTTGTTTGGATTCGTAACCAATATAAGTGGCTCGAACTTCATATTCTCCCGAGATCAATGACGAGATATTAAAATAGCCATTTCGATTTGTTGAAGTTGCACCTCTTGCATCAGTTAAAAATATGGTAGCATTGACCAATGGTTCTCCGGTTTCTGCATCCCTAACATAACCCGCAAGACTCCCATAGTCGGTTCTTTTGTTGGGAGAGGAGGTTATGACATATGTCCCGGTTGAAAGAATGACATAATCAAGATTTGAAAAGGAAAGGATCTTTTTAAGGATCTCATCCACCGGTTTGTTGCGTTCATCCAGATAAACAGGGGCCTGAAGATCGATCTTGGAATCGTAAGCTATATCAATATGTGAAATATTAGATAACTCGATAAGTGCATCCTCAATACTTACATTTCTCAGTGTTAAGGAATATAATCTTGAGTCTTCACTGGCAGATTGTGCAAAAGCAGTCTTAGAGATAAACAAAATTGTTAGTATGAGAAAAAATGTCCTCATATTAACTTTCAGTGATCTTGAACCCATTATGAGTTTTTTGATAACTCAATCCTTTGATCGTACAAATATCCTGTATAATTGACTCAGGGTCTTTTGGATCATGGTAAAAAGCAGTAATACTTTCTTGATCAGCAGCAAAACCTTTATCAAGGTCGATCGTTACGTCAAATCGTCTTTCAAGTATCCCAAATGCATTTAACAGAGTCTCATTTTGAAATGCTATGTTGTTAGACAACCACGCAAGCCTCTTATCAAGTTCAAAAGTAGAAGAGATAATCTCTGAAGATTCATTAATGATGGCACTTTCATTTCCTTGTAGGATCATTGATTCACTGCCACTCTTTTCTTTGATTTCAACAGAACCTTCAATAACGGTCAGTTTAACTTTTGGACCGGTCTTTTCATCCCAGTCAGATAAGTTGAATTCTGTTCCTAATACTTTAATTGAACTATTAACAGTATTTACTGTAAATGGTTTATCAGGATCACTTTCCACATCAAAATAACCTTCCCCTGAAAGGGTCACTTCTCTGGCCATATAGTTATATAGCCTTGAGTAGCTAAATTCTGAACCACTATTAAGTGTGATAGAGGTTCCATCAGGTAAATTTACTGTTGCAAATTCTGCATTTGGAACTTCGACAGTTATCGGAATGGATAAAAAGAATAACATTCCAATAAAGGTGATAGATGCTGCTATAGACATTAACTTCCAATTAAAGGAATAGCCTTTATCAGGTTCTGTATCACGTTCAACATCATCATCTAGTTGTTGAAGAACGTTTTCCAGGGCACCTTCAACTTCAGATTCAGAAAGGGATATCTTCTTATTTTCAGAAAGACGGTAATTCTCTAAGTCATCACTGAGTTCATCCGGTAGGGACTCATTGTCCTTACCTCTTGAACCGTCGTGTTTGTGTATATTCATAAAGCAATTTCTATATCACGTCTATTAAATATCTCATATTCTTCCCGTAATGTATTACATGCAGAAACAATATGATTGTTAACTGTTCTGGCTGAGATATTCATGACCTCAGCTATCTCATCGTGTTGCAAACCGTCAAATCTGCTCAATTCAAAAGCTTCCCGTTGTCTCTCAGGAAGTTTTTTTATGAGTTGTTCTATGATCTGTACTGTTTGCTCAATGTAAGAGTCATTCTTGTTTTGTTCTTGATGAATAATCAGGGCATTCAAAGAGCGATCATTATCGTCAAGCGATTCAAATCTGCTCATGTGATCTCTTATATGATTTAGGCTTAGATTGCGAACGATCGTAAACATATAGGATCTCAATGATTTTGAAGGATCCAACTGTTCACGATTTTTCCAGAGCTTGATAAAAGCTTCCTGAACTAAATCACATGCCTGATCTTTGGATTTAACATATCGATAAGCAAATCGAACGTAGTGCTCGTAACAGGCTCGAAAGAACTCAGAGTAGCTTTTTTTACTCCCATCTTTGATTGCATTACTCCACTCGGTAAACTGATTATCGGTGATGTCTTCCATATTTGTACAGTTAATACACGTGAAAATAGTCTTATGACTATGTCGAATTAACTGAAATGAAAAAAAAACCGTTCTGTTTATCCCAAAGTTTTTCTAATACGATTGATCAAAGCCTCATAATAAGCGGGATATTCTGCTTTATGATCCTCGAATGGTTCAATATGGATACGTTTATAACCTAAATGATCAGCTTGGCGAAAACGGTCATATAATTCTTTTGAAAATCGTTTTAAATCACTATGATAACAGATCACATTGTCTTGATTTATGTCAGGTGCTGATTGCATTAAATACATAGTATGATCATTAAAGGCACTTACACCTTTGTATACTACATGTGCTTCCGGTTTATAATGTGAATACTTCTGGCCGGGGCTTTTAGGTGTCTCATCATTGGTTGAATACTCTTCAATCACCTTAAATCCTGAAACAGATTCGAGTTCATCAGTACCTATCTTACCGGGCCGCATCACGGTAATATGATTTTCATCAAAACCAATTACAGTAGACTCCAGGCCTACATTTGTGGATCCGCCGTCAATAACCGGAAAGTCATTCCCAAAATCTTGCTTTACATGTTCAGGGCGGGTTGGACTTGGTTTACCGGAACGATTAGCGCTGGGGGCAACCAGGGGACCTGTCTGTCTTATAAAATCAAGTGCTAAGGGGTGGGAGGGAATCCGAATTGCAACCGTTTGTAATCCTGCAGTGACAGAATCCAGAACCTCGCTCTTTTTCGCTAATACAAAAGTGAGAGGGCCAGGCCAGAAATGTTTCATAAGTAATTTTGCAACTTCAGGTATTTCCTTGACAAATGTTTCTGCCTCTTCAATGTTTGCAATGTGAACAATTAGGGGGTTGTCGGCAGGTCTGCCTTTGGTCTCAAAGATCTTTTGTATAGCCTCAGGATTCCATGCATCTGCTCCCAGCCCATACACAGTTTCCGTAGGGAAAGCCACGATACCGCCTTCTTTTATGATTTTTACAAATGGAGAAAGATCAGACATGGGCTTCCGTTTTATTTAAATGTTTAAGAAATAATAAAGCTTCTTTAATATCGGGTATCTCCTGAACCACAAAGCGTACAGTATCTTTCTTTTGAATGACCTGAAATTTATCCTGTTTGAGATGCTCAATACTTTCAAGGATCTCCTGAAATTTACCGGAATCAAAGAAGTTTTTTCCGGCATCGGAATCTTGTTTAGGGCAGACCATCCACATCCTATCGGCTCTGATCGTTACTTTAGTGAAAAAATTGAGCGAAGCAAATAATTTAATTTTACTGGCTAGTATCAGATAGTTTGTTTCTTTTGGTATGGGGCCAAATCTATCCTTGATCTCTTCCTGCCATTCGTCAATTTGTTCGGGGGTATCAGCTTTTGAAAGTTTACGGTAAAGGTTAAGTCTTTCTACATTATCTGATACATAATCCTGAGGCAGAAGGGCTGTTTCATCAAATTCAACGGTGGTCTCCGGCCGCTCGATCTCAATATCAACATCATCGAACATATCACTGAATTCTGTTTGCTTCAGTTCGTTTACCGCATCATTGAGGATCTTGGTGTATAGGTCAAAACCAATATCGTTGATAAAACCGCTTTGTTCTGCACCTAGAATATCTCCGGCTCCCCGAATATCAAGGTCACGCATTGCAATGTTGAATCCGGAACCAAGGTCAGAGAATTCCTCAAGTGCAAGTAGACGTTTTCTCGCTTCAGGAGTTAAAGTATTGATTGGAGTCGTGAATAGGTAACAGAATGCTTTACGATTTGATCGCCCCACACGCCCCCTAAGCTGGTGCAGCTCAGCCAGCCCGAAGTGATTGGCATGATTGATGATGATGGTGTTAGCATTGGCTATATCGATACCATTTTCCACAATATTCGTTGAAACGAGTACATCAAATTTATGCTGATAAAAGTCGTTGATGATCTTTTCAAGCTGGGAGCCACTCATTTGTCCGTGACCAAACCGAACCCGAATATCAGGTACGAGACGGCGGACCATTTCAGCTATTTCTTCAATATTCTTGACTCTATTATGGATGAAGAAAACCTGACCGCCTCTTGAAACTTCCTGAAGTATGACATCACGGATCAATTCTTCATCAAAACTATGAATTTCGGTATAAACAGGCTGTCGGTTGGGAGGAGGGGTATTGATCACGCTTAGGTCACGTGCGCCCATCAGTGAAAACTGAAGAGTTCTGGGTATGGGTGTGGCTGTTAATGTAAGTACGTCGACAGTAGCTCTGAATTTTTTAAGTTTTTCTTTTGCGGAAACTCCAAATCGCTGTTCCTCATCCACAATGATCAAACCAAGGTCTTTGAACTTAACATCCTTGGAAAGCAGTCGGTGGGTTCCTATCACGATATCAACTTCACCATCTTCAAGATCATTGATCACCTTTTTCTGTTTCTTTGAACTTCGGAACCTTGAAAGGGATTCGATCCGTACAGGAAATTTCTCCATCCGCTTTATGAATGTCTTGGCATGCTGTTCTGCAAGAATTGTTGTAGGCACGAGAACAGCTACCTGTTTATGATCTAAAACAGCTTTAAAAGCAGCGCGCACTGCCACTTCTGTTTTGCCAAAACCTACATCTCCACAGATAAGCCGGTCCATGGGGTGTTTGCTTTGCATATCTGATTTTACAGATTGAATAGCCTCATACTGATCCGGGGTTTCTTCGTATTCAAAATTTGCTTCTAACTCTATTTGCCATTCGTTATCTGGTGAAAAGTCATATGCTTCCTGAGCTTTTCGTTTGGCATATAACTGGATCAATTCTCTAGCTATATCCTTGACCTTCTTTTTGGTCTGAGCCTTTTTCCGGGCCCACGAGCCTGATCCCAATTTAGTGATCCTCGGAGCTGTGCCTTCCTTACCGGAATATTTTTGCAGCTTATGCAAGCTTGTAACATTAACATACAAAGTGGAATCATCCTTGTATTGAAGTACAACCACTTCCTGCTCAGTATTCTTAACATTGATCTTTTTAAAACCAAGGAACTTGCCTATACCATAATCAACATGAACCACGAAATCTCCCATGCTGAGGTCCTTTAGTTCCTTAAAGGAAATACCGCCATGAAATTTCCTTCTTTTTGTTTTGGGACGGTGATATCGATTGAATATCTGGTGATCTGTATAAGCCGCAATGCCTGCAGGTGGATAAACAAACCCTTCATGGAGAGTCTCAACAGTCAGTATATAATTGAAGTCATCGGAAGCTTCTCCTAATAGTTCTTCAAAACGGTCCTGCTGTCCTTCATTGTCACAAAGAATGACCGTTGTCAGGCCATTCTCTGTGTTTTTCGTGATCTCTTCCCGAAGCAGCTTGAAATTACCATGGAAATCCGGCTGGGGCTTTGCTTCCAGTGTTACGGTCTTTTCATCTTTTGCAGACGCATTTACATCAGCAACGTATAGTGAATCTTCAAAACGGTCCAATTCATCTTCAAATAACTCCATTGACATAAAGAGCTCTTCCGGAAGATCAAGGGAACCGTTATCGCCGTACTCTTCATATGCATTCTCGGCTTTTTTATATAGATCATCGATTCTTGAGACGATAAAAGTTCTGTCTGAAGTGATCAAAAGGGTTCTCTCATCAAAATAAGAGAGAAAACCGGCTTTGGTTTTATCCGGAAGATTGGTCAGATCAGGAATAATACGGGCTTCATTCAAAAAAGCGATCGATCTTTGTGAATCAGCATCAAATTCCCTGATGGTATCCAGTTCATTCCCAAAGAATTCAAGTCGGAGTGGGTATTCACCTGAGAATGGGAACACATCAACTATCCCTCCGCGTACTGCAAATTCACCGGGTTCATCCACAAATTTTACGGGATCATAGCCTTGTTCGACCAGGTCTTCACGTAGTTTTTCAGGGTCGATCTCTTCACCTTTTTTAAGTCTGATACTGACTTCATCAAGGGCAGAGGGTGGGGCTACTTTTTCAAAGATGGCTTCAGCTGATGTAATAACGATCTTATGGTTATTTTCAGTGACTTCTTGAAGGGCCTCAGATCGCTGAACCAACAGGGCTGTGTCCCTTAGCTGTTGATTATCATAGGGTTTGTTATTCGAGGAAGGAAATAATATTACTTTCTTATTTTGTGTGATAGCATTCAGATCGGCATGCATAAAACGAGCACCTTCATCCGATTCTGATATTACTATGATATTGTCATAGTATGCATATAAGGCATCGATAAGAAAACTGTTCAATGCTCCTATACTTTTCTTTAAAGTGATGGAAGAGTCAGAACGTAACCTGGAGTAGATATTCTTAAAAACATCTGACCTTTTAAGTTGCTCTCTTATGAATGAAATGCTCATCTAAAAAGTGGTGGTGACTTTATAATTTTGTTTATTCAACAAAGATAAAGCGAAAGGAATTAGTATGTAATCTTAATTCTTTAAGATTACAATCGATTATCAGAAAGAAGAAAACCTAATCGAGGGGTGTGATAGTCTGTGTGTATGTTATTTTGATCATAAATGACAAGCCAAACAGTATTAAAGACATTCCGAGATAAAAAGGGTATTTATCCTCATAATCGGTATAGATAAGTTCTTCTACTTCGGTTCTCTCAAGTTCATCAATTTCATCATATATACTCTCAAGTTGTTCGCTGTCCGTGGCCCTGAAATAACGGCCTCCTGTCAATTCAGCAACTTGTGTAAGCATCTCTTCATCAATATTGACCTGTACATTTTGGTAACGACGGCCAAATATCGGATCCTGAATAGGGTAGGGAGCTGTTCCTCTGGTTCCTGCACCAATGGTATATATCTTGATGCCATAGGTCAGAGCAAGGTCTGCAGCTGTAACAGGGTCGATCTCTCCGGAGTTATTTTGACCATCTGTCAGTAAGATCACAACTTTACTTTCTGCCGGACTTTCTTTCATTCTATTCACAGCCGTTGCGATGCCCATTCCAATGGCGGTGCCATCCTGAATTTCACCCATTTCAAGGTCATCGATCAGCCTCTTGAGTAACCGGTAATCAAGGGTGGGGGGGACGACCGTAAAACTTTTCATTGCAAATGTAACCAACCCAATTCTGTCTGTTTCACGTTTATCTACAAAATCTTTGGCAACTTGTCGTGCAGCTTCAAAACGATTGGGTTTCAGGTCTTCAGCAAGCATAGATGTTGACATATCCAAAACCATAACGATGTCAATGCCTTCTGCATTACGCTCAACCGTGGTGAGTCTTTCCTGCGGCCGGGCAAGGGCAACGATCAGGAATACTAAGCCTGTCCATTTTAATAATGATTGTACCCAGTGCAAGTGCGCTTTCCAGTTGCCGGGAAGATCACCAAGCAGTTCAAGAGAGGAAAATGAAAATGTAGATTGTTTACCTGTAAAAAAGCGGTATATGTATAACCCTATTAAAACAGGTATAATGATGAGTGCCCAAAACCAATATGGATTTGCAAATTCCATTAAATTTCCTTTTTGCTATTCGGTTCTTCTTCATCAGCTGATGCGTATTTGCTATCATATTCAGCTTTCATCCTTCCCACACGAGACGCATCAGTGAGTTTAGCTCTTTCTAAAAACTCATGAGCTTCATGATATGTTTTCCAGGCATCATCAAGGGTAGGGGTGAATTTAGCAAATTTTACAAGGTCCGCTTTGCTAAGTATACTTCTTGTTTTTTCTGTCAGAATATCGTCAACTCCATACGCATCAAGATATCTAATCAACTCACCGGTTGTGGATTCAAGTGCAGGGATCTTATAAAGTTCTTCAAAATAGGTTCTAATGGCATCACCGATCTGACTATAGAATAACTTGAAGTCTTTAGTCTGTTCAACTTTCGTTTCTTTTTTGATTAGAAAAAGATCTTTTTCAAGTTCTTTGACCGGATCATAAAAGATGGGAATCACTGGCTTTTGAGTCTTAATCTCTTCAGTACCTTGCTCTCTAATTTTAAACCACCATATAAGGAAACCTGTTAATGCAATAAGCGCCAAGATCCATGGCCACCATGGGCGTGGAAACTTATAATTTGGCTTCATTGGTTTTAATGTGCTATCACCCTCGGCAACAATGGTCCTGAAATATATAGTAACAGGATCTGTGTACAATGTCGATGTATCAGATTCACTGATTATTGTCAATGGAAGGGAGGGGATCTGAAGATCTTCATTTCCAAAAAATTGAAGTTCGTATATCAAACTATCTGAAAATTCGGAAAGTTTGAACTGTTTTCGGTTTAGGACCTCAACTGATGATGGGAATGAGTTGGTGTCCGGAAACTGAACGCTTTCATATTCTTCATCTAGTTGTAAGAGTAATGAATAGTTGAAAGTGTCGCCAATTCGAAGAGAATCAGTATCAACTTGTGTTCGTACTGATTGTGCCTGAATATGTCCTGAAAATAAAATAGATAGTGCGACAATTAAGAACGATGCACATCGGTTCAACAGGAGTTTTTTCATTTATGGTAATAGCGACTGATTAATAATTAATGTGGTCAGAAAATATCACTTTGAGATGTAAATATTTTACAAAACTAAAAGTATACATCTGTTTATGAAAGTACCCTATTAATTCTTATTATTTTCTGCGACAATTTAAAAAAATCTACAGTACACGTTGAAGGAAAAGATCAGATCTAAATGGGGGCTCAGTGCGTTAACGCTATGTTTGGTGGTTATATCCGTATTGATCCTTAATTTTACCGGTAATGAACCTGCTCCCGATTTTACCATCACAGAAAATAATGTAATTGAGATCAAGGAAGATGTTCAGCTCGATTCCTATGGTTTTAATATTATTGATGCTGAACTAGAAGAAGGTCGGGTTAAACGTAACCAAAGTTTATACCTTATTCTTCGAGACCTGGATGTTTCTCCCCAAACCATTTATGAGATCAATAGAGAATCAAAAGGGGTGTTTCAAAGTAACCGTGTGAAACCGGGTCAGCGATACATTGTTTATAAGGATGCTGATACATCTCAACCTTACCGCCTGATCCTACATGATGATGCTCTCAATTATGTCATTTTTGAATGGGAAGATGATATAAGGGTCAATTCTGGACAAAAAGAAATCACCAAGGAGATTTCTGAAGCTTACGGAGTTATAAGCTCATCGCTGTATGAGTCTCTTGTAGAGCAGGATAAGAATATTCTTATTGCTAACCGTTTGAGTGAGATATTTGCATGGCAAATAGATTTTTTCAGGTTATATCCCGGTGACAACTATAAATTGATATACGAAAAACAATTCGTTGATGGAAAACCATACGGTATCGGGGAGATCCTTGCAGCTGAATTTGAACATAATGGTAGAAAATATGATGCTTTTTACTTTAATAGTGATGAAAACAATGGCTTCTACGATAGTGAAGGCAATGGAGTTCAAAAAGCATTACTTAAAGCTCCGTTCAAATTCTCCCAAAGAATAAGTTCTTCTTTTAACAGAAATCGTTTTCACCCGGTTTTAAAAAGAAGAATGCCACATAATGGAGTGGATTATGCAGCTCCGATAGGTACCCCTGTATTATCTGTTGGTGATGGTGAAGTAACAGAGGCACAGTATAGAGGGGCAAATGGAAACATAGTCAAGGTTCGACATAATGGAACTTACACGACGGCCTATCTTCATTTAAATGGATTTGCCAGGGGAATCACACCCGGTACCAGGGTAAGACAAGGACAGGTGATAGGATATGTTGGCAAAACCGGCCGTGTAACGGGCGTGCACCTGCATTATATGGTTTATGTGAATGGCCGGCCGGTAAATCCCATGAACATTGACCTTCCACCATCTAAAGCCATAGGTGATTCAGATAGAGATGAATTTGAAACCTTGGTTGAACACTTGAAACAGCAACTAACAGGTATTGACGAGTCAGAGAATGTAGCTGCAGTCATGTCAAAAGATTGATTTTGATTAGATAAGATCAGTAACGGCTTCCTCGTCTCTGGAAAAAATTCATTAAAGGCTTTACATAAGATTCATTGGTTTTCACTTCAACTGCATCGATCTTCATTTTTAGCATCATATCGTGCAGATAGGCTTTTTGTTTCATCCGATTGATCTTATAAGCTTTTCTTACTTTAGTACTTGAAGTATCCACGATCTTTTCAGCACCGGTTTCAGCATCTTTCATTTTAACTAAGCCGAGATCAGGTAGCTCATCCTCATATTGGTCGTTTATGATAATACTGACCAGATCATGCTTTTGATTTGTGATCCTTAGCTGTTTATCAAAATCTTTGTCCATAAAGTCGGATGCCAGTACAACAATGGCTCTTCTGTCAAGTAAGCGGTTGATATAGGAAAGTCCATCTGCTATATCTGTCCCTTTGCCAGTTGGTTTAGTGGTGTACATTTCTCGGATTAGTCTCAATACATGAGTTCTTCCCTTTTTAGGAGGGACGACTTTTTCAATATGATCGCTAAATAATACAAGTCCTACCTTATCACTGTTTTTAATAGCACTGAAAGCCAATACCGCGCAGATCTCGATAGCCAGGTCCATTTTACTTTGGTTTATGGTACCAAAGGTCCCACTTTGGGAAATATCAATGCAAAGCATCAGGGTTTGCTCTCTTTCCTCTTCAAAGATCTTTATAAATGGGTCACCTGTTCGTGCGGTTACGTTCCAATCGATTTGGCGAATGTCATCACCGTAGGTATAAGCCCTGACCTCAGAAAACTCCATTCCACGACCTTTAAATGCAGATTGGTATTCACCACCAAAAAGAGAGTTTACTATTCCCTTGGTTTGGATCTCGAGTTTTCGAATTTTTTTTAAAATTTCCTTTGGGATCATATCGTGTGTTTTATAACCGCACCAAATATAATAAACGGTAGCTTTAATAGAGAATCATAAAAAGTAAAATCTACCCTTAGTTTGATCAAGTCTGAGCGTATTTGATCTACCTCTAGGTCTGATGGCTCCCAGTCCATCTGACCGATTGGTGGATTCGAGCTGCCAAAACTGTCATGCATTCATGTCAAGGCTCCCAAACCTAATTCATCGATCAGACCGATAATCGGTCAGATCGAGTTCGTTGTGATTTCACCTTTATAGACTTGGCAGTTTAATCCGGTTTTTATTAATCTTTTGTATGGAATTTTATCCGGGGCATAGCTATCACGTGTACAATCAGGGTAATAACAAGCAAAAGATTTTCTTTGAGACAAAAAATTACCTGTATTTCATTGAGAAAATGGAATATCACCTAACCCCACATGTTGAGATCTTGGCATGGTGCCTGATGCCAAACCATTTTCACTGGTTAGTGAAAGTAAAAGACAGTTATCCAAGTCCAGCAATACTTGAGAATAAATAGAAAGCCGTTGATCCACTTAATCGCAGCATTGGTTCACTGCAAAGTTCCTATACGCAAGCCATAAATAAAAAATATGACCGAAGCGGGTCGTTATTCAGAACCAGGACGAAAGCTAAATCCTTGAGAGAAGATGTAAAAGGAGCAGATAATTACGGGATAAAATGCTTCTTCTATATTCATCAAAATCCATTACGGGCGGGATTGGTAAAGAGGTTGGAAGACTGGAAATTTTCTTCTTTCCGGGATTATGCAGGTTTTAGAAATGGGAAATTATGCAATAAGGAATTAGCAATGGATTTGTTCAGTCTACCCAAAAATACACATGATTTTTTTAAAGTATCACAACAGACCATTCCTGAGTATTTCATCCAAAAGTTATTCTAATCTCACGGTCTGATTGCTTCAAGCCGTTAGATCGGTATCGAGATTGTTCAACTTGCACCTCGGTCTGATGGCTCCAAGTCCATCTGACCGATTGGTGAATTCGTGCTACCTAACCTGTCATGCACTCATGTCAAGGCTCTCATGCCTAATCCATCGATCAGACGGGCAATCCGTCAGATCGAATCCGAGTATGTTTAAACTAGCCTCTGTCTGATGGCTCTTAGTCCGTCTGACCGATTGTTGGATTATGCCTTCAAGCTGGACCTTTAATCTCCTCATGTTGAAGCTCCTAATCCTGTTTCATCGTCCTGCCAGATGATCTGTCATTTCTGCTAAAGATCATTTAAATAAAAGTTCATAGATCCATCTCAATTTCTGCGTATTCATATCTTTTGCGTTCAAATAGAGGATAAAGTAAGAATAGTATTAATGTGATAATCCCGATCCAATACATACTCCATGCATAGGCCATGTGATCACTTAGTACTCCATTCATAGAAAATAAATTATAAAAATCATGGGCAGATTTTGGCAGGTCACCGATCAATGGCATTCTTCTCGCCATGGCATCGGCTGCATAAGCTGATGATTCGATCCACGCAAAGGCAGTTAACAGAAGGCCGATCTGAGCGGTAAAATGTTGGCGTTTCCACCATCCGAAAATAGCAATGGTAAAGGGCAGGAGTATCTCAAAAAGGGTGCCGCCTAATATGGCTATATACCTGGATCCAAATATGCCAAAAAAAGTGTGACCGGCTTCATGTACGATCAACAGGAAATTATCTATAAGGAAGAAAAATGGCGTTAGAATAAATGGGTAAGTGTAGATCCATGAAAAAGAGATCTCCCATTTCAGAGCCATCCAGTACTGTTCGGTTAGCACCCAACAAAAAGGAATACATACCACTGAAAACCACCACTTTTTGATGTGTGGCAATGAAAGGTCTAAAAAGTTTTCGAAATCGATCTTCTTCATTACGGGTGCCGAGAATAAGAACGTAGTGTTAAATGCTTTTTCACGTTATTTATTAAAGAATTGCTATTTTTCCGGAAGATCGCTCCAATTTCTTATACCCTTTACGAAGTACTGCCAAGCGATACTCAAATTGTACATCGTTTCAGGATCTTTTGGTTCGATCCTTTCTTTTTGAAGCTTTTTCCTCTTTAGATGAATTCTGGGCAGTTTCTTAGCAAAGTGAAAATGAGCATTCACTACCGCCATCCATTCTTTTGGTTTTCCCTCGAACAGAGCTTTCCAGGCGGCCACAGTATCTAAAATAATACGAATAGGTATTCTGGTTAACAGACTTGAGGTCGAATAATTTTTCCAAAGCATAAATAGACTGTTACGAAAATTATAAAATACTTTTCGTGGTGTATTCATTGGCAGGGAACCACCCCCTAAATGGTACACAGTGCTATCAGGGGCATATCCGATGTTGAATCCCTTATTTTGTAATCGCCAACACAGATCGATCTCCTCCATGTGGAACTCAAAATCCTCATCAAATCCTCCACAGTCTAAAAAAAGGTCTTTACGGATAGCCAAAGCAGCACCTGAAGCCCAAAATAGGTTAGTGTCTTGATCATACTGACCAACGTCTTCCTCAACAGAATCAAATATTCTCCCTCTGCAAAATGGAAAACCATATTTGTCGATATATCCTCCCGCGGCACCCGCATATTCGAAATGATCTTTTTGATTATAAGCTCTCAACTTGGGTTGAACTGCTGCAACAGAGCTATCATTAAAGGCCTCATTGATGCCATGAAGCCAGTTTTTATCGACTTCAACATCATTATTCAGGAAGAGTAAAATTTCTTTTGTCGCAAAGGGAACGGCTCTGTTATTTCCGCCACAATAACCGTAATTTCGATCAAAGGTCGCAATTTTTACATCAGGAAAATTTGACCTGACCCAATTTTTAGAACCATCATTAGATGCGTTATCAGCTATGATGATCTCAAAGTTTGGATAATCAGTTTCATATACGGATGGCAAAAAACTCTTGAGGTGTTCAAGAGCATTCCAGGTTACAATTATAATACTGATGCCTTTCAACGAATGAATATAATTTTGTGAGTGTTTTAAGATCAGGCCTTCCAGCTTAAATGTTGGCGGCCATATGAATTAACGTCAGATGATACAAAAAGTATGATCAAAATAGGGCTTATATCTGATACCCATAATTATCTGGATCCCCAGATCTTAGAATTTTTTGATGGGTGTGATGAGATCTGGCATGCTGGTGATTTCGGTAATATTCAGATAGCTGAACAACTAAAAAAGGTTGCTCCTGTTATTGGTGTTTATGGAAATATTGATGGAGAAGATATTAGGAATGAGTTTCCACTTCATCAAAGATTTGAAAGGGAGGGTTTACGGGTTTGGATCACTCACATTGGGGGTGTTCCGGGACGTTACTGCCTTCCTATACGGCAAGAATTGGAGGATGACCCACCTGAATTATTTATCTGCGGACATTCCCACATTTTAAGAATTTCCAGGGATCAGGAACTTGATAATATGCTCTATATGAACCCCGGTGCAGCAGGTAAACAGGGGTTTCAATCGCACCGTACCATCATAAGGTTTCAAATTGACAGTGGAAAGATCCATAATGTTGAGGTCATTAACCTTGATATTGAAGAAGAGGAAGCTGCCGAATGATCTTTGATTATGGAACTAGATCTGTTCGTATCGATTGATCAGCTTCATAGCATTAAAAGCGGATTGAACTACTAAAGGGATACCACCACCGGGGTGCGTTGAGCCACCTACCATATATAACCTTTCAATATCCCGGGATTTATTTCTAGGCCTGACAAACGCTGAAAACAAATTATTAGAAGAAGTTCCGTAAATACTGCCTTTGTTGGACAAATATTTTTCATAGAAGTCGAATGGCGTGATCTGTGAACGATATATTACATGATCAGAAAGAGAATTCAGCCCGCGTTTTTCCAGTTCACCTATGATCTTATCTCCATATAAATACTTATTATCATTCCAATTATATTCTTCACTTAGGTAGGGGGCATTCACTAATATAAATAAGTTGCTGCCATCATCTGGGGCATGTTCGGGATCAGATTTGGAAGTATTGGCAATATAGATTGTCGGATCCTCGGGCATCACTTTCTGTTGGAATATTTGCTTAAACTCAAGCTCATAATCTTCTGAGAAGAATATATTATGATGAGCTAGCCCTTTGTATTGTTTATCTAAGCCAAGTAATAGTACATAACCGGAACAAGAAGGTTCTATGGATCTTGCTTTGTTCTTTTTTGAAGCTCGAATGCACCCATCGGGAATGAGATTGGCTATGGTTTCAGTGGCATCACTGTTTGCTACAATTAGGTCCGCACGTAATGTTTTGTTGTGAGAGAATTCGAGTCCCGCAGCTTTTCCATTTTCAACAATCAATGACTTGACCATACTGTTGAAATGAAACTCAACACCGTTTTTCAGGGCTATATCAAAAAGGCATTCTGCTACTTTATACATGCCACCTTTCACATAATATCCGCCCTGATTCAGTTCAACATGAGGTATCACGTTAAGTGTGGCAGGAGCCTGAAAGGGAGATGATCCGTTGTAGGTTGTAAAACGTTTAAAGAACTTTCTTAGGTATTTAGTTTCGAATTCTCTGTCCACTTTATCTGAAACCGTGCTGAAAGCATCAATACCAAAAAAGCTAAGTATATCGAGTTGTTTCAGGTCTCCAAAGTTGTAAAGTGGATTGAAGATGAAAGCATCTGCTGTCTTATCATATAACTTAGCTGCATGATCCAAAAAATTTGAGTAGGACTGTGCATCTTCCTGAGAAATTGATCTGATCTCCTGAATGGATTCTTGTCTGCTTTCATAATTATTGAAAACAGTTCCATCCTGATAAAAATACTTACAAACAGGATCCAGGGGAATAAGATCCAAATAGTCATTAAGGTTTTCTCCACACTCCAGAAACAGTTTTTCAAGTAGAAAAGGCATGGTCAGTAAACTAGGGCCCGTATCGAATCTGAACCCATCTGACCGGATCTCGTTCATTTTACCGCCTGCAGTTTCATTCTTTTCGTAAACGGTAACATGGTGACCTTTAGCTGCAAGTAAACAGGAAATTGAAAGTCCACCTAAACCTGCACCAACTACTGCAACTTTCATTGTTAATATAGTTTATGATTGAATTTTATGATCTATTGACCTAAGTGTATCCCGGATATCTTTCAAGAGTTCCGTTGTGCTTTCAGTTTCTTCCGTTGCAGTAGACATTTCTGTGACCTTATCCCGTTGCTCAAAGACCAGATTCCTGAAGGCAACCGCATTAACAATTCCGATCAATGAAAGGTCGGCTGAGTTTTGGCCTGTATTTCCCGCAGTTTCAATTTTAAGAATACTAAGCCCAAAAAATTTTAAAAGGGGGCCTTCCTTGAAAGTAAGATCCTGGATCTTATCTAAAGGGATAGTTCGTTCGGTTTGAAAGATATATCCTTTTTTAAAACGTAAAGAGCGTGTTGTTAACTCACACTCTAATCTCTCGAAGTATCTGTTCAAATAAATATTACCTAGAATAAGCCAAAAGGGAAGGAGAGGGATTAATACAACGGAAAGTACCAATATCAGCGAGCCATACCATAAAATATATGATTTGATTCGTGGATTGAATTCAGCTTTATGGAGTACCTTTGCTTTTGAGGTCATATTTCCGGATCTAAGTCTAGTTGGTATTCATACCTAATAATCTCACATCCCTCTAAGACTAGCAACTCAATTATTCGCTGATTGTTCAGTTTGATCTTCAGGGATGAAATTCATTGCAAGTGAATTCATACAATATCTTAGTCCGGTGGGTTCAGGTCCATCATCAAAAACGTGCCCAAGATGACTACCACAATTTGAACAAACGATCTCGGTACGGGTCATAAACCAACTGTTATCCTCTCGTTCACCAACCAATGAATCTGCAAGAGGGCGCCAAAAACTGGGCCACCCGGAACCACTTTCATACTTATGTTCAGAACTGTAAAGTTTTTGTCCACATGCCCCACACACGTAAATACCATCTCTTTTATTACTATTGTATTCATTTACAAAAGGTAGTTCCGTTCCGCGATCCCTTAGGATCCTATATTCTTTTTCTGTAAGAATTTCTTTCCATTCAGCCTCAGTTTTTTGAACAGGATATCTATCCTCAGGTAAAGTATCGGTGTGTGCAATATGCAAAGAGGCAGTTTCAAGTTGTTTATTGACTTCCGGTGAATCCCCATTATTTAACAGGTATAGACTGAAGATTATAAAAGATAAGGTAACAATAGCTGCAACAGTTAACTTCATAGTAAATTCTCGATAAATTTGGATGTATTAACTAAACAACACCTGGAAATGACATTTAGTTTGCACCTTAAGATATTTATTTATACAACTACCATTCTATATCCCAGTTGTTGAATTCATCCTTTAATCTTTTTGGAGCCTGTTGCTTGAACAATCGTATGCCTGCTGTAAAACCAACCCAGAAACGATATTGTCTTCCCTTTGTTTCAGGTGACCATAGGCTGTACCAGGTGTAATCATTAGCGTCACTAACCCTTGTTACCTGGGCATTAAATGATGGTCCACCATAGATAGAGAGGCCATTGGAAAGTCGTTTTCCTAATAAAAATTTATATGAATAGATGAGGTTGAGATCTTCCCTCCATTCATCCTCAAAATGATGAAGTACAGAAAATTCCTGATTTACATACATTGTCTCATTTTCCCATTTTCTAAAAGAATCAGAGATATTCTTTTCTAAACCTACAGCTATCCCAACTCGGTAAACGTCTCTGTCTAAGAGGGGGTTGTATCCAAATATAGCTGAGTTATAAACCCGGTGCGTACCAAGGGTTATCCCAAGGTCTGTAAAACCGCCATCAGAAAATCTTACATCAATGTTTTTACGTCCGTTACCATAGTAACTAATGAAACCAATAGGTACTCCATCAAATTCTTTTGCAAAGTTGATCAAGCCTATTTGTAGTCCTGTTGCTTTTTGCGAAGCATTTAATAGACCCGCGAATTGAAGTCCGGTCATTTCTTTGGCAATATTTGCAATACCTGATACTGATGCCCCTTCAAGGTGTCTTGCATAGTTTAAACCACCGGTTACCAATAATCCACTGGCTGATCCCTTTGCGAGGTTGAAACCACCTGAAACCATTAACCCTTCAATATCACCAATAGCTGCATTACCTCCACCCGAGACCTGCAAACCTGAAGCCTGAGACCCTGCAAAATTTAATAAACCGGTTACTTGCAGACCTTCAATATCATCTCTTGCTACGTTAGTGATACCTGATACCTGAAGTCCGGATATATCTCCATAGGCAGCATTAAATAGTCCAGCTCCCTGTATTCCTTCAATATCCCCTTTAGCAATATTGGCTAAACCAGCGATCTGAATTCCACTTGAATTCTCAGCAGACAGGTTTCCGAAACCGGCAAATTGTATACCTTCAAGTTCCCCCATCGAAACATTAGTGACACCCGAAAGCTGTATACCTGTCATGTCTTTACCGGAGAAGTTCCCAATTCCGGCCAGATTTATACCCTTAAGATCTCCGTTAGTAATATTGGCTACACCCGCCAATTGAAAACCTGAACTATAGTGTTTATTGTAGTTTATCAATCCACCAATCTCTCCGCCATCCAAGCCACCGTGATACCCCCCAAGAATATTGATCGAGTATCTGGCGGTATACCTGGGTGCTTCAACACCATTTGTGCTTAGGGGAGGGAAAAGTGTGATTCTCCATTTTCTATATTCCAGATCTTCGTGATTTTGATCCTGGGCTTTTAGAAAAGCAGGATAAAGATTTAATCCTGCTGCTACGAGTAGTACAGTTAGTAGGTATTTAGCCATGGCCTGAATTTATTCTTAATTATTATGAATTCAGAAACCCATACGAATAGAAGAAAAAAAGGTTATAGTTAAATAACCGAGATCATTGAAAATGTAAAAAATTCAAACTATGGAATCTTTCAGATCTGGGAATTCCTCATCAAGTACTTCATTCCAATTTTCTACTTCACTTATACTTAATAACAAATCTCCAACTTCACCTTCAATTTCGACCGTTTCTATCTTATCACCCTGAACTATCTGATTGACTACTTCCATGTCATTATCAGATATGACTTCGCCAAATACAGCGTGCTTTCCATCTAACCAGGGGGTCGCTGTATGTGTGATAAAAAACTGACTCCCATTCGTATTTGGTCCTGCATTAGCCATCGATAATTTGCCCGGAGAATCGTGGATCAGCTCTTCATGAAACTCATCATCAAAACGATAGCCCGGGCCACCACGACCGTCTCCATTCGGGCAGCCACCTTGAATCATGAAATCATTAATAACACGATGAAAAAACAGGCCATCATAGAACCCTTGTGTAGCTAGATTTACGAAGTTTGCAACCGTTTTTGGAGCTTTTTCAGGAAATAATTTTATGTTGATCTTTCCTTTTGAGGTATTGAAAGTGCAGGTTAAGTCCATAATTATATTAGTGTACAGATAGTTTTAAGAATAAAAAGTTTGAATCAAGGCCGGGATTTTGATTTCCGGTCTGGGCATTTGAAATGTGATGAAACTTATACCCAAATGATAAATCAGAGAATGAATTGATTTGAATGATATTTCCAAAAATGATATCAAAAGTGAAGTTAAGCCTTCTGGCTTCGTCAGTAGGGAAGAAATCATCCATAAAGATGATCCCACCTGTGGTTTGTGCAAAAGGTGTGAACCATCTTGATTTATGATTTTTTACCATAAATCCAGCAGGAGAGATCCCAAAACCACTGTTAGTAGTACGCATATCATTGGCATCTCTTTTAGGATAATCAAAACTGATATAGGGAATGACACTGGCAGTGTACCACAAGGATAAACCTTTTTTCAGATCCTTAAGATGTCTTTGAAAACCAATCCGGAGTATTTGAGTTTGTGAATTATCGGTTTTACCTAAAAACTGTATTGATTGTGCAGAATAACCACCCCAGATTGTATAGCGAGTCTCATATGTTCCAATATTGGGTCTATCCTGTCCCGAGATCTTTGTATTTATAAATAGTAGCAGTAGGCCAGTAAGTATAAAATGGTAAAGAGTTTTATCAATGCCGAAAATTTTCAAGAGATACTTCAGGATTTAGATTTGCTGGTTTTTTGAAAACTTATAACCGAAACAACCCAGATCACGATCCATGCTCCACCTAAATAGAAATTTTCTGCATAGAAAAGTATACCTACTGTCAACCCGTAAATGATATGATAGAATAGGGAAGGAGCAGACGTTTTATTCGCCTTACTATTAAGTGTTGGCATTACAAAGGTCAATAACTTACTAATTAACAGCAATGCTGTGTAAACCCAAAGAATGATGCTCAGTACATCATTGGGATAGACTGCGTATGATGCAATAATAAGAAGTACAACTATGTCGAGATAGGCGTCTTTAAGCCATTTCATCAATATTATTCTGCCTGATCTTGTATTGGATTAAGTGAGACCACTTCTTTAGCATGAAGGCCTTTATCACCTTCGTCAAGAAGAAATTCAACTTCTTCTCCGCGTCTTAACTTTTTAAACCCATCGGCCTGAATTTCTGAGTAATGAACAAAGGCATCTTCGCCTGTATCAGTACTAATAAAACCATAACCTTTGGTATTATGAAACCATTTCACTGTACCCTTTTGCTTGTCTGACATAAACCCAAAAAATTTATTAAAGTTGACTAAACGAATAACTAACTAAAGTTACCCATAACAGCAACTAAAATAATTTTTGGAAACAATACAATCAACAGCAACCTGTAATTAGTTTATACTATCGAATTCTGAGTTCTTCGATCCAGATCGCCATACCATCTGAATTCTTGGTTGAAGTCAGTTCTGTTTCTGAAGTGAGTATTTTATCGCCTTCAGTTTCTACCTCAACAATTAGACCTTTAACATGTATTATGTGTCCTTCGCGAAGAGTCTTTAACTTTTCACTGATATCAGAAGTTGAGGGCATAAGATGCCATAGATCGCTTTCGCCATAAATAGTGTTTAGAGGCAGTGGAGGACGGGTAAGGTCCAATTTAAAAGATCGGTCTTTCAGTGAGTAGAAGATATAATCCAGATTACGTTCATCGGAGAGCTGATTCCAACCAACCATTGCATCAGTAGGCGCATATTTTGTGATATTGTCAAAGAAATAGCGTTTTCGTTTTATGATCAAAACTTCACCCTCTATGACTTTTTTGGGCGTTATTGTAGCTCCTTTAAAAGTAAACGGCTCTTGCCATGTTAACCTTTCTATTTCTGGAGCACTTTTAACCATAACTCCCGGACCACGATCCACTGGAAATGTTGAATAAACTATGTAGCTGGCTGCTACAAATACACAGAAAACTAAATACTTTACCATAACCTTCACCTTGATTTATTTTCTTACAAGAGGGCGCTTAATCATTATCGTTACAGATTTATTATGATCTTATAATATTTACAGTCAGGAATGTTCCGGATTTCTAATGATCAAGCCATTAATTTTGTAAGAATTATTTGTGTAAATACGCTTTGTTATTTACTGATAGGAAACCTTATCTTTGTAGTCTTCAAAAAAGCCAAAGTGGCGGAATTGGTAGACGCGCGCGACTCAAAATCGCGTTCCTCCGGGAGTGTGGGTTCGAGTCCCACCTTTGGTACATAAAGCCTTGCAGAAATCTGTAAGGCTTTTTTTATTTTATACGCTATCGAACTTGGCAATAGTTGCTGAATATCTTCTTAAACAGTCAGTTATTTATAGCATCAGTTTCATTTATTATTATTTTAAGTGAAAACATTAATTAGATCCTAATCAAGTAGGTGTTATGAGTAATTACCATATCAAAAGTTTAGAGGAATATTTTAAAGTTTATCGGCATTCAGTCAGAGAGCCTGAGGTATTTTGGTCTGAGATCGCTGAGGAACATTTTACCTGGAGGAAGAGTTGGGATAACGTTTTGGAATGGGATTTCAAGAAACCGGAGATCAAATGGTTTGACGGGGCAAAACTCAACATCACTGAAAATTGTATTGACAGACACTTACTTACCAAAGGTGATAAGACAGCTATATTATTTGAGCCGAATGATCCCGAAGAAGAGCCAGAGCATATTTCCTATACCGAACTTCACAAGAGAGTCAATAGGTTTGCCAACGTCCTGAAAGAACAAGGGGTTGGTAAAGGTGACAGGGTATGTATTTATTTACCAATGATCCCGGAGCTGGCAGTTTCAATGCTTGCCTGCGCCCGAATTGGAGCCATTCATTCGGTAGTTTTTGCCGGTTTTTCTTCTAAGGCACTCTCAACAAGGATAAAGGATTGCGATGCTAAAATTGTGATCACCTCCGATGGATCATACAGGGGGCAAAAAACCATTGACCTGAAAGGAATTGTTGATGAAGCGTTGAAACAATGTCCGGATGTGGAAAGTGTATTAGTTGCTAAGCGCATTAAATCTGATGTACAAATGGTGGATGGTCGCGATTTATGGTTACAGCCACTTTTAGATGAGGCCTCAGATAAATGTGACATTGAGATCGTGGAAGCTGAGGACCCATTATTTATTCTGTATACTTCCGGGTCAACGGGTAAGCCAAAAGGTATGGTTCACACTTCAGCAGGTTATATGGTGTATACGGCTTACACCTTTAAAAACGTGTTCCAATACAAAAATGATGATATCTATTGGTGTACAGCTGATATTGGGTGGATCACCGGACATAGTTACATTGTATATGGTCCCTTATTAAATGGAGCTACAACCGTAATGTTTGAAGGCGTTCCGAGCTACCCTGATTTTAGCAGATTCTGGGAAATAGTTGAAAAACATAAAGTGAATCAATTTTATACTGCGCCGACTGCCATAAGAGCCTTAGCAAAAGAAAACCTTTCATATTTAGAAAAACATGATCTGTCATCCCTTAAAGTGTTAGGAACTGTGGGTGAACCGATTAACGAAGAAGCTTGGCATTGGTATAATGACAACGTGGGGAATAAAAACAGTCCCGTTGTGGATACCTGGTGGCAAACAGAAACAGGGGGTATTATGATCTCTCCAATTCCGTATGTAACACCAACTATTCCAACTTTTGCAACTATGCCGCTTCCTGGGGTGCAGCCCGCCCTTATGGATGAAAATGCCAAAGAGATAAAAGGGAATCAGGTTGAAGGCAGATTATGTATCAAATATCCATGGCCGGGAATGGCACGTACGATCTGGGGGAATCACGAGCGTTTCAAGAATACTTATTTTTCAGCATACGAGAATATGTATTTCACCGGTGATGGTGCCAGGAGGGATGCCACAGGATATTATAGAATTACCGGTAGGGTGGATGATGTAGTGATCGTATCAGGACATAACCTGGGAACAGCACCGATCGAAGACTCTATCAATGAGCACCCGGCAGTCGCAGAATCGGCTATTGTTGGATTTCCACATGAGATCAAGGGTAATGCCTTGTACGGGTTTATTACACTCAAAGAAACAGGTGAATCACGCGTTCAGGATAATCTGCGAAAAGAGATCAATCAGATACTGACAGAACATATAGGCCCGATCGCCAAGCTGAATAAAATTCAGTTTTGTGAGGGATTACCCAAAACCCGTTCGGGTAAGATCATGAGACGGATCCTTAGAAAGATCGCTTCAAATGAAACAGATAACTTAGGGGATGTGTCTACATTGCAGGATCCTGAAGTTGTCGAAAAGATCATCAAAGGGCGCATTCAATAATATATTTGAGCCAAATAAACTCATTTTTATAAGCCTTCGGCAATCGTCTTCCGAAGGCTTACTTATTATGACATGTTGTGTTTGATCATTCATACTGTTTCATTGGGTTAAACAAGTATGGAGTCTTTACATGAGACCGTTATTAATTTTACTAACATCAGTAATTCTGTTTTCATCTCTAATCTTTGTTGGGTGTGGCGGCAACAATGAAGGAAAAGGTAAGGAAGTGACTATAACAGAGACTGAACGAAACGAATACATGGAAAAAGGCCAGCAACTAGCCATTGAAACCCAAAAAGTTCTCGGTTCAAACCTGGTAAAAGCCATAAATGAAGACGGACCGATCAATGCTCTTGTGTTCTGTAATATTCAGGCTCATCCATTAACCGATAGTATGGCAACGGCTCTGAAAGCTCATATAACAAGAGTGACTGACCAACCCAGGAATCAGGACAATGCGGCCAATGAAGATCAGCTGACATACATCTCTGCAGCCAAACAAAAATTAGCGGTGGGTGAAGAGCTCAGACCTGAGATCAGTGTGAAGGATGGTAAAGTAACGGGATATTATCCCATCATTACTAATCAGATGTGTATGCAATGTCATGGCAGTGAAAACGATCAGATCACTCAAGAAACTCTTGCCAAGATCAATGAGCTTTATCCGAATGATAAGGCTACAGGGTACAATGTGGGAGAGTTACGAGGTATATGGGTCGTTGAAATGGATGGAGAATGAGATCACTTATAGCCCTGTGGGTTTTGTGATTGCCATCGCCAGGTATCCTCACACATTTGTGTGATATTTCGCTTTGCTTTCCAGTTGAGCTCAGTTTCAGCTTTCGTCGGATCAGCGTAGCACTCGGCAATATCGCCGGGACGCCTGCTCGTAAACTCATAAGGTATTTTTTTACCTGATGCTTTTTCAAACGCTTTAACCATATCCAACACACTCGAACCTTTACCGGTACCAAGATTATGTATGATCAATCCTGGATTAGTCTTAAGCTTTTCCAAAGCTTTAAGGTGACCAACAGCAAGGTCAACTACATGAATATAATCTCTTACCCCGGTTCCATCTGCAGTAGGGTAGTCACTGCCAAATACTGACAACTTATCGAGTTTTCCGACAGCAACTTGTGAGATATAGGGCATGAGGTTATTAGGAATATCATTCGGGTCTTCACCAATTAGTCCGCTTTTGTGAGCCCCAACCGGGTTGAAATACCTAAGTATTGAAATATTCCAAGAACTGTCTGCCAAATGAAGATCCTTGAGTATGTACTCGTTAAATAACTTGGTTCGGCCGTATGGATTTGTCGCAGAAAGAGAGGAGTTTTCTGTAATAGGTACGGATTCCGGATCACCATATACCGTTGCTGAAGAGGAAAAAACAAGGTTCTTCACCCCGTATTCATTCATAACGTCACATAATATGAGAGTACTCGTGATGTTATTATTATAATACATTAAAGGCTTTTGAACAGATTCTCCAACAGCCTTGTAGCCTGCAAAATGAATAACAGAATCAATATCGTGGCTTTCAAAGATACCCCTGACAGCTTCTTTATTCAGAATATCTTCCTCATAAAAGATCACTTTCTTATCTGTGATCCTCTCTACACGTTTAATGGCTTCGTAGCTGCTATTGGATAAATTATCTATCACAATTACCTCATGGCCCGATTCCAGCAGCTCCAAAACGGTATGACTTCCTATATACCCGGCTCCACCCGTTACAAAAACTTTCATATAATCTCGCTTATTTTATCTGTAGTTTAAGCTCTTCTATGACCTTATCACATAATCTGTTGACCTTTTTTGCGGAATTTTCGAGATCTGTATCCGGTTTTTCATCCCACAACAAGGTCTTAGCATGCTCATATTCTTCAACGATCTGATCTAACCCCAGCATTTGAGCGACTGGTTTGATTTTATGGCCGGCTTTTCTGAAACTGGTTTCATCACGGATCAACAGGAACTTCTTATAGTTATTGCTGAATTCAGTAAACGAATCTACAGCAGCCTCAGAAAATTCACTAATATATTTCTCTTCGCCGTATAGCATTTCTGACAGACTACTGAAGTCTACCAATGTATTTTTATCTGTCAATTTATTCGTCGTTTACTGGTTCCTTGATATTGTGAGGAGTGGGCTTACCGAATTCGTTGAGATGAACAAAAACGATCTTATCAATAGTAATGATATGTTCTTTAGTAAATTTATTGCGTACCAAGCATTTAACCGTTATTGAAGTTCGTCCGAATTTTACAGTTTCCATACCGATCTCAATAACCTCGCCCAACTTTGCAGAGTTTACAAAATTGATCTCAGACATATATTTTGTCACAATGTTTCCCTTACCCAATTGACAAAGCACATATATCGCTGCTTCCTCATCGATCCAGGAGATAACGGTACCGCCAAAAAGAGTGCCGTGGGCATTCAGATCTTCCGGTTTTATTAATTTCCTGCTGAAAAATCTCATATTATCTTAATTGATTATTAGTACCTTAAAGATAAGGGATAATGATTTAATCAAATAATTTGATTTAAGAATGTTAGAATTAATATGTTCTATTAGATTATCAATAGAAGTTATATTATTGTAACAATTGGTTCTATTTTTACTCTCTATGTAAAAGAAATATCACGGCTAAAGAAATTATGAAGACAATAGCACTGACAAATCAGAAGGGTGGAGTTGGTAAAACCACAACAACGATAAATTTAGGAGCGGGTTTAGCAAAGCTTGGAAAAAAGGTCCTCCTTATAGACCTTGATCCACAAGCGAACCTGACTTACTCACTTAGAACACATTCTCACCGGTTGGATAAAACTATATACCATGCTTTGAAAGGTGTTGCAAGTGTTAAGGATATCCTTGTGGAGCACAATGGGTTCGACTTTCTTCCCTCATCCCTAGAATTGTCCGGTGCAGAGCTCGAACTGGCAAGTGAGCCCGCCAGGGAAGGGTTGCTGAAGAATGTAATAAAAGATATCGAGCGCAATTATGATTATGATTATGTATTGATCGATTGCCCTCCAAACCTAGGTCTTTTAACCTTAAATGCGTTTACTGCAGTTGAAGATATTTTCATTGTACTGCAATCCGAATACCTGGCACTTCATGGGTTATCAAAACTATTGGACCTGGTCAAAATTGTTCAGCAGAGATTAAATAACCAGCTTGAAGTTGGAGGTATCATTTGTACGTTATATGATAGCCGCAAAAATCTTAATAAGGAAGTTGTAGGCCATATCAAAGACTATTTTGGTCCTAAGGTTTTTAAGACTATTATCAGGGATAACGTGGCGCTGGCAGAGGCTCCAAGCCATCACAAGACCATTTTTGAATATGACGGTAACAGTGCAGGGGCCGAAGATTATTTTGCACTGGCAAAAGAAGTTAAAAACGGACAATAGACCGATGAGTAAGAAGAAAAGCTTAGGGCATAACCCGTTGTCTTACAGCACACGGGCACATGCCTCATTCGATTTCATTGCTCCTTCCTATAAGCAAGAGGAAGAACAGGAAGAGTCTGCCCAAAAAGAAAAAAAAGTAAATAAAGTTACGGCCAGTTATTATCTGGAGGAGCTTGTGGTAGATAAAGTCAGAGACCTGGCCGACCAAAAAGAAACTTCATACTCTGCATTAGTTAATGATATTTTAAAAGATTCTCTCCGGGATATTACTTCAGAATCTTAGAACAACATTTTTACGCTTTTCTTTTAATTAATAAGTCCATATTTAATGGACTATGTTTTATAAATATCAATCACATTCAATTACTGATCTTGCGGGGAAATTAGCGGATTTATCCGCTGTTCAGAATAACAATCCAATGATGCCAACCTGGGTTGTTGTACAAAATAACGAAATAAAAGAATGGTTATCCCTTCAGATCGCTGAACAAAAGGGTATCGCAGGGAATATCAGGTTCATCTTTCCTTCTGAGTTTGTCTGGATGATCTACAGACTCAAACACTCTGATATTCCACAAGCTCTTCCCTCAGATCTAAACGCTTTACAATGGACCTTATTTGAGCTTTTTGGAAACGAACCGGAAATACTACGTGGTATTCCGCATGTAGAAGGAGTTGAGGTTTCAAAATCCAAACAATTTCAACTGGCAGGACAAATTGCAGATGTGTTTGACCAGTACCAGGTTTACAGGCCAGAAATGGTCTACAAATGGAAGCAGGGGGAATTAACTACCAATCATGCTGATGAACGATGGCAGTTAAAACTCTGGAGGACCCTTGAAACATTTTGGGCCGGTAAACCAGAAACGAATAATATTCCGTCTCGGGCTTTGGCCCATAATGAAGTTAAAGAATGGTTGTTAAATGGAGATCAAGAGATCCTTGTCGGTTTACCTGAACAGATCTTTGTTTTCGGTTTATCCCACCTAAGCAAACCTTTTATGGACGTAATTGTTGGGATTTCAGGTCACAAAGACATTCACTTCTTCAACAGGAATATTGAAACCGATCAACCTTATGAGGAATGCAAATTATTACTTGAGAACTGGAAGGAGCCTTATGAAGCTCAGGATCAGCTTCTTAACAAGCTTATTAAGGAAAGCGGATACAAGTTTGAGGAAATTGAGATTGGAACACGATCCGAAAACCTGTCAAACATAGAGCTTCACTCTTGTCATGGTAATAGAAGAGAAATTGAGGTCCTTAAAGATGAGGTTCTACGGTTTTTGGATAACCATCCGGATGCTGAAGTTTTTGACATATTGATACTAGTGCCTGATGCTGATGAGTATGCTCCTCTACTGGAAACACATTTCAGTGAAAAAAACACTTCTGAAAATCAAAGTTTACCGCTTTCGAGGTTACACCGAAAACAATCACAGTTAAATGAGCACAGCTTGATATGTTTATTGGATCTTCTGAATTCTTCCTTCAAACCAAGTTCGGTGGTTGATGTGATGAGCCTTGAACCGGTCAAGACGCATTTTGATTTCAATGATGATGATATTGACCTGATCGAAGATTGGATCCTCTCTAATCGAATATACAGAGGAATGGGAGATACATTTAACGGACCTTTCAGTTGGCAAAAAGCGGTAAATCAGTTGATAGCAGGAGCGGTGATGGCCCCCGATTACCTTGAAAGCTTCAGTGGTCTTGTTCCGGTAGTTGAACTATCTACCGGAGATGAAATGGCGCTGGCTGCCAAATTCTCGTCATTCATTCATGCTTTAAAAAATGTGACCGAAGAAATTGAGACCGATGAAACCCCGGAAAAGTGGTTAGCTTTGGTTGAGAAGATGTGCAGGGAGCTTATTATTGATCCTGAAAATGAGAATAAAGAACCTTCAATTTTCAAGACCTTAGCCAGACTCAAAGAGCATATTGCGTATTCAGAGGGTAAAGAGACCGTGCCGTTTTCATTATTCAGGAATTGGTTAAAAGAACAGGTTAATACTTCTAATTCCTCTTCAAGCCGGTTTGGACAGGGAATCACTGTGAGTACATATATTCCGTACAGGTCCGTGCCTTTCAGGTTAATCGCTATTCTAGGATTGAATGAAGGCGTATTCCCCCGCAGGGCTGTAAGACCTGAATTTGATCTGATCTATAAGGAACCTAAGACCGGGGATAGAATTCAAAGCGATGACGATACCTATTTATATTATGAAATACTTTCTTCTGCTTCAGATCACCTGCATATTAGTTATAAAGGGCAGGACCTGAGAAGTGAAATGGATCGCCTGCCCTCCATGCTTGTTCAGCAATTGAAAGAATCTCTCCCTGAGGATCACATCTCTCTATACCGGCATCGACTCCATTCCTTCAGTACGAGTTATTTTAACGACGAAAATAAAATTCAGCAACCAAAGCTTCATAGATCATATAACGAAAAACAAAAATTAGTAGCCGAACAGGTCAGTTCACCTGTTGACAACACCTTTGATTTTAAACTGGACAAGATTAGATCACCGGATGTTTTTAAGGTGTCAGATCTGGCAATAGGTGACCTAATAAATTATTTTACTAATCCCACTAAATATATGATGAAAAGTGAATTAGGGGTTAACTTTGATTTATATAAGAATGAGATCCAGGACAGGGAGATGTTCGATCTCAAGGGATTGGATAAATATAAGATTGATGCCTTACTTTATGAATCGATCCAGAAAGAGATCCCAGATTGTAAAATATTCGAGTATACTAGCACTGCAGGCTATATCCCAGATATGCTAAAAGGCAAACAGGTTTTTCAAAATGAATACGATAAAACCTTAGAGTTACTGAATGAGGTATCAGAACTGACAAAACGGGAAGAGAAAACTCACGAGCTGCGATTTACTTGTGAGGGAGTGCAGGTTTATGGAAGTATAAATGGATTGTATGGGAAGTCCCTTGTTCTGCATCGTGTGGGTCAAAGAAGGGAAAGACATGAAATTGAACAATGGGTGTTACATAACGCATTACTGTCTAGTGGTTACCCGATCAATAACAGTTATTACATATCCTTTGATAAAAATAATTCGATCGAACTAAACAGAATTGATACTAAGTTTATTGAAGAACATGTGTTTAAAATGCTTTTAAATTGGTTTCTGGATGATAAACCGATTTTAGACAAACTTAATTTTTTCCCCAAAACAAGTAAGATATACGCAGAAGTGGTAAGAAAAACCGATGACGAGAATAAAGCTTTGAATAAAGCTCAAACGGCCTACACTCCTGGCAGGTACAACAAATATGCAGAGGGGGGTGAGGAATCCAATAGAGTCGTTTGGCGAGGAATTGATCCTGTCATGAAGAGATCATTTAAACATAATGCTGTTCAATTTTGGGAGCCATATTTAAAGGCATTGGAGAACTCCAATGAGTGATTTGAAGACTTTGGATGTTTTTAATGTCCCACTTAGGGGTATAAGTTTGGTTGAAGCCAGTGCGGGAACAGGAAAAACCTATAATATTGCTTCACTATACGTGAGGGCGCTATTAGAACTGGATCTGGAACCATCCCAAATTCTTGTTATGACATTTACGGAAGCCGCAACTGCAGAATTAAAATTAAGGTTGCGAGATCGTATAAAAGCATCTCTTGCTATGTTAAAAGGAGAAAAAACTCCGGATGATGAGTTCTTTGAATCACTGATTGCCGCAGATTATGAGATGGCCGAAGAAAAACTGAAAAGATCACTCGATACCTTTGATGAAGCAGCAGTTTTTACCATCCATGGCTTTTGTAACCGTCTACTGACTGAATACAGTGTTCAGTTCGACGTTCCTCCTAATGTAGAATTACTGACCAATTCAGATGAGTTATTACAGGAATGTGTTGATGAATATTGGATTGAATTTAACCAAAATGCAGAAGTGGATACCCTGCAATGGTTTACATTGAATTATTTGATCGATAGAGGATTTGGACCGGATGAACTGAAAGATGTTGTAGGGAAGGTCATGGGCAAAACCAAAGCCAGGGTTGTTCCTGATATCAGATTACATTCACTTAAGCCCATACTTGATGAAATGATGGAGGTGTATTTCAGAACCAGGGATCAGTGGAAAGTAGATAAAGAATCACTCAAAGAAATTTTGTTTAGTGGGCATTTAAATGGCAATAGGTATAACAAAAATAAACTGAACGAATATTGGAATGACCTAACCGAATGGATCGAATGTGAAGAATTTACCTTTGAGTACCCGGCAGAATTGTCAAAATTCAGCCTCTATCTCTTTGAATCATTCAATAAATCAGCTCCGGATTATGAAGTCCCCGATGTATGTAGGTCTATAGAAAGGTTCCTTGAGTTGGCAGAAAACCTATCCTCGTTAAAAATAGCGTTTATCAATGAGTCAGTAATGGCTATTCAAGATCGGTTCAATAATCTGAAAAGCAACCGACAGGTATTGAGTTATGATGACATGCTGACAAAGGTTGAAGAGGGGTTATGCTCTGAATCTTCTGCTTCACTGAGACTTCGTCTGGCTGATAAGTACCCATTCGCCCTGGTTGATGAATTTCAGGATACCGATAAAATTCAGTACAACATTTTAAAATCCATTTACCAAAACAGGCCATCTACGGGATTGTTCATGATCGGTGACCCCAAGCAGGCCATCTACAGTTTCCGGGGAGCAGATGTTTATACCTACCTCGAGGCAAAATCTGATGTCACAAATGATCAGGCTTATGGATTGACATCCAACTTTCGTTCAAATAGTAAAATGATTGAGGGCGTTAATCAGCTGTTTTCGGGTTCACAAAATTCATTTATTGAAAAAGATATTCATTTTCAAAAGGCTACATTTCCAAAAAGCAAAGCTGATGAAAATTATCTTTATAATAAATTAGGTCATAAAATTAACCCATTGCAGTTCATTGAAATAGATGAAGAAAGTTATTCAAATAAAACCCAATTAAAAGATGACATCTATTCAGCGTTGACGAGAGAAATTCTGGACCTTCTTTCCGGTGATTACAGGCTAAAAATTGGGGATTCCAAAGAACTGATCAAGGTTAAAGAAAAAGACATTGCAATTTTGGTTTGGAAAGGAGCAGACGGCGAAAAAATACAAGAAGTTTTACGGGAAGCCGGTATAAAAAGTGTACTGCGATCGAACAGCAGTGTATTTTCTACTGAAGAATCGAAAGATCTGTTCCGCGTATTAAATGCTATTCTAAACTTGAGCCATGAGTCAGGAATAAAGGCGGCATTGGTTAGCCCATTGATTGGATATGATGCATTGGACCTGTTGAGTCTGGATGAGGACGAAAATATATGGGCGGGGCTAATTTCCCGGCTTACGGATGTTAGGGATGAGTGGAACAGAAATGGCATTGAAAGTAGCTTGAATTTATTTTTTGAGACATTCAAAGTATTAGAAAATCTGTCTACCCTAAAGAATGCTGAACGAAAGATCTCAAATCTGCTGCATCTAACAGAACTGTTGTCTCAGGAAAGCAGGATCAATCGATTTAGCCCCAAGGCATTATTGAGATGGTATTATTCTAAATTAAATGAAGAGAATAATTCAGGTAAAGCCAAAGATGAAGAGCAAATGCGCCTTGAAAGTGATGAGGATCTGGTGCAAATAACTACTATGCATTCTGCCAAGGGATTGCAGTATCCCATTGTTTTTTGTCCTTTTCTTTGGAGTTCTAAGGTTATTAAAGCGAATGAATCCACTATTAGCTTTAAAAAAGATGGGGAAACATTTATTGATCTTAGTGGCAGTATGGACCACAGAAACAAAGACGAATTTGTTCAGTTAGCCCGGGAACAGAATATGGCAGAAGATGTGCGCCTCGCCTATGTTTCATTGACCCGATCCATTTCTGCCTGTTATGTATTTCTGCCGGAATATAATAAAATTGAGAATTCACCGATTTCGTACATAATGAACGGTAAGGAGGTTTCCCCCTCAGTAGATTTTGACACAATAAAAACGCAGTTAGAAGCAAAGGATCAAATTGATATTAGGCAACCAGTCATTGAGATAAAAAAGAAAAAGGCTGAGGATGAACTAAACAAAATGATCCTCAGGGCTGAATCCTTAAAGCGAAAGGATCTGTTTGATTATCCGAGGATGCTGAGTTATACGGCATTAGTAAGTGGTCACGGAGATGATTTCTCCGGTAAAGATCACGATAGGGCATTTTTTGGAACCCACAATGGATCTGAGGATGCTGTTAAATCATTAAACCGGTTTTCCTTTCCTAAAGGTGCAAATGCAGGGTCATTTCTTCACCAAATATTTGAGGACATGTCCTTTCAAAAAGTGCAAGAAAGGTCTGAAATAATTCGACATAATTTAGATCGATTTGGTTTTTCTGAAGATTGGGAAGGGGAAGTGAGGATTTGGGTTGAGGAAACGTTAAATCAGAACCTAAGCACACCTGATATATCTCTCATTGACCTGAATGAGGATCAAGTGATCAAGGAAATGGAGTTCTTTTTCCCGGTGAATGACCTGCAAGTTCGTGAAATATGGAGGCTGATCCGATTACGTCACAATGAGGAAACAGTACATGAATCCTTTCGTGGATTTTTAAAAGGATATATCGATCTGATCTTTTCCTGGAAGGGTAAGTATTATATACTGGATTATAAATCGAATCATCTTGGTAATAAAATTGAAGATTATACAACTCCAGCTTTAAAGACTGCAGTTAAAGATGCTGGTTACGACCTTCAATATCACTTATACACCCTTGCCCTTGACAGATACCTGGCATCGCGATTAAATGATTACAACTACGAAGATCATTTTGGTGGAGTTCTGTACCTGTTTCTGAGAGGTATAAACCCGGAACAACCTGGTTCTGGCGTGTTTTTTGATAAACCGGATGCTAAGCTAATTCAGAAGTTGAATGAAGTGGTGAAGGGGGGCAATCCATGAACGTTCATGAAAATTTAGTTCGGTGGAAAAAACAAGGAATTGTTGATGACCTTGAGGTTGAATTCGTACGGTTTATAAGGCAGGTAGCCCCTGAGACAGATGATGATGTGCTTTTAGCTGCTGCATCTTGCTTAAATGCCCAAAAACAAGGTCATATTTGTTTTGACCTCAGACAGTGTAAAGATGATTTTCTGTTTGGTGAAAGGAAAACAGAATATGGTCTTGATAAAAAGATCTTAGAGAGATGGGAAGCAGCCTTGATGAATTCTGATCTGGTTAGTCAGAATGGAAAGTTAAAACCATTGGTATTGGAAGAAGGACGTTTATACCTACACAAATACTGGAAATTTGAAGAAGAATTTACTCAGTGGATCCTTAAAAGAGCATCAAAAACTCATCTTGTAACAGAAATCCAAAATGAAGCGATTCGCTATTTTATAAAAGCACGGAAAGACCTTTTTGATGTTAATTGGCAGGAAATTGCACTTTGTCTAAGTTTTATTAAAGATCTGGTTGTAATATCCGGTGGCCCTGGTACGGGAAAAACGTATACCGTATTAAATATTATTGCCGCCCACACCGTTGCTGCTAAAAATGAAAACAAAGATCTTAAAGTGGCATTAGCGGCTCCTACTGGGAAAGCTGCACGAAGACTAGTTGATTCCATTAAGGAAGGCAAGGCAAGTCTCCCGGATAAATTCAAACACCTTTTAGAGGATTCCACAGAAGCCCAAACGGTTCATAAGCTATTGGGGGCAAGTTATCGCGGTAACACATTTAAGTTCGATCAGAACAATCATTTGCCTTATGACCTGATCATTGTGGATGAAGCCTCCATGCTTGATATCAATATGTGGGTGAGACTGATTCGAGCTATTGGGCCAGACACAAAATTAGTGGTCCTGGGTGATAAGGATCAGCTTGCTTCGGTTGAAGCCGGTTCAATTTTAGGGGATCTATGTGGAGGAGTAAATTCCTTTTCTAAAACGATAGTGGAAACTATGCAACAGCTGACCGGAGTATCGCTTCCACAAGCCCCTGCTAAGTCCCCATTCATTAACGATTGCGTTGTCTTTTTGACGAAAAGTTATCGTTTTAAAGAGAATAGTGGTATCCAAAAACTGGCCAGTGCTATAAACAGCCAAAATGGAAAAGAGGTTATAGAACTTCTTGAAAGCAAATCCTATCCTGATCTTCAATGGTTTGAACCGAATGACGCATCATTCGATAAAATTCTGCATAGATATGGGATAAGTCATCACAAGCATTACGAGGGATTTCAGGATGGCAGAAGAATAGAGGCCTCTCACAAAAATAAGATCCTCTGTGCGATCCGAAAAACAAAGCTTGGCGTCGAATCAGTAAATAATGCGGTAGAAATAGGAATTAAAAGAAAAAATAGTTTAATTAGTTCAAATGAGTGGTATGATGGAAGGTTGGTAATGGCGACAAAAAATGATGTCGCACTTCGAATAAGGAACGGAGAAATGGGTATTTACAACAGTAAAGAAGGCAAGATTCAGTTTGAGGGTGAGCATAATGTCTTGATATCTCCATCGAGGTTATCTGACTATGAAAGTGCGTTCGCAATTACTATCCATAAAAGTCAGGGCTCAGAATTTGAAGATGTTGCCATAATACTGCCTGAGGTATACTCTAATGTACTTTCTAAGGAAATTCTGTATACAGCTGTAACAAGAGCCCGAAAAAACACTCTTGTATTTGGAAGTAAAGATATAATACGTAAAACAGTTGAGCGTTCGGTAAACAGACAGAGTGGGGTAAAAGGTAAAATTTGGAGCCCTTAAGACATCTATTTAACAAAGTCGGAACTTTTTTAAAAACAAAAGCTACAATGCATTACACATTGTAGCTCGATTTTATACCCCAAAAAGCCAACGTATCAGGGGGAAACAGTTGATAGCTGTTTCCCCTCATTGCTTTCCTAAATATGTACAACTCCAGGTTAAATCCCGCTTAGATATTTTTAATCGGGATTAAAGAATTCTTATTGTTTTATATGTCTTGATCTGGCTTTAAATAAAAAAAAAGCCTGTTTTACTTAAAAGAAACAGGCTTTTATAATAATAGATCTTCACTAAGTATCAGTTAGAAGCAGGGGCCTCTTTTACTTCCAGTAGTTCTACTTTAAAGATAAGCGTTTCGTTCGGTCCAATTGGACTGCCTTGAGGGGGGCGGGCACCATACGCTAATTCCGATGGAATATAAAACTCATAAGTTGCTCCCTCATTCATTAACTGAACACCTTCAGTCCATCCCGGAATAACCTGATTCAACGGAAACTCAGCTGGTTGTCCTCTATCGTAGGAACTGTCAAATACTTCACCATTGATGAGGCGACCTTCGTAATTAACACGAACAATATTTTCAGCCGAAGGAGATTCACCGTCACCTTCTTCAAGAATTTTATACTGAAGTCCGGATTCTGTCACCATTACACTGTCTTTTCCCTTGTTTTCTTCTAAGAATGAGGCTCCTTCTTCACGATTTTGTGTGCTTCTTTCTTCGTTCAGACGTTGTATATAGCGGTTTACCACAGCATATACTTCTTCCTGGGTCAAAGCTCCTTCTTCAGAGCCTAAGCCGTTGGTCAAACCGGCTGCATAATTACTCATGTCGATATCTGTGATACCTTCTCTGGCTAAAAAAGTACCATTCTGAAATCCAAGGGCATAACTTACACTGTCAATTTCTGTAGATAGGTCTGCTTTTCCGGCATTTCCCATATCCTGATTGCATCCTGTGATCGCAATTGCAGAACATAGTAACGCAACTAAACTTATATTTTTAAAATCCATGTCTATTCTTAGGGTTATTTTTTTTAAATGATTATCGAAGGTCTACAAAATAGGGGAAATCATGGCAAAGTGGAATAAATAATCATTTAATCTGTGTATATTAAAGGATCGATAAAAAATTTTCATTATAGACGAATACATTGACATTTAACGACTTTGACCTAAAAGACGAACTGAAGGCCGGCTTGAGAGACATTGGATATACTGAGCCAACTCCAATTCAGGAGCAATCAATACCCATCATTTTAGATAAGAAAGATCTGATCGGAGCCGCACAAACAGGAACGGGTAAAACCGGTGCGTTTGTGATACCAATTTTGCATCAGATACTTGAAAATCCTTCAGAACATACACAAGCTTTGATCCTGTCCCCAACACGGGAACTTGCTCAACAAATAGACGAACAGATATTTGCTCTTGGATATCATACCGGAATAACATCTGCCACAATCATTGGGGGAGAAGACTTTTCTAAGCAAGCCAAGGCGATCAGATCCGGAATAGATATTATTGTAGCCACCCCCGGACGTTTGATAGATCAGACGAAAGTACTGGATATTGATTTCAGTCATGTTAAGTTTTTGATACTTGATGAAGCTGATCGTATGCTTGATATGGGTTTTCTTCCTGATGTGACGAAGATCATAAAAAAACTTCCACAGGAACGGCAGACATTACTGTTTTCTGCTACCATGCCAGATCAGATCAAGAAACTGGCTAATGATTTCATGAAAGATCCTGAAAAGATCGAGATCGCCATTGAAAAACCTTCAGGAAGTATCACTCAAAAAGCTTATTTCGTTGACCAAAAAGATAAGCTAAAATTGGTTCAGGATGTGTTGGATGAAACCGCCTGGGAATCCTGCATAATTTTTTGTGCAACCAAAAGAGGAACGGATGAGTTGGAACGGCTATTGATTAAAAAAGGTATCAAAGCTGGAAGTATTCATGGCGATAGGGATCAGGACGAACGAAATAAATCACTCCATGATTTTAAAAGTGGAAAGGTTCCAGTAATAGTGGCTACGGATGTCTTGGCTAGAGGAATTGATATTGACAATATCTCGATGATCATCAATTACGATGTGCCACGGCAGGTCGAAGATTATGTTCATAGAATTGGACGAACTGGCCGATATGATAAATCAGGGATAGCTGTCACATTTGTCAATAAAAAAGACAGAAGGGCCTTTTCTGCTATACAAGATAAAGTTGGTGATCAGCTCGAAATTCTTGAAATGGACAAAAAGAGAAGTAAAAGTCCTTCAAAGCCTGATGAGCCAAAGACTAACGATAAATCGTCCGGTAAGAAATCAAATAAGCATGGTGATAAGACGCCGGATCAGGCCAAGAAGGATCAATCTTCATCGAAAGAATCAAAGGCAAAGAATCCTTCAAAAAATGATAAGGAGCCAATAAAAAAGCTTTCGAAAAAAGAAATTGCTGAGGCAAACAAAAAAGTAGAAAATCTTGACAGTGTTGAGGTAGTGCTGAAAGGCAGTCAGGATGGATCATCCAGTAAATCAGATACGACGAGTAAGAAAAATTCAGGAAAGGGTAGATCGAAATCTGAGAAGTCGAAAACCCGAAGGAAGTCATCTGATACTGGTAAAGAGTCGAAGAGTAATGCACCCGTTATACCTGCTGAAAGAATAAAGAAAGCGACCAAAAGGAATCAAAAGGCACTTAAACCGGCGAAGGGGTTATGGGGACTTATAAAGGCCCTATTCTCATAACAGACTGGTTATATAAGCTTAACATTATTCTCTTATTTAAGTTTTAAGTTAAAAATAAAAGACATGAAAAAGTTTTTAGCATTTCTACTGATAACGATCTCATTTACTGCCACTCAGGAAACCAAAAATTATAAGACTGAGAGACTTGAGGTGGCGAAGGAGAATGCCACTAAAGATATTCTGCCATTGGTAGAAGACAGAAAGATCAAAAATGTGATCCTCATGATCGGTGACGGAACGGGCTTGGCTCAGATCTCTTCTGGGCAAATTGCTATTGCAGGTCCTGATGGCCTGTTGCATATGCAAACCATGCCGGTTACCGGGTTTGTGAAAACTCACTCATCAGATAACCTGATCACTGATTCAGCTGCAGGAGCCACTGCATATTCCTGTGGACTTAAAACTTATAATGGGGCCATTGGTGTAACCCCAAAAAAGATGTCGTGTAAAACGATTTTAGAACTTGCTGAAGAGCAGGGACTGAGCACCGGTTTAATTTCAACTTCTTCCATAACCCATGCCACACCGGCCAGTTTTGCATCTCATGTTGTGCAAAGAAGTATGCAGGAAAAAATTGCAGAAGATTTTCTGGATTCCGGAGTAGAAATATTTCTTGGTGGGGGAGTTAAATGGTTTGCACCAGACCAAAGGTCTGATTCCCTGGACCTGATCGGTAAATTCAATAATGAAGGATACGAAATTGTGTTAAATGAGGATCAACTAAATATTACAACCTCTGAAAAATTACTTGGTTTATTTGCAGAGGATGGCTTAGAGAGAAATGAAGGCGAACCCTCTTCAACAACGATGGTTGATAAAGCAATAAAGATCTTAAATAAGAACGATAATGGATTCTTTCTAATGGTAGAAGGCAGTCAAATTGATTGGGCCGGCCACGGAAATAATGTTGAATACCTCAAACGTGAGATCAAGGATTTTGATGAAGCTGTAAAAGAGGCTCTTGAGTTCGCTCAGAATGACGGGGAAACTTTGGTTGTTTTAACGGCCGATCATGAAACAGGTGGAATGACGATGCAAAGACAGGTTGCGAACGGGGATTCACTTGAGATCTTCTGGACTACCGATTACCATACTGGAGTCCCGGTACCTTTAATGGCTTATGGCCCAGGGGCAACTGAGTTTATGGGATGGAGAGATAACACTTACGTTGGCATCAAATTGGCTGAACTCCTTGGATTAGGAGAGCTTCCGGTATTACATTGATAATTATCTTTCAAATGTAAGTCTGAATTCAGTACCGTTTTTACCCTTTCTGTAAGTGTATTGCCCATAAATCTGACTTGAGATCTCTCTGATCAATTGCATTCCAAGTGATTGGTTATTTTCAAGATCTGTATGTTCTATACCTTTGCCATTATCTTGTATGATAATTTCCACTGATCCGTTTCTATCACTTATCTTAAAACTGATCTTTCCCTGTTTTTTGTTGGTAAAAGCATGTTTATAGGCATTAGTAACTACTTCGTTGATCACCAAGGCTGCAGGTATGGCCTTATTGATATCCAGATTAATAGGATCGGTATCATAGCTGATCTCGACAGGTATAGTAGTTTGAAGGGTTGAAGAAATATTTTCAACTAATTTTTCGACCGTTTCTGAAAAATTTAGATCTGAAAAACTGTTTGATTGATATAAAATCTCATGAACCGAGGCAATTGACTTTATGCGAACCACACTGTCAAAAAGTTTACCTTGCAGGGTCTCGTTGTCCGTTTCGAAAGCCTGAAGCTGCATCATTCCTGATACCACGGCTAGGTTATTCTTAACGCGATGATGGATCTCAGCGAGAAGAATATTCTTTTCCTTCAGTGATGCCTCAAGTTCTTTTTCCTTTTCAATCCTATCAGAAATATCATGAACAAGGGAGAATATTGATACGATCTCTCCACTGGAATCAAACATAACCGAATTGTACCATTCGCAATGCAAAATTATTCCATCTTTTGTGTAATTACGATTCACACTAAGATTTCTTGGTATATCTCCCCGTGTAAGTTCGCTTATTTTTTCGTTAACATGTGTCTGGTCATCTTTATGGGTAAATTCCCATTCCTCATTATTCATTTGGAGGACTTCCTTTTCCGTCCAACCAAATAATTCTTCCGCACTTTTTGACCACTCTTTAACTTTAAAGTTCTCATCAGAAACTATGACAGCCAAAGGAGAATTTTGCAAATGAAAAGATAACTGTTGATTAGCAATGTGTGCCAGTTCTTCTGCTTCTTTTTGTTGTGTTATGTCAGTCAAATAACCCTCTATTTGGGTTAATTCTCCCTCGTCATTGTAAATACCTATTCCTGTTTCAAGAACCCACTTCCATTCGCCGGACCGATGCCTTATACGATAGCTCAACTGAAAAGACTCTTTTCTGGAAATCGCTTCATCAACAATAGAATAGATACGTTCTTCATCTTCCGGGTGATAAAGCTCAACAAAGCTAACTTTATTATTGATAAATGCTTTTGAGGGATAACCAGTTAGTTCTTTTACCTGATCATTGATGAAATTCATAGAATAAGTCTCATCATTTTCACATAGATATATAACACCCGGTGTATTGTAAGCAAGCGTTTTGAATCTTTGTTCACTCTTTTTAAGAGCTTCACGTTGGGCTAAAGTCTCAGTTATGTCACGCATAATTACAACAGCACCAATTTTATTCCCTTGTTTGTCAAGAACAGGAGATCCTGCAGTTGAGAGATAACGGATTGGCTGCCCAGTGGCATTAATAGCTATTTCTTCGTTATAGATGGTTTCTCCCTCAAAAGCCCTTTGAAGCGGTATTTCGTGCGGTTCTAACGGGGTCTTTCCATCAAAGTGGTAGAGATCATATGGCTCAACTGCTTCTTTTACAGATATTGGCTTCATATCCTTGCCATGCCACCTCTTAGCGGCTTGATTAAATAAAACAAGCGTTCCATTTTCATCGCATGCAATGATACCGTCAGTTGCAGTCTCTAAAAGTGCCTCATTGAACTTTTGCTCTCTTATAAGTGCTTTTTCAGCTTCTTTTCTGACAGTAATATCAACAGAATTACCAACGATCGTATGAACTTTTCCATCTGGACCAATAACAGGCGTAAGAGTGGTAAGGTAGGATCGCTCATTAAGCCCCGGCATTTCTACATTTTCTTCGTAAGTGATCTGGGTACGTTTTTGTAAACAACGATTATACTGACTCTTAACTTTTTCTGTAAGTTCATCCGGAAATATTTCATGAAAAAATTTCCCCTGCACCTCGTTTCGTTCCATGTTTAAATAATCAAGCTGAGTGCGGTTAAAATCTATGATCTTGAACTCATTTTGATCAGTAACCTGGATCACAAAGATACTTTGAGGCAGGTTATCAAACACAAAATTCAGGTTTTCTATTTGTACATCATTGCTTTTTTGTAGTGCGTTAGATCCGTGATCAGCTACTGTAATTAAGAGTTCGACCGTCTTCGTACGATCAGACCATAACTGAATATTCAATTCTTTATTAAGTGAACTGAAAAATTTGTTATAAGTTTTAGTTTTGCCATTACTTAGTATCTCGTTAACCAGATCACTCCAGTATGCATCTGCTTTAAGATCCGGAAACAAATGGGAAACCGGTTTATTTATGATCTCAGATCGAGATTTACAAGAGAGGTCCTCTAACCTTTTATTAATGCGGGTCACTGTAAGATCAACGCCGGAATGTTTTTTTACGGGTCCAACACTAAGTTCAGCATAACCAATGATTGGGGAGTTGTAAATTTGATCTGTGATTGCCATTAATTGTAAAAGAAACTATAAAGAGGTTAAATGGTGGATCCCAATATCCCTAATGAAATTGGAGAGGTTCATATTTTACTTAAGTAACTGATGAACTGCCAATACCTTTTTTGTCGTCTTGTTTTGCAAATTTGATTTTAAACAGTGTGCCCGCTCCATTTTCATTATTTCCATAGACTTTATCAGCGTTTACCTGATCTGATAGCAAATTGATCAAATGGAAACCTAAAGATGATTCTTTTGATGAGCTGATATCATCAGGCATTCCTGTTCCATTGTCAATAATCGTGATAGAAACGTCTTCACCACTCTGGTCAAGGGTTATGGTTATTTTACAATCCTTGATCCCTTTAAAGGCATGTTTAAAAGCATTTGTGATAACTTCATTGACGATCAGCGAAGTTGGTATTGCCTGATTGATATTCAGTTTAACAGGAACGGAATTAAATTCAACAGTTACCTCTTCTTCAGATTGTAGTGTATCGGTTACGTTTTGGACCAGTTTTTTAAGAGTGTCAGAGAAATCAAGCTGAGAAAAGCTATTTGATTGGTAAAGTAGCTCATGAACAGTGGCCATGGTTTTGATCCTCACAACACTATCATATAATTGTTCCTGAACTGAACTATTATGAGATTCAAAAGCCTGAAGCTGCATCATGCCTGAAACAACGGCAAGGTTGTTTTTCACTCTATGGTGGATCTCTGCAAGAAGTGTTTCTTTTTCTTTTAAAGAGGTTTTGAGTTCTTCTTCCGTGAGTTTCTGTTCAGTTATATCACGTAAGGCTCCGATCATTCTTAAAGCTTCACCATCCTCATTTCTTACTATATAACCATTTTCAATGATGTTTGCGTAGGTCCCATTATCTCGTTTGTATCTGTATTCAATGGTCCACTGATTCATTGATGAGTCATTTAATGTGAATTCAAGGTCCTGTTTCACATCTAATAAATCATCGGGATGAACATGCTGTTTCCATAGATCCAGATTTCCATGGGATAGGGGATCATAACCGAATAGGGCATTGAAACCATCACTCCAAATGAGCTGGTCATTAGCAATATCCCAGTCATAAATTGCGTCTCTTGTGGCTTTTTTAACAAATTCAAACCTTTCAAGACTTGCTTTAAGGTCGTCTTCAACACGTTTTCTGTCAGTAATGTCTGTAAGCGACCCGACAATACCAACAACTTGTCCTTCTTCCTTGATCGGTGCTTCATGCACTTCAACCCAGATGAGCCGATCATCACCGGTAAATAATTCCAGCTCGTAAGGCTCCTGTATCTCTCCGGTTTCGATGGCTTTCAGTGTTTTTTGTTCACCAATAGCATTTAGTGGATGATCCGTGATAAACTCGGTCCACTTTTTCTTCGCTTTATTGGGAGGGTATCCCAGAAACCAGCTGCTTTGTGGACTGACATACGTCAGAACTCCCTGGGTGTCGTGTTGATAGAACATGTTGGTTGAATATTCTACTACATTACGGTATTTATGCTGTACAGACTGAAGTTCTTCCTTTTTCAGTATCTGACCAATTTTTTGGAACAGCTGATAAATAACGGCCTTTAAAAGGTCTTTTTCCTCTTTAAGTATTTTAATATCCTCTGGAAGATCCTTGGATTCAGGATAACCAACCGTAATTCCTAAATTTGATCGTTCCCCCAAAACCTGCTCTGAAATTATATGGGTTGATCCGAAACCTTTAAAGTTAAGGGAAGTGTGTTCAGTTTCATTCCAGGTGATCCGCACCTGAGCAAGTTCTGTTTCCCGCATACCCATTGGAAAGATCTTAACGGCTTGTTTCAGTAGCTCATTAATCTGAAGCTTATTTTCATCCAGATTGGAAATCTTGTATAAACATCGCTGTTCTTTGATCCTCTCTGTGAGTGCTTCGTTTGTTTGAGTTAATTTGATCTCAGTCGTTTTTCGATCAGTAATATCCTGAGTACTTCCATACACCCGTATGCACTTGCCATCTACAAATTCAGGTCTTCCGACAGCTCGTATCCATTTTTCGTTGTTCTTGGCAGTAATGAGGATCAGTTCTTCATCAAAAGATTTCTGTTCATTAATGGCTGATTCAATTGCCTCAGTGATCCGTTTTTTGCTCCAGCCATCCTTATAATAATTTATAGCTGTTTCAAGGTCGGGAGTATGATCATCCGGCACTTCATGTAGTTCCTTTACATAATTAGACCAGATCAGTTTATCATTCAATAGATCTAATTCCCATGTTCCGATCTTAGAAAGCCGGTAAGCATCCGTAAGTTTTCTCTGTAATTCTTTCTCCTGAGTGATATCCATCATTAGCCCCCGTATCAAACTCGGAGTCTCATCCTGTACTTTTACCGTTATCAGGTCTCTAATCCATACATAATGTCCATCAGAATGCCTGATTCTATATTCTAGTTCATGATTTTTCCCTTCTTCTATTCCTTTATGATATTTTTCCAGAGTGGCCTCAATATCATCAGGATATAGTAGTTCTGACCAGAAATCAATGGTATTCAGCCAATCTTCCGGTTTATAACCTAGAATCGCTGATATTTGCTTGCTTATATAGGTAACAGCCAACGATTCAAAATCTACTTCCCAAATGATGCCATCTATGGTATCTATAAGGGATTCATATTTTTCTTTTGATTCGGTTACTTTCTTTTCAGCTTCAATACGCTCCGTGATCTCTCTGAAATTATCGACAATTCCTTCTATAGCCGGATCATGTAGCATATTTGTAATAGTACCATGAAACCAACGCCATTTACCATTCTTATCCTTTAAGCGTGCAGGGGCTACGTTTATTGGTTCTCCGGGTTTATTTAAACATTTACTTATTTCACTTTGAACCATCTCTACATCTTCAGGATGTACTGAACTGAAGATGTCTAATTTCAATATTTCTTCCTGAGTATATCCCAGAACATTCTCTGTAGAAGGGGACGCATATTTTGGATTTCCATTTGGGTCAAGGATCAGAACAATATCATTCCCATTTTCAACCAAAGCCCTGAATCTTTCTTCATTTTTCTTGACCTCTAAACGTGCAACTTGTTCATTGGTTTTTTCCAGTAATGAGATGAAGACCCCTACAATTTCACCATCGTCAATAGCAGGTTTATTTTTGACGGTGAAATACCGTTTTCCTTCGATGACATCTTCAAGTACGGTATCATATTCAATGGTTTCACCTAATAGGACCGATTTATAAAGTTGGGAGAGTTCTTTTTTTCTGTCAGAGGGTACATGATCCAGAATATTTGTGTTTCGTTTTATCTCTTTATCAAAGATGTCTTTATAATTCAAAAAGAATTTAGAATTATAGTCAACGATATCCAGATTAAGGTCCAGGTAAACAAAACTATCTTCAGTATTATTGAGCATGAGATTTCTGGCTCTCTCACTCAATACCTGTTCGGTTTTTGGTGTAGCGGAGTTAATGATGAATTCAACGTTACCCTCTTTATCCAATACAGGAGTGTTGATCACCTTCCAATATATTTCATTGAATCTATCACCATCCAACATAATGTCATATCTGATGGTATCGATCTTATCCGTTTTTTTAGTTTCTAAAACCTTTTCAAAAGAACTTAAAAGTCTTGATGGGCCATGTGGTTCTGCTTCATCCGGATTTGCAGGGAATTTCTCAAATAGACCGGATCCAACAAGTTCCGAGGCTGTTGTTTGAGTCATTTCACAATAAGCATCATTTACCTGAACGTAAATGTAAGCCCCATCTTTTGGTTGAAGAATAGAAGTAGGGGTAGGGGAGGCCTTGAATATCTCTATTATTTTTTTCCGATCAACCATATACTCTCAAAATGCCTTCCTTATTAGATGATAAACAAATGAATTGAGTCCCCTGTTATTAAATTTTGAATAAAATTATTAACCAGCCAATTCATTAAAATACTTCAGGATAAAATAATTCTTATAAATATTGAAGCAAATAAAAAAAGCCACAGAAATACTGTGGCTTTTCCAGGGATCTCTAATATCTGTTTCAGAAATAGATAGATGCTGATACTCTTGCTAAAGTTGATATATTTGTATCACTGTCACCAAACCGTGTACCCAGATTTGCGTCCGTACTTACACTAAATTGATCAGAAAAAAAGTATTCAGCTCCATAACCAATGCCCAGATCAAAATTGGTCACAGAATTGATGTTATTATTACTGAAGGACGTATTTGAAAAACCGAGAGCACCAGTTACATAAGTTGCCAGCGCTCTATCCTGGCTTACATAATAACGAGGCCTCACCCCAAGTGAGAAATTAGTGGATTGGTCTTGGGTTGAATTAATTGCGAGATATGGTGCTAATGAAAGATTATCATTTAGCATGTAAGGAAGCTCGATACTTGCTTGTCCTGTAAAGTTAGCTCTTAGTCCAATTGAACCTGATTCAGGGAGATTCTGAGCTTGTAGTGAAAACGAAGTAAGACTTATGATCGCTGCTAGTATAAAACTCAGTTTTAGTGTTGAATTCATAGGTTTCATATTTATTTATTGAATTAGGATTGAATTTGATCTTTTGTATTAATGTAAGATCATTGGATATCATCTAGTCCATATAACTCAATAACTTGTTGATAGTTCCTGTAATCAACGCCTTTTCCTCGTACAATAGCAGAAGGAGGTATAGCGATAACTCTAAGTACGTCGTTATGAAAGAGGTCAGCGTTTGCCTGGTTGTTGCCTGCAACCTCACCTTCCAGTATGAGATTGAAGCTCCCTATATCAAATTGATACCTGAGATTTACGAGGTCATTCTCAAATGGAACTGAAAAGGGTAGGGCATGCCATGCAGTTGTTCCTTCGAAGCGGAGGTATCCGTGAACCAAACCAAAGTCAACCATCTCTTCATCTAAGTTATCCCACCCATATTCAGCCATTGTTATATAATCATCAACAAAAACAAAATCGTTTGCACGGATATTAATGGTACTTGAATAAACCAGATCAGCTTCACCTTCAACATCATTATCATAAATGGTACAGGAACTCATGGCTAACAGGCTAATAACGAGTAGAAATAATTTCAGAGCTTTCATAATGCCCTCACGCGTTTGATTAATAAAAATTACTTAACTGATACTACCATTCATTTTAATTGCAATGTATCGCATGTTAGGATTAGGCAGTTCATGCGATAGGGCTTTAGTTATTTATCATGATGGTTGTAGGGAAGGAAAGAATCCTATTTATTCATACAAATGAGGTATTTATAAACAAACGGAATATTATACTGATTGGTTTAAGACTTACAGAAAAATCATTAACTTCATAAAGTCAATTTTAAGCAAAAAGAGTAAAGCTTTGAGTAAGATTCTAATGGAGATACTTGGACTATCAACCAGTCCCAGTAGTGGTGGTGCTTATGCCCTGATATTAAGCGAGGCTGAGGGAAACCAACGTCTACCTATAATTATTGGTTCTTTTGAAGCTCAGGCTATTGCATTGGAATTGGAAAATATCAAGCCACCCCGACCAATGACCCACGATCTGCTCAAGAATTTTGTTCTGAATTTCGATGCTGAGATCAAAGAGGTTTACATAAATGAGCTCAATGAAGGAACATTTTTTGCCAAGATTATTTTTGAAAAAGAAGAAGGTGTTGTTGAGTTAGATGCCAGACCAAGTGATGCTATTGCGCTTGCTGTTAGATTCAACGCACCAATTTTTGTGGATGAAAGTGTATTGATTGAGGCTGGTATTAAAACAGAACCTGAACAAAAGACCATCGAAGAAGCTTTAAACAGTGATGAAACCTCACCGGGTCAAAAAGAGTTATCACAACTCGAAAAACTTGAGGCAGAACTTAAAACTGCTATAGAAACCGAAAATTATGAAAAAGCGGCAAAGATCAGAGACCGTATTTCAAAAATGAAAGGATAAGATTTGGATATTTCCGGCTGTTCATTTAGTGAACTATCGTACTCAAAATTATTCACTACCTACCTTAATGATTTTGATAAACTAAAATCTTTTTACCCCTATGATCCATTCTCTGAAGAGGATGTATTAAAGAAAGCAAATAAAGCTTCCATAACAGTTGATAGAAAAAAGATGGTTAAAGCACTGTCTGACTATCACGATAAATTGGGTATAGCTGAAGATCAATCAGTACAACTTGAAAAGTTATCCCAAGATAATGCCCTTGCAGTTGTAACCGGCCAGCAGTTGGGTTTATATGGCGGACCGGTCTTCACCATTTATAAGACATTAAGTGCCATAGCTTTAGCTCAAAAATTTGAAAAGGAAACAGGTAAACCTGTTGTTCCAGTATTCTGGATGGCAGATGAAGATCATGATTTTGAAGAGATCTCATGGGTTGGTATATCCGGACGCGATGATTTTAAAAAGATCTACCTTCAACAACAGGGTAAAGATATACCGGTTTTTAAGGAGGTTTTGGACGATACCCTGGAACAGATCAAAGAGAATTTAAGATCTGAAATGTTTGATACAGATTTTTCAGATGAACTTTGGGATATCCTTGATCGCCATTACAAACCGGGTAGAACACATGGGGAAGCTTTTGCCGGTTTTATCAATGAATTGTTTGCTAAAGAGGGATTGTTGATAGCCGGTAGTAATCATAAGGGATTGAAACAGCTTTTGTCAGATGAACTCGCTAAAAGCATTTCTTCTGCTGAGACGATCTATGATGCCATTGAAGAAAAGAGTGCAGAACTGGAGTCTTTATTTCATAGACAGGTTTTGAATGGTGATTCAAATCTTTTTTATCTGGATGAAAATTCAAAGCGAGTTAAGATCCACAAAAGTGGAGATAACTGGACTGCTCAGGGAAAAAATTGGTCAACCAGTGAATTGGTCAATGATATCAAAGACAAACCTGAGGCATTTTCTCCAAATGTATTCCTGCGCCCAATAATTCAGGACAAACTACTTCCAACGCTAGGCTATGTGGCAGGTCCTGGAGAGTTAGCTTATTATGGTCAAATGCGTTCTCTATATGAAGTGTTTGGACTTGAGATGCCATTGATCCTTCCCAGATACACAGCAACGATCATTGAATCAGGTATTTCCAGGATCCTTGAGAAGTTGCCTTTCAAGGTTTGTGAGTATGATCAGCGTATTGAGGATCTTGAATCAGCTTATGTTGAACAAACCGACAATGTTGACCTTGAAGAGATATTTAGTGAATGGAAAACCAAACTCGAACAAGCTGCAGAGAAACCTCTTAAAGTTATTGATGAGATCGATCCGACTTTGGATGGTACAGTGGGTAAAACAGTTGCCGGTTTCGAAAATGAACTTAATAAACTGAAAGGCAAGGTTTACCGATCTATAAAGCAACAGGAAGAAACGCAGCTGAAAAGGATAGAAAAGATCAAGATCAATTTGTTTCCGGATGGGGGGCTTCAGGAGCGGTCAGTTTCTCCGATCTATTTTATGAATAAATATGGGACAGATATTTGGCACAAATTGCTTAAAGAGATGGATGAGCAGGGGATAGACCTTACTAAACATCATTTGATAGAGTTATGATATGTCTGATACCGGAAATAAAAAATCTGAACTCAGAAAAAAGATACTGAAAGAGAGAGAACAGTTTGACTCTCAAACCTGGCAAAGTAAGTCAGACCTCATTATTGAAAAGGTTCATGAATTAGAAGAATTCAGGAAGGCCCAGTTTATTCACCTTTATGTGTCAATGAACGATAGAAATGAGGTGGCAACAGATTCATTGGTTGCAGAATTATTGGCATCAGGCAAAAGGCTCATCGTACCGGTCACGAATTTTGAAGACGGAACACTTATTCATTCCTTACTAACGGATGTAAACGATCTGAAACACAATAAATGGGGCATAAAGGAACCGGAGACCATCAAGGAAATTGATATATCAAAGCTGGATTTGATCATTGTTCCCATGGCAGCAGCCGATAGGTCTGGAAACAGGTTAGGGTATGGAAAAGGGTTCTATGATCGGTTTTTAAGTGAAAGTGATGCATTTAAAGCAGGACTGGTTTTTAGTGATTTTATCTTCAATGAAATACCCACGGAATCATTTGATGAAAAATTAGATGCAATTATTACTGAGAAAGAAGTGATTTACACGTAACATTATTACTTTGGCAACGTAGTGGAAAACAAAGAAAAAATTATGGCTGAACAAACGAAACAAAGAGCGGCATCCAAAACGGGAACGGCAACGTTGGAATTTGACGAATTTGAGTTAAATACAACCATGCAGGAATTCCTCAAAGATGAAGAAAAAGATACCGGTAAAAGTATCTGGAATATTGCTACGATTTCGGGAATGGTTATGATCTTCCTTGCCTTCACTTTTATCATACAAACCATAGGGTTACCGACTGGAGGATTTCTTTCTGGACTGACAGAAGGATTGGTTGGTTCATCTGTATTGCCATTAGTAGGTGGAGCTTTGATAACCTTAGTTGGGTTTGGTTTTTTAGTGGGAGATAGAAAACGAGCCCGAAAGATCAAAAAAGCCAGAAAAAAAGCCCATAAAGGTAAAAATATCAGCAATTACAGCGATATTCATGGGTCTGAAGATGAAAGTATGAGTTCAGGTTCTAGATTAAATAACGCACTCGATCGTGACCAAAGCCGATCAGCTACTGCTTCATCGTCCTATAGTCTGGATTCTTATGGCTATCGGCATTCAAAAAAATTAATGAAATCTCGTTCTGACAAGAAGGTTTCAGGAGTTTGCGGCGGGTTGGCCAAATATTTCGGTATTAGTTCTACTGTAGTACGATTTATTTTTGCGGCTGCATTTATAATGGGTTGGGGAGCTAGTTTGTTAGTATATATAGGATTGGCTATTGCAATGCCTAAAGAACCTATAGAACTAATGGACGATTTTGATTTTTAGGTCATAATTATTCTGGTTCCGATCTTAATAATGACTTTTTAAAGACATCCCTTTTATAGAGGTGTCTTTTTTAGTTTATTCAGTACTCCTAAGTATGAAGTATATACTTATTAGGAAGGATAATAATATCATCTATAACCACACATCGGCACATGTCTGATATCAAAGATAACCTAATTCTCATTGTTGATGATACAGTTCTCAATTTAAAACTGTTATCGCATGTTCTGGAGAATGGAGGATATAAGCATATAAAGGCTCAAAATGGAAAAGAAGCCATTGAACTTGCTGAGAAAAACCATCCCGATCTGATTTTAATGGATATCATGATGCCTGAAATGGATGGATATGAAGCAGTAAAGCAGATAAAAGCACGGGATGGTCTTGAGGATATTCCAGTAATATTCCTAAGTGCTTTGACAGAAACTGATGATAAAATTCAAGCTTTTAAATATGGTGGTGTCGATTATATCACAAAACCATTCCAAAAAGAGGAGACTTTAGCCAGAATCGATACTCATTTAAAGATCAGAAATTTACAGAAACAACTGAACGATCGAATTGATATACTGAAAGATCGTGAAGTTGAACTTAGCAGGCTTAATAAGAAAAAGGATGATCTTGTTAGAATGGTGAGTCATGACATCAAGAATCCGCTTACCGGTATAATTGGCTTAGTGAAGTTAATGCGAGATACTGATGAGATCACGACAGATGAAAGAAAACATATGCTTTCAGTGATCGAGAATAGCGGCAACAACCTCCTGAATATGGTACGTGAAGTTCTCGATAGGGAAAGTAAAAAGAAGGTACCTGAGTCAGTAGAATTGGCGAATGTTGAGGTAACCGAGGTCATTGAACGTATCATCTCAATGAATAAGGCTAAAGCAATGCTTAAAGATATTGATTTGAAATACAATGTTGAACCGGAAGATCTGCGAGCTAATCTTGATCAAAATAAAATTGAGATAGCTGTAAATAACCTTGTTTCGAATGCTTTAAAATTTACACCGGCCCGTGGTACTGTTTCGGTTTCTGTGAGTCAGATTGATGAGAGCAAATCGATCCTATTTGAAATTAATGATACAGGTATCGGAATCCCTAAAGGTATGAAGGATGATCTGTTTGATAGTGAGATCCAATATTCCAGAATGGGAACCGGAGGAGAAGCCGGTACAGGATTAGGATTGGATATCGTACACCTGTATGTATCAATGCATTCCGGTGAGATATGGGTAGAATCAGAAGAAAATATTGGAACTACTTTTTTTATAAAGTTACCTGTTGACCCTAATATTGAATAATATGGTAACCAAAAATAAAAATGAACGTATCCGTTTATGACCGTAAAAAAATTAAAGAGACATTTGGAATGGTTTGTCTTTAGTCTGGGGCTCATACTATTGGCTGTAATGAGTCCAGATAATGCCGGTACCAGTCTTTGCCTATTTGACTGGGTAGGAATAGATTTTTGCCCTGGAGAAGGTCTCGGGCACTCTATATCATATACATTCAGAGGCAATATAAACGCTGCTTTAGAGTCCCATTTAGCAGGACCTGCAGCGGTAATCATATTAATTTTAAGGATCGTATTTATTTGGAAAAATATGATCACAACTAAACTAACAGAAAAGAAGGAAAAACATGGCTAATGTAATCGACTATTTACCTGAACTGGAAGGGGACGAATCATTATATATTGGAAAACTGATCACTCAGTTAAATGAGGAAGAAGCCGAAAAATTTGCCAATGTGTATCGAAGCAGAAGAAAAGATCCACAAACTATTTTGATCACATGTTTACTCGGGTTCTTTCTGATTGCTGGTGTTCATCGCTTGATACTTAATCAAATTGGTATGGGTATACTATATATTTTAACAGGTGGATTATGTGTAATAGGTACAATCGTTGACCTGATCAATTATAAAGACCTTACGTTTCAGTATAACAGGGAAGTTGCTAAAGAAGTACACTCATACATCAAATGATCATGGACAGGAAAGACTCTATCAATCTATTAAAGGAATACATTGAAAATGAAAACCTTATAAAGCACTGTGAAATGGTGGCAAAAGCCATGGAGGCTTATGCCGAGCACCTTGGTAAGGATAACGAGGAGGTCGAACACTGGTGGCAGGCAGGGCTTCTGCATGACATCGATTGGGAAAAATTCCCTGATGAACATCCAAATAAAGCCGTTAATGAGATCTTACCTGAACACGGGTATACAGAAGATGTTATTGAAGCAGTAAAAGCCCATGCACCGGAACGAACCGGTAAACAGCCTGAAACAGAGCTGGAACGGTATTTGTTTGCATGTGACGAACTTTCAGGCTTTATGAATGCAGTGTCACTTATGAGGCCAAATGCGTTTGACGATATGAAGTTAAAGTCAGTTACAAAGAAACTAAAAGACTCAAAATTTGCAGCCAGTGTCCCAAGAGACGACATTAAAAAAGGGGCTGAGTTGATAGGAGTTGAGCTTAGAGAGCATATACAGTTCCTGATCCAAGTTTTTAAAGCATGATTATGCGATTTTTATTATTCTGTTAGGGTGTAAATTACTCGGAGGTACAAACATCAACAAAACAGGATAATATGAGAGTACTATACTATGCAGTTATCATAATTTTGAGCTATTCAATTAGCGTTGATGCCCAGCATTTAGAGAACAAACTTCATTACTCAGTAGATCTGTATGAAGGATTAGACACTGAATTTTACACAGAAAGTAATTTTGGTGTTAAAAACCCAATTTATTCCGCTTTTCCCGTCACTTCCATGCTACGATATAACCGTGTAGATGGATTATTCATTGGGTATCAGGAAGATAAAATGGACTGGAATAACTCCAATTTTCTGAATGTAGAAAATGTAGATCTGCACGGTCTGGTCGGTTTTTCTACAGCAATGGGTGGCATTCAATATTCACTTGGTGCAGAGAAAAGTATTGGAGATCATCGCAAGTGGTGGTTGATAGGAGGAGAGTTATACCATACCACATCCACCGAAGATTATTGGCGTACGGGGATCTTTGAAAATTCTGTTAGTTCCATTCTCACCGGATTTGATTACATGGATTACCAACAAAGTGAAGGATTTGGAATCTATACCATGTTTAAACCATTGAGAAATGTTGAACTTGGATTAGCCTACAATAATCAGACAGTTAGTTCTGTGCAACAGCAAACAGAATTTTCAATTTTTAGTCGCTATTCAGAATGGAGGCCAAATCCGGCTATTGATTCACAATTTGATGAGATCGGGCAACAGAACCTCACAGTTGGTGTGACACTGAACCCGTACGGAATCAGAAGCAATGCCACATTACAAACCACACTATCGGCAAAAGCTGAATTGGCAAATATAGAAAGCTTCAATAATGATTTTCGTTATAATTCCTACCAAGCTGAAGCTAAATCTTTTCTTCGTTTGGATAGAAGTACCTTACTTAAATGGCGAATAATGGGTGGAAGTATTACAGGTCTAGCACCTGATTATAAAAACTTTGCTTTAGGTGGAATTGGTAGTTTAAGAGCCTTTGGCTATAAAATGTTGAAGGGGAATCAAATGCTATTAAGTAATCTTGAACTTGAATTTGGAAGCAGTAGAGAACATGGCAACTCGTGGCCGGATCTGAGTAACACTACTATCTCAATTTTTATGGACTCCGGTTATTCCAATTATAATTCCAATCTCGAAATGTCGGGCAACCCGTTAGATCATTATGATATTTCGTTCAGTGATCTTTCTCATAATATAGGAATGGGATTAGGGTTGGGATTTTTAAAACTAGAAATTGCAAAGCCTATCTCAGGAACAGGAGGCCAAAGTGTGTTCTGGCTCCGTTTAAATCCGACATTTTAGTCAATGTTTATCAGATCAATAATAAAAAACCCGAATCGTTCAAGACCCGGGTTTTTTCTTTAGGGCATTTGGTGCTTATGCAGCATCCAAAAGCTCTTTGCTCTTCGAAACGTGTTTACGTTCAATGAATCGAATTGTTACAATTCATGTTGTTTAGATGAAATAATGAACTTTATATGAGCTAATTTGGGTCAATTTTAAGACCATTTGTTATCTTTGGGCATGAACATTCAACACTTGACATCCATAAGTAAGGCAGAGCTGATCACAGCGATTACAATATTTCTATTTGTATTGGGAACTGTGATCACTTCCAGGTTAACAAGATTGACCGGTAATGATGCTATTGTATTTAATTCGAATACTTCTATTACATTCACCGGTCTTTCTGATCTGAATGACCTGGAATATAAACTTGATTCACTGGAGGTTAAATATGATTCGGATGAATTGAAATGGGCAGCTAGATTGCTTGGTTGGCGTAAATTTCAAAGAGGCAGGTATGAATTTGAGGGGGCACTAAGTTATAATACCTTCCTCTCTAAAATGACGCGCGGAATTCAAGATCCGGTAGAGATAGTTATACTACCCGGCATTACCGTTGAAAGATTTTCATCAGTTCTTGCAGAAAAATTGCATTTTAGTGAAAGTGAGCTTTTACAGGTATTCTCTGATAGTACTTTTCTGTCTCAAAAAGGATTTACCGAACAGGAATTGTTTGGACGAATGTTACCAGATACATATCTGACTTACTGGACACGGTCACCTAAAGAAATTGTGAATCAGATATTGAAAGAGTTTAACGAGAGAGTTGCTAAACCATATCAAGATCGTATCGATGAACTAAAATTCACTGCTGATCAGGTCGTCACTCTTGCATCAATTGTTGAATGGGAGGCAAAGTTCAACGAAGAAAAGCCAAGAATAAGTGGATTGTATTGGAACCGACTTCAAAGAGGAATGCGTTTGCAGGCAGATCCTACCGTTAATTATGCTTTAGGAGAGAGAAGAAGACTGTTGTTTGAAGATTATCTGTACGACCATCCCTATAATACGTATGTCAACTCTGGTTTGCCTCCGGGTCCCATCACAAACCCAAGTTTAAATACAATAGAAGCAACCCTATATCCGGAACAACATGATTACCTATATATGGTAGCAAACCCGGAGGGAGGGCATGTTTTCACTAAAACCTTTAGTGAACATCAACGTGAGAGTGAAAAATGGAGAATTTGGCTACGGGAACAATATCGAATCAAAAGGCAGATGGAAGCCAAGCAGAATAGTGAAATAGAGTCTGAGAGCTAATCTTAATTATCGTTATAAGTTGATTTCCTGATCTTAACTTCCTGATTGATGTGGGATCCATTGAAACTTACGCGTGTGATCAAGCCTCTATAATTATCAAAAGATTTTAAACCATCTTTCAGATATTCAGGGTTCTGTACTCTGGTCAAGCTTTCAAGCAAAACATTAGCCGCATCATATCCTATATATGCGAAACGATTTGGCTGAGTATCAAACCTTAACCTGAACTCACTTTCAAAATCGTTTACAGCTGAATTAGTAGAGTCTACTTCGAATGTCTTTGTATAATAAACATCAGTTTCAGGCAGCCTGGATGCATTAATATCTGCAGTTTCCCATTCCTCTGAACCTAAAATGGACATTTCGCTTCCCATAGCTTCAAGGTTGGTGATCAAAGCACTCATTAAGGTTTGTGCTATGTTACCAGTAAATGGTGCGTAGACAGCATCGATATTATAATTGTATACAGTATCAACCTCAGGATCAAAGTATTTTACATATTCACTGATATCATAACCTTCTGATGCCAGGTCTTCTACATAGAACCTGACTACTTCTCCGCCGAGTCTTCTTACTTCGTCAAGGAATGCATAGGCTGAAGCCTCACCCAATGAACCTCTTTCAGCAAGTACCGCAAGGGTATCGTACCGGAGCGTTTGTATGGCATACTGAGCCATTTTTTTACCCTGAACGGCAAAGGTCGGATTTAGTTGAAATGTATAGTTCAGATCCAGATTTATATCATCCGAGTTGGCCAATGGGGTTAACAATGGAGTACTATAAAGCTCTGCATATTTAGATAGCTCAAAAGCAACTTCAGAAAATAATGGACCTATGATGGCATCAACATCCTGATTCCAGATAAGGTCGTTGGCAATAAATGGAGCATTATTTACGCTTGCGTCCGTATTACGATAGGTGAGGAAAGCTTTTTGACGAGTATTTTGAGAGTTAAAATTCTCAATGGCAAGTTGTATCCCGAAATATAAATGTTGGGTGATCTCAAACTCATCTGATTCCAATTCAAACTCAGGCAATGCAACTCCAATATTGTAAGATAGACCGGAAGGTGCTTGGGTGTATTTATTGGGATTAAAACGTTGTGCATAAGAAGCAGAATCTTCCATGACACTGAATATATTTTGGTACCGGCTTGAATCAGATATATTAACAGTGTTTGTATAAGCTTCAAAAAGAGATTTTGCAGAAGGATAATCTAAGACCCCAATAACTGCTTCTACCAGGTCAAGCCTAATTTGATCGTAAGAAACGGCCCTGAAAGCTTGGTAACGCTGTTCTAAGGTTAAGAAATTCAACAAGTCTCTATAAAAATTGAAAGCATCTCGTTTTATACTACCTTGCATCGAGAATTCATTAATCTCAAATAATGCATCAAGTGAAGCAGCAAAATTTTCAAGCTCAAAATCGGCCAAAGCTTTTGTGTATTTGGCTTCAGAATACAGATCAGAATAAGTACTGTCTATTTTATTGAGTGATTTTTTAGCCTTGAGGTATTTATTGAGGGCAAAGTAAGTTTTACCAGCATATAAATAGGATGAAGGCTCTTCAATTTTTTCAAATATTCGAAGAGCTTCCTCATAATTACCTTCTTCATAGAAGTTTATACCTGTTTGCAGTGTTTGTGCATTAACAGATACAAATAGGAAACAAAGCGTGAATAGCAGAGAAATTCGTTTCATTATTTCTTTTGGTTTAGGATACATTAAGTTGATACTTAATTGAGACCTAATTGTTCTCGAAATTTTATTCCCACTCAATTGTAGCAGGTGGTTTAGAGCTGATATCATAAACAACACGGTTTATTCCCTTTATTTCGTTTATGATCCGATTTGATACATCAGCTAAAAATTCATAGGGCAGGTGCGCCCAATCAGCAGTCATACCATCCAGGCTTGTAACTGCTCTCAATGCACAAGTAAATTCGTAGGTTCTTTCATCGCCCATAACCCCAACACTTTGAACAGGTAATAGAACGGCTAAGGCTTGCCATACGTCATGGTATAGATCTTTCTTTTTGAGTTCTTCCACGAATATATAATCGGCTTCACGAAGCAAATTTAGACGCTCTTTTGAGAGATCTCCCAATACCCTGATTCCAAGCCCGGGGCCGGGGAAAGGGTGCCGGTCAATGAAATGATCAGGTATGCCCAATGTACGCCCCACATTTCTTACCTCATCCTTAAACAATTCTCGAACCGGTTCTATCAGATCAAGTTTCATCTTTTCGGGAAGTCCACCTACATTGTGATGAGATTTTATGGTAGCAGATGGCCCCTTAAAAGACACGCTTTCGATAACATCAGGGTATAGTGTTCCTTGCGCCAGATATTTAAAATTCGTGTCATGGCCGATCTCTTCATCAAATACATCAATAAAAGTATTACCAATGATCTTTCTTTTTTCTTCAGGATCAGAAATACCCTTAAGGCGTGATAAGAACAGTTCTGAAGCATCAACACCCCGGACAGGTAAATGAAGGTCTCTTGTGTAAAGATGCATCACAGAATCAAACTCATTTTTACGTAGCAATCCATTATCTACAAAAACACATTCAAGCTGGTCTCCAATTGCCTTGTGGATCAAAGTAGCAACCACGGTCGAATCAACACCACCTGACAGAGCACAAAGAACCTTATCATTTCCAACTTTTTCCCTGATACTTTTTATCTGTTCATCAATAAATGATTCAGATGTCCAGTCACCTTTAAGGCCACAAATATCGTAGGCGAAATTCTGGAGTAATTGTTTTCCATGGTCAGTATGGGCTACTTCCGGATGAAACTGAACGCCAAAAATATGGGCACTCTTATGACGTACTGCTGCGACTTTAGCATTGGAAGTATGACCTATGATCTCATAGGAGGAGGGGAGTTCATGTATATGGTCTCCATGACTCATCCAAACCACGCTTTCATTAGGAATATCCTTCAGAAGATCCTCTTTGTTGTCAACTAAAAGATTAGCACGCCCATATTCCCGTTTTTCCGCCTTTTCGACGCTACCGGGAATTTCTGTATGTGCCAAAAGCTGTAAGCCATAGCAAATTCCCAGGATCGGGACATCCCATTTCAGGATCTCTTTTTGAAGGGCAGGAGCATCTTGATCATTAACACTCTTGGGGCCACCGGATAAAATTATACCACCCGGATGAGGCTCCCTTACTGAGTCAAGTTCAACATTGTAAGGATGAATTTCACAATAGATATTCAGCTCTCTAAGCCGACGTGCGATAAGTTGTGTAAATTGTGAACCGTAGTCTAGGATCAGGATCCATTCAGAATGTCGGCTGTGCATGAAATTGTATTGTTAAATAATTTAAGCGATGACCTCTTCGTATTCTTCCGCAGTAAGAAGATCTTCAAGCTGATTAGGATCAGACAATTTGATCTTTACCATCCATCCATCGCCATAGGGGGCATCGTTGACAAGTTCAGGTTCGTCTTCTAATGCTTCATTTATTTCTATGATCTCACCGTCTACAGGAGCATAGAGGTCTGAAACCGTTTTTACAGCTTCAACGGTGCCGAATGTATCATCTTGTGAAAACTCAGTTCCTTCCGGCTCGAGTTCTACAAAAACTATATCTCCCAATTCACCCTGAGCAAAATCAGTTATTCCCACAGTGACTGTTCCATCACCGTTGTCTTTGATCCATTCATGCTCTCTGGTGTATTTTAAATCAGCAGGTATACTCATCTCAGTCTTTTTTAGGTATATATTTAAATTCTCTTTCGAGGTATTTCGTATCGAAGGTTCCTTTTATGAAGTTCTCATCATCCATTAACTGAATATGAAACGGAATGTTAGTTTTTATTCCTTCTATTATGAACTCTTTTAAGGCTCGCTTCATTTTTTTGATCGCCTCTATTCTCGTAGGAGCACTTACGATCAACTTAGCTATCATTGAATCATAAAAAGGAGGGATCCTGTAACCGGAGTAAGCATGTGTATCTAAACGTACACCGTGTCCACCTGGTGGATGAAATACAGTGATCTCACCGGCTGAAGGCCTGAAATTATGCTCAGGGTCTTCCGCATTAATTCTGCATTCGATTGCATGATTTGTAAAATTGAGTGGGTATTCTTCGATCTTTTCGCCAGCTGCCACTCGAATTTGTTGTTCAATAAGGTCAATACCGGTTACTTCTTCTGTAACGGGATGTTCAACCTGAATTCGGGTGTTCATTTCCATGAAATAGAAATTATGGTCATCATCAACCAAGAATTCTACGGTACCGGCACCTTCGTAATCAACTGCCTTGGCAGCATTTACGGCTGCATTGCCCATGCGTTCTCTTAGTTCTTCGGTCATAAGCGGTGAGGGAGATTCCTCTAACACTTTTTGATGACGGCGCTGAAGAGAACAATCTCTTTCACCGTAATGAACAGCTGTACCATGCTGGTCTGCCATGATCTGAATTTCAACATGATGAGGATTCAGAACAAATCTTTCGATATAGACAGCAGGGTTATTGAAGGAAGTTTCAGCTTCCTGACGGCACATTTTATAATTCTTCTCCAGATCTTCCGGTTCCATAACCATACGCATTCCGCGACCACCGCCACCGGCAGAAGCTTTAATGATCACTGGGAAACCGATCTCATCACATATTGTTTTAGCTTCATCATAGCTCTCAACCACACCGTCACTCCCGGGTACTACCGGTACATCATTTGCGATCATGGTAGCTTTTGCTACGGCTTTATCACCCATAGAATTGATAGCTTCCGGAGACGGGCCGATGAATTTGATATCATGTTCACGGCATATGCGAGAGAATTCAGCATTTTCAGAAAGAAAACCATAACCCGGGTGAATAGCTTCAGCATTTGTTATCTCAGCTGCTGCCAATATACTAGGGATCTTTAAATAACTGTCTTTACCAGCAGGAGGGCCAATGCATACGGCTTCATCCGCAAACTTAACGTGAAGGCTATCGGCATCCGCTGTAGAATAAACTGCAACGGTTTTAATACCCATTTCCTGACACGTACGGATTATACGCAGTGCAATTTCACCTCTATTGGCTATCAGAATTTTTTTAAACATGAAAGCCGCTTAGTCTTTTTTAATGATAAATAATGGTTGGTCAAATTCTACAGGTTGTGCATCTTCGACCAATACCTTTTGAACGGTTCCGCTGAACTCAGCTTCGATCTCATTCATGATCTTCATTGCCTCAACAATACACAATGTATCTCCTTTGGAAATATGATCTCCAACTTTAACAAATGGATCAGAATCGGGATCCGGTGCAGTGTAGAAAGTACCAACAATAGGTGATTTCACAGTTTCACCGGCAGGTTGGTCGTCTGAGGTAGAATCAGAAGATTCCCCTGCACTTTGTTGAGGTTGTGGGGCTGCAGCCGGTTGTACCGGAGCTTGAGGGGCAGGATGTGAATAGCTCACCTGCTGAACTTCACCTTGTTTTTTTACTTTGATCTTAAAATCACCTTCTTCCAGTGATACTTCATTAACATCACTTTCAGAGATAAGTTCTAAAATGTTTTTTATGAGTTTTAAATCCATGATTTGTTTATTTAGCTCGTTCTATATATTCGCCTGTTCGGGTATCAACTTTGATCTTTTCATTTTCGTTGATAAATAAAGGTACCTGTACGGTTGCACCTGATTCCAGGGTTGCCGGTTTACTGCCGCCCTGAGCGGTATCACCGCGAAGGCCGGGATCAGTCTTTTCAACTGTTACTTCAATATGGTCTTTAGGTTCTGCATATAATATTGATTCTTCATCAGCATTTACCACAACAGTACAATTTTGACCTTCAACAAAATAACCTTTCCGCTCAACCTGAGAGGCATTTACCGGCACTTGTTCATAGGTATCTGTATGCATTAGGTAGTACAATTCTCCATCATTATAGAGATATTGATAGTCTCTTGTTTCAACACGGACTGATTCAGCATTTTCACCTGAGCGCCATGTTTTATCAATGTTTTTTCCATTCATAATCCCCTTGAGCTTAGTCCTTACAAATGCAGGACCCTTGCCGGGTTTAACATGCTGAAATTCAGTAATTGAATACAATTCACCGTCCAGATCCAGAACCATTCCGTTTCTGAAATCCGATGTTGATACTTTTGACATCCGTTAGTTTCTCCTTAAAATTAAATTCATCCAAAAATAGCACCTGCCTTTATGGATAACAAACGTGTTTAGATGAAATTAGAGATCAAATTATAAAGTATAGCTGCAGGGCAAATGTACTTAATAAATATTGGCCATACTTTTGAGAATAGTGTCTGTTTGATTCCGGCAAATCCGTACTCCATTTCATTGATGGCGTTATCAGTAGTCCAAACATATCCTACGAATAAGCAGATCAGGAACCCACCGAGAGGGAGGCCTATACTGCTAAAGAGATAGTCAAACCATCCGATTAGTACAGGGAAGAAAGCCACACATATAGAAACAGCGAGAATTCCTAATCCCACAGACCAGGCAGCTTTTTTACGTTTTACCTCAAATTCATCTATCACATAAGATACCGGCACTTCCAATAAGGAAATTGTGGATGTCAGTGCAGCAATACTTAACAAGAGGAAGAAGGTAACACCAAGTAACATTCCAACACCTCCACCGATGGTATGAAACAGGGCAGGAAGGATCTGAAAAACAAGATCCGTACTGGAGGCAAGAGAACCTCCGGCATTAATGTTAATACCTTGACTCTGCGCCAGATACATTGCTGGTACAATTAGAAGTCCTGCAAGGAAGGCAATACCTACATCTGCAAGAGTTACAAAGGCAGCTGCTTGCGGAATGTTTTCTTTTTTATTCAGATAGGATCCATAGGTAATAAGTGCACCCATACCAAGTGAGAGTGAGAAGAAAGCCTGTCCCATAGCTGAGAAGATCAGTTCGGCATTGATCTTTGAAAAATCGGGCAAAAGATAGGTTCGAACACCTTCGGCACTGCCGGGTTGCAGTAGTACATATATGATCATGATCACAATAATACTAATGAGCAGAGGCATCATAGCCTTCGTAGCACGTTCTATACCATCGCTCACACCACCTGTGATGATCTTTATAGTTCCCAACATAAATACAGTTGCGATCAGCGCGTTCTTGAATCCATTTCCGGTATCTGTGAGCCAGTCAGCTGCTGCGGCCCAACCGAAGAAGTAAAAGATCTCTTCGAATGCAAAACCAAACGCCCAGCCTGCAATTACGGTATAAAATGATAGGATCATTACACCACAAATCACACCCCAAAGTCCCACAAGGGGAAAAAACTTATTGGATGTTATGGCTTTGAAAGCACCAACAGGGTTTTTGCCAGACTTTCTCCCAATGGCGATCTCTGCCGCCATTACCGGAAAACCGATAGCAAAAGTACATAACAGATATATGATCAGGTAGGCTGCCCCTCCCTGAGTCGCTACTTTTGTTGGGAAAGCCCAGATATTACCCAGGCCAACCGCTGAACCCGCTGCTGCGAGTATAAATCCTAATTTTGAATTCCATGAACCTCTATCAGTGGTGGTTGTTCCAGCCAAGTTTGTTCCTCCTAAGGATGTTTATTGTTGAGACGGCGTAAAATATTTTAAGGATTGCTTACACGCAACTTTCTTAGAATAATTCCGGAGCTTGCCGGCACCATATACTTATTTTTAACGCTTTTTAAAGTTTTATTTCCGGAATGCTGATCGTTTGTTACCAATTCCCAATACCCTTCTGGGAGTATGATCTCATATTCCTGCTCCAAACTTGCGTTCAATGATACAAAGTAATTATACACATCACCTGAACTTTTTCCGTCAATTGAGAAAGTTATATGAAGTGGATCATTGTAAACTTTGAAATTGATATCCTCAGGCTTTGCTTTTCTTAAAGCAGGTGCATTTAAGCGTAAATTAATCAATCCTTTATAGTAATTAAAAAGGGTTTTATTGATCTCAATCTCATTAAAATTTAACCAATTTGTCTGATCATCTTTGTTATATGTGTCCCTGTCAATTTTACCTTTTTGCCGGTCAATATTGTCTGGATCACGGATGATCTTTGAGCGTGCCCATTCTTGTCCGGCATGCATCATTGTAATACCCTGAGATACAAATAAAATAAGAGCAGCGAGTTTAGAGATCGATGCTTCCGTTTCATTGAGATCAACTATATGGCTTACGTCATCAAATATTTTTTCTGACCTGTCTGGATCTAAAGCGATTCTGATATAATCTCCAAGGGTATATCCATCATGACTTTCAAGATAGTTTACTGAATGCCCTGAATACTGAAATAATCCGTCTGCTTCAGATCTAATTGTACCGCGTATCAAGTTCTCAATGGCAAACCTTGTTTTATCTCCAGTGCTGCCAAATATTAATCCCTTGTCTTCCTTTGGGTTATATCCCTTTATGGTATTTCTATATCTATCATTCCAGGAGGGCCAACCATGGTCTGAAAAACCATCCGGTTTATACTCTTTTCCCCATGGTTCAGCAATTAGAAGAACATTTGGATTGATCTTTCGTGCTTCATCTTTGATCAGATCCACTGTTTCCCAATCAATAATGCCAGCAAGGTCAAACCTAAACCCGTCTATGTGATATTCTTTCATCCAATATTTAACAGATTCTACAATTATCTCCCTTGAATATGCAGAGCTTGTATCAATATCATTACCGGTCCAGCTATTGTTAGTGAAATTACCACTATTGTCCAGATCGAAATAGTGATCCTTGGCAGTATATTTAAGTGGGTTAAGGTCATAGTGGGACGCATGATTATACACTACATCCATGAGCACCGAAATATTTTCTTTATGAAGAGCTTTTATAAGTTCTTTAAGTTCATATTCAGCAGCCATCGTTTTACCGATTGCATCGCCGGGATCAAGGGTGGCGTCAGAAGCATATATTGTTTCCGGTGCAAAATGAAATGATGTCATATATCCCCAGTAATTTCTGGAGTAGGGATTCCAGGTATTCCTGATGCCATTTGAAAGTGCTTCACCATAAGGCGGTTCGAAGTAGGCAAATTTTTGTAGAGGTAAAAACTCTACAGCATTGACACCCAGTCTTTTAAGATGATTTATACCTCCGACATCCGCATTTTTAAAATCATTATAGATTCCCTGAACATCTGTCTTTGCTGATGGGTGAGCGACCAAGTCCTTGATATGGGCCTCATAAATAATGAGATCTCTTGGATCCTCGGGAGCTACAAATGTATCGTCTTCCCAGTCAAAATCAATGGAATTACAGATCTTGGTCTTTGGATACTGCAGGTAATGATTTTTTGAGGTTACATGACGGCTTCTTGGGTCTGCTATGTATTCATCGGTGGAAAGAAAGAAGTGGTCAATTTCAGGTCCATCAATTTTATAGGCGTACCATTTTTGATCAAAATGTTCCTGGATCATACAGTTCCATATGCCTTCCTCATCTTTTTCCATTTGAAAACTGAGGCCTGATTCATCTTCATAGTGTTCAAATATCACAAGCTGTACAGAGTGGGCTTTGGGTGAAAATAGCCTGAATATACTGGCAGTATTTGTGACGGTTAACCCAAGGGGATATTCTTCAAGACCAGTAACACTGCATTGTAAATTAGAAGTACTATGCATTAAGTGATCGGGCTTCCCGGTTCTGCATCCGTTTCAACAAATTTGAGTGAGCCATCAGGATTCTCTGCCATCAGTATCATGCCTTTACTTTCCACTCCCATCAGTTTTTTAGGAGCCAGATTGGCAACAACACTCACTTTTTGTCCGGAGAGTTTTTCTGGGTCAAAATATTTGGAAATACCTGATACGATGGTTCTCTTCTCCAAGCCTATGTCAACTTTGATCTCAAGGAGTTTATTGGTCTTCTCGATCTTTTTAGCTGATAAGATCTTTCCGGCTCGCAGGTCCAATTTCATAAAATCCCCAAAATCAATATTTCCCTTTAGTTCTGGAACATCGGGAGTTGGATCTGCTTTCTTTGCTTTTTCGTGTAATTTTTGAATTTGTTCTTCGATGATATCGTCCTCAATTTTATCAAATAAGATGTCTCCCTGTATCACTGATTCACCAACTTTAAGCATTGAATTGGTGATATCTGACCAGGAAAATGTATCGGCAAGTCCTAGTTGCGCTCTAAGTTCCTTCATTGTGTCCGGAAGTATAGGGTCAAATAAACAGGAGAGTGCTGCACTAATTTGTAGGCTTACATGAAGGGTGTTACCGGCTTTTACTGGTTCCGTTTTTCGGGTTTTCCAGGGTTCCGTTTCGGTGAAATATCGATTACCAATACGTGCCAGGTTCATGGTTTCTGAAATAGCTTCTTTAAACCGAAAATTCTCGTACGCCTGAGTGACCTTATCTTTTTGGTGTTCAATAGCTGTGAGTGCTTCAAGGTCTGTTTCAGAAGGTTCAATCAGTTCAGGCACTTTCCCCTCAGCATAATTAACCGTAAAAGAAAGTGACCTATTCGTGAAATTCCCCAATACATCAGCCAACTCAGTGTTGACATGCATCTGAAAATCTTTCCAGGAAAAATCCGAATCCTTGGACTCAGGTAAGGTGGTCCCCAAAGCATAACGAAGGAGATCAGGTTTAAACACCTCCAAATATTCATGTAACCAAACAGCCCATCCACGTGAAGTAGACAGCTTTTTCCCCTCAAGATTCAGGAATTCATTTGCAGGAACATTTTTAGGAAGCACATAGCCCCCGTGCTCCATCAATACCACAGGAAACATAATGCAGTGAAACACGATATTATCTTTTCCAATAAAGTGATATAACTCAGTATCCTCATTCTGCCAGAATTCTTTCCAAAGTTCAGGTTCTCCCTGATCTATAGCCCATTCTTTTGTTGCTGACACATAACCTATAGGGGCATCAAACCAGACATAAAGCACTTTTCCTTCAGCCTCTTCAAGTGGAACCGGAACTCCCCAGCTAAGATCTCTTGTTGCTGCTCGATCAGCTAGTCCGTCGTTAAGCCAGCTTTTGACCTGACCCATGACATTTGGTTTCCAGTTTTCCCGAGTTTCCAGCCACTTTTCCAGTTTTGGCTGAACATCACCTAAAGGCATATACCAATGCTCTGTCTTTTTTAACTCCGGTTTTTCTCCGGTTAATGCACTAACAGGATCGATCAATTCAGTAGGAGAGAGTGACGTTCCACATTTTTCACATTGATCACCATAAGCTTCCTCATACCCACAATTAGGGCAGGTTCCCTTCACATATCGGTCAGGTAGAAACATATCAGCTTTAGGATCATATAGCTGCTCTTCGGTTTTCTTTTTGAAAAAACCTTTATTATTAAGGTTCGTAAAAAACTCTTGTGATGTTTCTCGATGCACTTTTGAACTTGTGCGACCGTAGTAATCGAATGAGATACCAAAATCCTCAAATACCTTTTTATTCATCTCGTGATATCGGTCCACAATATCCTGGGGCGATACACCTTCCTTTTCTGCAGCGATCGTTATTGGCACTCCATGTTCATCAGATCCACATATAAAGGCTACGTCGGCATCAGTTCGGTGTTTGTAACGCACGTAAAAATCAGGGGTCAAATAAGCTCCGGCCAAGTGACCGAGATGTATAGGTCCGTTGGCATATGGAAGAGCCGAGGTTACAAGTATTCGTTTATTTTTGGGCATTAGAGAGAGTTAGTCTGTTTTTTTTCGAAGATAAGAAATGAATGTCTCAATGTTTAAAATGATAGGACAAAATTTGAAGAAGTTCAGTTTTTGAAGGATCAGGCACAGATCTTATTATAATCACTTAAACGAGTTCCTCCATCTGCTTCATCTAATTTTCTTAAAGCTGCTTTCACACCATCATGGACCGTATTATGAAACCGATTTGATTTAACGAATGTACTGATATCAGATTTTCTGATCACATCTCTAACTGGTCCTATCAGTCCCGAAATGTACAGTTCGATACCTTGTTTATTCAATGTCTCTATGATCATCAGTAGAGAATCCATTGCGGAAACATCAAGGTCACCAATAGTTGTTCCGTCTATGATCACATACTTGGGAGCTTCTGACTCATTCATACTTTTATCCAGTATATAGTTTTTAAAGAACTCAGCATTGACGAATGAAAAGGGAGCGTCAACTCGTAGTATGAGTATCCCGGGAATGGTTTTAACTTCTGAGAACCGTTCTTTGTTTTTAAAATCCCTTGTTTCAGGAACAAGCCCCAGTTCTGCTACAGTAGGTTTACTCATTTTCATTAAAAGAGCCAGGACAGAGGTCACTAATCCAATTATGATTCCTTCCTGAATTCCAATGGCTAATACACTGATAAAGGTAATGAAGGCGACAAGGGCATCTCTGCGTTTAGTGTTAATAAGGAATTTTAATTCTTTTATATCCACCAGGCTGCTTACAGAAACCACAATGATTGCACCAAGTAAAGGTTTTGGAAGGACCTCAAAGAGAGGGGTAAGGAATAAAAGGGTAAATAGGATAAGTAATCCGGCAAATACATTATTCAAGGAGGACTGGGCACCAGCCTGCTCTGCTATAGCTGATCGGGTGAAACTGGATGAGACCGGCAATGATTGGAATAAACTTCCGGCAATATTACTGGCACCTACCGCCATTAATTCCTGGTTAGGATTAACGGTATACCCGTGTTTTCGTGCAAATGATTTTGAAAGTGAAGCGACGGTCATGAATTGAATGAGGGCAAGTGTAAAGGCATTAGGGGCTATTTCCCTGATTGCTTCAGTATCAAAGGCTGGCAGAGCAAAATCAGGCAGCCCAACGGGAATGGCACCTATTTGTTCAATACCCCATTGGGAAATACTGATAAATGAAACAATAATGATCGTAACCGTAACTAAAATAACAGATTCCGGTAATTTCGCATAAAACCTTCTCATTAAAACCAGAAAAAGAATGAAGAATACAGAAAGGCCAAAAGAGGGAAGATGTATATTTTCAATATGCTGCCAAAGATCAATAAGGATCACATGGATATACTGAGAGTTTTGGATATCAATTTTCAGTAATGTACCCATTTGGCTGGCTATAATGATAATTGGGGCTGCAATAGTGAATCCAGAAATTACCGGGCGTGAAAACAAATTAAAGACGAATCCAAGTTTCAATAATCCCATAATGATCTGAAAAGCCCCTGTCATTACTGCAATAAGTATGGCAAAGGTGATTTTCTCTGTTGGATCATTACCGGCTAAAAATCCAAGCCCTGCTGCCAGTATTAACATATCTATGGCCACAGGCCCAATTGAAATATGCCTTGAAGTACCAAACAAGGGATAAATAAATAACGGTATCAGCCCGGCATATAAACCATAGATAGGAGGTAAGCCTGCAATAACCGCATATGCCATTCCCTGTGGGATCAAGACAACACCTACAGTTGTGCCAGATATCAGATCAGATTTAAACTTAGATAGGTTATAATTTCTGAGTACATCAAGAATGGGTAAATATTTAAACAGAAAGTTCTGCATTTGTCAGTTTAAAATGGCCAGAAATATGGAATTGCAAAGGTACCAATAATCCAGAAAAGAATGTTAAGAGGAGTTCCAACTTTCACAAAATCCGCGAATTTATATTGTCCCGGACCAAAGATCATGGTATTCGTTTGATAACCAATAGGAGTCATAAAACTCAATGAAGCAGCCATTGTTACAGCCACAAGTAATGGTGTGGCATCTATTCCAATTGTAAGGGATGCCTCGATGGCTATTGGGGCCAGAAGTGCTGCCGTAGCCTGATTTGATATTAAATTTGTTAGCATCATAGATAAAAAGAAAAAAGCTGATAATACTGCCGTAGGCCCAAGGTGTTCAAAATGAGTAATAATTCCATCAACCATCAATTGTGCCGCACCGGTCTTTTGCATGGCAATACCTAAAGGAAGTACCCCTCCCAAGAGAAAGATCACTTTCCAATTGATAGATTGATATGCTTCTTCATTAGACAGGCACCCTGACAGAACCATAAGTATAACCCCGCAGATGGCAGTAGCTACGATAGGTAATACACCAAAGGCTGCAAATCCTACAACTCCGGCAATAATAGCTATTGCCACTGGGATCTTTGAGGTATCGTGATCTGGAAGGTTGATCTCTGTCGCAAGAACAAATTCTTCAGATACCTTTATGTCATTGACTCGTTCCTTTTTTACATAAAGCAGGAGGGAGGTACCGCTTTGTAAACGAATATCAGATAAATGCTCCTGCTCTATTTTACCTTTTTGCCGAATTGCCAGAACTATACCCTCAAAATGGTGATAAAGGCTAAGTTGATTGAGTTTCTTACCTTCATAGGATGATTCCGGTGCCACTACAGCCTCAACAAGCTGGGCATTTCCAAGTTCAAAATCTTTATCTTCCCACGCCTTGGTTGGTTTGATAAGCACATCTTCCCGGTTAAGCAATTTATTAAGCTCTTTAACACTTCCCCGAATTCGGAGCACATCATTGGATTCAAGAGTGATGTTTTCCCGATCAGGTTTGGATTTCATCTTGGCATCAAAAACCTCAAAAATGTCCAGGTCAAGATCTTTAATTAGTTCAGTATTCATCAGAGGTGTACCAACAAAATCTGAATTTGGCTGAAGTACAACGTCGGTAAGGTAACTTTGCATTTCAAATGTGTCAGTAAGAGATTCGTCCTTACGACGTTCAGGGATTATTTTAATGCCAACCGTAAATAGGTAAATAAAACCTATCACAAAAAAGATAGATGCAACGGGAACAAACTCAAACATTGTAAATCCGGTCAGGTCGTTATCTTTGGCGATCGAATCAACAAGAAGGTTTGTAGAAGTACCTATCAATGTGAATACACCGCCAAACATGGCTGCGAATGAAAGTGGCATTAAAAGTTTGGATGCACTTTGTCCAAGATCTTTTGACAAACTTATGATCACGGGAATAAATATCGCTACAGCTGCTGTGTTATTGATGAAGGCAGAGATCACACCGATCACAAGCATGATGATCAATATGGCTACTCTGAAGTTAAGTTTACTTAATTTGTAAAAATATTTACCTACTATATCCAGAGCACCGGTCTTCCTGAGTCCTTCACTCAAAATAAACATGCAGGCAATGGTCACTGTTGCCGGATTACTGAACCCCGACAGACCTTCTTTGGGAGTGAGAATTCCCGAAACCACTAATATGGCTAAAATTATCAGTGAGGTTATGTCAAAAGACACCCGCTTGTTGACAAATAAAACTACAGCCAAAAGAATCAGACCGTATATAAAGAGTATTTCGGGTGCTATACCAAACATTCAGTATTGATTTGATTGAGCTCAAATATCAAGATTCACATGCATTTATGAAAACGTTTTATGAGAATTGCTGAATAAGAAAACAGGTATGGAAATCCATCAATTAAGCTCTTATTTTAAGTCAGAATGCAAATGTAAGTAAAAGCTGCCTGCCATCAGTAGGTTGCTTTTTTTATTTTTAGAAACCGATTAAAAAAAGAGATTATGAGTAAAGTTCAATATCTGACCCAGGAAGGCTATGATAAACTTGACGCTGAGTTAAAAGACCTGAAAACCAGGGGACGTAGAGAGATCGCTGAGGAGATATCTGAAGCCAGAGCAAAGGGAGACCTAAGTGAGAATGCCGAATACGATGCCGCAAAGGAAGCTCAGGGACATCTAGAAGATCGTATCACAAAACTTGAGGATGCCCTTGCCAATGCAAGAGTATTGGATAAGAAAGATCTTGATCTCTCAAAAGTCAGGGTACTTACTACTGTTACCATTTTAAATAAGAAAATGGATAAAGAGATGAAGTACACCATTGTATCACCAAATGAAGCCGATTTCGCAGCTGGTAAGATCTCAATTGAGTCTCCCATTGGAAAAGCACTACTTGGCAGGGAACAAGGTGAAGTAGTAGAAGTTGATGTACCTGCAGGTAAGCTGGAGTTGGAAATTATGAAAATCGAGATCGACTGAGCTCAAATTAAGTAAGACAGATGAAAAAACTCATCGATGTTTACCCTTATAAGATCGTTAATGACAAGGTTCAATTCCTCATATTAAAACGATCCACCAAAAAGATCTATGCCAAGCAATGGAGGATGATTGGAGGCAAGGTTAAACCCGATGAGAACAGCTGGGAGGCAGGATTACGAGAACTGAAAGAAGAGACAGGGAACAGCCCCACTAAATATTGGGTCGTACCTTCAGTGAATCAATTTTATGAACATAAGACCGATCTGATCCACTCGATCCCTGCTTTTGCAGCAGAAATGTCAGAGCAGTTGAAGATAGTACTGGATGAAGAACATACTGACTTCAAATGGATCACAGCTGATAGTGTAGAAGAATTTATAAAATGGCCCGAACAACGACGTTTGATTAAATTAATTGATGATCTTTTGACAAATGAAAATGACGAAATACTACCAGAGTGGATCATAGAAACCTGATACCTTTCCTATTACTGCTTTTTGTTCCATTTGTTATTCAGGCACAAGCAAAGACAGATGAGTATGAGATATCATTTGCTCCTGATGCCTGGTATAACTCAGTGGATGGTGTAAGGCTTGGTTTACGGATGGCAGGTAATATGCAGGGTGAATTCAGAAGTGGTCCTCACCGGCTTGAAGTCGGTTTTTGGGTAGGAACTGCATTCCCTGATAAGCCATTTTCATATTTTGTTTCCTACACAGAGCCCTTACCGGTCATAACATCATATGCAAATGAGGGGAATATTCAACTGATCTCAACGGTTAGAACAGGCTATAGTTTTCATGAGGTCTCTTTCAATAAACGATGGCAACCGGGGTTTGATGAGTTAAGATTCAAAGAATTATCACTTGGTTTCAGTCAGGAGAGAATGATCGATTATGTGTATCGGCCATTTCCTCAGCTGTGGCAAGATAACTGGAAATCCATTCTTGGTTTAGATCTATGGATCAGTGAGAAATGGGAAAAACAAAAATTTGATCTACAGTTTACACTACTTCAGAATGTAAACGAAGCGTCCAATTATTTTACAGTTGGAACTGTTGAGGTCACTGAACAGATATTTTTAAGTGACATTTTTAAAATTCGAATGCGGGGGTTTGGTGGTTATGTAACTGAAGATGGAGCCCCTGAATATTTGTTTGGCTATAGTTTTGGTTTGCCAATGGACTGGCTCAATAATGGTATCTCACGAGCGAAGGGCACCCTGAATGAGACATGGTTAAGTGATGGTTTGTTTAGCATTGCCAGTGGCCCTAACCTAAGGGGATATACCCGGCATGATTTTGAAATCTTAAGTAATGGGGGTATTCCTCAGTATAGGTCGATAGCTGCATTTAACACAGAATTTGAATTCCCAAATTTTGTCAATAAAAAACTTGATAACACTATTTTTGGGGATTTTGTTGAACTGCGATCATATCTGTTTGGAGACGTTGGTCGTACTTTTGACAAAGAAAATACTACGAATTTGCCAATGGTAGAAAATCCAACCTGGGTGGCAGATGCAGGTGTTGGTTTACAGTTTTCTATAAATATACCGGACTACCTCGGAAAAGACCGTGGAGTTGCAATTAGATACGAAGTTCCTTTTTGGATTTCTGAACCTATGGGGACAGAAAAGCATTTTAAATTTCGTAATTTAATAGGAATCGGAGCAGTAATCTCATTTTAACTCACTCATGAAAATTTTAGTCATTAATTGTGGCAGCTCATCAATAAAATATCAGCTTATAAATACAGAAAGTCACGATTGTTTGTGCAAAGGACTTGTTGAGAGAATCGGGGCAGTCACCTCTATCATCAAGCAGGAATTCAAAGGGGAGAAACCCTTTAAAAAAACGATGGTCATTGAAAATCATGCTTCAGCATTAAAAACCATAATGGAGTTGTTGGTTGAGGCTGATAATGATCACCTTCAATCATTGGATGAAATTGAGGCTGTTGGGCACAGGGTTGTTCATGGTGGCGAAACATTTAAGGATTCTGTTTTAATAGATGAAGACGTGGAAGAGGCAATACAACAGGCCTTTGATATTGCACCACTCCATAACCCTCCAAATCTGGATGGAATTAGAGCTGCAAAAAAGCATTTACCGGACGTACCTCACGTAGCTGTGTTTGATACAGCTTTCCATCACTCAATTCCTAAGCATGCATTTCTATATGGAATCCCAAACCGTCTTTACAGAAGATATAAGATCAGAAAATATGGTTTTCATGGCACCTCTCATTACTACGTAAGCCGAAAATACTATAAGGTAACCGACAAAGATAAGGAAGGATCAAAGATCATAACTTGCCATCTGGGCAATGGTTGTTCAGTTACAGCTATAAAAGATGGAAAATCGTACGATACCAGTATGGGCTTTTCACCTTTAGAGGGCCTTGTAATGGGAACAAGAAGTGGGGATATCGATCCCTCCATTTTGTTCTACCTTATTGAAAAAGAGGAATTATCTCTGGCAAATGTTCATGCCTTGTTAAATAAACACAGTGGACTTCTTGGACTCAGCGGATACGCAGCAGATATGCGTGACCTACTTGAGGAAGCTGATAACGGAGATCGAAGATGTATAGAAGCAGTTGATGTTTTTTGCTATAGAGTGCGAAAATACATCGGTTCATATATTGCAGCCCTGAATGGTGTAGATGCGATCATATTTACTGGGGGAATTGGTGAAAATGCGGCTCCAATTCGAGAAAAGATCATGGAAGACATGGACTTTGCAGGTGTTAAACTGGATCTGAACAAGAATAAAGACCGAGGTGATTCAACATTGATCACTACAGAAGACTCAGCCACTGAAGTACATGTTATACCAACCAATGAAGAATTAGTGATCGCCATTGATGCGGCTAAAATTGCAACGGCTTCAAAACAAACTCCATGGGCCTAAAGCATAACATATGGGAATATGCTATTTCTAAGACAGTCTGTTGCTATAGACTGTTTGGCAGGGCATCCTATACTTTATGTTTACTAGCACTTTTACTGCTTACTGCTTCTTGCTCAAGTACCAGTTGGGTAGTAATAGAAGAGGATGCGACAGATATCAACGATTATGAACTTATCGATTCTAAGTTTTTCCTTGATCCAAATGACACAATAACTCCCCAGGCTCCAATATATGATGTAGACCTGATGGCAGTTAACACATATGAATACGCCCAAAGGATCAGAACGGAACGTTATATTCAACGATACCGCCCAAGACTTGGTTATGTAATGCTTGGGGTTGCCGGTGCCGGTATCTCTTATTATGCTGCTTTTTCAGATCAGTTATTACAGCAACCTACAGACCTTCAAAGATATTCTTTGGTAGGTGCTGGTACTCTACTGACGGGATTATCCTTTCTGAATATGAAGCCAGTTGATGAGCCAACTAAAACAGGGGAAACCAGATTACTGCGAAAAACCGGTACAGTAATGGTTGCTGATACTATAGAGACCTTACCCTATACTGAAAAACTCGCTAAAGTTTCCATTTCATTAGGCGATAGTCTGTTGATCAGTAGTAAGAATTATGCATTCAATGAAAATAATATATCCATAAATCTTGCAGAAGAAGTCAACTCAAATCTGTTTGGTGAAGACCCTATTTATGACATTAAGATCACCGTTGAATATGATACTTTAACTACTGTCAAAAATACTCCGGTAGAGTCAATATTTGAACAATTTGTGGTAGTTGACACGGAAGTCACACCTTTGCGTAATGCACCTGATGTGAATTCAGATAATGTATTAACAGACCTTGCAGAAGGCAGTCAACTAAAGCTTGTTGGAAGGGAGGGGGAATGGTTTAAAGTATTATATGGCATATCTGAAACATGGATCTCAGCGAGTGATGTGTACACGATTTGGCGCCCGTCTGAGTTTTCCTCAGATCTGACGGTTGTTACCATACCTAATATTCCTTTTGGGTCAATTGATGTAGAACGGGATATTCCGTTATTAGGAGACTTATCACAAAGCACGGCTGCATTGATAATTTCAAACGATCAATACAAGGGCCAATATAGTGAACGTACTTATGGTGATCGTGATAGCAAGTTAATGGAAGAATATTTCACCCGAGCGCTTGGTATACGTTCAAATAACATTATTAAAAGTTATAATATTGATACTGATGAGCAAATGCATAATGCTACTGACCGACTGGCTAATTTGCTAACAGGAAACCGGGATAATGTGATGGTCTACATGAATGGTTATGCTGTAGTTAAGAACGGTAATTTATATCTGTTTGGCACAAACTACAGTGGTGAAGGGTCTGGTCTTATTGATGTAAGGTCCTTATTTGAGAAAATCTATGAGTCCCAGCCAGCAAAGTTTATTGGATTTATAGATCTGGATATAATAGAGACTGATAATTCGGATCTCAATTATGGTAGTTTGGTATCAAATCTATCAAGTAATGGAACCCCATCATCTATTATCTTTTCCAGCACATTGACCCAAAGGTCCGGTGTTTTTTCTTCTCCAATTGGTGAAAAGAATCGCCATAGTATTTTTACCTATTACCTTGCGGAAGCCCTCAAACAAAATAAAACCGGCATCGGTCAGATCCTAGATCATTTACAGCGTAATGTTCCTTTCAGGTCAAGAAGTATATACGACCGACCTCAAGACCCGGTACTAATTGGACGACTTGATCTTCAATTAGTTGAATAATGGCTTATTTATTCATTTTTCTCAGTATTTGTTGCTCACTTAGTATTGCTCAGATCTTAAAGATCGCGGAGAATAATAAGATGAGAGTGATGAGTATACTTGTTATAAACTATCTGGCGGGAGCAGTAATAAGTTTGATCAATTCGTCAGAATTCGGCACCGGTAATTTGATACAGATTGATCATGGCTTGATCATTAGTATTATGATGATCCTGCTTGGCCTGATCTTTATTGGGAACCTGATCGTTTACAGTCGTTCTATCGATCGTGTTGGGATGGGGGTGAGTATTGCAGCAATGCGGATGTCACTAATTTTTCCAATTGCTGTAAGTTTGTTTGTATTTAATGAAGAACTTGCAACTGTTAGATATTTAGGAATCATACTGGCTTTAGGAGCATTACTTCTGATGGTGCCAAGAATTAAAAAGAAAAAGATATCAGGCTTATCGGATACATGGCTTCCGGTTTTGATCTTTTTGATGACTGGTGCAGCTGATACAGGGTTAAAAGTATATGAACAGTTATTTGAATCTGAGCTGTCTGAAGATCTATTTGTGTCAGGGATCTTTATAATATCATTTTTGACCGGATTGGGGATCTTAATCAAAAGGGGTGAACTTCATTTTACCTTTAAAGAGATTGGGTATGGTATAGCTACAGGAATCGTAAATCTATATTCCTCTATCTTTTTGATCTATGCATTAAAAATGATGCCGGGATCCGTTGTTTTTCCAATAGTTAACGTATCACTGGTTATCTTAGGCACTTTAATTGGAGTTTGGATTTGGAAAGATAGACCATCTAAAAAGCAATGGTCAGGATTGGCCGTAGCAGTAATTTCAATCATATTATTGATAGGATAATGAGTTTTATAAAAGACATAAGAAAGAGAGCCGCATCAAAGCCAAAACGGATCGTTCTTCCGCGGTCATCGGATGAACGGGTAATTAAAGCGGCCGAGTACCTAAAAGAACATAGCCTCGCATTACCGATCTTGATACAGAATGAAGGAGCTTCTATACCCAAACATCTTGATGTAATTGATCCGGTATCCGATGAAAGGCTCAAAGCTTATGCAACTTCATTTTACGAGAGGAGGAAACATAAAGGGATCACTGAAGCCGATAGTATTGAGATCGTTAAGGATCCATTATTCTTTGCGGCCTCTATGCTTGCTGCAGGTGATGCAGATGGTGCTGTAGCCGGTTCTGTGGCAACGACAGGTGATGTACTGAGAGCAGCTATTCAAACCATTGGGTTGAAAAAAGGGTCTAATGTAGTTTCGAGTGTATTTATCATGAGCTTTCAGGACGGAAGGGTATATACTTATGGAGATTGTGCTGTGGTGCCTTACCCAAATGAGGAACAATTGGCTACAATTGCTATTGATTCGGCTCAAACGCATGAAAAAGTAACAGGTACAGATCCCAAAGTGGCTATGTTATCATTTTCAACAAAAGGAAGTGCCAGACACGAACGTATCGACTTGGTGAGAAATGCATTAGAGATCGTTAAAACTCACAATCTGCCATTTCCTGTAGATGGGGAACTGCAATTTGATGCTGCAGTAATTCCGGAGATCGGAAAACGCAAGGCACCCGGATCAGAAGTGGCAGGGCATGCAAATGTATTCATCTATCCAAATTTGGATGCAGGTAATATTGCTTATAAAATCACGGAAAGATTGGCAGGTGCAACAGCAACAGGTCCTGTTATCCAGGGATTAGCAAAACCTATGATGGATCTATCAAGAGGTTGTAGCTGGGATGATATTGTAAATACTGCTTGCGTTTGCGCGCTAATGAATTAAATAATCATAAATAGTGGACTCAGGTCCCATTATTATACCAATATGTTAATCACATTTGAAGGAATTGATGGAAGTGGAAAATCTACTCAGATAGAATTACTGCAACAGTATCTGAGGAATGAAGGGTATGAAGTACGTGTGTTCAGGGAACCGGGGGGTACTGATGTATCTGAGATGATCCGGGGCATGTTATTGAATCCTGAGATCGAAATAGATCCCATTACCGAATTGTTGTTATTTTCGTCAGCAAGATCACAATTGGTGGCAGAAAAATTACTCCCTTTATTAAAAAAGAATGTTGTAGTTATCCTCGACCGGTTCTTTGATTCTACAACGGCCTATCAGGGTTTTGGCAGAAGAAGTATTCCCATAGAGCAGATCAAACAGATCAATGAGGTTGCTACTCACAAATTGATCCCGGATATCACCTTTTATCTTCGTTTGAGCCTGGTAGAAGCGACGGAACGAACAAAACGTTTTGAAAAAGACCGAATGGAACTTTCAGGAGATTCTTTTTTTAAACGTGTTTTTGAAGGATTTGAACAGTTATCCAAAACTGAGGATAGATTCAAAATAATTGACGCAGAGCGGGAAATACAGGTTATTCATAAGGAGATCGTAAGTTACCTGAAAGAACAGTTGGGATAATGCACGGTTTTTGACAACAGATTTTCCGATTAAAGCCTTTTTAATACAAAAAGTTAAAGAAAATAAATTTTTATACCTCTGGATAATTGAGGCTTAGTCATATTATCCGTAAATTTAGAACAATCTGGATGAGTCCTGCCTTTTTCCATGACGACCAGTTCATCATAAGAATACAATTCTAACGATCATAACTACCAAGTATTAAATTATGGCGCACGAAAGAATCGAAATTGATCTACCTCTTGCCAAAGTCTACGAACTCTTAAGCAACCCAGTTGAATTTCCTAAGTTTCTGGAACGCATCGACAAAGTGGAGCGAGTGAACTCGCAAACTTTTGAGTACAAAACAATGATAGGGGACGAAGAGTACAGTTGGACCACTAACTTAATTGACAACCTACGCAATACCCGTTTTGCCTGGATTACCATTAGCGGTAACCTCAATCAAACCGGTACAATTCGTTTTACTCCTCTTGATAACGGAGAACGCACCCGCGTTGAGTTTTCATTAGACTACCGAACATTCTTCGGTGAGCCTGAGGAAGAACTCGCTTCTTTTATTGAAGATTCACCTGCACAGCTTGCTAAAGACCTTAAAAAGTTCAAAGAATTGGCTGAAGGCGGAACTTTCAAAGAAACTCCGATCGAGAACGATGAAGAGAAAGAAGAAGTTACTGCATAAGCAGATCGATATATAAATCATTATTTGATGCGCATCCGAAACGATGCGCATTTTTTTTGTCAATAGATCATTTCTATGAATTTCAGTGAGTTTCTGGCTTCAGAATCGAGCCAATATCCGCATTATTTATTAATTGGGAGCCCCATCAGTCATAGTGTTTCTCCTTTGATGCATAATACCGCGTTGCAGCACTATGGATTAAAAGCAGAATACCACGCGGTTGGTGTTCGACAGAGTGAAATTTCCAGTTTGATAGCACATTTTAATAAACTTGAATTTCTTGGTGCCAACGTTACAATCCCTTATAAGGAGACGATGTATGGAGTTATGGATACACTTGGAATGGAGGCCGCTCAGATCGAAGCGATCAATACGATCGTGAAGCGAGACGGCAAGATAATTGGAGAAAATACGGATGAATATGGTTTCAGAGTCCCCATTGAAGATCATGCAGATGAACTCTATGGGGAACAAGCGATCATATTTGGAACTGGGGGAGCAACTAAAGCTATCTGTTATGCCCTTAAAGAACTAGGTCTGGAAGAGATCATCATGGTTTCGAGAAGACCCGGACAATACGATCCATCCGGTAACATCAAAATGTGTAATTACGATAACTGGACAGCTTATGCAGAAAATGCTTCGATCATAATTAATGCGACCCCACTAGGCATGACACCAAATGTGGATGCTTCTCCTGTTGCAGATGATCAAAAGGAGATTTTATCTGGAAAAATTTGTTATGATGTCGTTTATAACCCACAGGAAACTAAGTTTTTAAAACAAGCCAAAGAAGTAAAGGGTATTCCGGTAGGCGGTTTGGATATGCTGATCCATCAGGCCGCTAAGTCATTCAAAATGTGGACCGGACAGGAATTTCCACTTGGTTTAGTTAAAATGAAATTAGAAGATGTCTTCCCAAATTGAATTTATTCAGCCTGAATTGCTTAATGAGCAGGGTATTTATAGTTGGTTTACACTTAGAAACCATAAGAATGTAAATCGAGATAATAAAATACCCGGTTTAAATCTTGGGTTGAATACAACAGAACCAAAGGATGTAATAGAGAGTAATAGGAACCTCCTTCTTAAAGAATTAGGCATCAATGAAGGTCAGTTGGCTTTTGCAAAACAGGTTCACAGTACAAATATCGAAACGGTTAGTATTGGAGGCCAATACCCTGACACTGATGGATTGGTTACAACCAATGAAGATCTCGTACTTGCTATTCAGGTTGCTGATTGTGCCGCTATTTTATTGGGAGATAGCACTAATCGTGTCATTGGTGCAGCACATGCCGGATGGAGAGGTGCGGCCGGAAATATTTGCGTCAAAATAATTGAAAGAATGAAAGAACTTGGGGCTGATCCTAAACATATCAAAGCTTTTATCAGTCCGTGCATATCATTAAAGAACTTTGAAGTAGGGGAAGAGGTAGCAGTTCAGTTTCCATCCCGTTATGTTGACCTCACATCGTATAAAAAACCACATGTTGATCTAAGTGCATTTATCAAAGGCCAGTTACAAGAACAGGGAATAGTAGAAGATAATATTGAATTAAGTACCTCTTGTACCATTGAAAATGAGAATCTTTATTCTTACCGCAGGCAGAAAGATCAAAGTGGAAGAATGATGGCAATGATAAAATTAGGCAGATAATTTTGAGAGTCAGTTACAGTCCCGGTTATGTTGCGGATATTCCTGATGGACATGTCTTCCCAATGAAAAAATTCAGCGGTTTACACAGCTATTTAGTAAACAATGGCGTCATAACCGAAAACGAAGTAGTGCTGCCATCTTTGGTAGAATTTCCAAGTCTTATCACGGTGCATTCCGATCGATATGCAAAAGCAGTTTGGACCGGTGAACTAAACAGAAAGGAGATCCGAAGGATGGGATTGCCATGGAGCAAATCACTGGCTATTCGTTCAAGATTGGCCGTACAGGGCACCATTAATGCCGGTTTAATGGCTTTACAGGATGGTTTGGCCGGCAATCTGGCAGGAGGAACACATCATTCCATGCCAGATCATGGAGAAGGGTTTTGTGTATATAATGATGTTGCCGTTGCCATAAAAGTGCTTCAACAATCGATGTGGGTTAATAAAGTACTTGTCATAGACTGTGATGTTCATCAGGGAAATGGTACTGCTCATATTTTTGAAAGGGATGATTCTGTATACACATTCTCAATTCACGGACAGAATAATTACCCCTTCAAAAAGCCACCATCTGATCTTGATGTGGGTCTGCCTGATAAAACTAATGATAGAGAATATCACAAAGCTTTGATAAGAGCCCTGGATAGAATTAAAATAGAGTTTAACCCCGACCTCGTATTTTATCTCGGTGGTATTGATCCACTTGAGCGGGATCATTTCGGAAGATTATCACTTACATTAAACGGCTTGAGAGAAAGAGACCGCATCGTAATTGAAATGATAAAGCAATGGAATAAACCGATCACGTTATTACTTTCCGGCGGATATGCACCATCTTTAACTGAAACTGTAATTGCACACGCTCAGATGTTCGAAGTCGCAAAAGAAATGGGGTTTTGAGCTTTCATTCCTTACCTTGAAAGCTGTTAAAAGGGAATTACAATACAATAATATTCATCGTAAAGAGTGGAAAAGAAAAAATTAGTTATTCTCGGATCCACCGGATCCATTGGCACGCAGGCGCTTGAAGTGGTTAGGCAACATCCGGGTCGTTTTGAAATTGCAGCCCTTTCAGCTCATTCAAACTGGGAATTACTTTTAGAACAGATCTATGAATTTTCACCGAAGTACGCATTGATATGTAATTCAGATCACTACTCAAATATTCGGAATCAGGTTGCATCTTCTGTTAAGATCATAAGTGGGGAAGAGCACTTAACTGCATTAGCAACCCTTGATGAGGCTGATATCATTTTAAATAGCCTTGTTGGCTTTGCAGGTTTCGAGTCAACCTTAAAAGCTATTAAAGCCAATAAAAAAGTAGCTTTGGCCAATAAAGAATCCCTTGTTGTTGGTGGCCGGATGATAATGGATGAGTTGAAGAATTCGAATGCTGAACTTATCCCCGTCGATTCAGAACACAGCGCAATGCTCCAGTGCCTGGCCGGTGAGGATAGAGACGATATTGAAAAGATCATTATTACTGCAAGCGGGGGGCCTTTCCGAAATCATAGCCGTGAACAATTACAAACTGTGACGTTAAAGGAAGCTCTTGATCATCCAAACTGGGATATGGGGGCAAAGATCACAATAGATTCTTCAACGATGATGAATAAAGGGCTGGAGATCATTGAGGCACATTGGTTATTTGACATAGATGTCGAGGATATTGAACCTGTCATTCATCCCCAAAGTATCATTCACTCTATTATTACGTTCAAAGACGGTTCAAGCAAAGCTCAGTTGGGACTGCCGGATATGAAGGTACCGATCATATATGCTTTTGGTTATCCTGAACGCCTAACTTTGGATTCACCAAGAATGAATTGGAATAACATACATGATCTAAGGTTTGAACCTGTAGATTTTGAAAAATTTCCCTGTGTACAACTGGCTATGGAAAGTATAAGGAAAGGAGGCTTTGCTCCAGCAGTACTGAACGCTTCTAATGAGGTGGCAGTTGAGAGATTTTTGAATGGAGAAATTGGTTATATTCAGATCCCAAAAATTGTGAAACAAAGTTTGGCGAACATAGATTTGAATGATAGTTTGAGTCTTGAAAGAATTAAAGAAATAGATAAAGAAACGCGAGCATTCGCAGCATCAATATTTAAATAAGTTACATGGATTGGTTTTTAAGTTTATTAAACACATTACTCATTTTTGGCGGGGCTATTATGATCCTCGTTTTTGTACATGAGTTGGGTCACTTTTTAGCTGCTAAATTATTTGGCATGAGAGTGGAACGCTTCTCGATCGGATTTCCGCCAAGAGTTTGGGGGTTCCAGAAAGGAGATACTGATTATTGTATAGGAGCAACCCCATTGGGTGGTTACGTAAAGATCTCCGGAATGATCGATGAAAGCATGGATACGGAACATTTAGAGAAAGAGCCTGAAGACTGGGAATACAGAAGCAAACCGGTTTGGCAACGTATTATTACCATTACGGCCGGAGTTATCTTTAACATGATATTGGCCTTTTTTATTTATTTTGGAATGACCTATTCCAATGGTAAAGCCGTTCTGCCTATACAGGAATCTCAGGGTATTTATGTGCCTGAAACCTCTATACTAAACGAAATCGGTTTTAAAACCGGAGATAAAATTGTAGGTGTAAATGGAAAAGAGGTTACTTATTTCAGTGACCTGGTTTCAGCTTCTGAACTCACTTCTGATAATCTGAATTATACTGTTTTACGGGATGGGCAAAACGTCAACGTTCCGGTAACACCAAATTATCTTGATAGCCTGCAAACGCGGGGATTTCTGGATATAAGTTATATGCTGCCAAGTGAGATCTCATCAGTTCCAGCCGGAAGGCCAGCAGCTGAAGCCGGCCTCAAAGCCGGTGATAAGATCGTATCAGCCGATGGAGAACCCGTCAGCTATTGGGTACAACTGGTAGAGATTATTCAGGAAGCTGATACTGCAATAAATTTCGGTGTGATGAGGGGAGATTCATTATTCTATGCCTCCGTTATGCCTGATCAGGAAAGTAAGACCATAGGAATTGCTTCTCCTAACCCACAATCGTTAGGGTTTGAGAGGATTGAATATGGATTCTTTGAATCTATTGGCGAAGGTTATGACCAAACGATCGAGCAAACAACCGGCATACTTCAGGGATTTGCAAGAATGTTGACGGGAGATATTTCAGTTACACAAAACCTTGGCGGTCCCATTGCTATAGCAAATATTACCCGTGAAGCTACTGACCAGGCAGGTTGGATAGGGTTTTGGAATATCACAGCATTATTAAGTATCACATTGGCCATTTTGAATATTCTCCCAATTCCGGCATTGGATGGGGGGCACCTGGTATTTCTGCTTTATGAGGGTATCACACGAAGGGAACCTTCCGAAAAAGTAAGAATGGTGGCACAACAGATCGGTTTTTTCCTGATGATAGGCCTCTTTATTTTTGTTATGTTTAATGATGCATTCAGGTACTTCGGACTCTAAAATATGATCTCCAGAGAAGGTTACGGTACTATTGGTTTTGTTGTTCTCGTCTCGGTATTGATAAGCGGTTTCGCCGGTTATTACCTGCCGCAATGGATAGCATATAAATTATATGCAGTATTTTTTGTGCTTACAGTGCTTACCATCTTTTTCTTTCGAGATCCGGATAGAACCACTCCCGCCGGGGATAAACTGGTCATTTCACCGGCAGACGGTAAAATAGTGTTTGTAAAGGAAATTGAAGAAAATGTTTATATCAAGGGTAAAGCAACTCAGATCAGCATTTTTCTTTCGCCACTCAACGTTCATGTGAACAGAAACCCGGTTTCCGGCAGCCTTGAGTATGTTAAATATCATCCCGGTGAATACCTGATGGCCTGGACCGAACATGCTTCTGAATTAAATGAAAGAGCTGATTTTGGAGTGTTGCATCCTTCAAATACAAAGATCTTTTTCCGACAGATCACTGGATTCCTGGCACGTCGTATTGTTTACAATATCAATGAGGGAGATGAGTTGAATGCCGGAGAACGATTTGGAATTATGAAGTTTGGCTCAAGAATGGATGTCGTGGTTCCTGAAAATGTAAAGATTCAGGTCAAAGAAGGAGATAAGACCGTAGCCGGTGAAACGGTTCTTGGAATTATAGAATGATGAAATATCCGATACAAAAAAAATATCACTCATTTAAACAGCGTCAGAGACGACGTAAAGAGACAAAACCACCTGTAAATAAGCGTATTGCCGTTCCAAGTTTTTTCACCCTGATGAACCTATTCAGTGGTTTTTTAGCCATAATTTCAATTTCAAATGAGGATTATGTTTTGGGTGCCTGGTTGATAGCTCTGGCAGGTTTGTTTGACGTTTTTGACGGTTTGATGGCACGTCTAGCCAACGCTACCAGTGACTTTGGAATTGAGCTTGATTCGATCAGTGATATGGTCTCATTTGGTGTGGCACCAGGATTTCTGATCTACAGTTGGAGCCTGCATGAGCTTGGTTTTGTAGGGATCATTGTGAGTGCCTTGCCACCATTATGTGGAGCCGTAAGGCTAGCCCGGTTTAATGTGAATGCCCGACTTCAACCTTCCCAGGGGTTTTTCATTGGATTACCAATTCCTGCACAGGCTATTATTTTGGGTTCTTTCTTTTTGACCTTCAAAGATTCTCTACAATTATTTACGTTTCTGGAAAATGGCGTCAATTCAGCCTTGATACCAATAATTGTAGTGATCTCTTTTTTAATGGTGAGTACGCTTCCATTTGATAAAATTCCGAGATTTGACAGAAATACGATCCGTGAACAGCGTGGTACCTTCATTTTGTTTATTACTTACCTGATTCTGATACTTGCTTTCAAGGAGTATGGGTTGATGATCGTTTTTACAATATTTGTACTTAAAGGGATCACGATTGGAGCAATTCAATTCTTTACAGACGACTACGGTCCGGAGGGTACGGATGAATTTCAGGATTACAGCTGACCAATTATAAAATCACGGATCCTTTCAGAAGCTTTTCCATCTCCGAAAATATTTTGCGCTTTAATATCCTTTCCGGACTTCAAAAAACTGGAAACGTGATCCACAATTTGGTCTGTATCAGTTCCTGTCAGTTCTCCGATGCCTGAGTCTATAAGTTCTTGACGCTCGGTTCTGTTTCTCAGTACAAATATTTTCTTTCCTAAGGCTGCGCCTTCTTCCTGTAAACCTCCTGAATCTGTTAGAATGAGGTCGGAGTGTTGTATAAGCCTTATAAACTTATCATACGAAACAGGAGGGATCGTTTTAAATCTGGAATTAATTAACCCATGTTCACTGATCCTTTTCTGAATTTCAGGATTAGGGTGAACCGGCATTAAAAAATTGAGCTCAGGGAACTCATCAAGTAGCTGTTCAACAGCTTTCAAAATATCGTTAATTGGTTCACCAAGATTTTCTCTTCTGTGCACCGTAAGTAATACTGATCTATGGCCTTTTGAGTTGTCAGAATATTCACCGAAGGCATCATTCATATTAGGTCGATGCCTTAAGATCGACCTCAAAGCATCAACTACGGTATTTCCTGTTACCAGAATTCGATCCTTATCAACTCCCTCATTTAACAGATTTTGTTTATTAAGTTCCGTTGCGGCAAAATGATAGCTCGCCAATACCGAAATTTGCCTGCGATTCATTTCCTCAGGAAACGGTTCATAAATAGAATGGCTTCTAAGACCAGCCTCTATATGCAATACCGGGATCCGCAAATAAAAGGCTGAGAGTGCTGCAAGATAGGAGGAGTTCGTGTCACCCTGAACAATAACGTAGTCAGGATTAATTTTAGCTATTGCAGACTTCAACAATGGTAATAACTTTGTCGACAGGTCAAATAGATCCTGACCCTTTTCCATGACTTCAAGGTCAAAATCTGGTTGTATATCAAACAATTCAAATAAAGGATCTGCCAGTTCTCTGTGTTGTCCTGTATGTAGGATCGTCAAATTTGTGACAGGTTTTAACTTATTAATCACCGGGGATAATTTTATGATCTCAGGGCGGGTACCAAATACGATCAATATCTTTTTCATTTCAGCATCTCCCGATATTGATCAAATGTTTTTTCTGCAACTTTTTCCCAGGTGTAATTATTGAGTATATGAACCTTCAAATCCTGATCTACGTCTTGAGATAATGCCTTATTTATTGAATCAAGGATCGATCTGTCTGAACCTGGATCCAAATAAAAACCATACTCTCCAAAATATTCCCTTGTACCTCCAACATTGGTAATTACAATATTTGTACCAGCAAGTCCTGCTTCTAAAGCTGAAATACCGGGGGTCTCATAATGTGATGGAAGAACAAACACTTTAGCAGCAGCATATGCAGAAGACAACAGCTCTGAATTATGATCCAATGACTCAATCAGCAGTACATTATCAGATCTACTAGCCAGATCTAAGCACCTTTTACTGTATTCACTATCATTAAAAGAACCGATTATCACCAGTTTTGATCGTAATTTTTGAGCAACCCTTAATAAACTAATTACATTCTTCCGCTCAGCACTAGCCTGCCCAACGAAAAGCACAAATTCTTCCACCCCATATTTTTCAACAAACGGAGTTTTAACAGCCTGACTGAATCGTTCTTCAACCCCATTAGGAATTACATTCAGTTTAGAGGGTGATATACCAAACCCATATTGAATAAGATCGGCTTCCCGGCCTGTATTTGGCAAGATCAAATCTGCCAGATCACACAAATCCTTTTTTATTCCAAAATCTAACCTGATTCCACTTCCAAAAGCCGATAACAGTTTCTCGATTCTAATTGATACTTTAATATGATTTGAATTCCGATTTGAGTAGAAAACAGGTGAAAGTATGAGAGGCACACCCAAGTTCGAGATCTGTGGAAATATCCCTGAATTCTCTACGGTGGCACCAAATACATGGATGAGGTCTAACTGACTCCGTTTGATGCTATGATCCCAGGGCGAGATCTTTATTGGTTCAACACCAAACCTCTTAACATGCTCAATGGTCATATTTACTTGAGTTCGAAGGCCACCATTGACTGCAGAAATGCTTGCCGGGGCAATATATCCAACTTTCATAAACGCTCCCGGTTTCTGTGATCCATAATTGAGGTTTTAAGCAGGCTTAGCTTGTTAAAAATACCCTGACTATGATCTTGAACTTCGGATGAATAATCTAAGTCATAATGAATATCCTGTTCATATGTGATATCAAAGCTTGATCTTTTGGAAGTTATCAACTGAGATGATCCACGCTCAAAGGAAACTTCAAATAATTGTGAGTTATCTGATACATTATCAAGGTGGACAATATCTTCCATGTTATAGGCTTCGAATGTACACTTTTCTCGTTTATGCCAGAATTCAGCATATTGCTCAAAGGTCAAATTAGTAAGCCCTTCTTCAATTATCTTCTCAAATATTGTGTTAAATAAATATAAACCGGTCTGTAAAGGATGATGGTAAAAGATGATCGGTTCATGTCTGGATAATTTTCTATTCAATACCTCATTAAAATATGAAAGCATATCTGAGGTTGTATATCCTTTTCGATTCAAACTGCCTGTACAGATAGGATGGATTGGTATTTGAAGCCCATTAGAGTTGAAATTAATAGGATATGAATCATAGGCAAAAGTAAATTCCGAAGTGTACATGAAGTCAAATTTTTGAAGGGAATTTTCTAAAGCCCGATTATAGATACCATAGGGGGCACAGAAACCTTTAACTTCAAGGCTCGATTCATTTAACTTTTTTAACCCCTCTGATATATTTTTGGTTACTTTTCTCTCAGATCTGCTGGTTCCATGCTTGTACCCATGTAAAGCCATTTCCTGACCCTCTAACTGATCGAAATGGGATAACCAATCTTCATGGGCTTTTACATGTAAAAACCAAGTGGCACTTATCTGATGTTCATTTAATAAGGAATAAACGTCATTGATATGATCCTTATCACTAAAATCTGAATCAATACGAAAGCAAAAAACAGGTTTATATTCAGGTGATGTCCATTTACGAATAAACGGCAATTTAGCCTTAAAATGGATCTCCCTTAATATTTGAAGAAAAAGATCAGAGATTTGTCCCTTTGATACTTTACTAACTATTTCATCCGGTTTCTTGCCAACCGAACTTTCAAACTGTTTTCTGGAATACTCAGTTCGAAATAAAAGATCTGCCGGATTAAAACCAATTAATGCGATGTGACCACTCATAACCTGTTTAAACGTAATCAGATCCGAAAGTTTGGACCCTCCTTTGGTTTTAACATTAGTAAAAAGGTCTAAGTAGGGGATATGGTGTAAGCCTTCGATCCTGAGATCATTGTAAACCCTTTTTAAAAATATACGTTTGAATGTTTTGTCAGGTATAAACCCATGATCATCATTTATGAAAATTACATTGCCCCCTTGTTTCAGGTAACTTTTTATTTGATGAACGTGATCTCTTTGTGCAGGTTTATTCGCAATGATCAGGCTGAAACTTTTATAATGATCGGTCTCTTTAGAAACTTCCTGATACCACACTCCCAGTTGATCCAAAAGAGAGATCCAGGCAGGGGTTAGATCATAAATACCGATACAAAGTGATGTATTCATCAGAAAAACCTTGTTTTAAGCCATTTAATATCACCTTGAGTCAGTAAGTTGAGTCTGATCATTGCAAAGATCAAAAGAATAGAAGCCAGTAATCCATTTATAACAGGTGGTAAGGGTAGTGACTGAATAATAATATACAAGAAGAGAGTTAAAGATATCACGTATAGAAAAGGTTTTGAATAGTTTAGAGGGAATACCTTTTTGAATGGCAAAAAAACAAATCCCACTATGATCAACTCAGACAATACTACTGAAATGGTTACAAAAACCAGGTTACCAAAATAGGTTGATATTATTAGTAAAATGGCTGAAAGACTGCCCCCTTTTAATGTTGCTTTGAAAAATTCTGTGTCATGATTTGTGGCTATAAGACCAAATGAGAACAAACTGTTTATAAATGTAAGTCCAATAAATATTGATAATATCTTAAGCAGTTCAATAGAGTCGTTATATTCGCCACTAAACATCCATAATATGATCTGATCGGAGCTTAGGGATGTGAAGAGTGCAATTACAGACCCAACGCACAATACGAATCTGAAGATCATAGAAACTTTCTCTCTTGTATCACTTTTTGAAACCGCCCAATGTGATGAAAGATTAGGTATCAACAACTGGACAAAAACTCTGTCGATCATCATTGCAAGGATCACGACTTTAAATGCTACCCCATAGATACCGGCTAGTTCAAAAGACATGAATAGCCCTAGGAGTACGGGGGGTAATAATTGAATAACCTGTGCAGATAATTGGCCTAAGCCTATGACTGAACTGCTTTTAAACAGGTCGGGATAGATCTGTTTTCCCCTCGAAGGTAACGAAAAAGGTTTATCCCTGAAAGCAAAGTATCCCAGACTGACAGAGGCTAATAATACTCCAGCAGTGTAAAAAATAGGAACCAGTTGAATATCCTTTTCTGACTGTACCAATAACACGATCAAAATTAAATATACACTTCCTTGTATAGTTTTTGATAGAGTTATCTTTCCGAAATCCTGTTTACCGGCATAAAACCATTCCATCAGGAACATGTAGGGAACCAGCGAACACATAAACCCCAGGAGTACCTTTTTTTGAATCACTTCGATATTAACTATGTACAAAATAAAAGCTGAAGCCAATATAACTGAAGCTCCGAGTATAAGCCTCAGATTGAATATCTCGATGATCCTATATATGCGCTTTTCTGGGGGTTTAGCTTTTTCTCTGGTACCAATTTGAAATAAACCCATGTCGGAAAACCAATTGGCATAACCGAGGATCGAAATTGCGAAAATAATCAACCCATAATATTCTGCACCAAGTGTTCGAGCAAGATAGATCGAAGCTACAAACGACATTCCCCGACCAAGTAAATCACCTGTCAGGATCCACAAAGCATTTTGTTTATGCCTTGTCATTTTTCCCTATTTCAGAAATGTGAAGTTTGATCATTTCCTTCAACTCGTTCTGATCATTAAATAAATGAATATTTGATTTACCAGTTTCCTCACTCAAACAACCAATATTTGGTGCTATGATGGTTTTGTTAAATGCCAACCCCATATGAAAACTACCGGAAGAAAGGATCTCTCTGTAATTAAAAACCGCGATATCTGAAGCAGAATAGAACCAGCTTACATGGTCTTCTTCAATAAAATGGGGTATGACCAGTATTCTGTCATCAGATTCTTCATAAACCCTCAACTTCTTGTACAACCCTTCATTTCCTTTTTTGATAGGACCTACGATCAAAAGTTTACATTTCAGGTCGTATTCAATGATCAAAGATGCGACAAGGTCCATTCTCTTATACCGGCTGATATTTCCAAACATTAATAAAATGGGGTTATCATCTATTCTTTCCAGTTTGTATTGAGATCTAAGATGTTTCCTGGCTTCGATCTTATTGATCGATTTAAGCGGATATTCAGGATGGGGTATTACATGAAATTTATCTTTCCCACACATCAACCGACTTGCCATAATATCAATTGCTTTATGGCAATGAACGTGAAGAGCCTTAGACCATTTGGCCATTTTACGATGAAGATACAAATGAAGATCTAAGTATTTTCGGTCGTGTGGAAATTCATTGTGTATGGTCCAAATAACCGTTCCTCCCAATTTCTGAAAAACGTAAATACAAAAGACCTTCCAGGGCATGCCTAGCAAAGATTTGAAGTCCTGAAACTCGAACCAGTGGTAATGTAAAATCGAATTTCTATTCGAGAGAATGGCAGCGATCAGTTTAAAATGATCGAAGATGCTTATGGACCTGATCTTATAGTCATTTCCGTCTATCAAATCCTTATAAAGCAAATATAAATAATCGGTTTTTTTATGAGTGAACCGAATGAGTGGCACTACATAGATCTTTTCAGCATCAGGGTTCACAGATCGATAGAGTTCTTTTAATGATGCAGAATTACTCATATGCTAAAAAGTATATTTTATACCTAACGAATGCGCTGTTCCAAATCCGGTTTCAAAAGGAAGAAATGAATAATTGAAATTCAGGTTACCTGTAAATAACGAAACCCCAAAAGAAAAGGGGCGGGCTGTTTCTCCGGTTCTATATCCCGAGTTTAGCTCAATGGTCTCCGAAACGGTCATTGATAATGCAACGTTGAAGTGATCATCAGTAAATTCATTCGAACTCCCGGCAGTAATATTAACTGAAGAGAGTGGATGAACATAGTCTGCTGCAATAGAAATGTCTATTGGCAGTGATTCATTTTTAGGTAAAGTAAAGCTAATCACATCACCGGAAGCCCCAAATTTAAAATGTCCGGGAATATTTGTTGCTTCTGCGTTTAGTTTCTCCATTTCACCCAGGTTATTGAAAGAAAGTCCCAGGTTTAGGCGATTATTAATGACAGATGTTGCTAACCCCAGGTTAAAAGCGTAACCGTTAGCTGTGTAAGTGAATACTTCTTCTCTAAGATATTGAGCAGATGCGCCCATGGAGATATTCCGGATCCTGTACGCGTAAGCAGTGGACAGAGAGAGATATTGTACCGAAAAATTACCGTTACTGGGTCCGGGACGGTTATATTGTTCGTAATCATCTGCTCCTGAATTATAGAAAGAAAATGCGAGGGCGCTGTTATCTCTTAAAATATTGAGACCCCCAAATACATTCTTAATATTTGCCACCCAGAATGTGTAGGACAGATCAAGGGAAGAGGTGCCATTAAGTACAAGTAAGGCTGGATTACTATAAATAGAATTGGAACCATCAGGTATGGATGTAGTTGCCCCTGCTTTAGACAGTGCATATGAGGAGGGGCTGATGGTTAACCATTCCATACCTCCATTTTGAGCTCTTAAATCCTGGGGGAATCCAACAAATATTAGCAAAAACAAGCTTAATATCCTCATATTTTCAGCCTCAAAGTAAACATGTGTATATTTGAAATGCGATATGGTTCTTTAACAAAAGCATAATCAATGGTTGGCTGGAGGTAGTCAAAAGGTAAATGGATTGAAAATCCTGCACTTAGATTCCAGCTATCTGCATTTTCAAATGAGGGCAAACCCCATCCACCAAGAATGGAAAATCTTTCATGCAGAACAATTGAGGTCCCTATTCTTAGTTGAGAAAGGGTAGATGTCACTTCTTCAGTTATTGCTTCGTAGGTAGGTTTACCTTCAATAAGTATGATCTGATCTGTTATATAATCTGTTTTACTGATCACATACTCATACTCAGCTGAAACAGTCCATTTTGAAGCCTCATATGATGAACCTAAAGTCAATCGTGTCGGAAATTCATCAAGCGTATTTTGAGCCTGATCCAGACCGTATAAACTTTGAGAGTTCCATTTATATCCTGCAAACAGATCTTTTATGGTAAAGGCAAAATTAAGATCTGATTTGGTTTTAAGAAGCATTCCAAGGTCAATACCGAAACTTGTAGCTTTATTTAACTCTGGGTGATAATCAGCAAGGCTGAATTTCAATCCAATGCCACCATAAACTATTTCACTTAACCTGATTCCAAAGTCAGCTCTGAGTTGGAGATCCGCGGCATCAAAACGCCCCGTGGGATAACCACTTATACTTCTACCGTCAATATCTTGTATTCCAGAATGGATTATCATGATTGACATTCCTGCACTTGGTGGTAACTGAAAATGAACACCGGCTGTTTGTAAATAGCGATCGAACTCAAGAGATGCAATGGATAGATCAGTTTGTCTAAAATCTGTTTTGGAGGCAGCTAAAGCGGGATTATAGAATGAATAAATTCCTTGCGAAGTGACAGCCGACATGGAATTTCCCATTGCCATTCCTTTGGCACTATATCCCATATGGAATGCCCCACCAGCGAATCCTCCATCCTGCGCATGTAAAATGATAGGGGTGAAGAGCAGTATGAAGAGGTTGATCCACAACTTGAAAGTGGATTGATATGTGGTGTGAGATCTTATCATCCGGCCAGGAGTATTTTTCCTGTGATCTGTTTATCACCTGATTGTATTACGTAAATGTATGGTCCATTTGGAAGAGATCTTCCAAGTGAATCTTTTCCATCCCAAATAGCTTCATATGTGCCCGGATCTAACATTGAACCACCAATTTCTTTTATCAAATTCATGGAGGTATCAAAAATCCTGACCTTTATATTCACTGATTCTGCTATATCAAATTTTATTCTAACGACATCATGTATACGTGGTGAAAATGGGTTTGGATAAGCATATGAGTTCACATGACCTGTGTTAGGCTGATAAACATTACCTCCGTTTAGTGGGAAATCAACTCGGGTAATTTCCCAATTTTGCCCATAATCATCTGATGAAGCAAGACCATCTTCTGTTCCTATCCATATTCTGTTTGTTGTTGAGGCCACAGAATAAAACAGTGCGCTATTTTTTATGAAGGTATTGGGACTTTGTATTTGTGGTGATCTGATCCATGAATTGCCACTATCTTTGGATATAAATAGACCATTATCACCTGCTGCGAAAACATAGTTATCTTTAAAACCAATGTCGTTGATGCGTTCTCCAATTAGGGGCTGTACAAATGTATTACCGCCATCATCTGTAAAAACCAGTCCCTGATCTTCCTGTGGATCTGCAACCCAATTTGTCATCCATATCCTTCCGGAATTAAAATCCTCTCGTATTCGAATGACCCAGTTTCCAAGCAGACCATCAGATAGATCGCTAAACCTTATGTGCTTCCAACTGATACTGTCGACAGGGGCGGTCAAGGCGTTAGTTGATATATTTAATCCACCAGCACTTCCAAACCAAACCTGTCCTTTGGAATCAATCAGCAGCCCAAATCCAAGAAGGTTATTATCAAATCTTGGATCATAGCGGTTAATTTCCTGCCCATTTACCCTTGAAGTCCAGTAATAGGTGTTTGTAGGTAACAATTCTTCAGTTGTATATGGGGGAAGAATGACCCTTTGCCAGGTTTCTCCGAAATCCACACTTCTCAATAGGCCGGATGCCCATGACGCAGCAAATATAACGTCACCTTTGTGAGCAATTGAATATGGTGGTGATTGCTCCCTTACAGTATTCCTGACTCTATTGTAGGTTCTACCACCGTATGTAAAAGTGATGTCACAATCTGGATCATAAGCTTCTGAGTTTTGATCACATTCAGAAGTGGGGAGAGGATCAGTCGGAAACGTTTCAAATCGCCAGTTATCACCTCCATCTGTACTAATGTAAAAACCATAACCTGATGGTACCGAGCCGGAAGCTGTATTTGATGAAAACCCCAAACCGGCAATAACCGTGTCCTGACCAAGTGATAATGAAAAGACTCTGCCAATCCCATTATTAACGCTGTCAGCATTTGGTGAGTTAAACCAACCAGCTTCATTTGCAATGTTTCTGTTGAGTGCCGGACTGATCCATAAAGTATCCCCAAAAGCAGCTATTGTGCTCACACCGTTTTGTCGAATACTGTTAAAGTTATCTTTATTTGGATCCTGAGGCCCATAAATTTGTGCACTGCCGATCAAGGGCAGCAGGACAAACAGAGATATGAATGGAAGTTTCCTGATCATTCGATTAATGAGAAGCTTGTTTTGACTGTATCACTACTAAGACCGCCCCTGTCTGTAGCAAAGTAATGAATATCGTAGGTATCAGGTTGGTTGTCAGAACTTACAGGGAATGTTAGGGTAAACACAGAGTCACTAGCTACCTGATCACCTAAAGATTGCCCGTCATCATATAATTCAAATGGGGAACCTGATGCTTCTCCGGTAGTTCTGCTGATCAATCTTAAAAAGACACCCTGAATGTTATTTTGACCATCTTCATCAATTACTTTGGCCGTAAATCGGATATTCTCAGTTTCTGATTGAGGAATGACATATTCAGTCGGGTTATCAACTTCAATGATCTGAGGTGCGGAGTTTGAGATCCCTTTGATCTTCAGGACACTCTGAGCATAATTGCCATTACCTTTTTTATCTGTTGCAGTAACTACTACTAAAAAATTACTGAATGTTGAAGTCGAGACTTCTATTATAATGTTTTTATCAAAATTTCCGTTTAGTGGAGAAATTGAGGTTAAATTCAAATTACCTTCCTCAACTTGCACATTGTTTTGAATATCAGTTACTGAAAATACTAGGCGGGTATCCTCAGTAATTTTTTTGACCTGCCCCGATATATTAACATTTATCGTTGTATCAATGATTTCAGTTGTGAGGTTATCAAAATTGATATCTTCTGGAGAAATACTAAACTCTGTAATGAAGGGAAGGTCATTGCTAATATTATTGTCAAAACTTGTTTCACAGCTTATGAAAATAATTAAGCATAGAATAAGGCTGCCCAGAAAATTTTTAATCAAATCCATGTAATAAATAAGTGAGTTCTCTTTAATGTTAAGCAATGAAAAAACCTAAGTCCACTTTATCATAAAATGAAACAAAACTGAATTCTGTATTGCATAAACCTGATCAGCCCTTTATATTCGGTGCGTTATGAAAAACCGAATTGCAGAATTACATAATTGGTGGTGGCCTGTTGTTGAATATAACAGTGGGACTGCTATGTAATTGAGTAATTGAGTAAAGAACTTTAAGAAACCCGCTGTTCATTCGAATGGCGGGTTTTTTTGTTTTAAGACGTGGGCTTAGGGGGTTGATATTCGTGTATTGACCCGCATTAACTAATTCCCTAAATGAATTATTAGATGAATAAAGATCAGTTTTTAGAGCTTAGTAAAGAGTATACGGCGATTCCTGTTTACAGAAGATTATTAGCTGATGTTCTCACACCGGTATCACTTTTTATGAATATTAGGGAGGGAGCAGAATTTCCTTTTTTATTGGAGTCTGTAGAAGGAGGGGAACAGCTGGCACGTTACTCTTTTATTGGAAGGAATCCGTATCAGATCCTGAAATTTGATGGAAATGAAACCACGCTTGCTAAAAATGATGAATTCCAAAAAGTAACTAAGTCTTATTTCGAGTTACTGAAAGAACTCACAACAGCCTATTCTGAACCAACGCTACCTGAATTACCAAGGCTAAAAGGTGGGGCTGTAGGTTTTTCTGCTTATGATACATTTAGACAGGTTGAAGATCTCCCTAATGTACCCAATGATGACCTAAACCTTCCAGAAGCTATCTGGGCATTTTATGATGAAGTCTTCGCTTTCGACCATGTGAAACATCAGGTTATTCTGATTAAAACGGTATTTGTGGAAGAGGTAGATGATCTGGAGGAAGGTTTTAATAATGCGCAACTCAGCCTTGATAAAATGGAAGAGGCAGCACTTAGTTCAAATTATGATAATCGCCCGTTCAGTATCGATACAGACTCACTGTCCAGCAATATGAAACAGGATTACTTCGAGCAGATCGTAAATATAGGAAAGGAGTATATATATGAAGGCGATATATTTCAGGTTGTTCTATCTCAACGTTTTGAAGCTGATATGAGCGGGGATCCGTTTATGTTATACAGAGCACTCAGAATGGTAAATCCCTCTCCATATCTGTTCTACTTGGATTTTGAGGATTTTCAATTGGTTGGCTCATCACCGGAAGTTTTAGTCCGGGTTCAGGAAGGGGAAACCAGAGTGCTTCCCATCGCTGGAACTCGACCCAGGGGAAGAACACATGAAGAAGACATCGCTTTTGAGAATGACTTGAAGAATGATCCTAAAGAAATTGCTGAACATATCATGTTGGTCGATCTTGGTAGAAATGACCTTTCCCGGGTATGTAAGCCGGGCTCAGTGAAAATGGAGCGAAATCAGGTCATAGAGCGTTACTCTCACGTGATGCACATTGTAAGTGATGTGGTGGGTGATTTGCAAGACGATCAAACCTCAGTTGATGCGCTCATGCAGTGCTTCCCGGCAGGCACAGTGAGCGGAGCGCCTAAAATTAGGGCCATGCAGATCATTGATGAGTTAGAACCAATCAAACGTGGTGTTTATGCCGGAGCTGTCGGTTATTTCGATTTTTCAGGTAATATGGATACCTGTATCGCCATCAGAACAATGGTTGTAACCGGTAACAAAGCGTATATTCAGGCCGGTGCCGGAATAGTCGCTGATAGTGATCCAAAGAAAGAATTTGAAGAAACTCAAAATAAAGCTGGAGCCCTTATTCAGGCCCTCAGTGTAGCTCTAGATATTCAATAAATATTATTTAAATAAGATCAATGAGTAAGAAAAAAACAATTTTGTCAGGTATTCAGCCTTCAGGTAAACTGCATATTGGTAACTATTTCGGAGCGATCCGGCAGCATATTGCCATGCAGGAGGAAGGGGAGGCCTTTTTCTTTATAGCAAATTATCATTCACTCACATCTTTGAATGATGGCAAGCAACTCTATCAAAATACGATAGATGTAACACTCGACTATTTAGCATTGGGCCTGGACCCAAATAAAGCAACTTTTTTTGCCCAGTCTGATGTACCTCAGGTAACAGAACTGGCCTGGATACTTGGAACTTTGGCCCCGGTTTCTATGATGGAAAAGGGAGTTTCGTATAAGGATAAGATCGCAGCAGGACTTAATCCGAATATCGGTCTTTTCACTTATCCTATACTTCAGGCTGCCGATATTTTGATATACCATTCTGATATTGTACCAGTTGGCGAAGATCAAAAACAAAATATCGAGATCACCCGTGACCTGGCCGGGAAATTCAATCATACTTACGACGGAGAGTTCCTCAAGCTTCCCGAAGAACATATTGTTAAATCAGTTGCGGTTGTCCCCGGTATTGACGGGCGAAAAATGAGCAAAAGTTATGATAACACCATCAATATATTTGCCGAAGGCAAAGCCTTAAAGAAACGGGTGATGTCTATACAGACGGATTCAACAGCGCTGGAAGATCCCAAAGACCCTGATAATGATAATGTATTTGCTCTTATAAAGTTGTTCGCCGACAAGGAAACTCAGGATGAGATCGCTGATAAGTATCGTTCCGGAGGCTATGGATATGGTCATGCCAAAAAGGAACTCCTGGGGATGATAGTAGATCATTTTGAAGAAGCACGAGAAAGGCGAAAAGAACTGGAGACCGATCTTGATTATGTTCATGATGTATTGCGACAGGGCAGTAAAAGAGCCCGTGAACGCGCTGAGGAAGTCATGAAACCTATAAGAGAGGTAACCGGAATTGTACGGCACTTTTAATGATTGAATAACCCCCAGACCATATAATCTGAATATTTTTTAATTAAACCCCTGTGATCTTAATAATCGATAATTACGACTCTTTTACTTACAACCTCGTTCACCTTGTTGCAGCAGAAACGGAAAACTATAAAGTGATTCGCAATGATGCTATGACCCTTGATGAAGTTCGTGATTTGAATCCCTCTAAGATAATGATATCACCTGGTCCCGGTCGGCCACATGAGGCAGGAATCACTGAAGAGATCATCCGTAAACTGGGAAAAGACATTCCTGTACTAGGTGTTTGCTTGGGGCATCAGGCAATTGGTGAAGTCTTTGGTGCTAAAGTTATTCATGCTCCTAAGTTAATGCATGGCAAGGTATCTAAGGTGTCACATGATGATCAATTTATATTTTCCGGTGTAGATAAAGATTTTATTGCAACACGTTATCATTCTCTGATCCTGGATTCCGATTCTATACCGGATACCCTTCAGATCACAGCTTACTCCGATGACGGAGTAATACAGGGTATACGACATAAAGAATTCCCTATTCAGGGAATTCAATTCCATCCAGAAAGCATTCTTACAACAGAAGGACCAAAAATTATTTCAAACTGGCTAAATCAATAATGGATTTTAAATCTATACTAAACAAATTATCATTTTCAGAAGACCTGACACAAGTTGAAGCGGAGACCGCGATGAATCTTATCATGTCAGGTGAGGTTTCAGAGCCAAAAATTGCTTCATTTCTTACTGCAATGCGACTTAAAGGAGAATCAGTAGAAGAACTTACTGCCTTTGTTAAAGTAATGCGCTCAAAGGCTGTCAAGGTAAATGTGGATGTTACCGGAGCCATAGACCTGGTTGGTACAGGGGGGGATCAGTCCGGTACTTTTAATATCTCAACTGCTGCCTCGTTTATCACCGCTGCGGCAGGTGTACCTGTTATCAAGCACGGAAATAGAAGTGCCTCAAGTAAATGTGGCAGTGCTGATGTATTGGAGCATTTGGGAGCCTCTATCGAACTTGGTAAGGATCAGGTAGAGCATGTATTCAACGAAGTTGGAATGGCTTTTATGTTTGCCCCAATGTTTCATCCTGCAATGAAATACGTCATGCCTTCAAGACGAGAGATCGGGTTCCGTACATTTTTCAATATTTTGGGACCTATGGTCAATCCTGCCGGAGTACAAAGATACGTTATTGGTGCATTCAGTAAAGATGTTGCAGAAAAAATGGTTCATATCCTGGCTAATCTTGAAACTGATTTTGCCTATACATTCAATGCACACGATGGTCTTGATGAAGTAAGCCTAACCTCACAATCTGAGATCTTCGAACTTAAGGATAAGGTGGTTTCAACTTCAATAATATTCGATCCTGAATCTATTGGGTTTAAGAAGGTAGAAATGAAACAGCTGATGGGTGGAGGAAAGGAAGAAAACGCAAAGATCCTTACTAATATCATAGCAAATAAAGCTACTGACGCCCAGAAAAATATTGCTATTTTAAACGCTGCATTTGCGATTCAGGCTTCCGGAAAGGTTGAAAAACTTGAAGAAGCCAAATTGATGGCTGAAAATGCATTGGAATCCGGGAAAGCACGTAAATTATTTAATGATTTTGTAGATGTAACTAACGACGCTATGGGAACCTTTAAATTCTAATTTAATTGTTACAGACAGATCTAAGCGACCACCAAACCATTTTTATAATTTTAGATAACATCAATGAGTAACATTTTAGATCGCATAATTGATAAAACAGCAGAGGATATTTCTAAACGTAAGAAAAACGTTTCCTTTTCTGATTTTGATTCATTTGAAGGTTTTGAAAAAGAACGCAGGTCATTCAGGCGATCACTTAGAAAGACCGATTCGGTATCGATCATTGCTGAAGTAAAAAAAGCCTCTCCTTCACAAGGTATCATACGTACTGATTTCGATCCTGTTGATATAGCTCTTAGATATGAAGATGGAGGAGCATCAGCTATCTCAGTACTAACAGATGAGCCATTTTTTAAGGGTGATCTGAAATACCTTGATGCTATATCAAAACGTGTATCATTACCGCTTTTACGCAAAGACTTCATAATCGACCCATATCAGATCAAAGAAGCAAGAGCATATGGAGCTGATGCAGTATTGATCATAGTTGCTATTACAGAGGGAGAACAACTTTTTGAATTGCAACATGCAGCTAAGGAGTATGGATTGGATGCTTTAGTAGAGTGCTATGATCAGAATGATTTTGACCGCTTGGATTTTGAGCAAACCAAAATTTTGGGTGTCAATAACCGTGATCTTAAAACCTTTGAAGTGGATGTCCATCGCGGAATTTCTATTTTACAACAATCCCCTGATGAGACGTTGCTTGTATCTGAAAGTGGGTTATCAAGTGGTAAAGACCTCGCCTTGCTGAAAAATAACGGTATTCATTCTGCATTGATAGGTGAGTATTTTATGCGAGAGACAGATCCGGGGCAAGCAGTCAAAGATCTGATTGAGAAAACTGAAGAAGAATTTGAACGTTTACTGAATAAATGAAACAGAAAACCGATAGAACGAAGATCAAAATTTGTGGAATAACCAATCTTGAAGATGCCCGATTTGCTTCCGGAGCCTTAGTAGATTATCTCGGATTTATCTTTTATGAAAAATCACCAAGATATATCGAACCTGCAGAGGCCGGGGCAATAATCAATTGGCTCGAAGGGCCTGAAAAGGTTGGTGTATTTGTCAATCAACCTCTGGATGATGTCAATCGTACCGCAAGACAGACCGGATTGGATTATGTTCAATTACATGGGGATGAAACACCGGAATACTGTTCATTAGTGGAAAAACCGGTTATTAAAGTCATTCACATTGAAGAAGAATCAGTAGACTATTTGTTAAAGCATCAAATTGAGCAATATTCTGATGTCGCTGATTTTCTTTTATTCGATACCAAGATCGATGGTCTTTGGGGCGGCACAGGAAAACCTTTTGATTGGTCTATGATAACCGATCTGGAAATAAATATGCCATTTTTCCTTTCAGGAGGGTTAAATACCGAAAATATCAGAGAAGCGATTCAAACGGTTCAACCCTATGCAGTTGATGTTTCCAGCAGCCTGGAGCAGAAACCCGGTCTCAAGGATTTTGAAAAGATCGAAGTATTTATGAATGAGATCACAGAATTAAAAGAAAATTAAAATTTAATGACATACTGAGTGATCATGAAGTTCCTTCGACATATCACTTAGTATGACACACGTACTTTACTACTATGAGCACACAGATCAAAAAGAAGACATATAAATTTCCGGACGAAAAAGGATACTATGGACAGTTTGGCGGTAAATTTGTTCCTGAGATTCTGATTCCTGCAATTCAGGAATTGGAAGCTGAATTCAATAAGGCTAAAGAAGATCCGACATTCAACCAGGAATTAGCAAAATTACTTGATGAGTATGTTGGAAGGCCAACTAAACTTACTTTTGCCAATAGACTCACCAAACATTATAAGAAAGCCAAGATATACTTGAAGCGTGAAGATCTTTGCCATACCGGTGCTCATAAGATCAATAATGCCATAGGGCAGGTTTTATTGGCGCGAAGAATGGGTAAAAAAAGGATCATAGCTGAAACCGGTGCCGGACAACATGGAGTGGCTACTGCTACTGCTTGTGCCAAATTTGGCCTTGAATGTATTGTCTATATGGGGGAAGAGGATATGGTTCGTCAAAAACTTAATGTTGACCGGATGAGATTATTAGGGGCTGAAGTACGATCTGTTACAAGTGGATCGAAAACATTAAAGGATGCCACTAATGAAGCAATACGGGACTGGGTGACCAATGTAGATAACACCTTTTATATAATTGGATCAGTTGTTGGGCCACATCCATATCCTATGATGGTAAGGCATTTTCATGAGGTTATTGGTATGGAAACCAAAGACCAGATCAATAAGATCGAAGGTCGTAATCCAGATTATCTGATCGCCTGTGTTGGAGGAGGTTCCAATGCCATTGGATTTTACTATCCGTTTATAAATGATGAAAAAATAGAGATCATAGGTATAGAAGCAGCTGGTTTTGGAGTAGACTCCGGAAAGACAGCTGCAACTATGAGTAAAGGAACCCCGGGAATACTTCATGGTTCCCTTAGTTATTTACTTCAGTCAGATGAAGGCCAGATCGAATTAGCTCATTCCATCAGTGCAGGTTTGGATTATCCGGGCGTAGGACCTGAACATGCACATCTTAAAGATCTAGGCAGGGTCAACTATTATGCAGTCACTGACACAGAGGCTATGGATGCAGTCAAGTTACTTTCAAAAACTGAAGGAATCATACCTGCCCTTGAAACAGCTCATGCTTTTGCATGGCTTGAAAAGCTAATGCCAAACACTTCTGAAGATGAAATTGTGATTCTGAATCTTTCAGGAAGAGGGGATAAGGATATGGGTACCATTTCAGATTATATTCGGGAAAATGAATAAATGACCTAATTTCTATAAACAATTGGCTATAAAGGAATCATTACCAGCAGATATTAATAAACAATTTTAAATGAACCGAATTCAAAGCGCATTCAGGAAAAAAGGAAAAGATGAAAAGCTGATGAGTCTTTTCATTACAGCAGGATATCCAGATATTGCATCAACTGTGGACCTTATTTTAGGATTTGAGAAACACGGAGCGGATATCATAGAGTTGGGGATGCCATTCAGCGATCCCCTCGCAGATGGTCCAACTATTCAATATTCAAGTGATGTAGCCATAAGAAATGGCATCACCATGAATAAGATCTTTGAAATAGTTCAAGAGGCTAGAAAACAGTCTGAAATACCCATAATCCTAATGGGTTATATGAATCCGGTCTTGCGGTATGGTGTTGATGTATTCTGCCAAAAGGCCGCAGAAGCCGGTGTGGATGGCCTTATAATTCCTGATATTCCATTGGAGGAAGATGGGATCATAAAAGATCATGCGAAAAACTATGGATTGGATGTCATTCACCTGGTAACACCGAACACTTCCGATGAACGCATGAAAATGGCCGATGATAACTCTCAGGGATTTGTATATTGTGTATCTGTTACTGGTGTTACCGGTGCGCGAGATGGTGGTGAGGTATCCCGGTCAGTAGATCGGTTCATAAACAGGGTCCGCAATAATATTAGCCAAAATCCTGTCATGGTTGGGTTTGGGATCAAATCTTTTGAAGATGCTCAAAATATCGCATTAAATGCCGATGGATTTATTGTTGGAAGTGCCTTAATTGACAATATCAAAACACATTACCCGAAAGAAGGCTGGCAATCTGAATTGTTCTCCTTCGTTCATTCACTGAAATTTGGAAATTAATATCTTTTTATGATGAGATTTTTACTGATTAGTTTAACCACAGTTTTGGGGATTATGACCATTTCATGCGATGGTGATTACAGACCCCTTGCAGAGGGGAATACCCGTGAGGTTGTGGTTGTAATGGATTCAACTAAATGGGAAAGTGAAACTGCCGAGGCTATTCGCGATGTCTTCGGGCAATGGGTACTTACCGTGCCTAATGGTGAACCTTTTTATGATCTTCAATTCACACAGATCAGGTCACAGGATCAGCTTGAACGTTTGAAAAAACAAAAAAATCTGATATTTGCAGCACCTATTGAAGAAGATTCCAATGTTGGACGACAAGTTCGCGGATTGTTGGATGAAAATATTGAGAATCGCGTCCGTCAGGACGAAAGTTTTGCATTTCCGGTTCAAGATCAGTGGTACAGGGATCAATATGTACTAATTCTCACATCAACCTCTGATTCATCACTGGCTCAAAAGATCCGTAACACTGAAAACTCGTTACTTTCAAATATGCTGGATAAGGAGCTCAAACGTTGGGAGTATTTTGTGTATGAGAAAAAGGAAGTAACTGAATATTCCGATTCATTATGGCAGAACAGGGGCTTTAAAGTTCGTTTTCAGCACGATTATATCAAAAATATTGATACGTTGAATTTTATAAGTTATCGCAGAGCTCTGCCTCAGAATGATCGCTGGATGTGGATCTGGTACCAGAATGATGTCGAAGATATTTCTTTTTTGGATAGAGACTGGATCATATCAACCAGAGATTCTCTTCAAAAGGAATATATCAAAGGAGCCAGAGATTCCATGTATGTGCAAACCTTTGAACGGCCTGACCTTAACAGACCTGTAGAATCAGAATCATTTCAGAAAGGCCGATTACTGGCCTATGAAACAAGAGGAACCTGGCATATGGTTAATGGCTTAATGGGTGGACCTTTTGTGAATTTCACATACTATGATCCTGATACAAACCGGTTATTTATGGTTGATTACAATCAGTTTGCACCGGGAGTCCGTAAAAAACTTCCATTTGTACGTCAATTCAGAGCTATGGGAAGAACTTTTGAGTCAGATTCATCATGGACATCTGAACAAAAGGATCTCACTAGCTAAGTTAACTCTGATAATATAAGACTTAAGAAGATTGAGTTATCACAAAGGAATAAGATCCACGTTTGACCAGGCTGCAGAATCATACGATAAAAATGCTGAGATACAACAGAAAGTGGCTGATGGGCTCATTGCTTCATTGATACCATGGAAAGAAGCCATACCGCCCGAACCAATACTTGAGGTCGGATGTGGAACCGGATTTGTTACAAAAAAACTTATCGATCTATTCCCTGAAAGAAAGATCATAGTTACTGATCTGTCAGAAAAGATGCTTAATAAATGTGAGAATAATTTGATCAAATCCGAATGTAAGCTCACAAATATTTCCTTTAAGGTTTTAGATGCTGATGACTTGCCATCAAATGAGGAGTCTTTTGGTTTGATCATCAGTGGTTTTACACCTCATTGGTTTAAGGATACTTCATTGGCATTGCAGAATCTATCCGAAAAACTAGTGCCCGGTGGTATTATGCTTTGTTCATTTCCGGGAAACCATTCTTTTCCGGAATGGTATGAAAATTGTCTCGAATTGGGTCTGCCACACACTGCAAACCCATTACCTGATGTAGAGGAAGTGGTTGTTAAAATGTCGATGGGGCCTATGCAGATCGATTATTACGAGAACGACCTGTACAAAGAATTTGAAAGTTCTTTGGATTTCTTTCGGTATCTGAAAATGACAGGAGGATCTTATTCCATGCTGAATAAAACTCTGGGGTATAAAAAATTTAAACTGCTTCTTGATCACTGGGATAATAAAGGAAACCTCAAAGTGAAATGGCATATGGTATATATTGCAGCCAAACGCGAATTTGAGTGAGTCTAATTCCTTTTTTGCTTAAAGAACTCTTTCAATAAGTATTCGGATTCAGATTCCATTATACCTTGGATCACTTCGATCTGATGATTCAATTTCCTATTTTCTACAATATTAAAAACACTTCCACAACCACCTGACTTCGAGTCCTGAGCCCCAAAGACAAGTCTACCTAGTTTACTCCAAACTGCAGCTCCCGCACACATAGGGCAAGGTTCAAGCGTAACATAAAGGGTACAATCACTTAAATATTTTTCAGAGATCGTTTCACATGCTGCTGATATGGCAATCATTTCGGCATGTGCGGTAGGATCATTCAACATTTCAACCTGATTATAACCTTTTCCTATGATCTGACCTTTATAAACGACAATAGCCCCAACTGGAATCTCATCATTTTCATAGGCTTGTTCAGCCAGCATAAAAGCTCTTGCCATGAACTTATGATGTTTTTCCATTAACGGAAGATCTGCAATACTCATATATTTTTGTTTGACTGCATTTATTCTAATTACCTTGGTACGAACTTAATCCAATATTGATGAAAAAAGTAGAGAAAAGTATAAAAGATTACATTTCTGAAACTATACGTACCATACCTGATTTTCCAGAAAAAGGTATTCAATTCAAGGATATCACTACCTTATTACAAGACGCACGTGCACTTGAACTAACGTCATTCATGTTACGTCAACCTTATCGTCATATTGATATTGATTTTGTAGTAGGACTTGAATCCAGGGGGTTTTTATTTGGAACCAATCTGGCTCAGGATTTGAATGCCGGATTTGTACCGGTTCGTAAACCGGGAAAATTACCTTCGAAAACCCTTTCAGAAACTTACGCTTTGGAATATGGAGAAGATAACATAGAGATACACGAAGATGCCATATTTGAAGGAGCCAGTATTTTGATACATGATGATCTTATAGCCACCGGAGGGAGTGCTGCTACAGCAACGAATTTGATCAATAGGATAGGGGGTAAAGTGGTCGGATATTCATTCATAATAGAGCTTTCATTCTTAAATGGAAGGGATAAATTAGCGGATGGTGTGCCTGTTGAAAGTATAATTATAGAATAATGGAACATATCTCATTTTGACTACTACAAGTTACTGAACCGAAAATTTCAGTAATAAAACACAAAATGAGTATGAACAAATTAACTCACGCCTTTCTGGGTTTGCTGATTATAGCAGTTGCATCTGCCTGTAATTCCTTTGTTGTGGAAAATGTAGATTATTCCCAACAATTGGAGTCAGTATTAGTCCCTGATGAAAACGGAAATGTGACCGACGTCAGGCATGGAATTTCCTTTAATGTAAACTCATTCAAAGAACAGGAATTCGGAGCTACAGACTCCACCAAACAGATCAGAGAGATCCGTTTGATTCGAAATGCTGATGGATTTTATTTCATCACTGCAGATCAGTTTACAAATGTATATGTGATGGAACCCGGTAAAGGTTCACTAAAATTAAAGAATAAGATCAATGTATCAGAATCTCCTCTGAAAGATCCTGCATTCAATTTAAGAGACTCAGGTGTACAACTCGTTATGAGAGATACAAACGAGATTGTTGAGATGAATGAAAGAGGAATTCTGGAAAATACTGAGGAGGACCAATCATGAAAAAGGCATTAAAAATTACCGGTACGATATTACTCATAATTTGTACTACAACAGCCATATTTGCTCAATCATCAGATTATGAGATCACAAAAGAATTTGAGAATACGTATAGATCACTGGAAGCTTCAATAAACAATGCTACTACATTAGAAGCTGCTGATAGTCTTAATAAAGAGGTAGTTAATCTCAGGGATGCGTATGCCGACCACCAGGAACTATTGGATCATGCATTGTATCCGAGAACCTTTGAAGACTCCATTCAGGACCTCATTGCTGAAGCAAATGAAACTGAAGAGATCCTAATGATCTTGGAGAATCAGGGTGAGAGACTTACTGCAATGAATAAACAGATCTCTGATTATCAGGCTGAAATTGCTTTTCTCAATAATGAGACTGATTCACTCAAAACTCTGATCGCAAAATCTGAGAAAAGTGAAAAGAACCTGTCACGCTTGGTAGAGCAGTACAGAGAGCGTATTGAGAAAAGAGATGAATTTGTACTCAAGATGATGGATTCACTATTCGTAGCTTATCGTGAACTTGAAATGCAAACAGGAGGCAATAATGAAATCGCCTCAAGTGCCATTGCTATTCAGCAAGGAGATAATCCCTTAGAATTCATTGAAGCAACCATTGAGGAAAATATCCAGGTACTCAAGGCAGGTTCTTCAGAACTAAGCACTGAAGATTTCCTGAAAATGCATACCGTTCAAAAGCGTTTTGCAGATACATGGAATAAAGTTGGAAGTGATCTGAGTCAGGTTTACGGTGGTGAGGAATCACGCCAGTGGAGAAATAAGATCGACACTCAACTTAAAGATTGGAAGGCGAGCACATCCAAAAATATGTGGGATTCCATCAATAATTCACTTGAGCAAAACAACGTGGATATTGGTGCTTTTGACAATAACCAAAGCTTTTATACGGCCATAGAGACCTTTATTAACAGCTCTGTGGATAGCAGTGAGGATAAGCTCATTGCGAATGAGAACCGAGAGGAATTCAAATCCTTTTATAACTTCTGGACAAACAAGGTCAAGAACGAATGGGGTAATTACATCCAGGATGGGGAAGTACTTACCATGAGCCAGATCTCAACTATTGATGCCGAGCTCATCAACTGGAGAGATGAAACTCAACCAACTTCTTTTGTAATTCCAATTTTGCTTGGGCTTAGTCTTTTGACTATTGCAGGACTTATCATCGTTCTTACCAGAAAAGATTGATGAATTAAATAATCCCCCATGATACCCATAGGCCGGACAATTTCATTGTCCGGCTTTTTTTGTTGAAACATATTGTACGTACATTCGAATCAGTTTTACATATTTCTCAAAATACAATCTGATACTGAAGCACCATATGAAGACTATATTAATCATAATTCTATCATTATTTATTTCTGCAGATGCAGCAGCTCAACATGATGATAAAACCAACTCAAAAAATGAAACTGTTCTGATCTTTACGCGACACGCTGAAAAAGAAAAGGGCGATGATACGGACCCATCATTGAATGAAGCCGGCCGTAAAAGAGCCATAAAGCTTATGATTCTATTGAAACAGTATGATAGTATAAATGGGATCTACTCAACCGATTTCAATAGAACCAGAGAAACGGCTCAACCTGTAGAAAAACATTTTGAGTTGCCTGTCACAATCTACAACCCGAAAGAACTAGATAATTTTAAAGATCAGTTATTGGAGCTACATCGGTCTGAAACCGTGCTCATTGTCGGTCATTCAAATACAACACCGCATTTGATCAATTTGGTAATGGGGGAGAAAAGGTTAAAGCAATTTGATGAAAATGACTACAGTAATTTGTACATCATCAAAATTGTAGAAGATGGATCACCAATTCTACAGCATTATATTTATTGATCTGCTCTTAATTTCTTGATAATAATCAGGGCAGGGAATAATATTTTCTCAGGAACCACTCAGCTCCAAGAATTAGTATCAATAACAGAAACCAGTATATGGTTCTTACAGGAAAAATATAATTCTCTATAGTTTTAGAATCCTTTGAAAGTATACCGGCCTGACTCAGCTCATCCCAAAAACCATTCAATTCATCATATACATAGTAGAAACCACCGGAGTTATTTGCAATTGACTTGAGTAGTGCTTCATTGCGATTCGTATCACTAAATTCACTACTGGTATTTGAAACAAGGAATTCACCTTTCTGATTTTCTATCAGTCTCCCAGATTTTCGGGCAGTGGCAGTAAAAGTGTAGAGTCCTTCCGAAAGCCTTGGAAGCTCTAGTTGATAACTGCCTTCACCTTTATTTTCCATATTATAGGTTCTGGAGGATGAATTATTGCCTTCGACCTGAATCTCTATCACGGCATTTGATTCAGGTTCACCACGTTCATTTCTTACAAACCCATTTAGCACAGGATTAACAGAGGTGTTGATGATCCGGTTCTCGGGAATAACCCTAAGTAATCTATCATCCGGATTGTTCGAGGTCCATGATACAAGATTAGTGAACAGATCAATGTAGAATTCTCTTATGGTCGGATCTGTACTTTGTGCCATTTTAAACCAACCCCAGGGCAAAACATGGCCACGCCTGACATTACCTAACTCAAATACTGAAATACCCGGGAGGGTTGTCTCTACACCATTAAAAACAAGATGGAAGAGGACTTCGGCTCGTGGATCATTAATGGAACTTCGCCTAGGACTAAAAAGCGGCGGTAAATCATCAGTATTAATTTCCTGAAGCTCGAGAATTGAGTGCTCAGTTCTGTTTTTACTTTGTTTTAATTGAGTTTGAAAAACAGGGGTAAGATTGGAATTTATCAAACGAATAGAATTCCAATCATTTGCAGAATTTTCCTGCGTATTAGATCTCCCCAGGTCAAGAAATAGGGTGGGTGTATTAGACAGATCATTCAAAAGTGGCAATTGAATATTGGAAGTTGGAACTCCATGTACAATTAACAGGTCAATTTCTCCTTGATCCAGATCCGGTATTTCTTCTACATATCGGTTGTTTCCTGCCCACGTTAACGTATATAAAATATTGTTTCTGTCAGACTCAATTAATCCTCTTAATGCTTTCACGTCAGGATGAATGGTATATGCTACATGCAGGATTCTAACCCGGCTATCTATGACGTCAATTGAAACCAAACCTGAGTTATTATCTTGTGTCCATTCGTCCTGTAACGGTTCAGACCGGACCTCATACTGTTTCAAGCCCGGTTCTTTCAGTGGGATTTCGAATGAAACAGGCTTTATTTGATCATTCGTCTCAAAGGAAACTCTCTGTTCGTTTATAAGTTCATCTCCATTAAATAATTGAACATTTACCGCAGAACCTTCAAAACCGGTTTGGGTAATTTCGGCTTCTATCACATGATTGGTATTGGTATATCCGGTCGTATTTGTTGTTAGGTTGGAAACCGCAATATCACGTACATAGGATGTATCACCTAAACCTATAGTATAAATTGGTATTGATGAGTTAAAAGAATTGACTACAGGATTTCGCCCAAATGTAATTATACCATCTGTTATCAAGATTGCTGCCTTTATATTATCATTCATCTCTAAAATCGATTCCACAGGGCCGGAAATATCCGTCATAGATTCTGTCCCATTCAATGAATCAAAACCGGACGAGTGTACTTGTTCACCAAAAGAATAAATATCAAAATTGACATCTGGGATATTTTCAATATTCAACTCTTCAATAAGTTTTTGGTAAGATTCTAATCCGCTATAATCGTTTTTAGTGATGGTGATGCTTTCTGAATTATCATAGAAAATGGCTATTTCAGGGGATATGTCTACCTGACTAGACGAATAGAAATATGGATTTAAAAGAAGTACGAGTATCAATAGAAAGGCAGAAGAACGTAAGGATATTAGGCCCCACCTTACAGTTTCGGATACATTCTTTAGTTTACTGTACGAGAACCATGCCAGGAGTATCAAACCTATAGCAAGAATAATAGCCAGAATTGAAGGAAGGGAGTTTTGAAAACCATGAAATTCCATTTCAAATCCTCCTCAGGTAACTGTTAACCTTCGTCCAATAGCATATTGATAAGCTTAACTGTCGTAAAACCCTCAGCTTCAGCGGCATAGTTATTAACAATACGATGCCTAAGAACCGGGATAGCTAAAGCTTTGATATCCTCTTCCGTGACATGATACCTTCCTTGCGACAAAGCCCTGGCTTTACCTCCTAAAATGAGATATTGAGAGGCACGGGGGCCGGCACCCCAACTCATGAATTTATTGATATAATCAGGAGCAATGGCTGTATTGGGGCGGGTTTTGGAGACCAATTCAACAGCAAAATCCAAAACGCTATCAGGAACTGGAACTTCTCGCACTAAAGCCTGTAATTGTTGTATCTTTTCTTTCGTCAGCAGTGGCTCTATTTGGATATCCTGATAAGCAGTTGTTTTGCTTACGATCTCTTTTTCTTCTTCTAACGAAGGGTAATCCACCCAAATATTGAACATGAAACGGTCAAGCTGTGCCTCAGGAAGAGGGTAGGTGCCTTCCTGCTCAATAGGGTTTTGAGTAGCCAGTACAAAAAACGGCTGGTCCAGATCATAAGTTTTACCTCCGGTGGTCACGTGATATTCCTGCATACCTTCAAGTAAGGCTGCTTGTGTTTTTGGTGGTGTACGATTGATCTCATCCGCCAAAACTATATTCGCAAACACGGGACCTTTAATAAAAGTAAACTCCTTTCTTCCGGAATCTTTGTTTTCTTCTATGACTTCTGTACCGGTGATATCTCCTGGCATCAAGTCGGGAGTAAACTGAATACGATTAAATGTTAAATTCAATGATTCTGCTAATGTTCTGATAAGCAATGTTTTAGCCAGACCCGGAACACCTACTAAAACACAATGACCTTTGGAAAACAAACTTATGAGCAGGAGATCTATGATATCTTCCTGTCCAATAACTGCTTTATGTATCTCAGCCTTGATCTCATGAAACACCTGATGAAAATCATCAGCCAGTTTCACTGAGTCCTTTACATCTCTGTTCATAGAGAATTCTCCAGATCTACGTTGGTATCAGGCCTGTCAATTTTATACTCTATATAAACATCATTTCGAAGGTCATTTAACCATTGTTGCATAACCCTGTTTTGTTTTTGCTGCAGAGCAATATTTTTTATGCGTTCGTAATCCTGATCAAGATTTGCAATATGTTCAGGTATTTGTTGATCAAGCCTCACAATTCTATATGCCTTACTATTTTTACTCTGTAGTGTGAATGATCGAGGTTCAGATATATAACCTTCTTCATCCATTAACAATACGATACGATACATCGCAGGATCGAGCCTGTTAAGTGGTATAAGTCTTTCTCCGGTTTGAGGATCGAAGATCTTACCGCCGTATGGTTTTGTATTTGGATCTTCACTGAATTTTCGAGCCACGGCAGCAAATTTGACATCATCATTTGTCATGATACTGTCTCGTAAGGAATTCAACCTTTCGATCGCAAATTCCTCATCCAATTGCTCTGAATCAACAGATATTAAAATGTGATTTGTCTCTATTCTGTCACCGACTCTGCGATTCAGTTTAATAATATGAAATCCAAATTGCGTTTCAACAACCTTAGAAATGCCACCGGGTTGAAGGGCAGAGGCTGCTGCAGAATATTCAGAAACCAATTCATCAAGTCCCATCAAAGGTAATGCGCCTCCATTTGTCGCTGAACCTCTGTCATCGCTATGGCGACGTGCAAGCTCTTCAATAGATTTTCCGTGTACCACAATTGAATCACGTAACTGTTGTGCAAAATCAAAAGCTGCTTGCTTGGCATCTTCTTTAGCAGGAGGGACGATGACAATTTGAGATAAAGCAACCTGTTCAGGTATGGTAGGCAATGAATCGGTTGGGATCGCATTAAAAAACTCTTCAACTTCAGGTCGCGTTATGCTGATTGATTGGATCTTTTGTTGCTGAACCCGCTGTGCAACCATTTGTTCTCTGAAATCTTCCTTGAAATCAGCACGAAGCTGTATCAGTGATTTACCAAAAGCCTGCTCCAGGGCACGTTCACTTCCTGCTTGTGATACTAACTGTCGGATTCTTTGATCCATTTGGAGGCTGACCTCATCATCTGTGACCGTAATGGAATCGATCTCAGCTTTTTCGAGCATAACATAATTGTTAATGGCAGATTCAAGGAAACTAAACCATAATTCCTTACTGAATTCTATATTTTGTCCTGAAACACGGGCCTGCCTCATATAATCAGCCACACTTTGATCTATGTCTGATTTCAGAATGATATTATCATTCACATGAGCAACAATACGATCAGCCAGAACTGGTTTTTCCTGAGCTTTAAGGTTTAAATGCGTGAATAGGATGATTAAAAGAAGGGGTAAAAATAAAAGCTTATTCTTCATTAGTTATTTGTCTCAATGAAACGGTATCTGCAAAAGCACTTTTGCTTTCGTCAGTATTGTTATAAATTTTAATTTCGTTATTTGCCTGCGCCTGAAGATAAAGATTCTTTACATATGTGTTGAATGCTCTTTTACGTTTTTCCAACGTCAACCATTCACGTATTTGTTCGATCAACCAATCCAGGTCAGGATGGTCGCCCTCAGGTCGTTCCTCTATTAACTGTACAAAGTGATATTCATTGCCCGATCGATAGATCGGAGAAATTTCGGAAGGCCCTATAACGCGTAAGTAACGGTTCAACATATTTACATCACCACCTGATATCGATATAGGCCAGAATTTTTGCGATTCCCTGATCTTTAGATCCGGATACTTCGAGTACCGCTTTGCAACAGTTTCCCAGTCAGTTCCTCTCATTAACTCACGCTTGGCATTTTGAGCTTCCGAGATAGATTCAGTAATGACATGACGATACTGCACATACTGCTCTTCAAGGGTGAATTTTTCTTTATTTTGCTGATAGTAGTTTCTTGCTTCCAGTTCACTTACGCTTAGGTCATCCTCAAATTCACTGATAATATAATCCTGAACAGCTTGAAGTATAAATTCATCCTGAACACGCTGCATGCGCTCTCTAACATCTCTTCTGTTAGTAAAATTAAGGCGGTTTGCTTCCTGCAAAATAACCTGCCTTCTAACCCAGTCTTCCGTGTATTTTTTTAGAACAATTGAACTATCAGTTTCCATGGCATTTACCGGAATGGAAGCAATAGCTTCAGATCGAGTTAACACCTGATTGCCAACCTCCGCCAATACCACCGTGTCACTGCCGTTCTTAGTCTGGCAACCCTGAAATAGGATCAATGTGCATGTGATGAACAGTAAATATATAGTCTTCATATCTAAAATTATAGCTATTTTAGGCTTGCTCCAAGTTATGATAATTCTCCTTCACTTAATAAGCCTGTTCTAAATACTCAATAAAGCTAATTTCTTATTTAGAAAAGCGGTAACTGATTAATTTGTCAAACGCTTCATCTAATGGTCATATTTCGTTATTAAGAGGATCAATTGAGAAGAATGTTTCAGGATATCGGGTCCTGTGATCAACATCAAAATAACATTCCTGCAAAAGTAGCGGTCATTAGATTTGCAAGAGTACCCGCAAATACGGCTTTAATACCAAATTTTGCCAGGTCCGATTTCCTGCTTGGTGCCAATCCTCCAATACCTCCGATCTGAATGGCAATAGAAGAGAAATTGGCAAAACCACACAAAGCAAACGTTGCCATAGCTATGGTTTTGGGAGAAATATTGGCAGCACTGACTTCTTCGGCAAGCTGTAAATAGGCCACAAATTCATTTAACACGATCTTAGTGCCAAGCATGGATCCCATATTGACGGCATCAGCCCAGGGTACTCCGATCAGCCAGGCAATAGGAGCAAATACCCACCCTAATAACATTTCAATAGTCAATGACTCCCCTAACAAAGAAGTAACTCCAAATAGATCACTTCCCCAGCCTAAAATTCCATTGAACATGGCAAGTAACGCGATGAAGGCCAATAACATAGCGCCAACATTCAAGGCAAGCTTAAGACCAACTCCGGCTCCCGTTGCAGCCGCATCAATACCATTTGCGTCAGTTTTTTCCACGTGCATGGAAACTTCACCCTTGGTAACCGGTTCACCATCTTCAGGAATTAGGATCTTAGCGATCACAAGTGCAGCAGGAGCAGCCATCAAGCTTGCACCCAACAATCGCTCAGCAAATAATTGTTGTGCTACTGCAATTTCCAATCCATTAGCTTCTGCGAAGGGAGTGCCCAACATTGCTACATAAGCTGCCATTACACCACCGGCAATAGTAGCCATACCACCGGTCATAACTACCATAAGCTCAGATTTAGTCATTTTTTCAATAAATGGCTTGATAACCAAAGGAGCTTCTGTCTGGCCCACAAATATATTTGATACTACTGAAAGAGTTTCTGCTCCTGATGTACCTAAGAGTTTCTGTATTCCCTTTGATACCATTTTAACTATAAATTGAAGAATACCATAGTGGTACAAAATAGCAGTCAGTGACGCAAAGAATACAATGGTTGGAAGTACCTGGAAGGCAAAAAAGACGCCTAAACTCTCAGGATGCTCAGGTCCCTGTCCCAGGCGCCCAAATATGAATGAAGCTCCTTCAGTAGTGTAATTCAAGACTACCACAAAGAAACTGGCCACTTTTTGGAAAGCCAGCATTGGCCAGCCAAGAGGAGCCCAGAAAGAAGCAAGAACATCTGCTTTGAGAATAAAAATGGCCAGTAAAAACTGAAACCCAATTCCTATTACTACTAGTTTCCAATTGATATTCTTTTTGTTTTTACTAAAAATGAAAGCAAGCCCAAGCAGAGCTACGATACCAATAATTCCACGAATTATATCCATAAGGGTAGTTTAGGTTAATTCTTTTATTCTTGTTTTTCGGGCTGATTTTCCGGTTTATCAGCGTGAGGGTTTCTAAATGGCTTTATAGGCTTTCCTCTCCGCTTATCATGCGGGGGCCTGAAACAGTGTCTGGCTCTAGGTTCATAAGCATCATACTCCCCAACCAACACCTGACCTTCTTTTTCAACTACTCGCTGTGAATAGTGCGCCATGGTTCCACTTTCTGCACAAACAGCATGTAATTTAGTTACATATTCAGCAATGGCAAGTAAATAGGGCATAGGGCCGAATGGTCTTCCTTCAGAATCCATATCTAAACCGGCTACGATAACCCGTTTCCCATCATTAGCTAGAGTATTTGCAACTTCTACCACACGGTCATCAAAAAATTGAGCCTCATCAATACAAACAACTTTTGCATTACTGGTCAATAATACGATCTGGTCAGCGGTATCTACAAGAATTGAGGGTAATGCAGTTTCATTATGAGAAACCACCTCTTCATCGCTGTATCGTTTATCCAATGATGGTTTAACTACTACAACATGCTGTCCGGCAATATGAGCTCTTTTGGCCCTTCGAATAAGTTCTTCAGTCTTACCGGAAAACATTCCGCCACAGACCACTTCGATCCATCCAACTTCTCGTGGAGCCAATGAAGGTTCGTTGATCATTAAGTTCTAATATCCTGTATTTGATCCTTTTGATTTTTGAGGTTGGAATATATCAGGCGACAGGGAGAAAAGGAAAGTTTAAAACAACTGATTTCAATTTCTTGTATTGTTTTGAGAGACCTGCCAAATAAGGTAAATTTTGAAGGGATACATAATTATTACATATACCATCAGATTAGTATCTTGGTGTATGAAAAAATTTATACTGCAGAAGGATGAGCCGTTAAAAAGGCCTGAAGATTATTCGATCGAATATAATGAACTGCTGAATGAGCGTCAGTTTAAGGCTGTATTCCACGACAATGGTCCTGCTTTGGTTGTTGCTGGAGCCGGAACCGGGAAGACCAGAACTTTGGTCCACCGAGTGGCCCGATTAGTGGAAAGTGGCGTTGATCCATCTAGCATCCTATTACTGACCTTTACCCGGCGAGCTGCAAAAGAAATGCTCAATCGTGCAAGTAATATTCTGGATGAACGGTGCAAGCAGGTACAAGGAGGGACCTTTCACTTTTATTGCAGCATGCTTTTGCACAGATATGCTGATGCAATTGGTTATCCGTCAAACTTCACCATTATTGATACTGCAGATTCACTAGAAGTTATTCAATTTGTTAGGACTCAATTGAACCTTCATAAAAAGAAGAAGCGTTTTCCTAATAAAAATACATTATTGAATATCATTAGCACCGGTAAAAACAAGAATCTTGATATCAGAATGGTTCTGCAAGCAGATTATCCTCAATTTCTTGAGCAAGAGGAAAAGATCCTTGAGGTTTCAGACGCGTATCAGAATTACAAAGAGAAGAACTTTGTGATGGATTTTGATGATCTGCTGATCAATACGCGAGAATTGCTTAGCAAAAATGATGACATACGTATTAAAGTGGCTTCTGGAAATAAATATGTTATGGTTGATGAATTTCAGGATACCAATAAATTACAAGCTGACCTGACCGAATTATTTTCGAGTGTACATGGTAATGTAATGGCAGTTGGTGATGATGCCCAAAGCATCTATTCCTTTAGAGGGGCAGATCATCAAAATATTCTCGAATTCCCAAAGCGTTTTGAGGGAACCAAACTTATAAAACTGGAGGAAAATTATCGTTCTTCACCCCAGATCTTACTGGTGGCCAATAATTTATTGAAACAGGCTAACTATAAGTTTGATAAAGAACTTTATTCAAAAAATGAGGGGGGAGAACTGCCTGCACTTGTTCAATCACCGAGTGAACACGACCAAAGCCGATTCATTACTCAAATGGTGTTACAATTACGTGAACAAGGTCTGGATCTGAATGAAATTGCCGTGCTTTTCAGAAATGGAAGAGATTCTTTTGACCTTGAGGTAGAACTAAATCGAAAAAATATTCCGTTTGTAAAATATGGCGGTCAAAAATTTACTGAAGCAGCACATATCAAAGATGTGCTGGCTCATGTAAGGGTATTAGTGAACCCAATGGATACGATAGCCTGGAACCGGGTGTTGATGCTACTTGATGGCATTGGCCCAAAAACAGCCCAGGATATGTTCGAATGGATCCGGCTAGCCAAAAATCCGTATCAACTTGACCTCTCTGATACTACCAGTCAGTCGTATATTGATCAACTGAAAGAGCTAAGCAAATTGCTAGTTGATATAAAAGAAAACGATCACTCGATCCCTAAGGTCATTGAGCTCATTACGAATTATTATAAGGTCTTCTGTAAAAAACGATATGATGATTATCCTAAGCGTATCAAAGACTTAGAGGCTTTTATAAACGTTTCAGAGAGCTTCACATCATTACCTAAAATGCTTGAAGAACTGGCTTTGGATCCAATTGCTGCAACAGCTGTTGACACAGAACAAAAGACAAAGGAAGAATCGCCCTTGATCTTAAGTACGATACACTCAGCCAAAGGCCTGGAGTGGAAGCATGTGTTCATTATCCAATGCCTTGACGGTATCATTCCATCGGCCTATTCGGTTGAAGATGAGAAACAGCTGGATGAGGAATTAAGATTGCTTTATGTGGCGGTGACCAGGGCAGAAGACATGCTGTATTTTAGTTTTCCTGTATTGGCTCAGTCTTCTTATGGGGATTATTTTACGCAGCCCTCTCGCTTTTTAAAAGAGATGAATGATGAACTTGTTGAGGAATGGAAGCTTATTGAAGAAAAGGCTCCCCAACAGTTACCCAAGTCCGCACAGGATAGACTGGAAGAGTCGGGCGGTTGATCATATCACTTATCTTTCATGTACTTTCTTTGCATGTACATATCAAATATCAACCAGGCCACAGGGTAGATAGGTACAAAAACCGCGAGTGCGATTTGCCAGTTGTGTCCTTTCTTTCGGCCTCCATCATAGGGTAAAGTTATACCGGCCATGCCTGCCATCCAGAATATGAAAAATATAAACATAAATACGGCCAGGAATAGAGTACCCAGGAATCCGAAGTTTTCGTAAAAGCTTTGAAGCATAGTATTTTGTGCTGAATAATGCGTACCTTTATTGCTTGTTTTAATCTAAGAATCTAACACTTAAAATGCTTCCAGTAGTTTCAATTGTAGGACGCCCAAACGTTGGTAAATCCACCTTTTTCAATAGAATGATCGGAAAACGTAAAGCTATCGTTCACGATGAATATGGTGTAACACGAGACAGACATTACGGTGAAACGTTTTGGAACGGCCGTGAATTTAGTGTGATCGATACCGGTGGTTATTTACCGGATGATATGAATGTAATGTCTGTTGGTATCAGGGAGCAGGTTCATATAGCGTTAGAAGAATCTGATGTCATTCTTTTTGTTGTTGACGTGGAAACCGGTGTAAATACTTTGGACAAAGCCGTAGCATCATTACTCAGGGAAGAAGACAAACCTGTAATTGTTGTCGTAAATAAAGCTGATAATGAAGAGCGCAGGCTCAATGCCACTGAATTTTATGAATTGGGCTTTGAAGACCTTTATCCTATATCATCCATAAGTGGAATGGGAACCGGCGATCTCCTGGATAAAGTTGTTGAACATCTACCTGAAGCAGAACCGGAACCGGAAGTTGAAACACCAAAACTAGCTTTTATTGGACGCCCGAACGTAGGCAAAAGTAGTTTATTCAACGCTTTACTTAATGATCAAAGAGCCATTGTAACCGATATTGCCGGTACTACACGTGATTCTTTGAATAGTCATCTGCATTATAATGGCAGGGATTATATTCTAGTTGATACAGCCGGCTTAAGAAGGCGAACCAAGGTAAAGGAAAACATAGAGTTTTACAGTACTGTAAGAACTGAAAAAGCAATACGGGAATGTGATGTGGCAATATTAATGGTAGATGCCATGCAAGGGTTTGATGCCCAGGATAAGCGGGTTTTGAAGGAAGCTGAAAAGTTTAACAAAGGCCTTGTGATCGTATTGAATAAATGGGATCTGGTGCCTGAAAAGGATACCAACACAGTTAAAGAATTCGAGGAATATATTTATACTTCTGTTCCTCAATTATCATATATACCTATAGTGACAATATCTGCTCTGAATAAGAAAAGGGTACATAAAGTGCTGGATATGGCACAAACTGTGATAGACGAACGAAAAAAAGAGATCTCAACCTCTGATTTCAATGATTTTATTGAGAATATGCTGGGTGAGCGCCCCTTACCAATGAAAAGAGGACAACAACTTAAGATCACTTACGGAACTCAGGTCAAAAGCAATCCTCCGGTCTTTAAATTTTTCATGAATAGTCCACATGAGTTACCACCAAACTACCGCAAGTTCATAGAAAGTAAGATCCGTCAAAGATTTGGATTTACAGGAGTACCTATCACTATGGTATTTCGTCAAAAATAATCGGCAGGAACTAATAATAATCTTTGATGCTATGACAACAAAGAAGTATTTTCTTCGCAATCGCTCGTGGTTCAGAGCATTCATGGTATGGCTAAAATCAATCAGAATTAATAACAACGATTTAACTCCCGCATCTAACAGCCGGTTTTAGAGGTTTCATTTCGAATGGAGATAAAACAAAGCCAAATTGACTCATTAATTAATGATGTTGCATATCTTGAACATGAGGCTGAAGCCTTAAAATACGTGATCGAATCTGTTCCGTATAACAAAACACCTAGAGAAGGCAGGTCTATTGCTGAAATTCTTCATTTCATAGACCATGCTCAGCAAAAGTACTACCGCCCGGTTATTGAGGATACATTCAGAAATAACAGGCCTATCAACCTGAATTCTTACGTCAAACCTTCAGAAAGTTATGAAAGGGATGAGGAGCTGCTTCAGGATATTCAAAAACTACTTTATAAGATATCTAAACACAGGGTTGCACTACTTAACCTTATTAAAAATCTACAATTGATAGATTGGGAGAGGGAGATTTCTGAAGGCAGGTCAACCGTTACACTGTATGAATTTACCCTGGGTATGGTAAATAACGAAAGGAAAACCTTGAAAGAAATCGCTGACCTTGTATTGACTTATCAAAAACCGGATGAGTCAAAACAAGAACTTGAAAACTGAAACAAAAGTAGTTAATGGAACCAATACAGTGGATTGATCTTGTTGTCGCAGTGACCTTGCTGATAAGTTTGTATGCTTTATTTAAGCAATTCATGCATAGAAGGTCACTGGTAGATCTTTATTTTGGGTCTTCAGCTTTGATATTATTTATTGCTTATTTAATACATCTTCTAGATCTGCAACCCAGGCAATTTTTCATGAACTGGGGTAAACTGATATCCGTTACTTTTTACATAAGCGGTTTACTTGTACTTATAAGAGAATCCAAACCGCTATTTGCACGTTTCCCGTTATATCTGACAGCATTGCCATTCATTAGTTTTCTTTTTTTCCCTTTGATCATCGATTCTATTGTGATCAAAGACCTCGTCAATGGGATATATCAGGGGGGAGCTTTGATCGTAACAATACTTGTCTTTACAGTAAATAAAGTAAAAATAACCGGGCGCAGATATTATATAATAGGACTAACACTGGTAAGTATAGCCTTCACGCTCTATTGGTTTATTTTTAACCGTGAAATGGAAGAAAAAATATGGATCAGTGAAATTTTATTCTCAGCGGGAATTTTATTGGTTCTGTATAGATTTATTCAATCAAACATAACACGAACTGATAATTAGGATATAAGAGATTGAAAGCAATAGATTTTACTTTAAAAGACACTAAGCTTAATGATGTAACACTGAGCACATATGAAGGAAGAAAGAATGTCGTATTACTATTTTTCCCATTGGCATTCAGCAGCGTATGTACAACAGAATTATGCACAACAAGAGATAATATGAAGTTATATGATTCCCTGAATGCAGAAGTTCTTGCCATTAGCGTTGATAGTACATTCAGTTTAAAAGCTTTTAAAGAGGCAAATAATTTGAATTATAAATTGCTAAGTGATTTTAATAAAGATGTGAGTGAGGCATACGGCGTACTTTATGAAGATTATTTTGGAATGAAAGGAGTCTCAAAACGCTCTGTTTTTGTGATCGATAAATCAGGAGAGATCATACACAAGGAGATCCTTGAAAATTCAGGTGACATGCCAAACCTGAATAAGGTTCAGGAAGTACTAGTTGAACTTAACTAATTTGTAAGCATAGGGAAGAGTATTGAATATTAATACACTTAACTTTACATAATATAAATTATAAGAAGTTTGATATAATTATTTAATCACATGGATAAAAATTTTCTTATTATCTGTCAGCTTTAATAATTACTTATGACGGTTGGTTAACTAAATAAATACTATTAAGAATGAAGATAATTGTTGTCGAAGACGATAAAGTATTATCCCTTCTGTTGTCCAAAATGATAGAAAGACTTGGGCATGAGGTTTCATCTATTGTCACCAAAGGATCTGAAGCAATCGATCAAATTCAGAAATTGGCTCCTGATCTCATTTTGATGGACATCATGCTCGAGGACAATATTGATGGTATCACGGTTATGGAAACGATACGGAAAAAAGAACTGCAGTATCCTGTTATATATATAACCGGTAATTCCGATCCAATAAATTTAGAAAGAGCCAAATCAACCAACTTTAAGGAATATCTCATCAAACCGGTAAGTTTTGATGAGCTTAAAAAGAATATTGATTTAGTAGACAAAAATAAGCCTTGAAACTTAATTCAAGGCTTATTGTCTTATTGAACCTTACTTTGACAGAATGGCTAACTATTCTGGTCTTTTAATGTAAAGTTTATTGGCATACTGTATCTGACCAAAACCGGTTTGCCTCTCTGCATGCCCGGCTTGAATTTGATCTTTTTAACGGCATTCAGAGCTACCTCATCACACCCACCTCCAATGCCTCTGATAATTTTAGGATCCATTACATTTCCTTCCTTATCAATAATGAATTCAACAATAACTCGACCTTCGATCTGAGCTCTTCGTGCCATTTCTGGATAAATAATATGCTTATTCAGAGACGCTAAACCTCCGATCAATTCAGGCATTTGTTCAACTACTATGAAGATCTCTTCCTCATTAGAATTATCTTCTTCAACCGGAGGTGGCGGTGGCGGTAATTCCATAAAAGATTCATCCAGGTCTAATTCTGCATCAAGGTCAATAAAATCATCCACAATGATCTCATCATTGGGCACTTCTACAGGTACCATTGGTCTTGGCGGCGGCGGCGCTTTGATCTCTTGTTTTGTTTGCACAATCTCTTCTACAAAAACCTCTTCCTGCCTGTCAATAACCAGATTTTCATCTGGTGATTCAATGTTTATATCTAATTTGAAAGCAGAAATCATCAAAAGAAGAGCTAAAATAAAACCGATCTCCATACGGATCAGGTAACCTCTTTTCAGGTCATTTTTTCTTTCAATAATCTTTACCGGGCCTCTCATAGTAACCTCCTGTTGGTTTTAGAAGTTACATGATGATAAAACCTACTGATGAAGATATTATGAAGCCTTTCGTATCATATGGTCACTTAACGATGACTCTTAAAGCCCCTTGTTTTATCTCGAAACCATATTGTTTCTGCTTTCCCATTTGTTCCCCATCGCTGTGTGCTCTGACGTATTCTGAGCAGTTTATGGACAGATCTTCTCTTAGATCAAATATCTCAATGATTTCCTCTTTAAATGGTATGCCTAAAGAGAGTTTAATAAACTCCAGTATAAGCGATAACCTGGGAATTCCTTTTACAATAACGATCTCTGCCTTACCATCTCCATTATCAGAGGTGGGAGAAATTCTGTATCTCCCTCCTTCAGTTTTTCCATTGGCAACGGCGATCATCCATATGGAATTGAATATCATTTGTTCTTTATTATCAATTCTTAACCCTATATCAAAACGAATAGCATTTATAAGCGCTCTGAGTCCCCCAAAAAAGTACTTAAAAAAGCCGCTTTTGAATATTGACCTTGATGCATAGTAATTGGTTAGTCCATCAACACCAATTCCATATGTATTTATAAAAAACTCATGGTTAGCCTGAATAGCATCAATATTCTTGATTTTACCCTTCAACAGGATCGAAAAATCGTGTTCAAAATCACATTTTAACCCTATATTCTTAGCAAAATCGTTACCGCTGCCCAATGGGATCACTCCCATAACCCTATTCATTTTACCTGCAAGTGAATTTGCCACCTGATTAACAGTTCCATCACCACCACAAGCTACAAAATGAGTGAAACGGTGGAGATTACTATTTACATAATCCTGAATGGAATCTTCAGGCTGAATATATTTGAATACAGCCTCGGGAAGTTCATTCCTGATCTTGTTTTCATGCTTTCTGAAAAGCCCTTCAGAAGCAAACGAATTTGAAGCGCAATTAATTATAAAACAGTATGTGGAAGCATCTGTCAACTATTCTTAATCAAAATGTTTAATATCCAATGAATACTTTCCTTCTTTACTGGATTTTAAAACGATCTTGTCGATCAGTGCATCTTTAGTAATCTCTCCAAGAACTTCCACATACTCGATACCATTTTCATTAATATGTTTGATCGGTGCTTGAATTCTTAGTGGATCCAACACGATCAATAATAATGGCTCACCTGAATACACATTATTTAATATAGTTTCAGCAACCTTACCTGTAAACGTTTTAGATTTTCCATTACCACTAAATTCAGGTGAATAAATGTACTCACTTTGAGCTATTTCACGCCAGTCTGATTTCTTTACCGCAACAAAAAGTAGATCTATTTCCAATTTTCTAAATATTTATTTGTTATATGCATAATGAATAAGGGCATCCCCTTTATTTACTACAGGACAATTATTTAAGCCAATTACCATACCATCATATGGGGCAATGACCCTGGAATTCAGCTCACCGTATGGATCTTTTAACAGCCCAAGAACTTGCCGCTTATTCAGCTCTTCTCCTAATTCTGTTTTTGAGATAAATAAACCAGCATTTTTTGTCCGGATCCAGGTTGATTGATTAAAAACACTCGTTCTATTTGCATCAGGAGCACTTTTGATCATGCCCAGGTGCTTCATTAAACGACGGGCACTATCTATACCTTCTTCAATGCCATATTCATCATACCTGAGTGATTCACCGGTCTCAAATACCATAATTTCAACTCCCTTCTTATGTGCTGCATTTCTGAAGGATCTTGATATCAAACCGGAATGCATCATTACAGGACTGCCCATGGCTTCAGCTAATTTTTTTGCTTTATCGATCTTGAATGAGCATCTGACCTGTGGATAGTTAGACCTTGAGGCACCACCGGTATGATAATCGATACCACAATCAACCATTGGTATTATTTCTGACATCAATGTATAAGCCAATAATTTGGCAAGAGAACCACCACGTGCCCCTGGGAAACTCCTGTTGATATCTTTTCCATCCGGTAACCCGCGAGAGTTCTGAATAAATCCATAAATGTTTACAATCGGTATTGCTATCACCGTGCCTTTATCAGGGATCACAAGCTCCCTTTCGATCATTCTTCTTATGATCTCCACGCCATTAATTTCATCCCCGTGTAAACCTCCTGTGAGTAGTAAAACCGGCCCATCAACAGGTGCCCGGTAAACCAAGACAGGCAGGTCGATATTGGTATAGGTCGGCAAGCGGGCAATATTCAGATTCACTATCTTTTGTTCACCTAATCCGATCTTTTCCTTATTGATCGTTATTTGCTTAGGCATGTTTCTTGGCCTTCTTTTTACGAGCCGGATTCTTTTTACGCTCTTCCACAGCCTTTTCAATGTATTTAATGATTGAGCCGGCAATATCTTTATTTGTGGTCTTTTCAATTCCTTCCAATCCAGGAGAAGAATTAACCTCAAGAATTAACGGGCCACGTTCTGACTGGAGCATATCTACCCCAGCAACCTGAAGGTCCATAGATGAAGCTGCTTTAAGTGCAGCAACTCGTTCAGCTTTGCTTAATTTGATCAATTCGCCGGTTCCACCCTGGTGAAGATTAGATCTGAACTCTCCCTCCTTACCCTGGCGCTTCATAGCTCCAACTACTTTTCCATCTACAACAAAAGCACGAATGTCTGCCCCTTTCGATTCTGAAATGAACTCTTGTACGATAACCCTGGCTTTCATAGCATGAAAGGCTTCGATTATTGATTCTGATGCCTTCTTAGTTGGTCCGAGTACAACACCATGACCTTGTGTGCCCTCAAGTAATTTAACAATAAGGGGAGCTCCGCCAACTGACTCAATGATCTTTTTTACTTCTTTTGAATAGTTAGTGAATACAGTTTTAGGGAGGCCAACTCCGGAACTTGCTAACAGTTGAAGGCTTCTAAGCTTGTCTCTGGAACGTACAAGTGCCTGAGAATGAACCACGCTAAAAACGTCCATCATCTCAAATTGTCGTACAACAGCAGCACCATAAAACGTAACCGATGCCCCGACTCTTGGAATGATAGCATCCAAATAGTCTATTCTTTTACTTTTAAAGTAGATTTTGGGATCATCCTGTTCAATAACAATATCACATTTGAGATGATCAATAACCTCTACCTCATGGCCATGTTCTTTAGCGGCTTCAATAAGGCGTTGGGTTGAGTACAAGGAAGAATTTCTGGAAAGGATTCCAATGTTCATTATATAAGACTCCGGGTCTTTACTTTAAGATTTTATTAAGGTTTTCTTTAGTTACATCCACGAGAAACGGTCCTTTCTGAAGGAATTTTCTTCCAATTAGCAGTGGATACTTCATGGCAGAGCGATCTGTCAGTGAAAATTCTATATCATAGGCCTTATCAAAGAAGATAACCTTAGTTTTTATAAAGTATCTCAGTTCGGTTTCACCGTTTGAAGATTTTACTTCCCGCTGATCATGAACGGGCATGAGAATTTCCTGTTCATTATATGCTTCATGATCAGGATCCAATAAGTAGAATTTTATCCAATTCTTTCCGTCTTTTTGAAAAGCTTCGATATCATGGCAGTGCAGACTTGAAGTATAAGCACCGGTATCAATTTTTGCTTCCAGATCATTGAAATTCCATTCAGGAAGATCAACAAGCTCATTCCGACCAATAATTTTTCGTGCTAAATTTGATTTCATAACATTCAAAAATAAAGGTTTATTCGGGGAATAACATTCTCTTTAAAAATTAATTAGCTAAAGTATTGATTTCATATCTTACGAGTGAAATTAAACCGAATAATTCAGTTTTATATGAAACAATTAGTCTACCTATTTTCAATTTTATTCATCACTTCCTGTGCCACTTCTCAATCAATTAGTACCGATAATGAAAAGAGTCCTGATGATCCGTCTCTACAGGCATCTCTTTGGGTGCAAAATGCCTCTGAATATGACGCACTGAATTATCAGGCTTATAAATCAGCTAAGAGAGTCCTCCCCTTACCTCTTGAAGATTCCTTTTGGTCTGCCTCAGTAAACCAAACAAATGAATCGGTCTATCGTAAACTCCCTCCTGCTATTATTATGGATATTGATGAAACCGTTCTGGATAATTCACCTTTTCAGGCACGAATGATCTTAGAGGATAAGTCATATAATACAGAAGACTGGAACAAGTGGTGTAAGGAAGCAAATGCTAAAGCTGTTCCCGGTGCCCTTGAATTTGCACGATATGCCGACGAGCAGGGAGTCACGATCTTTTTTCTTAGTAACAGAAGCTATGAGGTTGAGGAAGCGACCCGAAAGAATTTGAAAGATCTTGGGTTCCCTGTTTCATCTCGAATTGATAATATTCTTACGAATGGTGAGCAACCAAACTGGAACTCGTCTAAAATTAATAGACGTAAAATGATCGAAGATAATTATAGAGTTATCATGATTTTTGGTGATGATCTTAACGATTTTTTCCATGCTAAAGAGATCAGTCAGACCCAAAGAGACGGGAAAGTATCAGAATACGCAGAGAACTTTGGAAGAAAATGGTTTATCCTTCCTAATCCAATTTATGGTTCCTGGGATGCTGTATTACAGTCAGAAATTGAAGAAGGTAAGTCTACTGACCATGGGTTAGATCCTGTTTATAAAAATTAAGGGGTATACACAAAAAGAATGAGTTCAATGTATCCAACACTTTATCTGGACCTAGAGATAGTTAGAAATAACATCCAAAAGATGGCAAAAAAATGTGAACGGTCTGAAATTTCATTTAGGCCACATTTTAAAACACATCAATCTGCTGAAATTGGGCGAATATTCAGACAATTTGGTGTAACAGGTATAACAGTCTCATCTCCAAAGATGGCAAATTATTTCGAAAATGATGGCTGGAAAGATATAACCATTGCATTACCGGCCAATGTTTTAGCCTCTTCAGTTTACGATGATATCTCTTCCCGTGCAGAACTTAAGACCTTAGTTATTTCTGAAGATGTTGTCAGAATGCTGGATACAAAATTAACTAATGAATTAGGCTTATACATTGAACTAGATCCTGATTATGGCCGAAGCGGAGTACCAATAGGTGACCTCACCAAAATTGATAACCTGCTTAGAACAATTGATAATTCAGACCATTTGTATGCTGCCGGCTTCTATTGTCATGCAGGTTTTACCTATAAAGCCCGTTCTGCTGAACAGATCATAGATCTTATAAATCCAGTTATGGATAAGTTGACAAGCATTAAGGGTAAGTTTCCTGATCTCCCTATTTGTTTTGGAGATACCCCCTCCTGTAGTGTACTAAATGATTTTGGTCCCATAGATCAACTAAGTCCCGGAAATTTCGTTTTCTATGATTGGATGCAGGTTGAAATAGGTTCCTGTACACCTAATGAGATCGCGGTATATATGGAGTGTCCTGTTATAGAAAAATTTGAAGATAGAAATGAAATTTTGATCCATGGTGGTGCTGTACACTTTTCAAAAGAATTTCTTGAGGTCAGTGAAACAAAGAGTTTTGGTGAACCACGTCTTAAGCATTTATCATTAGAAACATATTTGAAAAGTCTATCCCAGGAACATGGGATCATAAAATGCAGCCCTCAGGTATTTAAAGAGATCAATATTGGAGAAATGGTCCAAATTTTCCCTATTCATTCCTGTCTTACTGCTGACCTGATGCATTCATATGTTACAACTGATGGTAAATTGATCGAACATATGTCCGGTAAGAATAAATAACCGGCATAACTACTTACTTAAAACGGCATGTTCTTTAAAATAGAATAGCATATTATCTGCATCCATTTCTGCTTTTATTGCAATAGGAATCGTTAGGTTATTATCCTCGTGACTTATCATTGCCCCGTAAAATGCCGGAATTCCATATGGTTTAATATGGTATTTAAGTACTTCATCAAGTTGAAGACTGTTTGAGCCTGAACTGCATTCTGTACATTTTCCAAATATCAATCCATTGATCACATCCAGAATACCGGCCATTTTTAAGTGAGTTAACATCCTGTCAACCCGATAGACGCTTTCTCCAATATCTTCAAGAAATAAAATGGCTCCTTTAAGGTCAGGTAAATATTCTGTGCCGATCAATGTGGTCAGTACAGAAAGATTACCACCGAATAATTTACCAGTCACCTTACCGGAATTTATTACAAATCCATTACCCATTTCTTCTTCAGGAATGCGATGTTCTACAGATTTAGGTGACATAACTGTGTTTTTGAAAGCTATGGTCGTGTATTCATTCCAAACAGATTTACCAACCGGACCATGAAAAGTATAAAGTCCTGAGTATTTATTAATTGCCATATGAAGTGAGGTAATATCACTAAAACCACAAAATACCTTTGGATTTTTTCGGATCAGGTCATAATCAATTTTCGGCAAAATCCGATTACTTCCCCATCCTCCACGAATACACATGATGCCATTCACCTTGTCATCCTCAAACATTGTCATAAGGTCATTCAGGCGTTCTTCATCTGTTCCGGCCAGGTAACCATATTTCTTTTGGACTGACTTTCCTAATTTGAGATCAAAACCAAGCCCTTCCAGATTTTTGATCATTTCTTCAAATACCTCGTCCTCATAAATGGGACTTGCAGGTGCCACGAGTCCAAGAGTATCCCCCGATTTCAAGGCCCTCGGTTTGATCATATCCGGTTTATTGTCAGAGGCAGCTTTTTCACTGAATAATGTTGAGCCTGTAAGCGTTAAACCTGTGGCCATCATGGAATTACGGATGAAACTCTTTCTTGAAATTGGCATAGATAATTCAGTTTTAAGTAACTTTACTGATAAAGATCATTATCCATAATATACTTATAAACCTTCGGTGGCAGTAAATGATCTACAGCATCCCCTGAAGAGATTAATGATCTTATGGTTGTTGAAGACACCTTAACCGGTTCATGTTTAACGAAATGCACTTTATCAATGATCTTCTGATCAACTTCAATGTGAGAGACACCCGGCCGTTCTGCCACCAAAAGGTCACATTTGGAAAGGATCTTATGATGGTCTTTCCATGTATTAAAGTTTGCAAGGCTATCTTCCCCAATACACAGGTAAAAGTTCATCCCTATATACATTTTTTGAAGATACTCTATTGTTCTAACGGTATAAGATGGTTTTGGAAGCTTTTGCTCAACCGTACAGATCTTTACATTGTTATGATCAATGAATGCTAGGTCAAGCATATGCTTTCTATCTTCATAGGATATATGCTGTTTATCCTGTTTATGAGGAGGAAATGGTGTGAGTATTATCCACAGTTCATCAATTAGTTGGGACTTCAAAAATGAATCTACAATGGCAATATGTCCTGCGTGGACCGGATCGAAAGTCCCCCCAAATAATCCTATCCTCTTAGACATTAGTTATCAGCTGTTTCACTGATCATATTACTTCTCACATCAGATAATTTATTTTGAGCCTCATCGTGCATGTTTTCAACATCGCTCCTGTACTCACTTTCAGGAAAAAGTTGAAGGAATTTATCATAGGTATCCACAGCCTTTGAATATCGCTCTTCCTGCCGCTCGGGCACACTATTATCCGCATAGGTTATATACGTTTCTATGAGGTCTACCAGTGCTTTTTCAGCCCATTCAGATTCAGGATATTGGTCAATTGTCTCTTCCAGATAAATGGTTGCTGCCAGGTACTGATCCGTTCGAACGTAAAATTGCGCCGCCTCATAAGATTTTCGCGCAAGCTTATTTCTCAGTTCATCAATTTTCTCAGCAGCTTCGGTAACTAACTCAGAATCAGGATATCTGTTGTTGAAAAGTTGAAAACGCTCAATGGCATTTCGAGTGGCAGATTGATCCAATTTATATCGGGGGCTTTGATGGTAATAAGACATTGCAGCTTTAAATTCAGCATCCTGCCGTCTTTCCTCGTTTGGATAAAGGCTGATAAAACGATCATATTCTGATGCTGCCAATAGGTACTGTCTGTTCTTAAAATAACTTTCTGCTAGATAAAATTGTGCTTCCTGGCCGTAGTCGGTTCCACGTCCAAGTCGTGTTACTGTGTCAAAGGCGTTTGCGGCTTCAGTGTAATCCTCAGACATATAAAATGCCATAGCTTTCTGATAAGCAACCTGTAGGGTGTCTCCCCTTTTGATCAATTTATCGTTTTGACAGGCTGAAAATATGAACAGCAGTCCAAATACCATTAACAATTTATTAAGCATCGAAATTTTTGATTGGTTTTTAATGATCACGTTTACGTAAAAAGTTAAGAAGTTTTTCTAGCTCTAATTTGTATTCCGAAGATTCAAATTTATTCAATAAATCTAAGGCCTTTTGATAGTGTTCGTCTGTTTGACTTGCCACATCCTTCAAGACATCCAGTTCTCTCATAATGTCAAGAACCTGTTCAACGGCTTCTTCATCAGGATCAACATGTGCCAGTGTGTCACTGATTATCTTTTTCTGGGCTTCATCTGCACGTTCTAACGCAAGAATGGTAAGATATGTTTTCTTTCCTTCATAAATATCTCCACCGGGCCTCTTACCAAATTTTTCGGGATCAGCCACAGCGTCCAAAAGATCATCCTGAATCTGAAAAGCTATACCCATTTCATATCCGAGTTCTGCTAATTCTGCCCTTTTATGGTGTGTTGCATGGGCTGCGACAGCTCCCATCTCAAGTGAACCACTTAATAAGGCGGCCGTTTTTCCGCTTATCATCTGTAAATATTCCTTGTCAGTAACTTCAGATCGATCAACAAATTCCATATCAAGGGCCTGACCTTCGCAAACTGTTATGATTGCCCTTGAAAATATATGGTGCATAGCTGCAAATTCCTGTTTTGAGAACTTATCAGACTCACCATAAAAGTGAAGTTGCTTGTATGCATCAGCAAACATCACATCACCGGTTAGTATTGCTGTATTTTCATTCCATTTCTTAAATACGCTAGGTTCTCCTCTTCTGGTACCTGCACTATCCATGATATCATCATGAACTAGTGTAAAATTATGAAGTATCTCTACAGAAAGTGCTGCAGGAAGAGCATCATTCAGATCCCCGTCACAAAGGCCACATGCCATTAAGGTCAGTATTGGTCGGATCCTTTTGCCGCCTACAGCCATGGCATACCTGTATGGTTCATAAAGAGAAACCGGCATTTCCGGCAGGTCTATTTCCTGTAGCGCCTTCTCGATCTTTTCCAGTAAGATGTGTTGTAATCCGTTTTTGCTCAATGCTCTTTTAATGTGGTGAGTCTGTAAATATAAGGAATATCTTAATGCTTATGGGCTAAGCTTTCATTCTAAGATCACTCTTCTTTAATTCCTTAATATTAGTATGACCCAAGAGTGTCAAAATAGTTTTGAGGTCATTCATCCAGCCCCTATATAATTCATCCAGCCCTTTATAACCATTTTCTTTGATAGCTTTTATGACCGGCTGCGCTGTGGCAGAAAAATGTGCCCCCAAACATAATGATTTGGCAATATCAAAAGCAGAGCGTATTCCACCAGACGCTATCAATTCAAATCCTCGCTCCCATTCAAGATCACTTAGTTCAGTGATGCAGTTAACGGTGGGTATCCCCCACTCATCAAAAGAATGATTAGCCTTTTGATTTGTACTACGGAAATTTTCAACCTTTGCCCAGCTTGTGCCACCGGCTCCGGCTACATCTATAACTTTTACACCTACATTCAATAAACGTCTTGCAGTATGTTCTGAGATCCCGGCTCCTGTTTCCTTAACAATGACGGGTAACTGGGTACCTGAAACCAATTGTTCAATTCCATCTAAAATTCCACTGAAATTTCGGTCACCCTCAGGCTGCATTAATTCCTGTAGTGGATTCAAGTGAACGATCACGGCATTCGCACTAATCGAATCAATAAGTCTTTTAAGTAAACGCTCATTTAAACCTCCGATCAATTGTGCACCGCCTATGTTTGAAGCGATAAATGCAGTAGGAGCTTTTTCCCGAACAATTGAAAATGTATCTGTTAACGATTCATCCTCCAGCATTGCACGCTGGCTGCCGACTCCAAATGGCAGGTTCTCCGCTTCGCAAAATTGAGCTATCACAGCATTTACTGGGCCCGCATCAGCATAGCCGCCCGTCATAGAAGAAATAAAAAGCGGAAAATTAAATGTGCGACCTAACAATTCAGCTTCAGTGGTAACCGAGCTATGGTCTAATTCAGGAAGGGCATTGTGATTGAAATAGTACTGATCAAACCCGGTCAGCGTATTATATTGGGTCCCATCTGTAACTGTTAACTCTACATGGTCTTTTTTGCGGTCTCTAATATCTGTCATACCATAAATTCCTAAAACATTCGGCTAATTGCCATATTAATGCGCATTATTTTAACGGTCAGATAAGATAGGAACCTGAATTAATATGAAATGTTTGACCTGTGGCATGGGGCAATTTACCTTCTGCCAGCAAATTCACAATGTTTGCGATCTGTTCGGGTGGAGCAATGGATTTCAAAGCGAGATCCTTGGTAAGGTAATCTGCTCCATACACTTCAATGGATCCCTGAGCCATGTCCGTATCTACAAATCCGGGAGCAATAGTATAAGCCGTAATACCATATTTACCAAAACTGCGGGCAATACTTTTGGTGAAAGCAACCATCCCTCCTTTACTGGCAGCATAACTGGCATATTCGCCCGTATCTCCCCGATAACCGGCTCGAGATGAAATATTGATCAGCCTCCCTTCAGTTCCGGAGTTAGTCCACTCATTCAAGGCCCACTTTGAGATCAATGCCGATGAACGTAAATTTACCTGCAGTGTCTTATCCCAATTCTCCAGCCAATCTTCGTCAGGGATATCAAACTGTGCCTCTTCAAACATGCCGGCGTTGTTGATCAGTACCTCTGGTATTTTAGTTTCCTGAAAGACTTCTTTAAGCTTCTTTAAGTCATCATTTTCTAAAAGGTCGCATTTTATGTGCCGATAGTTTTCATTTTTTGGAAAATCGTGATCTGTTGAACGGGAAGTACCAATTACTTCATGTCCCTTATCGAGTAACTTTTGAGCAATGGATCTTCCAATTCCGCGGGAGGTTCCAGTAACTAATACCTTCATTTTTATTACTTAAATCATTTTTATTTGAATTAGAAAAGGAAATATAAACTAATCAGTCTAATCATTGAAATTTTAACGAAGTTCTTTTGAAACCTATTCACTTATGCTTCGTAATTCCGGAAAATTAATAATAACAATATTATAACTATGAGCAATTATTTACCTATGACAAAAGTGATGATCATTGTCATCATTACAACATTTTTTTCTATCGACGTATTTGGCTCCGACAAAATCCATACTGATAAAGAACTCCCTATTTTAGTTAGTGACAATCGACTTATTGTTGAAATAGAAATTCAAGGGCTTGGTAAGCAGCATTTTATTATAGATATGGCTGCAAGCGGAAGCGTAATTTCTCCAACCTTAAAAGATCAGATTGATTTGAATCCTAGTGATATAAAAACTGACACAGTTCGCGGAGCTAGCGGTTATAGATTAATGGAATTTATAAAGCTTCCCGAAGTTAATTTTGCCGGATTTCCATTTTCTGGAATTGATGCAGTGGTTTTCGAATCAGGCATTTTTAAGGAATATGAAGGCAAAAATGTACAAGGTATACTAGGTGTTGATGTGCTTCAGAATTTTGATCTATCTCTAAATTTGAAGGACCATACAATCAAAATATCCCCTATCAATGCAGAAAATAATAATGTCGAGACTGAATCAGGAAGCATTTCTTTTCAGTCTAGAGCCATGCCAGGATTTGTAGAGTTTGAAATTACTGTAAACGGCAAGAAAATGAATGCATTTTTCGATACAGGTGGTAAACAATCTATAATAAACTGGAAAGCTGCTGAGATCTTAGGCATTGATAAGCACAATTCATCACTTCGTGTAAAGGAAAACGGAACGAGAGGAATTGACGGAGGTAAAGAGGAAACTTTTCTTTATACTTTTGAAGAACTGAGGATAGGACCTGCCACGTTAAAAGAAAATGAAGTAAAAATAGCCAACCTACCTGTATTTGATCATATGGGATATGGTGATACACCGGTTATTCTTATCGGTATTGACTTTTTGAAGGAATGTACGGTCGATATTAAATACAGCTCTAATACAATTCTGTTATGCCGTAATTGAGTAGTTTGGAATTGAATGAAGTCTTTTAATAGCCATCTTCTTTTACTAAAAGATGGTTATTAAACCTTTTAGATTTTAAAAGCATATATAATTGAATGATTTTTAAATATGCCTCCCTAAAATTTCAGGGATTCAAAAAGCGGTTTCAGCTCCTCCAAACCGGTACATTAGAGCAGGCTTCCCCGTACATTATTTTTTTAGCTCTTTTCATTAACTTATTGGTAGCCAACATATAAATAGAGTCCGGAACGTGCACTTTTCCGCAGCCTTTCAGCAACACGAATTTGCCTTTGTACTGATCCCAGTCATATTCTTCTAATCTTCGTTGATAGAGTTGATGTAGAAAAGCTTCTTTCTTGCCGAGGAAAACTTCGTTGGCAAATGGGCTGGCGTATGAGGTGAGTAACATCCAGGCCCAGGGTGCAATGATGGCATCGGTGCTACAGTACACGCATAAGTTCTTACCTTCATACTGTGACCAGTCAAATTCTTTCAATTGATCCCGAAAATCCTTCTCCTTCAACAATAATTCCTGAAACAAAAACTGTTTTATATCCAGCTGTTCAATCGGAGTATCATCATGGAATTTCTGAAGGTCAAGCGTAACCAGCTTGTTGTTTTGTTGAACCTTATTTACGATCACATCTTCTGACATGGGTAATGTTTATTTTATGTTTAAATGTTAAATGCCTCAAGGACATATAACATTTAGCATTCAACATTTAAAATTATATAGAAAATGATTCACCACAGGAACACGTTCTGGTTGCGTTTGGATTCTTAAAATGAAATCCCTGCCCATCCAAACCATCGGTATAATCTAATTCAGTTCCAGCCAGATATAGAAAACTTCGCATATCGATCAGGATTCTGACTCCATCTATATTGAAAAGCTTATCATTTTCCTGAACTTCTGAATCGGAGTCAAAATCGAGGTTATACGTCAAACCTGAACAGCCACCGCTTACTACACCAACGCGCAGAATCGCTGATTCCGGCACTTTTTTTTCCTGCCGGATCTCATTGATCCTGTTAATGGCTCTATCTGTAACCGTGAGTTCCATGTAACCTTCTAAACCTAATTACTGATCAAACTGAAATAACTTGTATTTCGGGATCGATGCGTTTTACCATGCTTTCAATAGCATATAATGTACCTGTAGTTGCCGTAGGGCAAGTACCGCAGGCTCCCTGGTAATGAACTTTGAGCCGGTTATTCTCGAGACCGAGTACTTTTAATCCTCCACCATCAGCCAATAAATATGGGCGAACCTGTTCATCCAGCATTCTTGTGATCTCCTGTAAACGGGGATCGTCAGATCCTTGAACTTCTTTACTCAGGTGTACGTCTGTATCGTCTTCTTCATCTGTAATCGGCTTAGCTTCACGAATGGGTGGCGCAAGTTTCCTTAGTAATTCTGACCATACAGCCTTTCCATCCTGAGTTACGGTGATATACTTGTCCACATAATAGACGTTGATCACATTATCGACAGCAAACAGTGCCGATGCTAATTCATCGCCTTCGGCTTCAGTCGCATTTTCAAAAGAACGGGTGGTTCCATTGGTCAGCGGTTCAGCCAATACAAATCGCATAGCATCAGGATTCGGTGTGCGTTCTATTTCTTTTATCTTAGCCATCTCTATTCTCCTTGTTAATCAAAAAAATTCTTTTACATATTTAATTCCATCCGCAAGACGATCAATATCTTCCTCGCTATTATAAAAAGATATGGAAGCTCGGGCTGTACCTGGAATCTCAAACCTATCCATGATGGGTTGAGTGCAATGGTGTCCTGTTCTGACTGCAATGCCTTTCTGATCCAAGATGGTTCCAGCATCTGTTGGATGAATATCTTTTAAGAGGAACGAGATAACGGATGCTTTGTTTTCAGCAGTGCCTATGATATTAAGACCATTTATCTGATTTAATTTCTCAGTTGCATAATTTAGCAGTTCCTGTTCACGAGCTGCTATATTTGACATGCCAATTTCTTCCAGAAAAGCGATCGTTTCTGCAAAACCAACCCCGGCTGATATCGGCGGTGTACCGGCTTCAAACTTGTGTGGAAGGTCATTCCAGGTTGTTTTCTCAAAAGTGACTTTATCTATCATATCCCCACCACCTCTATATGGGGGCATATCATTCAATAATTCTCGTTTACCATAGAGAATTCCAAACCCTGTAGGACCGCACATTTTGTGTGCAGAGAAGGCATAGAAATCAGCATCTAACTCTTGAACATCAACTTTCATATGGGGAACAGCTTGTGCCCCATCTATCAAAACCGGAATATTCCTGTTGTGAGCAGCTTCAATGATTTCTTTAACCGGATTGATGGTTCCGAGTGTATTTGAGACATGAACTACGGCTACCAATCTGGTTTTTACTGACAGTAATTTATGGTACTCATCCATCTTCAATTCCCCGTTATCCTTCATGGGAATTACCTTAAGTACAGCACCTGTCTGTTCAGCGATCATTTGCCAGGGAACTATATTGGCATGATGTTCCATTGCGGAGATGAGGATCTCATCACCTTCATTGAAGCTCTTACGACCATAGCTTTGAGCCACAAGGTTGATGGAATCAGTAGTCCCAGTCGTATATATGATCTCTTCTTCGTAACGTGAGTTAATAAATTTATGCATGCGTTTACGAGCCAATTCAAAAGCATCGGTTGCTTTTTGGCTTAGGGTGTGAATACCCCTGTGCACATTCGCATGTTCTTTGGAGTGATAGTCGTTGATCCTATCCACCACTCGTTGTGGCATTTGCGAAGAAGCCCCATTATCCAGATATACCAATTTTTGCCCGTTTACTTCTTGTTGAAGTACAGGGAACTGACTGCGGACTTTATCCCAGTCGATATTGGTTTTGGTATCTGATCTCAGGGTTTCTTGCATAATGTTTTTTATTGTCATCCTGAGACTATTGCCGAAGGATATTGCCTATAAAAGCAAGATTCTTCGATTTCACTCAGAATGACTCTTTTTGGCACTACTCTTTACCTACCGCAACAAATTCTTCGTCGCGAGAGGTGTATTTAACCACTTCGTCCAACAATAACTTGTGAACGGATTCAACTTCCATCGTTTCAATGCTTTCGAGCGTAAAAGCGTAAACCAAGAGCTCACGGGCTTTCTTTTTGGTCAAACCACGACTGTGCAGGTAGAATACCTCATCTTCATTCAAGTGTCCAATGGTTGCACCGTGAGAACACAATACATCATCAGAAAAAATCTCCAGCTGTGGTTTTGTGTGAACAGTTCCATCCACAGAAAGTAATAAATTCCTGTTTTCCTGGAATGAATCGATCTTTTGAGAGTCCTCTCTTACAAAGATCTTACCATTGAAGATAGAATGTGCTTCATCATTAACCACAACTTTATGCAATTGGTGACTTTTTGCATGCCAATGCCTGTGATCGATAGCTGAATGGGTATCCGCTATTTGATCTCCGTCGATCAATACCAATCCATCTATAGTAAAATCGACTTCCTGGTCATTCTGGACCACCCTTGGATCGTTACGGAATAATTTAGCACCTAAACAGATCGTGTATGAATGATATTCAGCAAATTTATCCAAATGCGCTATCGGGCGGGAAATATGGTTCGCCTTTTTACTGTCGCGCTGTATCCGTGCATGATGAACGTGAGCACCTTCAAATAATTTGAATTCATTCACAGTCACATTGAGGTACTCATTTTGAGTCAAAGCAACATGCTCCTCAACAATGGTTGCCTTAGAATACGCTTCACCTACAAAAAGTACGCGGGGTGTGGCATAAAAAGCTTTTTCTGCATCCGTGAAGATATTCAGAATATGAATTGGTGCTTCAACCTTTGTTTCTTTGGGAACATAAATGAATCCGCCATCTTTGAAATTAGCATCATTCAAAGCAGCAAATACATCCTGATCATCATCGTAATTAGTGTATTTACCCAAATGTGTCTCAATGATCTTATGATCACTGTACGCAGCCATATTCCCAACAATTACATTATCAGGAATATCTGATGTTGAGGACAGATCGGGATTGAATTCACCATTCACAAACACCAATCGACTGTTAGTCGCTTCAGGCAGGTAATATTCACTGATATCACCTACAGGATTTGCTCCGGCTTCTGAAACAGGGACAAAGTGATTACGGCTTATGGATCTAAGGTCCGTGAATCTCCAGTCTTCATCTTTCTTGGTTGGAAAAGGAAATTCATTAATATTTCCGGCTCCTTTCTCATTCAATCCTGCAATTACGGGAATGTTTGAAACGGTCCCAAAATCGCCGTCCAAAAAGTTTAATATGGTTTCTTTTTCTTGTACTGCTGTACTCATTACTGAGCCTCTCCGTTTACAGAAAATTCTCTTTCAAGTTGTTCGTATCCCTGATCTTCCAGCTCCAGTGCCAGTTCCTTGCCTGCAGACTTCACGATCTTACCATTCATCATCACATGCACAAAATCAGGAGTTATGTAGTTCAGCAATCGTTGATAATGGGTGATCAGAACGATCGCATTTTCAGGGCCTGCGATTTTATTGATACCGTCTGAAACGATCTTTAAGGCATCAATATCCAAACCGGAATCGGTTTCGTCCATAAAGGCCAGTTTTGGATTCAATACAGCCATTTGGAATACCTCGTTCTTCTTCTTTTCACCACCTGAAAAACCGGTGTTGATGCTTCGTTCAAGAAACTCATCCTTCATGTCGATTACTTCAAGACGTTCCTTCAGGTAATCATCAAATTCAAGCGGATCCAACTCTTCCCGTCCATTTTCACGAGCAATGGTATTATATGACTCTCGAAGTAAGGTTCTATTGGTTATTCCGGGAACTTCAATAGGGTACTGAAATGCCAGAAACAACCCAAGGTGTGCACGTTCATCGGCATCTAATTCAGTGATGTCTTCTCCTTCAAAAAGGATCTCCCCTTCAGTGATCTCATACTCAGGATGACCTGATACTACTTTGGCCAAGGTACTTTTACCACTACCGTTCGGACCCATTATAGCATGGATCTCTCCTTTGTTGATGGTGAGATTTACACCTTTAAGAATCTGTTCGTCTTCGCCTTCAACCGAGGCATGTAAGTTTTTGATCTCTAACACGTTTCTGTTCTTTTTTTCTTTTTTGATTATTTAATTTCGTTTATTTGCCTCTACGTCTGGCGATATACGCTCTGCGTTGTCACCAACCGCTACGACGCTGAGCGTGCATAGCGAGGCAAAAATGTTAAATGAGTACTACTTCATTTAACATTCAACATTTAGAATTACTTATCCTACACTGCCTTCCAGTTTCACGTCAAGTAGTGCATTTGCTTCCGTTGCAAATTCGAGTGGTAACTCTTTCAGCACTTCTTTCACAAATCCGTTGATGATCATGGAAATTGCATCCTGCTCACTGATCCCACGCTGCATCAAATAAAAGATCTGCTCTTCTCCAACCCTGGAGGTCGATGCCTCATGCTCAACACTGGCTGTTGGATTTTGAGATGATATATATGGGAAGGTATGCGCACCACAGGTTTGCCCGATCAACATCGAGTCACAAACCGAGTAATTTCGAGCACCGTCAGCCCCCTTCGCAATTCGTACTTCTCCACGATAGCTGTTATTCGACCTTCCGGCAGAGATACCTTTTGAAATGATCGTACTCTTGGTATTCTTGCCCAGGTGGATCATTTTGGTTCCAGTATCGGCCTGTTGTTTTTTTGTAGTTACAGCCACAGAATAGAACTCACCGATAGACCCATCACCCTGTAAGATCACACTGGGATATTTCAAGGTTACTGCAGACCCTGTTTCTAGTTGAGTCCAGCTAATTTTGGAATTTTTTCCACGGCAAGCTCCTCGCTTGGTTACAAAGTTATAAATTCCGCCTTTACCGTCTTCATCACCAGAGTACCAGTTCTGAATCGTGGAATATTTGATCTCAGCATTATCCATAGCTACCAATTCAACCACAGCAGCATGCAGCTGATGTTCATCGTACATTGGAGCTGTACAACCTTCCAGATAGCTTACATGAGAATTATCCTCCGCAATGATCAATGTTCTCTCAAACTGACCGGAATTCATATTATTAATACGGAAATAGGTAGAGAGCTCCATCGGGCAGATAGTATCTTTAGGTACATAACAGAAAGAACCATCAGAAAACACAGCTGAATTAAGTGCCGCGTAGAAATTATCTCTTACGGGAACCACAGAACCCATGTACTTCTTAACGAGGTCCGGGTGATTCTTAATAGCTTCAGAAATTGAGCAAAATATCACCCCGGCTTCTGCAAGCTTTTCCTTGAAACTCGTAAATACGGATACACTATCAAATACAGCATCGACTGCCACTCCTGCAAGAGCTTTTTGCTCCTCAAGTGGTATACCTAATTTGTCATACGTTTCCCTGATCTTTGGGTCAACATCATCAAGGCTGTCCAATTTAGGTTTATTCTTTGGAGCTGAATAATACTGAAGAGAATCAAATTTAGGTTTCTCATATTCAGCATTGAACCAATCCGGCTCTTCCATTTCGGTCCAGGCTCTGTAAGCCTTCAAACGGAATTCGAGCATCCATTCAGGCTCCTCTTTTCTGGCCGAAAGTTCCCGGATGATATCCTCATTCAGTCCTTTGGGAAAGTCTTCATATTCAATATCCGTAGAAAAGCCATACTTATACTCTTCTCCGATCATTGATTCTAAGGCTTGCGTCTCGCTCATTAGCTGTTTAGTGTTTTAAAAGTTTGGTCTTTACTGCTCCCGGAAAAACAACCTTGTATTGTATTGCGTTCGTTGTTTTTGGAGCCTATTTAGAACGAGTACAAATATACGAAAACTCCCTCTCTTAACTAAACTGAATTGATTGAGAATTTCTATGACATCAATTAAACCCCTTCAAAACATTTCTGGGTTATGATTTGATGAAAAAACAATCCTATTTTAAACTCAAATGATGAAAAATAGTTTAAAACGATAAATCGTATTGAATAAGTTAACAACAAAACAAATTCTGGAAGAAAACCTTTCGAGGAATGCCCCGGATGCCCTTCAAAAATTGAAGATCATCGTTCCTAACATCCGCAGTCTTCATAATGTCGGGTCTATATTTCGATCTGCTGATGCTTTTGGGATCTCTGAGATCATCTTATCTGGTTATACTCCAGCCCCTCCCCGCCCTGAGATCAACAAAACAGCTATTGGTGCCGAAGAGTTTGTTCCCTGGAAATATGTAAATGAACCCATTAAAACTTTGAAACACCTGAGGTCTCTGAATTACTATATTGTAGGATTGGAACAGACCGATAATAGTACTGACCTGCCTGAATTTAATGCCAATGGACACAAAAACCTGTGTATTGTATTAGGAAGTGAAGTTTCAGGAATTGATGATGAAATATTGCCATATATAGATGAATTTGTTTCTATTCCACAATTTGGCAGGAAGCATTCACTGAACGTATCTGTTGCCGCCGGAGTAGTTCTGTATGCCATGCTCGAAAAATTATGGAACAATAATAATTAATAAGCCCATACTTTTAAGATTTAATGACCTATAGATACATTTATTTTATATTCTGGTTATAAAACCCAATTAAATAGATTTCATTTTGCCCTATCCAAAAGAATTGATAGAGAAAGTCGAGCGTTTTTTAAAACAACAAAAAGATACATATGGTGAATTTTCCATTCCTGTAACTGATCCTACAGAAGATTTCAGCAAAACAATGGGCGGGCAGTCGAATATTGATAATGAGTCAACTGGAAATGTAGAAGGGAAACCCACCCCAGTCCAACAGGAAGCGGTTCAGCCGGCAGAACAAAATGAACTCAGTACAGCAGATAAGATCTCAGCGTGCAGCACCTTAGACGAATTAAGATCATTATGTGTGAGATCAGCTGAATTACGAACTGACCTTGAAGGAACAAACCTGGTATTCGGAGTGGGGAATCCGAAAGCTGATCTCATGGTGATCGGTGAAGCCCCCGGATACAATGAAGATCTACAAGGCGAACCATTTGTTGGAGAAGCCGGGCAGTTACTGGACAAGATCATTGGAGCGATAAATTTCGGCAGAGATGATATTTATATAGCCAATATACTTAAGCATCGCCCTCCAAATAACCGGGACCCAAAAAATGAAGAGCGACAACGCAGCCTCCCCTATTTATTGCGCCAGATAGAGCTTGTTGACCCAAAGTTGATCTTATGTGTTGGCAGAATTTCAGCCACTACTCTTTTGGGTAAAGACACCTCCCTTAGTAAACTAAGGGGTAAGTTTCATTCGTTTCATGGCCGGGAGTTGATGGCTACCTATCATCCTGCTGCACTGCTCAGAAACCCCCAATGGAAACGCCCGACCTGGGAAGATGTTCAAAAATTAAGAAAACGATACGACGAGTTAAATGGTCAGTAAATGATTTAAACTGAGGTCAGGGGCTCAATAAAATTAATTAATAGACAGAATTATGTCTGATTTTAGAACTATAATCAGTAAGTATGCCTTTTGTCGGCTAAACTTCAGCACAAGTAAAAGCACAGTGTCCAAATTACCTGATGAACATAAATTCATGGATCTGTCTGATTATGGCAGGCCAGTAGCACGAGTCATTGCCAATTCTCTGAAAAAGACCAAATTCACCCCCATTGATGTCACTATTTGGTTTATTATTTCCGGACTGTTTGCCATCCTTTGTATCCTTAACGGTTACTATTATCTGGCTGCAGTATTCCTTGTTATAAAATCTATCCTTGATGCCGCTGACGGTGAATTGGCACGGGTTAAGAAAACGCCATCCTATACCGGTAGATATCTCGATTCCATTTCAGATTTTATTCTTAACCTCCTGATCATAATTTCTATATGGAGTATTACAAATTTACCTTTTTATACTGCGATCATAGCGTTCTTTTGTCTGCAACTTCAGGGCACCTTATATAACTACTATTACGTGATCCTAAGAACCAATACAAATGGTGACAAAACCAGCCAGATCTTTGAGAGCAACGCACCAAATGCTTTAAAAGGTGAAAAACAAAAGCATGTGAATATTCTTTTCAAGACCTATAAAGCTTTATATGGAATTTTTGATAAGCTGATCTATGCACTGGACCGTAAAGCTTCCAGTTCCACAAATTTTCCAAAATGGTTGATGTCACCTCTATCAGCCTATGGGTTAGGATTCCAGCTTTTACTGATCAGTATTTTTCTGATTACCGGCTTAAAAGAAGTTATCATACCTTTTTTCATCTTTTATTCAGTATTAATTCCTTTTTTTATTGGTGCTCGAAAACTGCTCCTGAAATAGTGAATTATTGTGGATAATGATGTTTAAAATTTGTTTAAAAAGAATCCACATTCGGTCTGTTTTTATACCTATTTTTGATTTCTGAATTTGCACACGATTATTAGGTTTCAGTTTCAAACATGGCGAAAAAATCAGGGTCTTACAATAATAAGTATCAGCAAAACGATACCCAGGAATTAGAAAAAGGTGGGCGCGTACCTCCTCAGGCAGTTGAAGTTGAGGAAGCGGTCTTAGGGGCAATGCTAATTGAGCATGGTGCAGCCACCATTGCCCTTCAAATGTTAAAGCCCACTGATTTTTACAAAACCGCGAACCGCCACATATTTGAAACCCTATCAAATCTTTATGAACGTGACAATCCGCTGGATCTGCTGACGGTAGAAAATGAGTTGAAAGACAATAATCTTCTTGAAGTGTGTGGTGGTACAACTTACCTCTCTGATCTCACCCGCTCTGTTAGTTCGTCAGCAAATATTGAATATCATGCTCAGATCATTATTGAAAAGGCTATCAAAAGAAACCTGATACTTGCAAGTAATGATGTCATTAAGGAAGCCTACGATACAACATCTGACGCCTATGATGTACTGGATCATGCTGAGCAAAGTATCTTTGATCTCTCTAATCAGAAAAGCCGTAGTTCTGCAGTTCCTGTTGAAAAGCTTTTAAAAGATACTCTCTCTTACCTGGAAGATCTTAGAGGTAAAGATTACGGTATTACAGGTGTTCCGTCTGGGTTAGCTGTTGATGAGATGACAGCCGGTTGGCAAAAAGGTGACCTGGTAATTATTGCAGCACGTCCTTCCATGGGAAAAACGGCCTTTGTACTTACGGCTGCTCGAAATGCCGCCATGCACCCGGATGAAAACCTGAGAACCCCTATTGCCCTCTTCAGTCTTGAGATGTCTAATCAGTCTCTTGTTCAGCGTCTGTTGACCATGGAGGCAAGAGTTAGAGCTGATGAAGCTAGAAAGGGTACCCTTAAGGATGAAGACTTCAGAAGGCTTATTGATGCGGCCAGTCGTTTGTTTAGTGCTGAAATTTATATCGATGATACACCCGGTATCAGCCTGATGGAACTTCGAACCAAATGCCGCCGCCTTAAAAGTGAAAAGGACATTGGGTTGATCATTGTGGATTACCTTCAGCTCATGCAGGCCAACTCAAAAGATATCGGTAACCGTGAACAGGAGATCGCTACTATATCCCGTGGACTCAAAGGTCTTGCCAAAGAATTGGATGTTCCTGTAATAGCATTGGCTCAGCTATCACGTGCTGTGGAACAACGCGGTGGTGATAAAAGACCACAGCTCAGTGATCTGCGTGAGTCAGGATCCATTGAGCAGGATGCCGATATTGTCATGTTCCTCTACAGAGCTGAATATTATGGTATTACCACTACAGAGGAAGGTCAGTCTACAGCCGGTCTTGCAGAGGTGATCATAGGTAAGCAACGTAATGGGCCGGTTGGAAGCAAGATGCATTATTTTGTGAAAGAGTATGCACGGTTTGAGAATCTCACCTCCGCAAACAGTAATGCTTTGGGTGGTGGCGAAGGCGGAAATAATGGAAGCAACGGTCCTCAACTGAATAACGGAGATGGCGGTGCCCCACCTATGCCACATAATCCGGCTCCTGATGAAGATGCTCCTTTTTAAAGTATTGAAGACCTTCGAATGAGCTAGTGTTCGAGGAACTTATCTATGGTCGGACTCTGTATAACTTTACCTGAATTTGATCCAAAATTCACTGTAGCAAAGGATCATTCCAAGTATAGCCTGAAGAATTCTGACGGCTTTTTGATTGTGACTTATCGTTCAGGTAAATCCGCACTGCTTTATATGGAATGCATGAACTTTCACTCAAATATGCATTACCTACGGTACGGCTCAACACATCGGTTAAAATGACGGGTCAATTGTGTACCATCTCTTCAAAAAGCTTATCAAAATGTTTGATCCTCTTAGACCATTCCAGGTGTTTATTGATATTCTGAAGGGAAGACTTCGGCAAGGGTTTGGTTTTTCCAGTCAACAGGTCCTTAAGGTGATGGAAAAGATCATCTTCAGTTTCATACAATACATGAGCATGCAAAAGTGGGTCATGCAGGCTTTTTGGGATAAGCTCAGGATAATGCAACGTATTGGGTACCAATGGATGACAGCCACAATATATCGCTTCCATTATAGCCACACAGAAGAATTCATAACTTGCGGTTGAAACAACTATATCACCAGAGTGAAGTAACTTGCTGTAATTCTCTTTATCGTCAACATAACCAAAGTGAGTGATCTGCTGACCGAAGCGCTGCCATGCCTTTTCAAATTCCTCAGGTTTCTCATGTTGCGTGTCACCTGCCAGGATCAGGTCAAATTTCAGGTCAATATCATTTAAGCGATTAAGCACCCTGAAGAACATGGCTGGATTACGGTCAAATTGCCACCTTTGATTCCAAACAATGACAGGTGTTTCATTATTTTCCCTGGTATCAGGCTGAGCATCAAAACTGCTTAGATCTAATCCCGGGTACATAACCACACTTTTTTCACGGATCTTTTCTATCGTGTTATATTGTTTGCCATCAGGGAAGTTATCCAAAAACGAAGGAAGGGCACCTAACAGGTCATCAAGGTGAAATTGAGAAGAAAACACAAGTTTGTCTGCAACCAACATACTTAAATAGTTTATATAGCAATAGGTCAGGTCGCGGCTCTCTCCTTCGGGAATAGGCCTTGTAAATTGATTTTCATGCATATACATGATCACCGGTGTGTGGGCGAACCTTGGGTTTGTAAGCGCCATAAACGCAGGAAGGTTGGTCATACTGCTGGTTAGCAACAGGTCAATATCATCCTGAACCTGATTGGTCATTTCAGTAAGCGTAACAGAATCACCATGCATTCTCCATTTCCAGCCTTTGTAATTTAGCTTAATTGGGATAATATTATGACTAGAGTGCTTCTCTAGACCTTTTAGAAATGCTTTATGAGAACCACTGTAAAAAGGTTCAACCGCCAGGATGTTCATAAATGAATTAGTTTATCGCTAAAATGATATGATCAGGCTTAGTATAGGGAATTTTGCAATGAGCGGATAAAAATATAAATGTTCTTATGGTGAACAAGATCTTAAGTTAGTAGGTTACCTAAATCGCGCCTGCAGTTCGTCCAATGGTATATAGCTAATGGTAGGCTTTTTAAGTGGATCAAGGTAAGGTTGCTCACACGCAAATAACTGGTCAACTAAAGATTCCATTTCCTCCTGTGAAAGCTTCTTACCTCTTGGAATGGCTGCCTTGGAAGCAAAAGCTATAGCTAGTTTTTCACGGGCTTCAAGCTTGATCTTCTGCCCCAGTTCCTGGTATTGGTGCAACATAGAAACCAGGACTTCCTCTTCATTTCCGATCTCGATATCAGCCGGAACACCATTAATCATAGCAGTGTTACCGCTCAGTAGCTGCACTGAAAAACCCATCCTTTGTATGATAGAGTGCAACTCCTTTAATAAAGTATAATCAGAGGCCGATAGTTCGAGAGTTTGCGCAAATAACAGTTGCTGGGTACTTGGCAATGCTTCTTCTGTGGCATTTATCGCTTTCTCAAATATGATACGTTTATGGGCCAGATATTGATCAATGACAGTTAGACCAGTTCTTGTCTGAGTAAGGATATAAGTATTATGCAGTTGCCAGAATCCTTTATCCTGCGAAACGGCATTTTGATCATTTGAATCAAGGTCAGTATCAGATTGTTCAGAAAAATTAAAATTTGAAGAACCCGAAGTTCTATTTCCATATACCTGATCCGCAAACTCATTTCCACGTCCCTTCACGGGATCAGTTCCTTTATTTATCCGCGACGATATCTGAAACCCACTATCTGTTTTACGGCCGGTTGCTGTATTACCAAAGCTGAAACCGGAGTCAAACCCTTTAGTTTGTTCACCGCTTAGAAATACATCTTCATCCGGTTGAATATCGGGTACCTGGAAGTGTTTATTCAAAGCTCTGTTAACCACAGACCGGGCTAACTGTATCACACTTCTTTCATCCTCAAATTTCACTTCCATTTTGGATGGGTGAACATTCACGTCTACTTTTGAGGGATCAATATCAAAAAATAAGGCATAAAAAGGATATTCATTATTGCGGGTCCAGGCATCATATAAACTTAAAATGACATGTGTTAAATACCGGTGCTGAAAAGGGCGACCATTCACAAATAAAAACTGTTCCCCCCTGCTTTTCTTAGCTAGTTTTGGATCGGAGGCAAAACCGTGGATCTTTACATAACTGGTTTCTTCCCCAAATTCGATCAGACTGGCCTTATATGAGCTTCCAAAGATCTGTGTGACCCTTTGTTTAAGATCCTGAACAGGTAAGTCATAGATGATATCTCCATCCGCTTCAACATAAAAGGCCACATCTGTGCTAGCCAGTGCGGCATACTGAATGGTGCGAAGAATGTGGCGTAGTTCCGTTACATCAGTTTTTAAAAATTGACGTCGGGCAGGTACATTGAAAAAAAGGTTTCGAACAGCAATGGTTGTGCCATCTTCAGTAGCTGTTGGCTTTATTTCACGCTCCTCCCCACCCCATACTTCAAACTCCCAGCCATTTTCATCTTCGGCTCGTTTAGTTTTTACAGTTACCTGTGATACTGATGCGATAGAAGCCATGGCCTCTCCCCGAAATCCAAGGGTCCTAATTTTGAAAAGGTCGTCAACGGAATTGATCTTTGAGGTAGCATGGCGTTCAAAACAAAGAGGGAGATCTTCCTTGCTCATTCCGCAACCATTATCAGATACCTGGATCAGGGTTCTTCCGGCATTCTGGATAAGGATCTTTAGTTGGTCTGCTCCTGCATCAATGGCATTATCAAGTAGCTCTTTTACCACCGAAGCCGGTCTTTGAATAACTTCTCCTGCTGCAATTTTGTTACTGATCTCAGGAGGTAACTGATGAATAATTGAATCGCTGATATGCGTGTCGCTCAATGGGTTAATTTATTGATTTTATAATGATATTAGATATACGACCAAACTTAATAAAGCAGCATAAAGAAGAACCCGGGTAAACTGAGCAGGCCTTCTTCGATTATGCGTTTCGAACTTGATACGTTTTTTTCTTTTTTCTCTTTCATCCTTCTCAGGATCATAATACCTGTATTGGTAATCGAATTTCTTTGGCTTTGGCCGGAAGCCGAACATGGGTCGGATCATAACAGCACCTCAAATTTATTGGCTTTGAATGGCTAACGAAGTGAGCTAACCTATCGTGCCTTAATATAGGAAATTCAAGAGGTGAATATCGAGTTTCGAATTCGTTATTAAGTATCCATCGAATATTAAAGATCCTGAAAAGCGACTTTGAATATCATTATCCCATTGATCGATATTCATTATTCAATCTGATGTCCTTTTGCTACGAAATTTTGTAAACTCAAGGCCTTGTCATTCCCTTTTGTATAGCATTGAGGAAGATCAAATTAAATCTTAAACCGATATCAATTTCTTAAAGATGAGCACTGATAAAGCCAAAATATTTTACACTATCACAGATGAAGCTCCTTACCTTGCAACTCATTCTTTCTTACCCATTGTAGAAGCTTTTACAAAAGCAGCCGGCGTGAATGTTGAAACCAAGGATATATCACTGGCAGGGCGAATTCTGGCAAACTTTCCTGATTATCTCAAAGAAGATCAAAAAGTTTCAGATGATCTTGCAGAATTAGGTAAACTGGCCAAAAAACCGGAAGCAAATATAATTAAGCTCCCAAATATCAGTGCATCAGTCCCACAATTGGTAGCTGCGATCAAGGAATTGCAAAACAAAGGTTATGATCTTCCTGACTATCCCGAAGAACCTAAGAATGATGAAGAGCAGAAGATCCAGGACCGATATAATGCCGTTAAAGGAAGTGCGGTAAATCCTGTTTTACGAGAGGGTAATTCAGACCGAAGGGCTCCTAAACCCGTAAAGGAGTATGCCAAAAAGAACCCCCATTCAATGGGTGAATGGAGTTCTGATTCCAAAACACATGTCTCTACGATGGATGATCACGATTTTGCTCATTCTGAACGCTCGGTTACTTTGGATACGGATGATGATGTAAGAATAGAGTTTATTGGAGAAGATGGAAATACTAAGGTTTTAAAAGATAGTACGCCTCTTTTGAAAGGCGAAGTTATTGATGCCGGTAACCTCAGTAAAAAAGCATTGATAGAATTCCTGCAAGAGCAAGTTAAAGATGCCAAAGATAAGGGGGTGTTATTCTCATTGCATATGAAGGCAACCATGATGAAGGTCTCAGATCCGATCATATTTGGCCATGCGGTGAGAGTCTACTTTAAAGATGTTTTCGAAAAACATGGAGAAACTTTAAAGGAACTCGGTGTGGATCCTAACAATGGGTTTGGAGACCTTGAATCCAAGATCCAGGAGCTGGACGAAGCAAAACAGGCAGAGATCAGAGCCGATATCAAAAACTGCTATGAGAATGGACCTGATCTTGCAATGGTAAATTCCCATAAAGGGATCACTAATTTGCATATACCAAGTGATGTCATTATTGATGCTTCAATGCCTGCTATGATCCGTACTTCCGGACAAATGTGGAATAAAAATGATGAAACTCAGGATACAAAAGCTGTTATACCTGAAAGCAGTTACGCCGGCATTTATCAGGAAGTGATCGACTTTTGTAAGGAAAATGGAGCCTTTGATCCAACAACAATGGGTAGCGTTCCAAATGTTGGACTCATGGCCAAGAAAGCGGAAGAATATGGTTCTCATGACAAAACATTTGAAGTACCGGGTAAAGGTATTGTCCGGGTGGTTAACAAAAGTGGTGAAACCCTTCTGGAACATGATGTAGCTACAGGCGATATATGGCGAATGTGCCAAACCAAAGATGCTCCCATTAAAGACTGGGTTGGACTTGCCGTTCGAAGGGCACGAGAAACGGGTGTCCCTGCAATATTCTGGCTTGATGAGAACCGGGCACATGATGCAGAATTGATTAAGAAAGTAAATGGATATTTACCTGAATTTGATACTGATGGATTGGATATTCAGATCATGTCTCCGGAAAAAGCCATGCGCTATACACTGGAAAGAACCAAAGCCGGCAAAGATACGATATCAGTAACCGGTAATGTACTGCGAGATTACCTGACAGACCTCTTCCCTATTCTGGAACTTGGAACAAGCGCGAAAATGCTTTCAATTGTGCCTTTAATGAATGGTGGTGGTTTATTTGAAACAGGTGCCGGTGGTTCGGCTCCAAAACATATTCAGCAGTTCCTGGATGAGGGGCATCTGAGATGGGATTCTCTTGGAGAATTCCTTGCACTGGCTGTTTCACTGGAACATCTTGGTAAAACTTTTGACAATGACCGGGCACTTGTCCTTTCAGATGCACTCGATGAGGCAAATACTCAGTATCTTCAAAATGACAAATCACCATCCCGAAAAGTCAATGAACATGATAACCGGGGAAGTCATTTTTACCTTGCAATGTACTGGGCAGAAGCTTTAGCTCAACAAAGTAAGGATAAAGAGTTAGCCGATCATTTCAGATCGATTGGAGAGGATCTTAAGTCCAATGAAGATCAAATTAATAATGAGTTGATAGGAGCACAGGGTGAACCAGAAAACATTGAAGGTTACTACTGGCCTGATCGAGAATTGGTTTTTGATCGCATGAGACCTAGTAACACATTAAATAAGATCATAGATTCTATTTGATCTGACATTAATCTGCCAGGAATAAATATTTAGTCCGGATACCGTTTGTGTCCGGACTTTTTTATGAAATTGATTTTCTGTTATTAAAAAATGATTTCAGTTTATTCCACAAAAGACGTCTTCCCGCTACGGTTAGTAACAGTGGCAGCACCTTATAAAATCCTATCAGGAGCCCAATAAAAAGTATGATGAAAGGAATAGCAAATTGATCATATGCTTCATACATGTAAAAGATCTCCTGCCCTGCCAACATAGATAACCAAACAAAGATCGGAGTCCAGATAATAACAGTCAGGCCAAAATACAATGTAAACTTCCAGAATCCGGTGCCTAAAATTCCTGCTGTAAGATAGACAGGTAATCTGCTTCCGGGTATGAACCGACTTAAGAATAGAATAAATGGGCCTTTTTTATCAAACCAAATAGCCGAATTTTTAATGCTCTCTTCTTTTATAATCCATCGTAATGGGGCTTTGCCCAACACTGGCCTCCCTAAATATCTTCCAAGAAAATATAGCGAGTAATCTCCAAACAGAATTCCAAGTATAGCACCTAATGCAGCATACCAGAATGGAATAAGATCATTGGCTGCCATAATTCCTGCACCAATTGCAGCGAGATCCTCACTTATCAAAGATGAGGCAGCGATAGCCATAACATATAGTACATTTAGGTCCGTTTGGGAATCTCCTTTTACCTCATCCAAATATGGAAGTAATTTATTCAGGCTGTCTTTAGAAACGGTCTTATCTTCAATGATCGAGACAGAATTTGAATCAGTAGTATCCTGAGCATATAATTTCCCGGTAGAAACTATTGTCCAACAAACGAATAACAAATAGAGTAAGAATGATCTCTTCACAGTTTAAATCTTAAGGGGTTCAAACTCCCCATGTCTTTGATTAAATTCATTCATTTTAACTGTCGGCACCAACTGTTTTGATACCGCCCTATTCAAAGTTTCTGTAAGCTCTTTACGATCACTTCGTGTAATAGTTTCCTCCCCAAATCTCATATTACAGGTAATGGATCTCAGCTTCAGTAAATTATAGAAATGAACAAAGAATGGAGTATCGTCCCACCAACAAACAGATCGATAAGCAGGTGCTTCACCTTCGGGCGTTAGGTAAGACAATGCAACATAAGAAACAGGGAAGCTTGTACTGGCCGGATATTCAAGCAAAGGAGCTCTGAAACGGAGTACGTCTGTCCCGGGGCTGGTTGTGCCCTCTGGAAATACAATGATACCCTGGTTCTCGTTTATGTTTTTAGAAATATTATCATTCACTCTTGTTATATCCCTTTTCCTTTGTCTGTCAATAAATAAAATACCACAGGTCTTTACAATAAATCCGATCAATGGCCAATGTTTTACATCACTTTTTGCTACAAACAAGCATCTTAACTGAGAAAATAAAACAAAGACATCAGCGTAACTGAGATGATTTGATACTAGAAAAAAGGGTGGTTCAGGAACCTGCCCACTTATCTCAAATCTTACCCTCATGATAAAGCAAATACATTTACCCCAATAATTGAGTAAATAACCTCTGTATCTTTCATAATTTACACCGATCAGGGAAAGCACAAGTATGACCATGATAAGTGAATAGAAAAACAATGTAGCTAACAAAAATGCAATCATTTTGATTACAGCCGCAATATGCCTCATAATAATCGAAAATCTTTATCAGGTAATGTTATGATAACAAAAATAGCAAAGCCAACGTAAACTATAATTGTTTCCAAACTGTTAATATGTTTGTTAAATCTTCTTTAAGTATTTAAATAGATAAAAATTATTGCTAAGATTGGTTAATGCTTTATTATAAGAAATATAATTCATCTGAGGATAAGGATTGGGTAGTATTTATCCATGGTGCCGGCGGGAGTTCCTCGATCTGGTTTAGTCAATTACGAGATTTTAAAAAGCATTTTAATGTACTCCTGATAGATCTGCGGGGTCATGGAAAATCTAAGGATCTGTTGCAGAAATATTATGAAGAAGACTATTCTTTCGAATTCATCAGTCAGGATGTGATCGATGTTTTGGATCACTTAGAAATAGAAAAGGCCCATTTCATTGGGGTTTCATTGGGAACCATTATCATCAGAACAATTGGTGAGATAGCCCCTGAAAGAGTTAAGTCAGCTGTTTTATGTGGAGCTATAACCCGATTGAATATTCGCTCTCGTATCCTTGTATTCCTGGGTCACACTTTTAAACGTTTTATCCCTTATATGTGGCTATACAAGTTTTTTGCCTGGATCATAATGCCTAAAAAACGTCATGCTAAATCCAGGAACCTTTTTATTCGGGAAGCCAAGAAACTTTACCAAAAAGAATTTTTAAGGTGGTTTAAATTAACTAATGAGGTTAATCCACTCTTGAGATATTTTAAAGAACGGGAAGTCAAGTCACCTATGTTATACGTCATGGGAAGTGAAGATCATATGTTCCTTCCCCCTGTCAAATCTATTGTCAGGGATCACAAGAATTCCACTTTGAAAGTCATTGAGAATTGTGGACATGTTTGTAATGTGGAAAGGCCTGGAGCATTTAACAGACTTTCAATTGAGTATTTAAAAACTCATTCTTAGTCACCTGATTCATCTGTTATAGCTTATCTAAAGAAATTATCAGTAAAGCAGCCCTTAACTTTAACTTACTTTGTTACCTCTTCAGTATTATCCCTAAGGGTAAATAACCAGGCCTCGCTGTTAAACGAACCCCTTACTTCATAAGTTCTGTCAACTGCCTTATCAAAATCAGCATAGCCTTCATAGGCAACATAGTTGAATCGCGTTTCAGGGTTGAAAAGGATCCTAGTGTCATAACCTTGCTCATCAAGGAGTTCTTTAAACCTTTGAGCGTTACCTGGAACAAGAAACGATCCGCCTATGATGAAATATTTTATATCCGTATTAATATTATTCTCAATGATCTCTTCTTTACCACCATTGGCTTTATATTCCAGATACTCCTCTAAACTGAAGGCCTTGGGTACAACAACCATTAACTCAGGCTTTTGAACCGGCATACTAAGTTCTTTAGCAATTTCTTGCTGTTCTTCAGTTAGCTCTTCATCTACCTCATCAGTTGTATCCTCTTCTTTAGGCTCTTCTGCCTTTTCAGTATCCTGAGGCTCATCTATTATAACTTCTTCAGAGGTATCGATTGCTTCTTCATCAGGACTTAAAAACCGTCCTTCTTCCATAGAAAACACTCTATCAAGATCTGCTCTCATGCCATCTCGGGTCTCATTGAGAATATCCCGCTTCGTTTTCCTGATGTCATCAAACCTACTTCGAACCGGCTCTACTAATTCTGCCTGTACGATAATGATCAATTCATTCTCAAGATAATCCTCTGAATTAAATCCAAAGAGGTATTTTAGAATAGGTACATCCTTCAGTATTGGAATACCCCGGCGTACTGTCGTCTCTTCTGTTCTGTAAAGTCCGGCAACATAGGTTGATTCGCCATTTAACAGAATTGCAGACGTTGTAGCCTCTTGTTTGTTGATAATGGTACTTACAACATCAGGCTGTGCAGTTGATCGTTCCACTTCAAGGTTCAGATATATAAATGAGGTATCTTCCTGAGTTATGATCTGAGGTGTCACTGTTAGAATCGTACCGGTACTCACAAAATTATCAGTCACGTTACCGGCAATATCACGCTGTTTAATGGAAAAATCCTGACCAACCTGGATATTACCCTCTTCACCATCAACAACTTTGATAGAAGGAGTGGCAAGTACTTTACCAAGGTTATCAGCCTCAAAAGCACTGAATAGTGCCTGTACGCTTATTCCGGGACCAAATTCTCCGGTATTGAATATTGCATTGAAGGCATTTTGTGATACGTTTTGCGCATTAAATGAATTCACGGCCACAAACTGATCATTGAATTCTGTATTGGGCAGAGACTCATTACCCTCACCGGCCACGAAATCATTTAATTCATCAGGTACATCACTGGTTAAGGTAGACCAGTCAACACCGATCTCCTGCAGAGCCCGTTTGTTACCTTCAAAGAAAGTGGCATTTATCCTAACTTCTCGAGTTTCAGTGGTAGGCAGTACTATGCCGGATCCACCCTGACCTCCTGCTCTTGCACCACCTGTAGATTGTGTGGTAGCAGCAGTGGTTTTTTGCTCAGGAACAACGATCTCATAATATTCTTCGAATTCTTTTAATTCCAGATTTTGGAACCGCATGATGTATTGCAGGGCATCTTTCCAATGCATGGCAGGCAAATTAACACCAATGGCACCACTATACCCTGAATTATCTACGATAAATTTATTCTCATACTCCTGAGCAAAAGTATCAATGATCTCGATAGCTTCATTGTATGTGGTACTTTTGTTGAAAGTAACTACTTCGTCCGGATTAGTATACTCCCTAAGTGGATCCACGATCTGGGCTGTGGCAAACTGAGGCACTGCATTTAACAGCAATACCGAGAAGAAAGTGAATAACAAACAGTATTTTTTAAAAAGTGCTTTCATTGTGTTCATCGCTCTATCTCCAAGGTAACTAATTCCGTGATGCCACCTTTATTTAAATTGAAAGTGGCAGATTTATTATTGATGTCAATAGATTGAAGAGAGCCAAGATATACATCATCCCCGATGGTCAGCGACTGTACATTTCCTCCCTGATCTACTATAAAGATTCTGGACGCTGTCATTCCAATTATCCTGCTTTGCTCTACGTTGATAAGATTATCGGTGTTTGGCGGTACCGTAGGCTGAATGAGCGGGTAAAATGGATTAAACGTAGATACCTGTTGGTTTCTGGTTAAGACATTAGTTCTGGACGCATTTTCCTGAATAGGAATCCGTTCGTAGTAACTTTCAAGAGTGAAATTGAAGGTGATATCTGTTATTTCCTGTCCCTCATTATTTCCGCCCGGTGGCACCATAGAAAGTGCGGTAACTTTATTAAGTAACTGACTATTTTCTATGGTATTTATAAAGTTAACTACATTTACAAAGTTTCCATAGCCATTCAAATTAGACCGTATGATCCCATATTGATCCTGAGCGGTGGAATCAACAAAATTAAAATCGAAATAGACCCTAAGGTTTTCTGAGCTGTTACTTATATAGTTCAAATAATCAAATACATCATCAGGATTGGGCGTCTTGTAAAGAGATTTATCATAGTTCTCAATGATCGATAATGCATTCTGATAATTCTCATTTAACTGAGGAAAGGCATCACTGATCGCTTTTTTATTATTATAGTCCTGTTGTTTTTCTTGCATACTGGTTTCCAATCTTTCGATCTCAGGAACCTGCACAAACTGGATATAGGCAAAGGCCCCGCCCCCAAAGAGTAAGAGGGCAACTAACAGAATTATGGTATTTCTAACGCCGTATGACAATTTTATTCCCCTATTATTTCTTGGATACCCTGAACACTTTCAGGTGTATAGATATTATCGTCCTCAAAGAAGCTTCCTACCACGTACCTGAATTCAAAAACTTCCTCAGACCTTATCACATTTGTACTCACATTCAACAAAGTTGCATTATTAAACAGATCTGCAAGCATTGGGATCCTATTTCTGTATCTGGCCACTCCCGCTAACTCAATTGCATCATTTTGGTTTTGCCGCATGGCAGTGATCCAAAGTGAGTTAATATTTCGAACACCGCTATTTAGTTGATCTAAGTTAGTGGACCAAGTTAAGGTACCCTGATTAAGTTCACTCAACAGAGCCAGTTTTGACTGAATTTGATTAAGCTCATTAGTGATCTCATTAGATCTTTGAACTGTAGCTTCAAGTGAACGGATCTGAGCATCCAGAGTACTGATATTTCCTTCCAGCCGATCAATTTCAGCTGCGTTCATGGTATAAAAATGATTAGCTACGATCGGTGTAATAAGTATAAGGAACAATAATAGGAAACCGTGCCACTGTAACTTGAAGATCTTTTGACGGTCATCTACATACTTCGGCAGGAATGAGATCTTTGGCAGGTTTTCAGATTGAAAACCGGAAGCTGCCCAGGCCGCACCAATAGCGGTTGTAAAAGAAGAAATAGAAGATTCGTTGATATTTTCAGCATCGAGGAATTCATCCTGAAAATTAAACTCAGAAACATCAACATCCTGAAATCTTTCTTCAAAAAATTCAATAGCTGTATCACCCAGTGAATTGTTACAGATGATAAGTCTATCAAGGTTAGGAACCTCCCCTGTGTCTAACTGAAACAAGATCTTACTGAATACAGTATTCAAAAACTTCTTACTCTGAACTCCTTCAGTTATAACCGGCGAGACGATCCACAACTGGTCACCTCTTAAAAAGATCACTCTGCAAAATTCCTCACCAAACTGTACAACCCCGGAAATACTGTTCTCTTCCAGCTCATAATTGGCCCTGATCAATCCCAGCAGTAATATTTCTTCAGGCAGAACCTGGTTTATGAACAATTTACCTCTATAAAGGTCCTGGGTTTTGTTCAATAAGGTTAATAGTTGAGGCTCATCGTCAATTGATGTAAGTAACAAAGCCCCGTCGTCTCTTACCGTATAGGAATAAAAGTCATCCCCTTTAGGAACGCCATGCAAGGCCTCAAGTCTGTCATCAACTATGACCTGTAAGTCTTTTTTCTTGGTATCTGAAAAATCTGTGTCTTTGAGTATCTGAAATATTGTTTGACCGGCAGGGATACTTATTCCAAGATCAACCCTTTCTGAACTCGTGGAACTTAAAAGATTGTAGAGCAATAGCTCATTCGATGCCGGTGTACCTGCCTCATCCACCATATCGGTGTCAATGATGTCATCTGATGACTCATCTTCAAGGTCGTCAAAGTCAAGATCATTCAGGTCATCATCAAGGTTTTCAAGGTCTAACCCGTCATCTTCTTCCTCATCAGATTCCAAACCAAATATGATCTCTTCATCATCAAGGTCCTGATCCATATCTAAATCGTCAAAAACAGGATCAGCTTGTTGCTTTTGGAGGCTTTTTTTGGTCTTAAGCGGCTCTATCAGCCTGACCTGATCAAGACTTAGCAGCTCTAATTTTTTTCCGGCTACTTTGAGTTTGGCAATCTTAAGTGAATCACCTTCTACAACAATACCTGTATATGTCTTGTTTTGGAACATGAACTATCCGTTAGTAATTAATTTCACTTAGTAATTGCAAGATCTTGGTCTTATTGTTGGCATGATTCACAGCCGTCTCTTTTGAGATAACACCCTGAGTATAAAGCCTTTTTAGGTCTTGTTCCATAGTATTCATACCGCGCTCACTGCCTTCCATCAACATCTGGTAGATCTCACTGATATTATTATTACGTATAGCCGCACGAACGGATGAATTAACGATCAAAACCTCTTTAGCCAATACGCGTTTACCGTCAAGGCTTGGAACCAGCTTCTGACTTATTACACAAGTAAGTACATCAGATAGACGCGTTCTAACGCGATTCTGTTCTTCAGTTGGCACCTCACCTAAGATACGTTCGATACTCTCCATTGCTGAGGAGGTATGAAGTGTTCCAAAGGTTTTGTGGCCGGAGTCAGTGATCTCCAATGAGGTCATTATGGTTTCAGGATCTCTCAACTCACCAATAACGATGATGTCCGGATCCTGACGCAAAGATTGAATAGCTCCTTCTTTGAATGATTCAACATCTCTACCAACCTCTCTGTGTCTCACAACAGACTTAACGGGCTTATGGATCAATTCCACTGGAGAGGCTATGATAACAATATGAGAATCAACAGTACGGTTATTGGCATCAATGATGGTATCCAGTGTTGATGACTTACCTGAACCGGTAATACCTGTGATAAGTGTCAGCCCATATTTATAGTATTTTAAACTTAAAGCTTTGGCTACTTCACTGTGTACACCTAAACTTTTAAAGGGTCTGATCGTATTATCGATCTTACGCATATTCAATGCAAGATGTTCTAGATCAAAATACATATCTGCACGGAAACGCTGATCTTTATCTTCATCCAGCGGAATACTGTAAGAAAAGTCGAGGTTTTTATCTGCTATTAACTTTTTCCTTTGGGTAGGAAGAATGATGTTATGAAGTAATACGTTAGTTTGATCGAATGTCAGGCCGGTTGGGTTTTTGGCAGGGCTTTTATCACCATATATACGATACCATACCATACCGTCACACCCGGGTCCTCCCAAATCAATATCAGATGCCTCATTCTTAAGCATCCTAACCAATAATGAGTCAATAACTTCAGTCAATTTAGACCGGTGCTCATCATCCAGGCCGTCAATAACCTTTCCAATAGCAATATGCCGGTCAACCCCCCGCATTGATCGCGGAACCTGATCTATGACTGGCTGAACTAATTCATTAATTTTATCAGAGATTTTAGCCGTCTCCATATACAAGCCAATAACATTTTAAGATGACACAGTAATAGATGTTTTTGTAGATGATATGTTACAAACTAAATTAATTTAATCTAATAAAACAACATTAAATTAAATACACCCACGAATTTAGCTGTAATTCAAAGATCTATTACCAACTATTACCAATTGGTATCGTTTAACAGACGTTTTTTTAGATTTAATAGCTGAACGTTCATGTTGCTGATCTTTCTTTGCTGTATTTCAATAATGTTCTTGGTAAAAATATTGAACAGTTTTTCAGGTTTTTTACGAAAGAAATTAAGCGCTTCATACCTTTCATACCTTAGCAGTACACAGTCCCCGTCAGCTGTCACCTTAGCCATTCTGTTATTTTTACTGAAAAGAAAAGCTTCACCCAAAAAATTACCTTCCCCTAAAGTTGCCATCTGAATATTGTCTTTCCAAATACTCACTTTACCTTCAGCAACCAAATAAGCTGAATTCACATACTCAGATTCATTCAGTATGACCTCGTCATTCAAAAACCGCTCCTCAACGCCCAGCTGTAAAAATTCCAGCACGTCCTCATAGTGGAAGTTCTTCAGAAGCAAAGGAGGCTCCTTCAGGAATTTCTTAATATAGTCCGTCATTAGTTCGTCACTGGAATTTGAATTATCACTGCTCATAGTAAACCCCTATAATAGTTACCGCTGACAACAAACTGTCGCTTTCCGTAAAGTTAATATTAATTTTCAATTTTTGCCTCTTATTAATCCTCAATAGTTGCTGCTATAACTTCTTCTATTGTTGAAATTCCTTCCTTGATCCTTTCACGCCCTGAACCACGCAATGTCAACATCCCCTGAGACATTGCCAGATCCTTGATCGCACCTTCATCAATATCACCTCCGGCATCCAGGATCATTTGCTTGACTTCTTTTGAGAAATAAAGTGCCTCATGAATACCGGCTCGTCCCTTATACCCTGTATTATTGCATTTTTCACAACCTACAGGTTTATAGAAAGTAGCTGTTTCAAGCTCTTCATCTGTAAATCCTATCCCCTTAGCCATTTCAGGATGGGGCTGATATTCTTCCTTACAGTTATTACATAATCTTCGTATAAGCCTCTGAGCCACAACAAGATTCACGGCATTAGCAATCAAAAATGGCTCCACTCCCATCTTGAATAAACGTGAAATGGCACTTGGGGCATCATTGGTGTGAAGGGTTGAAAAGGTAAGGTGACCTGTGTTTGCAAGTTTGATAGCGATCTCAGCTGTCTTCAGATCACGCATCTCACCCACAAGTACAATATCCGGGTCATGACGTAAGATACCCCTAATAGACTGGTCGAAGGTCATGTGATTACTGATCTTTAACTGCCTGGCCCCTTCAATGATATACTCAACCGGCTCCTCAACTGTCAAAACATTCTTTGTGGGATCTATTACATAATATAAGGCAGCTACAAGTGTGGTTGACTTACCACTACCGGTCGGACCGGTGATGATCACAATACCCGAAGGCTTCTTGATCGATTTAATGAAATTTTCCTTAGCATTCGTCTGGAGACCGAGCTTATCAAGATCACGAATTACATTTCTGTCATCCAGGACACGAATTACAATTGACTCGAACTTACGGTCAAATTGCTTCCCAACAATTGGCATAATTGAGACTCGATAACGAATTCCCACACCATCTATCTGTCTCTGAATGAAACCATCCTGGGAGGCGTCTCTTTCAAAGCGATCAACATTCCTGGTCTTATCCTTAATTACAGCTGAAATTGCCTCAGGTTTAACATTCTTTTGTTGGTACCAAAGCTGAAGTTTACCATCAATTCGAAAACGAATATCTGTAGTTGTTGGCGAGCTTGGCACGATGTGCATATCACTAACTCCCTGCCGAACTGATTCCACTAACATACCTTCAACCAAAGAGTTAAGCATACTTTGGTTGATCTCAGCATCGATCTCTTCTTCGTCAACTTCTTCCTGATCCTTTTCCAGGTCAGGTTCTTCATAATCGATCTCTTCGAGCAGATCCAGGAACTCATTCTTTTGCTCATAGACCTTAGAAAGGATCTCTTCAACCGACTCATACTTACAATAAACAAGTTCGGTTTGTTTGAAATTGATCTTGTTCAGAATATTCTGAATGTTTGGATCGGATGGGTCAGCTGCTGCAATAATGATCGCATCCTGTGTCTTCTGATACGGAACCGCTTTATGATGAACCAACTCGTCTACGATCTCTTTCGACAGTTCATCAATATTTTCTTTAATATGATCTAGAACTTCTCCTGGAATCTCTTCCACATCCTTGAGCACTTCACGGAAAGCATAGATATTGGCGATCTCCTTCATGATCGTATGCCGATTCAATCCGAGATCCTGAGACAGTATTTGCCCTAGCCGGCGATTACTCTCCTTTGGTTCCTCAGATAATATCTGCAACCCTTTCTGAAGCTGTTCATCCGTAATAACCCCTTTGTTGACAAGGATATCACCTATATGTCTGCGGATGTTAATTTTACCCATTTATCACTTCTGATTATTAAACGCCCGTATTTGGTTGAATGATCGCTGACTCAGAGGATACGATCGTAATTGCGATCAAGGCTACCATAATAAATAAATTTATGAATAGATTTATCACGTCAATGACTGACTGCATCTTATAGGTGGTCTGGATCTCATAATATTCTGCCAGCTGTTTGGCATTCTCACGCAAAGCCCCGGACTCGGCACCAAGTCTGAATCTACTTAATGCAGTATTCGTAAATACCCCCGTCGCTTCCATCGATTCGATCAATCCTGCCCCATCCTTCAGCATTCGCTTGATAGCCACGTCTTTGATCTGTTTTTCCATGTACTTATTACGGCAAGCCTCTGCTGCAACCTTAATAACTTCAATATTCTGCCCGGAACCACTGTAAAGCGTGAAAAATACGCGGGCAAAGATCTCAATACTTGTTTTATGTAACAGATCTCCCACTACAGGTATACTGATGATATACTTATCCTTCAGGAGTTCACCTTTAGGTGTTTTTATAAAATAAATGAAGGCCGAGATCGGGATCAGGAAAGACATGACTATGAGAACCCAGTTATCGCTCAACCAATAACTAAGTTCCAGGGTAGCCGCCGTCATAGGCGGAAGTTTAATATCAAACTCGAGGAATAATTCGGCCGTGGCAGGAAAAATATATCCTACATAAAATAAGATAACCCCAATTACAGCCAGTACTGTTACAGCAGGCATCATTAAAGCGCGACGCATATTTTTCTTGAATTCAGCATCACGTTCCAGGAATTTGGCCGTACTTTCAAATACCAAAGCCATATTACCGGAAGTCGACGCAACACTTAACATGTACGAGGCAAATTTTCCAAACACATCCTCGTGCTTGCCATAAACCTCATCCCCTTCTTTACCATCTTTGAGGTCTTTCTGAATGGTCTTAATAACCTCCTTCATCCGCTTGTTCTGAGTATCTTCATAGAGAAGATTCAAGATCTCATCGTAAGGTAACTGCTGTTTAAGGAGATCAGCTGATAAACTAATGAAGGTCACAACTTCCTGGTTCGGGACACTCCCCTTAAAGTCAAAAAGCTTTTTATTGATGCTTTTGACCTTATAGCCTAGCTTTACCAGGGCTTTTTCAAGTTCTTCCTTACTGTAGGCTTCCTGCTCACCGCTAACAACGGCTTTCCCGGCACGCTGTGCTTTGTACATGTATACTTTCTTCTCATCAAGTGCCTGGATCTTTAATCCATTCGTTTTTGATAAGCGGTCAACTTTATTTTGAGCTTCTTTTTTATTGTCAGCTTCAAACTCAGTTTGTACAACTTTACCTTTTTGGGAAATAGCTTTTAGCCTGAATTGTGCCATAGTAACTTTCTCTGCTGCTTATGGGTTCTATATAATTGTAACCCGATTGATTACCTGAAATAAAAAAATATTTGCACAGTGAACAAATTATTTATTCTTCACGTAACCGAAATCACTGTAAATATCTATAGATGATGTGATAAACTACATTATTTTGATAAATAAGCATAATCAATTTGTCACAATTTTGATTTTAAAAAGAAAAACACCTGCTAAATTATTTCGGAAAAAGAGAACTGTGAGAATATGCTTATAGTTACACGAACAAATATTTACTGCTTTTTAAACTGTTGCGGTATATCTTGTACAAAAATCATCCTATGACCAAAAAACAAGACGGCAATCCATACATTATTATATTTGCCTTATGGCTACTGGTATTTGCAGCCAGCAGTCAGGTCATGATCATCTCTCCTATTTTACCGCGCATCAGCGAACAACTTGGCACTCCCCTTGAAATTCTTGGGAACCTTGTGACAGTCTATGCCGTCATGGTTGGTATCTTTGCGATCATCATGGGGCCACTCTCCGATAAAATTGGACGCCGTAAAATTCTTTTGATCGGAACGGGTGGCATTACAATTTCCCTATTCTTGCATGGTTTTGTTGATTCATTTTGGGGGCTGATGGTTGTTCGTGCATTAGCCGGAATGGCCGGTGGTGTTCTCAGTGGAGCCGCAGTTGCTTATGTAGGAGACTATTTCCCTTATGAAAAAAGAGGATGGGCTAATGGCTGGATCATGAGTGGGATTGCCATGGGTCAAATTCTGGGTATCCCCCTTGGTACTTTATTAGCCGATATTTCAGGGTTTCGTATCCCATTCGTTTTATTTGGCGGCATCATGGGACTCACTTTCATACTAACCTATATGAAAGTACCACAGCCTAATGTAGAATTATCGCAGGACAGGATCACGTTCAAAGGAGCTTTCAATAAATATTTAAAATTGCTTAAACGCAGTGATGTTCGTGCCGTAGCATTGGCCTACGTAGTCATGTTCTTAAGCGTATCAGTTTATGTGGTTTATCTTCCAACCTGGCTTGAAGAAACTTTTGGTGTGAGTGGAACCGCCATTGCCTCTTTGTTTTTTGTTGGTGGTATTGCCAACGTTATTACGGGACCCGTTGCTGGAAAGATCTCAGACCGAATCGGGCGTAAGAAGATCATTATCATTTCGTGTATTGGTTTGGCTTTTGTCATGCTCATTACAACCTATGTGATCAAAGATTTTTGGGTAGCTTATGTGATCTTCTTCCTGACCATGGTACTCATAGCTATGAGGATCAGTCCTTTTCAGGCTCTGTCCACTCAACTTATCAAATCAGACAACAGAGGTTCGCTCATGAGCCTGCTGGTAGCCATTGGACAGGTTGGGTATGGTGTTGGCGGATCCATTGCAGGTCCTTTTTATGTAGAAAGCGGCTATGTCAGCAATACGATCATCGGAACATTGATGATCCTGGTAATGGCTTATATTGTATGGCGCCATGTTCCCGAACCGGAGCTAAACAGTCAAAAAAATGAGGCCCACTCTCCTGCCTGATACGACACACTAAAGATCTAAGCAATTATCTCACCTGATTTTATCTTTTTCTAACTTGATATCGATAATATTGTAACTTAGTATCGGCTATCAACTCTATTAAAGAAAAAACTATGCGTAAAATATCACTACTATTTTTTTCGGCACTACTATTAGGTTTCTCATCAGCCTGTACAACGGATGATGATAATCAGGTTCTAATTCAAGGCGTTGTCTCTGACGGGCAGACCGGGGACGGAATTGCAAATGCAACCATTCAGGTTACTTCCCCCCAGGAATTTTCGGATGTCTTTACCCGAAGTGATGAAAACGGAGCCTACTCACTTGCGGATATCGAGGCAAGTGAATTAACATCCATATCCATCACAGCTTCCGCTACCGATTATAATTCCCAAAGCAGAACGGTTCAGGTTGCCGGTGGAGATAATTTAACCAATTTCGATTTTGAATTATCACCGGAAGGTGGCGGTGGTGGCAGTGATGATGGAGGAACCGGCGTTTCCGGCCCATCAGCAGGTGCAGCCGCTATTATTTTAGAAGGAATTACAGAAGAAACCATTAATATTGCTGAAACAGGCGGTATTGTAAACACAAGCTTTACATTTCAGGTACAAGATTCAGCCGGACGAGCATTGGACCTGGATAACTCGGAAGAAGTGGAGTTTTCAATTCTATCAGGCCCCGGCGGCGGTGAAGGGATCACCCCTCTTACTGCAACAACAAATGCCAATGGTACTGTGACATCAAACCTTTTTAGTGGAAATCTGGCCGGTGTTGTTCAGATCCAGGCTGAGATAGTTCGTGAGGATATTGGACTTACCATCCGTTCTAAACCGGTCGCCATTACTATTCATGGTGGTTTCCCGGATCTGGATCACTTCAGTATAGCAGCTGATGCATACAACTTTGAAGGATGGTCAGTCAATGGAAACAGGAATGGTTTGACGGTGATTTTAGGAGATCAATTCGGAAATCCGGTCAAACCCGGTACGGCTGTATATTTTTCAACCACCGGTGGTATTATTCAGGGTTCGGGCCAGGGAAATACAAATGAGGACGGTGAAGTTACTGTTGATCTCATATCTGGAGATCCAAGACCAAATGATGCCGTGGCAGGAAGCGGTGGCCGACCAGGTTACGCAACGGTAACGGCTAAAACCATCAATGGAAATAGTCAAGAGATCGAGAAAGATGTAGTGATCCTATTTACCTCATCTGAAGCATTGATATCCGCGACTCCAACTACTTTTGACCTTCAGCCTAACGGAGGAGAAAGCTTTACTTATACCGTGACGGATATCAATGGAAATCCTATGCCGGCCGGTACTCAATTCAATGTTGAAGCCGGTGAAGGCATTGAAGTAACCGGAGCAACTGATTTCACTTTGGGTAATAGATTATTCCCGGGTCCCGGTTCAACAGAATTCAATTTCTCTATAAGGGATACTGACGAAGAATCATTAGACCCTGCCGATCTGACCATCAAGATCACGGTTACCTCTCCTTCCGGAGAAGAAACGGTTTACGACCAGATATCAGGAACACGGAGAAAAACGGCCAATTAGGTAAGCCAAGGTCGGAATTTATATTCTGAATTTTTGTACAAAGTCCGTTCGGTTCATTCCGGCGGACTTTTTGTTTTAATTGCCCCTTTACATCTGTTACCTTCCTGATAGAAAATCTACAACGAAATTTTTAAAGGACTATTTATGAAAGTAAGTGTAAAAATGGAAACAGCCGGCCGAAGAGGCAAACAAGTTTCCGTTATTCGAGGCATTACCCATAATCCTCAGGTCATCGAAAAGCTTGAAAAGAAACTGAAATCCCAATTGGGGACAGGTGGAACCATCAAAGGAAAGACCATTGAGATTCAGGGTGATCACGTAGAAAGAATCAAGAAGATCCTCGAAAAAGAGGGATATGAGGTGAGTTAGGTACTAGGTTCAAGGTGTTAGGTGCAAGGTGTTAGGTGCAAGGTGTTAGGTGTTAGGTTTTAGGTGTTAGGTTTTAGGTGTTAGAGCTTACAATTTGGTTAAGATCTAATTTTTGGAGCTTTTATTGTAAGGAATATGAATTTCATCGCTCTTACTTCAAAATTATATTTGAATTAAACGAGTGAGGAATGAAAAATTTCAAAAAGTTAATTGTATGGCAAAGAAGTATAGAACTGACTTCAGAAGTCCGTCAAGTTGTATCAAAATTACCAAAAAGTGAACAGTACACCTATCGTGATCAAATAATCAGATCATCTATATCAATTCCTTCAAACCTAGCTGAAGGTAGCAGTCGGGAAAGCAGAAAGGATTTTAAGCGGTTTTTAAGAATTTCTCTCGGATCCAGCTTTGAACTCGAAACTCAGTTGCTATTACTGAAACAAGATGAAATCATTGATCCAACTCATCTTTCAAATGCGCTAAATTGCAACGATGAAGTTCAAAAAATGATACACACTTTACTTAGGAAATAAACTAACACCTAAAACCTACTCCCTAACACCTATAATTTCACCTTACTCTCCTGTTTTGGATCAAGATCATAAAGGGACGAAGCTGTGGCCTGAATGGTTTTATACCACTCGTTGCCGTATTTGTCGTTGATCGTGTAGAAATCAGCAAAATCAGGCTTCCGGATCGTCATTTTCCATTCCTGAGTTTTTGATTTGAAGGTTGGATCCACGTGCAGAAGCTCATGGTAAAGCATCATTTCTTTGGTATCATTATCCAGCATATCCCACAGCTCTCCGGAGATCTCGATCAGATAATCGTTTCCGGAATAATGCTTCACTTCGCGACTGGCCTTCATACACTTGGCTGCACGCTGTTTTGAAAGGTTTGGATAAACAAGGAAATACCCTATTTCAGCCGGACCAAATTCCATTTTATGTTTTTCGATCACCTTCTTGGCAATAGCCTCCACCTCAGGTGATTCCATGAGTTGCTTGGTTGAGTGTATGGTTGGTTCGGCATTAAGAAAATCGTTCTCTGGCATGAATAGAATGTAGTTTATTAATTAAAATTTCTCTTGTACATGAATTTAGTTAAGGCTTGGGAACAAGTATCGTTGTGGCCACAATGGAATATTCTTTTTGTGGTCCTTTTATCAGCTCAGGATCTTGTCCGGCATCTTCAGCATAATGTTTGGCTTCCTTTTCGGTGAGTTCCTTAACCTCAAAGTTGCCGATCAGTTTAACTGTTTTGCCTTTTGAATCGGTTGGGATGAAAAATCCATAATCCTTGAAGGTGATACGAGCAGATACACTTCCGGCATTGGCCACAAAGAAGCATCCCTTTTTCTCGCAAACTTCAGCGATCTCAGTTTCGATCGTAACAACTTTATCCGTGAAATTTTCAGGGGCATTGATCAGATCTTTGAGTTCAAGTGTTGTATCCCATTCATCCACTGGAGCTCCAAACACTTCATAATCTTCAGTTTGTTGAACCGGTTCGGATAAGCGAATGACTTCAGCATCCTGAGCAATAACACCGTTTGAGATAAAAAGAGTACATACAGCTATCAATATCGTTTTCATAGGATATCTTGTTTGATTTTAAGGGAGCCCAAACATACAAATAAGTTTGGGTAAATCTCATCCGATATCTTCTGATAATTATAATTATTGATCTTGTTTTTGTCTGTTCTCACAATAATAGATTTTCCGCCCACCGGTCTTCATTTCAATGATTTCCTTACCACATTTATAACACGGCTTTCCGGTCCGGCCATAAGCATAATGACGATATTCTTTACGAGAACTTCCCTCCCGCTTTAAGGCTTCAACCAGTTCAGGTTCTGTTGTAATACCACCGGTTTTATAAGAACGCCTGGAGAGCTCAAGAGAGTAATGGGCCAGATCCTTGATCTGATCTTCCGAACAATCTTTAGGACGATGTTCCGGGTCGACTTTAGAACAAAATAAGATCTCACTTCGCAGGTAATTTCCAACTCCACTCAGGAATCCCTGATCAAGTAAGAGTGTGGCTAACTTTCGATTTTTGAAATTATCGTCCTTATACCTTTCCAGAACTTGCTCGTAAGTCGTTTCAGGATGTACTACATCAGGACCAAGCTTCTTAATATATGGATGATCTTTGACTTCATCATCTTCCAGCATTTCGATCTCGGAAGCCGAGTATAAAAAAGCCGAACCTTTTTTTGTGCGGATCGCTGCACGCAACGAGCGATTGGTATCAGGCTCCTCAGGGGTCTTGCTGATCAACCATTTCCCATATAATTGATTGTGTGAATAGAGATTCATTTCATTATCGAACGCCGTAATGATAGCTTTTCCCCTTGGCGTGACGGATGTGATCTTTCTTCCTTTCAGTGATTCTTCGAAAGGTTTTAGTTCATCAAATGCAAAAAACAGGTCAACGATCTCTTCTCCTGCAACGGCCTGACTGATCTTATCGGCTGCTCTCCAAATTTCCGGTCCTTCTGGCATTTTTTTCTATGGTTATTGGTTTATAGTTAATAGTTTAGCACTCTTTACAAATCGCATACAAAATACGTTCAATGAAAGCCATCATCACCCTGATCTCAGGTTTTTTTGGAATCCTCTTTTTTGAGGGGTTCGCCAGACTAATCATCACCTTCTATCATCGGGTTGAGTTCAATTTTTACGGGATCTCTCACCTGCCTGCTGATGTTTGGACCTATGTGATCATGGCCTCTGTCCTTGCAAGCACCTGGCTGGCGACCATGCTTGTACTCACGGTTCTAAAAACCAATAGTAAACGCTATGCCCTATTATTTGGAATTATTATCCTTCTCTGGCGAGGCATTGAGATCGCAAATTCCTATAAAATGGAATCCATATTTTATTTTATAGCGGTGATCACCCTTCATCTGATCGGGGTTTATCTGGCATACCTGGTTTATAGCAGACAGGAGTTCGTTTCCTGACTCACATCCCCCTGTCATTGAGCTGAAGCTCAATGCCGGTCCCTCTTCAAAGAGGGAATTTTTCCTGATCAACTAAGTAGATTTACTAGACACCTTTCATAATACTAACAACCCAAGCCGTTAAAGAGAATTCTCCCTTTGAAGGGAGATAAATTATGAGCTTCAGCTCATAATCAGAGGGATGTGAATAAATTGATCTAACCCAAACTATGAGCTAATTGCATGATCCCAATGCACCCATCATTCAGGATGATCATTTTTAGGTTTGATTGGCTTACTAAAGCAGGCAGAACAAAAAACAAATCCATCATTCGGCGCAGTAACCAAGTGATAGATTGTTAGATTCACAGTGAGCCGAGTGATGGATTGGGCTAAGGTTACCATAATTAACACTACATATATGCTGATATAAAACCATCCATCACCCCGTCCCTTCTTTTGAAACTAACTGGACAGAATGATGGAGTACTCAACACATTTAAGCTGTAGAAACAAAGTTATCTCCTGAAAATTTAATGGCAAGCATAATTCCCTCTTTGAAGAGGGACTGTAAATGATCCCCCGATCATTTACAGGGGGATGTACGTTTGCTCAATATCTTGTACATTCATCGCAATGTTCAAAACCAACCATAAGTACATGAAATATTTCGGCCTCATCTGCCTGACCACTACTTTTATCTTAGCAGCCTGCACTACAACCCCTGAAACCCAAATTAAAGAGATCCCCTCTCCCGCTGCAGATAACAGCATCTACCCCCGGCTCTTTACCGATAACACCGGAACTATATTTATGAGCTGGATGGAACAGGATGAAAATTCCATTACTAAACTAAAGTACGCAACATTCAAAGATGAAAATTGGAGTGAACCGGTTGAGATCGCTTCTGACTCTACCTGGTTTGTAAACTGGGCCGACTACCCCGCCATCATTGCCCGTAATGGTAAACCAATGGCAGCACACTGGCTCGATAAGGTAGATGGAGGCACTTATGCCTATCACATAAAGATGAAAGCTTACAATGAAAGCTGGAGTGAATCCTTCACACCTCACACTGACAATACGCCCACAGAACACGGGTTCGTCAGCATGACCCCGGCAACGGATTCCACCTACATGGCCCTTTGGCTGGATGGACGGCAAACCTTAGATCGTGTGGTAGATGATTACGCCAATATGGATAAAGCCATGACACTCAGAGCCGCTCAAATTTCTACCACCGGTGATATTCTGGCAGATTACCTGATCGATGAAATGGTCTGCGACTGCTGCCAAACGGCAATCGTTAAAACCGAAATAGGCTACGCTGCCGCTTACAGAAACCGAACCCCTGATGAAATTCGGGATATCTATACGACAACCCTGATCAATGATGACTGGTCAGAACCAAAAGCAATTCACGATGATAACTGGCAGATCGCAGCCTGCCCGGTCAATGGCCCGGCCATAGATGCTCATAGCAATACCGTAGCCGTTGCATGGTTCACGGGAGCCAATGATGAGGCCCTGGTTAAAATGGCTATCTCACAAGACCATGGACAAACCTATGGAGACCCCATCCTCTTAGATGATCAAGCACCGCTTGGTCGCGTAGATCTGAATATGAGCGATGAATCTCTTTGGGTAAGCTGGCTAAGACCAAATAATGAAGATGCTGAACTGTTGATAAGGAAATATGATCTGAATGGAGAAATGATGGAAGAATACTCAGTTCCGGGAATGTATAAAGATAGAAGCAGTGGGTTTCCTCAGATCACGGTAAATGAAGATGGATTGATGATAAGTTATACGGATTTAACAAATATAACATCAACAGTTAAAATTCGGTTTTTAGAATAAGAAATATACTATTCCTCAGGATTTACAAATTCTATTCTATCTCTGTAAATTACACCCACGATATTTTCACCACCAGCTGCAGGAATAGCCGTAAGAGTGAATGAATCCTGATTTTGTTCTGATATACTAAAATCACCGTGTAAATTACCTTCCTGAATACCTATATGATCAAGTGTGATATTTTCATATGACCTACCACCACCACCAAACATTTTTGATTTATTATAAAACCCCTGTGCTTCGGCCGAAGCATCTAGCATAACCTGCCGAACAGCATCATGATTAGCATTTAATTGGCTTTCTTCCATGGTATTTATGGCAAGCATTGTGGCAACGCCTACCAAGATGGTGACAAGAAGTATTAATATAAGCTGTTGTTGTCCCATAACATTACTTTTTAGACAAAACTATATTAACCTGTCAATAAATACAGTTAAATTTGCTTAATTATAGCTTTTCAAGTCCAAACAAGCCCTGATCCCAAAATCTCGGGTATAAAACTTTATCCGGATATTCTTCGACATACTTATAATAGCCTTCACTTAGGCCCAATATATCGTTGTAAGCTAATGCAACAATGCAAACTATCAGAGCAAAGGCAATATATTTTAAATATTGAAAAGAGTTATTCTCAATTAATGAACAATGTCTTCTATTGATATAGCTTAAAAACCAAGCTAAAATAATAATAAACCAAACCTGGCTCATCGGTGAAATCATAATTCCACTAAAAAAAGCATGAGTGGTGGCCGATAACAAAGACCACAATAATGACAAGTAAATTAATGAATTCTTTTCATTGGAAGTTTTCAAAACTGTATTAGTGTTGGTGTAGATATACTTTATTGTAATTATTAGCATCACTAGAAGTGCAACAAATGCAAAGATTCCCCACTCAGACAGTATCTGTAAATAAAAATTATGTTGACTAGCAAACGTAGGCTCTGAAGTGACATGAGCAAAATGCATAGGGCCTACCCCAAATAGAGGATTTTCTAACCATAAATTTAGAGCTCTTTCCCAAATATCAAACCTTCCACTGTCAGAAGTCCTTAAGATTGGACTTTCGGCCGTATTTGATGGGATTAGCTTATAGAACATAATGTAGAGAAATACCCCTGATAAAAAGGTATAAGTATAGGTCTTAAATAATTTTATAACTTCTTTGCGCCATAAGACTAATAATATTACCAACGCAAAAGTTACAGATATTGTAGTTCCTCTTGCCCCAGATGCAATCACTAGTAACCACCAACACGATACCAATAGGAAAAGTAAAACTCGATGTAAATAGTTTTCCTTTTTAGGTTTAATAAGGGCAAATAAACCAATAATAAGTGGTAAGCTCCAAGTTTGAGTATGATTGAACATTCTTTTGTGTGAAAAGAAAAGTATGTCCCGACCCTTATATTCCACCCCACCATAATTTATGGTGAAATTTAGCTTTTCAGGCCACAGTACTATCATTGGATCTAGGAATGAAGTTATATAGTTTCCCCAAAATATTATCAAGTAGAGAACAGCATAAATAACTGCAGTTATAAAAATAACCTTACCTAAAACAAAATGTCCTCTTAAGGTTTTTGCTGATAACAAAATTGTTAACAACACAATAAGAAGGTAAATGAGGTGTTCAATGAAAGCATATTTTGGAACCTCACTAAATAAGGCAGAAATCAAACCAAACGAAAATAATAATGTTATTGAAATCACGAATGGTTTCATTAACAGTGTACTTGTTATACTAATATTTTTTATACGGTCTTTTCTAAGTACTAAGAATAGTGAAATGAAAAAGAACAGGGTCAGTTCTAAAATTCTTTGACTATCAAAAAATCTTAGAGACGAGATTCTAAGGTAAGGTGCAGCAATTAAATAAAAAGACGTTATTAAGAGAGGTAATCTATATATCATATTAATTTTTAAGATAAAAAAAAGCCTCTCAGTCTAAGATTGAGAGGCTTTGTAGTTTTCAATATTTATATATTTGAATTAACCTGATGTACCAGTGAAAGTCACAGGATCCGCGTCATTAGGTCTTACTTCTGCAGTACCTTCTGAAGTTCCATTTGTACCTCCTGTCAGAACACCATCAGCATCAACTGCACCTGGCGCATAGCCTTCGCCACTAGATGGATACGCATTAACTGTAAAGGCTTGTGCAGCAGCAGGAACAGCTGTACCACCATTTATAACATATCTTCCATTCTCATTTTGGGCAGTCAAACCATCAGTAGTTATACCAGTTGCTGCAAAAGCAAAATCGTTGAACGTTATTCCTGCAAATGATCTACCACCACCACCAAGCATAGTTGGTTTCATGTAGTAGCCCTGAGCAGCAGCAGCGATCTGTGCAACATCCTGACGTACAGCGTCAAGGTTAGCTGAATCTGCAGCAGCTCCGAAGGTGTTAATAGCTACCACGGTTGCGATACCTACGATGATTGTTACGAGTATTACGAGTAATAATTGTTGTTGACCCATGATGATCTCCTAGTGTATTGTTTGTTTGTTTATTTGTGTTGTTAAACTTTTCAATTTCCGTCTGATGCAAATGTTAAGATTTAACGCAACAAAGAAAATTAGAAATTATTTAGTGTTTTAGAATTTGTTTCCGAACACAAGAGGTATGGTTTACCGTCCTGTTACAAAAAATAAAATATTAAAAAATTTTAATATTCCACAATTAATGTTTAAAGCAGTACGTCAATGATCAACCTCTGTGTTGTTTGATCTGCCTCATGATAAACAAAGGTGCAAGACAGTTACTATTAAAATAATCTTAAAATCATATTTCATTGTCTGTCAGGCCACTAGAGCAATATTTATTACATTGGAGGGACTTCACCACCCTGCGGCATCAAGTTTATTTCCTCAACAACCGATCGTTTAGATAGTTGAGAGAAACTTAATATGAGCCTCCCCACATCTTCGGGATCAATGAGATTTTGAGGATCAATGTCCACTCCATCCCAGGATGTTGAGTATGTTTGACCCAGATTTATGGCCGATACCGCAATATTAGACTTCATTAATTCCTTGCGCAGTGACTGGGTGTATCCCAAAAGGGCATGTTTAGAGGCTGAATAAGCCCCGCTTCCTTCCAAACCTTTAAGTGCCCCCATAGAGCTTATGTTTACGATCAGTCCCCTGTCCAACTTATATAAGGAGGGTAAAACGGCCTGGGTTACATTAAAGGCTCCAATAGTGTTTACCTCCAACTGGGACTTGAATTCATCGGTGGTTGTATCCCGTGTGGGTTTATATAAAAAATGTCCGGCGTTGTTTACCAGTATGCCTATTTCATGGTCCTTGATACCGGAATCTTTCAATTGCTTTTCATCGGTTATATCTGCGGCAATGGTATGAACCGTGTTGGCACCTTCCTTCAAACAGACCTCTTTGGCCTTTTTGAGGTCTTCTTTATTCCTTGCCATCAATATAATAGGCCGGTTGGTTTCCCTGGCAAATACTTTAGCAATAGAGAGACCTATCCCCTTACTCCCACCTGTGATCAGTACCGCTGCATCTTTATATGCCATAGATGATAAAAATTAATTGTACTGTCGCAAGGTAACTCCATCATTTGGCTCAGTCAAAGTATTGATGGAAAATATATTTGGGGTTGAGCCGGGTGATGGAAAATTTGTTAATGAAACAAAAACTTGAAATGGGTCATCCTGATCCGCCAGTCGGCGGAGAAGGATCTTGCCTATTTAAGGCACTTAGTGTGATCTATTAAACTATTCAGCTACTTTCTAGTTGGTAAATCATTCGTTCTCCCACGCTCCGCAAAAGGCAAGGTTCTTCGCTCCGCTCTGAATGACTCTTTAGCTGGTTTTGGGGATTAGATTCAATTACCGCATTAACCGCAGAGAGTGCTATGGGTTCGCAGAGTTCACGGTGCTTTTACGTAGCATAATTTACGCTTAATTCAACCAATCCATCACCCCGTTCTCTCTTCGCAAAATCATTGAACAAGTGCCTACCGAACGGAATGATGGATTCTGAGATTGAAAAGCAATTCCATCATTCGGCTTAGTCAAATTTGAGCTCGAGATCTATTTCAACAAGAGCCGGGTGATGGAATGGTAGATTTTACCCACTCAATTAATTTCGGTCATCCTGATCCGCCAGTCAGCGGAGAAGGATCTTGCCTATTTAAGGCACTCAGTGTGATCTGTTTAACTATCCAGTTACTTACTCGTTGTTAAATCGCTAATTCTCTCATGCTACGCAAAAGGCAAGTTTCTTCGCTCCGCTCTGAATGACTGCAATATTAGCCGTTATGGCACCTTCAGGAATTTGTGGGTTTGTAGGCTTATGCCCCACTCCGGGTTTTCTTTGACATAATCCACGATAAGTTCTATGGATTTGGGGGTGTCCCATTCCGGTTGAAGAAGCAATCGGGTTCGTTCCGGACATTTAGCGGCATTCTCTTCGGCCCATTTCAGGTCTTTGTTGGTGAGTACCACCACTTTAAGTTCATCCACATAGGAAAATACTTCCTCAGTTGGTTTCTTGAACCTTTTTGGGGAAAGCGTGATCCAATCCAAAGAACCGGATAATGATGAGGACCCACTGGTTTCAATATGAACCTTCAAGCCGGCTGATTTTAATCCTAAGGTCAATGGCAGCAGATCATGCAGCAACGGTTCACCCCCGGTGATAACCACAAATGGGGCTCCGCTTTCACTGGCTGATTTCACCAATTCTCGTACGGTCAATTTTGGATGCCCTTCTTCCTCCCAGCTGTCCTTAACATCACACCACCAGCAGTTCACGTCACAACCGGCTGTACGGATAAAATAAGATGCACGCCCGGTATGAGCCCCTTCTCCCTGTATGGTGTAGAAATGCTCCATCACAGGATATACCACATCCAGGTACTGCTCGGTTTTCTCTTTAGTGATCTGTGTATCTGTCTTAAACATCCTGATCTGTATATTCAACCCAACTGGTATCTGTTTCCCATACCGTTACGGTCAGGTCGATGCCTTCCGGGATCCGGTTTTTGGTTTCCTTATGGATGTATTCAGCAATTCTCTCTGCCGTAGTATTTTCTGAGATCAGTTCGTTTAAGACTCCGTGATCGAAGCCACCTTTTTCTGAATCTTTGGCAGCCCATTTCAACTCCTTGAAATCGCATACCATGTCTGGGGTATCCAGGTATTGTGAAGGATTGAGTTTATTCGATTTCGCGGTCATCTTCACTTTATAAGAGTGTCCGTGCATTCTACCACATTTCCCATCATAGCCGTCAATGAAATGAGCTGCGTCGAATTTAAACTCGGTGTGTAGTGTCCAGGTTGGCATTATCCGTAATAAATTTTATGATCGTTATCTTGCCTCTTGATGCAATAAAAAAAGCCACGTTTGTGGCATGACCAAAATTACGGTTTTTTTTGGATAATTACTCAGATCGCTTGATACTGCATCCAACGATGCGGGTTTGCTGAGTTTGCACCGGTTCACCACTGATCAGGGCATTCAAAACATCCATCACGTAGGATCTTGAGACTGAAGCTGCGTTATTTGGATTATCATCAATTGCTCCGTGATAGACCAACTGCAGATTCAGATCGAATACAAATACCTCAGGCGAGTACTGAGCCCCAAATGCATCAGCGATCTCGTGGCCCGCATCCAAAGCATAAGTAAAATTATAATTCTGCTTTTGAGAACGCCGATTCATGTCCTCCAAAGACTCTCCCCGATCACGAATTCGTTCATTGGAATTGAGTGCGATCATACCAAAATCATTATTGGAAGCAAAAGTTGAAAGTTCCACCATTCTGTCCTCCCATTTTGCCACCCATGGACAGGTATTTGATGAAAATATCACGATCAGGCCATTATTATCAGCAGCTTGCTGTAGAGAAATATTCCGACCGGAAATATCTTCTACCTGCTTGTCACCTAAGGGTAATGATCCACCAATACTCAATCGACCCTGACCAAAACCGACTACAGAAATAATTAATGAGACTAAAACGGTAAGTGAAAAATATTTGATCAAAATAATCCCTGTTGCGTACTATAAATTTTCATTTATCCGACACCATTATACGTAAAGCCGGTTTAAAGTTCACTCTGTTGATCGATCAGAAAGTAATTCATTTAATCTGTGAAAAGAAGAACTATCGGTATTCTCTAATTTTGAGATCCTCAATGCCTCTCTTCCAAGTGTTTTATATAAATTCTTTAGATCCGGTTCATCCGAAAGTAATTTTAAATGTCCAGAAACCGTATTTACATCCCCCCTGGCTATAGGTCCGGTCAAAGAGTCGGTTACACCCTTTTGTTCAATGTTATCCAGGGTATTACGCATTAACGGGATCAATGCCTTTAAGGACTGATCCTCAGCTATTCCTCCTTTATCTGAAACTCTTGTCATGAGATCAGCCAAGACCACCAGATAATTTGAAGCTATAACAGCCGAAGCATGTAAGTATGATTTCTGCTCAGCCTCTATCTCAATAAGTTTAGCCCCAAGGTCATCGGCGATCTTCCTGAATAATTGAATGAGCTTTTCATCTCCTTCAACATCAAACCATGTATTCGTAAAATCACTTGTTGAATCAGTTATCGACCTGTTCGGATGAAAGGACGCCGTTTTGGCCCCCTTTGCCTTGAGTGCTTTCAGGATCTCAGAGGCATGGGTTCCGGAGCAATGAGCTACCGCTTTACCATTTAATCTGCTAAAATTACGATCCAGATCTTCTACAACATCAATTATGGCATCATCTGGTACGGTGATCAGAATGAGATCCCCAAGATCATTTGCTTTATCAGGGATCGAGCCAAAAAAAGATATATCCGAATACTCTGTTTTTAACGCATTGGGAGCTGAGCCCTTATAAACGGCTGACACAATTCTATAATCGTTGTGCGAAAGCACTTTAATGAGAGCCATACCCACTTTGCCAAGACCGATAATGGAGATCGTAGGCTTGTTCATTTTATGCGGTTTGCAGCTTACTGCGCTTGGCATAACCACAGATATTTGTTGCCGACTCCAGGTGATCCAAAAATGTAACATCATATCCCCAGGAACGGGCAACCAAAATACCGCTCATAAAAGCACGGGCTCCATTTACGGTCTTATCATTGCTATTTAAATAGTGCATGAGACCCGATTCATTGTTCTTTACTACCAGTGACCTAAGATGCTCCAATTCTTCCGGACTATTGGCCGGTACATCACAGCAATAAACAATAAGGGCATTTTTATTCAAAAGAAGTTCATCCAGTGTATAGGCAAGTTCCCTGATAATGGCCGGATCATAATCACCGATCTGCAAACTGACGACATCAAAATCATCAAAAACAGATTGCAGAAAAGGTAACTGAGTATAAAGGCTCATTTCCTTGCTGTAACCTTCGTCTGCAATAAAAAAATCGTCCTCTTCATCACAAAACTCGTTTCGCAGGTAATCGTTGACCTGAACTTCACCAAAGCGGGATTCAAATGTTGTATTGGATGGCATGGCCAGTTTCTTCTGCAGAAGTCCCGTATAAGATTCGATCACCACTATGGTTTCAAACTGCTGCCCTAAGACCGTCTTATAGGTTGTGCAGATCTCACTGAAGTTATCCTCATCAATATGATTGGGTACGAACAGCATCCTGACATGCTCCGAACCGGCGTTCAATTCTCCTGCTTCTTCAATGTGCTTTCTGATCTCTTGTTTCGAAAGGGTTTCAATATTCATAATGCCGCATGCCATGATTTAATTTTCCGTATACAGAAAAAGCCCGAAGACACCATTCCTGTACCAACACAAAATGGTTTCTTTAGGCTTTCCTACTCTATCAAATATGTTTGCTGTGATAAGCTAAGGCTATCTGATGATCTGTTTCCCTAAAACTACAAATTTCAATGAATTTATCATTGTTAAATCTTGCAGAAATTTCTCCATTCTTTTCAATGGAAATATTGACTTCATTTAAATTGGTTCGCAACCCGGTACCAAGGCATTTAACAGCTGCTTCTTTTAAGGTCCAGATCTCAAGTGGCTCAAGGTCTTCCAGTACCTTTCTTTCAGATCTATCTAATACTCTATCCACTACACTTGTAGGAATTATTCTACTCAATAACTCAGTATCAACTCCAATATCCATTGTTTCAGAAAAAGCGCAAAAGACCAACTCCTGACTGTGTGAAAAACTTACAAAAAAATGTTTATCTCCATAGCTGGCAAATGGCTTACCTCCTTTTTCTTTATCCAACTGCACCTTATCCGTATCAATAGATAAGTGTTCCATCATATGTCGAAATAAATACCGGGCAGTCAAATATTCAGCCTGCCTTCCCGGGTTTTTAAAATTTCTGAATTCTGATCTTTCTTTATCTGAGAGAATATGTGTGGTGTACTCTTCTGAGATCGAAGCATAACCCAGTGTAACTTCTTTGGGAAACCTTTTGATCTGTGAAGTATCGATGATCTGCATAACTAAAATTGGATGTGCTGAAGGATACAGAATTTGGTGAATAAACTTAAACAGGAGGGCAAAAATGCGGAGAGGGAGGGATTCGAACCCTCGGTATCCCGTAAAGGATACACTCGCTTTCCAGGCGAGCCCGTTCGACCGCTCTGGCACCTCTCCGTTTTTAGTTTCGATGATAGTCCGTCGAAGGGCGCCTAAGATATAAGTATTTGTATCTTATATCAATGAAATTAATGCCGGTTTTGGTATTTATTTAATGGTGATGGAAATGTAATATTTATTTAATCCATAATTCCGTTCAGTAAGAATCAAAAGTAAATGGTTACAATGAGAGAACGAGGTGATAGATTACCCAATATTTCCCAATTTATATTAATTCTACCCACCAAAATAAATAAAAGAGTCATTCAGAGTGAAACGATGAACCTTGCCTTTTGCGGAGCATGGGTGAAAGTACGAATTAACAACTAGAAAGTATCCGGTTGGTTAAGTAGATCACACTGAGTGCCCTAAATAGGCAAGATCCTTCTTCGCCGACTGGCGGATCAGGATGACCGAAATTAATTGTATGAGTAAAATCTACTTTCCCATCACCCGGCTCGGATAGAAATGAATATTAATCCTGAATTAAAGTGAGCCGAATGATGGAGTTGCTTTGGAAACTCAGAACCCATCATTCCGTTCTGTGATAATCGATACGAGAGGTAGGCAAGGAGAGAACGGGGTGATGGATTGGTTGACATCCCCCTGTCATTGAACTGAAGTTCAATGCCGGTCCCTCTTCAAAGAGGGAGTTCATATCTTCGGATCTTATATTTGATGCAAGTTCAAAGTGTAGTATGGTATTATTCTGAAGGTGGTTGAAAAAATTTAATGTAAGCCAAGAGAAAATCTCCCTTAGAAGGGAGACGGATTTAGAGCTTCAGCTCTAAATCAGAGGGATGTGAGTCAGTTCACTCGTCTACTAAATTACTTACCACCAACCGGCTCAACCCTAAATATATTTTTCTTCATAACTTTGAATGAGCCGAATGATGGAGTGACAACAATTGTCGGTCAAAACCCAATGTTGAAACTGTTTTCCACATAGGTTCTAACCGGTTCACCATCCTGCCTGGCAGGTGAGAATCTCCATTTCAGGGCTGCCTCAATGGTTGCTTCTAACAATCCATATCCGATCTGTTCCACAACACGGTATGAATCACCTTCATACAAACGGATCTCTGAAATAAAGGCATCTTCCACGCTCCCATCGGCGCCAACTAAAAATGTAACATCGATCTGTGCTTTGATATTCTGATCTTTCACCGCTTGAGGTATGGTAGGCTCCACGATCTTTAGCAGCATGGGAGGTGATTGTGGATCGCCTACAAGCTGGGCCTTTCCGAAAGTCTCACCCCTGCCAGGCATTTCAGAAGCGGATTCTTTTGATGGTATGTCGTCAATATCGGGGAATTCAATGTCTTCCGGTATGATCTCATCATTGGGAACCGGAATAGGGACCATAGGTTTTGGAGGTGGCGGCGGAGAATCGGCTTGCTGTGTTATGATCGTGTTGTCAATAAGGATCTCTTCATCGGAATAGAAATCCTGGAATTCTGACTTTTCAGGGGCTGAAACTGGCCAGAGATTGAAAAATGCCAATATAATGATGAGTGACCCGATCAAAGCGATCATATATCTTTGAGCATGATCAAGATCATTCATATATATATTGACAAAGCGTCTTATCAAGTTTCTTTTAATTTCTGCAATTCATCTTCCATTATATGATAGGTATGATCCTTTAGAGATCTCATATCCTCAAAATCATCAGACTCTATCACATCCAAAACTTTTAATTTGAAGTTAACATTCGGATTCAGATAACCGGAACCTGGAGGCATTGCATGATACCCGCCATCGATCACCATTGGCTGAATTCTGAAGCCATGTTCTTTTGCCAAAAGAAAAGCTCCATTCTTGAACGGTTTCAATTCACCATCCATTGTGCGGGTTCCCTCAGGAAATATCATTACCGGAATCAGATCATTTAATGGCGCAACCAGGTTGTCTAACTTTTTGAGAGCGCTTTTACTGCTCCTGTTTATCGTAAGGTGGCCTGTAAGCCAAACCAGCCAACCCATTACCGGAATGTAAGTCAGGCTTCGTTTCGAAACCCATTTCATCTTCCATGGCAAATGATAGATGAATGCCATATCCAAAAAGCTCTGGTGATTACACACAAAAATAGTGGGTTTAGAAGGATCAAATTTTTCTTCCCCTTCAAACGACATCTTCCAAAATGGACTCGCTTTCATCATGAATCTTGCCATGATCGATAAGGTGAAATTGGGTGCTTTCCGATACTTATCAAATGGAAAAGTCAGCAAAAAAACGAGAGATATAATGATAAAGAAGATCAAAAACAGAAAGCTGAAATAAGTAAAAACAAAGATACTGAACAGTAATCGCATAATATTACAGACTTAGAAGTGCTTTTCGTACAAATCCGTTGTGTTGGTTTAATAATTCTTTAGAGGTTGAAAGGTCAACTTTTCCAAGCTCCATCAGCAAAGCCGTTTTAACATGTCCTTCTGCCTCATCTAAAAGTTCAGATGCCCTCTTATAATCGACGCCTGTGAAGATCATAAGGATGCGTTTTGCCCGTTCAATCAGTTTTTTATTGGTAAGCATGAGGTCGACCATCACGTTCTCATACACCTTACCCTGCCTGATCATAGCACCGGTAGTAAACATATTGAGAATCATTTTTTGAGCTGTTCCACTTTTCATTCGGGTACTCCCCATGATCACTTCAGGGCCAACCGGAATGGCTATAAGATGGTCAACGTCAAGATCAATTTGATCGGCAGGTACTGTGGTGACAAGGATGGTCTTGCATCCCCTGGAGGCAGCCTCTTTGATCGCTCCATGCACATAAGGAGTTCTTCCACTGGCTGCAAGGCCACATACAACATCCGGGGGAGCCACTTTCGCTTTCTCAATATCAATTGATCCGTTTTCTTCAAAATCTTCGGCACCCTCCTGAGCCACAAACATGGCCTCCCTCCCTCCTGCAATAAAGCCCTGAACCTGTTCGGGGGAAGTCCCAAATGTTGGCGGACATTCTGCGGCATCCAAAACCCCTAACCTACCACTGGTTCCGGCTCCAAAATAGAGCAACCTGCCTCCCATCTGGAATGCGTCCGCAAGCAGGTCAATTACCGGGGCGATCTCATCCAGGTTTTCCTTGATTTTAAATGCGACCGACTGGTCCTCATTATTGATCAATTCAGCTATCTCAAAGGAGGAAGCCAGATCGATCTCCCCGGTTTTTGGATTTCTCTGTTCTGTAGAAAGCTTCTCAAGTTGCTTATACAACTTTTTTTTATCAGCCTCTGAACTCAATTCAGTTACTCCCTGCGGTTTTTCCACCACATACTTTCAGATATTCCATTTGAGCTAACTACTGTATTGGATGCCTTGTTATTTAAACCTTTCAGGAGAGATGCGGCCAGTGCGGCAACTTCTTCATCACCTGATCGATCCTGCATAAGTTCAGGGGTAAAATGGTCAGGAACGAAATGTGTATCATATTTTGCTGATATGAAGGCAGGATGATTCAGTGTAAACTCACAAAATGGAATGGTCGTTTTGCACCCTGCAATTTCGTATTCATCCAGTGCACGCAGCATTCTCTTTCGAGCCGTATCCCGGTCAGGTCCATGGACACTTAATTTTGAGATCATAGGGTCATAGTTGATGGTAATCTGCTGTCCCTCTTCCACCCCAGCATCAACCCGGATCCCGGAGCCGGTAGGCACTCTGTGCTTTTTCAACAAACCGGTACTTGGTAGGAAGTTATCAGCGGGATCTTCAGCATAGATTCTGCATTCAATAGCATGACCATTGATCTTCAGGTCTTCTTGTTTGAATGGTAATTCTTTACCCTCGGCAACCAGAATTTGCAAAGCTACCAGGTCGACCCCTGAGATCATTTCAGTTACCGGATGCTCCACCTGTAAACGGGTGTTCATCTCCAGAAAATAGAAGTTCATGTGTTTGTCTACCAGGAACTCTATAGTTCCTGCCCCAACATAATCGCAGGCTTTAGCTGCTTTTATCGCGGCTTCCGCCATTTCAGCCCTAAGTTCATCAGTCAATAATGCACAGGGCGCTTCCTCAATAACTTTCTGATGGCGACGCTGAACAGAGCATTCACGGTCAAATACATGCAATACGTTACCATGTGTATCTGCCATGATCTGAAACTCAACATGGCGAGGTTCTTCCAGGTATTTTTCAATGTAGATTCGGTCATCACCAAAAGCATTTTTAGCCTCAGATTTGGCCCCTTTGATACTCGCCTCAAATTCTTCCTTTTTATGTACGATCCGCATCCCTTTACCGCCTCCACCGGCAGCTGCCTTTACAAGTATGGGGTATCCGATCTCATCTGCAACTTTACGGGCCTCCTCTATATCCTTAAGTTCACTTTTTAGTCCCGGAGGGGTCGGAACATTATGTTGGCTCATAAGCTCACGTGCTTCGGTCTTATCACCCATCAGACTGATCGCTTTAGGCTCCGGGCCAATAAAAATGATCTTTTCTTTCTTACATCTTTCTGCAAAGGCTGCATTTTCACTAAGAAAACCATAACCGGGATGAATGGCATCGGCCCCTGTCTTTTGAGCTGCATCTATGATCTTATCGATCACCAGATAACTCTCTGAGGAAGCGGCTTCTCCTATAAATACCGATTCATCTGCGTGTAATACATGAGGCGAATGAGCGTCAGGCCGTGAATAGACGGCTACGGTCTCGATACCTAATTCTTTACATGTATGAATAACTCTGAGTGCGATCTCGCCACGATTGGCGATCAAAACTTTCTTGATTTCAGCCATAGAATCCTGTGTATGAATTTTTGCCTAATGATAGGACTTTACAGCAAGATTCTCCAAGTGAAACCTAAATTAACTTGCTGATTTCATGTCAATAAGAATACGCGGTAATATAGAGAGTTTTTCTGTGTAATTGAGATAGGCACGCGTATCAAATACGTTGAAATCATTCTCTTCGATCTTGTTAAGGATACGACTGTAGTTGTGGCGGGCAAGACAAACAGGAAGTCGACTATCGCTGTTCAGCATAGAAATACCTTTATCAGACATTTCGTAATAATTTCGGGCACGGTCGATCTGAAACTTGAGCATCCGTTTGAACTTATCATCCAGTTTTTTGGAAAACAGTTCTTGTTCTGAAATATCAAACCTCTCGAGGTCTTCCTGTGGCAGATAGATCCTATCCCTATCCAGATCCTCTCCCACATCTCTCAATATGTTGGTAAGTTGCATTGCAATTCCAAGGTCTACAGCATATTTAAGGGCATCCTTAGTAGTATAACCGAATACTTCAGATGTCATCAAACCAACGACAGATGCTACTTTATAAGAGTAATCATATACTTCTTCAAAGGTTTCAAAACGGTCTTTTACCAGATCAGTCTTAACACCTTCCATCAATAAAAATGGAAGATCCATTGAGATGTGATACTTTTTGAGAGTATCTGAAAAAGCTGATAAAATCGGATCATTAACGATCTTGCCGTCATAAACATCGATCAATCGTTGTTTGAATAACTCCAGTTTTTCATCAATCTGATCGACCGTGATCTTTTTATAATGTATCAGGTCTTCTGCTTCATCCACCAGGTCATCCAGGTATCTACACAGTCCATAGATTGCAAAGATACCTCTCTGCTTCTCATTAGGCAGAAAACGCGTAGCCATATAAAAAGTTTTGGCATGTTTCTTAGTAATGGAACGGCAATGGGTATATGCTTCCCTCAGAGACTCATCCTCTACATCATCAATAACAGATGTATGAAATGAGGTTTTCTCGTACAGAGGTCGGAACATGTGGTATGGATATCGAAGTAAGTTTGTCATTGTATCACCATTTCATCCTATAAAGCTTTAAATGGATGTAAATAGTTCCTGAAGAATTCAAATTAATAAACTTATTAGCGCTAACATTTTTAGTATTTGATGTTTATAATTGGAACTTGAAATTGATTATCTTCATGAGGTCACCATGGGTAAAGATATTAGCTTATATTTAAATTCCTATTAATTTTTTCAGGTATAATGAATAAAAAAGTCACAATTTATGAGGTTGCCAAGAAGGCCGAGGTAGCTATATCAACTGTATCGAGAGTTTTGAATGGATCAGAGAATGTATCTGATGCCACAAAGAATAAGGTGGAAAATGCAATAAAGGAGTTGAATTTCAGGCCCCAGGTTAGCGCACGGAAACTCGCGAGTAAGCAGCCGCAAATGCTGGCCATTGCTGTCCCCTCTTTTACAACCCCTTATTTCAATGAAGTGTTAAAAGGGGTGAAAGATGAGATCAAGAAAATGGACCTGGATATCATTTTATATAATACCGGTTCGAAAAACCCGGAGGAAGGTGTACAGAACTTTTTTGACAGAGGCACTGCAGATGCTGTGATCCTGCTCTCTATTGATGTGAGTGATGATGTGCATGAGCGCCTTCAAGCCACCCAAACACCGGCTGTGTTGGTTAATTCCTCCCATCCTGCATACAACTATTTAATGCTGAATGATTATCAAGGCGGTTATATGGCAGGTGAGCATCTCGTAAAACAAGGATTTGAACGAATTGGTATGATCCAGAGTATTGTGACTTCAAATACCTCAAAAGAAAGATTAAGGGGCTTCAAGGACGCTCTGAAAAATTATAAAATGCCCATCGATGAAAATCTTTTCAAAAGCGGAGATACTACCAAACATGGAGGTTTCACGGAGGAAGCAGGATTTGAAGCTATTTACAAATTTGATAAACAAGGCGATTTTCCTGATGCAATATTCTGCTCAAATGATACACAGGCTGTCGGCGCCTTATATGCACTTTCAAAATTAGGCATGAAGGTACCTGATGACATTGCTATCATGGGTTATGATAATATCAAACTGACCAAGTACCTTGATCTGACAACCATTGATCAAAAAATGTATACCATTGGTGTTGAAGCTACCAAGAGACTGGCTGATATTATTCAGAAGCCTGATCATGACCTATATCAGACCACAATAAACCCCGTTCTCATACAAAGAGGTTCAACCGAAAATAAAAATAAGAAGTGAAGTTAGATTTTTCAGCTGAAGAAGCATTAAAACACTGCATAACAGATACTAACGTACCCGGGTTTCCTAAACCTTACAAAGGCAAGGTCCGGGATGTCTATGAACTTGGGGATGACAAACTTGGAATTGTGGTCACTGATCGAATTTCAGCCTTTGATCACATCATGAATCAAGCCATCCCCTTCAAAGGACAAATACTCAATCAGCTCGCTGCATTTTCTTTTGAAAAGGTGAAGGACATAGTGCCTACTCATATTATAGAAGTGCCTCACCCAAATGTCACCATTGCCAAAAAATGCGATACCATCCCAATAGAAGTGGTAATGCGTGGTTACCTGACCGGGCATGCCTGGAGAGTGTATAAGTCTGGTGAGCGAAACCTTTGTGGCGTGGAACTTCCCGAGGGTCTGAAAGAACATGATAAATTTCCCAGCCCAATTCTAACCCCTGCTACCAAAGCACAGGAAGGTCATGATGAGGATATCTCTGAAAAAGAAATACTAAACAGAAAGATCGTATCACCTGATCTCTGGAATATGATCAAGGAAAAAGCCTTCAATTTATTTGAACGAGGAACTGAGATAGCTGCCCGACAGGGTCTTATCCTCGTTGATACCAAATATGAGTTTGGATTATTTAACGGTGAACTTACCCTAATTGATGAGGTCCATACCACTGATTCTTCCCGGTATTTTTATTTTGATGGATATGAGGAACGTCAGAACAAAGGAGTGGAGCAGAAACAACTATCCAAAGAGTTTCTGCGTGAATGGCTAATGGACAATGACTTTCAGGGATTAGATGGACAGATTTTACCGGATCTTCCGGATAAATTCAGAATACAGGTTTATGAACGATACGCTGAATTGTTTGAAATGCTGACCGGTAATACGTTCAAACCCCAACTTGAAACAAACCTCAATGAGGTATTAATCTCAATTTTTAAAGATGCTCAAGGCTAATCTAAAAGCAAAATTCGATCTCTTCGATGAGTATTGGACACCAAAGATCATTGCTGAACTTAACGATCAATATGTAAAGATCGCTAAGTTAAAAGGTGAATTTATCTGGCATGATCATGAACATGAAGACGAATTATTTTATATCGTGAAAGGCTCTCTTTTGATCGAATTCCGCGATAGGAATGACGTTTTACTCAATGAAGGTGATATGTATGTGGTACCGGCCGGAGTTGAGCATAATCCTGTTGCGGAAAATGAATGCTGGGTCATGCTTGTTGAACCTAAAACCACTCTGCATACCGGTTCATCTCAAGATCAAAAATCTGTAGCTGTTGAAGATCAGGAATGGATCTGAGTTAATGTATGAGTGAGCCAATCAACTTCAAACGTATCCGTCCAAGGATATATACTGAGACTCTTTTGACACCTGAGGAAGTGAATCAGCGTATTCGTAAACAACTTAGAGAGGAATGTACGCTATGCAGTGGAGAATCCACCAGGGGTTATGCCACCATTTGCCCTCCTGAGGAAGATCAACACTTCTGGTCACCACAACTAACTATTACCCTAGACACGGATGAAGACAATAAAACACGCATTCGTGGTTTATATGGACCTAAACCTTCTGTCTGGACCATGTTCGTTTTTTTCTATGCCGCAATAGGATTTGCCATCATGATCATTTCCATGATCGGCCTTTCTTATTGGTCTTTGGGAAAACCTGCAACCATACTTTGGCTGGTCCCCATATTGCTTCTGATCTTTCTAAGTCTATACCTGGTGGCTTATTTTGGACAACGCCTGGGTCACAAACAAATGACCAATTTGCACCGCTTTATCGAACGCTGCTTGGATAATGAGATCGATCATTACTGATCAAAATAACTCGCTGGCCACTTCATATACCGAAGCTGACTTACCCATCGAGTAATAATGTAAACTCGGAACCCCAAATTTCATCAATTCCCTTGATTGAGCTATAGTCCATTCAATTCCAACCCTTCTCACTTGATCGTTATTTTTACATTTCTCAAGCTCTTCCGTCAGGTCCATAGGCAGATCAACATGAAATAACTGTGGCAGTATAGTTAGTTGCCTGATAGACGTGATCGGTTTCAAACCGGGAATAATAGGTAGAGTGATCCCATTTTTGCGACAATTTTCAACAAAATCAAAATAGTTTTGATTGTCAAAAAACATCTGAGTCACAATATAGTTAGCCCCTTTTTCCTGTTTCAGTTTCAGATATTTCAGATCGGTTTGCATGTTCGGAGCTGCAAAATGTTTTTCAGGATAGCCCGCTACTCCTATACAAAAATCTGAAGGCTGGGCATTTTCCAGTTCTTCATCCAGGTACACCCCATTGTTCAGTTCCACGACTTGCCCGATCAATTCAGAGGCATAAGCATGACCATCAGGTTCCGGAACGAATTCTCTCTCCGGCTTTCGGGTATCCCCCTGAATAAGCAATACATTGTCAATACCAAGGAAATTGAGGTCGATGAGGGCATTTTCAGTATCCTCTTTGGAAAAACCACCACAAATGATATGAGGAACCGCATCCACTTTATAATGATTTTGAATGGCGGCACATATGCCAACCGTTCCCGGACGTTTACGGACGGTCTTCCGCTCCAATAACCCGTTTTCCCGTTTTTTATAAACATACTCCTCGCGATGGTAAGTAACATCCACGAACGGTGGTTTGAATTCCATTAGGGGATCCATATGATCAAATAAGGATCTGATATTTTGCCCTTTGAGTGGCGGAAGTACTTCAAAAGAAAATAATGTACTGCCATTAGCTTTACTTATATGTTCAGTAACTTTCATTGTGATCCTGATTGATATTCTATAATTGGAGAAAGCCACTTTTCAACTTCCTCTTTTGAAACCGATTTTCGTTTTGCGTAATCTCTTACCTGATCCTCCCCAATATTACCTACCCTGAAATAGCGGGATAGAGGATGGGAGAAATAGAACCCGCTGACAGAGGATGCCGGATACATAGCATAAGATTCGGTTAGCTCTATCTGTACCTCCTCTTCCACATTCAACAAGTTAAACAATGTTCGTTTTTCAGTATGATCCGGGCATGCAGGGTATCCCGGTGCAGGGCGAATGCCGGTGTACTTTTCTGCAATAAGATCCTCATTGGAATATCGCTCTTCATCAGAGTATCCCCAGAATTCTTTTCGCACGCGTTCATGCATTCGTTCAGCAAATGCTTCCGCTAACCGATCTGCTACAGCCTTCACAAGTATGATGTTATAGTCATCATGTTTGGCTTGGAATTCTTTGATGAGAGCTTCGATCCCGATTCCGGCAGTCACCGCAAAGAAGCCCATATAATCTTTGATACCTGTTTCCTTTGGCGCTATGTAATCAGCCAGTGAAGAGTTTGGCTGACCTGTTCTCTTTTTGTTCTGTTGTCTAAGAAAGTGGAAAGTCGAATTATACTCAGTTGAATTTTCTCCTTTAAGAAGCTTAATGTCATCGCCATAAGATACTGCAGGATAGAAACCTACCACTCCTCTAGCTTCTAAAATATCTTCGTCAACTATTCTATCCAGAAGCTTTTGGGCATCTTCATATAATGAGGTTGCCTGAGGTCCAACTTCACTATCTTCAAGAATATTCGGATATTTACCTGTCAGCATCCATGTTCTAAAGAATGGTGACCAATCTATATAATCTCTTAACTCTGATATCGGGTACTCCCTGAAAACCTTCTTACCCAAAAATGCGGGTTTTACTGGATTATATTCATTCCAATCAATTTTTACCCTGTTAGCTTTTGCCTCTTCAAATGAGATGAGTTTCTTATTGGTTTGCCTGCTTTCGTGTTGTTTACGCAGGTCCGCATATTCAAGTTTTATAGTTTGTTTTACGGTTTCCTTTTTCTTTGGGTTGATGACATCTCCGGCCATGGTAACGGCTCTTGAGGCATCCAATACATGGATTATTGAACCATCATACTCCGGATCGATCTTAACTGCTGTATGAAGTCTTGAAGTGGTAGCCCCTCCTATCAACAAAGGAAGGTCCATATTTCTTTTTTTCATCTCACGAGCCACATAGATCATCTCATCCAGTGAGGGGGTGATCAAACCACTTAAACCGATCGCATCAACATTATGTTTCACTGCCTCATCCAGGATCTTATCTGCCGGTACCATGACCCCAAGATCTACAACCTGATAGTTATTACAGGCCAGAACAACGCCTACGATATTCTTTCCGATATCATGAACATCCCCTTTTACAGTAGCAAGCAGAACTTTCGGTTGCTCACTGGTATCTTTGTTATCTGCTTTTTCCTGCTCAAGGTACGGGGTCAAGTAAGCCACAGCCTGTTTCATGACCCTGGCACTTTTTACCACTTGCGGAAGAAACATTTTCCCCGATCCGAAGAGGTCACCTACTACATTCATCCCGTCCATTAAAGGTCCCTCAATGACCTGTAACGGGCTTCCATATTTTTGTCGTGCTTCTTCAGCATCCTCTTCAACAAACTCGTTGATGCCCTTCACTAGGGAGTGTTTAATGCGTTCTTCTACGGATTTACTACGCCATTCAAGGTCAGTTCTGCTTTTGGCAGAAGAGCTTTCTCCCTTATACTCCTCTGCAAGTTCGAGCAATCGTTCGGTTGCATCATCCCTGCGATCAAAAAGGACATCCTCAACCCTTTTTAATAGTTCACCGGGTATATCATCGTAAACCTCCAACTGAGTGGGGTTAACGATACCCATATCCATACCATGCTCAATAGCATGGTACAGAAATGCTGAGTGAATAGCCTCCCTTACCCGATCATTACCTCTAAAAGAAAAAGAAACATTGCTTACTCCTCCAATGATATGAGCACCCGGCAGGTTCTCACGGATCCACCTGGCCGCCTGAAAATAATCCAAAGCATTTCGACGATGTTCATCCATGCCGGTTGCAACTGGAAAAATATTCGGGTCAAGGATGATATCTGATGGGTGAAAGCCCGCTTCATCAGTTAAAAGGCTATACGCACGACCGCAAATTTCTTTACGGCGTTCAAACGTATCAGCTTGCCCATCTTCATCAAAGGCCATACAGATAACAGCCGCGCCAAAGCGACGTATGATCTTTGCTCGCTTCAGGAATTCCTCTTCACCATCTTTTAGGCTTATGGAATTTACAACGCCTTTACCCTGCAGGCACTTCAAGCCGGCTAGTATTACTTCCCATTTTGAGGAATCGATCATAATGGGAATCTTCGCAATATCCGGTTCTGAAGCTATGAGATTGAGAAAGTGCGTCATTTCTTTTGCACTATCCAGCATCCCTTCATCCATATTCACATCCAGGATCTGTGCTCCTCCCTGCACTTGATCCAGAGCAACTTTCAGGGCTTTATCATATTCCTGCTGTTTAATATAATTAAGAAAAGTCCTTGACCCCGTAACATTTGTGCGTTCTCCAACATTTACAAAATTGGAGTCTTCAGTGATGATGAGAGGTTCAAGTCCGCTTAGTGTAAGTGGTAGTGTTTTCATTTAGCTACAACAATATTTAAAATTCCAGCTCATCATTTGTCGACTCCCAGTTCATCCGGCGAATGGTTGTCAACGCTCATGCTTTTTGGTTCATCGGACGACTTAGAAATCTGTTTATAGTTTATAAGGTTAACTTCAGTCGTCAGATAATGTATTAGATCAAATTTCATATCACTTCACCCCTATTTGAAGCTTTCTGGGTTCATACTGAGCTGCGAGTTCAGCCATTTTAGAGATATGCTTTGGAGTGGTTCCGCAACAACCACCGAGAAGATTTACTATACCTTCTTCCAGGTATTTTTTTACTTCATTGGTCATCTCTTCCGGTCCCTGATCGTATTCCCCAAATTCGTTTGGTAGTCCGGCATTAGGATAAGCACTAATATAAAACGGAGAACGATTCGCCAGTTCTTTCAGATAGGGAAACAATTGTTCAGCACCCAGTGCGCAATTAAATCCTACACTCAATATGGGAGCATGAGAAACGGAGATCAAAAAAGCCTCAACAGTTTGACCTGATAATGTCCTGCCTGATGCATCTGTAATAGTTCCTGATACCATCACAGGTATAGGCATCTTAGTTTCATCAAAAAGTTCCTGAATAGCATAAAGTGCCGCTTTAGCATTTAGAGTATCAAATATCGTTTCAACCAATAAAGCATCTGCTCCGCCATCAACGAGACCTCGTGCCTGTTCCTTATAGGCTTCTGCCAATTCATCAAAGGTAATAGCGCGGTACGCAGGATCGGTGACCTCAGGGGAAATTGAAGCTGTTCTATTAGTTGGGCCCATTGAACCGATCACAAATCTTGGTTTATCAGGGTTCTTGATGGTGAATTTATGGGTGGCCTCTTTGGCTATCTCTGCCGACCTTTTGTTTAGTTCATACACAATCGATTCAAGGCCATAATCTGCCTGTGCTACGCTGGTTCCACTGAATGTATTGGTTTCAACCAGGTCTGCACCGGCTTCCAGGTATTCTTCATGAATTGCCTGAATAATATCCGGTTTCGTCAGACTAAGCAGATCATTATTTCCCTGAAGGTCATCAGGATGATCTTTGAAGCGCTTTCCACGAAAATCGGCCTCATCCAGCTTATACCTTTGTATCATAGTGCCCATTGCACCGTCAAGGATCAAAACTCTCTGTTGTAATGCGTCTTCTATATTCACTCTTTCCTAATTAGATTAACTTATACAGAAAGAGTCGGTGAGTGATCAGCTCGCTTATCTTTCTCCTAACATAATGCTCTATGTTTGGAGTGGGAATTGGCACCTGCCTCCTATTTAAAAAAGTGGTTGCCAAGACGTCATCGGGCCCATCCCTCAGTCTTTCTCTATAAGCATTCAGTAAATTCTAATTTAATATAATGCTCTTTGAGCCACTGAGCAACATGTTATAAAGACTGATCCCGGAATTTGAATTGAAACTTAATATGCGGGTGTCAATTGATGGTCTAAGGTTAAATTTTTAAACCAATTCATAGACAAATGAAGCACCAGAATAATCCACTTTAATCTACAACTCCGTTCTGACCCCAAAGTGTACTTTGCCATTGGTAAAATTCTCTTCAGGTGAGATAGCATAGGTAAATTTGAGACGCCCTATTCGAGTTTGATAACTCAAACCAAAACCTAAGGAGTACAACTTACCTGTGCTCATGAAATCGTTGTTGGTTTCATTGAATAATATTGGACGTTGGTAGGCACCATAAGCTCCAAATGCGAATAGGAACGACTGCCTGTCCAATAGAAACTGATATTCCACATCACCCCATAGTAACTGTCCCGCCCGGAATTGGTCTTCCGCATATCCGCGAAAGGAATTGCCCCCACCAAAACGAGTCAGATCATTTAGCGTTACACGGTCAGCCTCCAGTATAAACCCATGCAACGAAAGTGCGATCACACTACGATCAAACACCGAGAAATATTGCCGGGCTTCCAACTCCAGAATATTTTGTGCAAAAATTCCTGTTGAATCATCCTGAAGATCTTTATGTGCAATACCATAGCTTATGGATATGGAATTACCTTTTGTGGGCACATCGTATCGATCAAGGTTCGTGTATTCGAAACCAAGACGAGCCGTGCGCTTACTACCATCCGGTTCCACAACTACCGGTAAACCAGAACCCGATATTGATGACTGAAATTGGATACCACCGATAAGTTTGAAACCCCCTGAGACTCGATAAGATCCTTCTAACTGAAACTGTCGCGATTGATAGGTCGTATCGTTCTGATAAATATTAAAGCCTGCTGAAAGACCAATGGGAAAACTTCCGATCCAATTCTGCCAAATACCCACATCCAGCTCACTGGTTTCGGGTCTTAATCTTTGATATTGAAAACTGAGTCCACTACCCTCTGTTAATACATTCCAGAAAGATAACTCCAAATCACCCACTATCTGCCCATTTCCCTTGGGATTAGGAACGTAACCAAGTAATCCATCCAATTGATTCAGCGTACGTTCCTGTACCTTAAATACGATCACCGGCTCTCCACCTCGTAATAATATCTGTCCTTCTTCAACATCATTAAACAACTCACTGGCAACCAGGTTGGCTCTTAAATATCGAAGATAATCCGGGGTAATGATTTCCCCTGCCTGAAATCTGGATATTTTCCTCAGATACTCTTGTGAATTAGATCGATGTCCGGAGAAATAGATTCCCGCAGCTTCAGATCTTTCTCCTGGATCCAATTGCAGAGTAATAGATATGGTACATTCATGGTAATCGGGTGAAAAACGTTCTATACCACTTTTAGCAAATGGATAACCATCTTGATTCAGTTCAACGATCAACCTTAGTATCTCATTTTGGAGTACGTTTTGGGTATAATCGATCTCCGGGTAAATAGTGCGTACCGAATCCGTTTCCCCTATATATTTGATCGTTATTTTTTGAAGCTGAAATTTGCAATTACGCGTGATCACAGCACAGGTACTCCCAATTGAATCAATTTCAGCATTCAAATAACCTTCTGCGGCAAGCCATTTGATCAAAATTTCACGACTTGTGGCTATTCCCTCAGTTATTCGATTCTCCAGGGAATCCGGATACGTGATCTCGATCCCATTTTCATAGATACGATAATTGGTTTCCTGAGCATTTAAATTGGCCGTGGATAAAATCATCACACAAATAAATAGGAAACCTTGCTTGCTGTACATGTGCCAAATCTACATTGATTTTTGCTTTAGTGCAGAATGAAGGAAGGAATATCCAACACCCAGGGCCCATAGAGTAAAATGAGCATTCGTTATTCTGGGTTTGTTCATGGGTATTCAGAAAAAACATACATAAAAAAATCAACGGCTTGTCAAACCATTGCAATTAACTCGTATATTTGAGTTCTTTTTATCCCGTTATCCCACTAATTAATTACGACGTGCACCCTGCCTAATGAAGAATAACTATTTCGACCTCATTGACCAAACCTACCACTTTCCTCAAAACGGTTTTGAGCTGGTAGATGGTACTCTACATTTCAATGGTGTGGATCTCCATGAACTCATTCAAAAATACGGAACCCCTTTTAAAGTCTCCTACCTCCCTAAGATCAGGGAAAAGATCGCACAGGCACGGCTTTGGTTTAATAAGGCAATCGATGAAAATAATTACTCCGGCAAGTATGAGTTCTGTTACTGTACCAAATGCTGCCATTTTAATCATGTGGTTCGCACAGCTTTGAAAGAAAATGTTTCATTGGAGACTTCATCCTCATTTGATATCGATCTTATCCAAAACCTATATAATAAAGGGGTATTCAATTCGGATAAGATCATTGTACACAATGGATATAAAACTGATGATTATGTCAAAAAGATAGGCCGTTTGATCAACAGTGGTTTCAGGAATTCAATAACTGTTCTGGATAATGCCAGGGAACTCGATAAACTGTCAGAATTAGAAACTGAGCATCCTATTAAGATCGGATTACGAATTTCTATTGAGGAAGACCCACAAGCTTCCTACTATACTTCCCGGTTAGGGATCAATAAACGTGAGATCATTGATTTTATAAAGGATAAGATACTCGATAATAACAACGTAGAGCTGGTGATGGTACATTTCTTTGTTGATTCCGGAATCAATGATACTATGTATTACTGGAACGAGTTCAAAAAAGCGTTGAGTCAATTTACCAGGATCAAGCAACTTGTCCCAACCGTTAAAGCCTTGAATATTGGCGGTGGGTTTCCGATCCAAAACAGCCTGAATTTTGATTTTGATTACGAATATATCACCGGTGAGATCGTAAGGAACATACAGGAAGCTTGCCAGGATGCAAATGTTGAGGAACCGGATATTTTCACTGAATTTGGTAAATATACAGTTGGTGAAAGTGGTGCAGTAATCTTTCAGGTACTTGAACAGAAACAACAAAATGATACCGAGTTATGGTATCTGGTTGATAACAGTTTGATGAATACGATCCCCGATGCCTGGTCCATCAACGAAAAATTCATATTGCTTCCACTTAATAAATGGGAAAACCAATATAAGCGTGTAAATATTGGTGGTATCAGCTGCGATCATTCAGATTATTACAATTCTGAAGAACTCAACCAACAAGTGTTGTTGCCCGCTTATTCCAATGATGAGAAAGAACCACTCTATATTGGATTCTTCCATACCGGGGCTTATCAGGATTCCATTAGCGGATATGGCGGTATCAAGCATTGCCTCATTCCCTCACCAAAACATATTGTAGTTGATAAGGATGAGAATGGCCATATGTTTGATTACGTATATCGTGACGAACAAACCGTTGATAACATGCTTAATATTTTAGGATACAATGACTAACCAAGATCCAGTTTATGCCGGCATTACCGGCGATCATAACAAATTTGAGAACGCATCCGTCCTTCTTCAGTCCATTCCCTATGATGGTACCAGCACTTGGGGAAAAGGAGCCGATAAAGGTTTTGATGCATTTTTGGATGCATCGGAAAATATGGAGATCTACGATATTGAAACAGATAGCGAAGTCTATAAAAAAGGCGTTCATATTCTGGAACCGATCAAAGAGAATTCATCTCCCGAAGCAGTGTTTAAGGCTGTTTATGACCATACAAAAGAACTTTTAAAAACCGATAAGTTTCTGACCTTTTTTGGTGGCGAACATTCGATAAGTATTGGGGTTATAAAGGCTTATTATGAAGCCTACCCGGATGTAACCATCCTGCAGCTAGATGCACATACCGACCTTAGGCCGGAGTTTCATGGATCACCATATAATCATGCCTGTGCTGTTTTTGATGCCTCACAGCATACAAATCTGATCCAGGTCGGTATAAGAAGTATGGATTCTGTTGAACTCCCATATCTGGACAGGAATAAATGCTACTTTGCAGAAGACATGTACGGGCAAACAGACTGGATGGATGATTCCATAAGTAAAATGACCGATCGGGTTTACATCACCCTGGATCTGGATGTATTCGATCCATCTATAATGCCGGCTACCGGCACGCCTGAACCCGGGGGACTGAATTGGAACACGTTAATCAGGTATTTAAAAAAGGTATTCGATCAAAAGGATGTAGTTGGTTTTGATATTGTAGAACTTGCCCCGATCGAAAATTTTACTGCCCCTCAGTTTCTTGCCGCCAAATTATACTACAAAATGCTAAGCTATAAATTTGCTAACTCATGAGTAACAAAGGACCTATTTCAGATTTCATAACTCATCATTACAGACATTTTAACGCAGCCTCATTGGTTGATGCTGCAAAGGGTTACGAGGATCAGCTAATTTCAGGATCAAAGATGATGATCACCCTGGCCGGTGCTATGAGTACTGCAGAATTAGGCCTCTCTCTGGCTGAAATGATACGACAGGATAAGGTACACATCATTACCTGTACCGGAGCCAATTTAGAAGAAGACGTCTTTAACCTGGTGGCCCACGATTACTACAAACGTATACCAAATTATAGAGACCTGAGCCCCGAAGATGAGCAGGAATTACTGGATCAGCATTTTAATAGAGTGACTGACACTTGTATTCCTGAAGAAGAAGCCATGCGGCGCATTGAAGAACATCTTGTAAAACGATGGGTTAAAGCCACTGAGAATGGAGAGCGTCATTTCCCGCACGAGTATTTTTATGATCTCTTGTTAAGCGGTGACCTTGAAGATGACTATCAGATCGATCCAAAGAATTCATGGCTCCTCGCTGCTGCTAAAAAAAATATTCCGGTCATTGTACCTGGTTGGGAAGACTCAACTTGTGGTAATTTCTTTGCATCTCATTGCATTGAAGGCAGAACCATCCCTTCGGCAACCAAATCAGGCATTGAATACATGATGATGCTGGCTGATTGGTATAAAAATAATGCTAAAAACGGAGTTGGTTTCTTTCAGATCGGTGGTGGAATTGCCGGTGATTTCCCTATATGTGTGGTTCCGATGATGGAACAAGATCTTGGTTTAACGGATACACCTCTTTGGTCATACTTTTGCCAGATCAGTGACTCTACAACAAGCTACGGTTCATACTCAGGAGCTGTCCCAAATGAAAAGATCACCTGGGGAAAACTTGGAATAGACACACCAAAGTTCATTATTGAATCTGATGCCACTATTGTGGCTCCGCTAATTTTTGCTTACTTATTGGGCTGGTAAAACTTAACACAAATCAGACCTTGGCGTGGCAATTACCGATAAAAAGATATCCTCAGAAACGGCATTATACATCTATAAAAATCTTCTTCTACCCCGGCGAATAGAAGAACGAATGTTAATGCTGCTTAGGCAAAATAAGATCAGCAAATGGTTCTCCGGAATTGGACAGGAAGCGGTTGGAGTTGGCGTAACCCTTTCAACAGAGCCTGAAGATTACATATTGCCGATGCACCGTAACCTTGGTGTTTTTACCTCCCGTAAGGTGCCACTCTATCCATTATTTTGCCAATTATTTGGTAAAGCTGATGGATTTACCGAAGGAAGAGACCGTTCATTTCATTTTGGCATTCCCGACCATAAGATCATTGGAATGATCTCTCACCTGGCTGCCATGATGCCGGTTGCTGATGGTTTAGCATTATCCAAAAAATTGAAACAGGAAAAGGCAGTGGTATTTTCCTTTTGTGGTGATGGTGCTACCAGTGAGGGGGACTTCCACGAAGCACTGAACTTAGCCGCCGTCTGGAAACTCCCTGCGGTTTTCATCATTGAAAATAACGGATACGGACTCTCTACTCCCACTTCCGAGCAATATGCATGCGAAAATTTGTCTGATAGAGCCAAAGGCTACGGTATGCACGGTTTTAATATTGATGGCAACAATATTTTTGAGGTAATGGAAACGGTCGGTAAAGCAAGGGAACTTGCTCTGAATGGTGAACCGGTACTTATAGAAGCAAAGACATTTCGAATGCGGGGTCATGAAGAAGCATCCGGCACACATTATGTCCCAGATATTTTGTTTGAGAACTGGGCTGAAAAAGACCCTATCCATCGGTTCGAGAATTACATGGAATCGGAAGGTTTATTTAATACCAAAGATTTTGAAGAGATCACAAGGGAGATCGACAGATCCTTCAAAGATGATCTTAACAAAGCTTTGAAGGCTGCAGATCCTGAATTTGATGAATCAAAGGAGTTAAACAGGGTCTACGCCAAGGAACCAGATGAGATACCTGCTCATAAAGATGGTGTGACATACGAACACCGATTCGTAGATGCTATTCAATCTTCTCTCAGGCAGGCATTTGAGGAAGACAGTAAATTCCTGATAATGGGACAGGATGTAGCCGAATATGGCGGTGTTTTTAAGATCACAGAAGGGTTTTTGGATCAGTTTGGAAAAGATAGGATCCGTAATACCCCCATTATTGAATCCGGTGCATTGGGTGCTGCAATGGGATTGGCGCTTGAGGGGTTTAAACCTGTGGTTGAAATGCAGTTTGCGGATTTCATCTCCTGTGGTTTTAATCAGATCGTAAATAATATCGCAAAATCTCACTACCGTTGGGCTCCACCTTTGAATATTACCATACGTGCCCCACATGGCGGTGGCGTTGGAGCCGGGCCCTTTCATTCACAATCTGTTGAAGGGTGGTTCATGCAAATACCCGGCTTGAAAGTAGTGGTTCCGGGTACAGTAGAAGATGCCATGAACCTGCTCTACAGTTCTTTATATGATCCCAATCCGGTTCTATTCTTCGAGCATAAAAAGCTATATCGAAGCTTAAAAGCCCAGATCCCAGACAAGGCTAATTATGAGCCTTTAGGTAAGGCCAAAATTCGCAGAGAAGGCACAGATGCCACGATCATCACCTATGGCATGGGAGTTCAGTGGGCTTTGGAAATCGCTAAAGAATTCGAAGAAAAAGACATTTCTTTGGAGATTCTCGACCTCAGAACTTTGCTTCCCTTAGACAAAGAATCCATTCGTAAAACAGTTCAAAAAACTGGCAGAGTTCTGCTTTTACAAGAGCCCTCACTCACTTTAGGTCCGTTAAGTGAGATCTCGGCTATCATCTCAGAAGAATGTTTTGAGTGGCTTGATGCTCCTGTAATGCGCTGTGCTTCCATGGACACCCCTATTCCTCATGATAAGAATCTCGAAAATGAGTTTATGGCCGATGCTAAACTTCAATTGAACCTTCAAAAACTATTAGATTATTGATGCTTCATTATGGGCCAGAGCCTTACTAAATCGAGAGAATAACTTGGAAGTAAGAAGAGAGGTCTTCAAAGTTTTTTTGGAAACACTGTTTTTAATAACTGACTGATTAACAGGGTATCCTCATGTGGTAATAAATAGCGTTCGGGACTCTAAAGATCGGGCCCCATTTTCAAAAGAACAACAAAGTGTTGAATGATTATTTCCTGATCGGCAAGTATGTTTTGCTTCTTACCGCTATTAGATTTGCAGTCATTACAAAGGAATTAATTCTCAGAAGAAATTCGGGTATTTAGTCTTTCAATGAATCCGTCCCTGGCTTTGATCTCACGATACTGGTCTAGAAGTTTCTTTCCTTCTCTTGCAGAAAATGCGAGTTCCCGAAGATCATCGTCGTTGACGAGTACTTCTTCGAAAGTAGATCTCTCAACAGGATCTAGTTTATCATCTACGTATTCAATGACATAGTTTTCTATGACTGGATGGTACTCTTTGTCTAAAAAATTCTTCATAAAAGGGAGTTTGCTAAGTTATTCCTTACTCCCTTTTATTTCGAAAATTTTAATTTGTTCCCAACTGTACGTAATTCTCTATAAGAGCCTGAATTTGTGCCCTTCCACGGTTGATCCTCGATTTTACGGTCCCCATTGGAATATCAGTGATCTCTGAGATCTCTTCGTAGGAAAGCTCTTGCAGATCTCTAAGAACAATAACTTCGCGAAAATCTTCCGGTAACTCCATCAATGCTTTTTCAAGCTGCTCCATACATAATTTCTCATGGAGTGCATCATCCTGAAGAATTCGCGTATCTTCAATATGCATTTCTCTATCATCAGGATCAGATTCGTCTTTATGGATCGATACCTTGTACATACGTTGCTTCTTTTTATAAAGACTCTTGGCAAGATTCAAAGCAATGGTATACATCCATGTAGAAAACTTTGCGATTCGTTCGTAAGAATGCTTGCTCTTATGAACTCTCAGAAAAGTTTCCTGAACCAGATCTTCACAGTCCTGATGATTGTGAGTATAACGATATAAAAAATTGTGCAAGCGATCCTGATATCGCATCACCAATTCATTAAAAGCTGATTCCTTGCCATTTTGGAAATACTCCATCAAATCTTCATCACTATACTGTTTTACAGATGCAGCTTGAAATGCATTCATCGTTAAACTCCACTTTTATCTTCTGATTAACTATGTGATCGCGAATCGGATTATCCGATGATTCGCTTAACCAGGAAGAATAAAATCGATGTGGAGTCCAGTGTGCTGAAACCTTTTATAGAGCGATCTGCATCTAAAAGAGCTTCGAATATCCGGGGCATTTCAGTATATCGAAAATTTGAGGCATCATCCCAAAGTTTGTTAAAGTACCAGCTACTGCCGATACCCAACTCATTTTGGATCTGATTCTTAGCAATCCCCTTTTCAGAGAGTCGTAAAATTTGCCAGACATTGGTGAACACACTTGTAAAGAACCCCACGAGACGAATTAATTCTCCCGTGTCTGATTTAGTGTGTTGCAACATCTGTTCCGAAATATAAAGTGCCTGTTCCATATTTCGGGCAATGATGGCGTCTTTAAGCTCTATGGCCGTAAATTCGCGGTATGAACCGATAATTTTTTTTACATCGGCTTCAGTTACCGTATCAGAAGTGTCTACAAAAGTGCACACTTTATCTATTTCAGTAGACAGTAACTGTAGATTATTACCGACAAACTGAGATAGTAATTGAGCAGCTGCAGGTTCAATATTTTTGGAATGGTGACTTCTAACCCAGTCAATGACCCAGTCAGGGATCAAATAGTCGGCCATTCTTTCAAATTCATAGAATCCACAATGTTTACTGCTTTTCAAGGATTTACCAACCTTGGTATTACCGGCCGGTTTCTTTTCATCAAAAAGAACAAGTAAAGTTGAAGGATTCGGATTTTCGAAATATTCCACAAAATCATTTATATGACCAGTGGGAGAACCATCTTCTCCCCCTCCCTTATTCAGCTGCATGAAATTGCGAATAACCAGGATCCGTTTTTCAGCCATCATTGGAAAGCTCCGGGCAATGGATATGCCTTTTGCCGGAGTTATATCCTGCCCATATAAAAGATCGAAGTTAAAATCTTTTTGTTCAGGTGGAATTACTTTAGAAAATTGATCCAGTAATTGATCCAGATAAAACTCTTCTTCGCCGCAAAGAAAATACACCGGTTTCGTATTACCGGAATTAATTTCTCCCAGTACTTTCTGATAGATCTGATTACTGTTCTGTTTTCTTGCCATCGGTGGCTAAGATAAGGAATGTTAGTTTTAATGAAATGTATTATTCCTCTGAATTTCTTTGGAACAAAATCATTTCAAATTAGTTTGCCATAATATGATGTTAAATAGAAAATCAACCAACGTGAACACTGAAGTGAGTAACCAATCCCCTGCCATTTCATTTATCAATAAACCCACCAAGATCACCGGCGATATCAATTGTAATGAAGATCTGAGAATTGCCGGTACAATAGAAGGTGAGGTTCATTCAAAAATGAAATTTATCCTTAACGAAACCGGCATTATCAACGGGAAGGTAAATTCTCAACAAGCCGAAATTGCCGGAACCGTGAATGGTGATGTCCGGGTTAAGGACAAACTGACCCTAAAATCCACAGCAGTTATAGAAGGAAAGATCTATACTAAAAAGATCTCGATCGAGGATGGCGCTCAAATTAAAGGCTCCCTGCATGTCGGTCCCAATGTATCGATTGAAGAATCCAGCAGTACAACGAAGTCATCATCTGACTCCAAAGACTCTTCTGATAAGGATAAATCCAAGGACAAGGATGAAAAGTCCGGATCAGGTAAGATCTTTTCAAAAAAATAAATCAACCTGATCCGTGTTAAATTTAGGGTTTAAGGCGTCCCATCATACGAGGGAATGGAATGGTTTCTCTAACGTGTGAGAGCCCGCATATCCATGCCACGGTTCGTTCCAGACCTAAGCCGTACCCTGAGTGAGGAACAGATCCATATCGCCTGAGATCCAGGTACCACTCAAAGATCTCCTTATCAAGTCCTTCTTCAGCTATGCGTTCTTCAAGAACTTCAAGATCATCCTCACGTTGTGAACCACCAACGATCTCCCCATAGCCCTCTGGTGCGAGTATGTCCATTCCCAACGCAAGTTTATCGGTTTCATCCCGCTTCATATAGAATGCTTTGATCTCAGCCGGCCAGTGAGTCACGATCAGCGGTACGTCAAATTGCATCATAAGCACTGTTTCATCACTTCCACCAAAATCATTCCCCCATTCAAAATTACGGGCAGACTCCTTCCAGCTCGGGATGTTTCGCAGATCCTCATCAATCTGATCGACACGGGCATGAATTTCTTTTATACGTTGGTCTATCTGGGCCTTTCTCCATTTCTTTGCTGAACCATGTTCCTTTTTGATCTCCTCTTCTTCTTTTTCAAGATCAATTTTCTCTTGTCTTCTGGATTCAGCCATCTTTTCCAGCATTGAGGCAGTTTCATCACTGATTAGGATCTCAACCGCATCCGTATAGGTCATGCGCTCAAAGGACTTTTCAGCTACTTTCTCAAGAGAGCTCACATCCCTTTCAAGAATCTCAAGCTCATTCCTGCAGTTCTCCAATACTCTGCTAACAATTGCTTTGATCATATCCTCAGCCAGGTCCATGTTCATCTCCAGATCATAATATGCCATTTCAGGTTCTATCATCCAGAACTCGGTCAGGTGCCGCCGAGTTTTTGACTTTTCTGCTCTGAACGTTGGCCCAAAAGTATAGATCAATCCATGAGCCATGGCCATGGCTTCACCGTATAGCTGACCGGTTTGAGCCAAATAAGCTTTATCATCAAAATAATCCGTTTCAAATAAAGTAGTACTTCCTTCAGCTGCATTTCCGGTAAATATCGGGGAGTCCATTTGTACGAAATCATGTCCCTGAAAAAAAGTATGGATAGCAAAAATGATCTCATTTCTAACTCTCATAGCCGCCCATTGTCGCTGACTTCTAAGCCATAAATGACGGTTATTCATAAGAAATTCCACGCCATGCTCTTTAGGCGTGATCGGATAATTTTCCGCGATCTGAATGACCTTAACATCAGAAACATGGATCTCATGGCCTCCAACGCTGCGATCGTCAGCTTTGACCGTTCCTGTGACCTCTAAAGAGCTCTCCTGCTTGAGTGAGGAAGCCGCTTCCCAGGCATCTTCAGAAACATCATCTTTTGCAATTACGCATTGAGTAAGGCCTGAACCGTCTCTCATTTCAACAAACACCAGGCTTCCACTGCTTCTAAAATTATAAACCCAGCCTTTAAGTGTTACTTCTTGATCTACGTGTTCTGAAAGTTTCTTGATGTAAGTCATTGCTAATTTTAAATGCTTTAATTCTTAATGTTAAATGGATTATTAGAAAGATTATACTTCCGGTAAGAGAATAGCTTCCATAAAGTTATCTTCCTCAAAGAAATCCTGTACAAAATCTCTGATCTGATCAGGAGTTACAGAGTCTATATTTTCAACCAGTTCATCCAGGGTTACGAACCTTCCAAAATATAACTCACTTTTTGCCAGCCGAGTCATTCGGTTACTTGTACTTTCCTGAGACAAAAGTAATTTACCCTTCAATTGTGATTTTGCTTCTGCCAGTTCTTTTTCAGGGATACGATCATTTTGCATGATCTTAAGTTCTTTTAAGATCAATTCCCTGACATGGTCAACATAATCCTTGTCAGTACCTACATAAATACCCCATAATCCGGTATCCGTATAGGACTGATTAAAGGTCTGAATTGAATAACAGTAGCCATATTTTTCTCTCACATTTTGATGTAACCGAGAACTCATACCTCCACCTAAAATGGTATTTGCCAAAAGAAGCAGATATTTATCTTTATGATCGTAATTAAGCCCCCTGCGACCATAGATATAATGTGTCTGTTCAATAGACTTGGTCAGCCTGAGGTCTTCTTTTTTAAATTCAGGTAATGGTTGCTCGTTTTCTTCGCGGGATTCTTTTTCCAGTTTATCAAAATAACCAGAAACCAATTCCACAACTTTGTCATGGTCAACATTACCAGCAACAGAAATTAGCAGATTGCCTGCATAATACCGTTCTTTCATGTAATCATAAAGATCTTGCCGACTAAAAGCAGAAACAGTATCCTCAAAACCAAGTACCGGTCTGCCAAGCTCATGTCCTTCAAATATCTTACTATTGAAGGCTTCAAACAGGTAATCGTCCGGTGAATCACGGTACATTTTCATTTCCTCTATCACCACTTTTTTCTCTTTCTCTATCTCCTCTTCAGGAAATGAAGGGTGAAGTACCATATCAGATAAAACATCAAGAGCTTTGTCCAGTTGTGTGTTTACACACCGTGAATAATAACAGGTATACTCTGATGAAGTGAAGGCGTTCAAATACCCCCCAACGGACTCCATACTTAGTGCAATATCATATGATGAGCGGCTTTCAGTGCCCTTGAATAACATATGTTCCAGGAAATGTGTCACTCCCGCCTTCGACTTTGTTTCGTGGCGCCCTCCGGTTTTGACCCAGATACCAACTGTGACACTCTTTACGCTCTCAATATGCTCAGTCACAATCCTGAGCCCATTTGATAACGTGCTTTTGTTTACAAAATCAATTTCTTGTGCGTTTTCCATCTTCATGAATAATCTTTAAATAAAAAAGCTCCGCTCATTGTTTATGAGCGGAGCAAATATAATAAGCTTATAGCCTAAAGACTTACTCTTCTTCGTCTTTAGATAATAATGCCTTTCTGGATAATCTGAGTTTGTTACCCGGCTCAATTTTGAGCAGTTTAACTTCGATCTCATCACCCACGTTCATGTAATCTGTTACATTTTTAACGTGAGAGTGATCGATCTCAGAAATATGCAGTAAGCCATCTCTTCCGGGAGCGATCTCAACAAAAGCACCGAAATCTTTTATAGATTTCACTTCACCTTTGTAGGTAGCACCTTCTTCAAGCTGCCCAGTAATAGCTTTAATTCTATTTTGTGCATCTTCTGCTTTTTCAAGGCTATCAGCTGAAATGGTGATCTTACCTTTTCCACTTTCATCTTCTTCGATCCAGATCTCAGTATCTGTTTCTTTTTGAAGAGTTTGGATCACTTTACCACCAGGTCCAATAACGGCTCCGATCATGTCACCATCTATGGTCATATTGATGAACTGAGGTGCGTATTCAGAAAGCGTTTCACTTGGTGCCGAAATGGTTTCAGCCATTTTTCCAAGAATGTGCAAACGACCTGTATGAGCTTGTTTAAGGGCTTCTTCCATAACCTCAAAAGAGATTCCTTTAACTTTCATGTCCATCTGGCAAGCCGTGATACCATCAGCGGTACCGGCTGTTTTGAAGTCCATGTCGCCCATGAAATCTTCTTCACCACGGATATCAGAAAGCACAACCGAGTTGTTATCTCCTACGATCATTCCCATTGCAATACCTGCAACCGGCTTTTTGAGGGGCACTCCGGCACTCATAAGCGCCATTGAACCACCACAAACAGAAGCCATGGAGGATGATCCATTAGATTCTGTAATATCAGAAATAATTCTGATCACATAGCCAAAGTCATCAAATGATGGCATCATCATTTTAAGGGATCTTTCTGCCAAGTGACCATGACCGATCTCACGACGTCCGGGTCCTCTAAGGAATCCGGCTTCCCCAACAGAATATGGAGGAAAGTTGTAGTGCAGATAGAATTTCTTGTCTTCTTCGTCAAATAAGGTATCAACACCCTGAGCATCTTTCTTGGTACCGAGAGTTACAGAAACCAGTGCCTGAGTCTCGCCACGGGTGAATATCGCTGAACCGTGAGTTCTGGCAAGATATCCAACCTGAGTCCAGATATCACGAATATCTTCAGGATTACGACCATCGATACGTCGTTTTTTCTCAAGGATCATGTTTCGAAGTTCTTCTTTCTCTATATCACCAAGAATATCCTTGATGGTACCTACTTCTTCTTCGTATTCTTCCTCAAGTTCTGCAACTACTGAATCTTTCGCTTCGTTAAGCTTTTCACTGTATTCTTCTTTTCCAAGACCAATGTTTACAACTTCTTTGATCTTGTCAGTCGCCAGCTCACGAACTTTAGATTCAATTTCCTCAGGATAACCTTCAGGTACAAATTCGCGCTTTGGCTTACCGTATTCTTCTCTCAGTTCTTCCTGAAATTCACAAAGGGTAATGATAGAAGCATGAGCGGCTTTGATGGCTCCGAGCATTTCATCTTCAGAGATCTCTCCCATTTCACCTTCCATCATAAGAACAGAATCGGCTGTACCACCTACGATCATATCAATATCACTGTTCTCAAGTTCAGACAGTGTCGGATTGATCACATACTCGCCATCAACACGTCCGACCCTTACTTCAGCCATTGGGCCATCGAATGGAACATCTGACATATGAAGAGCAGCTGAGGCACCAAATCCACCTAGAACATCCCCATCATTTTCTCCGTCAGATGAAAGTACACTTGAGATGATCTGAGTTTCACATAAATATCCTTTAGGAAACAAAGGACGCAAGCTACGGTCTATCAAACGACTCGCTAATACTTCTTTTTCAGAAGGACGTCCTTCCCGTTTCATAAAACCACCGGGGAAACGACCACCGGCTGAAAAACTTTCTCTGTGATCAACAACCAGCGGGAAAAAACCTTGACCCGGTTTCGGTTCTTTTGCACTCACAGCGGTACATAATACCTGGGTATCTCCCATTCGAACCACTACAGCGCCATCGGCTTGCTTGGCAATCCGGCCTGTTTCTACTGATAGCACCTTACCCGGTGCAAATTCTACACTTCTTATTTCTTCTTTCATTTGTCTTCTTTGTCTTTTGGATTTACTGCATCCCGCCAACAACAGATAAGAAATGTAATAGCGGCAGGATAAATTGAAAAAGGCTCCAACATCAGGAGCCTTTTGTAACGTATAAACTTACTTACGGATACCGAGTTCTTTGATAAGTTCTCTGTATTTCTCGATATCGTTCTTCATTAGGTAGTTTAACAACCTTCTTCTTTTACCAACCATTTTCAAAAGGCCACGACGTGATGCGTGATCCAATTTATTATCTTTCAAATGCTCAGTCAGGTCATTAATTCTTTTGGTTAGAAGGGCGATTTGTCCTTCTGTGGAACCCGTATCGGTTTCACTTTTACCAAATTTCTTAAAGATTTCTTTCTTTTCTTCTGCGGTTATGCTCATTGCAATGGTTTAATTAGTACTTGTATAAATCGATTTATAGTTTCGAAAGATAGGGGTTTTTACCGTAATGGACAATCCTACTCCCTATTAATTATTCAAAGTTCACATTGATTTAACTCATAAGTTCCAAAGTCATTTTTTTGTCTTTGGCCAATTGATCTTTTAATTCCTCAATTCCACTAAATTTCATCTCATCCCGAATTCTATCCATAAACCGAACCTGTATGGTCTGTCCGTAAATATCTTCATTAAATGAAAAGATATTCACTTCAAGAGTTCGTTCTTGACCTTCAAACGTTGGCCTGATACCAATATTCATCATCCCACCATACCAAACTCCTTCTACCCTGACCTTCACAGCATATACTCCATTCTTTGGAATAACCTTATTTTCATGTTCGGGTTTTAAATTTGCTGTTGGAAACCCAATAGGTTTTCCTCTTTGATCTCCATGAGTCACAATGCCATTCAGTAAATACCTGCGGTTCAGGTACTCAGCCGCTTGTTTGACATTACCCTCCTCTGATAGTGTTTTTCGTATCAGCGTACTGCTTATGGTAACATCCCCCATTTCTTGCTTCGAGACCACATGTGAATCAAATCCTAACTTTTCACCTAGTTTTTCTATGGTTTCTATGGTTCCTTCTCTATCTCGACCAAATTGATGATCATAACCGATCACAAATTCCGATACACCAACTTTTTTATATATCACATCTCGTACAAACTCTTCGGAGGTAAGCAATGAAAAGTCACGATCAAATGGGATCACAAGTAAAACATCCACACCTATATCTTCCAGCAGCTCACATCGTTCTTTTAGAGTTGTAAGCATCTGAATACCACTTTTACCGGGATTAATGATCTCCCTTGGATGTGGGTCAAAGGTCACGACAACGCTACGTGCATTACGCTGTCGTGCTTTATCAACCACAGTTTCAATAAGAGCCCGGTGACCTCTGTGAACGCCATCAAAAGTACCCACAGTCAACACTGTGTTAGGTACATGATCAATGTTTTTGAGTTCGATCAGTCTAGCCATATTTCCTTAAGTCGGTCTCCCATTTCATGTGGTGTCAAAGCATCGTCTACCAAATAATGTCCGATAGCTGTTCGTTCCAGTTTACTCAAATAAGCCTTTGAATTTAAAGCTTCTCCAAGATCTCTGGCAAGTGAACGTATATAAGTACCTTTACTGCATTTTACTTTGAGAGTTAATTTCGGGTTTTCAAAACCAAGTATCTCAAATTCATGAAATGTAATCTGTCTGGGGGGGCGATCAACAGTTTCACCTTTTCTGGCCAGCTCATATAATTTCTTACCGCCATATTTAAGTGCAGAATACATAGGAGGTATCTGATCGACCGTACCTTTGAAGTCAGAATCAAGGGTCTTCATGATCAATTCCTCACTGATATGATCATAATCTGCCTGTTCATCCACATCACCTTCCGCATCATAGGTAGTGGTCGATTGCCCAAAGGTAATTTCGGCCACATAGGTTTTTGGGAGGTCCTGGATCATTGAAATTGATTTTGTGGCTTTGCCACAGCAAAGGATGAGCAAACCGGTTGCAAGAGGGTCTAAGGTACCCGCGTGGCCTGTTTTCTTGACCCGAATGCGTTTTCTTAAAAACTTAACAACATCAAAACTTGACCATTCAAGCGGCTTATCTATAAGAAAAATGGCCCCCGCAGTAAGATCTGTATCTTTATCCGGTAAATTATGTTTACCAAAAACGGGTATATTCTCTAAAGGAAGTGCTTTCGCCATTTATTCAGAATCAGAGCTATCCTTATCCTCTTCAGGGATATCAATTTTCTTGAAGACTTGCTCGATCTTGTTAACATATTCAGCAGTATCATCCTGATAGAAGTGTAATTCAGGTATTTTACGAACCTGATTCTTTATTTTGGATGCCAGTTCGTACCTGATCTCAGGTATCTTCTCATCCAAAAATTCATATACAGGCTTATCATCTCTTCCGGGAGCAAAAACACTAAGATATACTTTCGCTATTGAAAGGTCATCAGTCATGATCACATTGGTGACGGTCACAAAAGTGCCATCCGGTTGATAGGACCTTTGAATGATATGACCCAAGTCTTTTTTGATTACTGCAGCTAGTCGTTCTGGCCTGAATCCCATTACTATTGTATTAAGTGAGTGATTCGAATGAAATGAATTGAAGGATCCGATCTTTACCTAAAGACAGATCCTTCATGATAATTAACCGGCTGAATCTTCCAGTGTACGTTTCTGTTCGGTGATCTTGTAACTTTCGATCTGATCACCAACTTTGATATCGTTATATCCCTTGATACTGATACCACACTCGTAACCGGAAGTTACTTCTCTTACATCATCCTTGAAGCGTTTCAGAGCATCGATCTCTCCGTCATAGATCACGACACCATCTCGAACCAGTCGGATCGGATTGTTTCGCTCGATCTTACCTTCGGTGACATAACAACCTGCAATGGTACCAACTTTGGATACTTTAAAGGTCTCTCTAACTTCAACTACACCCATCATTTGTTCCTTGATCTCGGGTGAGAGAAGTCCCTCAAGTGCATCCCTAACCTCATCAACGGCATCGTAGATCACGCTGAACAATCGAATATCGATCTCTTCTTCTTCGGCAAGTTTACGTGCCTGTGAAGTAGGTCGTACCTGGAATCCAATAATAATGGCGTCTGAGGCAGATGCTAACAGAACATCGGATTCTGAAATAGCTCCGGCTCCAGTGTGAATGATATTTACTGCCACCTCATCGGTACTCAATTTCTGGAGTGAACCTGAAAGTGCCTCAATAGAACCATCCACATCAGCTTTAACAATTACATTCAATTCTGAAACTTCACCAAGTGCCAGACGGCGTGATATATCGTCAAGGGTCATATGCTTGGTCTTACGCATGGCCTGCTCTCGTCGGATCTGCATACGCTCGTTGGCAACTTCCTTGGCTATCTTCTCATCTTCTGCGACAACCAATTTATCACCGGCTTGTGGCATATCATCAAAACCCATTAGCTGAACCGGTGTTGAAGGTCCTGCCTCCTGCACTCTTTGCCCAAGGTCGTTCTCCATAGCACGAACACGACCAAAACATGGGCCGGCGACAAATGGATCTCCAACTTTAAGTGTACCACCCTGAACCAATACGTTAGCTACAATTCCTTTTCCTTTATCAAGACGAGCTTCAAGAACAACACCATCTGCACGGCGGTCAGGGTTTGCCTGAAGTTCAAGTAATTCTGATTCTATCAATACCTTTTCAAGCAAGTCTTCAATACCCTGCCCGGTGTGTGCCGAAACTTCAGCATACTGAACCTGACCTCCGTATTCTTCAACGATCACATCATGCTCAGCCAATTCGGCCTTAATTCGGTCCGGGTTCACCCCTTCTTTATCCATTTTGTTGATGGCAACAACAATTGGTACACCGGCTGCTTTGGCGTGATTGATAGCCTCAATGGTTTGGGGCATAACGGAGTCATCACCGGCAACAACCAAAATCACAATATCCGTTGCCTGAGCACCACGAGAACGCATTGCCGTAAAGGCCTCGTGACCCGGAGTATCCAGGAAGGTGATCTCATTTTCATTATGAACTACCTGATAAGCACCCACGTGCTGGGTAATTCCACCAGCCTCACCGGCTGCGACCTTTTCTTCACGAATATAGTCAAGTAATGAAGTTTTACCGTGATCGACGTGACCCATTACCGTGATAATTGGGGCGCGCGGCTTAAGATCTTCATCATCATCCTCAGGAATAGTGAGTTCTTCATCGATCTCTTCAGCATCAATAAATTCAACTTCCTTACCAAATTCCTCAGCTACAAGTTCAATGGTTCCAGCATCTAAACGCTGATTAATGGTGATCATCAATCCGATGGACATGCAAACGGAGATAATATCATTAACGCCTACTTCCAGAAGGTCGGCCAATTCATTGGCAGTAATGAACTCGGTCGTTTCAATAATATCAGACTCGAGTTCCTCCATTTCCTGCTGTTTCTGCAGTTCTTCCTCACGTTCCTCTTTACGTTCACGACGACGCTTAGCTCGTTTACTTCCAACCGTTTTAGAAGATTGCATCTTCTTCATGGTTTCACGCATCATCTTATCGACATCGGTCTCATCGATCTCAGTTTTGCGCTTACGTTTTTTCTTGGTTTTCTTCTTAGAACTGCTATCGTCCTTCTTAGAGGAATCGTCGTCTTTTCTGTCCTTTCTTCTTTTTCGTTTCTTACGGGGTTTTCTTTGAGCAATGTCTGACGTGAAGGAAGCCTTACCTAATACTTTTGTTCCTTTGAGTTTTCCAGCTGACCCTCGGATGATCTCTTCTTCCTCATCCTCTTCTTTTTCTTCGTCGTCGTCGTCTTCGTCATCATCTTCCTCCTCGTCATCGTCGTCTGCTTCTTCCTCATCATCCTCTTCATCAGATTCTGAGTCGTCTTCTACATCATCATCTTCTTCGTCCTCGTCCTCATCATCCTCAGAGTCATCACTTTCTTCATCAGCATCAACTTCTTCTTCGTCAGAGGCAGCAATTTTGTCATCCTCATCTTCGATCTCTTCTTCTGCAGGCTCTGATTCTTTCTTTTCATTCTTTTCAACTACAGAGTCATCAGAAGTGTCTTCTGCTTTTTTATCTTCCCCTGAATCTTCTTTGCTATCTGCCTTTGCTTCTTTTGGCGCCTCAACCTCTTCTTCAGGTTCAAGTTCCAGATCCTCTTCAGATTCAAGGTCTTCCTCGGGTTCAAGGTCAGGAGTTTCATCTTCAGGCTCCAAGCCAATACTGTCTTCAATCGGCTCCAGAACATTGTCAATCGTAACACTGTCGTTACTTTTGTTCATCATCTGGTTTCTGCGGCTCTCGTACTCTTCCCTGGCTTTCTCGTGATCCGCACTTTTAGCCTTATCGTCTCCATAAACCTGATCAAGTACCGAGTACATCTCAGGTGTTACCTTGAAGTTTGGACGATTTGTTGCATCAAACCCATTATCTGTCAGAGTATCCACGATTGACTGCGTGGCTACATTGAATTCAGATGCAACTTTAAATAATGGTTTAGGTCTTTTAGACGTCATATATAATTTTTAAATGTGAGCTTAATAAACTAAGAATTTTTATTCGGAATTGCCGATTTAAGCCTCGTCCTCAAATTCGTACGCAATTACACTCATAATTTTCTCAGCAAGCTCTGGATCTATTTCTTCGTTCGTTCTGCTAACTAATTCATCTGCACTCAGTTCAAGCACTGCTCTTGCAGTATCACAACCGATCTCATGAAGCATCTTAATCACATCTTCACCGAAATCAATAGCAAATTCATCAATATCAATGTCATCTTCAGCTTCAACCTCTCGATAAACATCAATTTCAACACCGGCTAATTTTGAAGCGAGTCGAATGTTGACTCCTCCCTTACCGATAGCTTTTGAAACCTCATCTGCAGGTACTAATACATTGGCATGCTTATTCTCTTCATCAAGTTCTACTTTTAAAACTTCAGCAGGTTGAAGAGCTCGTTTTATAAATTCGTGTTTGTCCGGAGTAAAATTGATCACATCTATATTCTCATTCTGTAACTCACGAACTATAGCATGAATTCGGATACCTTTCATTCCAACACAGGCACCAACCGGATCAACGCGTTCATCATGGGAAAGCACAGCTACTTTTGATCGATCTCCCGGTGCACGGGCAATGCGCACCAGTTCAATAATACCATCAAATACTTCAGGGATCTCATTCTCAAAAAGTCGTTCAAGAAATAGCTCTGATGTTCTGGAAATTATGACCGTTGGATTACCATTTTTCATTCGAACTTCTGTAACAACGGCACGAATGGTATCACCTTTGCGGTATCTGTCCTTGTAGATCTGTTCACTCTTTGGAAGCAACAGCTCTACACCATTGTGGTTAACCAAAATGTCTTTGTTCTGACGAACCTGATATACATCACCAAGTATGATCTCACCTACTCGGTCGGTATAATCTTCATAAATATTATCTTTTTCGATCTCTCGAATTCTTTGGGCAAGTTGCTGTCGCGCCATGGTCACTGCACGGCGTCCAAAGTCGGTTATCTGAATTTCCTGAGCCAACTCATCATATAGTTCAATATCAGGATCGATTTTTTGGGCATCTTCAAAAGTGATCTCAGCCACAGGATCGGTCAATTCATCGGCAGGCACTACCTCCTGTACGTGAAGGATCTGAATTTCTCCCCGGTCTGCATTCAGGATCACCTCAAATGCATCATCAGACTCATATTTTTTTCTGATCATCGTTCTAAATACATCTTCCAGTATGGAAAGCAACATATCCTTGTCGATGCCCTTTTCATGAGCTATCTCAGCAAACGAGGAGATGATCTGTTTTGATAATTCGTTCTGCATTAGTCTTGTATAATTAAATTACGGGGATAATTTTGGTTTCAACAATTGCTTCAAACGGAATATTAGTTTCAGCTTCATCTTCATCCGTTATGGCAACCATTTCATCCGTGATGCCGGTAATAACACCTTCTATTTTCTTGTACTCGCCATCTGTATTCTTGAATTTAATTGTTGCAACACGACCTTCGTTCTTACGATACTGACGTATGTCACTCAGCGGCCTGCTTAATCCTGGTGAGGAAACATTTAGCCTATAACCGTTATCGAACAGGTCATGTGCTTCGATCAAAAAACCAAGTTCTTTACTGATTTCGGAGCAGGCATCTATATTGACTCCGCCTTCTTCGTTATCAAGAAGAACCCAGAGTTCTGCCAGACCACTTCCGGTTTTAAGCTCAACATCAACTACAAAAAGACCCTTCTCCTCTGCAAGAGGTTCGGCTAAGTCTTTAATATTTTTTATGATATCTATTTGCATTTACACTAAATTCTGAAACAAAAAAAAGCGAGTGCCTTCCGACGCTCACTGCTCCTCAAAGGTAGGCTTATTTCGCCTAAATTTCAATGAATCAACGAGATTGAGAATATAATGATTTTATTATGATTCTGTTTTAATCTAATTTGTAAACTCTATTATGAAATAAGATCACATCAAAAGGAATGAAATCACCTATGAAAACAAATTATGCTCCCATTATCTTTCTATCAATGATCATATTAATTGGGACCTCCTGCACAACTGAAAAGGAAAAAAATAATGAAACTAAAACCGGCCGTATTCTGAATTTCACGGATACTGTTACTTTTCTTGACACCTCAAATAATGAAATATCTGCCGTAAGAGTTGCAATAGCGGATGATCAGGATGAACGAAATCAAGGCTTGATGGATGTAAATGATCTTCCAAGTGACGCCGGTATGTTATTTATCTTTCCTGAGGAAGAGCCACTTAGTTTTTATATGGCCAATACTCCACTCCCACTTGATATCATGTTTGTAAACTCAGACAGTGTAATTGTACGTATTCATCATAACACTGCACCGTTTGACAGTAAACAACTTTTATCTGAAGCACCTGCCAAATATGTTGTAGAAACTAATGGCGGGTATGCCGTTTCAAAAGATATTAGAGAAGGCCATAAGATCAGATTTTGAGCCTCACTTATTGTCGTTCACGTCTGTTCAGCCTCTTTGTATTCCTCAAGGAACTCCGTGACCTTATCCACATTTTCCCTGGAGCCAATATAGATCGGGGTTTGCTGGTGAATAGAATTGGGTTCAATTTCCATGATCCTTTTGGAGCCATCAGTGGCTTTCCCCCCGGCCTGTTCAATGATAAAGCTCAGTGGATTACACTCATACATCAATCTTAGCTTACCATTTGGATATCTGCTGCTATGTGGATATATAAAAATACCCCCTTTAATTAGAGTTCGATGAATATCCGCAACCATCGAACCAATATATCTGGCCGAGTAAGGCCTGCCTGTTTCCTGGTCTTCTTCCTGGCAATATTTTATATATTTTTTAAGTCCCAGATCCCAGGAGTTATAGCTGCCTTCATTTATACTATATATTGAACCATGCTCAGGCATCTTGATGCTACGATCACTTAAAATGAACTCGCCAATGCTTGGGTCAAGAGTAAATACGGAAACTCCCAAACCGGTCGTGTAAGCCAGTATTGTACTCGATCCATATAATACATAACCGGCCGCTACTTGTTTAACACCGGGTTGAAGTGCGTCATCCTCTCTGAGATTTCCATTAAACCTGGCTTCCCGCATATAAATCGAAAAGATGCTCCCAATTGATACATTCACGTCAATGTTAGATGAACCATCGAGCGGGTCAAGGTAAACGATATACTTACCTCCTTTGCTGCTGAGTTTGACGATACCATCGTTCTCTTCAGAAATTACCATACAAGTGATCAAAGACCGATCCAAAGCCGATATCAGTTGCTGGTCGGCAAAAAGATCCAGTTTTTTAACAGCCTCTCCATGGATATTGGTGGATCCGTCCACACCCAGAATATTTGTAATCCCTGCTTTATTAACCTCACGGGAAATGATCTTAGCTGCCAAACTGATATCCCTCAACAATTGAGACAACTCTCCGGTTGCCCCCGGAAACCTGTTTTGCGATTGAATTATATATTCTTCTAAGGTTTCAAGCCTTTTATTTTTTGAACTGACCATGAATCATTTAATTTTTGGAAGCGCTTTTCTAAGAATATAAGAATGTTTTTCTGACAAAATCTTCTAAGAAATCCTAATCATTAAGAGCTAACTCTTTTAGCTGCTTAAAGATAGTTTGAGCTTTTACTTTTAGTTCCCCTTTGGTTCCATCATTATATACGACAAAATCAGCCAAATGGGTCAGATCCTCAAAATTGGGCTGCTTGCTGATCCTTTCGGTCACCTCTTGTACTTCTGAATTATCTCTTGCTGTTGTTCTCTTTACCCTGATGCTTTCATCTGCAAGTATCAGGATCACATAATCCAGGTCCTCAGGACGTCCGTTATTCAGTAAAATAGCGGCCTCTTTGGCAAAGATATCGAGTCCTTCTTTTTCTTTTTGAGAGGCAAGTTTATCAATTTCCTTCCATAAGATCGGATGCACGATCTGATTTAGTTCATTTACCCTTCCTTTTTGGAAAGCTTCCCGGGCAAGAAATGACCGGTTGAGATCTCCATTTTCAGAGTATGCTTTGTCCCCGAATTTATCCCGGATCTTTTTTTTAAGATCCATGTTCTCTGACATGAGTTTTTTTGCAAAGTCATCTGCATATAGAACATAAGCTCCAAGATCTTCCCATTCCTTACAGAAGGTTGTTTTTCCTGAACCGATACCGCCTGTTATCCCAACCTTGATCATACCATCAGTTCCTTTGGATGTTTAGCTCTCAACCCCCTGAAGAAGATAAGCTTTTATGAATTCATCGAGATCTCCATCCATCACTCCGTTCACATCACTTGTCTCATAATTTGTACGATGATCCTTGACCCTTTGATCATCAAAAACGTAGCTTCTGATCTGTGATCCCCATTCGTTCTTGCTTTTAGAACCTTCCAATTTAGCCTTTTCAGCTTCTCTTATTTCCTTTTCAAGTTCATAGATACGTGATTTCAGAAGAACCATTGCTTTTTCACGATTCTGTAATTGTGAACGCTCCTGCTGACATTCAGCCACTACTCGTTCAGTACTTCCATCAGATAGCTCACCCTCCCAGATCAGTCGAACCCCGGTTTCTACTTTATTTACATTCTGTCCACCGGCTCCACTTGAGTGAAATCGCTGAAGTTCTACCTCACTTTCGTTGATATCAACCTCTATTGTATCATCGATCAGTGGGGCTACAAAAACTGAGCAGAAGGATGTATGTCTTCTGGCATTACTGTCAAAAGGTGATACTCGCACAAGGCGGTGTACACCACTTTCAGCCTTCAGAAAGCCATAAGCGTTATCTCCGGATACCTCTATGGTGGCGCTTTTCAGGCCGGCAACATCTCCGTCTTGATAATCTACTACCGAAACTTTGAATCCTGATTTCTCTGCCCACCGAGTATACATTCGATAAAGCATCTGGCCCCAATCCTGGCTCTCCGTTCCTCCTGCACCCGGATTAAAGGTAACGATGGCATCACGGTGATCATCTTCCCCACTGAGCATATTACGGAGTTCCATTTCCTCCAAAGCTTTATCCAGCTTTTTGTACTCAGCATCCAGATCACTTTCAACATCTTCACCCATTTCCTGAAATTCAAGGAAAACGTTAATGCTTTCCCTCAGGTCATTAAGCTTATCCCAGCCTTCAACCAGACTTTTCTCATGATCAAGTTCCTTCATTATAGATTGAGCCTTTGATGGATCATTCCAAAATTCCGGATCCTGAGTTCGTTCAGTAAGTTCTATTATTCTGACTTTCCGTTTTTCATAGTCAAAGATACCCCCTGAGCGCATCAATTCGCTCATAGAGTTCGTTCAAGCGATCTGTATTTATTGCCATCTGTAATTTTTAAATCAAATTTTTATCTGCGAGTAAGTAAAGCGCCTAGTACCAATCCGGCTACAAAAGCAACACCGAGCCCTTGCTCAGGATGTTTTCTTACATATCGGCGGGCATTTCTATACTCGTGTTTGAGTTCTCTTTCCAAACCATCACGTTCATATTTGAGTCTGTTAAGCAGAGCGTCATATGTCTCTTCAGCCTTATTTTGCAGGGCTTCGGTAGTATCGTAGATGGTTTCTTCGATATCTTGTCTTGCTTTGGAATTCTTTTTTGTAGTAGCCATGATTCCTCCTTTTTGAGTTACTTCAAAATACAAAATAGCAGCCAAAAAGTGTAAGTCTAGTTAACTGATTTATCCTTAATTCTGCATTACATTTACAGCATTGATCAATCGGCTACCAACTGATCCTTGTACTGTAACTCATATAACTTTTTATAGATACCATCCTCTTTCAGTATAAGCTCCTGGTGACTTCCAATTTCACGAATAACCCCTTTGTGCATAACAAGGATCTTATCAACATGTTGAATGGTTGAGAGCCGATGGGCTACCACAATAGATGTTCTGCCCTGCATCATCAAACGACTTGACTCTGTAACCAGGGCTTCCGTTTCTGAGTCAACACTCGATGTGGCTTCATCAAGTACAAGGATCTCAGGATTGTAAACCAAAGCACGGACAAAACAGATAAGCTGTCGTTGCCCCATTGAGAGAGAAGCCCCCCGTTCCTTTAATACATAGTCGTAACTACCCGGTAATTTTTCGATGAACCGATGAGCCTCTACTTTATGAGCGGCATCGATCACTTGCTCCCTTGTAATATCTGGGTGTCCAAGAGTGATATTTTCCAATATAGTGCCTGAAAATAGAGCATTATCCTGAAGCACTAAGCCAAAATGAGAACGAAGATCTTTTAGGGTCAGATCCCTGATATCTACTCCATCGATCTTAATACTTCCTTTTTCAATGTCGTAGAATCTCAAGAGCAGGTTTATAATAGTTGTTTTACCTGCTCCTGTGGCTCCTACTATAGCAATATCCTCTCCCGGTTCGGCTGTAAATGAAATATCTCTAAGTACATATTCCTCTCCTTCATTATACTTAAACCACACATTTTGAAATTCGATCTTCCCTTGCGGATCCTTTATGGTCTTAGGTGTATCTGTTTCGATTACTTGAGTCTCTGTATCCAGTACGCCAAATATTCTCTCAGATGAGGCCAGAGCAGATTGCAGGGTATTGAATTTTTCAGATAAGCCTTGTATTGGCCTGAAGAATTGACGGGCATATTGAATGAAAGCGAGTAATACACCAAAGGTAACGCCATCCATTAGTGCTCTTGCACCACCATACCAAACGATAAGAGCCATTGCCAAACTTGCCGTTATTTCTACGATAGGCCAAAAAATAGCAAAATAGAATATCGTATCAATGTATGCATCCCTATGACCGGCATTGATCTTTTCGAATTTTTCACGCTGCTTTTTCTCCCGGTTAAATAGCTGTACCACATCAATACCATTGATATGTTCCTGAACAAATGAGTTCAGCTGCGCGATCTTATCTCTAACCTCCAGAAATGTTACCCGAACCTTGGCCTTGAACCAGAATGTGGCGTAGAAGAGTATTGGAAGCACAGTCAGTGTGACCAAACTCAGTTCCCAATTCATGCTAAACATGAAATACAGGATGAATATGATCCTGAACATATCCCCAATAATGGCAACCACTCCATCCGATAGTAATTCACTCAACGCTTCGATATCACTGGTTGTCCGGGTGATCAGTTTTCCAATGGGATTCTTATCGAAATATTGAACATTAAGGGTCTGGATCTTCTTGAATACCGTATTTCTTAATGAATACAGAGCATTCTGCCCGAACCATCGAGTGATATAGGTATTGAATACAAGCAGTATGAACTCACCAAGCAAAGCACCGGCCAGCAAGGTGATGATCCACCAAAGTCCCTCAAAATCATCAGTTGCAATATATTCATCAACTGCGATCTGTGTCAGTTTTGGACGGATCGTTCCTAAATAAGAGGCCGATAAGGTAAGCCCAATGGCTAACAATATGAACCACTTGTACGGTTTTAGAAAAAAATAAAGCCGCCGAATCAGTGTGGTATCGACGGCTTTTGAATCTTTAGTGTTACTCACTTATTTACTTCATTAAAATCTATCAAAATCATCATAAGATGACCTTGGAGTAATATTTCGATGTGATGATTCAGAATCTGAATCATCCTTCTTATCTTTTATCTTAGCACTGTACGTACTACTTCCGTAGGTCTTGCGTTTGTAATTATTGCTTCCCCGGCTATCTGAACGACTTGAACTGCTGTTTCGGTTCCCACGATAATTACTTTTTCCTTTGTTTGGGCCTCCTCTTCTGGAACGGAATTTCTTCTTCCCGCCCTTGTGGTTTTTCTTACCCTTATAATTCTTTCCACCAGATTTATCATCCAGTTCATTGATCTCGACTTTTGGAGTTATGATACCTCTTTCGTGCATTGGATCAGTGAAAATTGGTCGAAGTTCATTCGCCAGCCAAGCCGGGTAGAACCCTTCTCTGGCTTCTTTGAGTAAGTCATGGGCATTGGTGTATCTGGCTGAGAAGTGACCGATCACCAATAATTTGGTTTGAGCTTCAGTTGCCACACGGGCTGCATCTGCAGTAGATGAATGACCGGTTTCACTGGCTTTATCATCCAGATCATTTCCAAAGGTTGCCTCGTGATACAGAATATTGGTATTCATAGCCAGCTTAACAGCGTTTGGCGTATACTCGGTATCTGTAACATAGGCAAAACTGTCACCCGGACGGGGATGACCAACAATATCAGATGATTTTACAATTGAACCATCTTCAAGGGTAACATCATTACCGGCCTTGAGTTCTTTGTATTGTTCGTCTTTGGAGATACCCATTTTTACTGCCTTGTCTGCATCCACTTTCCCAGGTTTGTCCTTCTCCTGAAACCGATAGCCAACACAGAATTTTGTATGCTTCAGAGGGCGTGCTTCCACATAAAATTCCTCATCATCCATCACACGATCAACATCAATATCATCCTTGATCTCGTGAAATATGATCTCATAATTTGGCTGGATATCAGCAAATTTAAGATTCCACTCCACATATTCTTTAATGCCAACCGGACCTGTTATGGTCAACGGTTTTTCCCGTCTTTGCAATTGAAGGGTTGCCAACAAACCAAGAAGGCCTGAAAAGTGATCCACATCAAAGTGAGTAATAAAAATACCCTCGATCTTGGATCTCTTAATTCCCGCTTGCAACATGCGCATTTGTGCATTTTCGCCGCAATCAAAAAGAAAGACACTCCCTTCTCTCCATAAAGCAACTGATGGTAAATGCCTTACGGCTGTTGGGGTTGCCGACGCTACTCCTAATGGTACTACAATCATTTTAATTCTCCCGTGAGATATGATTTAAATGGGCATTGCTTTCATACAAATAGCCCTGATTTATTTTATTGTTTTAGATTTCTGCCAATTCCTGTTCAAGAATCTGTTTGTTGTACATGGCTGTATATTTACCATTTTCAGCTAACAATTCTTCGTGCGTACCGGTTTCAGTTATTTTCCCATCCTCAAGATAATAGATCCTGTCCGCATCTTTGATTGTTGAGATACGGTGACTTATCATAATGGTTGTCCTTCCGCTAAGCTCTTGCCTTAAATGTTTTAATATTGCGTCTTCTGTTTTCGTGTCCACAGCACTTAATGAATCATCAAAGATCAAAATTTTCGGGTCCTTGATCAGTGCTCTTGCAATAGCTGTTCTTTGTTTTTGTCCTCCGGAAAGAGTTATTCCTCGTTCTCCGAGCATAGTCTGAAATTTTTTCTCAAAATCCAAAATATTCTCTTTAACCTGAGCCTTTTCAGCAGCCTCTTCAATGATATCTTGAGAAGCGTTATCTACTCCAAATGCAATATTATCGCCAATTGTATCCGAAAATAAGAAGGTTTCCTGAGGGACGAAACCAATGGACTCCCTTATTTTATCCAACGACCAATCTTTAAGATCATGGCCATCAAGCAATACCTGACCTTCTGATGGATCAAACAATCTTGGTATCAACTGTACCAGGGTGGTCTTACCGGCTCCAGTTCTCCCTACCAATGCCACATTTTCACCTGCGTTGATTTTAAAGGATACATCATTTAATACATATTCTTCAGAATCAGGATATTTGAAACTGACATGACGGAACTCAAGATGCCCCTGAATATCATCGTTGATTTTATCACTTTTACTCTCAATTTCGATCGGTTCATCCAATAATTCCCTGATCCTGTCCCACGATGCTAATGACCGCTGAAACCTGTTTGTCGTATAACCAAGTGCGGCAACCGGCCAGGTCAGATAGGCTACATAGATCAAAAACTCTGCAATATTACCTACGGTAATGGTTCCCTCGATCACCATTTCACCACCTTTCCATATCACTATGAGCAGTGATATTCCTATTAGAAAATTAAGTCCTGGATGAAACATCGACTCGATCATATCAAGTCTAAGTTTTTTCTTTCGATAATCCTCACTCTCATTTTCGAACAATTCCTGTTCGTGCTCAACTCTGTTAAAGGACTTGATCAGACGAATGGCCGAAAATGTTTCTTTTGCTCGCCCGGCCATTCTGGAATACTGCTCTTGAATGATCGTGGAGTGCTCATGGATATAACCTGTGATCCAGTAAGCAAAAATAGATATAAACGGTAAGGGTAATAAAGCCCAGAATGTAAGTTCTGTATTTACAATGAACATCATGGCTAGTACAAATCCGGCTCTTGTTACCGTATTAACGCTATACATGATAACAGGACCATAATAATCTCTGACCTTCCCTACATCCTCCGTCGCCCTTACATATATTTCACCTGATGAATTTTCAGTAAAATATCGCTGAGGCAGGTCCATCAGTTTTTTCACAATATCATTTCTGATATCAAACTCGACCTTTCTGGAAGTGACAATGAGTGTTTGCCTTGTTGCAAATAACAGTATGCCGTACAGTACAACTGTCCCGATCAAGATCAATGAATTCTGAGCCAGAACAAGTGAGGCCTCTGTATTAAAAAGTGTTTTTATGATGTTATCAGGGATCTGAAATCCGGCATCAGAAAGGGATTCCACTTCATCCATAGTCTTCCGGATGAGTACCGGGATCCATATCAGGAAAAAGTTAGAAGCTGTTAAAAACAGAACACCCCAAATCATGGTGCTCTTATACCTCTTCAGGTATTTATTTAATTCTTTTATTGCGCCCAAACCGTTCAAGGTGTTTTGGCTTTAGAGTTATTATTTTTTTCAGAAAACTTTTTCTCCCAATGCCTTGAGAGTTTCAGTCCCGACAGGTAAGCTGATTCAACAGTTTTACCTTTCATATAAGAACCAACCAATGCTAATGGAGTGTCGTTTCCACTGATCTCCATAAAGTCATAGGGTAACCAATTCCTGGTTTGACTATATCTCCACAAATGAGTCTGTTTCCACTCAGGGTAATCTGCCCACTTGCCAATTAATGAAATTAGTCTTTCCAGCATCAAATCCGTGACCTTTTCTCTGTCCTTATCTAAATACTTGGTTGCAAAGTCAGGAGATGAATGAACAATTATTGCTGTCTTATCAAGATCACGTTTTTTAGACTCATATGAAATAAAATTTATGATTTCATCATCCACATTCATCATCCCCCAATCGGGTTCATCCTTATGGTTATAAGTCAGCATAAGAGCGAATTGAGGAGCATATTTAACTTTATCCAGTTCTTTGATCATACTTTGGGCGTTAATACCTTTACCTGCAGTACTTAGTAATTCTAACGCTTGAGGAGCCGGAGCAGAAATTATCAGAGCATTGATCTTTTCAATTATACCTGATTCAGATATTAGTCTCCAGTTATGCTGTTTTTCATCAATTGCCAGTCTTTTTATTCTCTCACTAAATCTGATATCGAGATCGTTTCCCAGAAATTTACCGATCGAATTCATTCCATTTGGTGCATTAAATCTCTTAATATCCTGGTTATCAACTTTTTGTTTACCATTCTGATCTCTAAATATGAGCTTACCCTTCCACTCTTTCAATATATTCTTTGCAGAGAGTTTCTCAATGAGCTTACCGAAATCATCAGACTCTGAAATTATGAACGGTACACCATGATCAAGCTTTAAATTCTTATCATTCTCAGCATACCGGGTAGCCATTCTGCCCCCATATCCCCGGCTTTTTTCAAAAATAATTACTTCATGACCAGATTTCTTTAACTCAATACCGGCCGCTAAACCGGAGATACCCGCTCCAATGATCGCAATTTTCATGAAATTATGGGTTTCTCCTTATTTAACGGTCCTCGTAAAAAGATCAATCTATTTCGAAAAGGGTAACACGTGGTTTAACCGCTTTTTTATCAAGCAATGCCGGCCAATAAGCAACAACATCACTGGCTTTAGGCCTGCCCCCTGCAAAACCGGTTACCCCACTTGGGCCCGTAAGGATCAAAGGAGCTATCTCCATCCCGAATCTATTAAGATCTTTTTTACTTTTGCCGGACAAAGATACCCGTAACTGTATCTCATCAAACTCTTTTTCAAGGGCTTCCTCGGTTACAGGTATTTCCGAATTACCATTATATCCTATGTATTCGCTGTGAAATGCATCAAATTCAAGCTCAAGCAGTTCAGCGCGACTCTTTAAGATCTCAGCACCTTTTACTGCTTTTTTAAGAGCATCCGGCCAGCAATAAACCAGGGTGGCCGATAATTTATAGCCGTCATTATAACTTGCGGAAACTTTATAAGTGGGTGTATCAGGGTGCCCTTTTATTCCTGAAATCTTAACTCTGTTCTTATCCGTTTCTTTAACCTGTATTGACGTAAAGTCAGCAATCACATCCGGAGTAATATATTCTGAGGGGTCACCAATTTCGTAAAGGAGTTGTTCTTTTACTGTCATTTCACTGATCAGACCACCGGTATTCTCATGCTTCGTAACATAAAAATCACCATTGGGATAAGCCTCTATGATCGGAAATCCGATCTCAGTAAAATCTTCTACTTTTTCCCAGTCCGTAAAATTCCCGCCGGATACTTGAGCACCACACTCAATAATATGACCTGCTATAGTACCCACAGCCATTTTATCAAAATCATCTGATTCCCATCCAAATTCATGGATCATTGGAGCCAGTGTTAACCCTGTATCCGTCACGCGTCCCGTGATGATCACATCCGCTCCTGTTCGAAGCGCTTCCACAATTGGCCAACAACCAAAATAAACATTGGCGCTAAGCAACTCATCCTTCACTTCAGATATAGGCTTTCCATTGTCCATGTTGTTCAAAGTATGATCATCCTCAATCAATTCGTCAATTTGTTCCAGGATATCATCACCATCTACAACAGCTACTTTCAGATCCTTATATCCCTTTTCCCGGGCTACTTTGAGGATCTCATCTTTACAGGCCATGGGATTTACTCCACCTGCATTACTAATAACCTTGATGCCATCATTTTTGATCTCAGGAAGCACCTGTTCCACTACAGATACAAAATCACGAGCATAGCCCCATTCCGGATTCCGCATTCGTTGTTTTTGCATAATAGACATAGTAACCTCGGCAAGGTAGTCCATAACGAGATAATCAATAGGCCCTTTTTTAGCCTGATTAACGGGAGCGTTTGGCAGGTCGCCCCAGAAGCCTTGTCCTGACGCAATACGAATAAAATCTTTCATTTAAATACTTATTTATAACAACTTAGATTTGAATTGAATATCGGGATATTTTCACTGCTTGTGAAATAAAAAACCCTGCTTATTTATAAAGCAGGGTTTAGTTTTAGAACGTACTAAATCATCTCTGATCATTCGTTGACCGCATCCCTGTCAAGGAACTCATCATATAATTGAGAGTGACGGCTTTGCATTGGGATCTTATAGCCTTTAATAAAAACCTGCTCAATTTTTGTCAGTGGTTCAAAGGGATCTCCGTCAGAGATAAACAAGTTTGCCTGTTTACCCTCTTCAAGTGAACCGATCTTATCAGCTACTCCAAAAAGTTCCGCCGGATTAATGGTCACTGCTTTAAGAGCCTCTTCGGTTCCCATACCATAAGTGGCCGCATACCCTGCTTCAAAAGCAGTATTTCTGGAGTTTTCTGTATCATCAGAAACAATAGCCACCTTAACACCGGCATCAGTCATTAGTCCCGGATTTTGGTAAGGTCGCTGGTAGTTATCATAATCACGACTAGGTGTATATAGCGTAGTGGTAAGTACACCCATACCGGCTTCAGCGATCTCATCAGCCACTCTCCACCCTTCGGTAACTCCGGCCAGAATGAAGTTCATTCCTTCATATGCTTTGGCCCATTCAATGGCATCCAGAATTTCCTGTTCACTGTCTGCCGAAATAACAACGGGAACATCTCCACTTAGAACTTCTCGCATAGCTTCCATTCTAGGATCATGGTCCGGTTTGGTCTTTCCGGAAGGATCATCTTCATAGGCTTTCATCATATTATCATAGAAACGTGCTTTAGCCATAAAATCGTTGATCTCATTGATCTGACGATCATATTGTTTTTTGATCTCTTCCTCGGTGCGGTTATCCCACCAGCCTCCACCTGTTGATGATGGAAGATTCATAACGAGTGCGCCACTCTTCTTAACTGCCATCGAATCGGGTGAATATCCCCATAGATTCATAACAGCAGCTTTTCCTGAAATACTACCTGATCTTGGCTTAGCAAGAACAGTAGTGACACCGCTGACCCTGGTCACCGGAATTGAGGCACTATGTGGGTTGAAGGCTGTGAATGCATACATATTAGGGTTGAACTGACCGACTTCGGCATCATCTACCGTTACCGGTACTGCTGAGATCTCAACCAATCCAAGCCCTGACCAACCATCAATAAAACCAGGATATATGTGCTTCCCGGTTGCATCTATGCGCTTATAATCACCTGTTACACGGATATTATTTCCAACATAGGCGATCTCTTCACCTTCTATGAGTATCACACCATTCTCAATGGTACCATTGGTAACTGTGTGGATAGTGGCACCAGTAATGGCAAATTTACCAAACTCCGGTTTTTCCGTAATTTGAGCCTGAGTTGTTGCTGTTAAACCAAACAGCAGAGCAATGGCTACAATAAAAATATTTAGCTTCTTCATGTTCTGTTCTCCTGTTTAGTTTTGAGTGTTATTTTGCATCAATATAAAAGCATCCTGCAGGCACGCATCTTCTTCACGCCGTGTGACGATCTCTCTAAAATTTGCTCCGTCTTCGAAATCAGTACCCGGATCGATATCAATACGCATGTCATCAGGATCGCTGGAACGGTCGAAATATTTTTTACCGTCAACGAAGGTCATTTCTGCCATACTGTAAATACTTAAAGGGTGTCCGCTCCATACAACCACATCACCGTGTTTCCCTTCTTCAATACTTCCTACATGATCATCTATTCCAAGCTGCATAGCCGGATGCAAGGTGATCATTTTGATGGCATCATTCACAGTGGTATTTCCATATCTCACCACTTTGGCTGCTTCGTGATTCAATGTTCTCAGTAGCTGATTGTTGTCACTGTTGATACTGTTGATCACTCCATTTGCATTCAGAATTGAAGCATTGTAAGCCGTTGAATAGTATACCTCAAACTTGTAGGCCCACCAGTCGGAGAATACTGAGGTCATGGCTCCATTTTTAGCCAGTTCCGGTGCTACTTTAAAAGCCTCATTGGCATGCTGAAATGTGTAGTTTTTGATACCGTAATCGTTGAAGACACGCATCAACATCAGGATCTCATCAGCACGGTAAGAGTGACAGTGCACATAGATCTCTCCTTCAATGATATCATTGAGTACTTCATACCTCAAGTTTTCTGCAACAGGCACGGGAGGAGTTCCACGTCCCCTGCGATCATACTCAGCTTTGGCACTCAGGTAAGCCTCACGCTTACGTTTGTAATCCAGGGCTTCATCAAAGTGATTTCTGACTACCTGCTCAACTCCCATTCGTGTTCTGGGTTGAATGCCGTTACCTTGACCGTGTACCCTTGTTGGGTTTTCACCCAATGCAAACTTAATGGTACGCTTGGCACCTTCAAATCGCATCCCATCCTGAGTGGTACCGTATCGTAATTTTAGGGTTTCACCCTGACCACCGATCACATTTGCTGAACCGTGCATAAGATGAATAGTGGTAGCACCGCCGGCAAGGGCATGATAGATACCAACATCATTCGGATCAACGGACTCTTCCATGGTTACTTCTGCAGTAACCGGATTTCTTGCTTCGTTGATATCTACCCCATTCAAATGAGAATGAGCATCAATAATACCGGGCATCACATACTTGCCGGTTGCGTCTACTGTTTCAACTCCTCTTGGAGCCCTCAGGTCTTTCCCAATTTCTTCGATGATCCCATCTCGGATCAATACGTCGGTATTTTCCAGGTCACCGTTTGTCACAGTGATAACAGTGGCATTCTTGATCAGTACAGAACCTTTATCCTGTGCATGGACAGAGACAACAAAGGCAACTGCGATCACACAAAGTGTTATTAATTTCTTCATTGTGTTACTCTCCATTAAATTCGTGAATAATTCCATTCGTAATGTTGTGGTAAACCTTGGCATCGTCTTCAGACATTTGCTTATCAAAAACTGAAAAACTTGCGTTTTTGCCCCTTGCTATGCTCCCGTGAGTTCTGCTTATTCCCAAAATATCAGCTGTGTTTCGTGTCATAAGCTGCACAAGGTTTTGCTCTGTCATTCCACCTTCATCAAGAAGGGTTTTGAGTTTGCCGTTAAGGTCTTTAAGATCCAGGCCGGAAGAGGCATAACCCACATTTACTCCGGCATCCATCAATTTTTTGATATTTGAAACTTCAGCCTTCCAGGCTTCCAGTTGCTTGGCGCGGTATGCTTTTTCTTCCTCTGAGATCTCTTCTTCAGTCACTTCAGTTTCTGAATCCTCAGAATCATCATTTTCTTTCTTGTCTTCTTTATACCAATCAGGAGCATCGGTAAAGTCTACACTAGCCAATACCGGAATATTTCTACGCTTCAACTCTTCTGCTTTAGCATAGGCTTCCTTTCCGGATACGATCACAAGGCCGAAACCAAATTCGTCCTGTAATTTAAGCAGACGCTCAATATTCTCTTTGGAGTCAACTTCAAAGAAAAGTGGCGTTTCTTTATTTATTACCGGAAACAATGCTTCCAGAACCTGATCCCTGTCAGGAGCCGGCATTTCAGGATTTTGAGAATAGTACTTGATATGTTGCTGCAGTGCAGTAGCATCAAACATCACTTGTCTGAATTTAGCCATCACTCCCATGAGTGTGGAAGGATATGCTCCGCTGCTCCAGCCACCGGGTGCAGTATCAAAAGATCCTGCCATACCAATGTTGTCAGAAATCAATTCTACTTTTTCATGATCATCTGAGAGATAGAAAACCTCAACACTTCCAGGAAGCATATGACCATTAGGATACAATGCAGCCGTTGTGAAGCCTGCTTTCATAGCTGCTTCAAAGTTTTTGTCTTCAGTCAGTAAGTCTGAAGGATCTCTTTCAGTTTGAATACCCGCACGATCATAAGGAGGATTACCAGGGTCATCTAACTCCGGAAGATCAGTAGGGAGATCAGGACTTCCCCAGATCGAATATCCATCAATAAATCCTGGATAGACGTGGAGGCTGTCACCTCCATCTATCTCATAGGCATCAAATGGGATGTTCACGTTTGTTCCAACAGCTTCTATCACACCATCCCGCCAAATTATGGTGGCGGATTCCATGGCAGAGCCATCGGCATTATGAATAGTCACGTTCTTAAGCGCATGTGCCGGTGTGGTTTGTGCAACAACTTGCTGCACTCCCAACCCCAAAAATAACAGCGCTGTCATTAGAAAAGTTTTTCTCATAGCAGACGATATAGTTAAAGTTTTGAATCGTAGAAATAACTGCAATAATTTGATAGTAATAAAGGATATGCTATCTAAATTTTGTAAATATTGTAAGCAGTCTGATCCATACAGCTATCAAAGTGTGCAGCGGATCAAATAATTATTGAAAAATAGACAGAAGAACTACTATCTACATTGCCTCATGCTAGAAGCGCATATCCGGTTATTCGAAAACAGACTCTGAACTGAGGATATTCCAGTATTCCGGATTTGCTTCAAAACCGGAATTAAGTACATTTCGTGCATCCGACCTGGAGATCTTAACTGTCACATATCCCCTGAAATATCCATCCTTTTTGATGGCCGTTTTGTTGGTAACTGATCCCTCATCCTGAATAGTCTGACTGGCATTACGCAGCATAATAAGAAACTCCGGCTTACTTACTGTTTCATTCCCACCTTCTAACAAGCTGTTTCGGGTTTCCTCTACGATCTCAGATACACCGCTTTCAAGGTTGACCCTTGCCTGTACTTCTGCATTTTCAATGGCCATAATGGAATCTGAGGCAACCGCTTCCCCATAACCGGTAAATGATGTAGAATCAGTTTGAAAAGCCGTTTTCTGATACCATGAAGGAGTATTTGAAGCAGCTGGATCAGCAGATCGTTTTGTTGTCGTTTCCTGTGTGGCAGAACAACCGAAAATTCCTGTTGAAATTACTGCTGAGATAACAAGTACTTTGATAGTTTGCATCATTGATGTTTTTCTAACCGAACATATCCAGTTGCCCCTTCTTCATTTATAAATTGAAGGGTGACCGATCTGTTTGTATTTAAATTTTGGGTCAGAAGTTCTTCTAATCTTTCGAGATTCTCAACCTTTTTTCCATCTATTTCAGTGATCTGCTGATCTTCTCTCATTCCTCTATTCCAGGCTTCAGAATAACGATAAACCCGATGAACAAATATATCGTGGTTTTCTGGATTTTCGGGATTTGCTATACCAACCAATCTAAAACCAAGATCGAATTCTTTATATTCTATACCCCCATTATTTCCTTCAGGGATCTCATCCGGGACTATACTTTCTTCATTTGCATCGATCTCGGGTACTTCATCCGGTTCCTGCATTTTTAGGGGAACCTCCCTGTCAAATATGTCACCATCTCTTAATATTGTTAGCAGTACATTTTCGCCAGGACTCAAGACAGCAACCTGCTGCTGTAACTCGTTGGCTTCATTTACCTCTACTCCATTTACCCGGAGCACCACATCACCAGATTCCAGCCCAGACTCGGAAGCTGCTCCATCCCTACTAACTGATATGATCTCTACCCCTCTCACGGTTTCCATTCCTTTCTCTATCGCCCGGTTATAATCAACTGCAGCTATGGATACACCTAACAGGGCACGCCTGACCTGTCCATATTCTATAAGATCGCGGGCTACTTTGATCGCCAGGTTACTTGGTACTGCAAATCCATATCCCTGATAATTTCCGGTCTGCGAAGCAATGGCTGTATTGATCCCAACCAACTGTCCACTGGTGTTAACCAAAGCGCCACCACTGTTTCCTTTATTGATAGCCGCGTCAGTTTGAATAAAACTTTCGATCCTCATTCTGTCATTTATGATCTGAACATCCCGGCTTAAGGCGCTTACAATTCCGGCGGTCACCGTAGATCTAAGTCTGAATGGGTTTCCAATTGCAAGTACCCATTCACCTACATCTATCGTATCTGAATCACCAACGGTTACTTTAGGCAGCTCCGAGCCATTGATCTTTATAACCGCAAGGTCAGTACTGGTGTCGTAACCGATAACCTGTGCAGGATATTCTCTTTTATCACTCAGAACGACATTCAATCCGTTTTCAACCGCTCCTTCAATCACATGGTGATTGGTCAGTATATATCCGTCTGATGTAATCAAAACTCCTGAACCAACCGTGCGAGCTCTTTGTGGCATCAGCCGGTCCCAGATACTTTCTTCATCATCAAGGTCTTCTTCCTCAAACTGGTGATTCTCATCATTGGGAATTGTTCCCTGAATAGGGACGATCGCTTCAATATATACAACCGTTGGTGTCACTTCTTCAGCAATCTTTCTGAATAGAAACCGGGCATCTGCATTTTCAAGGGTCTCATCACTGATGAATGGATCCGAGCTGCGATTAATTTCTGTGACACGAACCTCCGATAAAGGAGCAAGTTCTTTGTTGATAGAATATAGCGCTACCAGAGTACCTATGGTCACTCCTATCATCAGTAATAATATCCCGGTAAGGATCAGATCTTTTCTTTTCATAATAAATCAGATTTATAGCATCTGCTCAAAGATGGAATCAGACTTTCGCTCCTGATAACCTTCAATATGATATTTAAAATATACATCAAGATGATGAACAAGTTGTTTCAATTCACCGTTGCCGAAATGAACCTCAAATATTTTGCTGTTTCTGCCGGCCATAGCCAAAACCATGAATTGAGTTTGAGCAACTGTTAGTTTATAAGATAATTCATCTTCAGAATGTTCCGAAAGGTTTCCACTCGAGATATTTAAATAAGCATTATCAGGAATGTTTTCCATGTTACTAACCAAACCAAATCCAATGATATCCGCTAACCTGATCTGAACGTACGCAAAAAGGCATGGATATGTTTCCTTAGAGTTACCAAGCCATTTTATAAATGTCATAACAAAATCAAAGACCGGTTCATTTACCTCATGCTCATGTACGATCTGTGTTATTAACTCTAATGTAGCATATAAAATTGCAGTCTTTTCCAGGTTGGTTCTGAAGCTATGGTCAGAATAGTAAATGGAAGCCTCAGATAAAGTTTGAACTCCCCTTGACTGTTTATAATAATAAACGACATCAAGTACCGCTCCCGTCTCTAGGATTCCTGAGAGTTTACTCTTGGGCTTTTTTGCCCCTTTAGCAATGAGAGCTATTTTTCCATGTTGTTCAGAAAGAACCGTGAGGATCTTACTTGATTCCTGAAAATCGATGACTTTTAAAACTATTACTTTCGTGTGTACGATCATGATTCAATGAACTCAATCCTGAACCTAAAGTAAATATCCATTCTCTCTTTCAGAACCTCAAAAATCTCATAAATGTCATCCAATTCTTCATTATCTGCTCTTACCATGCGGATGTAACCGTTTTGAGTGATAATATCCAAGGTAAACCATTCGGTCTGCTCCATGCCTTTTCCAAATAATGCTTTCCCACTATCATAATTTGATAATAATATTTCATCTATCTCACCGTAGCCTACTGTTTGGATCCTGAGCCTGAAATAACCAAAGAACTTATAATATTTGGTAATTGTGTAAGTATCAGAATCGAACTCAAATTCGTACCGGGAAAATATCTTCTGTAGCACCGCAAATGCGAATATGAAAAAGAAGAGTGCAAATACAAACCCAAGGATGAAACTCGAAAAAAATAAAAGAAAGTCGATCAGTGTGAAACTGGATTCGACTCCCAGAAATACAATATTTCGGTCTTTATATAGGTCGTAATTCAAAGAATGGGGTTTCTCTTGGTCACTTTGCTTTAGGTTTGGATCACACCGGTTTTGAATTCCTCGATCTCAGGATTCAAATTCGCGCAGCTGATCGCTTTAGATATTCGATCTCTCGTTTCAAGTGGATTGATGATCCCATCCACCCAAAGCCTTGAAGCTGCATATCTGACATCCGTCTGATGATCATATCTGTCACTGATCTTTTTCATGATCTTTTCCTGCTCTTCCTCACTCACTTCTTTGCCTTTTTTCTTCATAGCAGCCACCTGTATCTGCATCAGTGTTTTGGATGCTGAGGCCCCACTCATAACAGCGATCTTTGCCGTGGGCCAGGCATACATGAAGCGTGGATCATACGCCCGGCCACACATCGCATAATTGCCTGCTCCATAGCTGTTACCCACAACGATCGTGATCTTTGGCACCGTGCTGTTACTCATTGCATTGACCATTTTGGCCCCATCTTTTATGATACCACCATGCTCACTGCGTTTACCGATCATAAATCCACTTACATCCTGAAAGAATATCAATGGGATCTTTTTCTGGTTACAATTCATAATGAACCGGGCAGCTTTATCAGCACTGTCAGAATAGATCACTCCCCCGATCTGCATTTCGCCTTGTTTGGTTCGGTTTATATTACGCTGATTGGCAACAATTCCAACACTCCACCCATCGATACGGGCATAGCCTGTAATAAGAGTTTGTCCATACCCTTTTTTAAATTCAGTAAAACTACCTTCATCAATAACGCAGTCGAGAAGATCATAGGTATCGTAAGGACTGGTTCTTGATTCCGGCAAAATATCAAAGATATCACTTGAAGGTCTTTCTGGGTCCTTGGGTTCTTTCCTGTTGAATCCGGCTGTTTCAAATGGCCCAAGTTTATCTACAAGATCTCTGATCGTGGCCAAACACTCTTCATCATCTTCCATTTTATAATCAGTGACCCCCGAGATCTCAGTATGAGTAGTTGCTCCACCCAAAGTTTCGTTATCCACATCCTCACCAATGGCTGCCTTCACCAGGTAGCTTCCTGCCAGGAATACACTACCGGTTCCATCAACGATCAGAGCTTCGTCACTCATAATTGGTAAATAAGCACCACCTGCTACACAGCTCCCCATGATGGCCGCGATCTGTGGAATTCCCTTGGCTGAGATCACAGCGTTGTTCCTGAACATGCGTCCAAAATGATCTTTGTCCGGAAAGATCTCATCCTGCATTGGAAGAAATACACCGGCCGAGTCAACCAGGTAGATCAGTGGAATATGATTTTCTATGGCTATTTCCTGCGCTCTCAAATTCTTCTTAGCTGTGATAGGGAACCAAGCTCCGGCTTTTACCGTGGCATCATTCGCCACGATCATACATTGACGGCCACTGACCTCACCGATACCTGTGATCACTCCACCGGCCGGGCAACCGCCCTGCTCTTCATACATCTCATATCCGGCCCATAAACCCAGTTCATAAAACTCAGAGTCTTCATCGGTAAGAAGCTCAATACGCTCCCTGGCAGTCAGTTTGCCCTTGCCATGCTCTTTATCGATGCGTTTTTGCCCGCCTCCAAGTTTGATCTGGCCTTCAATTTCTCCAAATTCTTCGATTAGTTGACTAAGCCAGTTCTTGGTAGCGCTTCCGGTTGATGTACTCATAAACAGCTGAAATTTACTTTTATAATGATTAATGAAATGGTGCGTTGAAAATAGGGATTATATTTAATCAGTAAACCCCGATATTCAATAAATTCATTCAAAAAACCTTTTAAAGTATGTATAAGTTTTTGGCAGTTCTGTTGATCTCACTAGGGATCACACATTCAGCGTTTTCACAAAGGGTATCCTATCCACAATTGTTAAGTCGTTCTGAGATGCCTCAGATATTTATTAATGATATTATCATTCCAAATAGCGACAGCTCTTCCACCCTTGTGTTTTCTTTTCGTTTCAATAACGATTTCATCCCTTTCAGAAAACTTCAGGCCTCAGAGTTGGATCAAGTACCATCAAACGCTGAATTTTATTCAACCCTAAGGTTCAGTGCCGAGGTATTCGAGGGAAAGATCCGGCGAAGAAACGACCCGGGGACGAATACAGCTGCCAGGGATACATGGACTGATACTTTATATGCAGCCAATTTTGAAGATACCCAAACCAATACAAAGTATGCATCGGGAGCTCTTACTGCGAATCTTGCTCCGGGCACCTACAACTATGTTCTCCAATTATCCATGCTTCAAGAAGTGAATGAGCGAAGCACACAACGCAGGGAAATAAAAATTCCCGCACTCAAAGAAAAAAACAAAGGTGAGATCTACCTGATCAATTCTGTAGATGAAACTTCAAATGGCACAAGTTATACACTGATGAATCTGGATGATAACATCATCTTTGGCAAGGATTTTACTGCTTTGATCCGCATACCGGATTACAAAGAAAACAACACATACAAAGCTGTGATTAATAGATCAGCCGAAAATGGATCAGATAAAAATAAATCAGAACCGGTTTACAATTCTGAAATTTCCAATGATTCTTTCATTAGAAATGCTTCTTTAAGTGTCAAAAAGCAATCTGAACCGGCACTCCATTTCACCAATATGGGCAATTTTACCTATGCCGTTATCAGTGTGCCTTCGAGTAAATTTGATAATTCCAGTTATACACTCACCATTAAAGATTCTATGACTGACAGTACGGTTGCTGAAAGGAACTTCCATACGTACTGGCGGGATATGCCGGCAAGCTTGTATAATTTGAATATTGCAATTGATATGATGAAATTTATTGTATCAAATGAAGAAATAGATAGGATCAAGCAGGGCTCTGATAAAGAGAAGGAAAGAAAGTTCCGTGCATTCTGGGATCAAAGAGACCCTACCCCTAATACTGTTTATAATGAGTTAATGGCAGAATACTATCGAAGGATAGATTATGCGTATAAGGAATTTGGAAGCCAACAGGAACCTATGGGCCATGAGAGTGACCGTGGCGAGATCTATATAAAATTCGGTCCTCCAAATTCAACGGAACGTGTCTTCCCACCCGGTGGAAAAACACGTGAGATCTGGAAATACCCCAATCAATCATTTGTGTTTGAGGCGGTTTCAGGGTTTGGTGATTTTAAACTGATCGGAAAGCAGTAAGGTTATGGATTACAAGCTTTAAATTGTAATTTCAGGTACTTATGCAGACTAAACCAATAATTTCAATTTCTATAGGGGATTTCAACGGGATCGGGCCGGAGATCATACTGAAAGCTCTTTCTGCTCAGAATCTGCAAGGGTCTACCCCCCTCATTCTTGGTCCTGTCGAGGTCATCGAGTATTATTCAGAACTGTTAAAACTGGATATTGACCTCAACATAGTAAAAGATACTAATGAGGTCAGAAACGGCGAGATCAACCTCTTACCTATTGAAGAAAATGATATCAAAATAACACCCGGTACATTATCTAAAGACAGCGGCAAAGTTGCCATGAAAGCAATTGAAACCGGTATAAAGCTATGTATGAGTCAAAAGTCTGATGCGTTGGTGACCGCTCCTATATCAAAAGAATCGGTGAACCTGGCCGGGTATGATATCCCTGGGCATACAGAGTTTCTGGCTTCCTCAACCAACACAGATGCTGTACTCATGATGCTGGTCAGCGGTTCTTTGAGAGTAGCCCTGGTTACAGGTCACATTCCTGTGAAGGATGTTTCAAAAACGATATCCCCATCCCTGATAAAAAGAAAAACCAAATTACTTGCTGATAGCCTGATCAATGATTTTGGTATTAAAGAACCAAAGATCGCTGTATTTGGGCTGAATCCTCATGCAGGAGACGGAGGAGTGATAGGTATGGAAGAAATTGATACGATCATCCCTACCCTTCAAGAAATAAATGATACGACCGGCAATATTCACGTATCTGGGCCTTACCCGGCTGATGGCTTCTTTGGCCAAAAATTGCATGAAGAATATGATGGAATACTGGCGATGTATCACGATCAGGGACTTGCCCCTTTCAAGCTCCTGTCATTCGGTAAAGGTGTTAATTTCACCGCCGGTTTACCGATCATAAGAACCTCACCCGATCATGGTACAGCCTTTAATATTGCCGGAAAGGGCATTGCAAATCCATCCTCATTTAAACAGGCATATAAACTTGCTGTAGAACTTTCAAATAAGAAACTGCGTGAAAACTGATACGACTCCAATTTATACAGCACTGGCTGAATTGTATGATACTCTGATGGATGATGTAGATTACGAGATGTGGGCTGATTTTATAGACGAAGTCATACAAACACATCACCCCAATCCTATCGATGTATTGGAACTTGCTTGTGGAACCGGGGCTATCTCTCTTTGTCTGGCCCGGTTTGATGAATATAATTTAACGGGCACCGATCTTTCACCTGCCATGGTTGAAAAGGCACGTCAAAAAGCGGCTGAGCAGGAACTCAATGTACAGTTTCAAAGTATGGATTTTATGGATATTGATATTAACCGGAAATTCGATATCATTTTCTCAGTTTTTGACAGCGTAAATTATTTACATGATGAAACCGAGATCCTGAAAATGCTACGGGGATGCTATAAGATCCTGAACCCCAACGGACTTTTGATCTTTGATTTCTCAACCCCCCAAAATTCACTTGAAGCCGTAGATTATCTGAATAATGAAGAAGGCAGTTACGGTTCATACCGTTATTTCAGGAAAAGTAAGTATGATCCACATAGTAAATTTCACTACAACATTTTTGATATTGATCTAATGGACCGTGACGGTAAAACCGTTTTGGAAAGTTTTCATGAAGTTCATGAACAACGTGTATATTCACTTGATCAAATGTTGTCAATTTTAGATCAAACGCCCTATCATCGGGTTGCCAAATACGAAGATTTTGATTTGGTTGATGCAGACGAAAACAGCGCACGCGTAACAATGGTTCTTAAATGTCAGAAACAGCAGTAATTGAACTTAAAAATGTGACCCTGAACTTTGACAAGAACAGGGTTTTGGACGATGTTAACTTCAAACTCCATAATGGTGAATTCGCCTATCTTATTGGGCCGACAGGTATCGGAAAAAGCACTTTTTTAAAACTTCTATACAGAGATGTTGTCCCCGATGCGGGCACCGTTCGGGTGACTGAATATCCGGTAAATAAGATCAGTGAGCGGGAAGTTCCGATGCTTCGCCGAAGGCTTGGTATTGTTTTTCAGGATTTTCAGTTACTTAAAGACCGCAATGTGTTTGATAATGTTGCCTTTTCTCTTCAGGTAACGGGGGAAAAACCAAAATTCATCAAAGAACGGGTGCTTGAGGTTCTGACGATGGTTGGACTTAGTCACAGAAGGAAACATCTCCCTAGAGATCTTTCCGGAGGTGAACAACAACGTGTGGTGATTGCGCGTGCACTGGCAAATGAGCCTCGTATATTATTAGCGGATGAACCAACCGGTAACCTCGACCCCAAGGCTACAAAAGAGATCATGGAGCTCCTCAGAACTATCAACAACCGAGGCATGGCTGTACTAATGATCACCCACGATTATGCCGTGGTCAAAAAGTATAAGGCAAGAACCGTACGTATGGTTAATGGTAAAACACAGGATCTTGTATGGAAAGGCGATAAACTGGTTCCAGTCAAATAATTATAATCCCCTTCAGACCTAATTTAAATGATGGTCGATCAGCAACAATTGACGGAGCAGATCAGAGCTTATGCTTTGGAACTGGGTTTCGATGCCTGTGGTTTTGCCAGGGCTCAACATCTGCCACATGAGGAACGACGTCTTTCTGAGTGGTTGAACCAGGATCGAAACGGCACCATGACATGGATGGAGAACCACTTTGAGAAACGCGTGGATCCCACTCTTCTTGTTCCCGGCTCAAAGACGGTTGTTTCAGTTCTGGCCAGTTACTGGCATCCATCCCATGCCCGCCAGATAGGTGATACCAACCATCCACTAATCTCCAAATATGCTCAGGGGCGTGATTATCACAAGGTCTTGAAAAAAAATCTGAAAAAGCTGTTTCATTTTACGAAAGAAAAATTTGGTGGATTGGAAGGCCGAATTTTTACCGATTCAGCCCCGGTGCTTGATAAAGTTTGGGCACAGCGGGCAGGCTTAGGATGGATCGGTAAGAACTCCAATTTATTGAATAAAGATATTGGTTCATTTTTCTTTATCGGGGAGATGATCATTGATGCTGAATTGAGCCCGGATACACCTCAAACAGACCATTGTGGGACCTGCACGCGCTGCATTGATGCTTGCCCTACGGATGCCATATATGAACCATACCGTGTGGATGCCACAAAATGTATCTCCTATCTAACCATCGAGCTCAAAGAAGAAATTGATGAATCTGATCAGGAGGGGATCCAAAACTGGCTTTATGGGTGTGATATTTGTCAGGATGTATGCCCATGGAACGGCAAAGCAACACTAGCCTCTTTCACTGACCTTCACCCCAGAGACTACGTAGTCGATAATGATCTTAATTTCTGGCAAAACCTGACTCAAGAACAATACGATTCCATTTTCGAGGGCAGCGCCATTCGTCGGGCCAAATTTGACAAGTTCAGCCACAATGTATCCGTGGTTTCAGAAAACCTGAGTGTTTCCGATCACAGAAACTGATAGTCCTCAATTCTGATCTTTCGGTCTACCTTATCAATGGAGAGCCCTTCCATTATGAATGTATCCCCACTTTCCTTTTCAGTGACCTCCATATAAAGAACTGAGGCATTCTGCATATCCTTTGGATAATCGTAATCCGGGGTTTTTTCATTATTGTTGAACGATGGAAACATGCCGGAAAAGCTCATATTGATCTCATCAGTATAGTACATAATGACCGTTGATTCGTCCGTTTCGATCTGTTTACCCTCTGCTTCATATCCTAAAATTGTTTTTGAAGGAAGATCCGTAATAATCATGTCTTCATTTTCCATGTCTGAATCATCCTCAGAGCTCATTTCATCCGGAAAGGAATACGTTAATGCCATCTTGTTTTTTTCTTGCTCTATAAAAGAAATGGTGCTTTTAATATCCCCATCCATTACCATGAACATTCCCTCAGCTTCAGGCATCTCATACCCAATATAATTACCATTTGAGGTCATATAATAATCAAGATACATCTCATCACTCATCCCGGCATTTGTGATCTTCATCTTGAACTTCCAATCAAAAGAATAACTTTCAGGAAGGTTTTCGGGCTTCTCTGACCTGATGCTATTTCCATAGGGATTGTTCGGTGATCTTAGTTGAACATCCATCTTTTCCACTATAGCATTAGCTATTCTTTCAGATATCTTATCAGACACCCTGTCCTCTACCTTGGATTTCGTTTTATCCTTGATCTTTTTCCAGATCTGAGCCTCAGCTTGAGTTGCTCCAAACAAACCTGTGATAAGTACTATAACTATTGTTTTGATTGCTTTCATAACCCTCTTTTTTAATTGTATTGCTATTTATGCTACCTACCCTACTTATATAACTGCGTAGAATTTAGCTAAAACAGGTCATTTATTAAAAAAAGAGTATGCTGTGTACTTTACACACTCTTTTTGGATTCAGGTTTTAGTTTCTAAAAGCGTATTATTGCGCGACATTATCTCCCTATTAAAGGTGACCTAAGCCCTTTTTAAAGTGAGTCATTTTATTCATCTCAATCCCGATTGAAAACTACTTCTTGAATATCAGATCTGACTGACCTCATCGAACCATCACCTAACTGCCCAGTATCATTCCTTCCCCAGGCAAATGGTATTGCTCCATTTTTTGACAGTGCTAATGAATGATTTTTATTGGCGTTTAGTGCATAGAAACCAATTTCTGAAGGGGTTTCTAATAACGTAGGTTGAGAAACCGTAGCTGACGTAAACCCTGGACCTAAACTACCGGAACCGGCAGACCCCCAACCCCAAAGTTCATCAGTACTCGCAATTGCTAAGTTGTGAAAATTACCTGCATCAATAGATTCTATCATCAACCCAACAGGCAGGTCAGCTTGTACAGGGGTTGCACTCGAGTTGAGCATACTGCCTCCAAGTTGACCGATTTCATTGCTTCCCCATGTCCAAACGTCACCGGTTGTGGTCAAACCCAAAGAATGATCCTCACCACCTGATATTTCTTTGAATTCAACTCCGGTTGGCATTTCGATCAGGGTAGGTTCAAGTCTGTTTGTTGTGGTTCCATCACCTAACTTACCATCTCTGTTGTTACCCCAGGCCCATACCTGACCGACTTCATCAAGTGCCAAAGAATGAAACAGACCGGCATCCAAATCTGTGAAAACAGTATTTTCAGGTTGCAAGACCAATAATGGTGTCAGACTATTCGTTTCAGTTCCGTCACCCAATCTACCTGAACTGTTTAACCCCCATGCCCAGGCCTGCCCATTTTCATCCAGAGCAAGTGTATGAGCAATACCAGTACTTATTTTAGTGATTGTAATTCCTTGAGGCAGTGCAGCCTGAACGGGTACATTTTGGCCGGTTGTAGAACCGTCCCCGAGCTCTCCTGCAGAGTTATCACCCCAGCCCCATACCTGTCCAGATTCATCGATCGCTAGCGTATGGTATCTGTTAGCGGTTACAGAAGAGAATTTAACACCGTCAGGAACGTCTACGGCTACAGGATATGGACTGTCTGTAAACGAATTATTCCCTAATTGCCCAAATTCATTATCACCCCAACAATAGGCGTTGCCTTCCAAAGTAATAGCACAACTATGAAATTCGCCCGTTGCCACAGACTTTATTCGAAGAATATAGAAATCATTATAGATCTGTGAGGAGGTATTATTGACCATAACTTCTACATCAATGAGGCCTGTATCTCCCTCCGGATTAACCACTTTAGCTACTATCAAGGAATCACTGAACTGAACTACGTTAGCTGTAATATTGGAGATGATCACCGACACTTCGGTGGAATCTACTCCAAAATTATTCCCCCTGATGGTGATCTCCTCCCCAACAAAAGCTGTGTCGGGAGTAATAGATGAGATTTGTGGAGTGGGTTCTTCAACGGTAAACGAAGGACCATCGATCGTGGTACCGCGAACTGTTACAGACACTACTCCTGATGTTGCTCCTTCAGGTACTGTAGTTTCTATACTGGTTAACGTGGCGGATAATATATCAGACTCCGTCCCATTGAATGTAACTGACAACTCTGATGATTCACTGCTCAGATCTGTTCCTGAGATCGTTACATTGGCTCCAACTGGTCCACTTTGAGGTGAAATACCCGTAATTTGGGGATCAAGGTCATTGCCTGTTGGAACCGGATCACTGCTCTTATTACAGCCCGTCCCAAGAATGGAAACCATTATGATGATTATTGTAAATAAATATATCGAATGTCTCATAGTTCTGTTTTTGAGTTCTTAGTATAAATTCTATTCTGCGGTAAAGTTTATTTTTACAGGTAAATAACGATCCGTTCTGGTACTGTCTCCGATCTGTCCGTCATTATTGAATCCCCATCCCCAAATTTCATCATTTCCACTGATCGCCATGGAATAATCCAATCCTGCACTGATCATTTGAAATTGTTCTCCGGATGGCACCTGTACCATAACAGGGGTCGTTTCATCTGCATCAAAGTTTCCATTGCCTATGGCTCCAAAATTATTATTTCCCCAAGCCCAGACCGACCCGTCTGAAGCAATAGCCAGGTTATGTCGCCTTCCGGCTGAGAATGATTCAACAGTTATATTTGACGGCAGATCTACGGGCATCAGTTTAGAACTGTGATCTGTTGTACCGTTACCTAATTGACCATCCCCATTGAAGCCCCATGCCCATAGTTTACCACTGGTGTCGAGGCCTAAGTTATAAGTATCACCAACACTTAATTCAGTCAATGTCACACCACCTGGGAGGATACCTTTCACAGGAACCAGCTTATCTTCAGTAGTGCCGTCTCCGAGCCTTCCATTGCCATTAAATCCCCAACTCCAGTATTCGCCTGATGCCGTCAAGGCCATAGTTCTGCCACCTGCTGCATATACATCGGTGAAGGTCACACCTTCAGGCATTAGAACCTTGACCGGAGTCAAACGATCGGTAGTTGTACTGTCCCCCAACTGTCCACTTCCATTATGTCCCCAGGTCCAAACTTCTCCATTCTGGTCAAGGGCTACTGTATGCCTTCTCCCAGCTTCTACTTTTGTAAAAGTTAATGCTTCAGGGAATACCACCTGTTTCATGAATGGAGAGTATTGAGTTGTACCATCCCCAAGCTGGCCGTCAAAATTAGCTCCCCATACCCAAATATTTCCAGTCAGGTCAATTGCAGCCGTATGATTAAGACCCACACTGATCTGTTGAAATTTTGATCCAAACAACATTCGAACTGCCTGTGGCTCATCTCTTTTGCCACTGGTTACACCGGTACCCAGTTGTCCTTCTGTATTATTACCCCAGCAATATGCATCAGACTCCTCATCCAGGGCACAAGTATGATATCCTCCTGCATCAATTGTCTGTGGAATCAGTGCCGCTTGCTCTACAATAATATCAAACCCGGTATAAGTTGCCGTAATGCTGTTGACCGTAACGGTAATATCAATGGTGCCACCAGACACCCCTTCAGGTATTGAGGTTTCTATAGAAGTATCAGAAATTGAACTTACAGTAGCGGGAATATTATCAAACTCAACAGTAACCGATGAAGGTGAGGTGCCAAAGTCTTCACCACTTATTACTACCTGATCACCGACTTTGCCACTATCCGGTTCAACAGAAGAAATTCCGGGAGCATCGGGCAGGACTTCAAATGAAGGCCCGGTCACTGTTACATTCCTTACCGTAATCGAAATTGGTCCGGTTGTTGCATTTTCAGGAACCCTTGTTTCAATACTACTCAATGTCGCAGAAACAACTTCAGATATCGTACCGTTGAATTCCACTGAGATATCATCTGTATCCGTACTGAAATCAGTACCACTGATTATCACCTGCGTCCCAACTGCCCCTTGTTCAGGGTTTATCCCTGTAATTTGTGGTTCCAGCTCTTCCTCTCCACCTCCTGACCCTGTCCCACTGTTCTGACAAGCGTACATAAAAAGAGATAAGATCAAAATAATGAGCCACTGTATTCGACCATGTAATAGTTTTGATTTGTTCATATCTGACACCCTTATTTATAAAATAATTGAATTGATAGTCTGCCCCGTACATAGGATAAAGCGGGCTTCAATTACTAAGGCGAGATATAATTCAAACAGGGGTCATATTATTTTCACGTTCCCTATAAATGACTGTTATTAGGATTATTTAGTTTTTTTTATAAGATTAGGTCTTGATATCAATGGGTTTGTACAAATATTAGGATGAGCGATAAAAACAATATTACTGCACTTCTGATCGAGGCCGGTAAAGACAACCCAGAGGCATATGATCGATTAATGCCTCATGTTTATGATGTATTAAAAGACATTGCATGCCGTCAATTATCGAATGAGTACAAAAAAAATACCTACTCTAAAACAGACCTCGTACACGAAGCTTACCTGAAACTGATTAACTACGATGAGATCTCCTGGGAAAGCAGGGCTCACTTTTATGCCATTGCCTCTACCTGCATGAGGCAAATTTTGATAGACCATGCACGTAAAAAAATGGCTGAGAAGCGTGGGGGATCCGAACGTGATCTGACTTATGTTGATGCATTTATGCGTCAAAAGGAACAAGCAAAGAATTTGATAGATATTGATGCTGCTTTAGAAAAGCTGGCCACTTTTGATGAAAGGATGGCCAAAGTTGTGGAGTACCGCTATTTCGGGGAAATGAGCGTTGAAAATACCGCGGAGGTGCTGGGAGTTTCACCCAGTACAGTTAAACGAGAATGGTCCAAAGCTCGGGGTTGGCTGCATAAAGAACTGAAAGAATAAATATGAGCTCTTTCTTATAAACTTTACGCCTTTCGGAATAAAAACCTGCTAATACATTACTATGGATAAAAAACGATGGGAAACAATTCACCAGATAATTGATACTCTTCTCACCTTACCGGAAGACAAAAAAGATGATTATTTAAAAACCACCTGTGGAGACGATGAGGACCTGATCAGGGAGGTCCGGGAATACCTGGACCATATCTATGAATCTGAAAAAAGTGGTTTTTTATCTGACATGGCTGGGGAAAACTCTGACCTGGTCAATGATCTATCCAGGCAACAAAAGGAAACTGAAACAGACGGCACCCATTCACTAATTGGGAAAAAAGTTGGTAATTATCAGATCTCAAAGCTTATTGATGAAGGCGGCATGGGTCAGGTATATTTGGGAGAACGCGTGGATGGTGAGTTCGATCAAAAGGTGGCTATCAAGTTCCTGAATCAGAGAAGCATGTCAAAAGACATCAGGTTAAGGTTTAGTCAGGAGAAAAAGATTCTGGGTAACCTGAAACATCCGAATATTGCCCTGCTTTTAGATGGTGGTGTTCTGGATAATGGATCTCCCTACCTCATCATGGAATATATCGATGGGACACCTATCGACGAATATTGTAACAAGAATAAGCTGAATATAAATGAGCGTCTTATTCTTTTTAAGGAAGTTCTGAAAGCGATCGATTTTGCCCATTCAAATTTAGTGGTCCATCGGGATCTTAAACCCTCAAACATCTTAATAAATAAGAACGGAAGGGTTAAGATACTTGATTTTGGTATAGCTAAACTAATGCAGGATGATTCTGCTTCTGACATAAAATTAACAAAACAGGGGCAACGCCTGTGGACTCCCCAATATGCAGCACCTGAACAGATTCTTGAAAAACCGCCTCTTATACAGACAGATATCTACGCCCTGGGTACCTTGCTGCATCTTTTATTAACTAATGACACGCCATTTGACCTATCAGATAAGAGTATTCATGAAGTAGAAAAGGTCATATTGAATGAAACTCCGAAATCACTTACGGCATCACTTTCAGAGGTCACTGAAAAAGAAATTCAAGGTCACTTTAGTATCTCGAAAAAATCTTTGATGAAGACCTTAAAAAGAGACCTGGAAGCCATCGTTTCAAAAACAATGAGGAAGGAACCTGAAGAGCGGTATCATAGTGCACAAGCCTTCCTAAATGACATAGAAAACTATGAGTCTGACTACCCTGTACTCGCCACTAAGGGAAACAGAAAATATCGACTGAAAAAATATATCAAGCGTAATAAGAAATACCTGACCCCCACCCTTGCTATGCTTATTGTTATAACCGGTTTAGTAGCTTTCTATACCTATCAGTTATCAATAAATGAACAGAAAGCACAGTTGGAATCTCAAAAAGCCACTCAAATATCCAGTTTTCTAACCGGACTGTTTTCACAGAATTACCCGGAGATATCACAAGGTGAAGAAATTAGTGCAAGGCAGCTTCTGGATGAAGGACATAAACAGGTTTCAAACCTGAACAATCAGAAAGATGTACAAATTTCGATGCTTAATTTATTCGCAAATATATATCATAGTCTGGAAGTTCTTGATATCTCAGATAGCCTGGCTCATGAAGCTATAAGGATCAATGAAGAACTTGATGATCAGGATGAAATTGAGTTAGCCAGTTCAAATTTCATATTGGCTTTGGTTAATCGTGATAATGGAAATTATGATGAATCATTAAAACACTTTCGACGGTCATTAGAGTTACAGCCACTGACCGGAACAAAGGCCGATACAAGCTACGCAGCCAGACTAAGTGCTATGGCATACGTTCTAAGGGTCAATGATCAATTGGAGGAAGCTGTAGAAGCAAATAATGAGGCCATTGAAGTACAAAAAAGGTTATATGGCGAGTCGGATATCCGATTAGCTGAGACCTATTATATTCAAGCTTCCATCCTTAGAACTTTAGATAAGTATGAAGAAGCACTCGACTATCAAATGATGTCCTACAATATGGTAGACAAGCTTATAGACGGTCCTCATCCCGGTTTGGCCGCTAATTTATCTAATCTTGCCCTGCTCTACTCACAAACTGGTGATCTGATCAAATCGGAGGAGTATAACCGGCAGGCTTTGGAAATGACCAAGGAACTTTATGGGGAATCACATTCTGCTGTAATTACATCTACCAGAAATCTTGGAGCTGTACTAGAAGATCAGGGTAAATACGATGAAGCATTAAAGCTTTTCAACCAGGCCCTTGATCTCACCATAAATAACTTTGGTGAGAATCATATCAATACTGCTTTTTCCTATCGTAATCTTGGAAATCTTTATGTGGGAATGAGCAGGTTTAAAGAAGCTGAAGAAGTGTTATTTAACGCCCTAGATATCCAAAAAGAAAAAGTAGGCGAAAAACATTTATATAATGCAGTGGTTTACAAGATCCTGGGGAATCTGGAACTTAGAAGGAATAATACTGAAACAGCTCGCAAGTACTACAACCAAAGCCTTGACATTAGAATTGAAATATTAGGCAGCGATCATTCTGAGGTAAAAGAAATTCATAAAATTTTGGATCAGATGAATTCCTGAATTAAAAAAACCGACCCTGGACTAGTCGGCTTTTTAAGTCATTTAAAAAGTTTATTTTAATAGAACAACTAAATCAGATCAGGCGCCACAACTCACGTCCTGAAACTGACTATCCCAGCAGTAACGGTTATTTGGGTCATCACCTATCTGATAATATCCTGTTTCAGTGGCACTATCCCAATGGACCAGTATAGTTTCAGTACCGTATACATAGGTTATATCAAAGGAAGTACTGTTTTGCGTAAAGGTATAGAACTCTTCTCCCTGAACACCTTCATCATAGAAATAGGCAGTCAATTCATATTGGTCATCTCCGTTTCTCTCCCACTCGGATATCATGAAAGGTTCTTCAGAGTTAGTATCCGGATTCAGGGAATTGAAGGTCCAGTTTCCGGATGAACCGTCTTTGGCGGTGTTTCCTTCCACCATGGTATAGTTCTCAAACGAGTTGCCCTGACCATCATCAAAAGACCAGTTCATCTCCCATCTTATTGAATCAACTAATTCTTGTGCCGTCAACTCAATTGAGACAGATTGTCCTTCAAACGCATAAGAGTAGGTCCATGTCCAAACTCCGTCATTGAATTCAGCTCCATTTGTACTGGCCGAACTAAAGAATGAACCATAGATCTGACTGAATTGTCCGAACATAGCAAGCCCCAGGGCATAAGATTTCCCTTCATAGAAATTATCTGTGGTCTGGATCTTGGGATTATTATCCATAAAATAGGAAAGATCAGGTTCTATCTCCTGGAATTGCGGTAAAGCTGGAGGGTCTCCTTCCATTCCGGAAACGGGATCATCACTGCCGCAGGATGTCCAGACAAATAAGGACATTATAAAAATAGCTGAAAACAGTCTTAGGCTATAGTTTTTCATATTAAAATTGGTTTTTGATTAAAAGTTGTACCCTTATATGCGAAAAAATAAATAAAACAGGCTCAGATAAAGTTTTTAAATTTTATCTCTCTTATCAATGAGTGCTTTGTATAATAACTCACGAGCCCTGAAAATATGAGCTTTTACAGTCCCTAATGGCAGATCCAGTATCTCTGCGATCTCCTGGTAGGTTTTCTCTTCCATATGCCGCATTTCGATCACAAGCCGATATTTTTCAGGAAGATCATCGATGGCCTCCTGTACAATAGCCTTTCGCTCTTTCTTCATCACCGGTTGATCTGTAGAAAAGCTTTCATCCGGCAGCTGCATTTCCATATCACCATCCTTGGTTTTATAGGGCTGATCTATGGACAATGTCTGAAGTTTTTTCTTTCTCAGATAATCGATGGTATGGTTTGTCGCGATTCTGTAGATCCACGTTGAGAAGGCATACTCATTGCTGTAGGAATTGAGATTATGAAACGCTTTCATAAAGACCTCCTGAACAAGATCATCAACCAGTTCAACCTCTTTTATCATTTTCCGGATATGGAAATAGAGCGGTTTCTGATACTTATCTACAAGTTTGCTGTAGGAGTCTTCCCTGCCTGCCAGAGCTTCACTGACTAAAGCATCATCCTCCAGACTACTGGCAGAGGCATTTTTTCGCGGTGAGTTATTTTCTAATTCTGAGTTTTCTTCTGACATATCTGAATTAATTCAGCCCTTAAAATACAAACACTACAATAAATGAAAATGATTTTTTTAAGTATAATTTTAAATATGAACCTTTTTTAGTACACTTTACGCATTAATAGTTGAAGCAGAAATGTATCAACTACAATTTGAACAAAATTAACTACTCATGAAAAAATTAACTACTTCTATATTCTTGGTTCTTTTCTCAATTTTGGCTGTAGAAAGCGCACAGGCTCAATTCAAAGCCGGTGTCGGCCTAATGTATGGTTCCGAGGTTGAACAGCTTGGAATTCGAGTTGACGGGGTCTACACGATCAACGAACAATTCAGGGGTGTTGCTGATTTTGGCTATTATTTTCCCGAAGATGTGAATGGTGGCAACATCAATTACTGGGAACTTAACATTAACGGAAACTATATGTTCTTTTCTGATCCTGACCAGGGATTGAATGCGTATGCGTTGGCCGGTTTGAACTTCTTTAATGCATCTGTTGAGATCGATGGATTTGGAAGCAGTTCAAATAATGAAACAGGACTGAATTTAGGAGCAGGTCTGGAATATAATTTAGATTTTGCTGAACTCTTTGCTGAAGCAAAATTTGTGATCAGTGATGCTGATCAGCTGAATATTGGTGCCGGACTTCGATTTCCGTTCTAGTATTTAACTGTTATCAGGACTCTAAAAAGCGTTGCTTAATGAAAGTAACGCTTTTTTATTTTGTATTTAAAATGGCCCCATGTCGGATACCACCGGTTGAGACCGTCAGCTCTTTTCGTTCGAATCGTTCCATAAACCCATCCAGGATCAACAATCCTGCCAAAAAGATATCAACCCTTCCCTTCAGAATGTTTGGATAAGATCTCAGCATCTCATCTGAAGGCCGGTCAATAAATTTTCCTATCACTTCCCGGAGCTCATCCCGGTAAATGATCACGTCGTTCATTTCTGATGGATCATAAGCATCCAGTTCCATGATTATTGCAGCCAGTGACGTAACGGTACCTGCTACCCCTACGGCTTTAAAATAGGAATTGTTATGGAAGAACCGGTTCCTGAATGTTGTCTTAATGATCGCACGACAGGACTCAATTTCCTTTTCCATCGGGGGATCATTTTTTAAAAAGCGTTCTGTAAAACGAACAGACCCCATATCGAATGAATATTTATCGATTAGATATTGATCTCTGACATGTGCGACCTCTGTACTTCCTCCACCAATATCCAGAATAAGATATTCACCCCTTCCATTCTTTGGTTTCTCGATCATGGATAAGGCACCGGCTGCCGTCCATTTAGCCTCCTCCTTTCCAGATAGCAACCGAATTTCGTACCCGGTCTCTTCCCTGACCTTTTGAATGAATTCATCCCGATTGTAAGCATCCCTGACAGCACTGGTGGCTGTTACAACCGGTTGACCGGCTTCAGGGTAAGATTCTTTAAGCAAGGTCTTATATTCCAGCAATACATCGATCACTCTCCCGGTAGAAGCTTCGTTGATCACCTTTTGTGCATCCACACCCTTGCCCAGCCTGGGCAGTCTCTGAACTTCGTGTACAGGCTCTATGATTCCTTTTTTCTTCTTCTCAGCCACCAAAAGAAGAACTGAATTTGTTCCGATATCAATTGCAGATCTCATCATTTTGAAAACAGAATTGCGATCCACTCTCCGTGTTGACGAGTACCAACGTATCTAAGGCGGCTTACAGAATCGAGACTTCGAATAGCCTCTTCATCCTCTTCGAGTAATCCGGAAAGCAGGATCTTTCCATTAACTGATAAGCGAGTTACCAGTTCAGGCAATAACTCAATCAAAGCATTACGATTAATATTAGCCAGGATGAGATCATAGTTTTCACCCTTTGGGATAACCTCAGTTGAACCGAGTTTGACTTCAAAATTATCTACTTCATTCAGCAGAATATTTTCTTTGGCATTGGTCTCACTCCATTCATCAATATCAAATCCAAATGCACTCTGAGCTCCGAGTTTCAGGGCAGCGATCGCTAAAATACCAGTTCCGGTCCCGGCATCCAGAACCTTATCATTATTTGAGACTACCTCGGGCAGCCATTCAAGCATGACCCTTGTTGTAGCATGATATCCTGTTCCAAATGCCATCTTAGGATCTATCAGCAGGTCGATCTTATCTCCCAGATCCCCATCAAAACTTTTCCATGTGGGATGAACGTAAAACTTACCGATGGTTTGCGGCTGTATGGTACGCTCCCATTCCTCATTCCAATTCTGTGGACCGATCACTGTTTCTGACAGAATAGATGATTCCACTCCAAGAGCCATGACAATTCTCTCGATCTCTTCTCTCTTGGAGTCATCAAAACGGGTAGCGGGAATAGTAGCAATAAGCAGATCATCATCTTGTTCGAATCCCTCAAAATCCCTTTCAAATAGCTCAGCGATCAGTAATTCATGAAAATCATCTTTGACTGAGATACGGAGTTCAATATAATCCATTACAATCTATTGTAAATTAGTTCTGCCATGACATCACCGACCGCCTGCAGAGTTTCTTTGCTAATGATATCCATATCATCAGCTTGAGTATGCCAGTACGGTGGAAATTCAGCTACCCCATTACTTTTACGGTAATGATGTATGATATTAATAATGGGAATTCCGGCTTGTTCATTCACTATCACATGATCATCTGAAACAGCAGCCCCTTGTTCATTGAGAAAGAGTTCTCCATACCCCTTTTCTGCGGCAATATTCCATACCTCGTTTACAAGATTTGGGGCATAATTGACTGAGTATTGTTCTTTGGGAAACTGTGCCACGATTCCACCTACCATGTCCAGTAATATACCAAAGCGCGGGTTGTATCCGGGAACCGGTGGGTTTTGAGACCAATAACGTGAACCAAGGAAATAACGGGCAAGATCACCTGACTCACCATAGTCTTCTCCGTCAAACAATACTATATCAACCCCAACGGGTGGCGGGTTATCCCTGAACATTCTTGCCAGTTCAAGTAAGACCCCAACACCACTGGCTCCATCATCAGCTCCTAATATGGGGTTCTCAGTATCCGTTGAATCCATATCTGCCCGTGGCCTGCTGTCCCAGTGCGCACTGATCATGATACGGTCAGGTGAACTCAGGTTGAATGCTGCGATCACATTTCCGAGACTCAGGGTTTCATCATAACCTTCTGCTTCAAATCGCTGAACATAAACAGCATTGTTACCCGCATATGATCTTAGCTTTTCCTGAAAATAATTCAGTGCTTTTTGATGAGCTTCTGAATTTGGAACCCTTGGCCCCATTTCAACCTGTTCATTTACAAAATGGTAGGCGGAATCAACATCAAATGCCGGAACTTCCCTTCCCTTTTCTGTAAAGGAAAGACCCGTATTCTTTTCTTCACTACATCCACTGAGGATCAGAACAAATAGCAGGTATAACCACTTATTCATCCCGGTGTACCATGGTGGATGAAGATTGATCGACCGGAAATACAATGGTATCCATGATGTTCACATGATCTGGGCGGTTTGCGATAAAAAGTATGATCTCGGCAATATCCTGAGCCACTAATGGCTGCATCCCTTTATAAACCATATCCGCTTTCTCTTTGTCCCCACGGAAACGCACCTCACTGAATTCCGTTTCCACAAGACCGGGAGACACCATACTGACTCTCACTTTTGTCCCATGGAGGTCTTTCTTGGTCGCTTCAGTAATTGCTTTAACAGCATGTTTTGTGGCAGTATAGACCACACCACCGGGATACGATTCATGTCCCGCGATGGATCCCACGTTTATGATATGTCCTGCATTACGATCTTTCATTTTGGCAGATATCAGCTTAGACAAATACAACAAACCTTTGATGTTGGTATCGATCATAGCATCCCAGTCATCAAAAGAAGCCGAATACACTGGATCAGTTCCTTTTGCCATCCCGGCGTTGTTCACTAAAATATCAACGGGCTTGTCAATGGATTCTACAAATTTGGTGCAGGCATCCGGATCTTGAATATCAAATGCAGAAACAGTGACTGTCACTCCGTATCTGTCTTCCAGATCTTCCTTAAGCCGAAGCAGCTTTTCTTCTCTCCTTCCGGTCACGTACAGATCGACACCGGATTTAGCCATCTGAATAGCAGTGCTCATCCCTATTCCGGCGGTTGCACCTGTAATGATCGCTGTCTTTCCCTGTAGTCGATTCATCATGTGATCTAAACTTATTTTGTGTGAAGTTCTGCCAGTCGACCGGCATTAATAACTTTTTCTTCTTGAAAACTATCGGCCATGAACTGAATCCCGTAAGGCATGCCATCACTATGGGTCCCGGCTGGAACACTGATCCCGCAAATACCGGCAAGATTGGCTGTGATCGTGTAAACATCGTTCAGATACATTTGTACCGGATCATCCAGTTTATCACCGATATCAAATGCGGTGGTTGGAGCTGTTGGACTCACAATAACATCTACCTTTTCAAAAGCTTTTTTATAATCATCCTGAATGAGTCTCCGAACTCTCTGGGCTTTCCCATAATAAGCATCGTAATACCCTGAGCTGAGAACGTAGGTCCCAAGCATGATCCTTCGTTTTACCTCTTGTCCGAATCCTTCGGTCCTGGATTTCTTATAGAGACGTATCAGTGCTGAATCCATTTTTGCCAGTTTTTGCTGAATGGCGATCTTTTCCTCACCGGAAGCTAATTCGAACTGTTCCTTCAGGGCTAATTCTTCTTTCTTCAATTCATCCAGTACCTCTTCCTTATCCGCACGATGGCCATATCTGATGCCATCATAGCGGGCCAGGTTACTCGAGGCTTCAGCGGTTGCCAAAATGTAATAAGTGGCAATGCCATATTTGGTATGAGGAAGGTTAATAGGTACCAATTCAGCACCGTCGGCTTCCAGTTTACCCAATAAGCTATCAATGCCTTCCTTGATCTCAGGATCCAGCCCATCACCAAAAAACTCTTCCGGTACTCCGATCTTTATATTCTTATTTGGGGTCAGTGCTGCTTCCACATAATTTCCGGTCTCAGTCTGAGAAGAGGTATTATCCTTTTCGTCAAAACCTGCGATCACTTCGAGGATCCTGGCAGTATCTTCAACTGAATGCGCTAAAGGGCCGATACAATCGAATGATGACGCAAAAGCCACCAGTCCATAACGTGAGACACGACCATAAGTTGGTTTCAGTCCAACAACTCCGCAGTAAGAAGCCGGTTGCCGAATGGAGCCGCCGGTATCAGAACCCAATGTGGCCATAGCCATATCAGCGGCAACAGCAGCGGCACTTCCACCTGAAGATCCACCGGGCACCTTATCTGTATTATGGGGATTTTTGACCGGACCGAAGTTGGTATATTCATTGGCTGAGCCCATGGCAAATTCATCCATATTAAGCTTGCCTATAAGTATGGCATCCTCTGCCAATAATCTCTCTATAACTGTTGCATCATACACGCTTTCAAAGTCCTCGAGCATCTTTGACGCACAGGTTAGCTTCTTTCCTCGCTCAGCAATTACATCTTTTATACCCAAAACCACACCGGCAAGCTTACCGGCTTCACCATTTTCGATCTTTTTCTGGATCGATTCTGCCTTCTTTCTGGCCGCCTCAAAATCGGTGGCTACATAGGCATTGATGACCTTATTCTGGGATTCAATTTTTGAGATGTAATGTTCTACAATGTCAAGAAGCTGTACTTCTCCGTTTAAGACTTTTTCGCGAGTCTCTGAAATAGTCATGTAATTCAATTTCTGCTTTTAATTGCTTTTAGAGGTGGTTTCTTCGTGATTAGCAGCGTCATTGATATCTCTGGAACTATCCTCAATTTCCTTTTTGATATCTTTTGAAGCCTGTCTGAATTCCTTGATCCCTTGTCCCAAACCACGGGCCAATTCAGGAATTCGCTTAGCTCCAAATAAAACCAAAACCACTATGGCAATGATTAGAATTTCGGGGGCGCCTAAACTGTTAAACATAAAAATAATCCTCTCAGGATTTAGTTGATGTATTTGTGCGAAGATAACAATATTTTCGGCACGAATTTGGAACAAAAATTTAATTTATTCACTTGTGTTTTATTCACACTTGTGTTTATTACACTCATTCATTCTAAAATAATTACATACATATGATTTGGACTGTAGAATTAGCAGCCGCACTTGATGACGCTCCCTTTCCGGCAACCCGTGAAGAACTGATCGAATGGGCTGAACGAAATGGCCTGCCTAATCAGGTTATTGTGAACCTCGAGGAACTAGAAGAGATCGAACAGGGCGAAGAGCCTGTGTATGAGGGTATCGAAGATATCTGGCCTGATTACATTCGTAAAGAAGACTTCTTCCATAATGAAGAGGACGAAGGTTTCGATTACGACGACGTATAAATGTTAAGCTCCTTCAGCAGAAGTAGCGGTTGCATTTTGTAGCCGGCCTGGTCCGACCTTTGTAACCCCTGACTCTGTAATGCCTTGCAAACATCTGATCCCCGAAATCTCATATCAGCATTTCTGCTGTGTTTTATAACATGGGTTGGAATACTTTACCCGCAAAATACGGTTGCCCAGAACATTGAAACCGATGAAAACACTGAAGATGTTGTCCGCAGGGTTCGTTTTTCGGGTAATGAGGATATCAAAGATCGTACGCTCACTACCCTGGTCCGAACCCGGACCAATCGTGAGTTTTTGAGTATTCCTCAATTTACACCATGGTATACCATTTGGAAGATCTCAGGAGGGCGTTTCGGGGAAGAACCAGCCTATCTGGATCGCCAGGCTGTGGCTAACGACATGGAACGGATCACTCTTTATTATGAATCTCTGGGATATTTTGATGTATCGGTGGATACCACGATCGTGGAATACCGTACAGACAAGATCGAAGTTTCCTTTATCATTGAGGAAGGACCGCAATACCGGATCAACTCTGTCACTTACAGTGGGTTTCCGGGATTTACTGAACCCAACAAACGGTTTGAGTTTCTGCAAGGCGGTCCCTTTACCCGGGGAAGGATCAACGATACCACTTTCACCGTGAACCGATCCTATAGTTCGCAATCGCTTAGTAATGAGCAGCAGCGTATCATCACCTTCCTGAAGAACAATGGGTATGCCTCGGTTCAGCGTGACTCGGTCATAGCTTTGGTAAAAGAGGATACCACAGCCTCCCATTCCCTTGACATCATGTATCGCATCAGGCCGGGCAGGCAATATAGATTTGGTGATATCAGAGTCAGTTTAAGTGACACGGAACCGCCCGTCAATTTTGATGAAACCGATACCTTGAGGGGGCCACCCCATACCGTTGATTCATCCTACACTATTTCATTACTCAAGGAATCAGGAGCCCGATCCAAGTTTAAACTGCTTTCGGAACAATTATTATTCAAGCCCGGAGAATTGTACGATCATTCACTGTATCTGGAAACCGTTAACGAATTCCAGAACCTGGGAATGTTATACATTCAGCGGTTTAGCCAGAATGAAGATCAGGTACAACCCGATTTTACCCGTGAGGAAATACCAGCCTACTTCGATCTGCAAACCCTGACCAAACACAGTGTTTCTACCGAATTATTTGGAATGAAACGATACGGCTACGGTACCGGTTTTGGCGTGGATTACACCAATAATAATGTATTTGGCAACGCAGAGAACCTGACGATAGGAGCTAATGCCAGTTTTGAATTTGTGAGCCCTTCAGTTCTTGAGCAGATCGATACGACCGCCACACAGTCTTCGGTATTCAGAAGTTATGAACTCACGGCCGATTACTCCGTACCCCGATTGAATTTTCCATTTTCATTCCTTGATAACAGGCCGGGATTCACCAGTGGTATCACCAGATACCTGTTAAGCTACAGCCGTTCTGATCAGCTGTTGTTTGATGTCAATTCTGATGTGGGTTTCAACATGCGTTATGAGGTCAATCATACCTCTAACTTTTCAAGTTTCCTGGATCTGATAGAACTGGATCTTGTGGATAATAACCCATCCTCTGCCTATATCCGAAACCTTAGGAATGAGTTTGGAACGGACACCTTATCGGATGGCACCATTGTAGATGCTTTTGAACTTCAGCGAATTCTAGAGGATTTCAATCCCCAGATATCCTCCACCATCCGCTATACTTTCAGAAGCCAGAATACGGACCTGATAAAAAGAAATCGTGGTTATTACAGTGAATATTCGGTCGCTGTTGGCGGTAACATCCCCTATCTGATCGATAATTACCTGACCACACCCGGTACTCTCGAGGGCAACCTCCCCTCCCTGTTTGGATTAAGTGAAAACAGCCTTAGCTACAGCCGATACGTCAAACTTTCTGCCGATTACCGTAAATACTATCCAATTTCTGTGGATGGCGTATTTGCCTGGCGTTTATTTGGTGGAATTGCTCACCCTTACGGTAGTTCCACTTCAATCCCCCTGAACCGGAGGTTCTTTGCAGGAGGAAGTAATGACATTCGCGGTTGGGCTCCTTTTCAGCTTGGCCCCGGCGATATTTCAACAGAAAATGTGAATATCCCCGGCGGTGAAATAAAACTCGCTGCATTTACCGAGATCAGACAGCCTTTTATCAGGAATTTCCTGGGAGCCAACTGGTTTGCTGCCCTTTTCGCGGATGCCGGAAATATATGGTATGGCCCCCGAAACGACTTCAGGGATGAAAACAACCAGGATAGGCTCGAACAGGGTCGATTCCGTTTTGATAACTTCTACAACCAGATCGCCGTTGCAGGTGGTCCCGGGCTTCGCCTCGACTGGGAATATGTAGTGGTTCGGTTTGATTTTGCCTTCCGCCTGCACGACCTTCAGTCTGGTTGGTTAAATAATAAGCAAGTATATTTTAACTTCGGTATTGGTCACTCCTTCTAAACTCAATCCCTGACGCTATGTTCGACAAACTCAAAAGGCTGAAAGATCAGTCTAACATTGTTTTCAAGTCAAAATTCCTGGCGAATCTCAATCCGGCAGAGCGCTATGAATTTCTACAGTTATGCCACCGAAGAAGCTATAAGGAAGGAGAATATGTGTTTTATAAAAATGACCCCGGCACAGGCATGTATTTCATTGAAGACGGGATCATAGAGCTAACGGTAGGTGAACCGGAAGATAGTTCCGCAGAAGATAAACCAAATTGCCTTGAACTGACCTCTCCTGATAGCTTTGGTGCTCTTTCCATCGGCTACAATCTAAGAAGAAAGACATCAGCACGGTGTGTAACAGATTGCGAACTCCTTGGTTTTTTTAAACCTGATTTTGAAGTTCTCAGAGACCGTCATCCCAAGATCGCCGTTAAATTCCTGCAAACACTTACCAATAAAGCCCTCAAGCAGCTTCAGGTGACAACAAGAAAACTGTCTGAGGTCGCAGACGAACAAACAGCACTTAATTTACAAATTCAATCCTATTACGAAGATACTTCAGAGGAATCCGTTTAATTTATGGCACTAAAGAAAGGTCAGGAAGTAGAATTAAATATCATTGACGCAGCTTTTAAGGGCAAGGGATTAGCCAAGGTAGATGGTCTGGCCGTATTTGTTCCCGGCACTACCCCGGGCGACAAGGTTCGAGCCCGTATCATCAAAAAGAAAAAGAAACACCGGGAAGCCAAGCTTTTGGAGATCCTTGAGCCGAGCGAGCATCGTATTGACCCAAAGTGCAGGCATGCCAATGTATGTGGAGGCTGCAGCTGGCAGCACATCCCCTATTCAAAGCAGGTTGAATACAAGGGGCAGCAGGTCAGGGATCATATCACCCGTATTGGCCACATGGACGGTGACATCGTGAAACAAGCCATTGCGTCCGATCAGGAGTTCTACTACCGGAATAAGATGGAATACAGTATCAGTTCACGGCGCTGGCTTACTGAAGAAGAGATCAAGAGTGATGAATACGTAGATGATTCTGCGTTTGCAGCCGGTCTTCACGCCCCCGGTCGCTTTGATAAGATCCTGAACCTGAAGGAATGTCATCTGCAGGTGCCTGAATCATTTCAAATACTGGATTTCATTAGAAATTATTGCATTGAACAGGGCATAGAACCCTATGATACCCTTGAGAATACCGGATTCATGAGACATATCATGATCCGGAACTCCCATTACACGGACGATTTCATGGTCAATCTGGTGACCTATCAAGATGATCAGTCGTTAATGGAAAAGCTGAAGGACGCCCTGTTGAAGGAGTTTCCATTTATCACAACAGTGGTCAACAATGTGAATGATACCAAAAGCCCAACTGCTGCCGGCCGATATGAGAAAGTGTTGTATGGACCGGGTTTCATTGTAGATAAGATCGGTGAGTTCTCCTTCAAGATCCATCCGAATGCCTTTTTCCAGACCAATACGGCACAGGCTGAAAAGTTATATGATGTGGCCAAAGACTTTGCTGAGATCAAGGACAATGATATTGTTTATGACCTTTACTGTGGAGTTGGCACACTTAGTTTGTATATGAGCCGAAAAGCCAAACACGTACTTGGCATCGAACTGGTGGATGTAGCAGTTGAAAATGCACGCTTCAACGCAAAGGAAAATGAAGTGGATAATGTCTCCTTTATCAAAGGTGATATGAAGGACGTGTTTACACAGGAAATTGTGGAAGAGTATGGAGCCCCGAATGTATTGATCACAGATCCGCCCAGGGCCGGTATGCACCCTGATGTGGTTAAACGACTCTGTGAGCTCAAAGTGCCGCGCATTGTATACGTAAGCTGTAACAGCTCAACCATGGCCAGAGACCTTAAGGAACTTAAGGAAGTATACGATATCGAGGTAGTGCAGCCTGTGGATATGTTCCCTCAGACCTATCACATAGAAGCTGTGGCCAAACTTACGCTAAAGAATTAAAGGCGGTTAAAAAGGAAGAGTCCATACCAGACTACCGGAATACTTTCAACCCAAAAAGAAGCATAATAGGTATGCTGCTCTTCTTTGGCTTTCCAGATCGCCCAAAGAGTGATCACTGCGATCAAAGCAGTTTGGGAGAGTTCAAGTTCAGTTATGACCGGATTCAGGAACTGCAATGACAAGAATACCAACAGCAATCCTGAACCAAGCAACCTGCTTTCCCTGACACCTAACACCTGAGGTAAAGTACCAAGCTCCGGTTCATCGAATTTCAGGTCTCTGATCTCAAAAGGGATCGTCAATGCGATCACGAAAGCGAACCTTGAAACCATTTCAATGATCGCAGCCGGCTGTACCACATTCACCGAATGTATGAGCGGTAAGATTACCGTGACCCCTGTCCAAACAGCAGAAATAACAAAGATCTTCCACCCTTTCAGCATCCGCATGTTCCTGCCCTTAAAGACAGGGATTGCATAAATAAGTGTCAGTATTCCAAAACCCATCCCATAATAAATAACGGTATTGGGGAGCTGAAACCCAATATAGATCAACCCTATCAAAGCTACGGTTGTAAATATCCTCAAACCCTTGATGTTGCCGGTGATCGAAAGGTGATGTTTATTCCCTAATCCGGAATATTTAACGAAATTATATCCTACGACCGTACCCAGGAAGACAAAACCAAGAACCCATAGATCAGGAAGCAGTTCGAATTCATCGTAAGTAATGGCGGCGAGTGCTGTTACCGCAAGAGCTACATGTAAACTGCTTTGAATATAGAACCGGAATAATCTTTTCATATATGTACTGCTCTGCTATTTTGACTAATTAAATAAACATTATGATTGGATAGTTCACTTATTTTGGTAATTTAAGCGGCATTGTATAAGTAGTTAATATACAGATAGATGTAATTGATTAATAATAGATACGTCGATTAAGGATGGGGACAGATTCTCTAAATCTCTCAAAAAGGGTACACAGATCAGAGAATGAATTCAAAGATCTGAAAAATTCATGGAACAAACTTGTAGGTATTGCCGGAGCGGATGTTTTTCAGCTTCATGAATGGCAGTATTCCTGGTGGAATGTATTTGGAGCAAATAATGACCTTCATATCATCACCTATTGGCTGGAGGATGAACTTGTAGCAATCCTCCCGTTTTTCATTGAAAATAGAAAGCTAAGCAGGTTAAGGTTTATCAGATCGTTACAGCTGATCGGCTCACATATTACCACAGCCAAAGGAGGAATACTCCCGGTCGATAAAGCTTTTGGCGGTTATCTTGACATCATCGTGCATCCTGATCATGTTTCTGCTATTCAAACAGAGGTATCAAAATTATTTGAAGAGATGAGCCTTTGGGTTGATCAGATCGTTTTGGATGAGGTACCGCAACACAGCCTTCTTGTGCACCTTTCTTCTAACCTGAAAGATCAGGATACATGGTCATTCAAACTGATAAATGCCTCTTCTTGCAGTCATTGCCTGATAGACTCAGACTGGGATCTCTATTTAAGCACCCTAAGCCGGTCAACCCGAAAAAATATCAGGCGGGGCCTTCGAAGTGTCTACGACGACAAGATCTTTGAGATCAAGGAAGCAAAAGACACTTCTGAATTTGAGTATATATTTGACGAGCTGGTCAGGCTGCATCAGGACAGATGGCACCATTGTAACAAACCGGGTATTTTCGCAGACCCAAGACTAAAAGAGTTTTACCGCTCAGCAAGCCTGCAGTTATTCATTACTGGTTCCGCAGCATTGAATTGGGCTGAAAAAGATGGGAAAGTGCTGGCGGTTGAACTTACTTACAAATACAATCACACCATCTACGCGGTTCAAAATGGCTTTGATGATACCTCCGAATACCGTAAATACAGTCCCAGTAATTTGATCATATACGACATTATGAAAAGAGGTATTGAGAATGGATACCTCGTTTTTGACTGGCTCAGAGGCACTGAAAGCTATAAATCGAGTACTGCAAATCTGGTATTTCAAAATCAAAAACTAACTCTTACATCCTGTAAAAGACTTTCCCGATCAAAAATATTTCTTTCCAGCACTTTGGGAGGCATGTTGACCAGATCAAAACATGAACGATTGGTGTTATCGGTTTATAAGGAGAACCACAACATTTGGGGAGGCATTAAAAACTATGTGAAAAGAGTATTTGAAAAAGCCCCTATTATATCCAAATAGATCCCTCAGCTTCAAAATTTCGATACATACTCATTACATTGCATGGCATATACCAAGAATCACACTCTTTTACTTGATAGAAACTTACTATTCTATATATTCGCTCATTGCTAATAATTAAATCAATTTCTATGACATTCAGGATACCACTCTTTTTCTCATCCGTACTGATAGCCTTAACCCTTTTCGGTTGCTCCTTTAGTTCGGAACAGGTCACCGATGATGACTACAAAAGAGCTGAAAGAGCTCTTTCCTCCCATACTTCCGATCTGGTTTATGGAACTATCTCCGGGCAACGCTGGACGGACGATGACATCCTCCTATACCAACACACCATAAAAGAAGGCACAGAGTTTATAAAGGCAGATCCGGCGTCCGGGAACGCAGAACGTGCTTTTGATCATGACCGCCTTGCAAAAGTATTATCCGGTATTCTGGATAAAGACGTGGATCCCCTTAACCTCCCTTTTCGAAGTTTTGATTATACAAACAACGGGGATGCTATCACATTCAGTGCAAATGGTGAGACCTTTGTGTGTAGCCTTATCGACTATGAATGCACCTCCAACGGTGATGCAAGCGGACGAAACTGGAATGAATCAGTTTCCCCGGATGGCAGCAAAGCGGTATTCATCCGTGATAACAACCTATTCATGCGAAACCTTGAAACTGACCGGATCACCCAACTCACCTACGATGGCGAAGAGAATTTTGGATATGCCATCAACAATGCCGGCTGGGTTAAAAGAGATAGCCCGGTGGTATTATGGTCACCTGACTCAAAACGCATTTCCACCTTCAAACAGGATGCACGGGGTGTGGGTGAAATGTACCTGGCTTCAACCAAAGTGGGACACCCGGAACTGGAAGCCTGGAAATATCCCCTTCCGGGCGACAGTCTGATCTTTCGCCTGAACCGTGTGGTGATCAATCTTGAACCTTCACCACAAGTGGTTCCCCTGCAGAAAAGTCCCGACCCACAGCGTTCTACCATCACCGATCATGTGGCTGACTGGTCCGGGAAATTCCTCGATAATGAATGGAGCGCAGATGGCAGTACCCTTGCCTTCGTATCGGTCTCCCGTGATCATCAGGATGCGGAACTCGTTGTAGCTAACCCAAATACCGGCTCCGTCCGATCGGTCTATCGCGAAGAAACCGATACCTTTTTTGAATCCGGTGTGGAAAGTATCAGCTGGAGAATGCTGGAAGACAGTAACGAATTTATCTGGTTCTCACAACGTGACAACTGGGGACATCTGTATCTGTATAACTTGCAAACAGGGCAACTCAAAAATCAGATCACATCAGGGGACTGGACCGTACTTGAGATACTGAGAGTGGATGAAGAAAACCGTACGATTTATTTTACCGGTGGCGGCCGGGATGGCGATAATCCTTATTTCAATTACCTGTATCGCATCAATTTTGATGGATCGGGCATGGAACTTCTAACACCTGAGATCGCTCATCACCAAATAAACATTTCGGGATCAGGAGAATACTTTGTAGATACTTATTCCACACCCAACACCCCTCCCGTTTCTGTCCTGCGTTCGATGGATGGGGAGATCATTACTGAACTGGCGGAGGCCGACATCACCGAGCTGCAGGCTGCCGGTTGGGTTGCACCTGAACCATTTACGGTTAAAGCCCGTGATGGCGAGACCGATCTCTACGGATTAATGTATAAACCATCCAACTTCAATTCATCCAAAACTTATCCCGTATTGAATTACCTGTATCCCGGACCGCAATCAGGCAGTGTGGGCAGCCGTGCATTCCGCGCCTCACGCTCCGACAAGCAGGCCCTGGCCGAGTTGGGCTTTATAGTAGTTGAAGTGGATGCCCAGGGTACGCCCGGCCGATCCAAAGCCTTCCACGATTTCTATTACGGTAATATGGGCGATAACGGCATTCCTGATCAGATCGCCATGATACGGGAATTAGGTACACGTCATTCATGGATGGATACCACAAGGGTTGGCATATTCGGTCATTCCGGTGGTGGATTTGCCTCTACCCGTGCCATTCTGGCCTATCCTGACTTCTATGATGTGGCGGTATCAGGAGCCGGTAACCACGACAACCGTAACTATGCTGATCCATGGGGTGAAAAATGGCAGGGACTGCTGAAAGGCACCAATAATGATGGCGTTACGGATGATCAATCCACTAACTATGACAATCAGGCCAACCAGCTGCTGGCTGATAACCTGAAAGGTAAGCTTCTGCTGACACACGGTACACTCGACAGCAACGTCCCCCCTTACAACACCTTGCTGGTCGTAAATGCCCTTATCGAAGCCAACAAGGATTTCGATATGATTATGTTCCCGAACCGGGGTCACGGCTATTACAGTGAAGATTATATGATGCGCAAGCGATGGGATTACTTCGTGAAGCACCTGAAGAATGTGGATCCGCCTAAACAATTTGAATTCGGGCAACAGGAGTAATTTGGACCGATGACGGAAGACGGTGGACCGGGGATTGGTAATAACGACATGACCAATTCCCCAGGTTGTCATTCTGATCCGCCGGCTGGCGGAGTAGGATCTTCACGAGTATCCCCTTCCTACACGTTGTCGTCCTGAGCGAAGTGGGGTTTGACATAATTTTGAAAAGCCTACCGCGAAGGATCTCACATTCAGACATGATTGCCAGTGCTTACTTTGAGATCCCTCATGTTCTACTAATTGATCCTCCACTACCCGGTACGCACTTGGGATTGTAGATGTTAGATAATTCGTGGACAATGTTGGTTAAGATGAAAGCCCTGAAGGGGTCGTACAGGAACATGTTTAATATTCTGTCCTCGAATTACCTGACATCTACAGGGATGACACCATATTTATTAGATCGGCCTTAGAAAAAAGAGCGTTAAGAAGGTGGCGGAATGAAGCGTTAAGAAAGAAATCATACCGCATGGCACTAAGGTACTGGCAAGCCCAGTGAAGGAGCATTGATTTCTTTTAGTGAAATGAAGTCAACTTTAGCTCATTTTTCGCAGCCGAGAGCTTTTGTTTCTTTTGTCGGTACAAAAGAAAGAGGAAAACGACGAAGGTAAGGTGTTAAACCCTGGGAAAAAGCCTTCAGGTACACAAGCATAGGTTGGGCAAAATGCCTGTAAAGCTTCATGGCCTAAGCTTCGAAATACCATCCAGCCTTTACCTGTTTAAGGGTGAAGCTTCATTATCTCGGCTCCTGATCTCCATGTCCCAGCCTCCCCGCCAGGCAGTCTCGTGGTTTACTAAGCGCCCTTCCCTGACTGGTTCGTACCCGCTATGACAACCCAGGATCACTGTTTACTGATCACTGTACTCTGCAAAACTAGCACACGTGTTTACCTCAAAAAACACACGTGATTTCTTAAACAAACACACGTCTTTTTCCCGAAAAAGACACTACATTTTTTGAACAGTCACGGCACCTACCTCTCTCCTTCGCCTAAAGTCTTAAATTGACTTTACTTCCAAAGATGGTATTTTAGGTAAAATGTTTTTCGGGGTATAAGCGATCAATAATTCGTATTACCTCCAAAAAATACTTAATACGAACATAAGGGGTATAGATTACTTGTTTGTACGGTATCAACTTGTAAGCCCTAAAATTACCTTAGTTCGGATAATATTATGTTATAGAGCATCTAAAAAAGAAAGATCGAACACTACTTAATTTGAAAAATGGTATAAATGGCCAACAAAAAAAAATACTCACATTGGCAAAAAATTGATTTACACATTCATACGGATTGGAGTAAAAAAACCAAGGAAAATGACTATAAAGGTAAGTTTTCAGTCGAAACCCTAAAATCAAAGTTAAAAGTGAATGAAGTGTCCGTATTTTCATTGACAGATCACAATATCATTAACATTGATGCCTATACAGAATATTATGAAGATTATGATTCGAATGAAGATCCATTGCTATTAGTCGGTGTTGAACTTGACATAAATGTTAAAATTGAAGAAAGAGAAAAAATTTACCATTCATTACTCATTTTCAACTTTTCAGATATAGATGGAGCAAAAAGCATTTCGGATCGATTAGAAGTAAAATACTCTGAAAAAGGGTTGGCTGAAAAAGAAAGAGTTTTAAATATAGATGAAGTAGTCGAACTTTTTCCTGAAGATGATTTCTTTTTTATTCCACATGCGGGAAATACTAGAAGCATAGTTAATAGTTATCGGAATAATATAGAAGACGCTCAAAAAATGGTATTGTTAATGCAAAGCGCTTTTGAAAAAGTACCTCAAAAGGCAAGGCATATTTACAATGAAGGATTTGATAAAGTTCTAGAAGAAAAATTTCGCAATAAAAATGACCATGCCTATATAGAGTTTTCCGACAATCATTATATCGAAAACTATCCGTGTGCAAATAAAGGAGAAGATGACAAAGTCCATAGTTTCTACTATGTAAAGGGCGGAAAAAATTTCGAGACGCTTAGACTTGCATTTATTGATCCTCAATCACGAATAAAATCAGAACCAGAATTAGCAAAGTTACACACTACTAACAACTATCTTGATAAAGTTAAAATTACTGATGATGGTTTTCTAAAAGATGGTGAGGTGTCCTTTAGCCCTCACTTAAATGTTTTAGTCGGTGGTCGATCCAGTGGTAAAAGTTTAATGATGTCTTTGATTGGTGATAAAATTGATAGCATTAAAACCAATAGAAAGAAATATGAAAATTTGAATTATGATTGTGCACAACTTAAAACGACCAAAGACACAAACTTTAAGGAAACTGTATCGATATCTAATGATGATATAATCTATTTGGAGCAGGGTTCAATAGTAAGGTATTTCGAAGAAAACAAGCTTTCTGATTTAGCAAAAGAGTCAGATAAATTTGATGAATATTTAGCCGCAAAAGAAAAATTTTCAGAGAAAAGAAAATTTTTAGAGAATAAAGTAGAAGATCTTCTCAATAGCTATGAAAAGTGTTTAGAGCAAGCAGATAAACGATATGTACTACATGAGAGTGATTTAGACCATATTCTCAGTGAAAACTTTGTCTTCATTTGCGATTTGGAACAAATTAAAAAGACTTATGATATTGCAGAATTAATCGGTGAAAGTGTTGCAAACTTCCAAAGATTGATTTCTGATGCTAATTATTTCTTAAGAAATAAACTATTTGAATTAGACGAAGAACAAAAAAAAACCATCACAAAGTTTATTTCATTGGTTAAAGAGAAAGAAAGTCTGTTAATGTCAATGACGGATATCCATGGCAAAAAGATGAAGTTTTTAAATTCAATTGAACAAGTTATCTCTGATGTAAATGGACAATTGAATATTGAGTCACAGCAAAAAAATCAATCATTAAATGATATAAAAAAACTCAAGCAAAGCATCCTCAATAAATTTCGACTTTCCAGAATTTTAAAACAAAATTCTTGTAAAGTTGAAGATTTTGACTTTACAATTGAAGAGTCAATTAAAATCAGTGAAAATGTCAATCTCAACTTAGAGGTTGGTTTTATTGAGGAAAAGAATATTAAGAATTCGATTGGTGAGGGAATTCACGATTTTAAATTTAACGATAGTTTGTATCTGAATTTGTTAGCATTGAGCAATCAAATTTTGACGATTAAAAATTATTCAGACAACTCCTCTGAAAATTTGGATAAGAAGATTCAAAAGGAACTTGAAATTATTTACAATGCACTAAATGATCCGAGAGATTATTTATCCTATGGTAGTGGTGAGACTTCTAAAAATAACAGCCCAGGTTATAATTCAGAAAAATATTTAGAGGTATTACTTAAAAACCCTAAGTCCAAAATAATATTCATAGATCAACCTGAAGATAATTTAGGTAACAAGTTTATTTCTGAAAGATTGGTAACACTAATTAGAAATATCAAATTCAGTAAGCAATTAATTTTGGTCACACATAATCCTTCAATAGTAGTTTATGGTGACGCTGAGAATATTATAATTGCGAGAAATGAAAATAATCGAATTAGCTATTCCCAAGTTGTTTTGGAAAATCAAGAATATCAGAAAGAGATCTGCAAAATATTAGATGGCGGGGAATATATCTTTGACATGAGGTCTAAAAAATACAATATAAACAGACTTATTAGAGGAGGAATTAATTGACATGAATAACGTGACAGTCACTCTTGACGAAGAAAATGAAACAATAAAACTAAGTAGTATTTCCGACACTGTAATATCTATTGACTACTCTGGTGATGTAGATTTTACTGAACTTGTTTCAATGCTTACTAAAAGTATTGAAAATGAAAATGAAATACGCCTGTCAATCCCAGACATTGAAGATGAAAAGCTTAAAATGGTACTACAAACCGTTGATGATATAGTCGAAAACTATAATAAAGCATTAAACGAAGAAATCGATTCAGATATAAATATCCAAGACATTAAAGATAGTTCTAATGACGAACTAGATGATGATCTACCCTTCTAAAGAATAGTTTTATCAATGCTCTATAACAATGGTTTCAACGCGGACTTGGTCGTTTTGCCAATACTGGCCGCGACTTGTAGCAACACATAATATCAAACCAAATAAGAAATCATGTGGAATAAGATATTTAGCATCCTTGTATCGTTTGTTATCATCATCACCATGAACAGCTGTACCGAAGAGCGTAGCGGAGTCATTGATGTGAAATTCACTACTGAATTAACAAAAGGTGATCTTAGTTTGATCAAAGCAGATTTAGCATCACAGAATATTGACCTGACTTATGATCATCTTGAGTTCGATGAAGATGGGACATTAAAAATGATCTCTGCTTCTATCGACTACAATGACGGACACAAAGGTAGCTTTGAGTCAAGGGTACTCAAACCGACGGAAGGCCCTGGTTTCTACAGAGACTTCTCAAAAGAATAACCCTCCGCATCACTGCATAAAAAGCGGACTCGAACGCGGTTCGGGTCGTTAATTTTAATAGCCAGACTCGCCGCTTACACGATGAGTCGTTAGTTAAACCAAATAGGACAATTGAGAATGACTGATAATGATGAATTAAATGGGCTAAGTGGATGGCTAATTTTGGTTGGACTCGGCGTTGTAATAAATCCTATCAGATTGCTTGTTACGCTTATCCCAACATACAAGCCAATTTTTGAAAATGGCACTTGGGAAATGTTAACTACAGAAGGATCCGAAGCTTATACCCCATTTTTTAGTACTTTATTGGTTGGTGAGATCGCATTTAACACTATTATGGTTGCCGCTTCCATCTATCTGATATTTTTGTTCTTTTCTAGGCATTTTCTATTCCCAAAACTATATATAGGCATTGTAGTGGTATCATTGATATTTATACCTCTGGATGCTTGGATTGTTACTAAAGTTTTTCCTGGAGTGCCAATGTTTGATCCAGACACAACAACAGAGTTTTTGAGATCACTTGTAGCTGGTATCATATGGATCCCTTACATGCTTTTTTCTAAAAGAGTCCAAGCGACATTCATAGAAAATATGCCTGTCAAGCAAATGCAGCCGACCGTTGAAAGCATCGGTTGAGTTGAGCGTTATATTGCTTAAAATTCAGTTATGAGATTTATTCACTAACCTCAGATGGGCAATACCAAATGAAGATCAGCAGTTAACTTTAGTAAATAGATAAATGACCAAAGATATCCATAAATGGGACACTGCTGTGGGAAACAATATCTTTATTGTTTTAATGATCATGCCTGTCATGATCTTAATTGGTCCAAAAGAGGTTTCTGCCCAATCATCGTGTAATGATTACTTAGACTTTATGGATAATACTGTTATCGAACTATTTACTTCTGAGCAAGTTCGATCTAGCCGTGAAAGTGCATTTCCATCATTCGGTCATAAGGTAATCGAGTCAGAAATTCGACGTTTGAATTTTCCGCAGGAGCAATCGATCTGTGATGGGGTCCTGAAAGAGATCTATAAAGGCGAACCTGTTAAAGGTCCATCTACCCAACATGCGCTTTATAAAATTAAGGACCATTATTTTATGATCATTTATAAATATTATACTGCCAGTGATGGATCACAATTAATTGAAGATCCGACGGTTGGTGCTTTGTATGATCAACAATTTAATCGCCTTGGCTTTATTGCTATGTAAACTTTATTTACTACTATGATTTATCGCTGGGTTGTTATTTTATATGAATTTTACTAAAATACTTATAAGGGTACTTCAATATATCAATAAACTTTTCTTAATATGAAGCTATTTTCTTTCCTACTTGTCAGTGCAATATTTTTGGCAAATTGCACGAGACCAATAAACCCAGATACTGACGAGCTTTTAGACGGAACATTTACTGCAATTGTTGAAAATGGAAATGATTTTGATGGTGATGCTCTATTTCAAATTGGTATCCCATCAAAAGATGGAAATCAGAACATTTCAGAAGATTCAGTTTTATTCTTAACTCTAAAAACCGGAGAGTTTACAAATGAAAGAGAGATCAATGGTGAAATTACTGAATACACTTTTAATATTGGTTTAACTTTAAATTCACTTTGGAAGACAGACATAAATAGTTTGGAGCTGGGATCAACTTTGATCCAAAATTTATTTATTCAGCCAGTAACTCTCGAATCCCACGGAATCAGATCTGGGACCATTACTATTGATTAAAAAACAAATGATCTTTTAGTTGGGCATTTTGAGCTTATAGCAGTAAATAATCTAAATGATGAATTTGATGTAACCGGAGAATTTCGAGCAATTATTAAAGAATAATTTACAATTATATCATTGTAACCTCGTACCGAAAGTCACAATCCTGTAAGCCCTTTGTGACATGTCTATCTTACCACCTTCTCCACATACATTTACATTTAGGAACACCGTAGATCCATATGAAAAATTCACTAATCATACTCATCTCCTTCCTGGCACTTACCTCTGTTCATGCACAAGAGAGAATCACTGAAATTATTCAATCAAAGGTGGAATTTAGCTGGATCACAGACACGCCAACATTTACTAAGACATCCGCGTCATTTTTTAATAAGCAAAACGTTGATTCATACCATATAGGCGAACTACAGATTAGCGGATTTAACAAACCATTCGCATGGGACTCTGACCTTACAATGCTGGAATTTATCTCATCCCAATTAAAATCATATAAATTATTAACCGGAACAGATGCTGATGAGAATTATCTTGGTCAAAAGATAATCTGGAATAATAATCTCTCTACCATGTTATGGTTCCGGGATGAGATCTACAAGACAAAGCTAAGCCATTGGTATCTCATTGGCAGAAGCGATTGTCGGGGAACAATAAATTTTCCACATATTCAGTTTGAACAAACTCTTCAAGTTAAAAACCCTCGTTTAAATAGGGAAACTGGTCTTTTTATCATTCCTTATGACAGTAGAATCTCATCTATTTCAAAAAATGAGACGGCTCTCAAAACCACCGGAGGAATTACCATTTCAGGCGAAGGTTTTGATCTTGATACGGATGGGATTAATGATGCCTTTATTTACTATGAGACCGTTGACCCTTCTGCAGATCTTCCATCAACCTATAAAAGGTTATTAGTGAATGTTGGAGGTGAGTGGATTTTAAAGTGGCAACATCTGGACGAATCGTGTATATAACCTTGTTTTAATACCTTGCCAAGTTAATTCTGTATAACATAATTATTAAACAGTTTTTTTATCAAACCAGGATCTGTACTGCTGAAATATCTTAATACATTTCATTACTTAACCTAATGCTAAAAAGAGCCTCAATTCTCATCATTCCATTATTTATCCTTTGTACGATCACATTATCGGCACAAGACACGAGCCATGTTTCTGAAAGTGATACATCCGTGAAATACTCCAAACTTGGTTTGTTAAATACCTATGCCCAGGCCGCAGGTGTTGAGATGCTAAGCGATAATGAGTACTCAAACATAAGGCGCTTGAGGCTGTGGATCCCCCTTTCCCACAACATGGCTGCTCGTTTCCTGGATATACATGTTGGGTCCGATCAGATCGATGGAAAGTGGTACGCTTCCTGGGCGAATTCTGAGCCTGAAGATGATTCAAAGCTCAAAACAAAATGGAACTGCATTTCTGACATAAATACTGTTTCTACTGCTTATGGATCAACATCCGGTTGCTTAATTGCCGTGGCAGATCAAGACGAGATCGAAGCCATTCAAGACCACCTTTTACGACCCGGCTTCATTGATCTCCTTCATCAACCTATTGAAGAAAGATCTCAGTTGGATGGGAAAAGCCTCATGGTTGAATGGCTTGACCGGGATGGATACAAATTTGTGAGATTTATGAGTTATCATATTGAAAATCACCCACAAAAAGAGATGATCCAGCAAGCCCGGCAAATTTTAGGAATGTGGCGAAAGTAAACCATTTAGTCACAGTAGACAACAAGTCATTAATTCCGTACAGCTAAATTATTATCGTTTCCCATTAAGACACGAATTCGGTTAACAAAACAATTCCAATTATTAATGCAGAAAGTTACCCAACATAGCTTGTTATTATTTTGCTGCATCATTTTATTTCAATTGCAGGCAATAGGTCAGAATGCTTCAAATTCTGTCACCTTAACCGGTAAGGTAGAAGCTGTTGTCGACACCAGTGGTCTTTTCTATTCACCACCGAATAAAATTAAAAATGACCCCTACGCACTCCCCGGTGCTACTGTCGTTGTAATGGACTTAGACTCAACTATAATTACAGGGTCTGTAACTGATCAAAAAACCGCGACCTTTAAAATTGAAGGGCTGACTCCCGGTAATTACCTTTTAAGTACATCCCTTATCACCTACGAAACTAAGTATGAAAGTTTAGCTGTCACTAATAGTGACTCTCTATTTATTGAGATAACTTTAGGTACAGTTTACGACCCTTCAGACTTACCGTTTAATGGCAAAAATGCTATTTCTGACCTGAATTCCGGCATCATAAAATTGAAAATATGGGGAGAGGTTATTGGTGGTAAGCATCCCTTTTACGATCCAGACAGACAAGAGAAGTTTGGGTATGACATTGAATACGTTTACAAAAAATATGAAGGTGTTTTCGACCAGCAATGGGAAAAGCTAAGACAGGCAACAATTCGGTATAACCGGGTTGTAGATGAATACCTGTCTGATGAGTATGGTGAGAAATGGGAAGGTTTAAGTACGTATTGGTAACTATTTAGTCAACTCTATACCACCGGAAGCATCTGCCCCTAACCCATCATTTAGGTAAAGGTAGTTCGCCAAAGGTGAGACCCTAAAATGATCGGGGAGTTCGGTTACATAAAAGCGGATCGAACTGTCATTGATCCTGCTGATCCTGGCTTTTCCCCTTCCGGGTATGTAACCTGAGATGAAATTGAATTCCAGAGTATTCGGACTGATTATTTTTGAATTGGTCAGAGTATATTGAGGAGTCTCACCTGAAAAGTCAGTGCAATCACTGGCGCCTCCCAGGATCCTTCCATCAGTCATGCAATGCCAGCCTATATATCCATTTCCGTCCTCTGTGAGCTCCAGAGACATCACAATGTCGCCCTGCTCGTTTCCGTTTCAAACGACCATTTGCCTTCCCAGGTAAAAGAAGAGGTAAGTTTCTCATCATTCTGAGAATTGCTTGATATTTGAGACGTTTGCTCTTCCAAATACAGTCTACCCATCAATGTGACTGTCATCAGTATTATAATAAGGCTTACCTTCATGGTATATTATTTAATGTCGTTTATTCCGTTACGATTAGATCTCGTACAAAAGTAAGGTTTCTTTTAAAAGAAAAGGAACTTAAGCTCGTTAAGTGTAGGCCATCTCGTGCCAGATCTATAATTGAAATACGAAATCATGCTTTAAACCAGTGATCAAAACACTCACAATCATACTTTTCATATCATTATCATTGCTCGGGTGTAATGAGCCTGTAGCGGTCATTGATTCCCCGCCCCTGCCCAGGCATGATCTTCAAATAGATGGAGACATGACGTTTCAGGGTGAGATCACATGGTCGGCTCGGGAAAATAGTATAGACACCCGGATTTGGACTGAAAATGTCGGTACGAATTCGGCAAGGATCGAAACCGGTACCTGTGCCTTCAATATCATTGCCTACAATGCAGACGGGGAACCCGTTTGGTATAATCGTATGCAAGAAAACTATATCTGTTTTGATGAACTGTTAGTGTATAGGATCGCTCCCGGGCAAAGGCTGCCGTTATCCGATCAATCTTACCTAAGTGGTACCAAATGGGCTAATCCCATACCTGCCGGTAACTGGACATTTAAAGCCCGGGCATTTACAGCAGAGGGTGATACTGTTGCATTTGAATTGAACTGACAGGATGTTTTAACTACTTCTTGACATAGGCGTATGCACGGTTATGATGGAAACTTGTTTCTTTGATATTAATTTCGCTACTTCAAAGGAATTATGATCCCTTTGTTCTTTGAGTGGTGGTACTTGTTCTAATTTATTTTTATGACTTTCTGTGGGAAAAAGAAAATGGATAGAAATTTTCCCTCTTCAAGGTTCCTGCATTTATAACAACCTATTAAATTTTAGTGAAGCTAATTTGGATTTATGTTGCTTCACACCAAGTAACCTTTCCCAATACTATTATGATGGGTGTAAAAAATAATCGGGTAAGAACTCTACTCTTTTCATCAATACTGGTCATATTGATCTTTACTCCTCTTGACTTGTTTTCACAATCCGGGAATGCAGTTCAAGAAGCTCCGAAAAGTGTTGATGAATTGCTCGAACTAGTCGATAAGTGGATCTTCAATGATCCGGTACAGGCAAAGAATTATGCGGAGCAGGCTTTGGAACTAAGCAGGGAAACCGACATCCCGGAAGACGAGATCAAGTCTCTTTATGTAAATGGCGAACTTCTGATGCGTGCTTCAAACCGAACCGAAGCACTCCCCTTTTTTGAAGAAGGCATTGAAAAGGCAGAAGCTTTAAATATCCAATCACTCATAGCCAAAGGACACTATCATCTGAGCCGCTATTATGAAAGTAATGCCAATTTTTCAGAGGCCATTAGCAGGTCACAGAATGCACTAATATTATATAAAGAACTTGGGCTTGAACCGAATGTTGCAAATACGAATAATTCACTGGGCCGCATTTATCAAGAGTTAGGAGATTTCACTACATCCCTAACTTACTTGTTTGAGGCCCTTAGAATTAATGAAAAGTTGGGCCGTAAGACTAGTACTGCAGTATCTCACACTATTATTGGCAATTTATATTTGAAAAACGGGAACTATGATGAAGCCACCCGTCACTTCCATCTGGCTCTTGAGATCGATGAAGAAATGGAAGACAAAACCGGGATAATGATAAGTAAACTAAATCTAGGTGCTGCCTACCAGAGAAACGAGGATTATGATACGGCCATGAGATACCACGAGGAAGCTCTTGAACTGGCGAGGGAACTGAAGTACAAAAATGACCAAGCTGTTATACTGGCCAATATCGGCACTACTTACCGAAAGCTGGGTTTAGCTGAAGAGAGCCTTCCCTACATGTTCGAGGGCCTTGCCATTAAACGTGAAACCGGATCCAATATCACTCCGACACTGAATGGTATCACAGAGGCTTATCTTGCACTGGAAGATCACGAGCAGGCATTGGCTTTTGCAACCGAGGCCGAACAATCGGGGATTGACCGTAGTGATCTGGATCGCCTTCGCTATACCTATCTGAACATGGCTTCGGCCAATGAAGGGCTTCGGGATTTTGAATCAGCTAACCGTGCTTTACGAAAGTATATCGAGATCAGAGACAGTTTGTTTACCATAGAAAGAGAGAAACAGATAAATGAACTGGAGATACTCTATGAAACTGATAAACAGGAACAAACCATCTCCATGCTCACCCTCGAGGCGGAAAATGCTTCATTTCGCCGGAACACTTATCTGGCATCCGGTATCCTGGTTTCAATGATACTGTTGCTACTCTATTCCGGTCAAAGATACAAAGCCAGAAAAAACAGGCAGCTGCTTGATAAAAGCGAAGAGGTAGCCAGAATGAAATCCAATTTCTTCTCCAACATTTCGCATGAATTCAGAACCCCTCTCACGCTGATATCAGGCCCTATTGAGCAGATCAAAGCTTCTACAGATGATCCCAAGATTCACAAGCAACTCAGTATCATGCAAAAAAACAGCCGCCGGCTTTTGTCACAAATCAACCAGCTTCTGGATCTGTCTCAACTTGAATCTGGGAACCTGACATTAAATGTAAACAGATCGGATATTATTTCATTGATCAGGGGTGTAACCATGTCTTTTCAGTCTTTGGCTGATATGCGGCAGATCAGTCTTACAACCGAAGCCGAAGCAGAATTTCCGGAAGCATGGATCGACCGCGATAAGATCGAAACCATTCTGATCAATCTTCTAAGTAATGCCATCAAATTTTCCCCCGATGGTAGTGAGGTGAGTGTGAAAGTTTCACAACAGGAGAGATCTAATGAGCTTACATGGTGCAGGCTTGAAGTGACAAACAGCGGTGAAGGCATTTCTGAGCAAGATCTTGACCATATATTCGACCGCTTTTATCGGGGATCTGAAACAGAATACTCCGGCACTATAGGATCCGGTATAGGCCTGGAACTCACAAAAGAGTTAGTTCAGCTTCACCATGGCGAGATCCGGGCTCAAAGTTCGCCTTGGCAGGGCACTGTATTTATCGTAGAACTCCCCATTTCTGAACGGTACTATAGTGATTCGGAAAAAGTCACGGTTTCATCGAGCGAGATCAATAAAAAGAAGACTAAAGATGTTACAGGAGATGAACAACCTAATGACGAAACACTGCCTCAATCTACAGCCGATGCTGCGGCTCCTCTCCTGCTACTTATCGAAGACAACGAGGATGTAAAAAACTACCTTACGGATATATTGAATAAAATGTATCGCCTCATCACTGCACCCGACGGTGAGGCGGGTGTTGATCTTGCAATCAGGGAAATTCCGGATTTAATAGTAAGCGATGTAATGATGCCGAAGATGGATGGATATAAGGTGGCAAAAACGCTGAAACAGGATGAAAAAACCAGCCATATTCCACTTATTCTTCTTACCGCAAAGGCATCGCATGATGACAAAATACAGGGGCTCAAAACCCATGCCGATGATTATGTTACAAAACCCTTCCGTCCCGATGAGCTTCTGATCCGGGTTGAAAACCTGATCACCTCCCGAAAGAAACTAAAGGAAAAGTATAACCGGAAGATCGAGATCAAACCAGAAGCGCTTTCCACAAAATCCATGGAAGAAGCGTTTCTTCTGCGGGTAGTGAATAGTATTAAAAAACATATAGTTGATGAAGATTTTTCTGTAGATCATCTTGCCAGGGAAGTGGGTATGAGCCGATCGCAGCTTCACCGAAAGTTGGTGGCCCTTACTGACCTGTCAGTAACAGATTTCATCCGTTCCTACCGCCTAAATCTGGCCAAAGAAAAAATCGAAAACCATACAGGAACCATCTCTGAAATAGCATATGAGGTTGGTTTCAACAGCCCTTCTTATTTCAGTAAAGCTTTCAAAGAGAAGTTTGGGGTAAGCCCAAGTAATTTTAAGAGCGATAATGATGATAAAATTTAAGTTTTTGAATACAAAAGTACCTTCTCTTGTTGGCCCTTTTTCTCTATCAACTGCTACCACAATTCATTTGTGATTTGTTGTTTTGTAGCCTCATATACCGTTTTTTGCAACTACAGTACTACACTTTGCAACGTGAGTTACAGCGATGAATGACTTCGGAAATTAGTTTGCCATTGCAGATTCGGGTTCTCAAACCGGAACTGATAAATCAATGGTAACTAATAAATCCGGGTATTATGAAAAAACTAAACTATTCCTACCTCTTATTTCTTGCAGGCATTTTAGCCGTACTACTAACATTAAGTTCTTGTGGAGATAACTCAACAGGACCTGATGTCGATCAACCAAATGAACCCGTGAAACCCACAGAACCCATAGATCCTCCACCATCTGATAATTTTAAAATAATTTCAGATGATGTAACTGAGACCGACAATGGTTACAGGTTTGAAGGTACTCTAGTAGGTATTAATGGAAATGGTGCCGAATTTTCAATTGGCGAAGGTGAATTTGAAGTAGAACTTGATGCCAATGGTGTGATCATTTCAATTTCAGGTACCGGTTTACCCGAATTTCCTGACATTGGGATTTATAAGGAGATTCTTAAAGATTTCGCATGGGAAAAAATCGAATCGCACATTCTTTACAAAAAGGGAAGTGAATTCCTGGAAGAGTTCAATACTCAGGTACCGCTTAACCCCGACAGGTTTTACATCACGTACAGGGTATTTGACGAGAGCAAAGACGGCGACTTTGAACTGAGGGGGATCGGAAATAGCATCATTCACAATTTCAACGAGATCTATATTGACCTGGAAGATCCCGCTATCTTCCTGAAATTCCAGCTTTGGAAGCCCTCCGGCAAGGACGCCACCAAAGTAGCTGAAAAATTCTGGCAAAAAGCGATGCAAAATGCACAGGCACTCGGTCAGAATGTGGCAGGTTACGCGGGAGCCCCCAATATGATTCTTGGATTATCCAATACCGGAACCTTTCTGACACCGGAATATGAACCAGGTATTGAAGATTCTGAGGTGTTTGAAGAATTGTATGGTTTTCAAGGTATAGAGAGCAAAGAGGCAAATATGTATCTTGGGTTATCTGGTGTGCCGATTCCCGGAACATATGTATTGCGTCTCAACGGAGAAGTTTATGTTCATTCGCCCCTGATCGAATCCGTTGACGGATCCGGAAATATTGACAGCGTACTCGATTGGCTTAATGAGTTGGAACAGGCCCCCGCAAGGCAATCATACGCCGGTTCCATGGATTTTGGCGGAAAGGGTATCGGCCTAATTCTGACAGGTCTTCTTCCTACTGTAAATGACGTTGTTGGAAGAGATATTTTTAGTGAAGATATCAACATAGATCTTATCGATGGATTCTATCAGGAAGAGTTCCTACCTGAACAACCCGGCAGTTTCAAACTTGGTGGCGGTATCCAAAAACCGATAGTCTTCGATATCTTCGGTCCTGATATTCAACAGTATCTTGTTTCTCAACCCGATATAAATGGATATATCTATCTGGATGTACCCGACAATCTCGATGAAGCATCACTTTTCATAGAGCAGGCACAGCAGATCATCGTTCCAACCTATGGTGAAATTGATCTGAGTGACAGCCATTTCAAAATTGACAAGAATGGGTTCAATTTCTTCGCACGAACCGGATTTAATGTAGGCCCGATAACACTGGAAAATGCACTGGAAGGTATGTTTTCGGGTGATGGGTACTCCCTATCCACACTGGTTGAACGGGATATCACGCTGGCAAATGATGTCATCCTTACTAACAGAGAACTGTTCATGAGTATATCCAGCGATTCGGGGGCTACGGTGTATGGTCAGATCATTCTTCCTTTCAGTATCGGAGAAGCCCGTGTTAACGGACAGGTATCGACCGAAGGCTTAACGATGAGTGGAATGTTAAGCCAGGGATCACAGCTAGCCATTAACACCGGATTAAATTTGCCCACACGTGATTTTGAGATGACTGTATCTACAGATCCGAACCGCATACTGGAACTGTATGGTGAGACTCAGATCCCCTTTGTCGGGTACAATCAGGTGACAGGCATTATCAGTCAGAATCAATTCCTGTTCGAAGGTGAAGTCGACAGAACTTTGACGTTTGGGGCGCTTGAAATCCCGGTTGCCAATGGCAGTTTATGGATCGACAGCAATTCGGGTGTATTTTTGGATGGATCATACGAAATACCCTATTTGGGATCCCGAATGGCAGAAGGTGAAATCACAAATGAGCATATCTATCTTGCCGGTGCTGTGAATGAAGATCTCACATTCAATGCCGTTGAATTGCCTATGGCAAATGGTAACGTGACTTTGAGCAACTCCGGAACTTCACTGAACGGCACACTCACATTACCCTACAATCTCAGAACAACTAACGTCAGTGGATCGATAACTCAAAGTGCTATGAATCTGACCGGCAGTATGGCCAGTGCACTAACTTTTTACGGCCTAAATTTTCCTGTAACAAATTCGACCGTTACAGCAAGCACAAATTCAGGGGTAACTGCAGCATTTAACATTAGGCTTAACAATAACCTGAATGCTCGGGTTACGGGCACAGTTAATCAAAGCGGTTATGTTTTTACCGGTTCCAATAACTTTGTCAGAGGTGCAACCTATTTAGGAGTATCAGCATCAGTTAGAGGTAGTATTACAACCAGGTTAACCCAAAATGGAATATCGTTAACAGCGAATGGTTCACTCACCTATACCGGTGCATTGGGTAATACTATTACGGTTCACAGCGGAAACCTGAATGTTCAAACTGACTGGCAGAACCGATCGGTCAGAGTCTGTGTACCAGGCACCAATGTTTGTGTAAACATTTAAAAACTATGTTTTATAACATCAGTGAGAATCATTAATACCTGAAAGCCGGTCGGCTGATCGCCACCGGCTTTCATTTATTTCATTAAGAACAATATGGAGTCTTTTCAGCATGGAGGAACGGAAAGGTATAAACCATGTATCATCTGATGGAAGAAAGGAATGTTATTGTACCATCAAAGACACGGATACCCTTCTACTGCCACGGATCTCCCTCATCATCCGTAATTTCTTTACCAAGCAGGGTCAGGTCTGATCTCTTATAATGATCAATAGGAAATATATTACACTGCAATATAATATTATATCCGTTTCTATATTATTCTAAGGACAACTTGAATTATTACTTCTTATGTGACAAGTTAATAAATGTAGTTTTAATAAATATCCAATGTCATGAGAGCTTCTATTCTAATATTACCCATGATCATATTTGCAGTGGCAGGTTGTGTCAGCAGCGCCTCATTTGAACCTATACCACCAAAAAACGGGGAAATTATACAGGATCAGGAAATTGCATCCCAGATACGATCGTCCTCCTCTTCAACTACGATCGGAGAAGTTGAATATAGGATCGAATCATACACCTGGAGAGATTTTATGCCGATCGTGGATCCACCAATACAACTGATCTTAAAAAATACCCTGATTCGAACAGATGAAGGTCCTATCGATAGCTCCATAGAGGTTATACAGCAATATGTGGTCAAAGGAAGTGAGATCTGGCGTCCCGGTGATCTTGAGGTCAGGCATCATCAAAGCGATCCTGGGCGGCTTGATATAGTATCAAGGGAAGGTCCGACCTGGGAAACCGGTTCAAAGGTTAGTGTTGGGCTAAAGATCCGGGATCAGCAGACAGGTACACTCCACTGGTTGTCAAATGAAGGGATTGAGATCGTCAGAACGGATTAAAGGATCGGGCAGAAATCCTTACTCTTTCTGAAGCAGGTGGAGCAGGTGGAGCAGGTGGAGCAGAAATTCATGGGTTTGAAAGTAGAGAGCAAGAAAGTCATACCCCATTCAGATTTATACTTATCAAATATTTAATCCTGCAGGGTTTTTTCTGTCCTGAATGATCAACTTTTAACTACATGATCTATTTATAAAAAAAAGTAGGTTAAAACGAACCTAATGGAAATCTGATATCCGGTCCATTACTATTAAAAATGGAATTTCCTCATGAATATCGTAAATATCAGCGGTACGAGCAGATCATATCAAGCAGCAATACGCATTGTAAAGGCGATCATGGTTTTAATGATTTTCCAATTTATCATTAACATTAATTTATCAGCTCAGGAAGTCAGTACAATCCCATCTAAATCAGCTGCGACTGCAAGTACGATAGCATTAGCTGGATCGGTTATTCCGATCATGACCGGGATAGCAGTAAAAGAACCGGCCGGAATATTTTTGATACTAGGAGGGCTAATACTTGGCCCTACTTCAGGTTATGTTTATATGGATGAACCCGGGCTCGGTTTAAGATATGCCGGAATGAGGTCCTTGATTATGGGAGGATCCATTAGCTCTGTATTTTTGATCTGTTCCCTCGGTGATTGCAATTGGGGATTATTCAACGATGATACTGGCAGTGAATTTGATGTTGCAGTGATGATCATGGTATTTGGCACGGTTACCACGATGATTCACAATTTAGTTGACGTTTTTAGCGTCAAAAGGCGTGTCGATTCTCATGTGAAACGGCTCGCCATCTCTCCAACCTATTTTCCAGAGAACAAAACACCGGGTCTGAAAGCTGTATGGAAATTTTAATTAAGCATTTATCGGCTGAATTAGTCAATTACTGGGCATTTACTGCAAGTTTTTTTATCGGTCAATTATCAATAATGAGGCTGATCAAAATGATATGATGCAATTCATTCCAATATCTTTAAAAGAGAAACTAAAAGACCATTACCTCGGGAAATAAGATGTTTGATAAAAGCTACATATACGATTTCGGGGTATCACAGGATGATACAAGGAGTGAACTGAGAGCCCTGGATCTTAAAGAAAATGACCGGGTCCTTTGTATTGCCAGTGCAGGTGAGATTCCCCTGGAGTTGTTGGTAAACAGCCCCGGATCGGTCAAGATCGTTGCTTCTGATATAGCCATCTCACAGCTTCACCTGACACGGCTCAAGTTAAGTGCCGCTATTCATTTGGAGACTGATGAAGCCGCCCGCTTTTTGGGGTTTATGCCGGCTGGAACATCAGAAAGAGAAGCATGGTTTCAAAAGGTCAAACCCGGAATTTCAGTTGCTGAGATCAAATTCTGGAATGAGCACAAGTCCATCTTTAAATATGGACCGGTCAATCTAGGAAAATATGAGACCTATATGCGCCGATTCTCTCCATTGGGCCGCTTACTGCTGGGAGGCCATAAAAAACTGACCGGCCTCTTCGAAACCAACACCATTGAGGAACAAAAAAGCTATTTCGATAATGTATTGAGAGCGGGGCTATTGAAAAACCTGTTTAAGATCATGTTTCACCCAAAATTCTATAAAAAGAGAGGTATATCTGAACAGGGATTGATCCACTGGAAAGATCAACCACTGGCACTTCAATTCTATGAACAATTCAGAAACTTCTGCACCAATACACCGGTGAGAGAAAACTGGATGCTGCAATTTGTATTGTTCAATCGTGTGTTATTCGAAGCATCCCTCCCCGATTATTTGCAACCGGATGGCAGATCACGCTTACGGGAAGTATCAGAACGACTCCGTTTTACTGAAAAGTCTGTGACGGAGTGTATGCTTGCATCCGAAACAGGCTACTATAACAAGTTTGCCCTATCCAATGTCAGTGACTGGCTGACGGCAGAGGATTTTACGGAGCTATTGCAGTTGATAGCCCAACGAGCCGGACCTGATTCCCGGGGGCTGATCCGCTACATCCATTCTGCGAAGGTTACGGATCCTGACCTGGCAGATACTCTGGGTTTCGATAAAGAGGCCGGACAGATCCTCTTAGCAGAAGATCGTTTTCCATTTTATCGATTGATCCCTTTCAGTTTCTGATCTCATGAATAAAAATAAAAACATAACCCAGGAAACGAAAGATCTTTCAGGGTATCATGTGGAGGTGCTTTCGACTTCATGGAATGATAGGCTCCTTGAAATGTGCCGCCAATCACCCGTAAGAGCCGGTAATCTGAACATTCATTTCGACCGGTCGCCTGATATCTTTACCATACCAAGGATCACGTCATATTTCTACAGACCACTGGGTTTCTTTAACGGTGAAAAGCTGATCGGGTTTGCCATTGCCACCTACCAAAAAAGAAATATCAAGGGTACTATAACAGATGTGATTTACCTGGGAAATATGCACGTCACCGAAAGAGGGACGGGGCATATCTTCCTGAAAAAACTTACTGAAAGGGTCGTACAAATTGTGCAAGATCGGCCGGATGTAAAATATCTGTATGCCTATGTCATGGAAGGTAACAGGTCAGCCAAAAGACTGGCCAATATGGGACAGCTGAGCTCAAAACCGATGGGATCCATATCCATGTCAACTATCTTTACACTCAAACCGGTTGCACTGAATGACAGGTACCTGATCCGTAAAGCTACCCTGTCGGATGTTGATACGATCGTCGAATTGCTATCAAATGAGCACAAAAGGCATTTTCTATCCCCTGAAATAAACAGAGAGGTATTTCTCAACGAGTTGGAAATCAGGCCGGGTGTCAATATTGAAGATTACTACCTAGCCACCCGGGATGACAAGGTCGTGGGACTTTGCCTGGCATGGAATATGACCTCCTTTAAGAAGAACCGTATCAGGTACAATGGTAATAAAATGAAGTTACTTCGGCAGCTTTATAATCTTGTGGCACGATTGACCGGCAGCCCTCAACTTCCGGGATCCGGAGAAGCCTTTAAAGATATTACAATTGCCGAACATGCCGTATTGAACCGAGACCCCGAGATCCTGGAATCCCTTCTGAGATATATTTACCGTGAATATCGTGAAAAGGGATTTCAAACCATCATTATCGGGTGCAGTTCTGATGATCCGATCATACAGGCAACAAGACCATTTCTTTCAAGAGAGGTTCGGTCTAAGGTTATTATCGCTCCACTGCAAAAGGATTCAAAACATTGCTTCCGGTATGTTCCTTATATCTATGCTAATTCCATTCAGATCTGAAAACACCTTTATCTACGACTCTGAGGAGTCACTCCCCTTTAGCATTTGCAGTACCTGCACTCTTACCATCACTCTTCTGGATCTTTCCTCCCGAATCGCTTTTCATCAGTCGCTTACGGAAGAACCATACCAATGCGAGGGCAATACCCCACTGTACGACCACGGTCATCACTGAAAATGGGCTTAAAGGGTTGTACCAGGTATCAGGGGCATATTCTGCGGCAGAAAGGTACATCCACCATCCAAGCAGCGTCACAACCTCAACAGGCACCACATATTTGATGATGATCTCCCACCACTTTCCTAATGTGGCAGAACGCTCTTCTGTATTGATCAGCTCTTCACGGAACCTGGTGGTTCCATACTTGATGACCGCATAGGATATCAGAGCACCGGAAACCATGAGTCCCACACCCCATACAAAATCCTGATTAGCAAAGAAGTCCAGGTTGAGTGCTGATGGCATCCCGAAACCAAATCCGGCCAGGCAAATCACAATAGTCGCTCTTTTTCTTACAGCACCCATATCCACGAATACCTTAACAGCCAGTTCGATCATAGAGATCAGTGAACTGAAAGCAGCGAAGGTAAGTCCCAGGAAGAACAGGATGGCAAAGATCCCCCCGCCTCCCATGGTGGCAAACAGCTGTGGCATCCATATAAAGGTCAAACCGGTAGAAGCAGGTCCTGAGGTCTGCATGACTTCAAGGATCTCACCGCTGCCCATCGTTGGACTTAAGGTTCCGAAAACAGTAGAGAAAATGATAATAGCTGCAACCAGTGAGACTATGTTATTACCAATACCCGTTTGAAAAGCACTGACGGTCACATCATCACTTTTACGCATATAGGCCGCATAGGTCAGAATCAAACCCCATGCCGCACCGGTATCCCATGCATTTTGTGTCAAAGCTTCCAGCCAGATACCCGGTTTTTTCAGGGTTGACCAATCAGGCGTAAATAAATATTCGACCCCAAGGCCACTGCCTTCCAGTGAAAGTGCCTTGAACAGTGAGATCACCAACACCAATAGTAGGGATGGTATAAGCACTTTATTTACCTTTTCAATTGAAGAAATACCTTTTATGACGATGAAACCACCTACGCCCATGACTAAGGCATGACCTATCAAGGGCCAATTAGATCCCTGAAATCCCTCCCATATGGCGTTGGCCTGCTGGAGGTCGCCGGGCAGGGCCGATGTGATGGAAGTGATCAGGTAGTATAAACACCAGCTGGCCACCACACTATAGTAGAACATAATGGCCGTAGCTACAAAGCCAACAAAGCCACCCAGCCATCCGCGCTTTTCGCCAATAAGAGCCACGAAAGAACCAACAACGCCCTTTCGCCCATTTCTTCCCATTCCATATTCAGCGATGATGAGTGGAATTGACCACAACAAAAGAAAGCAAACCCAGGCAAACAGGAAGGCTCCGGCTCCCTCTTCCCCACCATTTTGAGCGGCAATTCGGGGGAACCGCCAGATATTACCGGTTCCAACGGCAATACCGAGCACACTAAGTATCATTCCCAGTTTCGAGGAAAAACGTTCTTTGGTTGGTTCTGACATAGGATTTAATTTTCAATTACAATACAAAAGCTATTCATCTCGTTTTGGCTGCGAGAAGTTTAAAATCTTCTGTATCTTATTTTGATTAATATGAGGCTGTGCTTATCATTGCGAGCCAATCATAAAGTGTATTCAACAATATTCCAAAACCTTTTTGAGCCGTTAACCTTTTTTTATGTTTTCAGATCACAAGACAACGAACAAGTATTTAGCACTTTTAGCATTCTTCGCCTCTCTGATCATCTATACACTAACGCTGGCTCCCACTGCGAGTTTTTGGGATGCCGGTGAGTTTATAGCGGTTGGCCACGGCCTTCAGGTCAATCACCCTCCGGGAGCCCCTTTTTACTCCCTGTTGGGCAGGGTCTTTTCCATGTTCATGCCTACGGCTTATGTGGCTGTGAGTATCAATTTTATCAGTGCCCTTTCATCTGCCTTGACCATCATGCTGCTTTATCTCATCATCGTACGCCTGGTACGCGAATGGAAAGGCGAACCTGATGCAATGAATTTCTTTGATCAGCTGGGAATGTATGGCGGCGCGTTTGTAGGAGCCATGACCTTCGCTGTGACCGATACCTTCTGGTTCAATGCGGTTGAAGCGGAAGTTTATGCCCTGTCCATGTTTTTTACGGCTATTGTAGTGTGGCTGGCTCTCAAATGGGCGGAAAACTATGACAAGGACTATAATGAACGCTGGCTGGTATTGATCGCCTACATGTTTGGATTGGCTATCGGAGTTCACCTGCTGAACCTGCTGGCCTTGTTCTTTGTGGCCCTGATCGTGTACTTCAAGCTTTATGATTTTGAATGGAAATCGTTCCTGATCATGGGAGCCATATCTGTGGTCTCTTTCTTTGCTATCTATCCATTCACCATCCAGAATATTCCAACTATTGCCAATGGTGTGGATGAAGCCACTTACGGTTTGATCGGTCCTATCACTTTTATATTCCTGATCATGGTGGTTGTGGCCTTTGCGATCTACTACACGCATATCAAGAAAATGCACCTGGCAAATATCATTGCCATCAGTTATGCCATGATCCTGATCGGTTTTTCTTCTTACTCGGTTATCATGATCCGGTCTATTGCCGATCCTCCCATTGATGAGAATGATCCTGAAACCACTGAGGCCTTCATCAGTTATCTTAAGCGTGAGCAGTATGGGGCAACTCCTATTCTGAAAGGCAATTATTTTGACGATAACACTCAGCAGATCACCAGAGATGCCGAGAAGTTATTCCCGCGCCGATACTCCCCTGCCCCAAATCATATCGATTACTACTCCCGTTACAGTTCTGACTGGGATTTCTTCTGGGATTATCAGGTGAATCACATGTATATCCGTTACTTCAACTGGAACTTTATTGGTCGTTCGGCTGATATTCAGGATGCCGGTTGGCAATCAGGATTCAGTGCCCCGGCTTACCCCAGCAATAAGGCAAGTAATGCTTATTTCTTCATACCCTTTCTGATCGGTCTATTTGGGATGATCTACCACTTTAATTCGGATTGGAAACGGGCTTTTGCCGTCCTGGCTTTATTCATTGTCACCGGGCTTGCCATTATTGTGTTCCTGAATCAAACCCCCTATCAACCCCGGGAGAGGGACTATGCTTATGTGGGATCCTTTTTTGCCTTTTCCATTTGGATCGGTTTGGGGGTGACCGGATTGATCGAAATGGTTGGCAATTCATTGAAAAACCGATGGGCCGGTGTTGGTGTCCTTATGCTTACGATGCTGGCTTCACCCGTTTGGATGGGGTACCAGAACTGGGACGATCATGACCGAAGTGGAAGGTACGTGGCTCCCGATTATGCAAGAAATCTCCTTGAATCTACAGCCCCTAACTCTATCATATTTACCAATGGAGACAACGATACCTTCCCTCTCTGGTATTTGCAGGAAGTTGAAGGTGTCAGAACCGATGTACGTATCGTTTGCCTGAGCCTGCTGAATACTGACTGGTATATCAAGCAGTTACGGGATCAGTGGTCACATGAATCTGCTCCCCTGCCTATTTCATTGACGGATGAACAGGTCGAACAGGTCACATCGGGTCTTTCCCAGTGGCAACCGCAACAGATCCAAATTCCGGTCAACAAAGAGATGCTGAAACAAGCGTTCTCTGATGACAGAAACTATAAGGAATCCATTGGTGTACCACAGGATACCTCGCTTCAGGTGTTGAGAAAAGGCATTGATTTTGAGATGCCGGTAGACTCTCTTGATGACGTGATGACCTGGCAGCTGGATGGCCGCCTTTATGGTCAGGATCAACAGGGCAACCGGATCTATTACCTCCAAACACAGGATCACCTGATTCTGGATATTTTAAAGACCAATAACTGGCTCAGGCCGGTTTACTTTGCAAATACGGTCTCCACACAAAGCCAGCTCAACCTGCAGGACTATTTCAGGACCGAAGGTAAAGCCTATCGTGTGGTACCAAAGAATTTCGGTGCCGGTCAGGATGGGTATATTGACACAGATATCTTCATTGATCGCCTCAATAATTTCCAGTTCCGTGAGTGGAATAACCCTGACGTGTATTTGGATGAGAATATCAGGCGGATGATGAGTAATTATCGGTTTAATTTCATGTCCTTAGCCATGAAATTCATGGAAAAAGGCAAACCCGACAGTGCCGGTTACTGGCTTAAATGGGGTGAGGACAAGATCCCATTCAGGCCGGATGAGACCAATGAATCCATTAAACTCCTGTACTCCGTTCGGTATGCTCAAGTTGGTTTGGGCGAGGATGCAGCCAGATTAGCTGATACAGCTGATGATCCCCTGCTGAATGATCTTAATTCAAGCTTAGATAATTTTGTTGAGGTTGAAACAAAATTCAACGAATTACGAAATGAATTTGAAAGCGCGAGAAGTCAGGGCAATATAAGCCGACAGCGCGAGATACGAACCGAATTGAATCAATTGAATGAAGATGCCCAGCAATACCTGACCCAGGTACGAACGGTCAGACAATCGCTGACGCTTGTTCAATACGCCTATTATATGGCCGGAGAAAATGAAAAGGCTGAGCAGTTAGCCCTGGAAGTTGACACTCTGATGGGGCCTGATTTCCCTGCCATGCCGGCCAGTAAAGAGGAAAGTGAGTCAGAGATCGGCCGTTATGGTTTAGGCATTTAACAGTAAATAGTACCTGTTTAATTATTTACCGCGGTATATTATATTAAAAGCATACTAATAAGCAGTTATGATCCACAAATTTACAAAAGAGAACATCGATGAGATCGCCAAGGTTCTTGGAACTTCTCCAAAACCACTAGGCAATGATGTATTCCGTTTTGAGGTTAAAAATGAGGACGACCCTCGTAAACTTGCACTCGAGATCCATCTTGGACTTCAGGTTGACGGTGAAACCATGAATATGGTATCCGTTTACGCCTACAATACCTTTCTTCAGTTGCATAACTGTACTGCATTCGTAGCCAGCGAAATGTTGCAACAGGTTACCTTCTTTGGAAGATCCGGTGAAAAAACCTCCGGACTTATAGTTGAGAAAACAGCCGGATGCAGTTTATATGCCAACGTTGATCAAGCCATTCTAAGCGGTGATTTCACCCAACTTCCCGAAGATCTCATGATGTGCGGTATCGCATTATCACTCACAGAGTCTATGGATGATGACTTTTCATTCTAAACTCACTAATTCTAACTATGAGTGAACCGTCTCTGCAGATATTCAACGAGAGTTCGGTCAACATTCCACTAGAACTAGAGACCGCCCAGCAGGTCCTATCTTTGATCGAGGACCAGGAAGAAGTTAGTTACAATTTTGTTGAGCTGGTTTATGTGGATGAAGACGAGATCATTCGGATCAATAAAGAGCATCTTGACAGAGATTACGTAACAGATATTATTTCTTTCAGGTATGACGAGGGTCCGGAAACAACAAATGAGATCGAAGGCACCCTCTTTTGTTGTGCCCCTCGCATTATGGAACAAGCCGGTGAGTTCAATGAACCTGCCGAGCGAGAATTCAGGAGAATATTTATTCACGGACTTCTGCACCTGATCGGGTATGATGATCAAACAAAAGAAGAAAAAAATGAAATGACCGGCCTGGAGGATAAATATCTGAGCCGGATCGATAAGAACAAATGAGTTGATTTATCGTACATCACTCCAAAAAAGTGAATGAGCACTGAGAACAAACCAAATATCATCAAGGATCAAACCAAGGCTTTTGGAATGCAGCTTTGGGATTTGTTGCATAAACAGATAGATAAACACAGTGCCAGGGACCTGCCTTCAGATCAACGTGATGTCCCTCCCAGAAAGACCTCGGAACACCGTTGGTTACTGAATCTTCTGTTTGGGATCCCTTATCTCCTCCTTGGGATCTTCATATTCTCATTCTATTGGGATTTTAGCGGATATGAAGCTGTGATCTTTCATCATACCTTCAATTTTGAGGGTATATTGAGGATAATCAGTATCAGTGGTTTGATCGGATTTCTGACCAACTGGATCGCCATTACGATGCTATTCCGGCCCACACACAGGCGTCCGGTGCTCGGTCAGGGTTTGATCCCGGCTCAAAAAGACCGCATTGCTTACCGGCTGGCACGGGCGGTTTCCGAAGACCTGATCAACCCTGAGATCATCAAGCAAAAGATCCATGAATCGCAGGCTATAGCTAAATACCGAGAGAAGGCGACCGTCTACATCAAAAAGATCATAGATGATCCTGATTTTCGGTTCAACCTGAAGCAGATCGTAGTAGGCTATGTGGATGAAATGATCGCCGATCCGGAGGTCAGGTCCAATATCGCAAAGAAACTGATCGAACAGATTGATGAGGCGGTGGATGAAAAATCGTTTGAGAAAGTAGCACTTAAAGCCTACAGTTTTTTTAAAGGTCAGGAAATGCAGGACCTGGTTGAAAGTGCCCTCCTCAAACTGCCGACCGGTATAGAAAACAGCCTCAATAAGATGGATACTTTTCTGGATGAGCTACCCGAAAAGCTGGATGAAAATGGTTCAGTGATCGAAGAATTGGTTACCAGGATGTTATATAAGCTTATAAATCAGCTTGATGTTCAGGCATTGGTCGAGGATAATCTAAGACAGTACGATGAGAAAAAGCTGGAAACCCTCATAAAGAATGCCAGTAACGACCAGCTTCAGTATATTCAGTATTTAGGTGCAGTTTTAGGTACTTTCGGTGGGCTTATTATCTGGGAACCAATTGCCAGCTTACTTGTTATTTCTGTGATAATTGGTATTACCCTTTTACTAGACGTTATATTGATCAAGATCAAGAGTTCCAACTAATTCAAATTATCAGCTAATTATTATGAACAAATTATACAGGGCATTTTATGTAATGGCAGTTCTATTCCTGACAGTGAGCTGCAGCAGTTCCAAAAATGTGACCAATGATAGCAGTAGATCAGGTTCGGTCAGTAGCACCGTCATCAACACATTCAAACCTACAGCTGAATCACCAAGTGAAACATGGCACCTCACTCCTGCCGGAAATGAATACTATACAGGAACCGGTGTTGAACAAGCTTACACTGACATTCTATCCGGCAGATCTCCAAAACAGAAAGTGATCGTTGCGATCATTGACTCCGGAACTGATATTGAACATGAGGATCTTGCTGATAAGATCTGGGTGAATGAGGATGAGATCCCTGGTAATAATAAGGATGACGACAAGAATGGGTATGTTGATGATATCCATGGTTGGAATTTCATTGGCGGTCCGGATGGAAGCCATGTGGATAAAGATACCTATGAGGTCACACGACTTTATTCTGAAATGAGAGATGAGTTTGAAGGCAAGGATCCCTCTGACATCACTTCTGATAAAATGGACGATTACCAATATTTTCTGGACATCAAAGAGGCTTATCAAACCCGGGTCAACAGAAATACACAGGAACTTCAGCAGATCTCACAGATCAGAATGGCCATACAGTTTGCAAAACGGGCCCTTGGAATCAGAAGTATCGATGATATTTCCCAGGACAGCCTGCAAATAACAGGTAATGAAGACCAACAAACATTTCAGGCTAAACAGATCATCAGCAGTCTTAGGGCAAATGGAGCCACTGAGAAAGATATTGAAGACCTGGATGAATATAACCAGCAACTGAATGACTTAAATGAATATGGCCTAAATCCGGATTTTGACCCGCGCCATATCGTAGGCGATGATTATGATGACCTGAGTGATCGATACTACGGCAATAATGATGTAAAAGGTCCCAGAAGTGATCATGGTACACATGTAGCCGGGATCGTTGGAGCCATTCGTAATAACAACCAGGGTGCTCAGGGTGTAGCGGACTATATTGAGCTTATGATCGTCAGAACCGTCCCTGATGGTGATGAGCGTGATAAGGATGTGGCTAATGCCATTCGTTATGCCACTGAGAATGGAGCTAAGGTCATCAATATGAGTTTTGGCAAAGGATATTCTCCAGAAAAAGAATATGTGGATGCGGCAATTAAGTTTGCTGATGAACAAGGAGTCCTTTTGATTTCAGGAGCCGGAAATGGCAGTGAAAACGTTGATAAGATCGACTCATACCCCTCCCGTTTCTATGAGGATGGTGGCCAGGCTGCGAATTTTCTGAGCGTTGGAGCCACCTCCTGGAAAACAGACTCTACCCTTGTTGCCGGTTTCAGTAACTATGGCAAAAACACCGTTGACCTATTTGCCCCCGGTGTTGATGTTTATTCCACATATCCTGACAATGATTATGAAGTTAACAGCGGAACCAGTATGGCAGCTCCGGTTGTATCAGGTATTGCTGCCCTAATGATGTCATATTACCCGGAATTAACAACCACACAGATCAGGGGTATCCTGTTAGATACCGTAACTAAAATTAATCTGACTGTTTACAGACCGGGAGACATGAGTGCCGTTTCTTTTTCAGAGTTATCTTCAACCGGTGGGATCATAAACGCATATAATGCTATTAAAACCGCAGAAGCACTTAGCAGGTAACTTAACTTTATGAGTGAACCAAACCAGGATTATGATGCAGTCATCATTGGCTCAGGTCCCAACGGGCTAAGCGCGGCCATACGGTTGTCGCAGGAAGGATTGAAGGTGCTGGTCCTTGAAGCCAAGGATACCATTGGCGGTGGTACGCGGACCATGGAACTGACCGAACCCGGATTTTTGCATGATGTGTGTTCAGCAGTTCATCCCACTGCTGCCGGTTCTCCTTTTTTAAGTACGTTAGATCTCGATAAATTTGGACTTGAATTCATTCAACCTGAAGTGGCTTACGCACATCCTCTCGATGATGGAGAGGCCGGTTTAGCTTATCAGGATCTTAATAAAACGGCTGAAAGACTAGGGGTTGATAAAGAAGCCTATATCAAACTGTACAATGAATTTGTAAATGACTGGGATTATTTATCTCAGGATATCTTTGGCACCTTACGTATTCCGAAACATCCGTTGCTTATGGCAAAATTTGGATGGTATGGGATGTTTTCAGCTAAACTTTTGTGTAACTCATTATTTAAAACTGAAAAAGCACGTGCCCTTTTTACGGGTTGTGCTGCTCACAGTATTGTTCCGCTCACGCGTTCTTTCACCGCATCTTTCGGGATCGTGCTTGGAGCCTCTGCTCATTCAGTGGGCTGGCCCGTGGCTAAAGGCGGCTCAGCATCTATAACCAATGCCATGGCAAAATTGTTTAGGTCTTTGGGCGGTGAGATCAAAACTGGATACAGAATTAAAACACTTTCCGATCTCCCTACCTCTAAAGTCATCTTATTCGACCTTACTCCTCATCAGATCGCCCGAATTGCTGAAAATGAGCTTCCTAAAAGTTACCTGAACAAGCTCAGAAATTATAAATACGGTCCCGGAACCTTTAAACTGGATTGGGCTTTATCTGAAGCTGTTCCCTGGACCAATGAAGAAGCACGCAAAGCAGGAACACTGCATTTAGGAGGAACCTTTCTTGATATATCAAAAGCCGAACAGGCTGTCTGGGATGGAGAACACCCTGAAAATCCCTATGTTTTGGTCTCTCAGCCATCTGTTTGTGACCCATCAAGAGCACCTGAAGGCAAACACACTTTATGGGCTTACTGTCACGTACCAAACGGTTCAGAGCAGGACATGACAAAGGTCATTGAGGATCAAATAGAACGTTATGCTCCGGGATTCAAAGATATCATCATCAGTAAGCATACGATGCATGCAATGGAAATGGAGCAATATAATTTTAACTATATAGGCGGAGACATTAATGGTGGGGCACAAACGGTGACCCAGCTATTTGGGAGGCCGACCTTAAAATGGGATCCATATAAGATACCTGCCAATGGTTTATATATTTGCTCATCATCGACCCCACCCGGTGGTGGTGTTCACGGAATGTCGGGTTTCCATGCAGCTCAATCAGTATTAAAAAATGAGTTTAACATCTCATAAATTTTGAATTGATATAAGCTTATCTTTCGGCATGCTAAAAGCGCTGCATACAACTATTCAAAATTTGAGACCCGACAATAATCGACCTGAGAATCGATCCAGAAAGTGGACCTATCTGAGCCTTGGAGTGGCCCTTCTCATATCAATTCCAATTTTAACGGTCGTTTTTTCCGTATTCACCTCAGCCGGGGAAGTCTGGGAACACCTGGCCTCTACGGTATTGGACGATTATATCAGAAACTCCCTGCTTCTGATCCTCGGAGTTTCCACCGGTGTAATCCTCATAGGTGTTTCAACTGCCTGGCTGATCACAATGACAGAATTTCCTGGTCGCCGTATCTTCGAATGGGCTTCCATCCTGCCCTTTGCCATCCCTGCTTACCTGCTTGCATATATCTATACCGATTTCCTGGATATAACCGGCCCCCTCCAAAATATGATCCGAAATATATTTGGTCTGGGTATTGATGAATACTGGTTCCCAAATATTCGTTCAGTTGAGGGGGCTATACTCATCATGTCTCTTGCCTTCTACCCTTATGTATATATGCTGGCGAGGTCATCATTTCTCGAACAATCCACGACCTTGCTCGAAGCCAGCCGGATCATGGGATACTCAACATGGCAAAGCTTCTTTAAAGTAGCCCTGCCGGTAGCACGTCCCGGTATTGCGGCCGGATTGGCACTGGCTTTGATGGAAACGCTGAATGATTTCGGGACCGTACAATATTTTGGAGTTCAGACCTTTACCACCGGAATTTACCGAACCTGGTTTGGACTGGGAGAACGACCTGCGGCAGCTCAACTAGCTGCATTTTTGCTGGCATTCATAGTGGTACTTCTCATTCTTGAACGATGGTCTCGAAATAAGATCAGCAACGAGAAAGCAAATTCTACACGCTTTAAACGACTGAACCGGTTTGAGTTAAAAGGAATGAGGTCAGCTTTGGCCTTTATAGTGTGTTTTATTCCTGTACTCATTGGTTTTGTGATTCCGGTGATCCTGTTATTGGAAATGTTTTTCTCGAACCTCGAGGTACTTGACTTTAAATTCATTGAACTTGCATTGAATTCGTTTACTGTCTCAGCCATAACCGGTTTCCTGGCAGTTCTGCTCGCTTTGTTAATGGCGTATTCGGCCAGATTAAATCCAAACAGATACGTAAAGATCTTCAACCGGATAAGTTCTCTCGGTTATGCTATTCCTGGCTCAGTGATCGCGGTAGGTGTACTTATTCCCTTTGGCCTTTTTGATAATACGATTGATGGTTTCTTTAGGGAACAGTTTGGATTCTCAACCGGATTACTGCTGAGTGGTACCATCTTTGCCATGATCTTTGCCTACCTGGTTCGGTTTCTATCAGTTTCATACGGTGGTGTGGAAGCCAGCATGGAAAAGATCACGCCTAATATGGATGAAGCCGCCCGAGGGTTAGGTTTTCGCTTCTCCAAGGTCCTGAGAAAGATCCATATCCCTATGATGTCAGGCGGCTTGCTTACAGCTGCTCTCCTTGTATTTGTAGACGTGATGAAGGAGTTGCCTGCTACCCTGATCGTTCGCCCATTTAACTTTGATACTCTGGCTGTACAGGTATATCGCTACGCGTCGGATGAAAGACTTGCGGAATCTGCCGGGGCTGCATTAATGATCGTCCTGGTTGGAATTATTCCGGTGATCATTATCAGCCGAACCATAGCACGTTCCAGAAAGTCAGAAACAGAATAAACCCTTCTAACATTTAAGGTACACTTACCTTCTTGCTTCTGTAAGGTGCATTCTGATCCCAAAATTTTGGGAGAAGATTCGCGCATTTAGTATTGCTCAGATAACCTAAATGTATTGCTGACCGTCATTATTCCTGATGTCCTGATATCATTCGAACTCACTCAAACAGCAAAGCTTCAATGTTTCATCTCAATGTCTCCAGACTCAATAATTAGGCTATAAAATAAAAGCCCCGATGAGTCTCACCGGAGCTTTAGTATCAAAATATTTAATCAAGTCATTTACTTCCAGCCTGCGCGATCCATGATCCTGATAGCTTCAGGGTTGTTACTTCCCAATGCAGATACATTGACAGCATCACTTTTGTATTCCCCAAATTGCTGAAGAACCGGAGCGATCTCGGCATTGTCATTGATCGGATATTCATTGTTGCCACTGATGAAATATTTTTGCGCTTCTGTAGTGGTTAGGTATTCAAGAAAACGAATAGCGTTTTCTTTATTTGGTGCATTTTTCAGAATTCCGGCACCACTGATGTTCACATGAGCTCCTCTTCCGTCTTCACCCTGATTTGGGAATACAAACTGAACCCTGGATGCGGCTTCTTTATCAGCCTCATCATCCCCTGTTATCATAACAGCCAGATAGTAGTGATTGGCAACTGCAACATCACAAACTCCTGCTGCTACCGCACGGATCTGATCTCGGTCGCCGCCTTGTGGTTCACGTGCCATATTTGCAACCAATCCATTGGCCCATTCCTCAGTGGCTTCTGCACCGATCGTTTCAACCATAGAGGCTACCAATGATTGATTATAGATGTTATTGGACGAACGGATACAAACTCTTCCTTCAAATCTTGGGTCAGCCAGATCCTCATAGGTCAGTTCTTCATAATTCTCCACTGCATCAGGATTCACGACCAGGCCACGAACTCTTTTCGACAATCCGATCCAAAGCCCGTCCGGATGCCTGAATGAAGATGGAACGCGTTCTTCAAGAGTTTCTGATTCAAAAGACTGAAGAATATCAGCTTCTTCAGCTCTCCATAATCGTCCCGCATCAACTGTGATCAATATATCGGCAGGAGAATTAAGCCCTTCACTCTTAACACGTTCAATAAGTTCATCTGATCCGCCTTCGATCAGGTTAACCGCAATACCGGTTTCTTCAGTAAACTGAGAATATAAGGCCTGATCAGTATCATAGTGTCGTGCAGAATAAACATTAACCTCTTGTTGGCTTGAACAAGAAACAAAGAACATTGCAAATGCAATGATCGCATAAAGAAAAGATTTCATAGTATAAGCTTTAGTTAAAATTACCTTCATTGTTTAGAACGATTCAAAACTAAAGCTTTATTTAGATAGAATCTAAATTAAATTTCAGGGTTTTGTAAAAAAGGATATCACCCGGTATGATTGGCCGGATCAAGCCATCTTAGTGTTTTCCACTGATACATCCCTGAATTATGGCCATCACCCCATGTTATCTTGATCGCATGATTCCCCACCTGCTCAATATTCCGGATCTCAATTCTTGGAGGGGTCTCTTCAAAAAAGGCCTCCGGTTCAAAATCTCCCATCTTGCCATGCCCCCCTCTGCACATCACGCAGGGACAATTTACCCTTAAACCATATAAAGGATAACTTGAAACCTGACCATCATTCCATGTAATTTCCAGAACCTGATCTTTATTACTAACTTCGATACCTGTCGGTCTTATACCTTCATCCATTGATCAACATCTAATTGAATTTTAACTACGCCAAAATTAACCAATGCTCTGGATAGTTGTTTCGACATTTATAGTATCACTCACCAGCCTTTACCTGGGACATTCCCGTCTTTTGCATATTGATCAGATCACGGTAAGGCGTTTGTCAATCTCACTTCTTCTTACACTAATACTATTCCTGCTATTACAGTGGTTACACAGGATAGGATATTTTCCTGAAGCAGTTGCCGGATTTAGTATGGCGAATGTGTATGCTTCTCTCTTTGGATTTTTCTTTGGAGCTGCCATACAACAGTACAATCAAAAAAAGAACTCCGGTAAGATCTTGTATGTAAACCGTTCTTTCTGGACTGATATTCTACCTAATGTGATCGCTCTTGGTGTGATCCTGTTCGGGGTTCAACGAAGCTCAATTCTATCTGACCTTCCAATAACTCCCATTCGAGTCACTTCAGGCCTTTCCATTATTGCGGTTGGGCTTTATGGACTTACCATTCGTTTAGTTCCTGAATTCAGAGATAAAGGATTGATCCTACTTGACCGCAAGATCGAATGGGACCACTTCATTTCCTATTCATGGTTTACAGAAGGTGTGATAGAGATCGAGTACAAGCATAATGGTGCGATAAAAAGTTTTAAAACCATGGTTCCTGAAGAGGATGAACTTTTTGTGGAAAAAACATTATCTAAAAAGATTGCTGAAAAACTCGAAAATGACGAATTTGATGAATATAAAGAGCTTGATTGAATTACAATAAAGTGAAGACGGTGATCTTTTGAGTTCCAGTATTTTAATACATACACCCCTATTTTTAATTAATTAAATATTGAATACCCAATGGCCTCTTTTGATATCGTAAATAAAGTTGATGTACAGGAAGTAGATAATGCAATTAATAATACTCTGAAAGAGATCAGTACCCGTTACGATTTCAGGGGCTTACACACTGAAGTTGAGTTTCATAAAAAAGAGAACCGGATCCATTTAGTAGCTGCCGAAAGCATGAAACTGGAAGCCGTTAAGGATATGCTCATTAAGAATTTTATCAAAAGAAATATCAGTCCTAAAGTATTGGATTTCAATGAACCACAGGGAACATCTCAAGGGCATTTAAAGATGGATGTATTATTAAAAGAAGGCATCGATAAAGACACTGCTAAGAAGATCACAAAAGAGATCAAAGGGCTGAAACTGAAAGTGCAGCCTCAAATACAAGACGATCAGGTACGAGTTACCGGTAAGAAGATCGATGAGTTACAAGCGGTTATAAAGCACCTGAAAGCAAAAGATATGGGTGTACCACTGCAGTTTGTTAATATGAAGTGATCATTTAAAGTTTCGATCCCATTCTACCATGATGCATCGGTTTTTGATATAGGGAAGCTCATTCATCTCGGCTGTTTGTTCTGCTTCAGGTGATGATACATCCAGCTGAGTCCAGATAACTGGGTTTTGTTTGGTCATTTTCTTCCATTCTGCCACTTCTTTTACCGCTTCAGCAGAGTATCGCGAATTCCTGAACACATTTACGATATCGATCTCAACCTCATGAGGGATGTCAGCCATACTATCATAGGATGGTTCACCATAAATCCTATCGGCTTCCGGATTCACAGGGATCACCCTAAACCCTTTTTCCGTGAGGTATTTGGCCGCATAATTACTGGTTCTAAATTTATTTGGCGAACATCCTATCATAGCTATGGTTTTAGCTTGTCTTAGAATGTTTTTGATCTCTTTGTTATCACTGATCATGTTTATAGGTGTTTACGATCCTCATCTGTCTCGAATTTTACGTATATTTGTCAGCACAATATATTCACAATTAAAACAATAGTTATTTTGTCTAAAGTAAAAGACGGTGACACCGTAAAAGTTCACTACACTGGAAAATTAGAAGACGGATCTGTATTTGATACCTCTGAATCCAGAGATCCGCTGGAAGTTACACTTGGGGAAGGAAAATTGATCCCAGGTTTTGAAAAAGCTGTAGTAGGTCTTGAAGTTGGAGATAAGACCACAGCAACCATTGAATCAGGCGACGCATACGGCGAGCGCAGAGAAGACCTTGAATTGTCAATTGAGCGCAATCAGCTTCCTGAAGATATTGAACCTGAAGTTGGCATGCAGCTGCAATTAAATCAACCTAACGGACAGCCTGTACCTGTTCAGATCACTAATGTGGAAGAGGAAAACATCACTATTGATGCTAACCACCCCCTTGCAGGTAAGGACCTGGTATTTGATATCGAATTGGTTGAGATCGTAAACTGATCATTCAATAATCCAATTTAACATGGAGTTCTTCAAAAGAGGAACTCCATTTTTTATTTCTGAAACTTACGCTTTTATCATAATGGCCGATTTTGACTCCAAAAGTACTATTTCCATAACCTGCCCGAAACGGATCACTCCTTTTCTTAAAAATGAACTACAGGAACTTGGTTTTCCTATAACTAAAGAAAGACTGGCAGGTATTGAGACCGAAGGCACCCTCAATGATTGCATGCTGTTAAACCTTAGCCTCAGAACCGCTCACCGGGTGCACTACAGGTTAAAGGATTGCAGGCCACAAAATGCTGAAGAGCTTTACAATGAGCTTATCAAGACCCCCTGGGAAGAATACATCGATAAGCATGGGTATGTCAGTGTCACCTCCTTCATAAAAAATAAAACAGTAACCAATACTCAATTTGCAAATTTGAAGGTCAAAGATGCAATTGTTGATAGAATCCGTAAAAAAACCGGGGTCAGACCGGATTCAGGATCAAACCTCAACAAAACGGTGATCTTTGTATTCTGGAAGAATGACCGTGCCCAGATCTACTTAGATACATCCGGAGAATCTATATCACGTCGTGGTTACCGTACGGAAACAAGCGTAGCACCTATGCAGGAAACACTGGCAGCCGCTCTCATCATGGCCAGTAAATGGAAACCGGGTCAGCATTTCATCAATCCAATGTGTGGAAGTGGGACAATTGCTATAGAAGCAGCCTTACAGGCATTGAATAAAGCACCCGGATTGCTGCGCCCTAATTATGGCATTAAACACATCCTGGGCTTTGATGAGACAAGGTGGAATGATCTTCGGTCAGATCTGAACAACAAAACAGAAAAATCATTCAAAGGCAGGATCATTGCAACTGACCATGATATAAGAGCCGTTAACGCGACTCGCAAAAATGCCCGAACTGCAGGACTGGATCATCATATCGAGATCAGTAAATGTGATTTTACGGAGACAAAGATCCCATCAGATAATACCGGTGTGATCATGCTTAATCCACCCTATGGTGACCGAATTGGAAATGAAAAAGATCTGGAGCCAACGTATGAAGGAATCGGTGATTTCTTTAAACAAGAAGCTACCGGTTATTGGGGTTATGTGTTTACCGGAAACTTTGACCTGGCTAAGAAGATCGGACTCAGAACCAACCAGAGAATGGAGTTTTACAATTCAACCATTGATGCCCGTTTACTGGAATATGAGCTGTACTGATTTGTATATACCTCACCTTTTATTGAGTGAAACATCATGCATTCTTAGCTTCGATCCATTTGCTCAAATACCGGGTACTTGCCGCCGTATGATGATGTAATATAGTTCCTATAAAGTTTTGCTGGCGATGGATTTGTAAATTATCAAACAGGCTCTCTAATCGATTTTTTAATCTTGAGCCAAGTTGTTCTTTTGAATACAATCTGTTGATAATTACAGGTCCCTGGTCCCGGGCCACCTTCCAATCATCAGGATCTTCATAGATCCGGACTGCTGCCTTGGCAAATAACTCCGGATCATCTTCAATGGCTCCCGGCCAAGACAAACTACCACTCATGGCTTCCGCACCAACGGTGGTGGTTACACTGGGAGTCCCGCATTGCATAGCTTCGATCAACTTTCCCTTTAGTCCGGCTCCAAATCTGATTGGGGCTAACAGCACTCTTGCTTTACCAACCACTTCTTTTGCCGATTCAGCCCTGCCTTTGACCACGAAACCCTGTTTTATATTCTGAAGTTGCTCAACTTTCTCTGAAGCATAGGCACCGTAAATGTGCAGCTCAGTTTTCGGAAGTTCTTTTCGTATAAGTGGCCAGATCTCCTCCTTCAAATATTGCACCGCATTCCAGTTTGGCTCGTGTAGAAAGTTTCCAATGGTAATAAAGTGTTGACGTTTATTATATGGCTTCCATTGCTTTACATCATTTTCCCTAACCGGGTTTAACATGAACGGAAGATGCATGATAAGGGATTCATTCACCCCAAATACATCTTTAAGTAACTGCATTTCATAAGATGATATCACCAGGGAAAGGTCACAGCGAAAAATACTTGCTATCTCTCTTTTGGCAATATCATTCATTACATCTGATTCTTTGAAATCCACCTGACCTTTCCACGCTTCCTGCCGTGCCCTTCTGAGACAATGAAGGTCTTCCGTATCAAGAATTCTGATAGCATCCGGACACTTCTCAGCCACTCTCCAACCAAATTGCTCCTCGGTCATAAACCGATCGAATAAAACCAGGTCCGGTTCCAGATCAGATATAAATGCGTCAAAAGATTCATGATTCAATCTTATCTGTACTGTCTCGATTCCTTCTGACTTCAAATCAGCCGCAAATATACTCTCAGAAGCAGCTGAAGCAAAGGTGATCTCTGCCCCATGCACACTAAAGAACTCGATAAGCTCCATCATGCGAGTCCCAGCCGCGGAGGAATCCGGTTCAGGCCAAACCTTACCAATGATAAGAACCTTAATTTTATGGAAATCAGGTATTTTATTTTCCTGCATACGATCGCTGGGTATTAAATTTTCTATTACTTCGTAAAGGTTGATCAGCACCAACATAAAAACCCATATTGGGGTCATTTGGCAGGATCATGAAATTGGAAATAAGATAAGGTTCTTTATAAGGTTATTTAAGAAAATTAACTTCCACTTCTACAGTCTTGACATACCGTGTATATAAATTTAGTTGACCATCAATAGTGGTCAAAATGGTTTCCTATCGGCCAAATGGAATGGTAACACCAAGCCATGGCACACCAATAAAACCGCCTCCTATACTTTCCCCTACAACGTATGGACGGAATAATCCAAAATCGACCGCAAAACTTTCAGGTGCCCAACGAATCGCTGCTGAGAGAAATCCTGCTGTTTCACCCCCAACAGATATTAGATAATTCTCTGTGATCAGGTATACGGTACGGTTCAATCTTGTCATACCGCTGAAATTGAATAATGGGACATCCGACCACTCACCATCTCCATAACCGAAACCCATACCCAGAGTAAAGTTATTATTCAGATCCCCAATTGTAATAGCTCCAAATGCTAATCCTAATCCAAAGCTTTCACCCCCACCGACAACACCGCCAAACATCCCTCCCGCTGCCAAATGAAGATTATCTTTAGCTAGAGGAATTGAAACTTTTGGGATCAACCAAATAGGAGTCGCATTACTGCCAAATAAAAAAACAGGCACCAGTCCGGCTCCCATTGAAAAGTTATTTGTAAGACCATAATTCACATTATTGAATAAGATCCAGGTGTTTTGATAATAGCCTTCACCCTTTCTAAGACCAATAGCATTGGTACTGAACAGGTATCGGGTACCGTGAGGATTATCGAACCAATATTCACCATCTTTGATCTGGTCAGGTTCCACTTCCCTGATACTCTTGATACTCTCTCTTGGAATAGTGATCTGCCCTAGCTTATTATCATTAAAAACGATCTTTGCCCCATCTTCAGACACTAATGTCCCTATGTAAACATTTCCATCTGATGTGACTATACGATAGACCGTATTGTCTTGAGCATATGCGGCTTGATTCACCCCTGTCAAAACAAGAACGGATAATAAGCAGCCCACAAAAATTTTCGATAACGTCATATTTATCTGATTCAAAATCTTTATTTGACCAATACTAAGTAAAATTCAATATACATTATTAAAGGATCTAAACATCTTTATGAATGCAAGAAGAGCTTGTGCTCCCTCACCCATAAACGTTTAATTACTACATTCATCTTATTTTTTTCGGATCAGGGTCACCCCATCTCTCACCGGTAACATAACTTGTTCTACCCTATCATCTTTCGCGACCTTCCGGTTGAATGCATCCAGTGCCTCTGATTTCGGATCTCCCGGCTCTAAAACTGTACCATCCCATAGTACATTATCAACCACTATGATTCCCCCGTGATCAAGTTTATCAATCGTGGTATCGTAGTAGAACTCATAACTGAGTTTATCAGCATCAATAAAGATCAGGTCAAATGATCCCTCCAGGGCACCTACCAACTCTCTGGCATTTCCCTTTAATAAGGTGATCTTCCTGCCTGTATCATATACTTCAAAGTGCTTTGAGGCTATTTCCTGATAGCGCAGGTTCATTTCAACGGTAATAACCTCACCATTATCGGGCAGCGCTTCTGCCATGGTCAGAGCTGAGTAACCTGTAAAGGTTCCTATTTCCAGAACGCGTTCTGCTCCACAAATACGGATCAACATTTTCAAGAGCTGACCGACCAAATTTCCGCTCAGCATGTCGATATACTCAAGCTCCTCATCAGAAGACGAAACCACGGACCGGAGAGCCTCAGACTCCAATGTGGTCATCTCCTGAGCATATTTCTCTATACTTTGATCTGCAATTTGAACGGACATGGGATCTTTGCGCTTTTTCATGGTGATTGAAAGATAAGGTGCAACCCCCTATTATAACCAAAAAAGATTGCCTTGAATTTTATACCCGCCAGCGAATCAACCTTTTACATTAAGTTCTTTAGTCTCTATACCAAATGGAAACTCAAAAGAACCTTTCATCAGGTTTGGATCAAACAAGAATACACCCCATCAGACTCATCCAAAACTGTGTATTTCCTCAATCACAATTCCTGGTGGGATGGATTGATACCACTTTATCTTAATGAAAATTTCTTCCATCAAAAGGCCCGGGCCATCATGGAAGACAAACAAATGAGAAAGTATGCATTCTTCAGTAAGATCGGTGCCTTTTCAATTGATATCAAAAACCCCAGGTCCACACTCACTTCTCTTCGTTATGCTCTGAAATCATTAGACAGAGACAAAGCATGCCTCTTCATTTATCCGGAAGGCAAGCTCACACCGGTATCTCAAACTGAGCCCGTATTCAAAAAAGGACTGAGCTGGCTTTACAAGAAATCAGACAATATTGACTTCGTTCCCATTGGTATTTACATGCATACCTTCAGATCGGCCAAACCTGAACTTTATATATCAATAGGAAGTTCAGTTGTTCCTTATAAGAATATGGGCAATAATGAATTAACTAATTTTTTTCAGCATAAATTATATAAGAATTTAACCGAAATGAGAGGTGTTGCCGGTTATTCTGATTCAGGCTTCGCTCCTCAATTTTAGCCTAAATAATTTAGGTTACCATGTCCAGGGATACATAAGAGGTGATTTTTGCACCCAATGCTCCTTTTGATCCGTGTAATTAAGCCTCATATGGACCAACGGCCAGAATATTTTATGATATATATTTTTAGGATAAATAAACTCTGACACCCCTTGCGCCACTTGTATTTGCCCTTTATACTTAATTATAGAATTACCTAAAAATCGCTGATAAAAAGGACCGTTGTCAATCTTATCCCTTAAATTAATATTTACAGTTACTTGAGCCGACTTTAATTCGATTTTACGGGCAGATCTGAGTCCAAACATATTGGATGAAATATAGTCCAGTTCAGCTTCACTCAAATGTTCAAGAACCATGGAATTTTCCTCGTTAATAAGCCATGCTTCAAACTGTCTTTCATCATGTTTATTCATCAGGTAGTAGATAAGTGTGAAATCCTTGAAGTGGTACCTTCCCCAATACCAATCCTCAAAACTTTCCTTCATGGGTTCATATCCGATATTATGATCGTGGTAACCCATCCCCTCTTTTTTGATAAGTTCTTCCCCGTTGATGCCCACTAATCTCAAATCTGTTTTGAATTGTAATCTTGGGAGTATCAAATTCCATAAATGCCTGTCTTTACTCTTTGACTCTAGTAAGGCTTTATCAGGCAAAGCCCCCCTCCCAATTATGGAGCCCTTCAAACTATAACCCGACGGCAGGGTTTGATCCAGTTTCAACTCATAGGTAAACTGTTCGTTTACCAGGTTATAATGAAATATATTGTTCTCAACTTTGAGCAACAGTAATTCCGGGTCCCAACTAAATGAATTTTCATCAAATTCCAGGAAACTATAGTACACCGGCTTGCTGTTGCGGTAGATCGATACACTAACCGCCGGGTGAACATGATATTCATCCGGCCGGCTTTGAAGTTCTTTGATCTTCTTCGTTGAAAATGGATTTTCATGATAAAAGATGATCACAAAAGAAAATTCACCATCATGACTTATGCCATCAAAATACCACCATTCATACCCTTCCGGGGGTTTTCCCTGATCCGGAGAAACTTGATCTAAATCAGTTGTTATATTCATAATAAATTTTTCTGAGTCTTAGGCTTAATTTAAGGTTCTGCCACTTATATTCATCTATGGACATTTTACTTATTGTAGCTGCATCCTATTTGCTTTACACGGTTACCGTATTTGTACGCAACTTGTTTGAATTTCGTTCTCTCAATGATACTTCAGAGACAACTGATGATCAGAACCTTGTAAGTATTTGTATTCCCGCACGAAATGAAGAATACGTAATTGAACGGTGTGTATTATCTGCCGTGGATCAGAATTATAATAATTTTGAAGTGTTGGTTCTGGACGACAATTCGACCGATAAAACACCGGATATTCTGTCCAAACTAAGTAAAACCCATTCTTCACTTAGAATCATACAGGGCAAACCTAAACCGGATGACTGGCTGGGGAAACCCTGGGCATGTCATCAGCTAAGTGAACAGGCGCGGGGAGATACTTTGATTTTCATCGATGCTGATGTTTGGTTAGAGAGAACAGCCATTTCCAGATCCTTAAATGCCTTGAAAAATTCTGATGCTATAACGGTCTGGCCTAAACAAGAGATCCAAACCTTTTGGGAAAAACTCATCATCCCTATGATCTATTATGGGTTATACAGCCTTCTGCCAGCAAAATACGTTGAAGAAAATCCCAAATGGGTTCCTGCACCCTTCCGTAAAAGAATTGGGGTTCAGTTTGCAGCAGCGTGTGGACAGTTTATTGGCTTTAATCGCGGTGCATACAATAAGATCGGTGGTCATTCATCCGTAAAACAGCAGGTTGTAGAGGATGTGGAACTGGCTAAAGTTATAAAACGGAATGACCTTAAAATCACCATGTATGACGGTCTCAATACGGTTAATTGCAGGATGTATAGATCACACCATGAGATCTTTGAAGGGTTACGTAAGAATTTCTTTGTGGGATTTGGCAGAAACACCCTGCTGTTCCTGTTTATGTCAGTAATGCAATTTATCGTATATATCGCTCCTGTTTATATTTTAATAATGGGAACTCCACATCAGCAAATTTATGCTGCCTTTATATTAATGATCATCCTTATTCAGCGATGGATCCTTGATATCAAGTTCAAATGGGATCCGGTGATGAGTCTTCTTCAGCCTCTGACCATTTTGTGGTTTGAAGGTCTTGGAATCAGGTGTCTTTGGGATCATTACACCGGTAAAAAAGCAAAATGGAAAGGCCGTGAAGTTTAAGTTTAAATTCATCTCACCTTCACGAATAATTGTTTTCTTTTTTGCAGATACATAGACATATTCAGGCATATGAAAGCATTGATCGAGAAATACCTGAAATACCTTTCCGTAGAACGAAATGCTTCTGAACATACCATTACTTCTTATCGAAACGACCTGGAAACTTTTCTTAAGTTCACTACTGATGTTGAAAACGTATCTCCTGATGAGGTTAACCTTTCAAAAATAACCAGACTATCGATCAGATTATGGCTTGGTGACCTTTCAGAACAGGGAATGGCAAAAACTACCATAGCGCGAAAGGTAGCAGCACTTCGGTCTTTCTTTAAATACTGTTTCAAACGTGGTCATATTGATAAAAATCCTGCACACCTGTTAGTTGTACCCAAAAAAGATAAAAGTTTACCTAAAACGGCAACTGTTGAAGATATCGAACGTATGATGGATGCTGTTAATACAGAAACTACACGCGGACTTCAAAACAGGGCTATTCTGGAATTATTTTATGGAACCGGGATGCGCCTTAGCGAGTTAACAGGATTAAACCTGACAGATATCGATCTTAAACAAAATCAGGTGACGGTTAAAGGCAAAGGCAATAAACAACGAATAATTCCATTAGGTAAAACAGTATCTGATGTTCTTAAGGATTTCATCAAGAAAAGACCGGAGCTTTATGGTGACAGAACGGATGCAGATGCTAAAAGAGCTCTGTTCATTGCCGCAAGCGGTCAACGACTATATGACAGGGCCGTTGGACTGATCGTTGAAAAATATTTTAAAATGACCAGTGAGGTCACGCAGAAAAGTCCACACGTATTGCGGCATAGTTTTGCAACCCATATGTTAGACAATGGAGCAGACATTAGAATCATTAAGGAGTTTCTTGGGCATGCTAATCTTGCAGCTACGCAGGTTTATACTCATACCAGTATTGAAAGACTCAAGAATGTGTATGAGCAAGCCCATCCAAGAGCTAAAACACAATAAATCATAATTATTTACTATAATTTAGGAGTAGAATAATGAAAACTACATTCACAGCACGCCATTTTGAAGCCAGCGCAGATCTTCAGCAACACTGCATAGATAGTGTCGAAAAATTAGAGCAATTCTACGACCGAATAGTAATGTGTGATATAATCTTGCAACCTACTCCTTCTGATGAAAACCCCCATCAGGCAGAATTGGTCATTAAAGTCCCCCGTAAGGTTCTGACTGTAAAAGAAGGTGCAAAATCTTACGAACAAGCCGTGCATAATGCCGTTGACACTGCTTCCCGGCAATTGAAGAAATACAAAGATAAAATGCACGCAAATCAATAATCAACACATATGCCTTTTAAACCGCACGATCCAATCCCCCGAAAGGATAAAATTTCGGTAGACTACCTGGTTGAAAAACTAAGAGAACGAGTCAACATAAAGATCGACTCCTGTGTTGCTGAAAACTGCAGTACAGACAAATTTGTTACCGAAGCAGATCTTCACAGGCCGGGATTGGCTCTTGCCGGTTATATTGAGCTGTTTACTTATCAGCGCATACAAATAATTGGCAATACTGAAACTCAGTTTCTAAGCCACATGGGAAGTGATAAACAGCTTGAAGCTTTCCGAAATCTTACCCAATTCGATATTCCCGTCATTTTTTTGACTGATGGCAATGAACTGCCTGAACCTTTACTGGAAGCAGCCAAAGAAGCCGGGATACCTGTATTCTCGACCCCTCTTGAAACTACCCGTTTCATGTATCTTCTTAGAGATTTTATGGAAGATCAGTTTGCAATTCAAACAATGGTCCACGGATCTATGATGGATGTTTATGGAATCGGAATATTGGTTGCCGGAAGATCGGGGATCGGAAAAAGTGAAGTCGCCCTCGATCTGGTTGAACGAGGGCATCGGTTGGTAGCTGATGATGTGGTCATGCTGACCAAGAAGAACAATGTATTGATGTCCTCCGCTACCGAAATGAGCAAACACTTCATGGAGATAAGGGGACTTGGCATTGTGGATGTCATGTCCATGTTTGGGATCCGTTCGATACGGTACCAAAAGCGACTTGAAGTGGTGCTGGAGCTTACTCTCTGGGATGAGGCACAGGAAGTTGAAAGGACAGGGTTAAATCATGACTCTGTAAGTATACTGGATCTGGACATCCCACTCATACATTTACCGATCACACCTGGTAAGAATATTACCGTTATCGCAGAAGTTATTGCCATGAATTATTTGCTCAAACACTATGGGTATGATCCTGCCAAAGCATTTCAGGAACGGATCAAATCCAGTATAGGTGATAAAGCCAAAGGCGGAAATATGACCCCTAAGAGGGCTATTGAATATTTTGAAGGTGATATTGAATAAATATAGTGTAACATTAGAGTTACTCACTACTCTTTGATAAAGACCATGAGGTCTGTATCTTTAGCACGTTTTGTAACAAGGATAATACATGTCTTTAAAAAATCATTATTACTACGACGAAACCAAGTGTGAGTTTGTACCAATAACATACAAGCGAACCGAGCAGGTCATCTACAATTTATCAATTTGGATCCTTTCGGGTGTAATACTTACCGGTATTGGGATCATCCTTCTCTCTAATTATATCGGAACCCCGGCAGAATTGGCCTTAAAAGCTGAAAATGAGGCCTTATACGAGCAGCTGGAGTCAACACGTACTTCTATTGTGGATCTTGACAACCAGTTAACCGAGATCGCCCAAAAAGATAATGAAATGTACCGCTCTGTATTGGGCATGGACAAGATCTCGTATGAAGAACGTCAGGCCGGTATTGGTGGTTCTGATCCCTATGAAGATTTTGATGTATTTTCTGAATCCACATCTGAGCTTTTAAAATGGACTGCTTCCAAGGTTGATAATCTTGAAAGAAGAATTGGCATTCAGCAACTGAGTTTTGAGCAGATCAAGAATCAATACAATGTGAATAAAGAAAAGATGAGTAATATTCCGGCTATCAAACCTACTACCGGAATTTTATTAAGTGGTTTTGGAATGCGTAACCATCCGATCTTAGGTTATCCCCGACCACATAACGGCCTTGATTTCAGAGCTGATGTTGGTGACCCTGTATTAACCACCGGAGATGGCAAAATTCGTTTTGCCGGTAAGAAAAGCACTCTCGGCAATGTTGTGATCGTAGATCATGGCTTCGGTTTTGAGACACTTTATGCTCACCTTTCAGGTTTTGCTGATGGGATCCGTTCTGGAGTAGAAGTTAAACGAGGCCAACAGATAGCGATGGCCGGAGATTCAGGCCTTTCTGAAGGCCCACACCTCCATTACGAGGTTCACTATAACAGACGACCCGTTGATCCCATTTACTACCTGTTTGCAGACACCTCTCCTGAGGAATACGCGATGTTCAAAGAGATCGCTGAGACCAATCAGAACTCAATGGATTAAAACAGTTTCAACTTATCAAGATCATTTCAAACCCGGCCTTACTGGTCGGGTTTTTTTGTGGAATTCAAGTGATCTTTTCATTTAATTGAATCAATTTTTAATTCTTAATATTGATGATGAAACATATCCTAATTACCACCCTACTTTGTTTTTTGGGGCTCCCCCTAACTCAGCTTCATGCTCAGAATGCATTATCCCCATCAAACACGGAAAATATCAATAGATTGATCAAGGATGCTGTCTCAAGTGATATTGCCTGGGATCGATTGAGCTATATGGCAGATACTTTTGGTCCCAGATTCAGCGGTTCACAGAACCTGGAGGATGCCATGGACTGGATCATAAAGGAGATGAAAAAGGATGGGTTTGATAATGTTTGGGGGCAGCCGGTCATGGTTCCTCATTGGATACGAGGAGAAGAAAGTGCTACCCTTATTTCACCACGCAAGCAAGAACTGCCCATGCTTGGGTTAGGAGGAAGTGTTGCTACACTGGAGGGTGGTATCACTGCTGAAGTGATCGTCGTGAAAAGCTTTGAGGAACTTGAAAAGGTAAAAGACCGGGTAAAAGGAAAGATCGTATTGTATAACGCAGAATTTACCTCCTATGGCCGTACCGTACAGTATCGAATGAATGGGGCTGTTGAAGCAGCTAAACTCGGTGCAGTGGCCAGTATCATTCGTTCTGTTGGGCCATTTTCTATGCAAACACCTCATACCGGTACCATGAATTATGAAGAAGGCATTGAAAAGATACCACATGCCGCGATCACTGTTGAAGATGCCATGATGATCCAGAGAATGTATGACAGAGGTAACAAAATCGAGATCCGCCTTGATATGAATGCAGAAACACGGCCCGATTTCGAGTCACGTAATGTCATAGCTGAAATAAAAGGTTCTGAGTTTCCGGATGAGATCATTGTACTTGGTGGTCATATCGATTCCTGGGATGTTGGACAGGGCGTGATGGATGACGGTGGTGGAAGCATTGCTGCGTGGGAAGCTGTTCGTTTGATGATCAAGAATGGTATCCGGCCAAAACGGACCGTTCGGGTGGTTCTATGGACCAATGAAGAAAACGGCCTGAGAGGTGCGAATGAATATCACCGGTGGGTAAAAGATGATGAGAGATCTCTTGACAACCATGTATTAGCCATGGAGTCGGATGCCGGAGTTTTTGATCCGATCGGATTTGGTTTCACCGGAAGTGACCGTGCATTTCAAATATTATCAGAGATCGGTAGAACCCTACAGCCAATTGAATCAGGAGTTGTAACAAAAGGTGGAGGCGGTGCAGATATTGGTCCCCTCATGAATGATGGTGTACCCGGAATGGGATTAGTTGTAGAAGGTGAAAAGTATTTCTGGTACCATCATACAGGTGCCGATACCATGGATAAACTGGACAGGGATGATTTCAATGAATGTGTGGCAACAATGGCTGCCTTTGCATATGGCGTAGCCGATATTGACGAGAGACTACCCAGATAGGCGATCAACCTTTATTTAATTATTGAACCCCGATCTAACTCAATTCATATCGGGGTTATTTTTAAGCCATTGCTTTTCGAGTTCTTCTCCGGCTTTGATAGATCTTTTCAGCCATTCGTATTTAAGAATGTCGAGATCATCATTGTTTAGTTGCCAGTCAATGCCGTTTTTTCTCAGACGGAGCGTTAGGTCATATAAACAGATGGCTGCACTGACCGAAATATTAAAGCTTTCACTAAAACCCGCCATTGGTATCTTTACAAAACCATCCGCCATTTCTTTCACATTTTCACTGATACCATCAAGCTCGTTCCCAAATACAAGAGCCGTTTTATTATCAATATTCAGGTCATTTAATTCGGTATCATTTTCATGGGGACTTGTAGCTATGATCTTATAATTTTGTTGTCTCAGTGCATCCAGGCATAAGGTTGTATTATTGATACCCTTATTGTTGTAGCGATGGATACTGAGCCATTGATCTGCTCCTATGGTAACCTGACTGGAAGCATCGAATTCATTATCGTTTTCAATGATGTGGACATCCTGAATGCCAAAACCATCACAACTTCTAAGGACTGCACTTGCGTTATGAGGCTGATATATATCCTCGATCACTACCGTGATATGCCGTGTCCTTTTGTTTGCAACCTCTGTAATAGCTTTCCACCTGTCTTCAGTCGCAAATTCTTTCAGGTATTCAGTAAGTTCTATTAAGGTCTTATGTTCCATTACAGGCAAAAAAAAGTCCCTCAAATAAAAATTTGAAGGACAGATCGAATTAGATTAAAATGAAATATCATTCACACCGGAATGCAAAACCTTTCTTACGAATGGTTTCGATATAGTCCACTTCTGTGTGTTCTCTTATCTTCTTTCTCAGGTAGCTGATATACACATTTATATAATTAGTTTGCGTATCGAAATGTATATCCCAAACCTTCTCAGCCAGTTCTTCCTGTGTGATCACCCTGTTTCGATTTTTCATGAAATAGACCAACAAGTTGAACTCATTATTGGTCAGCTGTACCGGTTCTTTGTTAATGGTAAACTCACGTTTGAGCAAATTGACTTTTAGCTCACCACAAGATATCTGCTGCTCCCCACCCGATTCAGTTCTTCGTTTAATGGCGGTCATCCGGGCGATCAGCTCCTCGGTATTAAAAGGCTTGGTCAGATAATCATCAGCCCCCACTTTCAGCATCTTAACTTTAACATCGGTCTCTTGTTCTCCGGAAAGTATCAGAACGGGAGTTTCTACATTTTGATCCCTGATGTTCTTACAGACTTCATACCCGTCTCCATCCGGCAAGCCAAGATCGAGTATGATCATATCATAGTCATTGTTAATGGCATGAGATTCTCCATCGGTTGCATTGTCAGCGGTTGATACTGAATTACCGTTATGTTCCAGTACAGCCTTAACCAAGGTACGTACTGATGGATCATCTTCTATTACAAGTATGTTCATTTTTTACCTGAAATTATTTAGTGATGATATGGCGAAACCATACTCTTGTTCACCATATTGACCGCCTTATTATAATTGGATTAAAATAACTTAACAAACATTAGAAACAAAGTATAACAAAAAATCACCTTTCGGAATAACCTATGGATCTCAACCAATCAATGGATTCATGCACGAAAACACTTTCCAGCTTGTGGCCGGCATCAACCAGCCTGAATTCTGCTTTAAATCCATCACGTAACAATTGTTCCACACATTTTTTTTGAGGTTCAGGATATACGCTTGAATCATTCTCACCATGCAATGCCAGTACTCTGATGTGATTGGCTTTTTCCCTTTTTCCCTCGAACGCTTCTGTTTTGATGCGTCCCCCAATAGTTATCAGTTCATTTATGGTATCAGGGCGTGAAAGTGCAAAGTAGCCACCTAAATAAGCCCCCATTGAATACCCGAAAATACAGACCCTGCTTATTGGAAGTTCACTGGACACGCTATCAAGTACTTCATTAATGAATACAGAGGCTCTTTCCATTGACTCAATAAATTGGTTCTGATACCCATCATATAAATACCAGGCTCTTCCCCAGCGGGCTACTTCAAGTTTTCGGGTCGTATCATATACGGGATATGGGGCCTGAATAAACAGATGATAGGCATTCAACCTCATCATCTTTTCAACTTTTTTTTCAAAATATTCAATGTTCTGCTTAAACCCGTGCAAATATATGATCAATGGTTTGCGGGTCTCAGAGCCGGTTTCCTTTAATAGATAAGGAACATCTATACTGAAAGAAGAAGTACCTTTTTTTAAAGTTTCAGACATATAAATAAAATATAAATTGCATCAGAAAGGCCATCGGTCAATCACAACTTCAACCGCAGACCTTCTCTTGATAACTGAAGTAATGCAAAGGATCAGAATAGCCACATGAACAAAAGGACTTAAAACTGAAAAAAACTCAACAGTAAATCCAAGGGTCATATTGTTGGTAAGGTTTCTTATCAAAAGAAACAGGAGCTCAAAAAAGAAAAGAGTTGAAAAGAAATTCATTGCCCCTATCACATAGGGGTTTCTGTCTTCATAGAACTTTTCCAATACATCAATTCTGGAATATTCACTGTTAAGTTCTCTATGAAGATCTGATTCCAGTTCTTTTTCATCCAGCTTTTGTTCTATCTCATTCATTTTTCTCATAGAAATACTCGATCATATTGCCATCAGGATCTGAAATAAAGAGAAAACGGCCTTTCTTACGATTTGCCGGACCACTCATGATGGTCACTTCTTTCTCTCTGAAGTATTTTGCCAATTCATCTACCTGCTCGGGGCTGTCCACATAAAATCCGAAATGGTCAACCCTGAAATCCCTTGAAGTTGGGTCATAGCTTGTTTCCGCTTCAACGATCACGAGGGTATCTTCTTCACCGATCTTATAAACGGCCATACTTTGCCCCATGGTCCTAACAAGCTCAAGGTCAAGTATATCACCATAGAATTCCTTTGAAGCGTCAATACGATTGACCCTGATGGTAATGTGGTTAAGACCTGTTGGTTTAAAATTCATATTCTACCGATAATTGATTTTATTTTTTATTTCTGCGCTAAACATACAACCAACTGCTTAAATTCCAAACCAAAACATGAATTGCAGTTTGGTTTTTGATATCTGTACTTTGATATTTGCAAAGCTTTAAATAAAAACAGTCTATTGTCTACATTATATATCGTTGCCACACCTATTGGAAATCTTAGCGACTTCTCCCCTCGTGCTGTTTCTGTGCTGAAGGAGGTGGATTATATCGCCTGTGAAGATACACGCACTTCAGGTAACCTGCTCCAGCATTTTGGAATTCAGAAACCAACCTTCTCTTTTCACCAATATAATGAGCACAGAAAAGTCGGGCATCTAACTAATATTCTTGATGCAGGTCAAAATGTGGCTCTTATCAGTGATGCAGGAATGCCCGGAATTTCTGATCCCGGTTTTCTGGCCGTACGAGAAGCTCAGAACCTTGGCCATACCGTCAGTGTGATCCCCGGCCCCGACGCTGCCACAACCGCTTTAGTGGCAAGCGGTCTACCATGTGACCGATATGTGTTCGAAGGATTTCTGCCACATAAGAAGGGCAGACAAAAACGTCTGGGGCAACTTGCAGAGGATGAACGTACCATCATAATCTATGAAAGTCCTCACCGCCTATTAAAATTACTCGGCGAGATAGAAGAGCATTTTGAAGCTGAAAGACTTGCAGCCGTAGCCCGGGAACTCACAAAAAAATTTGAGGAAGTGGTTCGTGGTACAATAAATGAACTTAAAACAGAGTTTGAATCTCGTGACAGTATCAAAGGTGAGATCGTTGTGATCGTAGCCGGAAAAGGATATTCAGAATGAAGCATTTTTTTAAAAATTACTGGGTTATCTCAATTAGTGCGGGAATTTTATTGGGATTGAGCTTCCCTCCCATTAACCTGTCTTTTCTCAGCTTTCCGGCATTTATATTAATGTTTCATCTGGTTCATAAAACAGATTCCTATAAACAACTGGCTTATTACAGTTATGCCGGGTTTGTAGTATGGAATCTGATCGGTACTTATTGGTTGATGATGGCTAGTCTGCCCGCAGGTATTGCCGCCATTCTTGCCAACAGTGTACTTATGACCATTCCCTTATGCCTTGCAAAATTCTTTTCTGAAAAGAGTAAATCTCCCATTCTGATAGCTTTACTGCAAACCTCAGCCTGGGTTGGGTATGAGTTTCTTCACCACAACTGGGACCTGTCCTGGACGTGGCTGGCCATTGGTAACGCCTGGTCAAACTGGATCGGGATCATACAATATATTTCTGTGACCGGGTTTTTAGGCATCTCATTCTGGGTGGTCCTTACATCGGCGCTCATATATCAATTGCTTCTTAAAAACGACAGGAGACTGCTTTATACAATTTTAGTTGCATTTATACTGTTCCCGGTTTGGTCTATGGTCCTGTTTAACTTAAATGAGGTTGAAACTGATCCCAAAGATAAAGTTGAGGTGGCTATCATTCAGCCTAATCATGACTCTTATCAGGATTTTGGGGGCATGAGTGGTTTAGCAGAAGTCATAGACAGTTTGATGAGCCTTACCGAGAGTACCATTACTCCTGAAACAGAGCTTGTGATCTGGCCCGAAAATGCCATAGATGGTGCCATATTCTCAAAATCAAGAACAGCAAATAGACTAACTGATTCTGCCCGCTCCTGGAATACAAATTTTATTGTAGGTACAGGCCTATTTAAAACCTATGATTCAACTACAAATGAGCTTTACAGAGGTACGGTTCAGGGCTCCGGACTTCCATATAATTATTTCAATGCCACACTTTTTGTTGGGTCGGATGGAAGCATCTCTGATTATGAAAAAGCTAATTTGGTACCAATGGTTGAACGCATTCCCTTTGTTGAGCAATTGGCGGCTATCGATGTGTTTAACTGGGTTGATTGGGGAAGTATTGCCGGTTTTGGAAAAGGAAGAACCCCGGATATGCTCGAAACTTCAACTTTTTCCTCCCCGGGGCTCATTTGTTATGATTCTGTATATCCTACATGGATACGTAAATTTGTTCTCAATGATGCTTCCTTTATCACCATCATCACCAACGATGGCTGGTGGGGTAACACATCCGGTCATTTACAGCATTTTGCCTATGCCCGCCTCAGAGCTATCGAATTCGACCGATGGATCGCAAGAAGTGCAAACAATGGGATATCAGGTATTATAGCGCCTAATGGTAAAGTGGTTACCAAAACAGATTATTGGGTCAGAACCGGTTTTACTTCACCTGTTTATAACAGATACACTGAAACTCTTTATACCCGATTTGGTAATTGGCTCCCCATTTTCAGTCTGATTTTAACCGGGTTATTTTGGTTGCTCTTTTTACTCAGAAAGAGTACTGACTAACCTATCGGGACTGAATTGCGATCCTGAAGTTGAACCTGATATCATGGTTTGTTCTTGGAGGAAAAGCTGAGGACTTTGGTGTCACTTTTGTATATGTGTACTCAAAATTTGATGTAACCGTTTGTGAGAACCGATACCCTAATACAATGGACCCGTTGATCCTTCTCTGCCCAGTCGTAAACGGATCCGTGAAATCATATAGGCCCACATTCTGAACTGGATCAGGGTCGCTTAAAGCTTGACTGAGATCCTGATTCAGATAATATTTCTGTTCGGTATCATCTGCAAAACCTCCGTTTATGGTCACATCAATATTATTCTTGATGCGTGGCAAGAATGGCAGGGTGACCCTCCTGAAAGTATAATTAATTGAGCCCGTAAGCCCTTCTGATAACCTGTCCGTAACCGTTTTACTTGACAAGGCAAGACTACTGGTCTTACTGCGGTCGAAACTGATCTGGGTTCTCAGATTTGACTCCCAGGTCACATTAAGTTGTAAGAATGGGGAGAATCGTTGTTCAATGTTTATTGAATTTGGTTCAAACAGGTCTCTTCGGTCTATCAAATTAAATGCACCGATTCCCTGCTCCGATTGCAAACCGGTGATACTGTTCAGGTTCCACCCCAGACGATAACTGCCGCTGTAACTATGCGTTATTGTAGCACGCCTCATGTTATCCCCGATAAATGGGATCACATTCTCCACACCGGTCCATGTAAGCCTCCAGTTTGGCCTCGGAATAGGTGTATAGCCCTTCTTCCCAATGGAACTTACTCCACCTCCGAGGTAAGCTTTTCTAAAGTCTTCTTCAAGGGTATTCCGGTTCAAAACAATACGCCCATCCCCGTTTCCGCTTTCATCACTAATGGTGTTAGTACCATCAAGATCATCAAAAGCGGTTTGAAGTTGCCGTTCAAACAAGTCTCTGTATCCGTTTCCAAATGCCCAGACTGAAGAACTGATATTTCCACTTGCCGAGATGGTTGAATTAATATCACCACTTGGATTCAAGGCCAGGTTATCTGTTTTACGTTCATCCCATTTGGTATCCCATGAGAGGTCCAAACTCAGGTTAGAGAGGATATTTAAGGTTGTACCAAGGGTGATGTTGTCAGAATAAGTATTATTCTGTGGTAGTGTGATAGTTCTGCCTTGCGGACTTTGCCTGATAAGTTGTGATCTTGGAATATCATCCTGTAAGCCGATCCGGTATCCAAATGGTGGAGAGAAGTGATCTGATCCCGGGCTGCTGAACGCATAATATAACTGAGAATCTCCACGGTACCCTGACTGGCTTGAAGTCTTGTTATCATTATAACTGATATCAATGCTCCGCATGCTAAATAGCGCGAGAATGAACTTTCGGCCAACATAGCTAACATCCTTTGCCAGATCGGGTTCTGATTCATCTTCATCCCTCTTTCTAAGTTGAGTTTCTTCCCTGTTCTTGTCTACCATATTATTATAGAATGGTATTTTTTCGAACAAATCTTCAACTTCGAATTTCAGGGTATGATCAATACGAAAGCTGTTTGCCACACCGGCACCAAGCTGCGAACCCCTTGGACTGTTTGTCCAGTTATAACCACCGCTGTAGGAGGCGGTATAACTCATCCAGTTCAATGGATCAATATTATTTAACCTGGGGCGCCAGCTAAGCGTGTAACTTTCCTCATAATTCGATCGCCGGGCAGACAGAGAATCTGTAATGATCTTATTAAGGACTTCAAATGTTGGGACAACTCTATAGGATAAACTATCAGCTTCATTACCCGTGACATTTACATCTTCCCTGCCGACTCGTGATAGATCATAACCGGTACTGCTTCTGAATGAGATAGGTATACTTGGCGTCAGGCTGTAGTTAAAACCAAAGGTCGACCTCTGATTGAAGGTGTGACTTTGTTGAAGGGGCTGGAGGTCTTCCTGCCCATTTAACGATGTGAAATTCCGGCGTCTCCGTTCAGAGTAAGATCTGTTCAGATTAGCAGATGCGTTGATCGATGAAGGCATATAACCTAACCTGATTCCGGACAGTACACTCAAAAGAGGGACTTCCTCTGTAAAACTGAAAGGGCGTAATAATCCTACATTGTTAAATGACAGGTTATACTGAACGGATGAAGTGAAATTCCAGTCATTCTGAAATAATGTTTCCGGGTTTTTTGAACTGCCTTCGTTGTAAACATAACTAAGTTTGGTCCTGTCAATGGTATATTGTGCCAGCTTACCCTTGGAATTTTGTTTAGAGATGTTTGCGATATTGACTGAAAAACTATTTTGAACCGTTTCAATTTCATCAATGCGCCGGTCAATGATCTCTTCCTTCTCTGTTTCGGACAACTGTGAATTATTGTTTGTGGCATTCTTGAAATCTTCAAGTCTGATATCACCCTGATTTGGCAGGAATTTTGGAGTTGATACATTCCTTCGGGTTGAAACGGTAACAGGGAAATTCCAGCCAAAACGATCTGGAACAAGTTTATGTAAATTAACTGTAGAACTCAGATCATATCCGATGTCATCGGATACACTTCTTTGGCCTAACCGAGACTCCAATCCCCCAAAACCATTTGTGGAACGGGTAAAATTGGTATTGACAGTAGCAAAATCAGCCAGTTTAAAACTGGCTTTGGCATTGGCTTTCCACCCAGTCTCATTATCAAATCCTGATACCCTTAACTCATTAAGCCAGAATTCAGCAGTAAGATCAGGCACCCCTTCTGAATTCACATCAGTTGGATCGAAAGGGTTTCTGATACCCATTGCAAGCTCAGATATTCTTCCCAAAGATGGATTTCCCTTTATAGCAATCACAGCACCCGGAACAGCCTCATCTTCTTCTGTTGACAAGGGTAATTCAAATTTTTGATTAAGGTCTCCCGTACCCTGCTGATCTCTGAGCTGCTTTAATTCGTTAAAAGCGGATAATATCACGTTCATGCTATTTTGTTCATACTTCCATACCTCTTCAGCATCCCCCTCAAGACTCCCTGCCGCATCAGGACTATAGGCAGAAAATGGAAAATTTGGATCGGAAGGGGTAACTGGCTGCCGGTATTCATAGTAATTGGCATTGAGATCAGTCCCCATTCTGATCACAAGTTCAGCATGATTTCTTTCTTCCTGTCCGTCTCCGTATCCCTCACCGTGAACGAACATCCGCATATTGGAATAATTCAGAAGATTCAACCCTCCCGGATACACTTTTTTTACCATTTGTAATTGACCCGCTCCCAGATTCTCAACCCCGAGTATAATAGACTGCTCATTTTGTAAGGTCTGTACCTGTACTCCCCTATCTAATGCTCTGATCGCTCCATCCGGCTGACGATACGGTATGGGCGTCCGATTGGCATTTTCCTCAATATTGATGGTTGCGACACTAAAATCTCCGGTTGCATTCTGGGTTTCCTCAATGTTATCCACCTTTCTCCACTGACTCCCGATAAATTCGAAACTGGCAAACCTCAGTGTGAATGGTTTCTCGTAGCCTGACATCCACATTCTGATGTGGCTTATGTTCTGAAAGCCATCGATATCCCCCATCTTTCGCGTAAACTCGGATAGTGGTATACGTACCAGATGCCATCGATCCTGTTGCCTGTCTCCCGGCACTTTATCTACAATATAGGTACCCGGACTCCCTATCTGCAGGCTACTGAAATCGGCCGGATTAAAATCGATCTCATATTGGTAATAATTATTATTGGTCTCGATATTTGCGCGGCTTACCAAACCTTCTGAGTCGGGTCTTGGGGTGATGGCTCTTGTATCTCCTCCGGCAGTTGGGGTATTTCCCTCATGGTATCCAAGCAACCGGTGAAATCGTTTATGTAGGGGTAAATTCTGGACCTTTGATTCCCCATAAAACACATAATCATCATTGGATGGATCAGCCAGAATAGATTGATATTCATCACTGCTAACGCCGTATGCAACCCTCATTGAATCAATAAATTGAGAAAAGAGAGCCGTTTCGACTTTTTGGGCATCAAATCCATTGGCACTTGGAACACCGTCAAACCCAACATCTTCAAGGGATCTGTTTTCGTTGGAGAACTGCCCTTGTGGCGCGGTAGGATTTGCCGGTACATAAGAACGGGCATTCTCCCCAAAACTGTCCAGTTCCAGGTTTTGTAGGTTATTTGCGAGGCCATCCTCAGAGTTCAGGTCAAAGTTAGGTACTACATCCTCTGATATGGTTCCTACATCGATATAGATCTTACCATCATAACTTTGAATATCACCTGCGGTTGGATCCTGACCATCAGGTAAAATTGGCTGAACCCAGAATTCTATGAATTCAACGTTATTTTGGGTCAGATCTTCCTGTCCTGATGGTACAGCTGCAGTCATCCCACCCCATTGATTTTCAGGAGCATTTTCAAGGTTATCTTTCAAATTCAAATTGTAGTTATAAGGACCGCGAACCGTGGGATCGTAGTAAATATCGAGGGTGTTGATGACTTCATCCTGAGCCAAATTTGTCTCACGGCCCGGAAATACATTCTCGGTCAACACGACTTCTGATTCCGGTGTAACCTGAACACCGCCCAGAATACTGCTGATATTTCTGGGAATTGTATACCAGGCAAATTGGCTACGAAGATCTGAACGGTCAATTTTGGATTCAAGGGTATTCAATGGGGTAACCAATGGATCAGTGAAATAACCCTGATCAGGTGTGTAACCCGGTATAGCGGCCGGAGCTGCTGCCAAATTCCATCTCGTTGGACTCATAAATGAAATGGTAAGCTCAGAATCCTCAAAATCATCTATGAATACGAGTCCATTCTCCTCATCACTAAAAAGATTCCCCTTATCTATAGCATCCCTTACAGCATTTGTTTGGGAAACACCCGGTCGGAGCTGGGCAACCTCACCACTAACCTCAATATTGGAAGGTTCCTTGGTTTGAAGCAGAGGCACTTTATCAATGACCCGTGTTAACCAGGGTGTATCAAAAGAAGCCTGGGCATCCAGCCCAAGTATCGTATTATTTATAGTTTCATTTCCAATCCTGATCTTATCAGACAGAGGCTGCTCTTTAAGTTTAAAATAAGTGCTTCCAATGCTGATATCATCGGTAAATTCATACTCAGCACGTAACCCCGTAAAATTCTTTTGACCTATCACATTCAGCTGATTATTCTCATACTCGATCCTGATATCCTGCCCCGATGCGAGGTATCTCTCATTCAGGATGGTAATATTACCGAATGAGTAGTCTACCTCATAATCCACTCCTTCTATCAGCTCCGTACCGTTGGCAAATACATTTACTGACCCTTCAACCAAACTTATTCCCAAAGAAAAATTTCCGGAAACCCCGCCGCTTGATACACCATCTATACGATAGAAATTATTCTTATTTGATTGATCTGCTGTATTCTGCCGTTCGTTATATAATTCAGTGTACGTGACTGATTCGATCAGTGAATCGGAAGCTCCGGTCTCTTCAAGCAATGATCTGATTCGGTTGCCAAAAGGCTCTAAGTATGGGAACATGATACTCCCGTTCCTTGCATTCAATACGATCCCGGAGAAATCAATAAGATTATCCGGATTAACCGATCCCTGAGTATCTGTACGGTCCAAACCCAGATCCTGAAGCAATGTTTGGTTTCGGCCGGGTAGATTCGTCTCATCCACATTCCCGGTTGTGTAGTTTATCTCAACCTCCAGTCCATCTTGTGTAAGGTTTGATACTCCCAGAGAGTAAATATTTCGCATGGTTAACGGCCAGGCTTTTAGATCCGGTGTTGGGTTGTTGGGCCGGATCAGCTTTAAGTAGGTTAATCCTGTTGATTGTGGATTGATGTCGCCAACGACTACATTTTCTATGCCTTCACCTGGAACCCCTTCCCTCACAAAAGACACTGCCAGATACGACCCGGCATTAAGATTTCTGTTAAGACTGATGTAACCCAGCGTTTTATTTACAGAGTAATCACTTCCTTCATTCAGGGGCCGAAAATATCCATTGTAAAAATCATTACCATTTACATTGAAAGATTCTGCTGAAGCACTGTTATTTCCCCGGTTGGCATCTAAAAGAGCATCATCAATGCTGTCATTAGCCGAATTGGGTAATCCATAAGTTCCATCCCCGTTATCTACCACTCCAAGGTCCACAAAAGCAGCAGCCCTTACGGCTTCCGGGTCGGTTGTATTAACCTGTGGTTCAGATATCCAGACTTTCAGGTCAGATATTTGATATGCCTGTCCCAGTTGCTGAGGATCAGACACATTGTTTTCGAATTCCTGACGATTATAAAAGTCTATGAAGAAATGCCTGTTGTTCTGATATTGAGCCGGCCTGATCGAAAATTGGGTTTCCTGTGCACCACCCGTTATAGTCTGGGTCTGACTCTCACCTTTTTGCTGAGATATTACAGAGGTCATCTTCAGCGAACCGATCTCTGCAACAGATTTGATCCCAAATAATGAGGCTCCACCTCGTATCAATGAATTACCTGTCTCCATTGATACGTTACCCAATTCAATAGACTTAATGATCTCATCCTCATACCCTTCATATATTATGTTAAGGCGGTTCTGAAAATCAAAGGCACGTTCTGTATCCCAGTCAGTGGCTATGGTCAGCTTATCTCCGATAGTACCTTGGATATTAAGCTGCAGATTCTGATTGAATGTCGGATCTATTCTCCTTTGGAGGTCAGGATCAATGGTAGGGTCGTCAATATTCTGGATCGAGACTCCCACATTCATGTTGGCCGTACCGTTTACCGTCAGATTTACTTCCGGTTTCCCAAAGATCGAACTGAACACGGACTCCTCTCCTCCTGGGATCTGAAGGCTGAAGTCCAGCAACCCTCTCTGTTCAGAGGTAAATTGCTTCCCCTCTTCTATCAGCTGATACCTGACCTCCCTTTTATGTTGCACTCTTTTATATTGTACATAATCCTCAAATGACAATCTAATTGGCACTGTGATCACCTGATCGCCAATGCGGTGATAGATCTTGTAAGTTGAAACAGAATCCCAGGTTACATCAAACCGTTCTCTTTGTGTTTTGATGTAATATAATTTTGGGCGAGCAACGGCCGTTGGATATCTGCCGGTCGGTTTAAAAATAAGGGAGTCTGTTTTATCGAGTGTATCTGTGGCAGTCGTATCCATAGACATAGCAGTACCGGTACGGCCCTGTGCAAAAGACGTACCAATAGACAGCACCCCATTCAAAAGGCAAACGAATGGCAAAAAATAGACTAACTTTAAAAAAGAATACACCGGATGATTACTGACTCGGTTATTACTTATTTTCTGTAGCTTTAGGCGATAGGCAGAAGTGTTTTTCTTTCTTAATTAGCAGATGAATGGTTGCGAACGATAATACCATATATTTGAGTATCTTGAAAATGTTATCACAAATGAATTTTTTTTCATTCATTCATAATTCAAACGATATTTCTGCGGTAATCCCAAAAATCTGACACACCACTGTGCCATCAAAAATAAATAAATTACAGATAGATCTTCTCAAAAGGCACGTAAACCCCTTTTTGTTCTGTTTCTTTACACTGATGTTTCTTTTGTTGATGCAGTTCCTGATCCTGCATATCGACAATCTCATCGGCAAGGATATCCCTCTCTCTGTAATTTTTGAACTTATTATCACCAATTTGGCCTATATGGTAGTTTTGGCAGCGCCAATGGCTGTTTTGGTTGCTACACTGATGGCTTATGGCAAGTTCTCTGAATTAAATGAACTGACGGCCTTACGGGCTTCAGGTATCAACCCACTCAAGATCATTCGACCGGTTCTTGTGACCTCTATCCTTCTGTTTGTGGGTTTGGGCTGGTTTTCAAATAGCGTACTTCCTGAAGCAAACCAAAAAGCCCGATCCCTTTTTATAGATATCAGGGTCAAAAAACCGGGTTTCGACCTCAAACCGAACATCTTTTATGACGGTATCGAAGGTTATACATTCTTAGTGGAAGAGATCGATGGAACAACTGACAGCCTCTATAATATTACCCTGTTTCAGGAACCTGAAAATAACAGAGACCGGATGATCATTACGGCTGAGAAAGGGTTATTGGTCAGCAAGGGTGATCAGGCACTTGATCTTCATTTGATAAACGGTAATAGCCTTAAACACACTCAGGCCAGAAGAAATAATAAAGAAATTATTGAGCGGAATACATTCAGCAAGCACATTATGACGCTCGACCTATCGGATCTTTCGTTTATGCGATCCGATCCGGACGAGAGAAATAAAAGTGACCGTACAATGAGTTCACGGGCTATGCTGGCTGTGGTTGACTCCCTGAAGAAAGAGATAGACCAGCAGCTTGGAATGCTGATCTCTGACAAGCCACTTTATCCATCTGAGGTCTATAAAGGGGAGGAATCGTTTTTCTCTTCAGATCTTGTCATACCTTCTCGCCTTGACACCATTCCTGGCTCTCAGTCTGAATTTGTAATGGTCAATCATTTTGATAAGGCAGATCTTCAAAGAAGGTTGGTTGAAGAATCCACCAGAAAAATACGAGAATATCGCGGGCGCATTGAATCCATCAAGGCCAATGTGGAATGGCGAGAAAAACGGATCGCCCGTTATTTGGTCGAGATCCATAAAAAATTATCCATACCATTTGCCTGCGTGGTCTTTATTCTATTTGGGGCACCGGTGGGAATAATGACCAAACGCGGTAATTTTGGATATGCAGCTTTAATAAGCACGGTAGTTCTAACATTCTACTGGGTCTCATTGATACAGGGAGAAAAACTGGCTGACCGGCTCATGGTGTCCCCCTTTATTGGTATGTGGACCTTTAATATCTTGTTATCCACGGCCGGTATATATTTGATCATCCATCTCTCAACGGGCTTCAGTTTTAAAGACATATTCCGAAAACAGTGATAAACAGATTTGATCGTTACATATTTTTCCGGCTTCTAAGCATCACCGTTTTTGTGCTGGTCATGCTGATCTTCATATTCATCATGATCGATTTTTCAGAAAACAGTGATGACTTTGCGGATCAGGGTGCTGAAATGGGGCAAATATTTGAAAGTTATTATCTTAATTATATACCGGAGATGACTCGTCTGGTGATTCCGGTTGCTGTTTTTGTGGCCTGTTTGTTTTTGACGGGGCAGTTATCTGATCGACTTGAGATCACAGCCCTGAAAGCAGCCGGGGTAAGTTTATACCGCCTGATCATACCCTATCTTGTTTTTGCAATACTTTGCGCAATTGGGATAAGCTACCTGGATGCTTATGTGATCCCTAAATCAAATGCCGAAAGGATCGCCTTTGAGGAAAGATACCTTAAAAATAAATCCGAGCAGATCGACCAGAATGATATTTTCAGGCAACCGTCACCAAATACAAAACTTCAGGTCAATTATTTCGATAAAAACAAAAATATAGCTTACAGGGTACAGCTACTTGAATTCGAGGGAGACAAGATCACTCACACGACCAATGCTAACCGTATGGTTTGGATCGATTCAACTCAAAGCTGGCAGATGGAAGTAGTCAAAGAACTGGTATTCAACGAAACCGGCTATACTGAGGAATCTCACACAACTAAAGATACCGTGATCAATGTATTTCCACGAGACCTGGCAAGGACCACTTCCGATATATATCAACTTACCTATGCAGAAGCCCTTGATTATATAGACTCCATCGAACGCAGCGGTGCCGGTGGTATAGAGATACCTCAGGTTCAGCTGTTTGGCAGGATGGCTTATCCATTTTCCATTATTGTGGTTATCATCGTAGGGTTTTCTTTTGCCAGTGTGCGCCGCAGAGGTGGCAAAGGAGCTTACCTGGCTGCAGGATTAACTATTAGCTTCCTCTACCTTGCATTCATGAAGATCATAGAGCCATTCGGATATTATGGCGCGTTATCTCCTGAACTGGCAGCTACCCTGCCTCATATATTTTTCTTCCTGCTGGGTATTGGTTTATTACTGCAAGCCAAAAAATAATCTCAACATTCAATATTTATTGGATGTATGATATCCCAAATTCCTAAGCTTCCGGCTGCGGCCCTCTATACATATGCATATCCACCTTATCCTTGGAATTGATAGCCCCATGCTCATTTTCATACCTTGAAACGTTATCGTTAAGGGCATTGGCTAAACGTTTTGCATGATCCGGGGTTAGGATCATTCTCTTGACTACTTTTGCCTTAGGAAGGCCGGGCATAACGGCAATAAAATCCAGAATAAACTCAGATGGAGAATGAGTGATCATGACCAGGTTTGAATATGTTCCGGTAGCTTCCTCTTCCTTGAGTTCAATTTCCATTTGCCCTGGATTCATTGTTTGATCTTTCTTATCCATTTATTCGGTGTTTTAGAATTTATAGTCTTTCTACTGATATTATTCGTCGAGAAATCCTTGCTCTTTCATCCACTCATCATTATACACTTTATGAATGTAACGTGTACCACTATCAGGCATTATAATTACTAAAACATCATCTTCCCCCAGCGGGTTTGCTTCAATGTAATCTAAGGCTCCCTTTGTAGCAGCCCCGCAAGACCACCCCACCAACATTCCTTCCTCTCGAGCCAACCTCCTGGTAACAAGAGCTGAATCCTTATCATTGACCTGTATAACATCATCTATATAATCAAAATCAATGGTACCCGGAATAATGTCCTCCCCTATTCCTTCCGTCATATATGGTTTGATCTCATTCTTATCAAATTCTCCCGTCTCAAAATATTTTTTATAAACAGAACCATAACTGTCTATTCCAATTACCTTAATGTCAGGATTTTTTTCCTTAAGAAATTTACCAACACCGGAAATAGTTCCTCCTGTTCCCATACCGGCTACATAATGTGTGATCTTACCTTCGGTCTGTTCCCAGATCTCCGGGCCGGTTGTTTCGTAATGAGCCAACAGATTACTTTCATTATCATACTGATTAGGATAGTATGAGTTCTCAATTTCCTCGCTCAGCCGTTTGGCTACTGAATAGTAACTGTCAGGATGATCCGCCTCCACATTTGTTGGGCAAACGATCACTTCTGCTCCCAATGCCTTCAGGAGATCGACTTTGGTCTTGCTTTGCTTATCTGTGGTCGTGAAGATACACTTATAGCCCCGGGTCACTGCCACCAGTGCCAAACCCATTCCGGTATTACCTGAAGTTCCTTCAATTATGGTGCCTCCTGGCTTGAGAAGTCCTTTATCTTCAGCATCATCTATCATTTTGATAGCTATGCGGTCTTTTATACTGTGACCCGGATTGAAATATTCTACTTTGGCCAGCAAGGTGCCTTTTGAATTTCCATTAACATGATTCAGCTTGATAAGCGGGGTATTTCCAACCGCTTCCAAAATGGAGTTCAGATACATACGTTTATTTTCATTAATTAAATTTTATGCGCCAAAACTAAGAAATAATTAGTCCACTCACTTAAGAATATTCTTTGACATAGTTTCAGATCCCGACAACTATTTTAATTCAGATATTATTTACATATATGTGTTTTAACACTTATTTTCGGTCTGAAATAAAACTTATCCTATCAAATGTTCATACACCAACAAAAACCTAAAGACTTTGACTGCGGCTATAATCTGGACCTTATGATCGCGGCTTTGCCTCGCATTGAGGATACTGAAGAGCGTGTGTCATATGCAAAGCGTGTGGTCGGCCTGATCAAACAAAGTCATCCAACATGGGTAGACAAAGGCGGTAAAAGTGAAGCAGCCTGGGAACACTTTTTTAAACTGGCTGAATATGACCCCACCGAATATGGTATATATAATCCCTATTCCAACGGACAAGAAGACGACGCTGAGTAATAGACTTTACTGATCTTCTAATTATCACCATCCCAATGGTTTATGCTTTTCTAAGTTACCGGGTTGATTTGTCTGTCTCTGAATAATCGGAATTAAAAATAGTTTAACATTGCTATAATATTCCGTACTTTCATTTTATATTGAAACTTAATTAAGTAGCATATGGATTCAGAGGATCCCCTTGTAGGAAATATTGAAGCATGTTTCAGTGAGCAGATTTCTACCCTTGCACTGAAAGAAGCCATTCAACTAATCAGTAATGGCGCAAATGGTGCATTCAAATATCTTTCTTTTTCAATTAAGATACCGACAGTAGATACACTTGCCGTACTGGAGCAAAATGGTAATACACACGCCTTTCAATATTTCTGGGAGAAACCGTCTGAAAATTTTTCAATGGCTGCAGCCGGCTCTGTTCACCGTATAAAAACTACGGGTGAAAATCGTTTCAGAGAGGCCTCTGACCATGGTAAACGACTACTTGAACAGGTCTATCATTTATCAAACCTAAAGCATTCTTTAGCCTCTGTTCATTTACTTGGAGGCTTTTCTTTCTTTGATCATAACATCGGTAAAGAATGGAGAGACTTCGGTGCCGGTTCCTTCACCCTGCCCGAGTGGTTGCTGGTGAGAAAGAATGATCTGACGATCCTGACGATCACTAAAGAGATCGATACTGATCAAAACATCGAGAATAATCTTGATGCCTTTTCGACTTGTCTAAAAAAACTTGAGAAGATCTGTGATGCCGGTACTTACGGAACCAATACTGAAGATCCTTTTAATTCCAGGATCAAAGTTCCTGAAAAAGCATCCGATGAATATAATAAGTGGGTTCACTCTGTTGAAAATGCCACAGATCTTATCAAATCAGATTATTTCAAAAAGATCGTTCTGGCAAGACAGCTGAAAATTGAGCTTCATCAACCGGCTTCCGCGACCAGAATATTAAATCAGCTAAGAACCCAATATCCTGACTGCTATACGTTTATGGTCAGTCAGGATGGTGAAAGTGCCTTCCTGGGTTCCACTCCTGAGAGACTTGCATCTTTCAATGACCGTGATATTGAAACGGAAGGACTGGCCGGCAGTATATCAAGAGGAAAAACGGCTTCTGAAGATGCCGCCCTTGAACACCGCTTGCTTCATAGTCAAAAAGACCTCAATGAGCATGCCTTTGTTCTTGATGCCATTGAAGAGAATCTCCAGAAGTATTCTGATGTATTTGAACACCCTGTTTCACCCCGGATCAAGAAGCTCTCGAATGTTCAACACTTATATACCCCGGTACACGCTACCATTAAAGCCGGAGTTTCAAGAACTGAGGTCTTGTCAAAATTGCATCCTACCCCGGCTGTTGGGGGATACCCGCGAGATGCAGCCATGCCATTCATCAACAAACTGGAGCATTTTGACCGGGGCTGGTATGCGGCTCCCATTGGATGGATCAATGCAGGTGGAAATGGAGAATTTGTGGTCGCCATCAGAAGTGGCCTATTGAAAAATAATGAGGTGAGATTTTACGCAGGATGTGGTATTGTAGAGAACTCGGATCCCCATAAAGAATGGGAGGAAACAAATTTGAAATTCATACCCATGTTAACTGCGTTGGAATATGCTAGAAAATGAACCTCAGAATTCGGCTTTTTACTGGAGTACAACTTTTGTCAGGGCTCTTTATGAACAGGGCATAGAACATGTCGTTATATCTCCCGGTTCACGGTCTACATCATTGACCCTGGCATTTTCAGCTCACTCGGGTTTTAACAAGCATGTAGCCGTCGATGAGCGTTCTGCGGGTTTCCTTGCCATGGGTATCGCTAAATCTACGGGTATGCCTGCTGTATTGGTCTGTACTTCGGGTACAGCCCTTGCCAATTATTATCCGGCTGTGATCGAAGCTACTCACTCCGGGGTTCCTCTGATCATACTTAGTGCTGACCGCCCACCCCACTATCGGGGATTGGGTGCCTCTCAAACCATTGATCAACAAAAGATTTTTGGCACTTACCCGGTATTCCATCACGATGTGGGTGAACCGGATTCCAGCGACCGAAACCATAAGAGATTAAAACTTGCAGCTATTCAGGCAGTACAGATGTCGGTTGAACGTTCTGGCGTTTCACATCTAAACTTTCCCTTTTCAAAACCATTTGAACCTGATCCGGATTATCTCAGACAGGTTGAATTTGAGAATGAAAAACGAACCCGAAAACCACTTCCCGGATATACCTTTGAAACGGGTTCCATGAAAATGGGTGAGACATTTTGGTCTGACCTGATATCCTCAGAAAAACCATTGATCATAGTTGGACCAACTTCCAAATCAGATCATCTCGATTTCATTACTCCTCTTGCACGATCCCTGAACGCACCTATTTTAGCTGAACCGGGTTCTATGGTTCCGTCTTCCCGCCAAACAATTCAAGGTTTTGATGGTTTTTTAAGAAACCCGAAAAACTGGAAAGACCTAAAGGCAGATCTTATCCTGAGATTTGGGCAACAGCCTGTCAGCAAGGCTTTGAATAATTACCTGGATAAGCAATCTGATATAATGCAGATCAGCTTTATGAATCCCAATCAGTGGATCGATGGGAGTTTGTCTTCTTCTAAGCAAGTTATTCTGAAGGCTCCACTACAGACCTCAAATATTTCAGGTTCTGCCAGTAAAGCCTGGCTGAAGACCTGGAAAGATACCGAAAAGGCTTTCAAGGCCTATCGGGAAGATCAACTGCATCCCTCTACCCCGATCTCAGATGGTTATGTATTTTCCAAGATCCTGGAAACACAACCCAAGAAATCATTTATCATGGCTTCGAATTCCTTTCCTATACGGGATATATCATTGTTCGGGGAATTTGATGGCAAGGAGATCTACGTAAACCGGGGGGCCGCCGGAATAGACGGGATCACATCAACGGCCATTGGGTTGAGTATTGTTGAAGATAAACCGGGAATTCTTTTTACCGGTGATATCGCTTTCCTTCACGATTCTAATGCCCTCATGCATGCAAAAAAAGTTAAGCAACCACTTGTGGTGGTAGTTCTGAATAACGGGGGCGGTACCATTTTTAGAATGCTGCCTGTTTTTCAGCTTAAGGATAAATATTCTCCTTATTTTGAAACTCCACATAGTGTTAAGATCGCAGCTTTATGCAGGGCATATAATGTGGACCATACGCTTGTATCACGCCCCGAACAGATCATATCTACATTTGAAGATCTTATCAACCAAAAGGGACTTCACGTCATGGAGGTTATGACCGGTCCCGATGAGTCAATGACACAGCGGCATGCACTTTGGAATTTCAAAGCTAAGAACTGAGCATGATTATCAAGGTTCGCGGCGTTGCTTATAATTTTGAGATCCATCAGAACAACCCCTCATTGCCATACCTTGTTTTACTGCATGGCTTTATGGGTAGCGGGAACGTTTTTGACCATCTTATTGAGGATCTAAAAACATTTTGTAATCCTGTGACCATAGACTTACTTGGACACGGACAAAGTGAAGGTGCTGAACTGCATTATCGTTTTTCGACCAAGGAACAGGTAGCTGATCTCGGTAAGCTGATCTCAGAACAACTCAGTATACCCCTCTTTATTTATGGTTACAGTATGGGAGGCCGATTAGCACTACAACTTGCTGTTCACCGACCTGATCTTTTCAAGGGCCTCATATTGGAGAGCACTACCTTTGGGCTCGAAGGAGAAACCGAACGGCAGGCCCGTCAAGCACTTGATGCCCGACGTGCAGATGCCATAACCGGTAATTTTGAGGGATTTCTGGCTGAATGGCAGCAAAAACCTATGTTCCGTTCAGACAAAATTGACCCTTCTCTCATAGATAATATGATGCAGATCCAGGTACATCAGAATGCATTCTGGCTATCTAACTCCCTGCTAGGATTTGGAACAGGAACCATGCCGTGCGTCAAGAATAGGTTGTCAGAGATTTTGGTCCCGGTTCAGCTTATTGCAGGTAAAAAAGATTCTAAATTTCTCCACATCAATAATCAGATGGAGAAAGAACTGATGGAAGGATCACTTATGGTAGTTGAAGATGCCGGGCACCGCATCCATTTGGAACAACCCGAAAAATTGAATAGAATTCTTAAAACATTTATACAAAAACATACCTGATCATGAACTGGAAAACGGTCAAAGATTACGAAGACATCACTTATAAGAAATCAAATGGTGTGGCACGGATCGCATTTAACCGCCCTGAGATCCGAAATGCATTCCGTCCAAAAACTGTATTTGAATTATATGAAGCATTAAGTGATGCTAAAGAAGACAATAGCATCGGTGTGGTTTTGATCAGTGGTGAAGGACCTTCACCCAAAGATGGTAAATGGGCATTCTGTTCCGGGGGTGACCAGAATGTACGCTCCAAAACCGGTTATAAAGGTGATGATGGTATTGCTCGGTTAAATATTCTTGAAGTTCAGCGACTCATTCGATTTATGCCAAAAGTTGTGATAGCCGTTGTTCCGGGCTGGGCTGTTGGTGGCGGTCACAGTTTACATGTAGTATGTGATCTAACCCTTGCCAGTAAAGAGCATGCCATTTTTAAACAAACCGATACGGATGTTGCCAGTTTTGATGGCGGATTCGGTTCAGCACTCCTGGCGCGTCAGGTTGGGCAAAAACGGGCGCGTGAGATCTTCTTTCTTGGTGCTAATTATTCCGCTCAGGAAGCGTTTGAGATGGGAATGGTCAATAAAGTGGTTCCCCATGATGAACTTGAAAAAGTAGCTTACGAATGGGCTCAGGAGATCCTGACTAAGAGTCCGACCGCAACCAAAATGGCTAAATTTGCATTCAATGCCATAGATGACGGTATGGTTGGTCAGCAGGTGTTTGCCGGAGAAGCTACGAGACTGGCCTATATGACTGATGAAGCTGAAGAAGGCCGGAATGCCTTTCTTGAGAAACGTAAGCCGGATTGGGATAAGTTTGACCGTTCTCCTTCCTGATCCCGATCTAAATTTACTTAGTTGGGGTTAATACATGATACCTCTTACAAATAATTATAATCTAATTACACATAATGGAGATTCAACATAATTCAACAGATTCCAAAGGTGAGTTCTTTATTGAAAAAGATGGGGATCGAATTGCGGAAATGACCTATTCAAAAGCTGGTACAGACAAGATCATCATTGATCACACTCAAGTGTTTGACGACGGACGAGGTAAAGGATATGGAAAGAAATTAGTTAAGCATGGGGTTTCTTTTGCCAGAGAGCACAACCTGAAGGTTGTACCCCTTTGTCCATTTGCAAAAGCTATAATTATGAAAAATGATGAGTTAAAAGACGTACTCTAAGATCATTCATGCCTGATGGCATCCACAGGGGTTAAATTTGCTGCTTTCCAGGCCGGATAGGTTCCAAATATCATTCCCACCATTATGGCTATGGTCAGGATCACCAGGACCGTGCCAAAACTTAAAGCTGCCTGAAAAGTACGGTCGGTAAAACGGTTTATAAGCTCCACGATTCCAAATACACCAACAACCCCAACTACCCAGCCTAAAGCGCAACCAACGATCGATATCGTTACGGATTCTGATAGAAATTGCATGACAATATCTTTTTTACGAGCCCCCGTAGCTTTTCTGATTCCGATCTCTTTGGTACGTTCTGTTACTGATATCAGTAATACATTCATAATACCTATGCCTCCTACCAATACTGAGATCCCTGTTATGGCACCCATTACCAGTTTAAATATCAGAATGCCCTGGCTCAATTGTTCAACTCTTCCTTCATAGGTAAATATTGAAAAAGCCTCTCTTCCCTCCTGATATCTTTCATCCAACCAATTCTCTATAGTACTCTTCATTTCAGGAATATCCTCCACATTCTTACTTTTAAAGATCATGTTTGGGGGATTAGCATTCCTTAGATTCATTTGATACGCAGTTATTGGGATCAAAGCCAATACTTCATTTGGATCATCTTCCAGAATACCAATGACCTCATACGAATCATCTTCAAAAGTCAGGGAAGCACCAATAAGTTTCTCAGGTGACTCAGTCCATTTTTTTGCCAGAAATTTTGTAATGACAACTTTATTGGCATTTTCTTCGACATCCCTTTTACTAAAATAACTTCCAGTGATATTGGCATCGGCAAACCTGGGTATATTCTCTAAAGAACCTTGTATGTATATCGCTACAGATGAATCTTTATATGTAGCCATTCTGGAGCTTTTTGCATGCAGATCTGTGTAACCCCATTCCATTAATAGTTCTTCAACAGTTCTGGCTTCCTCGATCCCAAAACTATAAACCGTATCTCTCGGAATACGTACTCCATCTACCATGTCGATCGATTTGGGTGTAAGCGTCATCATTTGAACTGACGTGGTAGTCTCGATCTGCTCCCTGCCGGTCTGCTCCAGGCCATCCCCCAAAGCTAATATTGCCACTAACGAAGCGACTCCAATGATGATCCCCAGTGTGGATAAAAAAGTGTGAAGGGGATTGGCTTTAATATTTTGAAGGGCAATTGTTATTGATTTTAAGATCTGTTGCATGGGCTCCTTTTATTTCACCGATGCACTTACGCAGGTATTGTTTACATGTTGCACGTGAACAGATATAGAAACCTTCACAAATTCAAAACCCACCTCAGAAGGAATAGATTATTGGCAGCGCTAAGTAAATGCTTCCGAGGAAAATAATGAACCGAAAAATAGGATCATGAAGATCAGATAGAGGACGGTAAATAACAGGTAGATCATGAGAGTAGCTCGCGCCCAATTACATTTGTTTGGATTAATTTGGCTGCTTAAGGACCAGATGATCAACATGATCAACCCTATCAAAGGAAGAAAGGAAATGAAAACAGTCAGTACCCATTCACCCAGATCCATTACATTTTGTTGTGGCTCCGAGGCTTGAACGCTATTTAATTGCTCTTCCATAAAATCATATTGAACTTTCTGTTGTGGTGCCTGAAAAAGTATTAAGATCTCACTTAACCTGTATTGACATGCTACTTTTTGGCTCACTTATCCTAAAATGAGCCTCTTTCCAGGAAGCCGGCCCAAATCTTCCCCGTGCATTATTTGAAAAACCATATGCTTCTTTTGGAATACCCAGAAAATTCGAATCTAGTTTACCATTCACATTTTTATCGTGGTATACGGCAATGGCATATTCGCCAAATGGCAGTTCTGCCTCATCCCAGACAACCGTATCACTTTTAACATCAAGTACTACAGCATGTAACGGATCTTCTTTTTCTCCATACTTTTCCTCTGAATTGAAAAGTGCAATCCGAACTTCCCCTTTTAGATCAGAGATTCCATAGATCACTAACTCAAAATTTGAGACCTCAAGCTCTTTTTCAGGATATGATATCTCCTGAGCTGATGCATTCAACGCTAATAACAAAGAACCAACAATGATTATAACCGATCTCATCAATTAATTAGATTTTTGAATTTTACTTTGCACTGATAGGGAACATTGAATAATACTAAGTAAGTTCAAAATAGTTTCATCCCGTTTGCAACCTGTTTGTCCGGTACTGCTAAAACAACATTACCTTTACTATCCGGAAAACCGGTAACAAGACATTCAGATATAAAAGGCCCGATCTGTTTAGGTGGAAAATTTACGACTGCAAGCACCTGTTTTCCAACTAGATCTTCTTTTGTATATAAATCGGTTATTTGAGCTGAAGATCGTTTCAATCCGATCGGCTCCCCAAAATCTACCGTCAACTTATATGCCGGTTTATGAGCCTCAGGAAAATCCTCTGCCTTTGTGATAGTTCCTGTTCTAAGTTCTACCTTTTCAAAATCATTCCAACTGATGGTATCCATACTACCTCATTAAATTTAAAAAGCCCTGTCTTGTTGAAAAAGACAGGGCTTTAATTTAACCATTTAATAGAAACCAAAAAGGTTACTTGATGAATAACATCTCACGATACACCGGCAATGGCCAGTAATCATCTGCAACGTAACGCTCAAGGAAATCGATGGCATCCCGTATCTCATTCATAACTGGTAATACTTCAGATTCAACTTTTGCAGCATGCTCAGATGTATCTTTGTACTTCAACTTAGCTTGCACATCTGCAAGTTTATCTAAAGCTGCACCAAGTTTATTCAACCCATCGTTGACTTTAGTAAGCATGGATTTTGATCCTGAGTTATCAATACCAAGGTTACCAGAATGCTCGGCCGCTTTACTGAGCTCTCCGATGTATCTCACTGTAGCAGGGTAGATCATAGTCTTGGCAATGGACTCTATTGTATCTACTTCTATGGTGCGTGTGGTAATATACTGCTCGGTCCAGATCTCCTGACGGGAATGAACTTCCTTATCATTAAGGACTTTAAATTTTTTGAACAATTTAATGTTCTCTTTGTTGCTCAGATATGGAAGAGCATCCGGCGTGGTCTTCAGATTCAGTAACCCACGTTTTTTAGCTTCTTCTTGCCATTCATCTGAGTATCCATCACCATTAAAGATCACAGATTTACATTCTTTAAGTCTGTCAGATAGAACCTTGCCTAAAGCCTTTTCAATTGAACTTTTTTTGCTGGCCTTTTTCAGGTCTTCTGTCATATCCTCTATGGCTTCAGCTACAATAGTGTTAAGAACTACGATCGGGAATGAAGGCGACTGATTTGAACCAAGTGCACGGAATTCAAATTTATTACCAGTAAAAGCAAAGGGTGAAGTACGGTTTCGGTCCCCTGCATGTTTTGGCAGATGCGGCAGTACTGGGGTTCCCAATCCCAAAAGGCCTCCTTGTTTGGAACTTTTGGCTCCCCCATTAACAAGCTGTTCAATGATGTCATGAAGCTGTTCGCCAATAAATGACGAGATTATAGCCGGCGGGGCTTCGTTGGCTCCCAGCCTGTGATCATTTCCGGCATGTGCCACAGAGATCCTGACCAGGTCCTGATGGCGATAAAGTCCTAAAAGGACCGCAGTAAAGAAAAAGAGAAACTTCATATTCTCATGCGGGCTCTCGCCGGGCTCAAGTAAATTATCCCCTTCTATAGTCGATAAAGACCAGTTCAGATGCTTACCACTCCCATTCAGTCCATCAAATGGTTTTTCATGAAGCAGACACTCGAGTCCATATTTTTTGGCTGTCTTCTTAAGGACCATCATGGTCAATTGTTGATGGTCAGCTGCCACATTCGCCATTTCAAAGATCGGTGCCAGTTCATACTGACTTGGAGCCACTTCATTATGACGGGTCTTGACTGGAATTCCAAGCTTATATAATTCCTTTTCAGCTTCCAGCATAAAAGACAAAACCCGTTCAGGAATAGAACCGAAATAATGATCATCCAGCTCCTGCCCTCTAGGCGGTTTGGCTCCAACCAGAGTTCTGCCTGATGTCAGAATATCCGGTCGACGATATACGAATTCCTGATCGATCAGAAAATATTCCTGCTCACAACCAACGGTCGACAGGGCTCGTTTGGTTTTAACACCAAATAGATCGAGTGCCCCTTTGGTTGCTTTATCAAGAGCATCATTTGAACGCAGTAGCGGGGTCTTGTGATCAAGGGCTTCCCCTTTCCATGAAGCAAACGCAGTTGGGATGCAAAGATAAGTTCCATTTTGATTCTCGATGATAAAAGCCGGAGAAGTAGGATCCCAGGCCGTATAACCGCGAGCTTCAAATGTTGGACGAAGACCACCACTCGGGAAACTTGAGGCATCCGGCTCACCTTGTATCAATTCCTTTCCTGAAAAAACAGCCATAGCACCACCACCCTGGTTTGGTGTAATAAAACTGTCGTGTTTTTCAGCGGTTGATCCGGTTAGAGGCTGGAACCAGTGGGTGTAATGAGTAGCTCCTTTCTCGGTTGCCCAATCTTTCATGGCTAATGCCACTGCATCAGCTACATCAATGTTCAGGGTCTGCCCCTCATCGATCGTCTTTTGGAGATCTTTCCAGGCGGCTTTAGGAAGTCTTTCCTCTAACTTGTCTAAGGTGAGTGTATTCTTGCCGAAGATCTCAGGTATATCCATGGATGAACTTCTTGCCTCACCCGGTCTGAAATTCCTTGCGGCTGCTAAGTTATCGTATCGTTGAATAGCCTTCGTCATGTTTTTCTTAAAAAGTTTGGTTGGTTGTTTAAATGACGACCAAATATAAAGCTATATTTCTGTTTTACTCAACTTTTTTAATTATTTATTTATCAACAAATAACTTTAAGAGGCAGAACAATGATGCTACTTAATTTTATTAATATTATTGGCCCGTAAAAACGCTTTCTGCCTAAATTATTTTTCTGCTTTGATATATCTCTTCACTTTTTAAGCCACCTGTAAAAACCGTATCTTTTATACTCACTTTATCCACAACCATTCCTGAAAACTTTTTCAATTGAATACATCAAAATTGAGCCTTTGGATCGAAGCTGCCCGTCCTCAAACCCTTCCCGCTGCTGTAGTTCCGGTCGTTGTTGGAGCATCATTGGCTTATAAAGCTGACCTCATCAATTGGAGTAACTCAACCGTAGCTTTGATCTGTGCACTGCTCATTCAGATCGGAACTAACTTTGCCAACGATTATTTTGATTTTATAAAAGGATCTGACACTGACGAACGGATCGGCTTTCGGAGAGCGACAGCTTCCGGACTGATCACCCCTGAGCAAATGAAGCAAGCAACTATTTTGACCATGCTGTTGGCTTTCATTTTTGGACTTTACCTGGTTTGGTCTGCAGGTTGGGTCGTTTTGGTCATAGGCATTCTTTCGCTCATTTTTGGAGTTCTTTATACAGGAGGGCCTTTTCCCTTAGGGTATAATGGGCTGGGTGATGTTTTTGTTTTCATTTTCTTTGGCTTTGTTGCCGTTATGACCACCTATTATGTAAATGCCCTTGAATGGTCTGAAGCCTCTTTCTGGGCCTCTATTGCTGTAGGAGCTTTATGCGTGAATATTTTGGTGGTAAATAATCTTCGGGATGTGGAACAAGACAAAAAATCAGGAAAGAGAACATTAGGCGTACTGCTTGGGGAAAATGCCCTTAAGATCGAGTACGTGGTCATGGCTATTCTTGCCTACTCTATTCCACCTCATTTTTACTTCATTTTGGGTTACGACCTTTGGATCTTTTTACCGGTATTAGTGGCACCCTTGCTTATATTTTATTGTTATAAAATTTGGATGGAGCAGGACAAAAGTAATCTGAATGGAATGCTTGAAAAGACCGCTAAATTTATGATATTGTATGGCTTTCTGTTATCATTGGGAATACTCATGAACTAATGCTTAAACACTATAAATATCATCTTCCATTTACCATCCCTTTACAGGTGTCGGGGAATAAGTTTTTTCATCGGGATGGAGTGATATTAGCCTATGAGGATTCAGAGTCAGGTAATACCGCCTATGGTGAAATAGCTCCTCTGCCGGGATTCTCCAATGAAGATCTTAATGAGGTTATTGAAGTATTGAGAGCAAACAGGGGGTATATCAACTCCTCCATCAAAGAAAACAATGGAGAAGAAGCATTGACGGTGCTCGACCGGATCCATCGCTTTCCCTCTTTAAGCTTTGGCCTGGATACTTTACTGCATGATCTGTCAGCAAAAAGAGAAGGCAAATCCCTTGCCGGTTACCTCTTCAATGATTTCAATTCAAAAATAACTTGCAATGCCACACTTGGTATTCAGGAAGTTAAAACAGCTCTGATGAAAGCAGAAGAATACATTGAGGAAGGATATGACACGCTAAAGATCAAAGTTGGATATCAGATCACCCGCGAATACCGTATCGTCAAGCAGCTCAGAGAAAAATACCCTGACCTGAAAATTCGTTTGGATGCCAACCAAGCCTGGTTACCTGACGAAGCGATCAAACATCTTAGATCTCTGGAAAAATTTGATGTAGAGTACTGCGAACAGCCCGTTTTAAAGGATGACATCTATGGTATGAAGCGCGTGACCGATGCTGTTAAAATTCCCATAGCTGCGGATGAATCTATTCGGAACAAAAGGTCGGCAAAGGAACTATCATTTGTGAAAGCCATGGATATGGCGATCATTAAACCAACGCTGATGGGGAGCTACAAGGATATTTTCGTAACAAAACAGATATTAGACACTCATGTAATTGAAACTGTTTTGACCACAGCACTTGAATCTGCAGTTGGTCGTGCAGCTATTGCAGCCCTTTCAGCAGGCTTAGGTGATCCTAAATATGCTCAAGGCTTGGCAACCGGATCGTTCCTTAAAGAGGACCTGTCTTCGGATAGTTGGCTTAACTCATCAGTTGTTGAGATCCCCGAAGCACCCGGTTTAGGAATTAATATTGATATAGAAGGACTCGAAGAGCTTTAACGGTATATGTTTAAATCAAGGCTACATAATTTTGAATTCAATAAAAGCGATAAGCAGGATATCTTCTTGTCTTCAAGGCACGGGATGTATACTTATTCTGATCTGGATCGCTTTGCGGCCTATTTCAAGGATCTTGTTGAAGATAATGGGGATTCCCTGAAATGGCCGGTAGCTTTTGTGGCCGAATCGTCTGACGTACTGGTGTTTTGTATCGCAGCCTGCTGGAAATTGGGCATCCCTTTTATTCCCATCGACCCAAATGCTAAAAATGGGGACCTCGAGCGATACCTTGATGAACTCAAACCCGCCCTTATTTTTTGTGACAGTAACAACCGAAACCGGTTGGGATTTGATAATGTCATACAGATAGATGATAATTTTTTCCTTAATTCCTTTAATTTCGACGCCCGCAACGTAGATCTTCCGGAAGCCGATGAAGTGGATGAAGAACTTATTTTCGGATATTTCTTTACTTCTGGCACCACCAGTGAACCCAAGATCGTCCCGTTGAAAAGACGACAGATATTAAGTGCTGCCATTGCTTCCGCTGAGAATTTCAAACCCGATCCCAACCATTTCTGGCTGCTTTGTTTACCCCTGAATCATATCGGAGGCATATCCATTATTCTGCGATCGCTTATCTATGGGTCGGCTATCTTCCGGCTTGGTAAATTTGACGAGGATATGGTAAGAGAATTTCTGGAGGATAATAAGCGATTTCAGGCTGCCTCTTTGGTTCCAACCATGCTCAAGCGCCTGATGAACGACTCCCTGTTTAAAACTCATCGCGAGTTCAAATCCATACTGCTTGGAGGCGGACCGGTTACCCAACAATTACTGAGAAAAGCCGCTGAGCGGGGTATTCCTATCGTATCAAGTTACGGCATGACGGAGACCTGCGCACAGATCATAGCAAATCCGTTACTGGCTCCGTCCGGTATGTACACCCCCTTGAAAAGCGTAGGCAAGCCATTCCCTCCCAATGAAATGCAGATCAGGGATGAAAACGGAAAAGTATTGGGCAAGAATCAGTCAGGCCTGTTATGGCTCAAAGGACCCCAGGTCTTTGACGGTTATTACAACAGCTCAGAAAATGATATCAAATTTGATGAGGATGGATGGTTCAATACGGGTGACTATGGGCATATGAATGGGTTTGGCCACCTCTTCATTGAATCCCGGCGTACTGATCTCATCGTAACCGGTGGTGAGAATGTGAATCCTACCGAAGTGGAAGAAGCCATGATCAAGCTTCCACTTATTAAAGAAGCCATTGTGATCGGCTTGCCGGATGAGGAATGGGGTGAGCGGGTTACAGCTGTGGTTACTTTAACCAACGGCAAGACCCCACAGATCGAAGAGATCAAGGAACAGCTCAAAGACCGCCTAAATGACTTCAAGATCCCCAAAGAACTCAAGATCGTGAAAGAATTTCCTATGACCGAAACGGGAAAGGTCAAACGCTGGGAACTGGTTAAGAAGTTTGGGTAAGGATCTACCCAATCCATCATTCGGCTCAGTTTATTTCCGCAACACAGTCTGATACCAACAAGAGCCGGGTGATGGAGTGAGTATACTTTATTCTCATCCCTAAGCTCTGCTGCTGGACGAGATTAAATAATAAACAATACTTTCAGGGAATGTTCTTTAAGGGTACAATAATACAGGTATTAATATTTTTTATGCTATCAGGCTATTCTGTAGCTCAGTCGAATAGGCATATAAAAGGTATGGTGATAGATAGCCGGACCAATGAACCCATAGCTTATGCAAACATTGGATTCACAAGTATAGGAAAAGGCACTTCCACGGATGAATACGGAATGTATGAACTCCGATTACCAAATAATGGTGATATTGATTCTTTACAGGTTTCTGCCATTGGATATTTTAGTGCAAAAATATCGGTTTTGGAAGCATTGCAAACTGATACAATAAGACTAAAACCTCGAACTTATGAATTTAAGGATATAAGAGTATCAGGCCATAAGCCAAGAACTAAATGGATCGGTAAAAAAATACGTCCGATCATGCCGGGAGCATTTGGCGCCAGCGGACCGGGAAAGACGATAGGAGCAGCTTTTGCATTTAAAGTAGAATGGCAAGATAGACTTCCGTTGAGGCCTTTGAATGCAAGGTTATACCTCAGTGAGAATCTTAATGACAGTCTTCGTATTAGATGCAGATTTATGAATGTTGATGATTCGGGGGAGCCCGGAGAAGACCTAATTCCATTAAACTACATTCTGACCACCGATAAAAAGAGTGGTTGGGTAACGTGTAATTTTACGGACGATCTATTGCTCATAAATGAGAAACAATTCTATGTGGTTTTTGAATGGCTCAAAATGAGTAACTCGAAAAATGTAGCACCTCTTTTTAGTAAATCAATTCATATGGATGTAAATCCATTGGTAAAAAGACAACCATTTGGTAAATGGAAAGAAATTGATTGGGCAAACAACTTAGTCTATGGCCTCAAAGTAGAATACTAAAAATTCGAACTCGGTGTTCTTGTTTCTGCAACCAAAGGCAAGCTTCCCGAATTGGCAGTTGAAGATGGTATTTCGGAAGGAAATTAAGATATCTCGCCAGAGTCTGGTTTAAAAGGTGAGGAAGGACCGGAACTACTCCATCATTCGGCTCAGTATTATTCTGGAACAGATTCTGATACCAACAAGAGCCGGGTGATGGAGTTACTTTTAGCATCTTCCGCTTTGTCTGGGGTTATGTGACTCATTTAAGACACCATCCATCACCCCGTCCTCTCCTTAGCTGATGAACATTCGTATACGACCGGACGGAATGATGGTTTATTAGAACGCTATGATTTTTTGGAGAAGATCCGTGAGAAATCACCGGATTTAGCCCCGTCCTTCAGGGCGGGGTAAATTAGCACCATGACGTATAACCTCCGCCCGGTTGGTATAAAAGCCACTGATGTTTACCGGAGGTTGGGCTTTGTGGCTTTTAGAAAACAATGTACGAGCATGGCATTCTTATTTTACAGGAAGCAGGAGCTTCCGGGACTGTGTTCCGAAGATGGACCTTCGGAACAAGTACAAAAAACTGCTCCATCGGAGCACACTGTTTGTAACACACAGTACCTCCCGGTATGTCTCCCGCGCCGTAGGTGCGATATGCTGCCGAGGTACCCAGGAAGCACAAGACCAACTCTACATAACGTCCCTAAGGGACATGGTTTTGGAGGGCTGCCATCTTTTTACAAACAGGTTGTCCCTAACGGGACAGTTTCTAATTATGATTAGAATGTCGGCCTGCCCAAAAACTATAAGTTTCTATACGCAAACCGATATTCCAATAAGGTGAACCGGGCAGTCGAATCCGTCTTCCTAACCTGTCAATGGTAACAAGATAAACACGCAACCTGCTCCATCGGAGCACCATGTTTGTAACCCAACAAGCCCTTGTATACCTCCGCGCCGTAGGTGCGGTATGTTGCGGAAGTAATAAGGAAACCCGAGTCCAATTCGATATTCAAAACTTTAAACTGCTTTCCTCATTTTACGATATCCGGGTTGAGGCCGGATATTACTTAATTAACAATCGGAATTCGGTCTCTCTCTTCCATTTCAGATTCCTCATTTTTCGTTGTTAGCCTGTACTTCTTGATCAAAAGATCACTGCTGAATACTGAGTAATAAAAACCATCTTTATCTCTTACGCCCAAACTTCCCAACCCTTCTACAAGATCTGAGTCCTCAAAGGTATATAACAGTTCGTGATCAGCATTGTACACATCCATAAAGTGCTCATAGATCGGAGATTCCGTTTCTCCGGTTGAAGCCCGGCGGGCATAAGCATGCGGATCATCAATATTGACCGGGTGTTCAAGCTGTACGAGGTAATGACCGCTGTCTAAAAAAACAGGAGAATTAATATTCCCTAAACCATAAAGACTGACACTGTTTTCATTTGCGTATATGCCCGGCCCTAAGATGCCGTCAAACTCTCTGTGAACCTCTGTTTTGAGATTCCCTGCATAATCATAGACCTGATGCCGATATCCTGTATTGAATGAGTAAATAAAATCTTCATCCCGCATTTCTATTCCACCACGGATCGTTGCCCTGCTGTATTCTTCATCTTCTGTTTCAATGATGTTAATATTTTCCTGTACCCTCAAGCTGTCAGTTAACTCCAGGGTGTAAACCAAAGCACCAACAGTTCCAAAATTTGCGCCGCTCATCAATATCAAGCCATCATCACGAATATCGACCAGGCTGGCAAAGCGTATATCTTCAGGCAAGTCGTAGGTCTTGATAAAGGTACCGGACAGATCGAATTCGTCTAACCGGGAGCCCTGTATGTTGGCCACATAGAGTCTGTCTTTATGAAGGACCATCCCAAAGGGACTTTCAAGATCACCCGGGCCTTTGCCCTCTTCTCCGGTCGCCCATCGGAGATTGCCTTCAGGATCCAGAGAGATCAGCTTGCTCAACCGGCGGTCTATGAAATAGAAATTACCCTCGTCGTCAATTTGCAAATAGCCGACATTGCTAATCACCGGTTCTTCGATCATTGAAAGATCAATGGTCTCAACCAGTTCAAACTCAACCGGTGCCTCTTCATCCTGCAAAAGCCCCACAGAGGGATTATAGATCACCCCGTTTTCCTTTTTGATTGCAGAGGTATCATCCCCACCATTTCCGCATCCAAAGCCGGTTATCATTAGTACTGATACTAATAAGCCGGTAAAAATTTTATGTGTTATGTAGTCCATTTATCCGATTGTTTTATTTTTATTAAATGAATGCCATATATGCTCTTAAGTTTACCTATATAGGGTGTGAGGAATATATATCAGTTATCAAAAGGGTATGTCCAAATAAACAATATAATTGTGATAATCTTCCATATAAGGCGCTACTCCCACTATTCTGTTGTTAAGTTTATCAAATGATATTGCTGATAAATAGGAATCCGTAACCATTTTAAAAACTGGTTCACCGTTCCAATCAAAAACATGAATTTCACTCTCCTTTAAATTTGAAGTATCACCATAAAATGCGTTTTCTAAATCGTCATAATTATTACCTGAATACAACAAGAAAATGTAGTTATCAGAGATCGTAATATTGGAGTAGTGTATTACTGTTTCACCAGTAGCTATTGAGTTTTCATCTCCAAGTATTGTAACCGGATTCTCATCAAATCTTGTATCTGAAATCAGATTCAAATCGTAGTCATATATTTCTAAGGTTTTAAATCTTTGAGTAGTTACGGCGATTCTTTCTTTGTCCTCATTCGGAGCAATTTCCCCTGCATAAATATACCCAGCTGACCTATTTCCCAATTCCTCTTTTAGAACTGGCGTAAATGGAGTTGAATTGATAATCGAATCTCTCCTTGTATCAATTTTAACCAATTTATCTTTCCTCATACCACCTGAACCAACGATATAATTATCATTTAAAAGAAAAGCTCTTTGAAGCATAATAACATTAGATGGAATGGAGTACTCATATTCGGGTAAAGGTCTCTCGCTATATAAAACTGAATCAACTTTAAACCTTTGAAGGACTCTTCTACCCCAGTCCAGATACTCAAAAATACTATCTGCTTTAAATGCACCCTGATTAACAAATGCTGGCGAGCTTACTTCGCCAGGACCTTCTCCCTGATCACCAAATGAACCAATAAATTTAAAATCAGACACTCTAAAAAATTTAAATATATCATTGTCAGTATTTCCATCTCGTATTAACATGAGTGAGTCTGAAATGACTATAAACTTTGGATTGGATAATTGAGTATCAAGAGACGCTATTTTGTTAACCTCAACATTAAAAGTTTGGCTAAACGATTCATTAGTAATTAATAACAACCCGTTTTCCTTTTTGACAGCAGAAGTCTGATCCCCACCACTTCCGCATCCAAAACCGGTAAAAAAAAGCACTGATACCAGTAGGCAAGTAAAAACTCGATGTGTCATATAATTCATTTTAAATTTTTCATTTTGAATTTTTCATTATTCACAGAAGAGCTCTTCACCCTCAACCCCGTCATCACCAACAAAAGGATCGTACTGATCGACAGTCCCCAAATAACCACAATGGCCAGGTTTTCCCAGAATTCATTATTGCCAAAGATCATCATTGGGATCAATCCGGTGATGGTGGTTACCGTCGTGATCAGAATGGCACGGATGCGTTTTCGGTACACATGCATCCAGCAGCGCAACCCAAAGATACCATTATCATTTTCCAGCTGTTTCTGATGATAAATGAGGATCGCATTATTCACCACCACTCCGATACATAACAATGAGCCGGCAATAGCCCCGCGGTCAAAAGCCATATCATTGGCCAGCGTACCCAGCATGATACCAACCAGACTGAAAGGAACCGCCATAATCACAAAGATGGGATACTTCACGCTTTCAAGCAGGGCCGACACGATCATCCACACGCTTAACAGACTTAACAGGGCGATAAAAATAAAATTCCGGCTGCTGTCATCGTTGCCAAAGCCAAAGAATCCGCGTCCAAAATTGATCTCAGCCCCTACCGGAACCGGTGTGGTCTCGATCACCGATTCAATGAAATCCCGTCCCATGCGGTAATTCCCAAGATAATCCACTGTTACCGTTCGTTCATAAGATTGATTATTGCGGCGAATCTCTGTCAAACCTCCTTCCTGCACGATCTCACCGATCCGGCTGATATTGAAGTTCACGTCCCCAAACTTTCGCGTCCGGTTCATCATGTCTTCCTCGAAGGCTCTATCCCGCTCACTGCGCCCGATCAGATACATTTCCTGCCCCCCAAACTCGACCTTCCCAACGGTATTCTCCGGGTTCAGGTCCAGCATCAGTGTTGAGATGACCTCCCTTCGGTTCAGGTCATTGGCAAGTATGCGCTCTTCATTCAACCGCAGTATGTATTGCTGAAAATCATCCCGGCGATAGTAATAGCTTGAGTTGATATCCACCTCCCGCACTCGGCGACTGGTTTTCAATCTGCGTTCTATGTCCTTGGCCAGGTTCAGTAATTCATCGTATGAATAGCCTTCCAGGCGAATGGAGTGGTTGGAGGAACCTCCTCCAAATCCGGTACTGATCCCCTGAAGATTCAACCCCGATACAGACAAGGCAAAATTCCCGGTTCTTGCACCCAGGAATGCGGCCTCCCCAAAAAAGGTGTAGGGTTCGGTCTCATACAAGTACTCCGGATCGACTACAAACCGCATTCGGGCTCCAAAATATTCAGACAGGTTGGCCTCATAATACTTTAAGGCATGGGCGTAAGGCTCCACGATGGTTTCATAATTCTTAACGATCTTGTCGATCTCTGACAAAGGCGTACCCTGAGGGGCCTGAATGTACACATTGATGCTTTGCTCATTCCCACGCCTCCAGGGACTTCCAAAATAAGTATCTTCAGAAAACCGCTTGGTCAGTCCGCCAACCCAGTCGTCTATGGAATCCCGGTTATCAAAATAGACCTGAGTGAATTCCGGCCACCAGGTTCCCTCTTCAGAATCCCATTCCGGCTCTTCAATGGCAAACAAAGGCAAGCCAATCACACCGATCAGGACTACCGGCAGTACCCATCTGAGTTTTGACTTCAACAGGAAGCTTTTCATAACTAAACGGTTCAGCCAGCCTGAGACCCGACCGGATCTTTTCTTCTCTGTGATCTCTGGGGTGAGCCATACCAGTGCATAGGGAATCCAGGTAAAGGCGATGATAACTGAACACATCAGCGTGACTGTAAGAGCCACCGCCAACGGAACCAGGAAAATGCGGAGTTCATCGAGGGCAAACAGCAGTGGGATGAAGATCCCTACTGTGGTAAAGGTACTTCCCAGTACCGGAACCACCGAATTACCGATCTCCCTGAGTATATGATCAATACGGTCAGATTTTTCAACCGGCAAACCGGGATTCAAATGCTCAAACACCACCACGGCATTATCGATCAGCATACCCAACGCCACTGTAATTCCCGCCAGCGTGATGATATTCAGACTATATCCCAACAAGTATAGCACGATCAGGCTCAGCAATACGGAAAAAGCCACACTGCCCATGATCACAAAGGGGGCCCTGAGCTTACGGATGAACAGGATCACCACAAAGAACACCAGGATGCCACTTACGATGGCCTGCAGCTGAAGGTCATCAAACTGCTGACGCAATTCCTCAGTAGAATCAACAGTGAGCATAAGGGATAAACTTTCCGGGAGCTGGTCTTCAATATCGTCCATCGCCTGAAGTACATTTTCAGCCAGTGTAAAGGCATCCGCTCCCGATTCCTTCACAAATTCTATGGTCAGGGCCGGGTCGCCGTTTATTCGCTTGATGGATTTTGCCGGGTAATCCTGAACGGATATTTCTGCAAGGTCATCCAGTACCAGTTGCTTTCTGGAACCGGGAAGTTCAACTTTGAGTCCGGCAATATCGGCTATGCTGTTGAATTTTGGAGGGATGATCAGACTGTAGCGGGAAATGCCCTCTTCCAGAAACCCGGCAGAACGCCAGCTTAACTGCTCACGAACCTGCAATAAGATCTGCCGGGGTGACAGATCGTATTTTTCAACCTCATCCACATTGAATTCAATAACCAGTGCCGGATCCTGAACGCCACGGATAGACACCTCGGCAAGACCCTCAATGGAGAGTAACTTTGGGCGGATGTTGGTTCGTGTGTACTCCAGCAGCTGTCGCGGTGCCATATCCCCATTCAGCGTATAGACGATAAAGGTTTGCTGATCTTCTAGCTCATCGGGAACCTGACGGGTGATACTTGGCGGTGACACACTTTCAGGAAGATTCTCATCCAGCGTAAACAGGTATTCCCTCAGCTCAAGCACGCGGTAATCAACCGGGGAATCCTTGCGGAAAGTAATGGTCACTGAAGATCTTCCCTCCTGTGTGATGGAACGAATATCAGTCACATCCCGAAGACGATTGGCTTCTCTTTCCACCTTTCGGGTGATCTCCATCTCCATGATCTCCGGAGACGTACTGCCCCAGTTATAACTGACCGTTACAGAAGGTAAATTGAGTTCAGGAGTGCTCTCAACCGGTAACACACGCCATACCGCTACCCCTATCACACACACGATGATATAGAAAAAAGAAACGAGGTATTTTCGGTTTAGGAGTTCGCGCACGATAATTAAAAGTGAAAAATGAAAAATTTAAAATGCTCATAGCATCCATTCTTCATTTTAAATTTTGAATTTTTAATTCACCAAAAGCGGCACCACTTTCTGCTGATGGCTGATACTAAAGTGCTGATCCACGGCCAGCGTATCTCCGGGTTCAATTTCGGGATGATCGATCAAGACCCAGTCGGAATTCATGGCTACAGGGCTCACATAGATCCATTCAACTTCTTCATTATTCAGTAAACGGAATACAAGAGTTCTTCCATCACGCTCCAGCAGGGCCTCACGCGGCATGCGGACCTTACTTTCCTGACTACGCACAAACACACGCCCATCTACTGTCATGCCCGTTTTCAGGCCAAACTCACGGTTATCTACTTCCACCAATACCTGTCCGGTTTTAGTATCCGCATTGACCTCCGGGGAGATAGCGATGATCTCACCCTCATATCCGTTGCCCCCCGGGCCAAACAATTCTACCTTCATGCCCTCATCCAGATTGTTGATCTCCGATTCAAGCACATCAAATCGTACCCTTACGGTTGAGGCATCGATCAGTGAAGCCAGTTCCGTACCGGCCGAGACATAAGAGCCTTCCGATATAAAACTTTGATTCGTAACTACATTCTGTAAAGAAAGTCGCCCTGAAAACGGGGCTCTCACTGTGGTATAGCTCAGGTTCAGTTTTGCCCTCTCGTAGGCCACCTCGGCATCCGCCAGTCCACTGTTGATCCGGATCATTTCATCGTTGCTTTCGCCGGTGTAACCTTCCCGAAGTCGTTTGTCGATCTCATACTGATTCTCAGCCTTCACATATTCCTGCCGGGCCTGCTCGACCTCATATTCCCATTCATCATCCACAAATTGCAGCAGGACTTCTCCTTTATCCACTTGCCGGCCTTCTTCAATGATATGCGACTCCACATACCCGCTTATCCTTGGCACGACCTTGGTCTGCCTTAGCGGTTCCACTACCCCGCGACTCTCGATATAGAAATTCAACGGTTCATCGTCCACCACATCAAATACCACCTCGGGGCGGATCTCCACACTGTCCATATCCGGAGCCTCCGGCGTCTCCCGCTCATTCTTACAAGCAGAGATCAACATTACAGTGATCAGTAAACAGGGTAGTAATTTTGGCATCATTTGTCGTTTCATAATACTTGATCTATTTAATACTCTGAGTCACATTGTGGTAATTAAAAATTCAAAATGAAAAATTTAAAATTGGTAGTGATTCTGACATCCTTTTAAATTTTGAATTTTTCATTTTGAATTCCTCCCATTCGTCCATTTAAACACCAATGGGATCAAATATAAGGTCAAAAAGGTACTGGTGATCATCCCTCCCATCAGTGCAATGGCCAGTGATTGCCGGAAGATATATCCATCGCCAAACGGGATCAGCATTGGGATCAATGCCAGGATCGTCGTCATACTTGTCATGACCACCGGCCGGAACCGATTGATACCCGCCTGTTTGATAGCTTCCTCCAGGTTCCCCGTTTCCTCAAAATAGCGACGCATGAAATCGACCTTCAGGATGGAATCATTTACGGCAATACCGGTCAGGATCAGGATGCCCATGAACGACAGTGCATTCAAACTTACGCCTCCGATATACATGGCAAAAAAGGAACCTATCCACGCAAATGGAATGGCCAGAATGATAATGAACGGATATTTCAGGTTTTCATACTGTATGGCAAGGATAAGATAGATCAACAACACGCTGATCATCAGCAGCCACCCTAATTCTTTCAGCAGGCTAATGACCTGCAGGGCTGAACCGCGCACCTGTATCTCATGCCCCGATTCCTGCATAAATTGATTGACCAGCTGCTGGATCTCTCCTCCATCCCACCACCAATCCATGAAGGTCAGATCGGAATTAAAGGTGAGTATCGGGGCCTGACGGATACGCTCCAGCTGTTCCGCTTCATCAATGCGGGAGATCTCCGCCACATCGGTTAACGGTATGATCTTATTCCTGATATCCAGGGTGATCTCAGTGGGATCCAGTGATCGCCCGCGCTCTCCTATCAATCGGATAGATATCTGTTCATCCTGACGATTCCAATCGGTGATGAACGCCCCGCGGGTCAGCGATTCCAGGTAACGGATCACTTCTGCCTCGGTCAGCTCAAAGGCCAGCATCTGCTCCGACCTGAACCGGATCTGATAGGCCTGTATCCGCTGCGGATATTTTAGTTCCAGGCTTGTTTCACCATACTGTTGACTCATGAAATCTGAAAAAGCACCGGCCACGCGGTTACTGAAAGCCCGATCGGTGCCAACCACACTGAACTGCACCGGGGCATCCTGTCCAACTGCAACCACACCCGTGGCATCATCTGATATTTTTTGAAAGGTCCAGTTAGCATAGGTCCGGGCGATCCCTTCCATGATCCGCTCCACTTCCCTCGCCTCATCAAAACCCGAAACGGGAACGGATATGGTAAATTTGTTAAGCCCCTCATTGGTTATAGAGCTTAGATTCGTATTATCGGTGTAGCCTCCAAGGGAAAGAATATTGGTCTGTCCGGTTCGCTCCAGCAAAATGTTGGTCACATCCGCAGAAGCCTGTTTGGCAGAACGCAAAGCCGTGTTTCCGGGCATGGAAACCAGGTAATCTACTTTAGAGGGCTCATCAGGGGGAAGTACGGCTTTTTCAGTGGTCATGAATGCAAAAGCTGCACCGGCTAATAGTATGACCGCCGTAAGGATGATGGGCAAAGGCTTTTGAATGACCCGTCCAAGATTTCGCTCATAAGCCATCACTACATTATCAAGTCCCTTGGAGACTTTACTGAGGACGCCTTTGGATTTCGACTGCCTGCTGATCTGCGCCACAAAGACCGGTAGAATGAACAGAGCCACTAACAGTGAAGCGATCAAACTAAAAGACAGCGTGGCGGCCAGGTCCCGGAAGAAAGCTCCTTCAAATCCACCCAGAAAAATAAGCGGAAGGAATACTGAAATAGTTGTAAAGGTAGACGCCGTTACCGCAAGACTGATCTCTTTGGTTCCTTCCCGGGCGGCCTCAAACCGTCCCAGTCCTTTTTGGCGATAGCGACTGATGTTCTCCAGTACCACAATGGCATTATCCAGCAGCAGACCGATCCCGAGGGTGAGTCCGCTGAGGGATATGATATTGAGCTGAATATCGAACAGGAACATCACCACGAAGGTGAGGAAGATACTGACGGGAATGGAGATCCCGATGGTGAACGGACTCCGCGCATCATCCAGGAACAGGAACAAGACAAGGAAGGCCAGCACGCCCCCGATCAGCAGGGTTTGCAGTAAATTGGAAATAGAGTTCTCGATATAGCTCGCATCTTCCTGTATCACCTCGATGAGGATATCCGGATTTTGGTCGCGGATCTCCTCCAATACATTTTCCAGCGTCTCAAAGACCTCCACCGTGTTGGAGCCATATTCCTTTTTTACGAGTACATTTAGCACCTCTTCTCCATCCAGTAAGGCAAAAGACGTCGGGTCGGCCTCGGCCATACGGACCTCCGCCAGTTCCTCCAGCAATAGTACACGTCCGCTGGCCAGGGAAATAACAGGCGTTTTACGAAGATCCTCCAGCGACTCGATCCGGCTTTCGATCTTCAGAGCATAGCGGTACCAGCCGTCGCGGAGCTCGCCGGTAGATGAAAACAAATTGGCATCCTGCACGGATTGTTGAATTTGGGACAGCGACAATCCATAACGATCAATAAAGCGCGGATTGAACCGGATCTGTACTTCAGGCTGCACTTCCCCAACCAACAGGGCCTGGGCAATGCCCTCCTGCTGTTCCAGCCGGCGGGTAAACACCTGATCGGCCCAGCGTTTCAGGGAAAGCCTGTTTGAAAATTCCTGGTTCGATACATTGGCCAGTTGTAAGGCAATAGTAGCGATGGGCTCATCCGAAGCCGAAGAGTACACCAGCTGTGGCCGTTCGGCCTGATCAGGAAGCATATACCGGGCCTGATCCAGTTTCTCCCGTACGTTCAGGAAGGCAATATCCATGTCAAAGCCCCACTCAAAAGTGAGGAAAATGAGACTTTGTCCCTGCCGTGAAAGGGATTCCAGTTCCTGCACGCCGCGAACCCCGGAAAGCATCCCTTCCAGCTGCTCGGTAATACGGAACTCCACTTCAGAAGCCGGTGCCCCGGAATAGTCGGTACGCACCAATAGCGTAGGCCGGTCAATATCCGGCATGAGCTCGATTGAGAGCCGATCCAATGCAATACCCCCGAAAATGAGTACCGCCAGAACCAAAATTACAGACGCTATAGGTTTTTTAAGCAGCAAATAGAGAATTTTAGGTTACTTAGCAGAGAATAGTAAAATAAATTGGGATATGGAAACTATGAATTTAGTAGTTAGTGGTTTTCCTTATATAAAGTCGAGTGAACTTTGGAAATAGTTTTATATAAACTCGTTCCGGTGCATCCAACCATTGTGAATATCGCATAACAAAGAACCTGCTCCATCGGAGCAGTATAATTGTAAAACCGTACATATGGCCCGACTCCCGCGCCGTAGGTGCGGTATGTTGCCGACGAAACTTACAAACCAGAAACCAACTAAACATAACGTACCTATGGGACGTAGCTTTCGGTGCTGACATTCTTTTTACAAGCATGCTGTCCCAAACGGGACAGGTTTTACAGTAAGAATTACTGCTCCTACTCCACCGGCTTAAAAACATATCTTTCATCGTAATCCACTTTAAACTGTTTTAGAAGTTCGAGGTATTCATCCCTGAACGTTCTCTTCCGGTGATGCTCTTTTTGATTTTGGATGTAATGATAAACCCGATCAATCTAACTCCGGCTGTGTGAAAAAGCTCCATATCCCTCCTGCCACTTAAACCGGCCATGCACCAATCCCCGGTCCTTGATCCACTTTGAAGACTCGCCTTTTACGACTTTGATCAATTCTGACATGGCTCCTTTTGGCTGGAAACCTATAAACATGTGGAGATGATCAGGCATACCGTTAATAGCAATCATTTTGTGGGTTTTGTTTTGGATGATACCTGTTATGTAACTATAGAGTTCTTCCTCCCACTCGGGTTGGATCAAACTGATTCTGTTTTGCACCGCAAAAACAAAATGAATATAAAGTTGAGTGTAGGTGTTCGCCATTTCTCTTTTTTTAGTTAGAGCGATTACAAAGCAATTCCTTACAAATTATTTAATAAAAAATACCTTCTCCTCCTGATCCATCGGAGCAACATGTTTGTAACCTACCGTATCCCACAACATGCCTCCGCGCCGTAGGTGCGGTATTTGGCAGATATATCCTGGAAGACATCAAATTCTTTATTATTAGACATTTGCTAAGAATTATGTGTACAAGAAATCATTTTGAGACCCTCATTCTTCATATTTATATGAAAATATAGTTAGATACATTTCCCCCCTTTCATCCTCCCTGAAAATTGAAATACTTTCTTCATCTATTACGAATTCTCTAAACTCAAAGGGCAGTTTAATTGAGTGCAAATATTGTTCATCAGTATCCGAATAAACATCTATATACCTATATCGGAAATTTTTGGGAAGTCCTGAATAGCTTACAAACAGCTTATCATTCAAATAATAAATATTACTACTATAGCGTGGAGCACTTGGATTTAACGCATAGAATTTACCATTTACAATATCAATATCTTCATACTTTTCTGTGTCGAATACCGGAATCGTATATACCTCTTCACCTTCATTATTAAATTTAAGTATATCATTAACATAGCGTTTTGCATAGTATACATTTCCTTCGTTATCACAAGCCAACTTCCCATCTGTAAAGTATGGTGATCTTTCTTTTTTCCCTTCGATCTGATGAAATGATGTTTTCAAATTTCCAGATTTATTATATCTGTGTAAAAGTCCATCTTTTCCGTATTGGGAAGAAAGCACATACATGATATTTGAGCCTTTGCATAATGAAAATCTTGCCGGCCGTATAAAGCGCGAACCAACTGATACTTCTTCACGGTAATCACCTAAATGATGCCATTTTACTATTTTATTGTTACCCGTATCTAAAAGGTATACAACGCCATCTTCATCCACCTTTAAGTCAAATATTTGACCAAACTCCATTGGCCCTTTACCTCTATTGCCATAGTAGTTAAACTCACCGCTATTCATATCAAATACGATTAAATTGTAACTGGCAAAATCAAAGAATATGGCCTTATCTCCCTCATATATATCCAATAAATTAGGCCGGTAGATTTCAAAATCAGAAAGCAAGATATCTTGAACAATTTCTAGTTTGTAATCAGGATAGTTGCGTCTGTCTTGTGCTGCTGTATTAATGGATAAAAAGACAATCGTTATCAACAAAACTGAGCGTTTTATTTTTATCATAATTCGCACCTATTTAAAAATATACAGGGCATACATTATTAGTTTAATTTTTAAAAACTTTCAAAATATGCCAACAACTTTACCAATTATTTGGTCTTCATGGATGAAACCCCAGAACCGGCTATCCATACTTCTATTGTAATTATCACCAACAAGAAAATAATATTCAGATGGAACAACCAAATGATCTTCATTCTTATAAGCAAACATGAATGTATCATGATTTGCTTTTGTATTTTCGAGCAGGTAATCAAAATAAACATTTTCTTTAGTTGAATCTTTTAAACTGACTTGAAGTAAATCATATACCGTATCGTGAGGAATTTCAATCTGATTAATAATCATGGAGTGTTTGTTAGCGAATAATGTATCACCAGGTTGACCAACAACTCTTTTAATAAAAACGATGGGTTTGGTATTAAATATTTTAGTAAACGCAACAATGTTATTTTGACGAATGCTTTTCCCTAAATCATAATTTAATACTATTACATAGTCCCCTTTCTTAATTGTTTGAGACATAGAATTACTTTGAATCTTATAAATTGAAAAGCTATATCGGATAGAAATTGTAATTAATGTTACCACTATAAAGTATATGAGTAACTTTTTCATCTATGTAAACAGTTAAAATTGCTGGCTACTTTACTGTAATCCTTCAATATTATAAATTTTCAAATCGTGCCCTTCTTTAGGATTAAATTCTATTGATATGAGTTTATTATTTTGGATATAAATTTCTTTAGCAGGAAAAGGTATCTTAAATGTAAACATATAATCACCAGTGATTAATGAGTAGACATCTACTCCATATATATCCCTATCTGTATTTCTTGATCTACTTACTAATAATAAATCAGAATCATTTAGAAAAACTTCACCATTTATACGAGGTGCATCCGGATTAAACCTTGTCATTCCATCATTTAAATTAATGAACAATGGTTCTTCAACTAGTACGTCAGATGCGGTCCTAAAAAACTCTATGTTACCGGCTCTATCATATTTCCTCAAAGTCCCTGTAAAGTCTCCAGAATAAATTAAATCACCTTCATAATTACAGATTATATCTCCTGTAAGCACATAAGGATATCTTTCTTTGTCTTTTGAAATTTTTTGAAATGTATTTGATAAAATTAACTCACCATTTTGAAAATCATATTGGTGAAGAATTCCTTCCTTATTATCGTATCCGTTACCGTATTGCGTTGAAAGGACATATAAAATCGTATCATTTGAGTTATTAACACTGCAACTAGCTATCTGATCAGGTTTAATAAATCTATTATTTAGGCTATATGTATACTTCAATTTTTTACTTTTTAAATCCCAAATATCAATTTTTCGAAGATCGATATCTGCAACCCATAGCATATTATTTTCTCCTAAATACATATCGAATGGTGATTCATATTCTCCTGGTCCTCTCCCCCTACTGGTATTTATCTTCATGCTATTATTTAATTTACCACTCTTAAAATAATAGACCTGTCTAGTTCCCCATGCCATCATTGCAATATCCAATTGCTTGTTAACTGTCATAGCATGTGGATAGAAAATACTGTGATCGTCTAGATACGTAGAATCTTCCAGAGTAAACTTTATGGATTTCCAGTTACTATTATCTTCAAATTTTTCTTGTGAAGAATTTGTAAGTATAGTTTCTGAATTTTTTTGTCCCATTAATGTTACAGGTAGAAATAGAGCTATTACGAAAATTATATTTTTCATTTGCTTAAAATGTTTGAGTGCTCAATTATATTGAGCACTCAATTAATATTTATTTACTCAAGCTTGGAAAATCACCTTTTTCACTACCTACACAATCTTTGGTAATTCGCCAACCGAAAACTTTAACAACTGTAGTTGTGCCACAATATCCGGGATTACCATCACATCCGGCATCGCCACAGGGACCCGCATATGCTTCTTCAATACCTACAATATTCTCAAGTGAACGTGTTTCTGAATCTGTAGATTTTAGTTGAAATCCACTGACTAAAAAAACTAAGGTTAACATTGCTATAAATTGACTTGTGTAATTTTTGATCTTCATGATATTACCCATTTTATTTTATGTTTTATTTTACCCCGATAGGAGTTTCTTTAGATTTAAAAACTGCCCCAATAATAGTTGTGGCCATCCCGAACAAAAATGTATTTCTTAATACCATAACCCCATCGAAATTTCCGTAAGTAAATTCACCGAGGCACCCACATACTAGCTCCCAGTTATTTAAATACCCCACTATGCTGATCAATAAAAATATTGAACATAAGGCACCTACAAGTGTAGCAGTCAGCCGTGGTTTATAACGAGCGATTAGATTCACCCCAAGCACAATTTCTATTGCTGAAGCTATGTAAACGAAAATGGTAGCGTTGTTTTCACTTAGTAGATCGAAAAATAGAATTACTTCTATAAGATTATCCGGTGAATATATTTTTAAAATACCCGCAATAAATAAAACCCCTCCCAGTATCCATCGAAAGTACTTAATAATTGACATTTTCATCTTGACCATGAATTAATTTTAAGTTCCACTCTTATTCTAAAATCCTAGGATATAATAGACAAGTACTTCTATTCCCTATTTTTACTCGTAAATTTTACTCCCCGTTTTTACACTTTCTTGGTGCTTTACCTGTATGACGAACTATAAATTTATTTAAGGCTTTTTCGTCCCTTAACCCTATCTCAAGTGCCAATTCAAAGCAACTGATGTTGAGATCTTCTTTGATTAACCACTTAAACCTGGCAACTTTTAAATTGATAAGAGCTTGCTTCGGTCTGACTTTATAATGGTTTCTAAAAACTCTCGAAAAGTATTTGGCAGATGAATACCCCAACTTATCTGCCCACTCTGTTACCGTTCTTATTTCTTGTAAATTTTCCCGAGCAATTTCAATAGCCCGATCCATTGGTACCTTCATTGACCCATTTATTTTGTTCCCGTTTTTATTAAAGTTTGCTCACACAAACCACTAACCCAGTCCTTCCAATGGTTGAGGGCTGCATTCCTCAAATAGCGCATCATTGCCAGTGGTATTTTCCACTACTTGTAAGAGAAACAAGACTGCGAAATGTTACACTTTACTAAATATTATTTTTGAGTATTTGATAGTAGCTACAAAATCAGCCAAATAAATTCTACATACCATCATTCGGCTCATTCTGTTTAGGAGAAACACTTTGACTACAAAACGAGCCGGGTGATGGAAAGCACTACGGCATTTTCTGATTTACCAAAGTCCATCCGTTGTGACCTTAAGCCACCATTCATCACCCCGTTCTCTCCTTTGCTGAACGATCATGTGGTTAAGACCGGACGGAATGATGGATTTGGAGGTTCTTCCGGTATTTAAATTGCATTCAGGTGTCCACCCCGCACCTTGCATCTCTTAAGTCTTAAAGCGAGCCTTAAAATTATGATCCGTTATCCAAAACCTATCGAGCGCTGACTTAAGAGTCTTTGCAGAGCAAGTCTCTGATTTGCATACTGTCAGCCAGGTATTAAATAGAATAGAATGCGTTGCCCATATTGGAAGTCGGAGACTTCCTGAGCAACTACTTTCCAGTCTCCGCTACGCTCAAGACTGAAAAGATAATTTGGGGGACTGAAAAGTTCCCAGGGAATATTCAATATTCCATCAACTTTAGAAAAAAGAGCGTTAAGAAGATAACGGAATGAAGCGTTAAGAAAGAAATCAAACCGCATGGTACTTAACTTACCTGCAAGCCCGTTTATGGAGCATTGATTTCTTTTAGTGAAATGGAGTCAGCTTTAGCTATTTTTTCGCAGTCGGGAGCTTTTGGTTCTTTTGTCGGCACAAAAGAACAAGGAAGGTGAAAATGGGAAATTAGTCTTTCCAAGGCATTGGAAGCTTGAGCTTCCAGGACTGTGTTCCGAAAGTGGTAAGGGAATTTTATTCGCAGATCGATCTATCGGTCCTCGGAGCGTTCGGTCTTGGCCTCAGACCCGTAACGCTTGAAGGAGCTTCGCACGCTTCAAGGTTACTCTTTTCGCGCCGAATTCAACAATCGGTCAAACTGACTTTACCCCTCAAACCACATAAATAAACTATCCAAAACAAAAAAACCCGATCATCATAGATAACCGGGCTTGAATCTATTAGTGATCAGATGTTCAGTTCAGTACTGAATCCACATCTTCCCAGGCCATGTCGAACGCTTCGGCCACATCTTTATAGACGATAGAACCATCCGCAATATTCAATCCTTTCAGTAATTCAGGATCATCCTTGAGGGCTTGCTTCCAGCCTTTATTAGCCAGTTGTACCGCATATGGCAGGGTTACGTTTGTTAGCCCCATGGTTGATGTGAAAGGAACCGCACCGGGCATATTTGCCACACAGTAGTGTACAATACCATCCACTTCGTATACCGGATCTTTGTGTGTAGTTGGTTTTGAAGTTTCAAAGCATCCGCCCTGATCGATAGCCACATCCACGATAACCGTACCAGGTTTCATGAGCTTAAGCATATCTCTAGTGATCAAATGTGGAGCCTTGGCACCCGGGATCAACACGGCACCGATCACCATATCCACCTGTGGCAGCATTTTGCGGATGTTGGCTTCGGAGGAATACATGGTGGTCACATTCTTTTCCATCACATCATCCAGGTATCGCAATTTAGGCATGCTGATATCCATGATCGTGGTCCTCGCTCCCATACCGGCGGCGATCTTAGCGGCATTCACACCTACAATACCGCCTCCCAATACCAATACATTTGCCGGAGGTACACCGGGAATTCCTCCCATCAATACGCCGCGGCCGCCTTTAGGTTTTTCCAGATATACGGCCCCTTCCTGTGCGGCCATTCTGCCTGCTACTTCACTCATTGGAATAAGCAATGGTAATGACCGGTCAGCTTTTTCTACCGTTTCGTAAGCAATGGCTATGGATTTGGATTCAACCACGGCTTTGGTAAGGGCTTCCTCAGCGGCGAAGTGGAAATAGGTAAATATGATCTGTCCCTCTCTCATTCTTGGATACTCAACAGCGATGGGCTCTTTCACCTTCATGATCATCTCTGCTTTTTTCCAGACTTCCTCTACATCATCAATGATCCTGGCGCCGGCATCAATATACTGCTGATCCGAAAAACCGCTTCCAACTCCGGCACTTTTTTCGATCAGAACCTCGTGTCCGTTTCGTTTTAACTGCACTACACCGCCCGGCTGAATGGCAACTCGATTCTCGTGTGTTTTGATCTCTTTTGGGACTCCAATAATCATGATATTAGATTTAATTAGGCTGTTATTTTTTGGGACGCAAAGGTAGGTATTTTTCAGGAAAACTGGTTAATGAAACTTTCAGTTCACCTCAAATTCAGAGGAATGTTATTTCATGTTAAAGCTTTTATCCTTTTGTTAAATACTCCTACATTTACCTCCTATAACTTTTAACCAATGAAATTAACTATGCCAAGATCCTCTTTTAAATTTTTCGGGGTAATGCTGCTGTCAATAATATTTATTTCAGCATGTACCGGCTCCAAACAAGCAACTAACGGTAATTCAAACAGTAAAAGGGCCACTTCTTCAGGTAATGGAGACAAAGCCTATTCCAGCGTTATAACCAAAGATGCGGAGACCGATAAAGGACTCTTTGATGTACACTGGGTAGATGACAAACTTTATTATGAAATACCTGATTCCCTTTTAAATCGTGAAATGCTATTGGTGAGCCGAATTGCTGAGGTCCCAACCGATTACTTTGGGTTTTTCTCCGGGGGATCAAAAACAGCGGAGCAGGTCATTACCTTTGAGCGTCAGCGAGATAACATTCTTCTAAGAAAACAATCCTACAATGCCGTAGCTGCTGACACGCTGCCAATTTACCAGTCGGTGAAAGCCAATAACTTTGCTCCTATCCTGGCTTCTTTCCCAATCGAGGCCATGAATGATGATTCTACCGCTATGGTCATCGAGGTCACGGATTTCTTTACTTCTGATATTGAGGCGATCAGTGGAGCCATCAGCTTTTTGAGACGACAGTATCAGGTGCGCCGATTGGATAGCGACCGAACGTACATCGAAAGTGCGAAAAGCTTTCCGGAAAACATCGAAGTTCGTCATGTGCTCACCTACAACGCGGGAAACCCTCCTTCTGATGAGCAGACCGGCACCCTGTCTATGCTGATGAGTCAGTCGATGGTATTGCTTCCCAAAGAACCGATGCGACCCAGGTATGAAGATTATCGCGTGGGCTGGTTTACCGTTGATCAGATCGATTATGGGTCAGATGCCCAAAAAGCTGAGGAAAAAAGTTATATTCGCCGCTGGCGTCTGGAACCAAAAGATATGGAAGCTTACAAACGAGGCGAACTGGTTGAGCCGGTTGAACCCATTGTGTATTACCTTGACCCTGCTACACCTAAGAAGTATGTACCCTATGTAAAACAAGGGGTTGAAGACTGGAATGAGGCGTTTGAAGCCGCGGGATTTAAGAATGCAGTGATCGCCAAAGAAGCCCCGACCCCGGAAGAAGATCCGGACTGGAGTCCTGAAGATATTCGATACTCCACCGTACGCTGGGTTGCGAGTACAATTCGAAATGCGGTGGGACCAAGCGTGAGTGACCCCCGAACCGGTGAGATCATTGAAAGTGATATTGTATGGTACCACAACCACATGCGGTCTTACAGAAACAGATTGATGATCGAAACAGGCGCGGCCAACCCGGCTGCACGTCAATTACAGCTGGAAGATGACCTTATCGGTGAGACCATGCGCCGGGTTATATCACACGAAGTAGGTCATGCATTGGGATTACCCCATAACATGCAGTCCAGTTCAGCTTATCCGGTGGATTCGCTACGCTCCGGTACATTCACACAGAAGTATGGTATTGCCACTACCATCATGGAATATGCCCGTCAGAATTATATTGCTCAGCCCGGAGATGAAAACATCCGTTTCATTCGCAAAATCGGCCCCTATGATAAATACTCTATCAACTGGGGATACCGTGTAATACCTGAAGCAAAGACTCCTGAAGATGAAAAACCGATCCTGGACAGCTGGATCATGGAGAAAGCCGGCGATCCGGTCTATCGTTTTGCCTCTTCTACGGGATATGATCCCTCATCTCAAACCGAAGACCTGTCCGATGATCCGGTTAAAGCGAGTACTTACGGTCTCATGAATCTCAAACGCGTGGTCCCAAACCTGATCGAATGGACTTCCACACCGGGTGAAGGTTATGATGACCTGGAAGAGATCTATGGCGAACTGGTATTCCAATGGGCGCGCTATGCCGGTCATGTTTCGACCAATATTGGTGGTGTATATCAGAACAGAAAGAGTTCTGATCAGGAAGGCTATGTTTATACGCCCGTTACAGAAAGTTACCAGGAAAAGGCCATGGCATTCCTGAATGAGAATGTCTTTAGCACTCCTGATTGGCTGCTTGATAAAGAGATCCTTCGACGTATCGAACATAATGGAGCTCTTGAACGCGTCAAGAACCTTCAGGCCAGGATCCTGAATGATGTGATGGCCGCCGATGTCATGATCCGTCTCAATGAGAATTATGCCTTTGAAGGTGAAGAGGCCTACTCTCCATTGGAGATGCTTTCGGACCTCAGACAGGGTGTTTGGAGTGAGATCTATGATCACGAGGCTGTAGACCCTTACCGAAGAAATCTTCAGCGCATGTACATCAATAATATTGCAGCCGCTTTCGAGAATGATGAATCAGGTCGGGTGGATATTGAAACCTCTGATATTCGTCCCTTGCTGAGAGTGGAATTGAATACACTCAATGAAGACCTCGAGCAGGCCAGCTCCCGGATCTCAGATGCACTGACGAAAGCTCATATTGAAGATATTCAGAATCGAATAAGTGATGTTCTGGATTCAGAATAAGTAGCAGATAATTTTACATGGAAAAGCCTCTTTTAGCGAAGAGGCTTTTTTATTTTTTCTTCAAAATTTTATGTATCCCTTTTTCTGTGATCTGAATATGGCCATATAAAAACGGTCCCCCAATGGATGCAATAGTTATCAGATCACGTCCTTCAAGATATTGTAACAGATTTTTTAGTTCAGAACGATCCGATCCCATTTCCTTCACCAGATCTTCAACCGGGATTTTGGTATCCGTATCATTATCACACAGATCTGACAAGATCGCCAGTAATTGTTTCGCTCTGTTATTAAAATCTCCGCCTATAAGCATAACTGAATGTATTAGGTTGGTCAAGAATCACCATCCTAGCTAAAGAAAAGGTTAAGAGAATGTTATGCATTTGTTAACAAGTAGAATTCGGCTTCATTTTCCCAACATTACAAAACCTTAATAAAGTGATCGATTATTTAGTTTAAATGATCTTTATGTATTAATATTAGGCGATTATGCTTAACAATCTCACACTCAGGAAGCGGATCTTCATATTCTCTTCCATGCTGCTGTTATTGGCTTTTACCCTGATATGGATCTTTGTGCGCCCGCAATACAAAGAAGCCATCATCAATGAACGCACAACCATTGTGTCGCAGCTTCAGGAATATTCTCTTCAGCGGTCCGATCAGATCATACGAAACTGGCTTAATGCTTCCAATTATATGACGGAGCAGATAAGTGAAGATCCCGGTCAAACGCAGGATATCATGTCAAAGACGCTGAACCTGACCCCTGGCCTGATGCGTATAACGATCACCGAAGAGGGCTCCACAGAATCCGTTGACATACGGAGATCCATTTACGATGAGATCGATTTTACTAATGTGACATACGAGTGGATGCCATCTAAACTTGATCCCGGCATCAATGTGAGTTTTAGTAGCATCACTGATTCGGAAAAATTCTTTTTAGTGGCACGCCAAGCTATTCAGATCAGTCAGATCATCTATTTTGTTGACATGTATTTTGATGCCACAGACATTGTGAATGATCTGATCCAAATTCCTCTGGGCGGTAGTTATTCAGCAAACCTGATCACAGAAAATGGTCTGTCCCTTTTACCCTCAGTCAATTTGACCATACCTGAAACTGCATTGAACGATGTAGGGTATTCTGACCTTAGCACATCCAATATTGATGATAAAGAGTGGTTCATTCTCAGTTCCAGGTTTGAGACTCTACCCTATTGGCATACTGTAGCCGTTGAGGATGCTTTCATCCTGAAGCCGGTATATGACCTGATCACCTATTCTCTTATTACGGGGGCCGTAATTTTACTGATATTGTTCTCGTTTAGCTGGTATGTAAGCCGAAGAGTGAATCAACCTGTCGAACAGATCATCAGTGACGTTGAATACATGAGCACCCTCAATTTTGAACATCCCATTCAACCTGTGACCCTGCCCGAATTCAGCCTCATGCAGACCACGCTTGAGAATATTCGTCTCACCCTGGAGCGCTACCAGCGCATTAATGTGGAGAAGATCATCCTTGAGGAATGGAAGAACCGGTACATGATGACCTACTCCGATGACCTTATCGGTATCCTTGATTCAGAAAAGAAGTTCAGTTTCCTGAATAATAACTTCAAAGAGTTGCTGGAATCGATGAACCTGGATCCTGACGATACACACCTCGGAGATCTTCTGGTACATAAGGAGGTTACAATGAACAAGCTCGAGCAACGGGTTCATAATCCTGATCCCTATACGGTCAAGATCAATATCTCAGAATTGGCCCATTATCAGAATGAGAATAAGAGTGATTATTATGATTACCAGTATGTTTCCATCATCGACCAGGAGGATAAAGAGCAGGCTGCCCTGATCATTCTGCATGACAAAACTGAAGATCGCCTCAATGATATGAAACGCAATGATATGATCAATATCATTGCTCATGAACTCAAAAACCCGATCACCAGTATCATGGGGCTTTCGGAAGTGCTACAGGATACTACTTTTACTGACCCAAAGGAGCGCAATAACCTCATCAACGAGATCCTGTTGTCAGGACAACGTATGAAAACACTTGTAAACCGCTTTCTCGATATACAGAGGATCGAATCGGGCCGTGCAAATATTGAGTTCAAAGAAGTTGATATGTATATGATCGCTGAAGAAGTTAAAAGTGTTAACCGTCCACTCCTTGCCAAGAAAGGGGTTGATGCTGAGATCGTTCGTGAAGGACGCGGTTTCAAGGTAAAAGCTGACAGGGATCTGGTTTTTGATGCCGTTCAGAATTTATTGAGTAATGCCATTAAATACGGTGAACCCGGCAGAACTATTGAATTAAAAGTATCGAACCGTCCCGATTCAGTAAAATTAAGTGTAACCGACTTTGGATATGGTATTAGCCTTGAGGAACAGAAGAAAATATTTAATAAATTCTACCGGGTTAAATCAAATAAAAAAGCCGCGCGTGAAAACGGGACCGGCCTTGGGTTAGCTTACGTTCGTGAGATCATAAATATTCACAACGGGGAGATCGAACTTGAATCAAATGAAGCTATTGGCTCACGATTTACGTTGATCTTCCCGAAGTAATGGGTAGAAATGAAACTGAGATATATTAAAGTCATTACCGGCTTTATTGCTGCCATGGTTATTGGTAATGGGTTTGCCATAGCCCAGGGTAACTCTGTCTCTTTTAAAGCCAATGAACTGCAAAAGATCGCCGAGGAATATACGGGCAGTACCGTCAACTGGCCACTTGTGGTTTCACTCGCAAGTCATGATACGGATGCGAACGTATTCAGCATTACCCCCTCACAGATACAGGAATTACAAAACTTTTCTCAAATACACGCTACAATTTCAGCACAGAAAGAGAGAATAGGTGTTTTGATAACCAACGGTGCCACGGTTTTTGCTTCTGAACAATACCAAAATGTTCAACAACTATTATCTGAGTATAACAAGGCCGTTAACGATGGGGATGTTGAGCAAGCATTTTCTACTGGCCGAAGCATCCCTGCAGCTGTAGATGACATGGAAATTGCCTTAAACGAAAACCGGGTCGTGGATGTTCAAGCTCAACTATCCCAAAAAAGAGGACGCGTTGATAAACGCACAGGGTTACTGGGATCTTGGGTTGATGCTATGAGAGGAGACCTCTTTGCTCAGTCGGATGGTATCAGAACCTTTTCTGAAAGCTATGCTCAACTTTCTTTTGTAGATGGAAGTGATATTCAGGTTGAACCGAATACTGTGGCTGTGATCAGAAAATCGCGCATCGATCAGTTAAATAATGCTACCGATACTGAGATCACCCTGGAAGATGGCGGATTGCTTGCCAAACTATCTGCTGCCGGAAAAGATAAAAGTAAATATGTGCTTAATGCGGGCTCTTCTGTTTCAGAGCTTCAGACGCAGAATTTTTATGCTGAAACGGAGGAATCGGGACTCGTAAAACTGACCAACTATGACGGGCAAGCGATCGTAAATTCAAATAACGTTACCGTTACCATTCGGCAAAATGAGGGAACCGTTGTTGAGCGTGGTAAGGCTCCCTTGAACCCTGTCAAATTACTTCCTTCTCCGGAACTCGCCTGGAGTACTACAGATTCTGTGGTCAGTGACCTGCCGGTTGTTTTTGCATTCAGAGCTATTCCGGGAGCTCAGTCATATAGATTACAGTATGGCTCTGATCCAAGTTTTACCGATGATATAACTGAAATTAATACAACCAATACCTCCATCCCATTTGATAACCTCCCGATGGGTATGACCTATGTCCGTGTTCAGGCGATTGATGACCTGGGGTTGCGAGGTCCATTTTCCAAAACTGCCCGTATCATCAGAACCGAGGATAAAGTACCTCCACCGATCTTCATTGATGAAATGAATAATGAGCTGCTGTTCGCTGTAGATAATACTATAATCATAAATGGTGCCACAGAACCTGAAGCCCGATTTATGATCAATGGTAACCGAATTCCTGTACAAGCTACCGGAAGGTTTTCATATCAAACCAAAGTAAATGGCGATGAAACCTCCCTTCAGTTATCATCAACAGACCCATCCGGAAATACAACCCGCAAATCAATTAGGGTTGTTAATTTAACTGAGGAAAGGGTATTTAACTTTAAATTAAGAAGTGCGTCAGGAAACAACTTGTCTTCTATCCGTTCCGGTTCTACAACATTTTCAGGTAACTTATACCCTGGCCTTCAGGTTATTTTAAGAAATAACACATCAACCAGATCCGTTAAAACTGATTTTAACGGGAATTGGGCTGTTACGTTAAGCCTCGACCCCGGTGATCTTGAGATCGAGTTTAAAAATGCCGTAACCGGTGAATCCTATTTTTCGAATTCATATTCTGTCGAATAATTCTATGACGAAAATTTCCATCAGATTCTTATTTATCCTTTCAGCAGTTTTATTATTATCTGCACCTGCTTTACAGGCACAGGACCTGTTTGTTGCCGTTTCAGGAGATCAAAGTGATAATACCCTTTCAAACATAGATCTGTGGATCCAACCGGAAGAAAATGCCTCACAGGGGGAACTCCAGATCTTTGACGCATCAACCGGCAGCCGATTCGATCAACTTAACGGTAATGCCAATACCCTGACTACATTCGAAGTATATAATTTTAATGATCTTTACAGACTTGTAGATGGGCACCCTGTCAAAAGAGATATACCTGGAACTCCGCTCCTGTCTCTGGATGTACGAAATGAGCCTGCTTACACTAATACCTGGCAAAAACTGTATGACATTTCAGGTGGGAGAAACGGATATATTTTACGAACTAAAGTTGATGCCGGAAATGACCTCAACTCTTATAAAATCAGAGTCGTTTCCTCAGCGGGTATTCAGAATACAAACTGGAATTTACTAAGTCTCGATCTCTCACTCAGAGTTTTTGATCTTACAAATGGTCGCGCTCTACAATTGAAGCCATTTGTAATGACTGATGACATATCCGGGCTCAAGCTGAATTCACATGATGATCTGAATATAAATATACTGGATAATTCTGGGCGACCTTATAAGTTGACCGGTACAGGAACTGTTGAGTTGCCATTACAAGCCCAAAATGAATGGGTTCTTTCAGTTGGAGGAAGTGGACAGACATCTTCGGTATTTTCTTTGATTAATTCTGATGATCCGAATATCTGGCTATTGGACCCCGTGTTTACTCCCTTTCAGGATCCGGAGATAACGATCCAACAAAACCCAACACAAACTTGTACGGAGAAATCATTTGAACTGAAGAGTTCTTTTCTCAATTCCTCTGATTTCAGAAATACACGGTGGCAGGTCAATAGTGAGACCATAGCTACAGGTGTTAATCCTACGATTTTATTTCGAACCCGCGGTGAAACCAACCTAACCGTCAGAATACCCAACAACATTTTTTCGTTTCCAAAGGAGTGGGTTCTGCAAAAAACTATTCAGGTCAACGAACCACCTATAGCTCGTTTGAACGTTCCTAAAACAAATATTGCACGTAGCGAGGTAGTTACACTCTCTGCAGCTCAGTCCTACGACCTTCAGGGTAAAACCTTGAATTATTTTTGGTTCGTCAATGGTGAACTGCAGGCGACTTCCTCAACATTCAATTTTTCTGCCACACAGCCCGGCAGTTATATCATCTCCGTTCGTGTAAATAACGGCGGCGATGTCCCAAACTGCAGTAACAGTCAGAGACAAGTTCGCATAGAGGTTTCAAATGAGTCCGTTGTGACCGATCAGGCTGATCCGTCAGGTCGTCAAATCGTAGCTCCCAACATTACCTCTACCGGAAAGATAACCCTCAGCTATAATAATGGTGAAACCCCTCTCCCATCAAATTATAACTATACCTGGAACATGGGAGATGGTACAATTCTTACAGGGCCGGAGATCGACCATACCTATCTGCAACCGGGGACTTACGAGGTCACTCTTACATTGGATGATGGCAGAGGTCAGGCAAACAGTGCCCGGGTTAGAACCCATACGATCATCGTTAATCAGTTTCCTGAAGCTGTATTTAACTTGTCGGAGATCGTACCGGCCGGAGTTCCATTTAAACTCGATGGAAACAATAGTTTTGATGAGGATGGTATCATTACCAAATATGAGTGGTTTCTGGATGGCGATGCTTTTGCTAATGGACCAGAACCTGAGGTCATCATCAATGAACCGGGAGACCATGTCATCACACTAAAAGTTCAGGATAATTCCGGAAATAGGATCGCACAGAGTCTGAAAAGCCGGAATGTGTGGGTAAACCATGCTCCGGTTATCAGGTGGGGTGTTGAACCTGAAATAATAGCTCCCGGTGCCGAGATCACATTAGACGCCTCAAAAACCTACGACCCTGATGGAGAAATAGAACGTATTGAATGGACTTTTGAAGATGGGAGAACTTTTCAGGGGCCTGAAGCAAAAATAAGTTTCCAGGAAAGTGGTATTCACTACTTCACAATTTCGGCAACTGATAATCAGGGTATTGCGAATTCCACAAAGACCGTTGAAGGTACCATTAACGTCAACCATACCCCATATATCGTTACGGAGTCAGTGATCCGGTCGAATTCACTTGATGTAACACTTGATGCCACTTCAACCTACGATGCAGATGGTGATCCCCTTAATTTTGAATGGACACTGCCTGATGGATCAAAACGTTCTGAAGCCAGTTTTAGCTGGAAAGCCCCTGAATTCGGAGTCCATATATTTAATTTGAAAGTGAATGATGGATCTGGCCTTGAAAATAGTCAGGCCCAAAAAACTATTCGTGTTCTGATCAACCGTCCGGTTCAGGCCGTGGCTGATTCTGTGGTTATCTCGTGTGCCGGACAAACCATATTATTTAACAGTTCACAAAGTTACGATCCCGATGGGGATGCCTTTGATGTGCAATGGGATTTTGGCAATGGTGACATTTCTGAAAGTGCCAATCCATCTTATGTCTATGACCGTCCGGGAACATATGACGCAGTTCTGAGCATGACTGACGGTATCTCCAACCAAACGACGGTTACCAAAATACCTGTTATCATCGAAGGTTCTCCGGTTGCCAAAATGAATATATCAGACACCACAGTTTGTGTTGATACTACCTTAGAGTTCGACGGTTCAAACAGTGTAGACCCATCCGGTGCCCTGCCCTCCTTATTATGGGACTTTGGCGATGGAACCATTGAGACGGGTCCAAAGATTCGTCATGTCTTTACTGAAGCCGGTGTATTTCCTGTAACCCTAACTGTTGAGGGCTCTGGATCGGTCAATTGTGGAAATACTAATCAGGAACGGGCAGTGGTTAGAGTCATAGAAGGGCCACAAGCAAAATATGAGGTTCCTGAGTGGATAGAACCCGGAGAGACCGTGCGCCTCGATGGAAGTAATTCAACCTCAGAAGAAGATCTTGATGTTATTGAATGGCATATTCAAAAGGATGACAGCCTGGTCGAAAGATCCGGTTTAATAGCTGATCATCAATTCACTGAACCTGGAGAGTATCTGGTAACTCTTAACCTTCAGACAAGTTCGAATGCAACCTGTAATTCGGCAAGTCTGACCAAATCGATCAAGGTCAATGCCGCTCCCATTATTCAATGGGAGCTTCCTGAAAAAGTAGCAGCCGGAAGTGATATCGAGTTAAATGCAATGAATTCTTATGACCCGGATGGTTATATCAAAGAGTATAAATGGTATCTGGATGGCAACCTGATCAGTAAAAACGCCGCTCAACTCATCAAGGCTGTCGATTCAGGCCTTCATACCGTTCGGTTGGAGGTTACTGATAACAGTCCCACAACAAACAACCGAACTACTGTTCAAAAGACCTTCATTGCCAATAATGCACCCAAACCTCAGATCAGAACCTCAAGAGTAGGTTATATAGGTGAAGCGATCACGCTATTTGCCAGCCCTGACAGAGATGCGGATGGGCAGTCAGTGATAAACACCTGGAAAATTGACGGACAGCCGATCGAAAGTAACGTATTCACACCAACTGAAGCTCGAAAATATCTAATTACACTTTTACAGAATGATGGACAAAATGCTCCTAATTCAATTGATTCAGCCATAGTTCAGGTCACTCCAAAAGATATTCCCAGAATATTTCCAAATTACCCAAAATCGATCATTACCGGAAGTTCTCTTAGTATTAATGAACTCGGTATCAGCTCAGAGTGGAGGTTCCGGAATGGAAATGGATTTAATACTTCCTGGACAGCGAGAGATACCGGAAAGCAAGAACTTCGGTTATATTGGTTTAAAGAAGGCGACCCCATCTACTATCGCACATTTCCTATACAAGTGAAACCGGTACTGTCTTTTGATAATACTCGTTCTAACCAACGATTGAACTTCACACCGGCAAACCCTGAAGTTATAGTCGATGCCCCGGCTATTAATCGTACACTGAGTGAAGTCAGGTTTACCTGGCTCACAACCGATGACCGTGTAATAGGATACGGGCCAAAAATGGAACTGACTCTGACAAAAGGGGAAAACCGGTTCAAGGTCAAAGCAGAAGATATTGACACGAAGGGTTCACAGCCTGTTGAAACAACTCTCATCATTATTGCAGAATAGATCAATCAAGCCATATTAGAACGTTTCTATGTTTTTATAATCATTTTCTTTTGAACTTAAATCATGGTAACATTGAATGCTTTTTGAAAATGAAACCAACTGACTTTTGAAGATAGTAATTATTGGTGGCGGAGAAATTGGCTATGACCTGGCCAGTGTACTGTCATCCGAAAAACAAGATGTAACGGTACTTGACCGTGATAAAACAGCATTGTCAAGAGTTGCGGATTCACTGGATGTTTTAACTGTTGAAGGCAACGCTACTTCTGTAAAAGACCTGGTTTCTGCTTCTGCCGGAGAAGCAGATATTCTGATATGCGTTACTAGTATTGATGAAGTTAATATGATAGCCGGTATGATCGGTAAGCGACTGGGGGCTAAGATGATCATTGCCCGGATACGAAGCGATGAGTTCTCTGATGAAAATGCCCCCCTTACCCCCTCTGATCTTGGTATTGACGTCATGATCCATCCGGAACTGAGTGCCGCCCATGAGATCGCTCAATTACTTAAACGATCTTCAGCCAGCGATGTCATAAACCTTGCCGATGATCGTATGCAACTTATTGGGATCCGGCTTGAAAAGAATTCGCCTCTCATAAATAAATCGCTCACAGAATATGCCGCTTCATATCCTGAATTAACATTCAGGGTGGTTGCTATTGGCAGACGTGGCCGAACCATAATACCTACCGGTTCTGTCAAACTTCAGAATTATGACCAGATCTTTATTCTTGCTGAAACGCAGAACATTAATGAAGTCATTAAAACCACCGGAAAGAAAGAACGTGAACTCAATTCAGTGATGATAGCCGGGGGTTCGGGTATGGGAGCAATGATCGCGAAGCTTCTTGTGGAAGATCCTGCAAAAAACTGGTCTGTAAAACTGATAGAGCCTGATTATGATAAAGCCGAGCAACTGGCTATTGATATGAAGGGCATCATGGTGTTACACGGGAACCCAACGGACCCGGACCTTCTTGTCACAGAGGGTATTAATGAAATGGATGCGTTTATTGCTGTTACCGATGATGAGGAATCAAATATTATCTCATGTCTGATGGCCAAACACCTTGAGGTCAAAAAAACGGTAGCCCTTGTTTCAAAACCGGATTTCATACCACTAGCTCAGACCATTGGGCTGGATGCGGTCATTAATAAGAAAGTAGCTGCATCTAATGAGATCCATCGCTATGTGAGGCGTGGGCGAGTCATCTCAGTTACTGAGTTAAGAGGGATCAAGGCAGAAGTGATCGAACTGCAGGCTACCAAGAATTCAAAGATCACTAAAAAACCGATCAAGAAACAAAATTTACCGGAAGGTTGTGTGATCGGGGGCGTATTATGTAACGGAGCCGTTGAGATCGCAACCGGAGAAACACAGGTTAACTCCGGTGACCGCGTTATGGTATTCTGCCTGCCTTCAGCTGTTGATCGTGTAACCAAGCTATTTCAATAATGACCTCACTCTATAAAAGTAATGCACCGCGCGCCAAGATCGATTTCCTGGTTGTTTTAGGTGTACTCGGGGCTTTCATATTCTTTATGGGATTTGCATTGCTAACCCCTGCCATCATCGATCTTGTCTACGATCAGGATACATGGCATTCATTTGTCTTATCGGCCGGCATTGCATTTACAGTTGGGGGAGCACTATGGTATTTCTTTAAACCAACTCAGGAATTACGGATTCGTGAAGGTTTTTTGATCGTAAGTTTAACCTGGCTTTCTTTATCCCTTGTAGGAGCATTACCCTTTGTGATATCCGGGATCCTCCCCTCTTTTACAGATGCTGTTTTTGAAACCATGAGCGGCCTTTCTACCACAGGTTCAACCATTTTGGGAGGTACCACTTCTGATGGTTTCATGAACCCCCAGATCGAGGAAATACCTAAAAGCTTTTTGTTTTGGCGTTCACTGGCCCACTGGCTGGGTGGTATGGGTATCATTGTACTGTCTTTGGCTATTCTTCCTCTACTGGGAATTGGTGGAATGCAGTTGTTTCAGGCTGAATCTCCGGGGCCCACTGCTGATAAATTGACTCCACGGGTACAAGAAACCGCCAAATTGCTGTGGGGTGTATATGTGGCCTTCACAGCTGCTGAGTTCCTTTTACTTTGGGTTCACCCTTCCATGGATTGGTTCGAGGCTATCAATCATGCCTTTGCAACCCTCGCTACCGGTGGGTTTTCAACTAAAAATGGAAGTATCGCCTCCTTCAACTCAGCCTATATCGACTGGGTGATCATTTTATTCATGTTTCTGGCCGGGGTTAACTTTGCGATGCATTTCAGGCTGTTTAAAGGTGATACGGAATCCTTTTTCAATAACCGTGAAACAAGATTCTATACACTAATTATCGGCTTTGGTATCGTGGTTATCTCCGGTTCACTATGGCTGGCAGACAATTATGATATTTTGGAAGCTCTTCGTTATGGAGCCTTCCAGGTATTGGCCATCGTGACAACAACCGGATTTGGGACCGATGACTATGAACTTTGGAACAGTTTGGGGGCTTTTTTCTTATTTCTGTTATTCTTTACCGGGGGATGTGCGGGTTCTACCGGAGGTGGAATTAAGATGATCCGCTGGATGATCCTGATTCGAAACACAGGCCGTGAGATCAAACAGATCATGCACCCAAAAGCGATCCTTCCTGTTAGAATCGGTGATCAAACCATTAGTCAGAATATTCAGAGGACCGTATTAAGTTTTTTCATCCTCTATATCTTCATATTTGCCACAGGAGCCCTTATCATAAGTCTGTTCGGCTACGATATCATGTCTTCCATCGGAGCGAGTATAGCAGCCATTGGGAACATCGGTCCGGGCTGGGGAGATTTTGGACCAACCGATAATTTTGCCGGCTTACCCTATGCCGCAAAGTGGGTTCTCATTATGCTGATGATGGTGGGGCGACTTGAGATCTTTACCGTGCTGATCATCTTCTCTCCTGCTTTTTGGAGACAGTGATATTCAGTATACAGTTAGCAGTAAACAGTGATCAGGTTGTTAGTTGGTGCCTGAATCATCATTGGAGCCTTCTGAGAACCAGGTTTTTTCGATGAGCACATCACTGGCCGTTTCTGAACGGATGTATTTTCTGAATTCCCCTGAATTCTTTTGATCTACCTTGAGGTCGGTTCCTGCTGCGTCAAAATAATAAGAATTTCCTCCGGTTATGATCTCAAAATAGACCTCATACTCATCCACATCGGTGCGTTCGCTAATGTTTTCCACTGAATATTCCACTTCCACAAAGGAACTGTCACCACTTTGTGCATTGAACCAGGAATCAACGGTAGCACGCAGTACGTTATCCTCGGCCGGCAACTCCTCCTCTTCAGGTTCCAGTAAAATATCTGCCCGAACGCTTTTCCATCTTGGTACTGATACGCTAACCGAATTATTCAAATAGCCCGGTTTTCTTGCCTGAACTGTATAACTGCCAACCGGTGGTTCAGTTATTTTGAATGACCCATTATTTTCTGTAAGAATAGCTTGTGTAGGTGGTGTGGTGGTAATATTCACCCCAGCAATACCTTCCCCGGTTTCACTGTCTATTACTCTTCCATTAATTACACCATATTCATCGACCCCAACATTATCTTTTGCACAGGATACCAATAATAGAACCAACACTATCTGAATTAAAACTGCCTTCATACTTCGAAAATTTACGTCTGTTTATCTGTTTAAATGAGGTAATTAGTTATAGTTTTCAATAAGGATGCCCATGTTTTGCCCTGTTTGCTCAATCGACATTGGTATTCCATTGGTACCACGTATCTCCAGGCCAAGGCTAGACCCATTTTGGATGTATTGTCCCTGATAGCCGTCTGCAACTTTAAATCGGTTGAAAAAGTTATAATCACCACGCTGAATTAAACTGAATTCATTTTGATCCCCTATAAAGGTCAGGCCGGCTGCATTCCAATTCCCGTCCTGTTCGATACCGATATCATTTTGGTTACCTACAATATTTATAATCGCATAATTATTGCTTCCCCTTTGAGTGATACTCGCAATATTTTCATTGCCGATCTGATTGATTATTGCCAATTGATCTGCTTGTAAAATAGAGTTTATGAACGAGCCAACACCTGTGTTAAAATGACCGGCTGTCACGTAATCCTTACTGAATTTTTTCACCGCATCGTTATGCTCTATGGAAACTTGTTCCGGAAAAACATCAACCTCCCTTTCCACTCCCTGAGCTAACACTGCATTAGTGAGAAGACCGCTGAATAATAATGATATCAGTACTTTTTTCATGATCGTAACCTACTGTAATTGGTTAACTTCTTCCGTTAGAATTTGTTAGTGAATAGGCAACAACCCTATCAAGGCTGTTGCCAGATTAATTAATTGTATAAGTTACTTTATCAATTATTTTTTATTGTTGTGATATACTAGTTACGTTTCCATTACCTAATACAGTCGCATTTGCATAGTTAGAAGCACCAACTTGGCTTACATTGTACCAGTTACTATCTCCAGTAACCATTATATTGGCAAAGTTGCTATTACCTTCCTGATACAATTTACTTTGCGAAGCAGATGTTTCATTATTGGCACTTCCATCTACGTTAACTAAACCGATATTATCATTACCAATTTGTTGAGCATTGATACGATTAATGCCTCCGTTCAATAAACTAACTGTAAGATAATTCCTGTTACCTTCTTGAAGAATTCTGGCAACATTGCTATTTCCACCACCCTGCGTAACATTGGTAAAATTGCTATTTCCTAACTGGTTGGCGTAGATCTGATTATATTGTGAATATTGATTCACTCTGAGATCATTATTGTTACCAACTTGTAAGGCTCCTTCAGGATCTGCAGTATTATATGAATCGTTAAATCCTTTCAGTGAATTTCTATTCAATTGATCTATATCAGCATAATTACCATTTCCTTCCTGAGTTAATTCAGCATAGGCTGTTCGGAAATTCGCACGAGTATCAAATCCATCTTGGAATATACTGGCCACGTTATTGTTACCATCCTGTGTTAAGAATGCATCATTTTCGCCACCAATTTGTTCGATATCCGTCCAGTTTGAATTTCCAACTTGGTTTATATTTGTAATATGATCATCACCATCCTGATCAGTGGTTGCTTGATTATTATTTTGTGCTGCAACCGTACAAGTTGTGAAAAGTATAGCAGCAAGTATTGTAGTTAGTCGTTTCATATTCTTTCAGTATTAGTTTATTTTTTTTGTGAAGTAATAACCTGTGCAGTTTCTTAACTGCACAGGCAGAATTAATTAATTCAGTTGTGATCCTTGTGCTATAGTAGATGCATTTCCACTACCATTCTGTGTTTGAGAAGCAAAGTTTCCATTTCCAAACTGTGAAACACTACCCATGTTACCAGTTCCATTAGTCATTTGATATTGTAATGCAACATTATTATTACCAACAACTTCAAGTGATAATGAACTTCTAGTTCCAAAAGCTGTAGGTCCATATTGTTCCTGTATTGAATAATTACCATTACCTAGGATACCCACTGTAGCATCTGCGTACTGACCGTTTTGTGTTTGAGAGGCTGTATTACTGTTTCCATCTAGTGAGATATCAGCAACTTGTGATTTTCCACCAGTTTGGAATTGACCAGTATAGTTTCCATTACCATCTACTAGTGCGCTAGCAGAATTTGACCAGCCTGTTTGATCTTGAACTGAATAGTTTTGAACACCATCTTGATTGATTTCAGCAGTTTGATATTCCCTATTTTGAGTTTGAATGGCGATATTACTATTACCATTTTGAAATACTTCTGCTAGGCCCGCATTAGGGTATTGAGATAACCCCCTATTGGTTTGTGTCTGAGTAGCAAAATTACTATTACCAATTTGATTAATTGATACTTCAGCACTAAAACCCGTCTGATTTTGAAGTGCGTTATTTGAGTTTCCCGCTTGAGAAATACTTGCTTCTAAGTCATTTCCATCCTGAGCAGAAGTTGCACTATTGTTATTACTTTGCGCAAATACCATACCTGTCGTAAACAGAATGGCTGCGAGTAGTGTCGTTAGTCGTTTCATAGTGTATCCTATGTTTTGTTATTGTTCTTAAGTTTACCCCGCATAGGTACCAATACCCTGAAAGGAACCGGCCCAAAAAGCCGCGGGACCTCACTTTGTTTTAGTTGTGAGAATCATTAAGTGATAAGCAAAAACGCAAACATAGAATACGAGACATAAAATTTGTACCTTTCATGAATCGCATTGCGGCGTCGTGGTTTCCCAATTTACCGTTCGGTAAATACCCCCGGCGTCGTTTTGCGTTTTTATCTTATCTACGTTCTTTGTGTCATAAAATCATGTATTTGGGTTCTGTTGTTCAAAACAATTTTCCAATTTTAGTGAATATATTTGGCGCAAAGACCACCCCGGCCTTCACACTCCAAAACTGATCGTTATATCCTTCTTCGGTCACGCCATCCAGATCATCGGTCAGCATATACCGGTAATTGGCTGATAGTTTCAGACCTATACTGCGGTTGAATCGGTAATCGATCCCAGCTTTGAAGGAACTGGTGAAATACACCTGCCCGTTGAGAAAATCATGCTGTTTGTCATAAGCCATCGCCCCAAAACCGGCTGAAATGAACGGGGATATCTTATTCTCGGGTAACAGATATCCGTTCAAAAATAATTCACCTACCGTAATAGGCTCAGAAAAAGCATTGTAGGCTCCCACGGCTGTTCGTTCAATATTTGCCTGGGCACTCAATCCGGATACAATACTGCGCTCTACCATTAAATTAAAGCCTGCATAAGTGTCGGGATCAGCATAATTACCTATATGGCTGGCTATCAGGGCATTGGTATTCAGGAACCAGCCACTTCTCAAGTTTTCCTTTTCCAGTAAACCAAAGTAATTGCGGTTCATTTGCTCCTGTCTTTCCTTCTCAAAATTGAAGGTCATTTTGTAATCTTCCAAAGCCTGTGGGTCTTTTGGTGTCCATATACCTTCCTCAGCGCCTTCTACGATCAGTTGTTTAACGGCTTCATCTATGGCTTCCGTTACAGCCATAACCGGTGGTTCATTATAGGTGTACCCGGTTTCCGCTTCCAAAATTCGGTTCGTATCCACATACCGGAATACCCCGCTTTCAAGTTGCTGTGAAATGATTGATTTCGTGGTATGAACCGTTTTCAAAACCCGGCCGCTTTGAGTTGATACCGCACGCAGATAAATAGTGACCTGATCCTTTCGATAATTCGTAGAACCGCCTGTAGCCATGTATCTCACACCTGATCCACCTGTGATCACATTGGTATCATATCCAATGACTCCACCCTCTAATATAACCCCGGCAAACAACAGCGGCGGCAGTGGCTCAGGGCCATTTGGCCCGGCATTTTGATTTCTAATAGATTGTATGATCTGTCGCTCATTTAACAAATTCGAGATTCCCTCTCTTTCAATTGGAATGAACCATCCGGATTCCTCCATTGATTTGATCAGAATGGATGTAGCTCCCTGGGTCACAGCCGTTGACCAACTCGCAATGTTCTCGGATGGCTTATACTGACCGGTTTGATCCCTGAAGCGATATACGGCAGCCACCACCTTGCTTTCCGGTTCAGGAAGTTGCTTCAGATCTTCAAAAGATCGACTTACGATACCCCTTGAAGCTTCATCGGTATGCATGGGCATCATCGTACCCGTGCAGTTCGTCAGTACTAAACCGATAAATACAATAAACGTGATATATCTTATACTGTTATACATTAACTCCCGAAATTTGGTATGGTAATATTGGTCTCATCACCGGTCAGAATATTGAAAATGCGTATCTGTACTCCGTCTGAACCCGGGGTTAATTCGATCGTGAATTCACCGAATTCGAACCTTGAATTTTCTGACAGATCTGTATCCAGTCCAAGTTGATCTCCAACAATATTTCTCGTGATCTGTGAAAGAACCTGACGCTGCAGTGACTGCTCAAAATCGGCCAATGGGTCTCTTTCAAAGGCAGATCGGCCTGATTCACTGAATTTATTCTGGGTATTTGCCGAACTGTTCAACCATTGAAAGTTGATCGGATTTCCCCCGAATGCAGGATTCTTAGGCGTATAGACAAAGTCCTGTGCTTTTAAATTGCTCATTCCAAATACGAATACAGCAATGAATGTACTGACCAATATTTTACTTGAGATGTTATTCATAATGCACTGCCTAGTAAATAGTTAAACCTGTTTTATTTCTTTGAAGGTGGCTGTAGGAATACCTGACTGCTGCTTTCCCGGCTTCCTCAATAAGCTCATATCTTGGCTGCAATCTGGACTGATAGGTAAAGGTGTCATTCACTTTAACGGTTACAATTGTCCCAAGTGAAGGGGCCGGTTTTTCAGCAATCGTAATGGTATAATTGTACGCGTTTTCGGGACCTGACCAATACTGATAGAATACATTGTAAAAATCTCGTCCTATTTTACTGATCGTCTCATCTAATACCATTCCATCCACTTCCATCCTGAAAGGCTCAAGATCTTTCTTTTCAGCCGCCTTCTCTGCATCAACTAATTTTTGAAAAGCATTCCTGAATTCTTCCAAAGCTTCACCATCAACTGACTTTGAATCAACAGATGCCATGTCATTCGTTTTGACTTTGATCTTGCCCTGAGCCACCATTTCATCCAGATCCACTTTGACCAGATATTCTTCTTTGACCTTATTTACAGGAATGAGCTCATTTTCACAGAAAGGCGAGTCCAATATATCCCCAAAACCCAGCTGACCGTTTTTGTAGGCTACAACTTTTAACGGTATATCAATGGTTTGACCAGGAAAGATCAGATGTGGATTATTGATCTGAGAGGCGTTCAACATATACAAGTACTCCCAAAATCTATTATCCCCGAGGTTCTTACCGATCGTATAAAGATTATCACCTTCTACGATCTCGTATGAAACTGTCTGTGATCCACTGCATTGAAATTTATATGCATCAGCAACTACGGTACTTGAAAAAACTACACTAAACATTATTAAATACCCTAATTGCCTAACAACGTCTATTGTTTTACCCACGTATCAAATCCCCATTTGATTTAAGCCATCGTTAATTAAGCACTTTTAATTAACGAAGAAGTTTTGATAATTGAAAGCGGTTACAAACAAAAACGCCTAGGTGTTTTTACCTATATGATTTTATGCAAAGGGCTCAAATTCATACGATTAGAAGATTTTAAGCTGTTAATAAACAACTACAGGGAAAGATTAATTTTTTTTAATAATTGGATCCTATACCGCAAGATCTCTCTTTACAGCCTGAGCACATTTGATCCCATCCATGGCAGCAGACACAATTCCACCCGCATACCCGGCTCCCTCACCACAAGGAAATAACCCTTCTATTTGTACATGCTGTAGTGTTTTATCATCTCTTGGGATCTTAACGGGGCTCGAAGTTCTGCTTTCAGGTGCATGGACAACAGCATCGTTCGTCAAATACCCTTTCATACTTCGGTCAAATTGACGAAAGCCATCTTTAAGGGAATTATATATAAACTTTGGTAAAACACCTCTCAGGTCTACAGAGGTAATGCCCGGAGCATATGAGGTATTTGGAAGTGATCCAGAGACCTTCCCATCCACAAAATCTTTTAACCGTTGAGCCGGAGCAGTCTGCGTCTTCCCACCTGCCTCCCAGGCTTTTGACTCAATGGCGTGTTGAAACTCCATGGCTGCCAATGGCCCGAATTTTTCAAATGGTTTAAAATCAGACAGTTTGAGCTCCACAACGATCCCTGAATTTGCCGTAGAACGAGCCCGCCTTGAGGAAGACCACCCATTGGTCACTATTTCGCCAGGTGAGGTTGCACATGGGGCTATCACGCCACCCGGACACATACAGAAGGAATATACCCCCCGATCGCCTGTTTGCTTGACTATGCTATATGAGGCGGGAGGTAAATATTCCCCACGTGTGTCACAATTGTACTGAATGGAATCGATCAAAGATTGCGGATGCTCTACTCTGACTCCCACCGCCAAAGGTTTTAATTCAATATGTATACCTTTTTGGTGTAACAATCTGAAAATATCCCTTGCACTATGACCTGTAGCAAGGATTACATGATCTGCTTCATATTGGTCCCCATTCAAGGTTTTAACACCGGTAATCTTATCTGACGCAATATTAAGGTCAGTCACTCTAGTATTAAAATGTATCTCACCTCCACTTTGCAATATACATTCCCGCATGTTTGCAATGATGCCCGGTAATTTATTGGTTCCAATGTGTGGATGAGAATCAACCAAAATATCTTTAACAGCCCCAAACCCAACTAATCTCTCCAGCACTTTCATAACATTTCCGCGCTTCTTGGAACGTGTGTAAAGCTTTCCGTCCGAGTAGGTTCCGGCCCCTCCCTCACCGAAGCAATAGTTGGAATCTTCATTAACCTCATGCCTGACGTTAATAGCTTTGAGATCCTGTATGCGTTCCCTTGCATCCTTCCCTCGTTCAAGAATAATGGGTTTTAACCCTTGTTCCATCAGCTCAAGAGCCGCAAAAAGTCCGGCGGGCCCCGCTCCGATCACGATCACCTCCCTGGCAGTACTGACATTTGGATAGTCAGGTAAGCTAACTTCTTCCGGCTGATACTCTTCTCCTATATACAAACGAACTTTAAGATTGTAGTAGGCCTGTTTCGCCCTGGCATCAATAGAGCTCCTCAGAACCTCAACATGCCGTAAGTCTTCCTTTGATAATCCTTCCTGCTTCCGAAGGTGCTGATATAACCGATCTTTTTCCCCGGCAATTTCAGGTAATACCCTTATAACACATTCTTTCTGCATGGAATTAAATATCTAATAACCTTTTGTAATTCAATAGGTAAACGAGTTCACTTAAAAGTTCAACCAGTCCTTATCTTCCAGCCATTGGATCAGTGCAGGCATAAAGGTTATTGAAGTCAATAAGGTCATACCAATACCCAATACCGCCATGATCCCAATTGATTGCAAACCGGGATGATTGGTGAAAAGAAGCCCGGCAAAGCCTAGCATGGTAGTAACTGACCCCATGGTTATGTGTTGCCCGGTACTGGAGAGCACCTGCCACATACTATTTTTCCCTTCCTCTCTGTAACGATGAGCAAGGTGTACTCCACTATCCTCACCGATACCTAATATAGCCGGAAGCACTACAAGATTGTAGAAGTTGAATTGTAGTCCAAAGATCATCATGATCCCAAATAGCCATAATAAGCCTACCAGTAGAGGTAACATCGCGATCAACGACCAACGGAAAGACCTGAATGAGAATAGCATGAAGAAGTAAATAAAAATAAAAGTAGCAGCAACCATGTAGGGACTTTCAGTTCTCATCAGATCCAGCATAGAGGCTGCAACAATTGATGTACTGGAAGCATAGAATTCTGAACCATCGTCCAGGTTCACCACACTAACATCATCTTTAAAAGCAATAGATTGACGTCCGTCCGATAATCCAACTGAAGGATATATGATCACAAACCGGCCAATTTCACCATCTTTGGTAACAAACCGTGACTTCAGATAGTCGGGTATCTGATCTATAGTAACGGGTTCTGTGGTTTGAGCAGCCTGCCTCAAGCGGTCAAGATCTTCATCCTCCCTATCTACCAGGAATGGATCCTGAAGTAACTCTCTGACTTTAGCGATCTTTTCAAGTTTTTCCTGTTCTTCTGTTTCTGTGGAAGGATATCTTTCCTGAAGGGTCTCTACACTTTGAATGGTTGGTGAAACGGTATCCGTCTCTGCTCTATTCTTTAGAACCCGGGCTATTTCCTCTACCTGTTCATTGGTTTCGGCCACTATATATGCAGGATTCCGTTTATCAGAATCTTCAACCTGCCGGGCAAAAGACCTGAACTCTTCGTATTCAGGGAATTTTGGTTCAAGCTCACCAAAATCATATTGAAAGCTCAAGTTACCACTAAAAGCCACTACGATGGCAGACGCCACCAGTCCAACCGTTACAATGGTTCTTGCAAACGGATAGCGGTGGGTTCCTTCATACCTAACTTCCTCTTCTTCACTGATCAGTATCCAATTGAGGCGTTCATCCAGCACTACAAGAATTGCGGGTAAAATGTACAGCATCCCAAATAATGATAACAGTATTCCTGTGCCTGAGATGAAGCCAAATTCTGAGAACCCCCTGAAATCAGCGAACATCAGGATGAACAAAGCGGCAGCCGTTGTAAAGGCAGATACTAATATGGCTTCACCGGTCTTCTCATTAGTGGTTTTTATAGCTTCATGCACACTGAATCCGTGGTTTCGAAGCTCAATATATCGTGCATAAAAATGTATGCCATAATCAATTCCTAGTCCGAACAATATCACAAATAATACTGAGGTCATGGTATTAAGGATACCCAGATAGAAGTAAGTAATACCAAACGTCCAGACCAGACTTATCAGGAGTGGAATGCCTATCACAAGAACCGGTACCGGCATTCTAATGATATGTGACCAGAACGTATATCTACCCTGACCCTGCGTACCTTTACGGTAATGGAGGTATTTTTTGATGAAAAAGTAGAACATTACCAAAAATATCACACTGCTTATTCCGGTTGCGAAACTACCGATCACATCATCCATTATAGATGTGATCTCTTCTAAGTGTCTTTTGAGTCGCCCACCGAACTTAACCTCCATTTCCGGATGATAACTGGCAGGGTTCATAGAAGCGATGAGGGCATCATACTCCTCAAACATATCTTCCAGGTATTGAATATCACTTTTGGAACCGGTTGGAAAAAACTTGACCACCATAATGGTACTATCTTCATTTACCGGATACTCTGACGGTACTAATGTTTTGTAACTCTCTTCAAAATCTTCTGCTCGTGTGTCTTCTTCTTCCTCATCGTCTCCAAGATCAAAGTAAAAAGGGTTGGCTTCTTCTTTTGCCTGCTCAATTTCATCTTCCAACCAACCGATCACATCATTGAGTTCAGACTCACTTGCCAGATATAAGGCATTATTTCTGGTAAATTCTGTTTCCCTTTTGAATTCAGCCCGGTCAAAATAGTAATCCTCAAGTCTTGGGTAGTACAATTCAAGTGACTTCTTAATTAGGTCTTCCGCAAATCTTTTATTGGCTTCAAAACTTGGTGAGTTGATAACCACCTGCATATCGGTCTCACCACCAACGGTTTCATTGAGTTTATCCAATGCCACCACATTTGGATGATCTTCAGGTAGCAGATTGGCAATATCTGTATCTACTTTCAACTGTACAGCGAAAAAGCCGCTGACAATAGCCAACAGCAGGGTCACAGTTAATACCAGGTAAGGATGGGAATAATTGTAATTCAATAATGGTTTGAAGAGCTCAAGCAGCTTTGACATTTAATCTGTAAATGAGACGTTAAATTTTGGTGATTTCAATAACTAACAAAAATACGTATTTCTTTGTTCTATTTTGAGAATTTGTAACAAGTAACATCTTTTAAATCACTTAGGTTAACTTTTCATCTTTGATTTCATTGTTCACTTTGAACCCAAAGCTAAGGATCAGGATCTGAGTGCGACCAAACCAAGTTTTGTTGAATGAATTTCAATATCTTTAACACTTAATTTTAATCAAATTATCAAGAGTGGAATCTTTTAAAAAACATAAGAAGATCCTTTTATGGACACTTGTTGTGAATATTATTCTTGTAGCAACACATTTAGGTGAATTCTGGCCCTTTTCAATATTTCCAATGTTCTCTCAGGCTGGAAAGGAATGGTCACGCGGGGTTGTGGAACAGGTAAGTGATTCTTCAAGAGCTGATCTTTGGAAGACCAAATCTATAACAGAAATTGAAAACAGGATCCTTCCACTGAAAGATTACGGGATCCATGAGATCGATTTTGCCAACTTCATCACGAAAACAAAAGTGTGGGATGAAAAAAGATTGAATGGAATGCGTTCAACGTTTCAGATCGATCAATATCCCGGTGAAATGTGGCTTGCTTCCCGTGTAAGAGGTTATATGAATGATCAGGATAGCGTAGTGATCGAGGCTATCCCTATGATCCTATTTACGGCCGATACAACGATCAAAAATCCTCATCTTTTTTCAGAGTGACTATGAACATACTAAGTAATCTGTTTCAATTTGACCAACCGGAGTCTATTGGAACCAAGATACAATTAAGAGCTTTTGAATTTTTTACTGTTATTTATACCCTGATATACACCTGGGAATGGGCGTTCTATATTCCTCGCTTGAGTGATGTGGTGTTACCTCTTGGCCTGGCCAACTATATAGATATCAGTATATTCTTTTCCAACCATGTCTCCATCTATAGTGCCATACTGATCAGTGTCTTTACCCTTATCCCTTTACTGATCAAGAAAGGACGCTGGATGTATGCTTTGGCATTTCTACTGTTTCACTTACAACATGTGGCTCGGTTTTCTCAGGGTGAGATCCCGCATAGTGCCAACCTGGTTGGTTTCAGTTTAATGGGTTTAGGACTTGCCGCTATATTTTTTAAAGGTATGAAAAAGGAATTGACCTTTGCCTTTGGCTTTGCATTGTTCTTCATGGGTTTGGGATATACCTCAGCTGCCATCAGCAAACTCATAGCTACCGGTTTCACCTGGGTTGATGGGTACCATCTATGGTTATGGATGGGAGAAAAAAGCATAGATATACTATCTCTACAGGGGGAATTTCAATATAACTGGCTGCAAGAATTATCTTTCAATAGTCGTTTTCTCGCAACCCTTATTTTATCTTTTGGCCTATTGACTGAATTACTCGGTTTTACAGTATGGTTAAAAAAATTCAGGCCCTTTATCATCATTATGCTGATTGGTATGCATGTGGGTATTGACCTGACCATGAACATATTTTTCAAAACCTTCACAATCCAACTGATCATAATGGGTTTTTTCTGGAACCGGTACATAAATAAGATCCCCGGAGTTGAAAAGTGGAGTGATAATAAGATCATTGGTAAGATTTTACTCTATTAACATATCAAATTATAAAATGAAATTAATTACTCTGCAATTTGATTGAGTAGAGTTAGAGGCAATAATTGTTTTATTAAACGATTAATCACTTTTTTAGTGAGCTAATAATTATTACAACATTCACATATAATTTTTTGATCATTCATACATTTTATTAAGTGCTATCTGTCAACAGTTATCATTATATATTTGTAAAACTTTTAGATATTAATTTAATGTCATACAGGCTTTTAACGGTATTAATTTTATTTCTGACAACTTCCTCATTGATAGCTCAATCACCAAATGGCAGCTTCAGAGACACAACACCGGAGGATTTTGTTGCCAAGAATCTTCCTTCAAAATATTACAACGAATTATGGACCTATCATGCTGACCTAAATGAAGAAATTCAAATGGTTCTTACTTTTTCCATCAATGACTTCGGTTCTTCGTTTAAAGAACGGGTAACCGGCGGCAAACTGATGGTTGCCTGGAAAGACGGGCAGAGTTATGTAGTTAATAAAGAGTACTCTCCCTCTGACCTGATCAGTGAAGCTGAAGATCATTATCTCCGGTTGCACCCTGAAAGGAACTATTGGGCTAAGGGAAGTCTGGATGGTGAGCACCGTTTATATTATAAAACCGAGAAGAATGGCGTAAAATATGATGTAGATATCACGTTTTATGACATCTCACAAGGTAAAGCACTTGGTGACGGAATATATAAGATCGGATCTCATGAATTGGGGTTAACTATTCCCATCCCTCATGCAAGCGTTAAAGGCTATATTGCCATCAATGATGATACGGTTCAGGTAAATGGCACCGGGTATATGGATCACCTCTATCAGAATAATCTTACCACCGAACTCATTGATACCAGTTATAGAGTTAAACAGGGAAATGATATTGAGGGTTTTTACTTTCATTTCTTGAAGATAAAGACTGGCAGGTCCCAATCAACCATAGGATATGGGGTTGGGTATAATAACGGATTAGCCCATCTTATTTCTCCTTCAGGCATCGAAGTGAAGCGGTCAACCGATTATTTAGATTCGGAAGTAGTGTATGGGACCTATCAGGATGGAGACATCCTTGTTAAAGTGGATGATCTTTTGAATGAATACTCTTTGATCAATGAGCTTAGTTCCGTACAAAGGTTCTTCGTCAAAAAAGTGGTTGGTGGAGAACTTCTGGAAAAGCATGGAACGGCATATATTAACAATGAGAAAGCCGGATATTTCTACTATATGAAAGCCAGATAAACCATATTACAGCTAGCTACCCATTTTTATATCCTTTCCTTCCATTCTCTTAAAGTTAACCCTATATTTGTGCTTCTGTTCTAAAGAACCCCATAGCTGTAAACTTGATGAGACTACATTACAATGACTGAAACTTCTTTTGCCCGAAAAGTAGCTTCATCAGTGTTATACAGCGGAGCCAGTTCAGTTGTGGCCCGTCTTCTAAATGCTGGAGCTTTATTTTATACTTTAAAGATAATTTCAGAGGCAGAATTCGGGATCGCGGCACTGGCCATAGCTTTTTTCAATACTGCCAAGGCATTGACCGAGCTCGGTTTGGGTGCTGCCATCATTCAGGAACGCAAGATCGGGAGAACTCAGATCGATTCTCTTTTTTGGATCAGCTTTCTCATTTCCTCGGTTTTATACGCAACACTATACTTTATTGCCCCATGGATCGCACAGTTTTATGATACAGCTGTCCTATCACCTATGATTCGGGTTTACATGTTGGGTATCATTGCTTTTAGTTTCTATATGATCTCGAGTAAATTGCTTACCCGTGAGCTGGCCTTTAAAAAGATCGCTATCATTGATAATGTATCCCTGGCAGCATCTGCAGGCCTGATGATATACCTGGCATGGGCCGGCTGGGGAGCGTGGTCAATCGTTCTCGCCGAGTTGGCCCATAAGGTTGGTCAAATGATGTTAAGTCTTCTTTTTAAGCCCTTCTGGCCACGATTTCAATTCAAATATCATAAGATCAAACACTTGCTCAGCTTTGGCCTTTATACAGCCGGATCGCACACTCTCCAGAAACTCTATATAAACGCAGATTATCTGATCATCGGAAAATTCTTTTCGATGGAGTTGGTAGGGATCTATTCCTTTGCTTACCGACTTGTATTTGACACGGTACAAGAACTTTCCAGTGTCATAAATCGAGTAGCCTATCCTGCTTTTGCCAAGCTTCAGGATCAGACTGACAGGCTCCGAAACTATTTCTTCACCATGAGCAAGGCCAGTATGTTCTTAGTTGGCACCGTGATGATCATCATTGGGACCTATATTGACTGGTTTCTCCCAATGGTCGGTTATGAAAAATGGATGGATGCCGTGCCTTACATGAGAATATTCGTAGTGGTTGGCCTGGTTCAGTGCCTGATCACCCTTTTACCCAAGCTGATCAATGCGAAAGGTCAGGCCAGGTTCGTTTTCTACTTTACGCTTAGCAGTGCTATCGTGCTCCCTGCAGGTTTTCTTATCGCTGCTCAATACAGCATGCTTGCTGTTGCCTATGTCTGGTTAACCCTATACCCTTTGATTTCGGGTGTTATCTTCTATTTTGGAGCTAAAGTAACCGAAACCAACCCTTGGTATTTCGGATTTAAAAGCTTTTCGGCACTCTACATTTTATTACCGCTTACAGGTGTTGCAGTCGCCACCCGATATGGAATAAACTATTGGTTCGGGGGTGCCGATGTTGTTGGGTTAATACTGGCTTCAATATTTATATTTACCCTTTCGATTCTTGTGATCTGGTTCACAGAGCGTAAAACTATCAACGCTTTGAGGTAGAAACGGTTTGAGTTAATCAGCCGGCTTTAACATGATATCATCATAATCTGCAATTGCCTTACTATTCGTTTGATCAGCATCACTTAATAATAAAATGGCCATCGGAGTTTTGGGAGCTTCATCGCCAAATAACCGTTCATAATCCTCTTTGATATTACGCTCAAACCGGATCCATTTTCCCATCTCATCTTCTCCTGATTCAACCACTATGATCTTCTGATTCCCAAAAAATTTTGACATCTCCTTTCCTTCAGGTAGGGAACTGCTCCAGGTATATCGGATACTTTTAGGCACTTTCTTGAACAAAGCTACCCTTCCCATATTATAAGCGACATAAATACTGGCTGCCACGTCATTTGGTTCCTTATCCTCATTACCACCTTCCGGTATCTTATTCACCCTCCACTTCCAGGAAAGTATCGGGGTTTCGTGTATATTCACATTTTTTCTCTCAAGCAGCGGAAAATTAAGATGGCGGGCATCGGTATGTTCATAATGCAGGAATTTATTACCGTTTTCCTCTTCTATGGTATAATGATATTTCTTCGCTTCTTTGGGATCATTCGCGTTTTGTTTCATATCCCTGTTATACCATCGAGAAGGCAATTCACCAATATTATCTCCCTCAAAATCTTCCACAAGTAAAGCTCCTCCCGGTAATTCTTTTAGAGGAGTTTTTAACTTTTCCTTATTGATCTGGGCAAAAGTTGAATTTAATAATATTAGCGCCATTAAAAGTGTACCGGCAATTCTGTACATATCTGAGATATTAAATGTTGAAAGCCAACGTATTTATCTAACTAAAATGAGATTTACACCTCTGCAAATTTAACGGTATTTTCTACCAAATATTCCCCGCAAAACAAACTATTATAAATGCCCGATTCCAATATTAATTCTCCTAAGGTCAGCTGCCTGATGGTAACAGCCAACCGACGAGATCTGGCAAAAAGAGCCGTTCAATGTTTTCAAAACCAAACTTACCAAAATAAGGAGCTTGTCATTGTAGATGACGGTGAGGAAGATTACTCCCCCATTCTTGAGGAAATTCCGGCTGAACAGGTAAAGTATATTAAGCTAAAAAAAGAGCCCGATTTCGTATTAGGCAAATTACGTAATCGGAGTCTGAAAGAGTCTAATGGGGATTACCTTATCCAATGGGATGATGATGATTGGTATCACCAGGATAGAATAAAGATCCAGGCTGAAATTCTTGATCAGGGATATGATGCCTGCTGTCTGGCTTCATCTCTGATGCATTTGGATACCGAGGAGTTTATGATGCACCCGTACGTGGGTATCTTACCTGACGGTATACCGGGAAGCATCATGCACCGCAGAAATGATGACATTCGTTATCCGGAAACTAAACGATCTGAAGATACCGTGTATCTGGAAGAATGGATGAAATTGCGTTATCACAAACTGGATCATTCTTACAATTACTTATTTTTGCGGGCCTATCATGGTGATAATACGTGGGAACAGGAGCATTTCAGAAGAAGAATAAGAAACTCACCCAGTGCTCTTATTCAATATATCTGGCATGCCGTTATCAGGAATGACCTCTTTGGACATCCACGTTTTCAACTTAGTGATAAAGCTTCTGAAGCTTTTCAGAATTACCTTGAGGAATCAAGGCAGTTAAACCTGCTTTAGACTATGATGAAAAAGATCTTCATCGTTGGCTGTCCTCGCTCCGGCACCACCCTGCTTCAAAGTTTTCTTGCCTCACACAGTAAGATCGTTTCATTTCCTGAGACCCACCTCTACTCAAGAACGATCTCGATCAACCCTATAATACGAAGGGTAACCCTATACAGAGCAAAACACATTAAGATCGTGGAAGAGATCCTGACTGATCTCGGAGTTCAAAAAAATAAGGAGTTCAAAGAATTTGGATCTACATTCTATACCAGTGAATGGGTAAAGTTTCTTAACGGGCAGTTAAATCAAATTGGTGAACATTTCCGAAATGCTGAGGAAGAATTTTTACTGGAAAAAACTCCCCGGCACCTCCATTTCATTGACCAAATTCAGGGAACTGAAAATGAAGCCTTCTTTATTCATCTTATCAGAAATGGTGAGGATGTAGTAGCCAGTTTGAGTGAAGCCACCGGAAACAACCCGGAAGAGTGGTCTGGAGAGCGATCCGTTGACAAATCAATATTCTGGTGGAATCGCAGCATCAGGATATCTCAAAAATATATTGGGCAAAAGAATAACTGTCATGTCAGATATGAGAATCTGGTAAAATCACCTGAAAAGGTATTGAGATTTTTATTTGACAGGATCGGGTTACCATTTGAGGATGAGATCCTAAGTAATTATCACGAAACCGCAAACTCATTGATCGGTGAAGAAGAGGTCTGGAAAGTAAAAAACACTCGGGAGACATTGAACACCTCTGACAAGTTTAACCGTCTCTCACCCGATATCCAGGATCATATCAGAAAACAACTTGATGACTTTGACTACCAAAGTATAGATATCAACACTTTGACCTGACCTACCTATTTGATCAGATCGTATTCAATGTTGATACCGGCTCCAATCCTATCTCCATAAAGTTCCCCAAGATCAGCAGTAATGCTAATACCATATTTAACTCTTTGAAAACCGGGTATAGATGAATGTATTCCGGCCATGATCGAATGGTTAACTTTTTTTAGCTGCTCAAGCGGACGCAACTCAGCGCATACCCTGCCACCGGTTCCGGGACATTCTTCACGGGGCAACCGGGTGATGATCTGATCCTGTACCTCCCCATAATTACGAGAGAAGGTATATAGTAACTTATAATTGACGGCTTCAGATAATTGCCCGGATAATCCCAGGTGGTTAGCTATGATGATATTATTATAAACCGGACGTTCAGTGGTACCATCTGTCAATAACATCGGGTTACCGATCACACGGCCCTGATAGGTCCAGCCGGTTCGGTAAATACCATTATTGTAGTAACTTGCAGTTCCTGTAGGCTCCCAATCATAAGAGTCCATTCTCTTAGTATTGATATGTTCCCAAATGAGTTTTTGGATCACCTTAGTGTTTTTAGGTTTAACTGTTAAGCCCCAAATTCCATCCCATGGGCTCCTAAACCTGGTAGACACCTTATCCTCCAGGTAAAACAAACGATACGCTCTCAGGTCAAAATCATCAAACGTTAATCCCAGGCTGAAATCATATGCTGCTACTGCATTTCCAACTGCATTTGATTGCTCACCACCGGGGGCATTATCATCACTAGATCCTGTTGCTGTGATGACTTCCCAAAATGTTTGAGCTCCGGATGGCAGCTGTCCCCGGCTATCACTCACACCACCCCATTGAACATTGTGTACAATCCCCCCTCTTGCATCAAAAAAAGCATATTTGATGCTCAGGTAAAAATATTTCTCATGTAAATAAGCATTCTTTACATGACGTTCATTATCGAACCAGCCATGAGCAAATAACCCTTTATAGCGTAGAATCCCATTGGTTCCGGGAACTCCTACAAAACCATCAGTGGCAAATGCCACCTTTGGAATAGGTGTAGCGTTACGGCTATACATAAAAGATCCTGTAGAAAGTTCGTCTTCCTTCAATGCCAGCGGGTCAATATACCGCCCACCCATCAATTTGAAATTCCCAATATTGAGGTCAACATAAGCCTTATCAAAAAAAATGGATGAACTCTCAGAAATTCGTGAGGTCAAACTACCTCCTATTGTGAGGTCAATTAATGAGGTCTTGTACAAGTTTGCCCTCCAATCGATGTAGTTTATAACATTTGCAGAATTTTGGTCAACGCGTCCATCCTGATTCACATGTGACCAATAAGGAAGTCCTTCATTGAAACCATTCAGATTAGTCAGTAACGAAACCCCTGTTTTTAGATCGATATTATTGTTATCAAAATTGGTCAACTGGGCTATTGCAGTATTACTGAATATGAGGGTCAGTAATAATAAAACTGTTCTTTTAATCATTTTTATCAAGATCTATATCTTCTTTTGATGGTTCCAGATCGGTTTCCGTTCCCACATATTTGGAGACCAGATAGGATACGACATTCAGAATGCGCTTTAATATAAGATTCGCTGTTAAAATTCCTACCAAGGCTTCTTTTGGGACAGAGACCACACCAGACATTTCCAGGGCAACGTTAACAAATAAGGCATCTGTGCTTGGTAAAAATGGGATCCGTGATGCCAGTATTTGTACAGCTGAGAAGGTGAACCATACCGGTATAGCGATATCTGGCCTTGCCACATGCCACTGTAAGATCTGAATTACATTGATGAAGATGATCCTGCCGGCATGAAGCGAGAAGATCTTCATGCTGTCATATCGATTCAGTGCAAGTATCGCCTTTCTGAACCTATATATAAGTCCTAATGCCAGGATCAAACCAATAAAGATCAATATCCAGCTCCATCCATTGACCTCCCCTACATAGTCAGAAATATTGATATATCCCTTTGAAATAAAGAAAATGAGCAAGAAGATGGTAACAATACCTGAAGCCAGGGATGACAAAACATTATTGTCTTTTATAAAAATAAATACCTGCTTGGCCGGGTCTTTCAGGTATTTTTTTGCCCACATATATAAAAATAACTCCCCTGAATACCCAACTACATCGGTATTTAATACTTTCTTTTGGATAAATATCGGAAACGCATCCCTGAAAGTGATCGGCCATTTGATCTTATAAATGAATACCTCAGCCAATGGAAGAGAAAAGTATATGACAAAATATAGCAGATAAAAAGAAGGTATCTGAGGAAGCGATTCAAGGATCTGCTTTAGACCGATCTCAAAAAGCTGATAGAAAAGGTACCCGATGATAGAAAATTGTACTAAAACCCTAAGCGACTTTTTAATCAATTTTTTCCACTCATCACTAAGCTTCATTGGATGAACGATCTTCTAGTCCTGATGATGCTTTTGATGAACTGTTGGCAGAAACTAAGTTTTCCCACACTCTGTCCGAAAATTCAAAGAACGGTCCTTTTTCATGATACCAACCAAAGTGCAGGCAATACGGTGTTACCATCATATGGTCTCCCTTTCCAGGTATCACAGAAAACAATTTTATAAGAAGATTTTTGACCCAATCCGTTTTCAAGCCCCTAAATGAATACACAAAATCGTTGCAATAGTATTTACACTTCACATATTCGAAATCTTCATCGTGTTCAGTAAGGAATTTTATATAATCGAGCTGTGGACTGGTATGTCCCTGAAACCAGGCATAGACAGGAATATTTAGCTTAGACATAGCCATTGCCAGGCTCCATTCACAGGATTCTTCTGTGCGACCACGCTCCTTTTTGCGGCTTTGAAAATGAGTTTCTGCCTTCCTCTTCAACATTTCTTTTGCCAAACCACACACTTTTTTGGTAAGTGAATGATTTTTGGAATACATGAGACCCGTTTGTGCCCGACTGAGATAGGTCAATCCAAACCTCTTTAAGGTTCTCCTTCTTCTAAGCATTAAAATATCTTTTGCGACTCCAATACCCTTAGGTGCTCCAAAAAAGTTATCAGATACTATATTACCTGTAACTGTAAATTCATATGCATCAAACGCCTTCCATAGTGAATCCGGGTTTTTACACCACACGATATCACTATCCAGAAAAAGATTTTTATCAAAATAAAGGTAGTTGCAAAAATTGTGTTTGAAGCCCACAATGGAAGCATGTTCTTCCGGCAGGTCGATCAAATGATCGAACATCTGATGAAGACCATATTTTTTTATAAGGTCCTGATGTTTTTTGGTACAGGCTAAAGCAACGGGCCTTTTTGTATCATACCGTCTGAGAGTAGTGACTGAGGCTACAACATGCTTCAGATATTTTGGATGGCCATAACTTACATAGATGTAGCCTTCCTTGCCAATTTTGTCGTTCGATACCGGTTTTAGCACACTGTTTTATTTTTAAGGTAAAATATTTATCGAAACAATTTATGCCCGATCTGCCCTTTTTCGAAGGCTACTCATCAATGAATCAAAACCTTTTTGGTTTATGATACGCTGAAACTGCCGATTGTATGATCCGGCAGTTGATACATCATCAATTTCCATATCGGTAATGACCCATTCATCGTCTTTTTTTTCCATTTCGTAGTTGACCGGGGTTCGGACATCATCGAGCTCGGCAAGAGTTTCAACCCTGGCCTGATCTCCATCTGCAGAGATGTTGGTATAAGTGACTTTAGCCCTATAAATGTCAAGCTTATTCAATGATTGATCTCTAACTATGGTTGAAAAGAGGTCAACAAACTCAGTTCGTTGGTCTTCTGTAATAGTGTTATAGGTTTCATCCAAAGCTTCTTTGGCCATTGCTTCAAAATCAATGATCCCGTTTATGATCTCCTTTAGTTCGGCACGCTGTGCGTCAGTATATTCGGTGCCTTTAGGCCCCATAAGTTCCTTGATCTGATCATCTCTGCTTTCAAGTAATTCCCTTATTTGCTGATCTGCATTTTGTGCATATACGATATTAGATCCGATCAGAGTAATAATTAAAAAAAGTAAGGTTCTCATCATTTTCATAATAAATATAAAATTCAGTTTGTTATCAGCGTAGTTAACGGGATACCTGCCGATTTATTTAGCTTAGCTAAAGATGAATTAAATTCAAACACTCTTTGCTTCAATTGAAGTTTTAATTCAAGTTCTTTTTTCATGGCGTCAATAAGATCCTTTACATCACCCATACCAAAGTCATAGTCTAATTGTTCCTGTCTCAACCATTTTTTTGACGTAACAAGGGCTTGATCCGTCTGCTTAACCTTAACATCAGCCAGTGTAGCTTGTCGGTAATTATTATTCACTTCCAACAAAATACCATCTTTAGCAGCATTCTCGGCATAATTTATCTTTCTAAGCTCGATCTGATTCCTTTCTATATTAGCTTTGATCGACAAAAAGTTAAGATTCTGCCTTATGGTAAACCCAAATCCACCACTGAATAGGTTGGTATTATTCTGAATGAATGGATTCGATTGACGTGGACGGTTTGGTGTATCAGCAAAATTCAGATACCCCCCCAAAAACAATCCAGGAAGATTCTGCCGCTTAAGTGAAGATATATAAGTACGGGTGGCTTCCTGACCAATATCAAGAGCTTTTAATTCCGGGCGATTGCTGAACGCAGATTGTTGATAAAAATCAACAGGTTCAATTTCAGCAGAAACCGGATCCAGGAATCTGACTTCAGGCTCATAAACCATGTTTTCGTCATTTCTGAGTATATAGTTCCAGGTCTCCCGAACAAAATTCATATTCTCAGCTACTTCGGCTTTTTGGATCTCAAACTCAGATTTAAAGATCTCGAATTTGAATATTTCAGAATCATCAAGGCTTGTATCCCCCTCTTCCTGCATATCCTCAATTTGTGCCTCTATCTGGTCCACTTTATCCTGTGCCTCATCCAGCAATCGTTCGATCTCCATTGCCAGTATCCGACTATAATAAAGTTCAAATAATCTGATCTCTAGGTCATCTTTTTTCGCCTCAAAACTATATTGAGCAGCTTCTGCCCCAAGCCTGGCAGCATCAACTGCTTTATTGATCGCACCCCATGTAAAGACCGGTTGAGCCGCTGTTAGCTGAAACCGTGTAAATACAGCCCAATCTTCCCAGTCATTTCGTAGGTTGGGATCCAGGTAATACTCATCTTCAGGTAAACCCGGAACATCACTTTTAACCCCGGGAACAAGACCGTGTTGGCTGTTAAATTCAACACTTGGTAAAATTCGCTGAGCCTTAGCCTGATCCACCCTGTTTTTTGCTAATTCAACATTTTGTCGTTCATACTCAACCTGACCGGAGTTATTGAGTGCTTTGGACAGGAAGGTTTGAAAATCAATTCTTAATGTATCCTGCGCCTGAAGGGCTGTCGAGGAACACGCAAAAAGAAAGAGTAGCAAGTAGCTTATTCGTGCTGTCATAATTAGTTTTTGATTTAAGCCTTCAACGAATGCACGATGATAATATTTAAAACCAATGGTTCAAAACAAAAATAGCCCCATAAAGGGGCTATTTTAAAGCGGAGAGCGAGGGATTCGAACCCCCGGAGACCGTGAGGCCTCAATGGTTTTCAAGACCACCGCATTCGACCACTCTGCCAGCTCTCCTAATTTTCACTCAGTGCCTGAGCACCGGATACAATTTCCGAGATCTCAGTTGTAATTGCACTTTGTCTGGCTTGATTGTATTCAAGTCGCAGATCACGTTCCAGATCCTTGGCATTTTCAGTTGCACTGTCCATAGCGGTCATTCGTGCACCTTGCTCTGAAGCATTAGACTCAAGAACTGCTCTCCATAACTGCATGTTCAAATGCAAAGGTAACAGTCGGTCTAAGATCGCCTGTGAATTTGGCTCGTAAAGGTAATCAATCGTAGATTCAGATGCATTATTGGATTTAGATTTTCCAATACTTTCCGGATCTATCGGTAGTACCTTTTGGGTCTTTCTATTCTGTGCAATTACAGATTTAAATTCGTTGTAAGAAATATAAACTTCGTCATAATCACCCTTGATAAACTGCTCTATTGCAGTTTCCATGATATCAGAGGTTTTCTGGTATTCAATATTGTCAAAGAATCCCGGAAACTGATCCAAAACATTATATTTTCTTTTTTTGAAATAGGCAGTAGCCTTCTTACCTATAGTAACCAATGAGAGGCTTCCATTCTTTTCATGAGATGCAAAATTGTTATGTATTTTGCTTTCCACATCTTTAAAAAGGTTATTATTGAAACCGCCACATAACCCTCTGTCAGATCCAATGACAATAAACAATACATTGTTCACCTCTTCAGGTATACGCATAACAGGATTGGTGGCCTCATTGTTATTAGCAAGTCTGCCAGCTACCTCTTCTATTTTATTGGCATAGGGACGTGTACTCGTCATCTTATCCTGTGCCTTTCTCAATTTGGCAGCTGCCACCATTTTCATAGCCTTGGTGATCTGCTGCGTATTGTTTACAGAAGAGATCCTGTTTCGTATGTCTCGAAGATTCGCCATTGATTAAACCGGTATTAATTAGTTAGCTGTGACCTGATCAATTACAGAATTTGCGATATTGATCAATTCATCACCAAAACTGTCATCAAGTACGCCTGTTTCTGAAAGTGATTTCATTTTGTCTTCAAACTTAATACCAACTGTTTCGAGGTATTGTTTTTCGAACTCATTGATCTGTTCAACGGCAAGTTTATCTAGCAAACCTTCAGAATTGATTTTAAGCAAAGCGATCTGTTGTTCAACCGGAAGTGGCTGATATTCACCTTGCTTCAGCAGTTCAACAGTTCTTTCACCCTTTCTAAGCTGTGCCTGAGTTGATGCATCCAGATCAGAACCAAATTTTGCAAAAGCTTCCAGTTCACGGTACTGAGCAAGATCCAGTTTCAAAGTACCGGAAAGTTTCTTCATGGATTTCACCTGAGCAGAACCACCTACACGTGATACCGAAGTACCGACATCAATGGCCGGTCGAATACCTTGATTAAACAAGTCAGTATCCAGGAAGATCTGACCATCGGTAATGGAAATTACGTTTGTTGGAATATAAGCAGAAACGTCACCGGCCTGTGTTTCAATAACAGGTAGTGCTGTTAGTGACCCACCGCCTTTCACTTTTGGCTTCAGTTCTTCTGGAACGTTGTTCATTTTCTTTGCTACTTCATCATCATTAATGATCTTAGCAGCTCGCTCAAGAAGACGGCTATGTAGGTAGAATACGTCTCCAGGATAAGCTTCACGTCCCGGTGGTCGTTTAAGCAACAGGGAAAGTTCACGGTATGCAACAGCCTGTTTTGAAAGATCATCGTAGATAACCAGTGCATGACGACCGGTATCACGGAAATACTCACCAATAGCCGCACCGGCAAATGGTGCAATATAACGAAGCGGTGCTGAAGTACTGGCTGGAGCCGCAACTATAGTCGTGTATTTCATGGCCCCGTTATCTTCCAGTACCTTGCGAATATTCGCAATGGTTGACCCTTTTTGACCAACAGCTACATAAATACAGTGTACCGGCTTATCTGTATCCTGCGTTGCCTTCTGATTGATAATAGTATCGATAGCAACAGCTGTTTTTCCGGTCTGACGGTCTCCAATGATCAATTCTCGCTGTCCTCGACCGATCGGGATCAATGAGTCAATGGATTTTAGTCCTGTCTGAAGAGGTTCAGTAACAGGCTCACGATAAATTACTCCTGGAGCCTTACGCTCGAGAGGTAATTTAATGGTGTCGCCACTAATACTGCCTTTTCCGTCAATTGGAACCCCTAAAGGATTGATCACACGGCCTAATAAGCCTTCACCTACCTGAATGGAGGCAATATCATTGGTTCTTTTTACCGCATGACCTTCTTCAACAGCATTTACAGAACCGAAAAGTACGATACCAACGTTATCTTCCTCGAGGTTTAGTACCATTCCGGTTACCGGGTTGCCATTATCATCTTTGGAATCCGGCAGTTCAACCAATTCTCCGGCCTGCACTTTAGACAAACCGTACACACGGGCAATACCATCACCCACCTCAAGTACGGTACCTACATCGTAGGTATCTGCCTCGTTGTCGAAGCCTGAGAGTTGTTTTCTTAAAATGGCTGAAACTTCGTCTGGTCTGACTTGACTCATCTTATATATCTAGTTAAAAAAGTTTTATAATTTTATTCCATCGCTGAGCTGAGGAGTTTATCCTCAAGCTGCTCCAATTTATGCTTCACGGTACCATCAATAACTGTATCTGCGATCTTAATGGCCATTCCACCTCTAAGACTCTCATCCACTTGTTCATTGATCTGAACCTTTTTACCGGTAACATCTGCAATTCTGGATCGTACTCGTTCCAGTTGCTTATCAGTGAGCTTCTCAGCTACAGATATTTGGGCTTCTATGATGCCGGCATGATCATTATAGATCTCAATAAAAGAGTTTACGATCTGGTCGATCATGCTCTGGCGATTCTTCCGGGCAATCAGGGTAATGAACTTATGAACCAGCTCACTTACTTCTCCCCCAAAGATCTCTTCCAGTACAGCGACCTTTTTTTCAGGCTTGATGATAGGACTCTTCAAAAAAAGTAAGAGATCCCTTGATCCATCAATGGTTTCCTTAATAAATAAGACATCCTGAAGAGTTTGCTCGAGAACATCATGTTCTTCTGCAAGCTCTAAAAGTGCTTTTGCGTACCTTCCTGAAGCCTTAGATACCAGCATGAATTAAATTAGTTTTTAGATAGATCGGTTAAAAATTTATCTACCAGCTTGTTATTCTTTTCATTATCAAGCTCAGAATCGATGATAATAGAAGCTGATTGCACGGCAAGTTTTGCCACCTCGCTTCTCAATTCATCAAGAGCTTGTTTTTTCTCCTGCTCGATAGTAGCCTTGGCCTGCTCAATAAGTTGATCAGCCTCCTCTTTTGCTTTATTGATTCGTTCAGCACGGATCAATTCAGCTTCATTGACGGCTTCTTTTCGGATCTGCTGAGCTTTTGCTTCAGCTTCACGCAATGCCTTTTCATTATCTTTGGATATCTTTTCAGCTTTAGCTATCGCTTTCTCAGCTGCTTCCAAAGAATCTTTGATATTGCGCTCACGATCCGTGAGTGCCGTCATAATTGGAGGAACGGCGTATTTCATCATTACCAGAAGGAATATGATCAGGGATACTAAGATCCAGATCGCAAACCCGGTATTAAATGACAGTAAACCTCCTCCACCTGCTAATAGGAAAGTCATGATAGTTACCTACCTTAAATTATTGACCGATTCCAAGCGCAAGCAAAATACAAATAACGGCACCGAGCAGAGCAACACCCTCAATAAAGGCTGCGGTCAAAATCATAGCACCGCGAATGTCGCCAGAAGCTTCTGGTTGACGTGCAATACTTTCTGTAGCACTTTTACCGATCATACCAATTCCGATTCCGGCACCAAGTGCAACGATTCCAGCTCCGATACCAGCTGCTAATAATCCCATAGTTCTGTTTGTTTAGTTTTAATTGATGTTAGATTATGTTATTAAGCTGAAACTTCTTCAGCAATATGTTCTGTGTGATATCCTTCTTCATCATGATGATGATCTTCAGCCGCCATTCCAATAAATACAGCTGACAATAATGTAAAGATGTATGCCTGTAAGAGGCCAACAAATACTTTTAAGGCGTACAATACAACGGTCAATGAAACTGAGAATATACCAACTCCAAATCCGGCTCCGGCTCCAAAGAGGTCAGCAAAAATAAACACCAGCCCAAGTATGGCAATGATCATGATCTTACCTGATAACATGTTGGCAAATAAACGAATGGCCAGTGCAAATGGCTTGGTGAATAAACCTAAGATCTCAACCGGTGTAAGGATAAACCTAACCCATCCAGGCACTCCCGGAAACCAAAATACGTGAGCCCAGTGATCTTTAGTACCACTGAACTGTGTGATCACGAATGTCACTAATGCCAGAGTCGCAGTAACTGTTAGATCAGCCGTTGCCGTTGCTGCCCAGGGTAATAATCCAAATAAGTTCATAAAAGAGATACCCATGAACATGGTAAATAAAAATGGAACGTATTTATCTGCTTTATGATCATCTATATTATCACGAGCAACGTCATCCCGGATAAACACGAATAAAACTTCAAAGATGTTTTGCATCGCCCCTTTAGGCTCCACATCGCGGCCAATGCCTTTTCTATATCGACTCGCTGCCATAATTGTTAATAAGACAGCAAGGCCCATCCCAAGCCAAAAATAAACCAGGTGTGAGGTAATTGAAAAATCAACCTTAATACTTCCCCCACCTGCCGGAACTATAGCTCCTTCATCAGTCTCAATAAATTCATCCGAGGCCAGTGCTTTTTTAGTGGAAGCATATGCACTTAACTGTGCCTCCCCTTCTGCAGTCTCCCAGTAAAAGATCCTTGGCAGATAAAGCTTACCACCGTTGATAAACTTAGGTACTTTAAAATAGTCGTGATCAGCAACGGTTCCCATTACGTCGATGATAGGCTCTTCGGCCCCTTCAGCATCGTCGGCTGCGAATGTATTTGATGTGCTTACACTGAGAAATAAAAGAGTTAAGAAAACTCGACGCAGGGTTTGAATCATTGTCTTTTACTGCCGCTCTTTTGAAGAAATTTGTTGATTAAAATCATTTCCGTTACAGATTGACAAAGATAGGAAATAATAAAACTAACTGTAAAGTAGATTTCATCAATTTTTGTTGTTGCGAGCAAAATTCCGAATAAAAGCAGAACCACTATAAATCTTATAGCTATCGAAAAGATATAAACCTGTATAAAGAGGCTGCCATCAGCATTTTGAAAAGCTTCAAGGATCCAGCCACTACTAACCACAAAGACCGAACTAAGCAATATACCGGTCACAACTGCAATACCCTCTGCCTTCCCTAACCAAAAAAAAGTACTTCCGACCATTAAAAGCAGTGCGGAAAATTTGAGTGAATTTCCCAATACTGATTGGCTCAATTTAATCATCAGCGTCAAGTTTCTTAGTGATCCTGATGATCATAAACCCAAAGCCGATCATAGCCCCGAGAACACCTGTCATCAATATGATCGGTGAAGTCCCAAAGTATTCGTCCAAAAAATAGCCTGCCATTATTGGCACCAAAAGTGAAGCTGCTATTTCAGCCCCCAGGCCCAGGTACTCCATGTATTTTTTCGGAAGTAAATTTTTTGGCAATGAATCAGGGATGTCTTAACTGCTTATGCTGGGTTTTTCGGTTTCCTTGGAGCTTGTATAAGATTTAGCATCGGAGCCCATTCTGCATGATCCGTTGATCTGTGCACCTTCTTCTACAATTAATGTCTTTGTATAAATATTCCCATCAATTATGGCACTGGCTCTGAGAGTCAGTTTCCCGGAAACTTTGACCTCTCCATCTACCTTACCGGCAACATCGGCATCCGCCGAATTGATGTTACCCTTTATCTTGCCATTCCCGGTTACGATGATCTTACCTTTAGAATTGGCTTCACCCTCAATGGTACCTGCAATTCGAATATCAGAATCTGAGATCAGGTCCCCTTTCAGCTTGGTACCTTCACTGATGATGTTTACGGTTGGTGATTGTCTGGAGTTGTCTGACACGTTATTTGATGATTTCTTAGAGTTAAGCATATTCTTAATTAATTGATTAAATATAATTCCGGATTTTGAGGAACGCCATTCTTCCATACCTCGAGATGAAGATGCGGACCGGTACTTAAAACACCGGCATCGCCTGTGGAACCTAAAATATCACCTTTCAGTACGAGGTCTCCCTCTCTTTTGTTTAGCTTAGCTAAATGTTTGAAAGTAGTTACTACACCATTGCCATGCTGAATTGAGATCACATAACCATTATTGATGGTCCAGCTGCTGGTAAAAACCGACCCGTCTGCAATATTGATCACCGGTTCATCTATGCCAGTTGCAATATCGATACCATAATGTTCTTCATCCGGTAAATACCCTCTGGTCAACGACCCCTTGACCGGATACCGTCCGGGAAAATCGGGGATGGTCTTTGAGACATTGGAAAACAGGATCTCATTTTGCGAAAGCTTTTCAATAGAACCATACTGCTCCATTGATACAAATTCACCCTCCTCCATGCCTTGAGTTTCAGTAAATAACTGATCAAACCTTTGATCCATGGCTAAAGTTGTATCTACACTAAGTCGGATAATATTCTTCATTTCCTGGAGCTGGGTATCTCTTTTCTTAAGTGAATCTTCCAGCGCTAAGGTCTTATCTGTTATCTGCATGATCTGTTCTCGGATCTCAGCTTCATCAGAATTATATAATAACTCCCCCAACGGAGTGACCATAAAAGTAGCCGCAATTACTACCACCATGATCACAAAAATGGTCATGAAGATCCCGAAGATGCTGTTGGGATATAACTTATAGGAATTATCCTCCCCTGGCTGGGAATCATCTAAAAGCATGACCGTAATTTCTTTACGGCGTTGTTCAAATAATTTTTTTAACAGATCGATCATAGACCTTCAAGTTAAACAATACTTGTATAATTATTGAGATGATAATGTATCGAATACCATCGCAAGTTCTTCCGTTAATTTTTTCCGATCAAATTGTTCAATATATGCTCTGTCAGGTTGTTTCATATTCCTTTGTTTCCAATCAGATAAAATGGATAAAACAGAGGCTTTAACTTTATCAATATCATTAGGCGGTGCCATGTAGCCTGCTCTGTAATTAACCAGAAACTCAGATTCTGCACCGCTGTGGATCAAACCTAAAATGGGTTTACCTGAACCTACATATTCAAAAAGCTTTCCACTTTTAACCTGTTTATGAACCGGATCAAAATTTGAGATCATCCAAAGTACATCAGCCTTTTTCAAATTTGCGGCTGCTATACTATGAGAAACATATCCCAGATCTGTTACAGAATTTTCCAACCCAAGATCATCGATCAACTCATTAATCCTTGGTGACAAACCACCTTGAAAATGAAAATGAATGTCATTCAGGTTGATCTTTGATTCCTGAGCCAAATCCTTCACTGCATTTAACAAAATGTCAGGTTGGTTGGATTCATAAAATAGACCACTGTAAAGAAAGTTCAATTTCCCTGACTTATAGTCCAAAGTGGGCTCAACTGTTCCATCCAGATCTTCGGGATCAAAACCATGGGGTATGATCTTTATATCCACTCTCAATTCTGGATGATCCTGCTTAATTAAAGATCTCATATACCGGTCCAAAACAATGACCCTATCAGCATTTTTAAGGCAGGAGTATTCCATTTTTTTATGGATCTGCTTTTGCCACTCATATAGATCGTCCATGAAATGGTTATTAACCCAGGCATCTCTGTAATCCAGGACCAATGGGATCTTTAATTTATTTTTTAGTTTGGAAGCCGCAATATGGTCACTGAAAGGAGGTGCCGTACTGAATATCATATCAAAGGACTGTTCCTCAGCCAATTCCACTGATCTTTGTACAGCAGCTTCGATCCATCCCTTTTTATTATCGGGATACATGAACATCCTTAAAAGCCGGCGACTATATTCTATCACCTTTTCAGGAAGAGGCGTTTTAATATTTTTCAGGAAAGGAAGATGAAATGGTGTTTTTGCAGGCACTTTGTGAACGTCAACAGCCAGTCTATTCAACTCTTCAAGTAAGGAATGGTCATAATATGGGTAAGCTCCAGGTTCCGGACATACTACCACCGGGTTCCAACCAAATTCACGAAGGTACTTCACGAATTTAAGTGGTCGTTGAACACCACTTCCACCCAATGGTGGAAAGTAGTAGACCAAAAAGAGCACGTTTTTCATGCCGGGCAAGCCGTTTATGAAACCGAGTAGTTAGGAGCTTCTTTCGTTATCTGAACCGAGTGCGGGTGACTTTCTTTGTAAGCAGCAGCAGAGATCTGCACAAATTCAGCTTTTTTCATCTCTTCAATATCCGCAGCTCCGGCATATCCCATGGCAGCTCGCAGTCCACCGGTCATCTGATGCACAACTTCACTGAGATAGCCCTTGAACGGTACACGCCCCTCAATACCTTCCGGAACCAGCTTATTAATATCATCCTCAACATCCTGGAAATAGCGATCTTTGGACCCTTTGTTCATGGCTCCGATGCTACCCATTCCCCTGTATGACTTATATTTTCTTGACTCATAAATAATGGTTTCACCTGGACTTTCGTCAACTCCGGCAAACATGGATCCCATCATAACGGCATCAGCTCCTCCGGCAATAGCTTTTGGGATATCACCGGTTTGCTTTATACCTCCATCAGCGATCAATCCAATTCCATTATCTCTGGTGAATTCAGCTACTTCCATAACTGCACTTAGCTGGGGCACACCCACACCTGTCACAACCCGGGTAGTACAGATTGAACCGGGACCAACTCCCACTTTAACCACATCGGCACCTGCTTCTACCAAAGCCTCAGCTGCTGCTCTGGTAGCTATATTTCCACCTATGATATTCAGGTCAGGGTAAACTGATTTAATTTTTTTAATGGTGTCCAGCACCCCTTGTGAGTGTCCGTGTGCGGTATCTACGGTAATAACATCCACACTGGCCGCGACCAAAGCATCTACACGATCCATGGTATCAGCAGTAACTCCAACAGCTGCCCCTACTCTCAATCTACCCATATCATCTTTACAAGCGTTGGGGAAGTTCATTTTCTTTTCAATATCCTTAAATGTAATAAGGCCAACCAGCTTGTTTTTGCTATCAACAATTGGGAGCTTTTCAACTTTGTGCTGCTGCAGGATTTCCTCAGCTTGTTGAAGATTTGTTCCTTCCTTGGCAGTGATCAGATCCTCATGGGTCATGATCTCACCCAGTTTTTTATTCATAGCCGATTCAAACCTAAGGTCCCTGTTAGTGACGATCCCGATCAAGATCCCGTTATCATCAACTATAGGAATACCACCTATTTTCTGCTTTCTCATTAAAGCACGGGCCTCCTTGACAGTAGCCCCTTTTTTCAAAGTAACCGGATCCACGATCATCCCACTTTCACTTCTTTTCACTAAGCGGGCATGTTCAGCCTGATCTTCAATACTCATATTCTTGTGAAGCATGGCAATGCCACCTTCCCTGGCTAAAGCAATGGCCATACGATATTCTGATACCGTATCCATTGCGGCACTTATTATTGGAACATTGAGTTTTAGATTCGGTGTGAGTCTGACGCTTGTATCTACGTCGCGGGGAAGTACATTGGAATAATTGGGTACAAGGAGCACATCATCATATGTAAGTCCCTGGCGTGTAATGCGTTCAAATGGAGAGGCGTTATCAGTGTTGTGCATTAAGTAAAATATTTGGCTTGCAGTTTTTCAAAGATAAGTATATCTCTTTGGAAGTTCTGCATCGAATCTGAATTTTTGCAGTATTTAAATATTATTCCATTTAACCGATATAGCCTCATTTCATGATTTATAATAAAGAACAGATAAGTAAGATCATTGCTAAAGCTTCAGAAATTCAAACTGCGAGTGAGATGAGTCATGAAGAACAGGGTTTATCGGAGAGCGAGATCATTGAGATCGCAGAAGAAATTGGGATCAGCAAAGAATCTGTACTACAAGCCCTTCAAAATTTACAGGACCCAAAACTAACCGATCAGACATATAGTCTATGGAAAGGCACATCCAAAATTCAGCATGTAGATGTTGTAAGCAATGATTTTACAGAAGAGCAGTGGGAAGAATTAGTTCTTGAGATCAGAAAGATTACAGGAGGAATTGGCAAAATTCGAAAGACCGGAAATACCTATGAATGGGAGCAAAGAAAAACCGATTTTGGCTATAAACACTTTTCCCTGACTCCTTCAAAGAATAAAACGAAAATACAGATGGTCTCATCCTGGGGACCATTTAAATTAATTACAGGGTTCCTGGGCTTTTTCATTGTATTTATTTTAACATTTTTGACAGTTAAAGGTCTGACATACAAAGAATTAGCGCTCATGGTAGCACCTATTGCCGGCTTAGGTGGTTTTGCTATGAGCAGATTCTACCTGAAATATTATTTCCGGAAACAACAAACCATGCTGAAAAATCTTTCAAATTCCCTCCAAAAAAAGATCCTCTCGTTCCGGAAAGGATCAGCATCAGCTATACAGGTCGAATCTGAAGATCTATATAAGCAAGATTCAGGTCCTGAAATAAAGGATAACGATTCGTCTATAAAGACTTAACCTTTAAAGCAGTTACTGCAGCATCCAGACTACAAATGCCGTCCTGATAACAGTTAACCCAATAAGTAACCGTTTGTCTACGACGCTTTACAAAGGGGTCAATAGAAGAAAATCTGCCTTTCAGTTCTTCAACCATGAATTTCACATCATCATGGATCTCAACTTTTAGTCTATCAGGTAGATCAGCCCACCCCATTAATTCGAAGGCTTCCTGCATTTCGCTATAGTCTTGCTGACTTTCACGTTCGATGCGCTTTAGTATTGGAAGTGCGAATAATGCAGTTTCAGTTTGGTTTTGAGTGTAAGTAGATAATGCGTTATTCATCATGATCATTGAGTTTTGTTTTTTGATTTACTCAATGATACACACAGGCAGTGACAACATAGTGTCACCCTTGTTTCAAATTATATTTGCCCCATGCCAATTTCCATATTTGCGGCCATGGTCCCTTTCAGATCTTGCTTTTTAAACTCAATGGTATAGCTGGTTCCATCGTCTTTATTCACCTTAAGAGTGGCTCGTAACTGTTTAATAAAAGTTTGAATAAGAGTTTGACCTAATGATGAGCCATTATTCCCATCATCTGAAAACCCTACCCCATTATCTCTAACAGTAAGCCGAACTTCAGTGCCCGATTCTTCTAATCTTATATCGATACTACCTTTTTCACGTCCAACAAAAGCATGCTTAAAGGCATTATTGAGGATCTCATTCAATAACAGTCCTACAGGAAGTGCCTGATTAATATTTATGTGCACTTCTTCCAGATCCAAATCAAGATCTACATTTGCTGAATTGTTACTCTGGTACATGTTAAGCAATGTTTTTGCCTGATTTTCTATGTTTTCCTTCAAAGAAATATTGGCAAAACTTTTAGATTGGTAGAGCTGCTCATGAATCAAAGCGATCGACTTTATTCTGTTTACACTTTTATTTAACTGTTCTGCAGCTTGGTCATCTTCCGTTCCAAAGATCTGTAACTGAATGAGCCCGGATATGATCGCCAGATTATTTTTGACCCGATGATGTATTTCCGAGAGTAGTGCCCCACGTTCTTCATAGGCCTCTATGAGTTCATTTTCAGCCGCTTTGCGATCAGTAATATCCCGCCAGACAACATATCGTATACTTTCGCCATCATTATCTGTAAGATTAGTTACTACCGTCTCAACGGGAACAACCGTGCCATCTTTACCAAGGTGTTCCCATTCAAACTTTAAGCCTTTTTTATTGAAGTTTTTTATTTCATCAAGCGTGGTTTTGAATAGTTGCTCAGAATCCCAACCGTTGGACTGGGTGGCCGGGGAAATCTCTAACATACCCTTTCCGATCAGTTCATTTTTTTTCTCATATCCAAGCAGATCAAGGACGGCCTGATTACAATCAACTATATGCCCATTCTTTTCGAGCAAGCTGGGATCCGAAGAATTTTCGAATAGTTCCCGATACTTTCTTTCAGACTTTTTGAGACGTTCTTCAGCTTTCATCCACTCAGAAATATCAATATGCGTACCAACCATACGGGTTGGGTTGCCTTCCTCATCTTCTTCAAATATGGCCCCTCTGTCCCATACCCACACCCAACGCCCATCTTTATGCTGCATTCTAACCTTGACGTCATACATGGGGATATCGCCCTTAAAATATCTTTGCAATTCTTCTGCAGAACGTTCCAGGTCTTGTGGGTGAACAAAATTATTCCACGTTTCTATATATGTTGGTTCCAATTCACTGAGCGAGTATCCAAGGATTTGTGCCCATCGCTCATTAAAAATGATCTTCCCACTTTTAATGTCCCAATCCCATGTCCCTGCCCTCGTACCAATCAGGGAGTAATTTAAACGCTCCTTAAGGTCCTCCAGCTCTTCACGATAGCGTATTTCAGCCGTAATATTTCGTCCGACTCCCAGGAACCCTTCTCCGTCAGAATTAGTACCTTTTAGCTTGGTTAACTTGGTTTCGTAATGATTCCTTTTTCCGTCTTCATTTTCTATGAACCATTTGTAAGTAAAATGCCCTTCCTCCTTTGCGATCTGCAATGCTTCGAAGTGAGATTTACCGGCTTCTTGACCAAATATTTCTGTTGCTGTTTTTCCCAGCATCATAGTACTGAGCTCTTCATCTCTTGCCCACTTACCGTATAAATTGGTGTGCCTGCCTTCTTCATCAAGTGTAAATACTATATCATCAAAAGATTCCACTACCGTTTGAAATTCGGATTGCCTCTTTTTTAAAGCATGGAGAGTCTCAACCTCATCCGTTACATCACGGACTGATCCTACAACTCTAATTATCTCTCCTTCTGAATCTTTTATGGGTTGAGTCTTGGTTCTGACCCACTTTTTATTCCCCTTCAGATCTGTAAACCGAGCAGTGTAATCATATGGAATTCCTTCTTGAAGACATTTCTGATATAGTTCTTTTATCGTTTGCTGGTCAGTTTCACTATAACATTTCAAGCTTTCTTCTGCCAGGTTTCCTTCAAAGGGTTTTTTAAAACCATGGATCTTATACAGTTCTTCTGTCCAAAAGAAGACATCTTTTTTAGGATCATATTCCCACCCACCGGTCTCAGATAACTCCTGAATATTATTTAATAAACGTTCTCTCCTTTCAGATTTTTCAATATTTGCTTTTTCTTTGGTGATATCCTGCTTAATAGCCACATAATAAATGATGTCCCCTTCATTACTGAAGTATGGAGCTATAGACGCTTTCTCCCAAAAATAGGTGCCATCTTTTCTTACGTTTCTAATTTCTCCCCTCCAGGTCTTTCCTGAAGTCAGGGTATCCCACATTTCTTTAAAAAACTCCCGGGAATGCGTTCCGGAATTCAGGATATTTGGATTTTGACCTTTGATCTCATCAATAGAATAACCGGTGAGATCAGCAAAGAACTTATTCGCATATAAGATCTTCGGAGTTGGATCAGTAATTACAATAGAGACGGGAACCTGCTCCATAGCAGACTGAAAAATGACCGAATCCAACAGGGATTTAACCTTATCCATCATAGAATATTTTTATTACATGCAAATATCTTAAAGAAGTGTAAACTTTATATGAAAATATTCATGAAATAAATTCATGATGCTTTATTCGGGATAAATCGACTTTTTGGCCGCCAACAAGGTATTCTTCATTAACATAGCCACAGTCATAGGTCCAACCCCTCCCGGTACCGGGGTGATCCAGCTGGCTTTTTTTCTTACCGATTCATAGTCAACATCACCAACTAATTTATAACCTTTATCAGATGTTTCATCCGCAACTCGATTGATCCCAACGTCAATGATGACCGCCCCCTCCTTGATCATCTCCCCTTTGATCAATTCCGGCTGTCCGGCCGCTGCTATTAATATATCAGCTGATATAGTGTGCTGCGTCAGGTCTTTAGTAAATTTATGGCAAATAGTGGTTGTAGCTTTACCGGACGAGTTTTCACGCGACAGCATGATGGCCATTGGCGACCCCACAATGTTGCTGGCCCCCACCACAACAGCATGTTTTGATTTTACCGGTATACTATAATGTTTGAACAGCTCCATGATGCCGGCTGGTGTACAACTTCTGAAACAAGGTTCATCAACCGTTAATCGACCAACATTCATGGGGTGGAATCCATCAACATCCTTACGGTAGTCTATGGTCTCGATCACATCATGAGATGAAAGGTGTGAAGGCAAGGGTAACTGTACTAGGATGCCATCCACAGAGTCATCCTCGTTATAGGATTTAATAATTGATTTAAGTTCCTTTGCAGAGATCGTGTCCTGTAAAATTCGAGTATGGGTTTCTATACCAACATCTTCACAGGCCCTGGTTTTTGCACCGGTATATACCTTTGATGCAGGATCATCCCCAACCAGAATAACCTGAAGAAATGGAGCTCTGTTTCCCTTTTCCTTCCAGTCGTTTACATCCTCCCGAACCCTGTTTCTAACAAGTTCAGCTACTTTTTTCCCATCAATGATCTCTGCGCTCATGCTGCTATCTTTCTATATTATACTTATTCATTTTATTGTAAATATGACTGCGTTGAATACCGATCTCTTCTGCAGTCTTGGATATATTCCAATCATTCTTTTCCAGGCGTTTGATCAAAAAGAGCCTTTCTGCCTGTTCTTTAAACTCCTGAAAGTCAGGAATATCGTTAGCCAGTTCATCCAACCTATCTGAGGTGACCGGTTTTGAGGATAAGATATCATTGACCGTTTCCTGATCGATCCTGCCATCAGGAGCTAGAATTCCCAGGCGCTCAACCGCATTTTGTAACTCACGCACATTACCTGACCAATCACGGTTCCTAAGGGCTTTCAGACCATCATCAGTAAATGAAACCTTGGAAAAACTAATATCCCGATCTTTGAGAGAACTCAGACAGGCTTCAGCGATCAATGGAATGTCAGATCTTCGTTCTTTCAGTGAAGGCACTTTGATAGGGATCACATTTATACGGTGATACAAATCCTCCCTGAAATTTCCATTGGCTATTTCCTGCTCCAGATCCTTATTTGTGGCAGCTAAAATTCGAACATCAATTTGTGTCGCTTTATTACCACCTATTCGGGTGATCTTATTTTCCTGGAGAGCCCGCAATACCTTTGCCTGCGCATCAAGTCCCATATCCCCGATCTCATCCAAAAACAGGGTGCCTTCATTGGCTTGTTCAAACTTACCGACCCTTTGTTCAGTTGCCCCGGTAAAAGCTCCTTTTTCATGTCCGAATAATTCACTTTCCAACAGATCAGATGGTATAGCAGCGCAGTTTACTTCAACCATTGGCCCACCGCTGCGTGGACTTTTCTCATGTATCCATTTGGCTACAAGCTCCTTTCCGGTTCCATTATCACCGGTGATCAGCACTCTCGATTTGGTCGGAGCTACCTTATCGATCAGATCCTTGATCTCCTGAATAGATTCACTCTCCCCGATTATAGGCTGTAAGCTTGGAAGCTTTTTCTTGATCTGCCTGTATTCCTTTTCAAGGGTGGTCTGTGAAAGTGCGTTACGTACCGCTATAAGCAAACGATTCAGGTCCGGTGGTTTTTCCAGAAAATCATAGGCCCCGGTCTTAGTTGCTTCAACCGCAATTTCTATGGTTCCATGTCCTGAGATCATGATAACGGGAAACTCATGGCCACCCTGGCGGATCTGCTTCAGGGTTTCAATACCATCCATGCCCTGCATCTTGATATCAAGCAGCATCAGATCCACATTTTCTTCCTCCACAAACTCGAGGGCTTCTTTCCCACTCTCTGCGGTCGATACCCTATAATCCTCGAACTCAAGAATATCCTTAAGTGTATTTCGGATCGCCTTCTCATCATCCGTAACCAATATGTGTGCTTTCTGATCAGGCATTTAGTTGGGTTGAGATCAATATTTGTTATGAAGGTACATCAGAATTTTTTCATGAACAGCATCAATTGGTCTAACTTTTTCTGATATGTAGTTGTTTGTTGCTATACTTACAATGATCTGTTTTCCTGAACGGGTCTTCATATAACCACTCAATGTCCTCACACCAGTTACAAAACCGGATTTACCTTTGAAGTTATTGTAGAGAGGAGTGCCCTTCATCCTATGAGCTAAGGTGCCATCAATTCCTGCTATTGACATACTATTATAATAAGCATCAAATTCAGGATGAGATCGCATTTCCACAAGTAGTTTCGATAAATTCTCAGTGGTATTGAAGTTACCCCCTGCCATTCCTGAAGCATCATTCATTTGTATGTGTAAGGTATCTAACCCCATTTCAAATAAGAATTCACGGATATGTTTAATTCCATCTTCAAAACTGCCTTTACCCCCACTCTTCTGAGCTGAAAGGGTTTTGGTCATCATTTCCGTATAAAAATTATCACTTTCCTTATTCGTCCATTCAATCAGTTCAGAAAGGGGTTTTGATCTGTGTATTGCAAGTTGCTGTGAATTTGCAATATCTGAGGGTTCATGTGTTACACTCAGATCCCCATTAACAACTATTCCGTTTTCAGCGAGATAGTTTTTAAATGAGAAAAGAAAATATCTTGCCGGATCATCAACTGAAAGAGACTCATCTTCGTAATACCCCTTCGGAAGCGTACTCCCCAGGGTAATCGTATTTCCTCCGAGCTCTCTTCTGTAGTATTCATCATATTCTGTATTAGGATGAGTGATCACCTGCTCATTGATAAACGTGACATATTCGGTACTGTCCGGAAACCATGTGATACGTGGTGTATCACCAATGTTTCCATCAGCAAACACCTCAAGGTCTACTGCGTTGTTATTGAATGAAAGCGGACTGATCTGAACACCATAATAAAAAGAGAAATCATACCAATCCCATCCTTTTGGATATACCTGTTGGTCAAACAATGAGGCATCTGCGATCAGGTTTCCCGAGACCTGCTTTATTCCTTCCTGAGCCAACTGTTCACGAAACCGATCAAACACATAATAACGGTCATCATCGTAAAGATCCCCGCTTATCGAGGGGTCACCACTGCCAATTATGATGAGATCACCATTCCAGACTCCATTGGTCAGAGTCCCATTACCGTAGATCACGGTCTCAAACTGATGATCTGATCCAAAATGATCAAGCAGAGCAGCCGTGGTAACTAACTTCTGATTTGAAGCTGGAATGATTACTTTTTTAGAATGGTGACGCTCCAGGATATACCCATCTTGATCTCTGACTGTAACTGACCAAAAAGCCTCATGATTTGGAGCCTTATCAAGAATGGATTGTAGATTTTGTGCACGCAGTAATTCCGGGTTTATAAATAACAGGGTCAGAATTACAAAATGGAATGCGTGCTTCATTTAACCTACAAAATATTTCTCTTCTTCCAGCCGAAAAGCCGTTAATATATCTTCTGAGTTTTCACAGGAGAGGATCTTTTCCCGAAATGACCCGCTATTCATCAGGCGTGAGATCCGGCTCAGGAGCTTGATATGCTGGCTGTTCTTTGACTCCGGACCAACCAGCAAAAAAACCAGTCGTACGGGTTCATTATCAATAGAATCAAAATCCAATGGTTCTTTCAATAGAGCAAAAGCGGCATGATTTTCATCGACAGCTTTGGTCTTTGCATGTGGTATAGCCAACCCCTTTCCCACACCGGTCGACATGATCTCTTCTCTTTCGAATACAGCTTTACGCACCTCTTCAAGTTGCTCAACGCTCTCCACCTTTTCCTTAAGAGTATTTACCAATGCATTAATAAGCTCCTTCTTTGAGCCTGCCTCATAGTTTGGGAGAACAGTAATTTCATCCAGCAACGAAAATAAATTCATGTAATTTCCTGACAAATAATATTTAAAACTCAGCAACCGAATATAGGCACCGAAGTGATAATCAATCAAAGTTTAATTCTGCGAATTTGAATCTGTAAGATAAAAAAATTCAACTCTCCACTTTGTGATTTACTTTGTGTTTAAGTAAGCTTGTCAAAATTATAACTAACTGATCTGTTCTCATGAGAATAATCGTTCCCGTCATACTTTCATTTTTCCTTACACTTTCCGGCAATAGTTCTATCAAAGCACAGAATGATATTCGTTTCACCACGAACCCTTCAATATCACCCGATAGCAAAATTATTATTTTTTCCTACGAAAGTGACCTATGGAAAGTTCCTGCAGCCGGTGGGCAGGCTGTTAGATTGACCGGTATGGATGGAGAAGAAATAACTCCAAGAATTTCACCTGATGGCAATTGGGTTGCTTTTACATCAAACCAGTATGGTAATAACGATGTATATATTATGCCGATCAATGGTGGTGAGATCATGCAGCTTACATTTCATCAAGCAAACGATCAGGTAGAGTCGTGGAACTGGAATTCCAATGAAATATTCATCAGATCCGATCGCTATAATCGCAGCAGTGTCTATAAACTGAGTATAAATGGTGGTACCCCTAAAAGATTATTCAGCCATTATCATAATACGGTTCACAACCTTGTGAAACACCCAGATGAGAATACTTACTATTTTAATGAATCTTGGGAAAGCTTCATATTTCCACAACGCAAAAAATATCGGGGGGCTTATAATCCCGATGTAAAATCTTACAATACAGATTCTGATGTATTCTACAAGCTTACGGATTGGGAAGGAAAAGACCTTTGGCCTATCTTAGATAGCCATGGCACCTTATATTTTGCATCAGATGAGGCAAATGGCGAATACAACCTATACACTCTGAATGGGAATCAAAAGATCCAGCTTACGGATTTCAACACATCGGTTTTCTACCCTCAGATCAGTGCAGATGGAGAAACCATTGTCTTTGAGAAAGACTACCGCATTTATTCATACAACGTCTCTTCCAGGGAAAGTAGGGTTGTTCCGATCAGGATCTTAAAGAATAATACCCTTGCAAAAGAGCAGAGCTTCAATGTTGAAGGCGAAATAACCTCTTTTGATGTTTCACCGGACAAAAATAAACTGGCCTTTAGCTCCCGCGGTGAATTATTTGTCTCAGACATTGAGGGGAAATTTATCCGAAAAATAGAAACGGATCCCATGGGCCGGGTTTTGGAAGTTAAATGGTTGCCGGACAATAAAACCATCCTCTTCAATCAAACCGCAGATGGATATCAAAATTTATTCACGATCACTGCAGATGGTTCAGGTCGTGAAAACCAGATCACAAACGACGATGGCAATAACCGTGCTATTGAAATGAATTCTGACAGGAGCAGTGCTATTTATCTGAGTGGGCGCAGTGAACTTCGGTTACTTGATCTAAAGACACTTGAAAGTGAGACCTTAGTGACGGACGAATTCTGGGGCTTTCAAAATCAACAGCCACGCTTTTCTCCTAATGATGAATACATACTTTATACCGCCAGAAGAGATTTTGAACATGATATTTTCACCTATCAGATAGATACAAAAGAGATTATGAACCTGACTCAAACCGGTGTGTCTGAATCGGATCCGTTTTGGTCACCAGACGGCAAGTATATTTATTTTTCCTCCTCCCGAACTCAACCATCGTATCCAAGAGGCGGAGGTGAAACAGATATATTCCAAATGGCTCTTGATGTTTACGATGATCCGTTTAGATCAGATAGGTTTGAGGAATTATTCGTTGAAAAAGAGGAACCTGAAGAAAATGACGGCGATGAGAAGGCAAAGAAGAAGATCGATATCAGTATCAATCTACAGGATCTGATGAAGCGTTTGACGGTGATTGGCGAGCGATTCGGGTCCCAATATTCCCCCTTTGTGGTTCAGAATGATGATAGAAGTATGATCCTGTATGGCAGTAACCATGATGAAGGCAATTCAGCCCTATACGTTACTACACTTCAGCCATTTGAAGAGGCCGAAACGAAAAAATTTGAGGGTGTAAGCTTTGTAGGTAATATCCAGAATCTGGATGGCAAACTTTACGGTTTGTCACGGGGGGACGTTTATGAACTTGATCCATCGTCCGCCAAGGCAACCAAGATCGAAATTTCACACGATTTCAACCGAAATCTGCGAAATGAATTCGATCAGATGTTTGACGAATTATGGGCGAATATTGAAGAAAATTTCTACAATGATAACTTTCATAATATTGACTGGCAAAGTATTCGGGATCGGTATGAGCAATTCCTTCCACATGTAAATAACCGAAACGATCTAAGTCGATTACTTAATGACATGTTGGGTGAGCTGAATTCTTCACATATGGGATTCAGTACTTCCGGAGATGATGATCAGGAGTTTTATTCTACGATCTCGATCTCAACCGGGCTTCTTTTTGATGAAAATGACCCCTATCGTGTGTCTCATATCATAAAAAATGGACCTGCTTATCTTGCTTCGAAAGACATTCGCCCAGGCGATAACCTTACAGCTGTGAATGGGAAAAAAGTAGACCCAACGGCAAATCGTGAAAAGTACTTCAATTCTCCTATCCTTCCTGAAGAAGTCTCATTGACCTTTGAACGGGAAAACGAAACATACTCCGTTAAGCTCCACCCCCAAAGTTATTTTTCGACCAGAAATGATCTTTATGATGAATGGGTCGATCAAAAGCAAAAAATGGTTGATGAGAAAAGTAATAAGCAGGTCGCCTATGTTCATATGAAAAATATGGGAGGCGGTGAACTTGAAAATTTCCTTATCGAGATGACCTCAGAAGCTTATCAGCGTGATGCCCTTATTCTGGATCTCAGATATAATACAGGCGGTAATGTTCATAACGATGTACTTCAGTTTCTGAGTCAGCAACCATATCTTCAGTGGAAATACCGTAATGGTGACTTTGCCACACAGCCAAATTTCACTCCGGCTGCAAAACCGATCATTTTATTGATCAATGAGCAATCGCTGAGTGATGCTGAGGTGACAGCTGCCGGATTCAAGGAACTTGGGCTTGGTACTATTGTGGGAACTGAAACATATAGATGGATCATCTTCACTTCCGGAAAGGGTCTTGTAGATGGTTCATTTTATAGGCTCCCCTCCTGGGGCGTCTACACGCTGGATGGTAATAATAATCTGGAAAGAACCGGAGTTGAACCCGATATTGAAGTAGCCAATACCTTTAAGGATAGACTCCTTGATCGTGATCCTCAATTAAACAAAGCCATACAGTTGGCAGTTGAACAACTTAAAAATTAGGTGTGATCGTGAGTTAATGAGGGATCCCGCCTTCCTCATTAACTTATTAAACTATATTGCATAACAGGTTCATTATTCCTGTTAATAGCCCGTTAAAATCCTTAAACTTGGTCATGAGCTGGATCAGAAGTACGTATACGATTTTAATGAAAGACCTGCGTATTGAGTTACGCACAAGGTTCGCATTCAACATGGTTCTCGCATTTGTTGCGGCCGCCATGCTTTTGGTGTTATTTACCCTGCGAGCTGATCAATTGGAACCGGGGCCAAAATCAGGGTTGGTCTGGATTATTATTCTTTTTGCAGCCCTGTCCGCCTTAAGCCGAAGCTTTATCTCTGAAACAGATAAAAAAACTTTTGATCTGTTGAGGATATATGCTGATGGTACAAATGTATACAGTGGTAAATTGATCTACAATTATCTGTTTACCCTGCTTATTAATATCACAACATTTGCCGGCTATATTTTTCTTATGAATCTTAGTATTCAATCATGGACTGCTTTTTTGATTATGCTACTGGTTGGAACAGCCGGGTTATCGGGTGTGGCGACCATGACGGCAGCGGTGGTTTCACAAGCTGATCGGAAAGGAGCCATTTTTTCGGTACTAAGTATTCCACTTTTCATGCCCCTGGTATTATTATTGGCTGACATCAGTAAAACAGCCTTCATAAATGGTGGAGCGGCTTCATTGAATAATATCACTGCATTGGTTGGATTTGCGGGTGTAACCATAACGTCCGGCATAATGTTATTTGATTACATCTGGGAGGAATAATATAAATGGATATTAAATTTGGTAACCGAAGGATCATTGGCCAGCAAAGAGCAAAAGATCAGGTTGAAAGGATCCTGGCCTCTGATCGGGTCAGCCATGCTTACCTTTTGTCGGGACCAAGTGGTATTGGCAAAACAGCCTTTGCCCTGGCTCTTGCAGAGGCTATCAATGGAATTAATAATCTCAGTGACCTGGGTAAGTATACGAGTTCAAAAAAGTCGTCCTGGTTTTCTCACCCGGATATTCATGTTTTCATTCCAAAGCCAACCACGGTTAAGACCGAAGAATTGAGAGACCGACTCGAGCTGCTTGCTAAGGATCCTTACGAGATAGTTGGTTTTTCTCAGCGCCCATCTCTGGATGATGAATCATCAAAGAACCGACAGGCATTTTATCCGATCGATTATTTCAGGGAAGACATTCGTCCTATAGCAAAACTAAAACCTAATGAAGGCCACCGCATTGTGGTTATTATGACCCAGGTCGAAACCATGCGAAAAGAAACGGCCAACGCATTTCTCAAAATGCTTGAGGAACCGTCTGACAGACTAATGTTCATTCTGACCACTGAGAGCTATGAAAGCCTGCTCCCGACCATCACTTCCCGTTGCCAGCATATTCCATTAGGTACTCTGAAAGATAAGGAGATCGAACAAGGGCTTATTGAAATAGATGGCCTTAGCACGGATGATGCAGCATACCTGGCAAGAGTTTCAGGTGGGAATTATGCCATGACCCGGTTCTTTGATGTCAAAAAGCTTAAGGAAAACAGGGAATCGGTGGTAGAATTTATGCGTATGGCCTTTAGCCAGGATGCAAACGGAATTTCCACTCTCGTTCAGGACTGGCACAGTTCCAATAACATCGAAGGCTTGATCGCGATAACCAATCTTATCGAAATGTATATTCGCGATCTCATGATCTACCGGGAAACCCAGAACAAAAGATACATCACAAATATTGATCAGCTTGAATCTATTCAAAAATTTGTAGGGTCGCTTGGCGAGGCTAAACTTGAGGATATGATAGATCACCTTGATTCATTCAGGTCTGCTATCAGACAAAATGTGAATCCTAAACTCATCTTCATCGCTGTTTCATTACGCTTTTCAATGCTAATGCGCGGCCTTGACCCCGTGATCTCAGAGGATAATAACTGGCAACATATACCTGCATTTGTGGAGTAATTATGCATAAGATCTCATTTCATAAAATGGAAGGTGCCGGTAACGATTTTGTTGTTATCGATAACCGTAATTATGGCTTTACACTAAAAGATATTGTTTCATTTACGCCAAACGTGTGTGACCGTAAATTTGGCATTGGAGGTGACGGAATATTGGTTCTGCAACCCCCTTTACGTGATGATGTTGATTATACTATGATCTATAGGAATGCAGACGGCAGTGATGCAGGTATGTGCGGAAACGGAGCAAGGTGTCTGGCTATGTTTGCGTTTAATTTTGGATTTGGGTCATCTCAAACCTTTAATGTTCACAATAACGTTTATGAAGCTGAAGTTCACTCAGACAACTCCGTAAGTATTCATTTTCCGATCCATGTCAAAATAGAAGATTTAAACGTGGGTGGACTTACTTTTCTCAAAGCGGATGCAGGAACCGAACACCTTGTCCATTTCGTAGACAAGGAGCATTTGGATAATGAAAGTGATCTCGTCGAAACCGGTCGAAGAATTCGCTATCACGAATCCGTAGATCCTCCGGGAACAAACGTAAATTTTGTCTACTGCGATGACACCAAACAGATATCACTTCAAACCTATGAACGAGGTGTAGAAAACCTGACATTGGCCTGCGGTACCGGTGCCCTTGCATCTGCTATAGCAACTCATCACAAACAAGATATAAATGAGTCCCATAGTGAGTATGAGATCCTGGTTAAAGGCGGAAAACTAAAAGCTACTTTTGATTATGATCCAAAGGCATCCACCTATCATCAGCTGATTCTTACAGGCCCGGCTAATTTTGTTTTCAGAGGAAGTATCACTGTATGATCCATTATAATATTAAATCATTGGTCAGCTCATGATGGACTTTCATGCCTATTTAAAGCTCAGATCAGTTCTTCTTATACTTTCCTTTACCTTCTTAACTGCTTGTTCATCTTCATTAAATGTCTCAAATGGACAGGCTTCTGATGATAGAGGAACCGTCAACAGTTTGACCATTGTCCCAAATCAGGTTCCTGTACCGCCCTCTTTTAGAAGCGTTCAATTTTATGCCAATGATTCTTCTGACAAAGCTCCCATCATTGAACTTAATTCCGGAGATCATTTAACACTCTCATTTGACGAACTAACTGATATAAACGGTCAATTCAGGATCACCTTTTCACATCATGACAAAAACTGGAACAATAGCAATATTCCTCAGGACTGGTATTTGGAAGGTATTGGTGAACTTGTAATTGGTGGTGGTCAGAAAAGTAATTCACGCGGGCCTGATTATATTCACTACGAGATCAAGATCTCACAAGAAAGGGTTCAGTTTATTAGCAGTGGTAACTATCTGCTACATGTATCAGATACAAATTCCGATCAGACCTTGTTTTCACTACCCTTTTTTGTCATCGAAAATGCCGGTGAACTTAATTCAACCTCACAAACCCTCTTTAATTCCGGTAATGGGTTTTCCCCAGAGCACCGATTGTTCAGTACTTACAATTATCCTGATTTTGTAGAATATCCTGAATTTGACCTTAGCTTTGCCTTTGTACAAAACCGATTCTGGACGGACACACGGTTTACTGAATCGTATGATCTTAATTCACAGGGGGAAGCTAAATTTGACCTGACTCAGTCTCATGCCTTTCCTGCTAATGTTGACCACACCTTGAAAAACCTGAACAATTTTTCACAATCCGGCTACGACATTGTAGAATGGAACCCCGGAACCACACCACCTAAGGTAATTTTGAAGGAAGACGTGGTAAATTTTTTGAGTACAGAATCTGAATCGGGTATCAGAACCTATCAGCCGGCAACATCTATTCGTTCCGGTTATGCAAGTACGTTATTCCGATTGGATGGGGATGAAAGCCTTGCTCCCGAAGATGAGGTTCATTTATTGGGAGACTTTAACCAATGGACGGTAAACGACCGCAGTAAATTGAAGTATGATCCTGAGACCGGCTTTTGGAAGCTCAGCCAATTGCTAAAGGAAGGTTCTTATGCATATAAATATGTAAGAGTAGAAAAACCCCACGAAATCGACCTTACATCGCTCTCTGACAGTAGTTCCCCGGTTATTCAGGAGTATATGAGTCTTGTTTACTTCAATGACCCTGAACGTAAATTTGACAGACTCCTGAATATCGAAACCTTTTATGCCAGGTAGATCTAAAAGTCGATACCAATACTGAAATAGTGGATCGGTTTTGATAGAAATCCACTGCGCTGATATGGCCAACCTACATCATACCTGAAAGGGAGACCAAAAACGATCGTTCTAAGGCCGAACCCTGCACCAACCAGGATATCACCATCAAGATAAGGTGCTTGCCCAGTTCCGGCTACAGTACCATCCTGATTTCTTAATTCATAGGTTCCGAGTCGCTCTTCAGCCACCTTGAAATCTAGTTTTGCATCATTGATGATCGGATTATCATTCGAATCTATCAATCCGTAATTGATGCGCTCACCCCAGGCTGATCCAATATCCAGGAATGCTGCTCCTGTAATATTGTAAAGCGGTAAAATTGGGATCGCGCCGGGTACTACGGCTGCAAATAACGGAAACCTGAATTCAGCATTGATCAGTGAGAAATTACTTCCATAAATACTATTGTAGGCATAACCTCTTACCGGCAGTGCAGGTACGGTGAAGAAACTATCTGTGAGTTTATCATAAGAAAGACCGTTCTGGTTGAAGCGCTGGTTGATCCAGCCCAATCGACCTCCCATAAAATATGTTTGTTTGTCAGGCCCAACGGATGCAGCTCCAGAAGCCCTTACAGCAAAGGTATACCTGGAACCCAGATTAAAATATTTTCTGTAATCTCCCAATACGGAAACAAATTGTGGAGCATTGTCCCCAACTCCCGGACTTCCTGATAACCCAACAGAATACCGGTTTCCACCACGTGGGGTAAGGAACCCGGGGAGTGTTTGATCATTTGTGAAAATCACTTCAGGATACATGAAGAGACTGCTTTGATTGGCATCCTGATTCAATCCAAAACTACTCCCTGCAAATAAGTCACTCACAGAGCTGTAGTCACGCGTGATCCCCATCACAGAGAAACCGGCATCCACACGTTTGAACTTACTAATAGGATACTGAGCGTTTACACCACCTCCATAGGTTCTGAATCGAATGATCTCCCCAAAAAAGGTTTGATAACGTCTTGATGTATGAAAGTAACTAAAGAACCAGTTGGTTCTGTTTTTCATATAACCGTATTGCAATGAGTAGTCACTGTTTCTGAGATCGGTCACAAAATTTGTTCCCAGTGCGATCTGATGATCTCCAAGCAAGTCGCTGATAATAAACTGAGTTAAAGCATAGGTACCATAAGTAGATGCAACAATTGAAGGGTTATATGAAATATCCGTTGAGAATCTTAGTCTGTATTCTTTTGGCTGGAATCGCCCATCCTCTGTAAGTGTGTTCTCAGGCTGAAAGTTCTCAATATCCTCAAGAACTATCGTTGTATCTTCAATAACTTCTGTACTGAAGACATAATTTCTGAAATCGATCTCATTTGTATTTTCTTCCTCTACCTGTTGCTCTTCATTACCTGTAGCAGTTGTATCTGCTGCTTGCTGTCCGGTTGTTTGTGATCTATCATTTTGGTTACCAGTTACAGCAGATATATCCTTACCAACGGGTAAGCCGGCTCCGGCTACAGTGAACATTTCACGAGCATATTCAGTGGCAGGTACCCGCTCCGCCTCTGATTCACTGGCTCTTCTTTCTGCCCAGTAATTTAGTTTCAATTCTTCAGATTTTCGTCTCTCAAAAGGAGATCTCAGCAGGAAGATATCCAGATATCCTTCGTTGATGGAGTTGAAGGCTAACCGTGAGCCATCAGCACTAACTGATATTTGCGATGCTCCGGTCTGCAGGTTTGTCAGCGGTGTTGAGGTACGCGTATTCAGATTGAACTCGTATACATTTTGGATACCATTCTTATCCGAAATGAACAACATACGACCTTCCCTTGTTGTTTTAGGATTTTTTTCATTCCAGATCGGAGTGTCCGTTAACTGTACAGCTCTGCGTGAATCAATACTTACGCGGTAAATATCAGTCTGATATAAGCTTTCAGTTCCTAATAGATCGAAATCAAGACTGTATCTGTGAAGATCAACTTTGTCCCCTCGATCTGAAACAAAGAAAATGTGTTCAGAATCTGAACTCCAGGCCGGTTGCATATCCGAGAAGAAGTCGCCGGTGATATTGGTTAATTTCTGAGTACTCAGATCATAAACAAATATATCCTGATAGGGACCGATATTTGCATCAAATGCGATCTTTTGCCCATCCGGTGACCATGCAATGGAACCAATAGCATCAAGGTCTGGAAACTTAACTTTAGATACTTTTGTGGTCTCGTAATCAATTATTGCAAGATCATCCCTACCCTCTGATTTAGTTGACATAGCGATCTTACCACCATCCGGTGACCACGCAATATTGGGATTAAGGATATTGAGTTCCTCAAATTCAGGATCATCCTCACCCCGAATCAGAGTCTTTAACTTTCTTCCATCTATGGCACTTATGGCGATCACATCAAAATAGCCCCGCTTATTGGTTATGAATGCGATCTTATCGCCCTGGGGTGAAATAGATGGACTGGTATTATAGGATCCATAATCTCCACGCTTAGTCAAAAGTGTAGATATCATATCTGCACGTTCACGTTCAGCCACTTCAGGATAGTAACGTTCCTGAAGAGCGTCCTGCCATACTTTAGAGAGTTCTTCCACATTCAGTCCTATGGATTGTTGCAAACCATATTCGACACTTCGTGATGTCTTGATACGTTGTAGTATCTCTCCGATCTTTTGGCGGCCGTATTGTTCAACTATATAATTCCAGACTGCCTGCCCCCCTCTATACGAATAATAGCCACTCAGGTATTGTATTGGCGGAAGATAATTATTTATCACTGCATCACGTATATACATGTCAGTGTTGGTGTCCCATCCCAGAGCAGTATATTCAGCCAGACCTTCCTCGAACCAAAGTGGGAATACCAATTGAATATTATTTCTGATGATGGAATTTATGGTTCCGCCATAAAACATGTCGTTAAACACCGCATGTACCAACTCATGATGAAGTGTTCTGCGGAAATCGGCATAATCTCCGGCAAAAGGAACCGTCATTCGGTTCTTCATTTTGTCAGTTACCCCTCCAATTCCCTCAGCACTGGTAGGTAAATTGACGACATTGGTTTGGGAAAAATCGTTGTGAGAGTCATAGATGATCAATGTGATCCTATTAGAGATCTCATGCTCAAAATCTTCACTCAGCTGTTTATAGGCCGATTCTATACTTTTTGCAGCAAATTCAGCCAGTTCATAATTCTTCTCACCATAATAATACACATCAAAATGAGTAGACTGAATGTACCTCCACTCAAATTTTTCATACTGAACCCTGTTCTTACCGAATGGGTAGTACTGTGCAAATGCAGACATAGAATCTGCAGCCAGAATTAAGATTCCGAGAAAAAGTATGGAGAAAATTTTGGCCTTCATAAGAGTCAAAAAATATAGTTACTGAGCTAAACTGAGGTCGATCTGCCGTTTCTGCAGATCGGTGCTTTTAACACGAACTTTTATGTCATCACCAAGCTGGAATTGCTTCTTACTTTTGCGTCCGACAAGTGCATGTCTTTTTTCATTATATATATAATAATCACCTTTCAGGTCACTGATCCTGATCATTCCTTCACAATAAATGTCTTTAAGGGTCACAAAAATTCCCCTTTCCATAACACCGCTGATCGTTCCTTCGAATTTATCACCGATCTTATCCTTTAAATACTCTACTTGCTTAAGCTTGACTGAGTCACGTTCGGAATCGACCGCAACTTTTTCACGCTCACTGCAATGCTCTCCATCTTTTTTAAGCTGATCATAAGTATAAACCTTTGCTCCGGCATTATACCCTTTCAGCAAGCGGTGAACGATTACATCCGGGTAACGCCTGATGGGGCTTGTAAAGTGTGCATAATGTTTAAAACCTAAACCAAAATGTCCAACATTGTTTGGAGAATATTCTGCTTTTGCCATTGCTCTAAGCATCAGGCCGTTCACTATATACTCCAAATTTGTGTCTTTAACCTGCTCAAGCAGATTATTTATTTTCTTAGGGCTCATATTGTTACCAACTTCAAAGTTGATTCCGATCGGCTTGACCTGCTCGGCTATGCCTGCAAGCTTTTCCCCATCCGGTTTATCATGCACTCTATAAAAGAAAGGAAAAAGATCCTTCGAACGTTTCTTTCCGGATTCTTTTCGCATTTTCTCAACGTGAGCAGCCACCGTTTTATTGGCCATTAACATGCATTCCTCAATGAGGCGATGAGCAAATATTCTCTTCTTGATCACCACTTCCAGGGGTTTGCCATTATCATCCAGAACAAATTTTGGCTCCGGATTATCAAAATCTATGGCCCCCTCTTTGAATCTCTTATCTAATAGGATTCTGGCAAGATCGGCTGCCATATGAACTTCCTTGCTAAACGGGTGTTTTTTTCCATCGATGATCTCCTGAGCTTCTTCATAGGTAAAACGTTGTTTGGAATGGATCACCGTTTCTTCCACAGTATAATCTACAAGCCTTCCTTTCTCATCCAGTTCCATGAAGCAGCTATAGGTTAGTTTGTCCTCATTGGGTCTTAAACTGCAAACCCCGTTACTAAGCACTTCGGGTAGCATTGGTATCACACGATCAACCAGGTATACGCTGGTTCCCCGCTTATAAGCTTCCTGATCAAGGATCGATTTGGGGGTCAGATAATGAGTTACATCCGCAATGTGTACGCCCAGATAATAATTCCCATTATCCAGTTTCTCGATACTCAAGGCATCATCAAAATCTTTGGCATCAGCCGGGTCAATGGTGAACACATTTTCTTCCCTCATATCTCTTCGTCGCGTACATTCTTCTTCAGGGATCTTCAGGGGAATTTGATGCGCATAGTCCTCTACCTCCTTTGGAAACTCGGCTACCATATCATTCTCTGCCAAAATGGAGAGGATATTAGCATCGTTCGAGCCTGATTTTCCTAGCACTGATTTAATATTACCTTCTGGCAGTGCTTTGGGATGTACCCAGTTTACCAATTCAAATATTACCTTATCACCATCCTGGGCAGTATTCAGGTTTTCGGGTTGTACAAAAAAGTTTGTATGAACCGATTGGGTATCCGATTCGATCACATAGTTGCCCTTTGTTACTTCCCTCAGGGTACCTACGTAAAAGTCTTTCCCACGCTCAACTACAGTGATCAACTTCCCACGCGGTTGTCCGCTTCTCTTATCTTTACCAGTGATTTCCACACGGACAATATCATCATTCAGAGCCAGCCCCAGATCCCTGGATGAGACCATAATATCCTGATCCAACTCCTCAACAATAACATAACCGGTGCCTCTGGCAGAAACATCTATTTTCCCTTCATAGGTTTTTGATCCGGAGCTCGACCTTTTCTTCCGGTTATTCTGTTTCTGTGGCAATAAGACGTAGTTATCCTTACGGTCAATATTGTTTTTATTCGATAATCGGTTCAGTGACTTATCGAGTCTTTTAATTTCATTATTACTTTCCAGCCGAAGAATGCTGATCATCTGTTCTCTTGTCATCTTGTGATCAGGGCTGTTCTTCAGAAGATCTATGATCAGATCTTCAAATTTACTTAATCTATCTTTTTTACTCATTCAAATATCATTTTGCAGGACCGTCTGTCCCGCTATTTTCAGTTTCTTCTTGATTGTCATTATTGTTATCGATCCCGAACAACTTCCTGAATGGAGAGAATAATCGCTTAAAAAATTCATCCCAGGAGTTAAAACTTACCTTAGCTTCAAGGCCTACCCCATTTATATCCTGAGACTGTTGTGATTGTTCGGTACTGTTTGGAGTTCCAAAGGTGAGATCCTGACGGTGAAATGCAGTAACTGCAAATGTACGATTGATCCTGTACGTTGCTCCCAGATCACCGATGTTGGATTGTCGTCCTGTTATTTGTCCTTCTCGTCTAAGAATCAGTTTATCATTATAGAGCCGCAATGCAACTCCAAGGTCAACCTGATTGTAGGTATTTAAGTTAAAATCTACATCTAAACTACTCAAATCGCTGTTCAATAACGAATTTATCTGACTTGAGAGTAAGGGGTTGATAACCTGACTGGATAAAAGCGGATTTAACACGGCTGCACTGCCTGACAGGTTTTCACCAAACAGATTACTTTGAGCCTGCCCGCTGGATGACACCGGAATAAAATTCCCCATGAGCATGAAATTAGCTGCCTGAAGTAGTTTCAAGTCTTCATCTCTGTTTATAGAGGCCAGCTGAGTAGCCAATGTAGAACTCTGCTGTGATTCAAAGGTGTTGGGCAGCCTGAAAAAGAAATTATTCTCAATACTCGAGATGGTTCCACCAATATTCAATACCAGTTCTACCGGAACACGTTGAGAATTCTCGGGATCGACGGAACCTGAAGGACTAAGTGTGTTGATGTCAGGCCGTGCACTGTAAATGGCATTCAGGTTAAGTCTTGCATTTGCAGGGTCTCCTTCCCAGACTATACTACCGCCCGATTCAATATCAAATCGACGGGTGAAGATATCACCACTTACAAACTGGTATCGTCCCCCTTGAATATCGAACCGGCCAAACATTGAAACCGTCTCATCCTCCAAAAGAATTCTGATCCTGCCTGTGCCTTCTGCAGTTACAATATCACCCGTTACAGGATCGAATATAAGACGAACGGTCATGGGATCATTAGCTACAAACTGAAGGTCCATCGTAAATCGTTCTGTAAACGACAGGTCAACTTCTTCCTCAGAAACCTGGCCATCAGCTGATTGTCCGTTCCTGTTATTAAAGGTAGATTGACTCTGGGCCCCCTCCTCAAAAGAATCAACAAAACGAATAAACCGATTTCCTTCGTTAAATTCGGTTTCTTCTAATAGCGGAATGGATATTTCAGAGAAATCCGTGATCTCTATGGGTTGTTCAGTTCTTAGGACCGGCTCAAAATTGGTTCCTGTTATGGTTACTGTACTGGAACCGTAGGCATCACCAAAAAAGGCTACAGTCGGGTCGAATTCACTGTTCAGAAACTGGAACTCATCCATTTCAAGACGAATATTCATGCTATCAGTCGGGGTGAAATCATTGAAATCATAATAACCACTGAGAATTGCATTACCCCCTGAAGGATCGATCAGATATATATTATTGAATGTTAACCCGTTATCTCTGCTGAAGTTGATACCCCCCTGTGCATAATAGTACGTATCTAGAAACCTGGGTCTCAAATAAGCTGCATCCTCGGTTCCGACCATAAAATCTGCATTGAAGTCATAGGTATCTGTATTTCCCCATAATTTTCCTGTTCCACTACCAAGGCCCGATCCTTCTGTAAACACTTTGGGAGCAATAATAGGGAGTATCCACAGATCGATATTATTAAAATCGACCTCAAAATTATACAATGAATCTACAGGTGGAAATCTTCCTTCCTCAGGTGCAAGAATATAGCCACTGATATCAAAATTTTGTCCTTTCCTGCTTGTATTATCAAAATACTGCGGGTATTTGGCAGAATCCGTAGAGACTTTGATGTTGGTATCAAACCTATCCAGGTCCGAGTTATAATTACTATTCAAGGTCATATCGCCAACAAGCTGCTCACCAAATTCCAGTGCTTCAACAGCCAGATTTCCCTGAACGGTTGGCACAGTTGTAAGTGTACGGGTAGTAAATTCACCATTCATTGTACCGCCGAACGTCAGTCTTTTACCTACCAACTCCGATATTTCGTCAAGATTCAGATCTCTTATACTATATCTGACAGAATCTTCGGGTGTCGAACTGTAGGTTCCATTGATTTCAAGAAATTGCTGCCGGTTTTCAAACACAAAGTCCTTAAGATCAAGTGCTGCATCGGAATTATATACTATTGTAGGTACGCCCTGATTTTGCCAGGTGTATGTATCGGTTCCCAAATTCAGTGTATCGATCTTCAGTTCAAAAGCCTGATCCAATATGCGTCCTCTACCTTCAAAATCAAATGTGGCATTGTCAGATAATCTTGCCATGGAACTGTTCAGATTCAAGGAATCTCTATTCATATTAGCATTGAACACAAAGCCCTGCCCCTGAATATAACCCAGATCGATTTGGCTGGCACTTGACTGAAGCTGCAGGTTTGAAAAATCTTTAAGCTGTGAACCATACCTGAAGCCACCGGTTACCTGCAATTCCAGGGTATCCGCATTCATGTCGTTTATGGATATCTTTTGATCATTTATTGAAGCCGTAAATAAAAGTTGCTGTGAATTAACGTTAAATGACGAATTAAAATGGGCAGTTGACCCCACCTGAGGCATGTCATTAAAATAAAAATTCAGTAGGCCGGGATTTTTGATACGTCCTTCAATATTCAGATTTTGGTTACTTATCGCAGAAACTGAATCCATGGTAACTGCCTTTTTGAACAGGATCTCCTGATCGATCTGGTTTTTTAGATATCTGCCCCATTGCCCCGTAAGAGCGACAACGCTTTCGGTATTAAACTCTCCCTCAACCGTTGCATCAAAGGCCGTTGATGTAAATCGCAGAATGCGCTGACGATCAGCCGGATCATTGAAATCAAGATATAATTGATGCCTGCCAAGAGTATCCTCAGGAGTCCGAGATTCAAGTATATCAAGGGTGAATTTTCCAAATACGTTCTGTAGGTCATCCCCAATTATATCTATTTCAAAATCAATATCAGACTCTACATTACGCAACCTTTCGATACGGGTCAGGTCTTTGACCGGAATGTTGCCGGCACTTCCTTTCAAATAGATCTCAGGCTCCTCATTCTGAATATTTACTGTGCCATTGAACCGGGTTCGCGCGCTTCCAAAATTACCTCGGAACTCAGGTTCAATGATCCCGTTATTCCAGTTCACAAGAGCATATAGATCATATTGAGGTGGTGGGGCATCCGGTAATTCAGTCGTTTCAATGAACAGACCTCCACTGGCTGTTTGTGGGTCAAGTGATGTACTTCTCAAACGCCCATTCAGTGATAAATTTGTTTGCTGAATTCGTGTATCTATCAAACCACCCAAATTCAATGAATCTGTTTCAATGGTAAGATCAATTCCTAGTTTATTTCCATACTTCAGTATCCCATTCAAAGCCAGAGAACCTCTTTCCCCTTCTGCAAGAAAGTCCGTGATGGTTGAATCCCGGTTTCCCTCAAATAGCCCTTCAAACCTTGTGTTTATCAGGGCTTCCTTTTGCTCTGTATTTAACTGATCAGTAAAAAACTGAATTTCAGATTCTGCTATTATTAATGATTCTAGTTCCACCAGATAACCCAGATCCTGTGGTTCCGAAATGGAAGACAATCGTCCGTTAAAATTCATGTAACTGTTACCAAAAATGAATTCCCCATTATTGAAGTTCATTTCACTCAACATGCCTTCACCTTCCAGGGAAGCCTGAAGATAATTCTCTGTTTCTGGTAAATCAGGATAAAATCGCCGGATATCCGGAGCCCCTACCAACAATTGATTCAGATCCAGAGTCAATTGAGAGTTATTGAGTTGATCCATGAATTGCCCACGTAGTGCATTCAATCCATCTGCTTCCATACTAAAGCTAAGCATGGAGTGTTCGGTGGTAATGTTGAATGAATTCAATTCAAAAAATTGATCATCATTAAAGATCTGCCCATAAAATTCTACAGTAGATAGGTCTTTTTCACTGGTTTTAAAACGAACAGAATTGAAATCCACAAAACGTTGTTCTTCTGTAAACTCGAAGAACATATCCATTTGCAGATCAGAGATGAGCAAACTATCGGCGTTACTTTCTCCACTCCGGCTTCCGGCTTCTTTAAATATCACCGAGCCATTTGAAAGAATAAATGAAGGTATAATGACCTGGAAATCGGTTGGTTGCAAGGGAACTTCAAGGCTGTCAATTGGTTTGTTTTGCGCTTGATGATCCCGTTTTCTAAGTGCTTCAGATAAGGTAAAGTTAGCCCCCTCAATTTGATCCAGAAGTACAATGGGATCATTAACGATCATTTTATTGATTACAAATCTATCCTGTAAAACAGACCATATATCAATACCGGCAGATATATTTTCGGCAGATACTACTTCTGTATAAGTTGTATCGTTGGGATAGATCATAACATCCTTCAGATTCATATTGAAAGGAAGCAACCCATCCACTTTTCCAATACTTAAAACACCTTCAAATCTTTGATTGAATTGATCTTCAATTTCATCAGCAATTCTATTTTGAACCGGATCTAATTGCAGGGCACCAAAACCCAATCCAATAAGTATGGATACAGTAAGTACGAGGACTCCAACAAAGGTCCAGAATACATTCCATGATTTATATATCCAGCGTATGTAAGCCACTAATAAAATATCTTAAACGTCTGTTGCCAGCTATTTTCTACAAAATCTGTTTCTGCGACATTGTACACGTAAGGTTTCCCAAGGTCTTTCAATAAAACTAATCTTAAGATGCCGTCCTTCACTTTTTTATCATGCCTCATCAGCTCAACCAGCTCACCCGGTTTATTGTTTTTAGAAATATCGTGAAGCTTAAAATTGTACAACGAACGGAAAGTCAATAAATTTGAAAGATCAATGTTACTTCCCAATTTATTGGATGCATATGTAGCCGCTATCATACCTGCATATACTGCCTGCCCATGTGAGTAAGTCTCATAATTTCCCAGATTTTCGATCACATGTCCATATGTGTGGCCAAAATTCAAGAATGCCCGTTTTCCTGATTCAAGTACATCTTCAGATACTATATCAACTTTTATTTGCGCACTCTGGCGGATCAGGGGAAGCCACTTTTCTCCTTCCATATCGATATCACTGCCGGTTGATGTGAGGTCCTTTAATTGTTCTATGATATCAGGACTATGGATCATCCCGTATTTAAGGATCTCGCTCATACCACTTACCCATTCTTTTTTAGGTAGGGTTTCCAGGTATTTTACATCAGCAAAAACAGCTTCAGGCTGATAAAAGCTGCCAATTAGATTCTTTCCGGTTTCATGATTGACTCCCGTTTTTCCCCCAATCGAACTATCAACCATAGCTAAAATGGTAGTAGGTATGTGAACAAGTGGAACACCTCTCAACACTGTAGCTGCAGCAAATCCGGCAAGATCACCTGTCACCCCACCGCCTATGGCAAAGACAGGTGTTTCCCTGCCTATCCCATTTCTAAGGAGAAAATCCATCACTTTCTGATAGATATCCATGCTTTTAGCACGTTCTCCCCTTGGGATCTCAAAGATGCTCAGATCAGAAAATTGTTCTCTTAATAAAGGTTCAAAGAATTCACTGTGATGTTCCAGAACAAAAGCATCAACAAGGGCAAAAGCTTTATCAGAGGTATATTTTTTAACAAATTGTGTAAGATCATTACTCAGATCATTCCCAAAATAAAGATCATAGTCGCTGGCTGTAGATGTTTTAACCTTAATTGTATTAGACATGCCTTTTGATTTTACCTATTGCCGCCTTTATCATTTCATCCTTTGACTCAAATTTCGAAGAATTGATCTTAATTTGTGCCTGTTCATAAAAGTTGAGCCTGCTCGAATATAAGGTTTTCAGTTCTGTTTTGAGAGCGGCATCAGATTTTATTTTTCCCTCATTATTATAGAGAATAGGTCGTTCCGTACTGTTTTTAACTCTTTCTATGATCTCATCAAACGGTGCTTCTATACATATCAGTAATCCATTTATTTTTAGGTGATCCACAATCATCTGATCCTGAAGAGCCCCACCGCCAAGTGAGACCACTCCATTGAAGTTGTGAGTCAGTTCGATAAGGTACTCTCTTTCCTTTTTTCTGAAATATTTTTCTCCATTCTCATCAAATATAGACTGAATGGACCTGCCTTCCTTTTGTTCAATAAATTGGTCCAGGTCTTGGTGATCCATATCAAGTTCAACAGCCAAAGCCTCTGCAAGTGTGCTTTTACCGGATGCCATGAAACCCGACACATAAATACTCTGATCAAAGAATTTTAAACGGTTCTTCATTTTATATCCGGCTTACGGGGTTCCACCATTTCCACATCTTCCTTATCCACCAATACGGCCCCGGGTGGAGATCCTTTCGGTTTTCTAACGTATTTTTTCTTAGTAATGATGACCGGTGCCAGCTTAGTTCCTTTGGCCTTGGAGTTAAAGGCTGCGTACGATGCTGCTTCCAGTAATACATCTTTTGGGGGCATTCCCTTATCATTACCCATTCTGATGATAAGGTGTGAGCCGGCCACTTTACGTGCATGCATCCACACATCCTCTTTATGAGCCATTTGCACTAGTTTGTCATTGCTTTTTGCATTCTTGCCGATCCAAACGGGATATCCTTTTATTTCGAGGGTATAAAACGGGAGTTGTTCCGAATTGGAGTTGTTGCCATCAGTATTTCGATATTCCTGCAGCTCATCTTCATGCTCTTTTTCCCAATCCTGAAATTCCCACAGATTATTGATAGACTGAGCTTGCTGCAATAAGGTTTCTGCCTTTTCTTTTTCTTTCTCCATTCTCGGGATCCGTTGTACTGCTTCTTCATAGGAACGTTCCGCACTGGCAGATTTCTTGTAATAACGCTGAGCATTTTCTGCGATACCAAGGTCTCGTTTTATAGGGATCGTTACTTTGTCTCCTTCACTATAAAGGTCATCCACTTCCAGTTCTTTTTTATTGACTGACCCAAGATGTGCATTGGCCATTAGTAAATGCCCCCATTGTTCATATTTCTCGGCTCTTTCCAAGCCTTTATCAGCCTGATAGAGGTTATTCAAACCGGAAGTGGCTCGTTTGATCTTGGTTTTCAACGCCTTGACCAAAGTCGATCTCCTTTGTTTTAACCTCTGATTTCTGGAGTAATTCTTATATCTGTCAAGAATAAGATGATTAATATCATCATACACCATTTCCGTTTCAATGGGTAGAGTATCCTCCGATAACAATGTGGTCTCGCCGTTTTCAAGTAACCTGAAGCTGGGGTTTTGTTCCATTTCCTCTGTTATCCTCATGACAAATGATCTCAGCTTAGAAAGGTCAGCGGAATCCAGTTCATGAATTCTGATGAGTTCTTTGAGATTTTGACGAGGCAGCATTGGATTCAGGGCAACAAGTTTATTCTTCGTACTCTTTCTGGATACATCCCCATCGACCTCAAAGAGGTCCAGTGACTGAGGATCCGGTGCCTCGCTCCCAACCTCATCATATTCCTTAAATACTTCATTTATGATATCGTTCTGAGACAGAAACACATTTGCCCTATTGCTGAATAAACGAAATGATAGCTTTTGCCCGTTTTCAAAATGTATATAAAACCAACGATCCGTTTCTGGTATTGATACCCTTTCAATGTTTACTCCATAAATATCTTCAAAAAAATTAATGGTGTTACTCTTCTTTGCCCCCCTGTATGAATCCATAAACAAGGCAATATTTCCCGGAGCAGAGCTGTAACAGAGGCGAAATTGATCGTTGTCGCTTTCCAAAAAAAACTCGATGTAGTTCTTGTGTGGACTTACGGCATTTGTAATAACAACTCCGGTCAACTTGTTTTTAAGCAACCGATTTAGATATATTAATTCGTAATAATTCATTTAAAAATGTTGGGGAAATAAATATTTCATGCAATATCCAATATTCAATTCTATTGTTAACACTGTAGAATCACAATTGGGCAAACGGGGTATCTCAACTAACAAATTCAGAACATGGAAAGATAACAAGATATATGCAACGGGATTGGAATTAAACATCTCTTTGCAAGAGGCATCAGATTATATCGATTCTCTTTCCATTAATTTTGACTGGGACAGTTTTAGAGAAACCTCAATGGCCAAGGGACTAGAAGGTATGGAAAGCCATCCCTTTCTAAAAATTGAGCCCTTTACCGAATCTACTGTCATGCCTACTATCGATGTTGAAATGATGTGGTTGTTCAACATTGAAACCTGCCAGCGCGAAAAACCGGGAAGATCCGGTAACTACAGGATCGAGGAAGCCAGTAAATGGATGGAAAATATCAGTAAAGAGGTCAATCAATTACTTGCTGATGATGATATCATTACCCGCTGGCATGTTGAGATCGATGGAGATGAGAATGGACGATACCTTTCAGCCATCAACCTGATCTCTTATTTTCAATATCAACTCATTGAGCCTGAAAGCCTAAATGAAGTACAGGAGATCGTAAAAAGAAGGCTGAATGATCTACTCTTAAAGGCCAACAAGGTGATCTTTACATCCAATAAGATACTGGATAAATCACTGGCTGCTTAGGCCGGGACATTTAAAGAAAAGGGATCAACCATACGTTGATCCCATATTTGAATCAGTCGTATTTGTAAAAGCCTTCACCGGTTTTATTGCCCAGTTTACCGGCATCTACCATTTTAACCAGCAGAGGAGCCGGACGATATTTTGGATCCTTGAATCCCTCATAAAGAACGTTCAGAATATCAAGACATACATCCAGACCTATGAAATCTGCAAGTCGCAGTGGCCCCATAGGATGTGCCATACCCAGTTTCATCACTTCATCTACATTTTCGGCCGTGGCCACTCCTTCACCAACACAGAAGATCGCCTCGTTGATCATCGGCATCAGTACACGGTTACTGACAAATCCGGGAGCGTCGTTAACAGGAACCGGAACTTTATTCAATTTCTTTGATGTCTCTTCGACAACTTTATAGGTCTCATCATCTGTTTCAAGCCCGCGTACGATCTCAACCAGCTTCATAACCGGAACAGGATTGAAGAAGTGCATACCAATGAATTTCTCAGGCCGGCTTGTAATAGCCGCCAGTTTTGTGATTGAGATAGATGATGTATTTGACCCAAGGATTGCGTGATCAGGAGCTGCTGCATCCACCTTTTCCCAGACAGATCGCTTGATATCGAGATTTTCAGGAACGGCTTCAACAACCAGGTCAACGTCCTTTACCCCTTCACTTACATCAAGAAATACAGTGATACTTTCAATCGTACTGTTTTTTTTATCTTCGTCGATCTTCTCTTTCTTTACCATTCTATCGAGGTTTTTCTCAATGGTTGAAAGAGCACGGTCAGCAAATTCCTGCTTGGTTTCGATCAGATTAACCGGAATACCACTCATTGCAAAGACATGAGCGATTCCATTTCCCATCGTTCCGCCGCCAATTACGGCTACTTTTTTAACATCCATTCGTTCAAATATTTTTGATTAGTATTTTTATCAGATTACCCTTTTTGGAAGCGTTTTTCAAGGCGTTAAACGCTATTTTTCAAATAATAACTATCCTGTAAAGCGAACAGAAAAGTTGCTCAGAAATTGATCCTTAATTTTGCTGCCACTCCCTGATATCCGGGTTCGTTGAGGTATATCAACCCTGCTTCCGGAAAATTCTCTGATCTATTCTGAGCCCGTAAATAAGCACTGATCCCACTTGCTATTCGATTACCCACCATCAGCACTATAAGAGTTGGAAGTTGGTTCCGGGTTCTATCCACCTTTTCCCGGGTATCCTGATACTGAAGCCTGTCAGCTGTGCTTTCCCAGGACCATTGATATTCCGGTGTTTCCGGAAAAAGTGCATTCCATCTTCTTGAACGCAGTTGAGCTTCATTATAATCACTTAGGCTGTCAAAATTACCTAACGCGATAAGATAATCCCTGTCTTTGTCGGTAAGGTTTGCCCCTGACCTGCTCTGAGCAAGTGTTCGAAAATCAGTTTCAAGATCATTCGCTCTAATATGGATGCCCAAATAAGAGAGAACCAGCACGGCTTCTCCCGCCAAATGATATTTACCACGGTTCCAATTGGTCTTGTCAACATAATGATGTCCCCAGCCCGGAACTGCCAAAGATCTTAGGAAGGCCCCTCTTGGAGAAATGTCATCCACCGGATTCTGAGCTTTGATACCCGGTTCAATTAACGTGATCAATAAAAGTATAGAACAGACCGTCAGGATATAGATAAAGTCGTTCAATACTCTGTTTTTCATTTGATCAATCCGAATTCTTTTCTTTCTCGCGACCCCAATGTCGGAAAATCGAGATGCTAAATCCAATCATCAGTATAAATGTACCGGCCCAAACCACTGATATAAATGGTTTTTCATCTGCCACAACAAGAACCCATTCAGGCTCATACTCTTCTTCAAGACCGGTCACGGTCAGTTCAATACTGTTTTCCTGTGGATTGATCTGCGTAAACTGGAACTCCAGGTCAAATTCGGAAGCAAAAGACGGTGGAGAATATATATAACTCTGGCCACCTTCACTGTAAACTGCGAATAAGGGATCCAGTGTAATGACCCTGTTACTGGCCGGGTGAATAAGTTCTACCTCAGCCCTGACTCCAATAGTTGTATTTGGTGGTAATTCCGTACTGTCCGTTTGTACATAATTCACAAACCTAATAGTAAAGTTTCCTACATCAATGGATTGACCAGGATTCATATTAAATGATTGTACACTCAGAGAATCATCTTCGGTTTCTGTAGTATCCTGCGATGCTACATTCTGCATCATTTCAGCATTCTTTCTTACAAATTCATTTTGCTGTTCCACATATGAACTTCCACCCACATACAGATAGATATCACTCATAAACCCTGTTCTCACATCCGGATCCACGGACCATTGAATATTTTCCTGCGTGCTTGAGGTAAGCATAGGATATACTTCAGGATTCATATAAAATGGTTTACCCCCATCAATAGGCTCGAACCGGATCTTATAGGTCTGCTGCCCCCTTCGAACGGTATTATCGAGTTCATACCCTTCGTAGGTGACCATATATCGGTTATCAATTAGGATCGGCTCGTTCAGATTCAGAAGCAACATTTCTTCCTTCTGAGTGACCTTAAATCCTTGTTCATCCAATACCTCGCCTCTTTCAACAGCAGCATTGTAATTTGCTGTTTTCTGATCGACCAGAGGCTCATTATATGCAGAAGAAGCCAGTATCCCCACCAATAAAAGGCCAAAGCCCACATGTGTCAGTGAACCGCCTATAACCATAGGATTCCTGATAGTCAGCTTGACCATGATCCATGCGTTCCCAACAATGGCAAAGAAACCACAAAACAGATAGACCATATAATACAGATCCCTCACATCGCCAAGTATCACACTGATGATCGTTACTGCACTGGTAACTAACAAAGGATTTATTAGGGCTGATGCAAGTGATTCACCATCATGTTTATTCCAAAACAGATACTGGCCAACCACCGTCAGCAAGGCCATGATCATAGCGATCGGCATGCTCCAGGTATTGTAGAAAGAGATCTCGGGTGGTGTGGGATTTTCAACAAACAAGCGGCCCAGGATCGGTGAGCTTGTACCCAGAATGATCACTAATCCCAGGATCAGCAACATCATAGCACCAGTCACGGTCATGAATTCACGACTCAAAACGTTTGACTCTTTCTCCGGTGAAGGCAGTTCCTTATATCTCCAGAAAAACAGCCCCAGCCCAACAAGAGTGACTACAAGCATAAAAGCAAGCAGTTGATTATACAATCCCAGATCCACAAAACTATGCACAGATGAGCTGCCCAGAATTCCGGATCGGGTCAAAAATGTTTCATAAACGACTGCCACATAAGCAAGAATGGCAAACAATATGGATGATTTCTGAGCAATGGCACTTTTGCGCTGAATGATCATGGTGTGGATACCGGCTGTGCCGATCAACCAGGGAACCAACGAGGCATTCTCTACAGGATCCCACGCCCAGTATCCTCCAAATGAAAGGGTTACATAAGCCCAGTAACCACCCAGAAAGATGGCTGTTAGTAAGGCTACGTTGGCACTTAGGGTCCAGGGTAATGCAGGACCGATCCATTTGTGATACTGCTGCTTCCAGAGGGCTGCCATGGCAAAACAGTATGGAATGGTCATCATGGCAAAACCGATAAAAAGCACCGGCGGGTGGATCATCATCCACGGGCTTTTCAGGAGATCATTAAGTCCACTGCCATCATTCGGTACAAAATCAGGATTTGACTGTAAAAAAGGGGCATTTGGCATTTCCTCAGCGATGGTTCTGAAAGGTGATGCGCCCAGCTTCAGACCAAAAATATCCCAACCCAAAAGCATGGACAATAGGAATACCTGAGTAAGGGTCAGGAAAAACAGTACCGGAGCTTTATAGGGTGCCCTTGTCCATTTCATAAGTCCAAAGCCAAAAAAGGCAGAGAACAGGATCCAAAGCATAAAACTTCCCTCCTGCCCACCATAAAAAGCAGAAAACAAATAACGGGGAGTCAGGTCCAGGCTGGTATAATTGAACACATAGTAATACTGAAACTGGTGCTGAAAGATTAGGTAGATCAAAATACCGGATGCTACCACAATGAAAAGGGTTTTGGCAGCAAACAACCAGTTACCGATCCTTAGAGTACGATCCTGATCTTTATTGGCTGAGATATAGTAAAAAACCATAGCCCCGATAGAAGTAATGAACGAGGCTGATAATAACAGTTTACCAAGGGTTCCAAGCATGGCTGGATATGATATATTTTAAGATAGTGGCTCTTGATGAATTTTATTATTCCGGAAAAATGCAATTCACCGAAATAATTCGATATTACCCCTGAACAGCGTCTGTGAACTGACCGGGGTCTGCATCGTTATATTTTGAAGGACACTTCATGAGCATTTCATTGGCATAGAAAGTATCCCCTCTCATTTCTCCGATCACTACAAGCTGGTCTGCCTGTTCGAAGTTATTTGGTTTGGGTTTTGAATAGACCACTTTCCTGGAAACGCCATCCTCATCTTTCATATAGAAGGTAAAGCGTTTGGTTTCAAGAGAAAATTCGGCTCCTTTTTGTTCATCCCAGGTACCCGGAATATGAGCGGTTGAGCGTTCGCCCGCTCCTTCAAAAGTGGTATAAGTGCTAATGCTTTCGCCAAAATTATACATCAACAGCGATGTAAAACCAACGATGGCAATAATTCCAATGATCAGCTTTGGTTTCATGATTCTTTCGTAGTTTGAATTTCTTGTTCAAGTTTACTGACTTTCTTATCCACTCTGAAAAGGAAGTAGATGAGTACAAGCCAGATAATGAGACTTACTCCGAGTACAACAAAAATTAGGTCGTTTGAACTCATAAATTGAATAAAAGCATTTGTTTCTTCACCTGATGCGGCTCCGGCCCATTGATCAGAGTATGCCTCTGTGAGAGTGTCAACGAGAGCTACTGAATCTTCTTGCATAGGTTATTATATATTTTTGGATCTGATCTACAGACCGATCCAATATTTATCTTTTTAAATTACGAATTATCCAGTTCAAGTTTTACCCTGTTATAACGATGAAGGATATCATATATCCAGATGCCAAGCGCTATGAATCCGATAAATGCCGGGTATAAAATGAACCTCAATTCATCCGCTGTAATTTCGCTGAAGGCCGGATTTCCATCAGCACCGGGGTGTAAACTTGTCAATTGCCTTGGAACCACATATAGCAAGAACGGGATCGTAGTTACCGCAAAGATATTATAGACCGCTGCGAGTTTAGCCCGCTTCTCCCGGTCGTCAAAAGCAGAACGTAACATGAAGTAAGCCACATAGATCATGAGTGCCAGTGCAGCAAGGTTCATTTTCGGTTCAGCAAAGGTCCACCAGGAACCCCAGGTAAAACGTGCCCACAATGATCCGGTCAAAAGCCCACATATGCCAAATGCCACCCCTACAGATGCCGCAGAGGATGCTTTGATATCAAAAACAGGATCCGGTTCATTCAGGTACTTTATGCTATACCAAAAACTGATCAGAAAGAGCACGAACATGGTCATCCACATAGGAACATGAAAGAATATATTCCGGGCCGTTTGTTCAAGAATGGGGATCTCAGGAATGTATATCAGAAAGCCGGCAGAAATGACGATCGTCATCCAGATAGCTACTACGTATTTCCAGATTTTCAAGAAAGTATGAATTTCGTTAACTATAACTGCGTTTCAAGTCTAAAATATACAAACTTCGGCCCGATATTCTGAGTATAAAATCCGTAAAATCTGCCATGACCTATCATCATCATCCTATCGTTCTAACTCCTTCCGTTAAAGCTTTTTTCAGGGGTTATACTATCGGAATTATACTTTCACCACTACTTATAGGCCTTTACCTGATATGGAAAACAGAAAGTAAACGGCGCAGTATATCGTACAGGATCACTGAGAACATGCTCACCATTGTTCACGGAAAATACTCCAGAAATATTGACCTTGAAAATATCAATGATGTTGAAACGAATTACGACCCTTTTGGTTTGGGGACAATCATTGTACATACTTCCGGGCAAGAGTACTCACTTTTTGGATTAAAAGAACCTGAAAAGGTCGCAAATACATTGACAGAATCTTAAATGATCATAACAACTGCATCAAACACTAGCTGTTGAGATCTTACCTAATGTTTACAAGTGTTTTACAAAAATATCCCGTTTCTTTGAAGCCTGTAACCAAAACCTTATCCAACTGACTATGATTTCATCAAAACTGACCAAAGGATTCTTCATTGCATTGATCCTTTCCTTTACTGCCAACCTGTCGATCTTTGCCCAACAGGCAAATTTTGAAGCGGCTGAGCGTTTCACCGGAGATAAAATGGAGAAAATGATCGGAAATACGGCCGTTTATCCCCGCTGGATCGAAGACACCAACAACTTCTGGTATGAATTCGAGAACCCCGACGGAAAGAACTGGTATTTCGTAAATGCCGAAAGAGCCTCGCAACGGCTTCTGTTCGATCAGGAAGAAATGGCTTCTCAGCTTACCATGATCTTTGAGCGACCTTTCAATTCCAAGGATCTTGATCTGAAAGATTTCGAGTATAACACCGATAAAGAACGGTTTACTTTTCATGTAGACAGCATCGAATTCACCTATAACCTGAACGGTAATCAGCTGATCAAAGGCGACTCCCTGAAAGAGGATGAGGATGATAATTGGGCTACCTACTCCCCTGACAGTACCTGGATCGCATTTGCCAAGGACCACAACCTTTATGTAATGAGGGCTGATGATGAGGACAGTACGGAAATACAACTATCTGAAGACGGCGAACGATGGTTCAGTTATCAGGCAGATGAAGGTGACACCACCAGCAATGAGAGACTCAGAACCAACGCGCGTTTCTTTGATGATGAAACAAAATTATATGTGACCCGCACTGACATGCGTAAAGTGGATGAACTCTGGGTGATCAATTCACTGGGTGAGAGACCTGAACTGGAGACCTATAAATACGGCATGCCCGGCGAGGATGAGATCGGGATCGACCACGTAGAAGTGTTTGATATTGATAGCCGCGAACGCGTTCGAATGGATACCGATAAATGGGAGGATCAGGACCTAAGAGCCAATTACGGTGGGCATCAAACCGGTGATTATCGCGCTAACAGTTCCGATAAGCTTTACATTTATCGCGAAAACCGGCCCTCAGACAAAGTGGATGTCCTTATTGCAGATACCGAAACCGGTGAAACGGAAGTATTGATCAGCGAAACCAGTGAGCCCTACTTTAACTGGAGCTACCAGTACTTAGGCATTATGAATGATGGTGAAGAATATCTGTGGTGGAGTGAGCGAACCGGATGGGGACAACTATACCGCTACGATAGCGAAGGCAATCTGAAAAATCAGATCACGAATGGTAACTTTGTAGTTGGTGACGTCGTGAAAGTAGATACTTCCGGCAAGAAGATCTTCTTTGAAGCTTTTGGCCGGGATGGTGACAACCCCTATCATAGCAATCTTTACAGTGTGAAATTTGACGGCTCAGACTTCAAACACCTGACACCTGAGAATGCCAACCACTGGATCTCTGAATCTGATGAAGGCAACTACTTTGTGGATAATATTTCCAGAGTTGACCAGCCTACCCGTACAGTTCTGCGTGACGAAAATGGCCGAATTCGCCTGAACCTGCAGGAGGTGGATATGACCCCTGCTGAGGAGATCGGCTGGGAAGCCCCCGAGGAATTCAGGATCAAGGCAGCCGATGGCGTAACCGATATTCACGGCGTCATGTGGAAACCCTTCGACTTTGACTCCACTAAAAGCTACCCTATCATTTCCTATGTGTATCCGGGACCACAAACAGAGCCGTTCCCGACCAGCTTCTCTCTGCAGGGATACACCGGCCGCAACCAGGCGCTTGCTCAGTTAGGTTTTGTAGTAGTGGCCTTTGGTAACCGTGGCGGTAGTCCAATGCGGTCCAGATACTATCATACCTATGGTTATGATAATTTGAGAGATTATCCATTGGCTGACAACAAATATGGAATAGAGCAGCTTGCTGCCCGTCATCCTTATATCAATGATAATAAGGTTGGGATCTTTGGACATTCCGGCGGTGGTTTTATGAGTACAGCCGCCCTTCTGACCTATCCTGATTTTTACACTGCCGCTGTTTCTTCTGCCGGTAACCACGACAACAATGTGTACAATACCTGGTGGGGAGAAACACACCATGGCGTCAAGGAAGTGAAAAAGACTGTCAAGGAAATGAATGAGGACAGTGTTGAGGTAGAAAAGGAAGTGATCACATTCGAAAGTGAGATCAAGACCAATGCTTCACTTGCTGAAAACCTGAAAGGACATTTGCTTTTGGTTCACGGTGATATGGATAATAATGTTCACCCGGCTAACACCATACGCCTGGTGGATGCCCTTGTCAAAGCCGGCAAACGTTTTGACCTCATGATCCTTCCGGGACGCCGACATGGCTTCGGACCATATCAGCCATACTTTGAGCGGCAAAAATGGTATTACTTTGCAGAACACCTGCTAGGTGATTACCGGACCAACGTGGATTTCAATCTACCTGAAGATGAGTAGATCCGTTTAATAGCGAACATTGAACATTCAACGCCGAAGTGGCTTACTGCTTCGGCGTTTTTTATGCTAAAGGAACAACCTTGCAGCGTCCTTAAAGACCTGCAAGCGTTGTTTTATGGAGCTCCAAAGTAGAATTTATACCCATTATCCGAACGCTTCAAGGACCTACGGACGCTTGAAGGTTCTGCAATAGAGGTTCAACGCTGAAGTGGGCAACTGCTTCGGCGTTTTTTATTTATCATAAATACAGTCATGCTGTACAATTATATAATTTTTACAATAAAAACTCTTTACTTCAGACAAACGATAAACTTAACTCATTCTCATGCTCTTTAGATCTTTAAAATCACTATTTCCCATTGTATTGCTCCTATTTGGGATGTCCACCCTTACTTTGGCTCAGCAGGCTAATTTTGAAGCTGCTGAACGCTTCACCGGCGAAAAAATGGAAAAACTGATAGGAAACACCTCAGTCTTCCCGCGATGGATAGAAGATACCGATCGTTTCTGGTACACTTACGAAAACAATGAAGGCAAAAACTGGTACTACGTAGATGCAGCCCGCCCATCTCAGCGTTTACTTTTCGATCAGGAAAATATGGCTTCGCAACTGGCAGAATTATTCAACCGCCCTTTCAACGCCAAGGACCTTGATCTGGAAGACTTTGAATATGATACCGACCGGGAACGCTTCACCTTTCATGTTGACAGTATCGAGTTCACCTATAACCTGAATGGCAATGAACTGGTCAAAGGGGATTCCCTTCAGGAAGAAAAAGAAGAAGATTGGGCTACCTACTCACCTGACAGCACCTGGATCGCATTTGCAAAAAATCACAATCTATACGTAATGAAAGCGGATGATGAGGACAGTACGGAGATCCAGCTGACCGATGACGGCAAATTATGGTTCAGCTATCAGGATGAAGATGATGACACTACCTCAAATAAACGACTTGAAGCTAACGTGAACTGGTTCGAGGATTCCAAAAAACTCTGGGTAAAACGACAGGACAAACGAAAGGTTGATGAACTCTGGGTCATTGATTCCTCAGGTGACAGACCTTCACTTGAGACCTACAAATACCCTATGCCCGGAGAAGAGGATATCTATATTGATGAGATCAAAGTATTCGACCCGGCAGCTCAAACCTCTGTAACCCTTGATACCGATAAGTGGGAAGATCAGTCCCTTGGAGGGGCCTATTTCAATGATGGTGGGATATTCGAGACGGACCGGTCAGACTACCTCTACATCCTGAGAAGAGACCGCACATGGAGCAAGATCGATGTGCTTAAAGCCAATACCAGTACCGGGGAGGTCGAAGTATTGTTCTCAGAGGAGAGCAAGCCCTATTTCAATACTCGTTACGCACAGCTGGCCATTATTAACGAAGGGGAAGAATTCATCTGGTGGAGTGAACGAACCGGATGGGGGCAGTTGTATCGCTATGACAGTGAAGGAAATCTTAAGAATGCCATCACTAACGGCTTTTATACTGTGGGGGATATTGCTAAGATCGACACCACGGCTCAAACCATTTATTTTTCTGCATACGGACGTGAAGCCGGTCAAAATCCTTATTTCGAAAATCTATATTCGGTTCGATTTGACGGTTCCCGTTTCAGGCACCTGACCCCGGAGGATGCCAATCATAACATTTCTCCCTCCGAGGATGGCAATTACTTTGTCGATAACTACTCCAAAGTGGATCAGCCGACCACTACTGTGGTCATAAATGCAGCCGGTGAAGTGACACTGGAATTGCAGAAGGTCGATATGAAGGCTGCCGAGGAAATTGGCTGGCAGGCCCCTGAAGAATTCACAGTAAAGGCGGCCGACGGGGCCACCGATCTGTATGGTGTGATGTGGAAACCTTTCGACTTTGATTCCACCAAAAGCTACCCCATCATCACTTATGTGTATCCGGGACCTCAGACTGAGCCTTTCCCAACCAGTTTTTCTGTGACCGGATCGACCGGTAGAAATCAGTCACTTTCTCAGCTTGGATTTGTCGTGCTTGCCTTTGGTCAGCGTGGCGGCAGCCCGATCCGTTCAAAATATTATCATAACTTCGGGTATGGTGATATGAGAGACTACCCGCTGGCTGACAACAAATATGGGATCGAGCAGCTCGCATCCAGGCATTCATTTGTGGATCAGGACAGAGTTGGGATCTTTGGGCACTCAGGAGGTGGTTTTATGAGTACAGCCGCTCTGTTGACCTACCCTGATTTTTATGATGTGGCTGTGTCATCTGCCGGTAACCACGACAACAATATCTATAATATCTGGTGGGGTGAAGTCCACAACGGCGTGAAGGAAGTGAAAAAGACTGTCAAGGAAATGAATGAGGACAGCGTTGAAGTGGAAAAAGAGGAGATCACCTTTGATGCTCCTGTTGAAACCAATGCCGCTCTGGCTGAGAACTTAAAAGGACATCTGTTACTGGTTCACGGAGATATGGATAATAACGTACATCCGGCCAATACCATCCGGCTTGCCGATGCCCTTATCAAAGCCGGAAAACGGTTTGATATGATGATCCTGCCGGGACGCCGACATGGGTTCGGCCCCTACAATCCGTACTTCCAGCGCATGATGTGGTACTACTTCGCAGAACACCTGCTAGGAGATTACCGGACTAATGTGGATTTCAATCTCCCTGAAGTGGAATAGAACATTGAACATTCAATAATGAACATTCAACGCCGAAGTGGGAAACTGCTTCGGCGTTTTTTATTTCAATATTGGATATTGATGAGAATCCTGATTTGAGTTTAGCCGGTTGCACGTAATAGAAGTCAGAGGCTTCCTTAGCTTTTAATTTTCAGTCTCCGCTTCGCTCAAGACTGAAAATATCTATGGGATCTTTATTTTATTAAGGGCTTCAAAGTAGAGTTTTCAACAATAATCTAAACTAGAGGATATCTTAAGTCTTTAGCGAGTCATTATAGCTTAAATTAGGAATAATCCTGCCGAGCGATAACTTAAGAGACCATAATTCAGACATGCATAAATCACGTTATTTACCGTATTGGAAGTCGGAGACTTCCCGAATATTCAATTTTC